>NZ_CM190971.1:922500-2104404 GCF_056032965.2 Aceticella sp. 75b-Ac
TTTCCAGTGTTAGTTTCTTCGAAACAAAATCTACTGCAGCAAATTCAACTCCTTCTAGACCGCTTATTTCTTTTTCCATTTTAGCTGCACAATTCGCGCAGCCAAGTCCTTCAAGTATTAATACTATTTTATTGCTCTTGTTAACGGATTTTTCTTTCACTACCACATCCGGTTCGTGCTTGTGCACTATGGTTTTAACTTGCTGTAATATATTCTTATACTCTTGCTCTGATTCAATTTCTAAAGTCAATGTCTTGTTCATGAAGTTCATATAGGCTTTGACTCCATTTAATTTATTAACCTCATCTTCAATTTTAGCTGCACAATTTGCGCAATCTAAACCTTCTAAAATTACTTCCTTCTTTAACATTACTGACCCTCCTTTACTTACTTTCTTCTGAAATATGAATTAATCCCTGGTCAAATATTTGCTTTACATGTTCATCTTCAAGAGAGTAGAATACAATCTTTCCTTCTCTTCTGCTCTTTACTAGTTCAGCCTGCTTTAAGACTCTTAGCTGATGTGAAATTGCTGATTGGGTCATATTTAATAAGAATGCAATATCGCAAACGCACATCTCTGATTCATCTAATGCCCAGAGTATCTTAATTCTTGTTGAATCTCCAAAAACTTTAAATAGTTCTGCTAGATCATATAGAGTTTCTTCTTGAGGCATTTTTTCTCGCACTTTATTTACAATTTCCTCATGTATTACATCACAGTCGCATCTTTCAATTGGTTGAATTTTTTTTGCCATATTTATATCACCTCCTTATCATTCAATTGAACACTTGAATAAGCTTTCATATATATTATAAACCTCAATTCTCCGTTTGTCAATAAAAACATATGAGTAATTGTTCAATCTAAATTGCAATATTAAATGCAACACCTCTAGTGAAAATCATCATGATTTTAGGTTTTAAAGGGTGAGAACAGTTTTAAGCCCCTTCTTGGCTATTTTATTGAGCGAATGCAAAGGGTTGTCAAGGGTTGCCGATAGGCAAGATGAAGTCTTTACCCTTGACAACCCTCAAATGAGCTCTATAATTCCCAAGAAGAAGGGGGCTTAAGCTATTTTATATAGCTCCTCAAGGAAACATTCTTCTGGCGTTTTATAACCTAATATTTTACGTGGAAGCTTATTTAGCCAGTTTTGTATGCGTTCTATTGTTGCTGCCGAAAGATCCTTAATGGCTTTTCCTTTAGGTATAAAACGGCGTAGAAGTCCGTTATGGCGTTCGTTAGTTCCTCTTTCCCAAGAGGAATAAGGATGGGAAAAGTAAACTTGAATTCCTAATGGTTTTAAGGTTTCGGATAGCTCACTAAATTCGGAACCGTTGTCTGCTGTAATAGAACGAAATACCTTGGCTATTTGTTCACCGTAGCGATTCTTAAGCGCTAAAAGTGCCTTATTAACAGCATTACTGTCTTTTGCATCCAAAAGAAATAACAGCTCATGACGGGTTTTTCGTTCAGTTAGGGTTAAAATAACTGCATCATTTGCTCGTTTACCTACTACAGTATCAATTTCCCAATGGCCAAAAGTTTGGCGTTGTTGTACTTCTTCTGGTCTTTGGTCAATGCTTGTTCCCATCATGCGTTTGTTTTGACGAACCCTTTTACTTTTAGGCTTTAATCTAAGTTTAAGACTTAAATCAATATTTCGGACTTTTAGCAACCCTCGGTCTATATAACTATACAAACTTTTAGTAGAGACAATGGCAGCTTCCTGCCACTTAGGATCTCTTTTGCATGAACCAACAACTGCATCTGGTGACCATTTTTCGTGCAGTATCTTATCTTCTGCAAATTTTAGAAAATCTTCAACCTGAGCCACCTTGCACTTCGCTCCACAGTTCATGCGATTTTTTTCGTAAACCGCCTGCCCGGTTTCAGGGAAATATTCTTCATAAGTTGATAAATCCGAACGCATTTGAATTGTGGTTCCTCTTTTAATTTCGCGACTAATTGTACTTGGTGAGCGTCCTAACTTGTTAGCAATATAACGTAGAGTTTTACCTTCCTTTAAGAGAGCGGCAATTTGGCCCCGTTCATAAACATTTAGGTGTTTAAAAGAACGTGCAGTTGTGGTAGACTTAGATTGAACAGCCATAGTAGAGACCTCCTGTATGTTTGGAGTTGACACCTAAATCATACATGATTTCTCACTATGGTTGTTTGTTTTTTGCTGCATTTTACCTGTTGCATTTAATTTTACAACGAACCGCGGTCAGGTTCATTTTAAATTAATACATCAATCTCTACTCCAGACTTAAACTCAACGGTCAGCTTATTATCAAATACCGTAACTTTTTCAATAAGCCGCCTTACCAGTTGCTCATCATATTCCTCCAGCTCATAGGACTGTTCATTCAAGAAGTCTGTCATTTCAGCTATTCGCTGCTTCTTCCTTCACGCTCTGCATTTTTAACCAGCGCATTTTGCTTCTGCTCCCGCAATCGGTAATCCAATTATGTCTCCTGTAGTTATTTATAATAGTATAAGTACTCTTCCCCTACTGGCGGCTATCTTAATACGAGCTTATAGGTTTACTTCTATTTCTAACCCTGACTTAAACTCTACCACTAGCCTGTCATTATATACAGTTGCCTTTTCAATTAGTTTTCTAACCAGTTTATCATCAAATTCCGTAATACCACCGGTTTGCATATTAAGGAAGTCCGTCATCTCAGCGATCCGATCCCGCTTATCTTGACGGAGAGCGTTTCTTGAAAGGGTTTCTTGCCTTAAGTCCCGTAAGCGGTAAATCTCATTGACAATATTATCATATGCTTCCTTTGAATTTGCCAATTGGATCAACTCGGCTTGAAGCTTTTCCAGCCTTTTATCAATATCTGCCGTACTCTCGTCCAAATCCTCGTTTAATACGGTTTCAATATTCTTTTTCAGTATGGCCAGGAAAGAGTTTTTCCCGCTGACGGCTATATTGATAGCTTCTACAATCTTCTCTTTGAGAGTATCTTCAAGTATAGTGGAAGCGGTACAAAACAAACCGGTGTTTTCCAATCTGCTGACGCATCTCCAAACGATGGATTTTTTCCCTCGGTTATTCCAATGAACCCTGCGGAATACTTCATGACACTTGCCGCAGAACACCATTTGGGATAAGGGATGATTATTGCTGTAGTTTCTCTTCTTTCCGTTCTTACTTATATGCACACATCTTCTGCGGACAAGCTCTTCCTGAACCTGCATATAAATTTCACGCGGGATTATGGGCTCATGGCTGTTTTCTACATAGTATTGAGGAACTATGCCGTTATTGGCCACCCTTTTCTTCGATAAAAAATCTACTGTATAGGTTTTCTGCAACAGCGCATCACCGATATATTTTTCATTCCTCAAAATCTTATTGATGGTGCTGGTATGCCATCTGTGATTGCCTGCACCTGTCAGAATTCCGTCAGCTTCCAGACCTCTTGCTATCTGTAGCATACTGGAACCTTCAAGGTATTCTCTGTAAATGCGTTTAACGATCTCTGCTTCTTCAGGTACGA
The DNA here is from genome assembly GCF_056032965.2 of Aceticella sp. 75b-Ac. NCBI lineage: Bacteria > Bacillati > Bacillota > Clostridia > Thermoanaerobacterales > Thermoanaerobacteraceae > Aceticella > Aceticella sp. 75b-Ac. Next base: position 926,023 of record NZ_CM190971.1, read on the forward strand.
TAACTAAATTGCCATCCTTATCCTTTGTATAGCCAAGAAACCGGTTATGATTGATATGGATTTTTCCTTGCTGATATCGGTACTGAATACCCAGTTTTACATTCTGGCTTAACGATTGGCTTTCTTGCTGTGCCAAAGACGCCATAATGGTCAACAGGATTTCCCCTTTGGAATCCAATGTGTTTATATTTTCCTTTTCAAAGTAAACCGGAATATTTTTTTCTTTAAGCTGCCTTATGTACTTTAGGCAATCCAGGGTATTTCTGGCAAACCGGCTGATAGATTTCGTAATTATCATATCGATTTTGCCCTGCATGCATTCTTCTATCATCCGGTTAAACTCTTCACGCTTTTTTGTGTTGGTTCCGGTAATGCCTTCATCTGCAAATATGCCGGCTAACTCCCATTCGGGATTGCTTTTGATGTAGTTTGTGTAGTGCTCAATTTGCGCTTCATAACTAGTTGCCTGCTCCTCGCTGTCCGTAGAAACACGACAGTAAGCTGCTACCCGAAGCTTGGGCAATTCTTCGGCCTTTGCACTATTCCCAATTCGCTTACGGGCGGGAATTACCGTAACATTCCTGGTTGTCATCTAAAATCACCTCGCTCTTAATAAGACTATAAGCATACTCTGCCTGCTGAAATGGATCATCGTATAGATTATCTGGCATTGAAGCATGAAACCTAAAATTCATGCATTTCTTTTCATTTCCATTATGTTCATAAATCCTGCCAAGCGCCTTTGCTCGCCTGCGTCTTTCCAGTTGTGCTTTTTCGAATGTGTCCCTGCTGATAATTGGCGGATAGAATTTGTCTTCAACATACCGTTTATCTGAAAGCATTCTTACAACAGATGTGTGGTAACGCTTAATGCCCGCTTTTTGAGCCGCATCGGTTAAAGAAAGCCCGGAAAGATAAGCCTCAAATAGTTTCTCAATCTTAACTGCTTCCTCTTCATTAACGACAGCCCTGCCGTTTTGAATGGTATATCCAAAAGGTATATGGCTCATCATTTCACCAACCTTTCCCTTAAGTTCAACCCGCATTTCATTTTGAAACTTATTTCTTCTTGTGAAAACACAATGATTTCTTCAATAAAATCCTCAAATATTTTGCTATCGAATGCATCAATCTGCTTTTCAGCTTTCGTTGCAAATTTAAGAAGCTTCTCAACCTCAACAAGGATAGTCTGACTCCCATCGATTGCTCGTTTTATGGCTTCTTTTTGTTCTTTTAATATGGCTGCTTCTTTGAGCAGCTCATTTTTCTGTGTATTAAAAAGAGCGGGTTCCAGGTATCCTTTGGCCATAAGTCCCATAATCACCTGAACTCGCTCTGTATTTTCTTTGATTTTTGCTTCCATCTCCTGAATCTTTGTTATGTTATCTGAGTAATTTGTCTTCTTTAAGCTTTGCAACAATGGCCTTAGAATGAACTTATGACCGAAAATAAGCTTATTGATCATTACAACGAAGGCCTGATGGATCGCATCCTCTCTGACAAACTTCATGGAACAGCTTGATGCGTCCTTTATGTGCTTTGTGCAGCACCATGCAATATATTTACGGTCACCGCTGCCATGAATTCGACGCTTAAAATTGCTGCCACATTCTGCGCATTTGATTTTTCCTGAGAAAGGGTAGCGTTTTTGATACTTACTGCTTCCCTTAATTACACCTTTTTCTTTTCCTCTTTGCTTTAATATCTCTTGGGCGGCTTCAAATTCCTCATGGGATATAATGGCTTCATGATGATCTTTTATCATGTATTGATCTTTTTCCCCATGATTATAATGCCGCTTAAAATTCTCATCTGTATAGGTTTTTTGCAGAAGGACATCCCCAGTATATTTTTCATTGCTTAAAATGCCGCGGATAGTTGTCGCTGTCCAGTGTGAACCTCTCTTTGTTGGGATTTTATCGGAATTTAGCCCATCTGCAATTTTCTGTGTGCCTTTACCGTCCAAAGCCTCGGAAAAAATCCGCTTTATGATTTCAGCCTGTTCTTTATTGATAAATAGCTTTCCATCCACATAATCGTAACCATAGGGAGGATACGAAATTTTGTATGTTCCGTTTTGGAACCTACGTCTGATAGACCACTTACTATTTTCTGCAATGGATAATGACTCGTTTTCTGCAAGGCTGCTCAAAATTGTCAGCACCAATTCGCCTTCCATGCGCTGTGTGTTTATATTCTCTTTCTCGAAATAGATGAAAACACCGAGAACGGTAAGTTTTCGCACCATTTCAATGCAGTCGGTTGTGTTTCTGGCAAATCTGCTGACTGACTTGGTTATAATAAAGTCAATTTTTTTGTTTTCGCAATCTGCAAGCAGTCTCAAAAGTCCAGTTCGGTTTTCCTTTTTTGTGCCTGATATGCCTTCATCATAATAAATCCCTGCAAATTCCCAATCAGGATTTGCTTTTATATAGGATTCATAATGGTCCTTTTGTGCTTCCAGGCTTGCCATTTGCTCATCACTGTCTGTTGAAACCCTGCAATAAGCCGCTACCCTCACCTTTGGCTTGAAAGCTTGGAGAGCATTGTTTCCATCAATCCTTGTTACCTTTCTCACTGTTTTCACCTCCTTTGGGCATGTGACATGTTACCTCTGTGTGCCGCTAATAGCAAGCTAATTAGGCCATAAGCTGTGCATACATCGGCGAGAAAGTTTTGCGGTTCAACTTGTCGATTTTGTTGAATTCTTCTTCTGAAATCAGTCCCGCCTTAAGCATCTTTTGCAGGATTTTATATGCCCGCCAGTAATCAACCTCTCTTTGAATTTCCTCCTGTGTTATCTTTGAATAGTTCGTTTCCTGCGGGTTATATGGTAAATGATTAGCCGCCTCTATCATTCAAGCACCTCCTATAAAAACTTAGGACAGCCGCGATTGGCTGTCCTTTATCGTTATTCCGGCAATTTCAGAACTTGTCCGGGGTAAATAGTATCTGAAGTCAGACCATTGAGTTTCTTAATCTCCGGATATCTTGTTCCTCTACCGAGTTCTTTTTCCGCTATTCTCCATAAGGTATCGCCTTTTTGCACTGTATAGGTTCTATTGCACTTGTTATCAGGAATGCTGTTTACAATTACAAGGTTTTCTTTTGCTACCCAAGTGTTTATGCCTGCAATCTCTTGACCGCCGGATTTCTTAACCTTTTTGCCAAGCAATACACATTCTTTGCCGCCTTTTATGACCGGCTTGCCTTTGTATAAAGTCTGTGTGACCCTGTGGTAATAGTCATTTTTGACCCACGTTGGAACTTCCACACTGCCGGGGTAGTAATTCTTTACACTGACCTTAAACTCCACCATATCTCCAATTCCAATATCAGTATTGATATCTGTACTGTTCTCCAGCGCTTTTTTTACTGCTTTACGGAAAGTGTCCATATTCTCCCCATGCTTGGGAAACCAGTGCATCACATCAGCATGGTTGCTGGCAATACCGAGCTTATATCCTTCGGAGTGGCAGATGATGTCATTCTCATTAAGACCGTACTTCTTGCAGAGCATAACGCAGAGTTCAACAGCATTCTGCCACGCTTTACGGAAATAATCTTCCTGCTTTGCTGCATCATAACCCACCATTACCGACCCGGATTTATACGAAAACCCAGCAGGCTCACAGATTTCAAAGCCAATATGTGTATTGTTTGCTGCTCCTCCCGCATGCCACCCGCGATGATCCCAAGGCAGGTATTGCCAAACCTCTTTATCGTCTACAAAAGCGTGAACACATACCTGCCTATTTATTTCGCCGGCCTTGTAAGATTTGTTCCAACGGGAAAACCACTCAGCCGCCATTACACCCGGCACAGCCGTCGAATGTACCATGATTCCTTTAGGCGTGATTTTGCGGCCTGCTGTATAGCAATCGTTTCGCGTCATGTATTTAGTAAAAAGCTTCATTTCTTTTCATCCTCCTCATTTGAGCGATCATGCAGTTGTTCCAATGCGTTCTTCAGCTTTTCAGGAATGGGCAGTCCTATATGTGCTGCATTCTCAAGAATTGAAATTCCCTCGTTACTCAGGTAAAAGAAAATCACCGCTGTCCGGATTGCCCCGCCATTGCCGAGCACCTGGCTGTCGATGATGTGTCCTACTCCTACAAGTACAAAAATAAGCACTTTCTTAAAGATGCCCTTGGCCCCGACTTCACTCGAAAGCTTTCTGTCTACAACGGCACACATCACTCCGGTCACATAGTCAATGGCTACAAAAGCGATGAGTGCATATAAAAATCCATCCAGCCCTCCAAGAAACCAGCCAAGAAATCCACCAATAGCAGTAAAAACCGCCTGTACCCAGTTCCATACCGTTTTCATTGTCTTAACCCTCCGTTCAACTTGAATTTTGCATATAAAAAAGCGCCATGCCTTAAAGCAAAGCGCTGAATATATAAAACTTTTAACCTATATTTGCTTCGGAAGCGCCTCCCACAGCCGCATATCCTCCTGCCCAAGCGACCAGATGGCTATACCTCGCAATTTCCATCGATAAGCCGCTTCGTTTGCCCAGTAAACAAGGCTATCCACATCCTGGTAATACAGAATAGAAAAACCATCCGCATCTCCGAGAAAAAGTCGGGATATCCAGATATTGATGTCTTTTGGTATAACTTTTACTTCATAGTCATTACCGCAGGAAAGCGTCAAAAGCTGCGAGTGGAAAAAATCATAATCCATCGAAATGTCCTCATTGCGAGTTGCCGATTCCTCCACATCGCTATTTACTGAAAACACCTGAAATTCATCATCCCAAGTGACACCAGTGCGAGCAAGCCTGCCAAAGCTGGTTATATTTCCATCCGGAAGTTCCACATCAAAACGCTCGTATGGTTCATATACCCACGCATCGCCCAGCCGCAGCAGCTCGCATACCGTCCGGTTGTCCGAGCAGTACCCTGCATAACCACTACCACCGATTACATTCACTGTGAAACGCAGGGTTGAAGCTGCACCAGAATATACTCTTACCTTATTGCCGCGTTTTCGCATCTCTATAGTATACATATTCGGATTAGCACGAAGATCGGCATCTGCAGTTTTTGAGAAACTGGTGGAATAGCTACCAAGCAAGGAATTACCTTGATAAAGCTCGACTCTTTGCGTGTCATAATTTAAGCAGCAGAAAATATCCCCAAGGAACACCCCAGCCCGTCCACTGCTATTTTGAGGGAAAGCCAGCCTTGCCCGGATATGAATATCGGAAAACCCGTCGTATTTCCATGCAAGTTTGCCATATCCCTCGAGCTGGGAATATGGGCGACTTTCTGTGCTGTCTGGGTCTTGCCAAACATCCCATTCGCCGTCCAACACAGTCCAGTAATTTTCAGGCAGGATGTTCCTGTCCCGAAAATCCTCATACCAAATAAGCGCCGAGTCGGGTTTTCTTCGCAACATTTCAAATGTCAGTTTAAAACCTCGATCCGGCTCAACCATCACACCATTTACATCCTTGAACCGACGAGGAGAGAGCATAAAGCTGGCTTCACCGGCAAAGGGATACTCCGAAAATCCACTGCAAACCCTAAAACCGTAAAACTGGACTCCCGGCACACCACCGCTTATGCTGACAGCATGCGTTCCTTCTTGGAGAAATACACCTTTTGCAAGTGTCAACCAGCAAACTCTTCTCCAGTATGGCCACCATAAACGGTTCTCGCTGAAAGTCTTTGATTCACCATCAAGGGAAACGATAATCGCATTTTTGTCCCAGTAAGGAAAGCAAAGCTGTACTGCAATATCGTAATATCCCGCTTCTCTTATCTCAAAACGGTACTCTGCTGACGCCTGGTCATCTCCAAGTGAGGCCATCTCATCAGTAATAATGACATTTCCTTCGTATTCATCCGGAACTCCGTTCCTGTCAATATAAATGGTTCCGAACTCCGCTTTCTGCTCCTTGCCATAGCTTGTCAAATATCTTCGCCTGTTATAAACCCCTTTTAGCAGCGGATATTCCCAGGATATAGCATCCCACCCTTCCATATAGTCATATACATGAGGAAGAGCCCAAGGTACTTTGTTATAGTCATCCCAGTAAGCCACAATTGGAATAAACGGCTGGGGCGGTGCATCGCCTGTGAAATTGTAAACCCCAGTCATCCAGTATTTTGCCGCATAGTAGGTATTAGACACCCCTCGATAGGTTATTCCAAGGTTTTCAGGTGTATCATGAATCCTCCAGTTCCAACCATAAGCAGGCAATCCCATGAATATCTTGTCGGGTGACATAACGGAAACAGCATAATCATATATGCCCTCAAGCCAGTCACGAGGAGATACTGGGCCGGGAGCAGAGCCCGCCCATGCCATGCCATAGCTCATGATGGCGGCGGTATCGCAATAGTCGTTAAGATCGGCATAAACACACCAGTTTTCACCGCCCACCGAGCCTTGAACGCCGGTCATGCCAGGCAGGCAGATGTTGACAAGCTTTGTTGCATCATAAGACTTAACTGTATTGTATATATCCCTAAATAGTGCATTCGCCGCATCCTTGTTTTCATAACCTCCACCGCGCTCAAGGTCAATATCTACCCCAGCGCACCATGGATGCTTGTTCATTATTCGGATGATTTCAGTGAGAAACTTATCCTTTGCACCGTTTTCGTTGTTGCGAAGTGCAGTAAAAATATTGGCTATTCCATGATTCATAATTGTGAGCAGCCACTTAATATGAGGCCATTTCTGAATATACGGAAGCATGCTGCTGATGCTTGTACCGGTTTCAGTAATTGTGCCTGTTTCGTCAACCTCAAAAGTAAAAATGCCTACCGTATCAAAGCGGTCGCCGTAGTCTCTGAGCGCCTCATACATTCGGGCATTACCCATAAAACTCCACACCATGCAACGTTTGCCTTTTAAGAAATCCCTCACAACCGGTCACCGCCTTCCTGCATCTCCTGAAATTCAAAGAGCACCCGCGCCGATTTTCTCTCTTCCAGTTTCACTGTATGTTTGCTGTCCCATGCCGCAGAATATTGATAAAACCCATCCTTAGGAGTCTGACTTCCGTTTTTTAGGCATTGGCGGGTGGAAGCCTTGAGTGTCAGCTCATCGCCTGCGTTAACCGAGTCAAGAAACCTTACCTTATGCGCGCCCATACCTTGGGATATTTCAATACTTCCTGCGGCCATATCCTGTATAGGATAGATATAGCAGTCAAGACCAGCAGAAGTTTTACCCAGGTTGAATAAAATTACAGTCTCCGCTGTTCGCACCACACCGTTATAATGCCGGGGCGGAACTGGCTGCCCGTTTTCCTGCATTTTCGTTAGCATTTTGCTCGTGTGGACGGTATAGCCTGTCAACTGATCTCCATCCTGAAGCTGCAGGTCGGTGAAATAGATTATTCCGGTACAGTCGGAAATCTTGAGAATCACAGTAACGTCCACCACATGTTTATTGCTTTTTAGTTGTATGGTTTCTGTAAATCTTGAAAACTGCATCCATTTCACCTACCCGTCTAATGTCCACTGAATTTCGCATACATGCCCGATCCATCCAGTGGAAACCGAACCGCCCTGAAGCAATAAGTCTGTAAAGTACACTGTGCCGGTGCAGTCAGTGACGCACAGCCTGATGGTGATAGATTTGACTCTGCTGATACTTTTGGGAGAAATACTGTGTGCAATCTGATTGAAATATGCCATATCATCACCCTCAAATCAGGTCTATAAATCTTGTTTCTGTTGTACCGTCCTCGTATTCAATAACCACTTCAACGCCCACCTGGCCGTTTTCGCCCTTTTCAAGGTTTTCGGAAGCAATCTGCGCTGAAAATGTATAACTTTTACGTGTTGCTGGGTATACCGTCTGTGACAGACTCTTTGTCATACCAGGTACACCAACAGCCTTGAAGGAAGCAGTTCCCGAAACACCATTCTCAGTATCCACTTCAAAGCCGGAATTGACCCAGTAGGCAAAACCATCATCCGCTCTGGAATTGCGCAGATGGTTGAATGGTACCATATCTTTAATGTCCTGACGGTTTACCAACTCTGCTGAGGACAGCGCATCCGCTGCCTTGTCCCACTGTGCTGAAGAATCGCCAAGTTCCCGCAGTTTAGTTGAAAGCTCAATCACTGTTTTCCATGGTTCCTGCAAGTTATACTGCCTTCTCACAACACGAGTCTTTACCAAAAGGCCTAGTTCTTTATCGTCCACTGTAACAATATCACCCAGTTTCCATGCTTCGTGCTCATAACCGGTTAGCGCAGATAAATCCATTGCAGACAGTACATAAGAAACGCGAGGCTTCGAATATTCTGCAAGCCGCATTTTTGCATATTCCAGCATCTGATACGGATTTGTAAACGACGAACAATCAAGCGTCGACACCCTCACTTCACTGGAAAAAGTGTAATCTTCCACGTATTCCTTACCTCCATTAATTGAAGCGAAGGTCAATCCGTCCTTTCCATAAGCATAGAGCTTTGTCACTAATTCACGTGTATCGACTACCCGCTGAATACTTTTCAAATTCTTTCTATATGAAAAAAGCGCTCCGCTATCAGTACCACTAAAAGTCAAAAGGTGTACCTGGCGGTTGGCGCTGTCAAACACCAGATCGCCGCCATAAATATTCTGTACGGTGCGAAGGATGGATAAGGCATTTTTTTCTGTACACTGCCATGTCCGTTTCGTAGTGACAGTAACATTTCCTACTGTCCAGCCTGTACCCAAAAGTGCATATTGCATCGGAACATCTGCAGTATCTGCATTGAATTCTCTAGGTTCTTTTTCCGCACTGAAAGACAGATCGTAAAATACCGCTTCAGCATATACTTGCGTAATAACACGCCCATCTTCGCTTTTATTGTCCGTTAAGGTTCGGATCCGGTAAATGTCATTTACGATTTGCACTTGTTTTTCATTTTCCAGTGTGCTTCTTTTTGGATCATGGAACGGAAGCTTGAATTCCAGCGTATCCGCACCGTTCACCTCACCAGTGACAATGATATCAAAGGCATTTTCAAGAACAGCTTCCCATGCTCCGTTTTTGTCCAAAATCACAGGACGGGCAAAGCCTAATTTCTCATAGGGCGCTTTCGGTATATCATGAAGCTGTATTTCCAGAAGTTTTGGCGTCTTCAACGGATCGCTGCTGGTAAGGGTAACACGGAACCTTATATATTGCCGATTTGGCGATTGAAGTTCACCGCTGGTTCCCACAGCCTGCCATGCAGACCATTCTTCAAGATCATCGCTTGTGCTGGTCTCTACTAGAGACACTGAAGTAACACCTGCAGTATATTCGCTTGTCACAGCTACACGACCGCTGCCCGATAATGCACATGGAACCGCCCTTGTATAAAGTACGCCACTTGCAGGATACTCGCCATCTGTTGCTTTAAGGGTGACTGCGCCAGGCTCTGCCAAAGCATCTACATCCGAAGCCGCATCCCCACCGTTTGCATGTAAAGACGACTTAAAATATAACAGCAAATCATCAGCTGTAAGCTGTGAGTCCGTTTCCAGAAACCAGTCGTCGAAGCCTCCGGCATAGTAGTAGGTATTTGCATGCATCCCCATAATAATGTCTGCTATACATTCCCGATTCAGCTCTCCCGAAAAGGAACGCACAGGCGACACCCAGGTTGCCCCGTCGCTGCGATCGCATATGATGTTCTGTACCTTTTTGTTGCTTACTTCAATGATGGAGGCGATAAAGTACCAGCCGCCGTTTTTTAAGGTAATGGTAGCTGTTTCACTCTGGTCGTAGATTAGTGTGCCGGAGGAGTTATACAACATCAGCCTAAGTCTTCCTTGATAAAGTGAAACATAAAGAATTGGCTGACCAGGTCCTTGGCGGGTATTGAATATGGGTATATATGTCTGGCCGACCGAATAGGTGGTAGGATTAATCCAACCGCCTACAACAATCTTTTCGCCCAGATTGCTAAAGAAACTCCCATCATTTTCTGCTATAAGATGGGTCTTTTCAGAAGTCGGATTAACAATATTTTGCCTAAAGTATCTTCCGAATCTTCCAGCAATAAGGTTTGCTGATGTACCTGACCAGCCGGAGATGGTAAAATGTCTGCCATGTCCCGATGAATCCATAAGCTGAAGATTTTCGTCTGGTGTTTTTTCATTAAATCGCCATAAAGCAGACGTCCTTGATGTTACAGGAAACTCACCGGTAAAATCCTCTTGGCTCGTTAGAATTGATTTTATCGCCATGTTATCACCTCCATCTGCTTTTTGCCTGTATTTTTAACTCAGTAAAGGTCGCGTTTTCTGCGGCAATCTCAATATGATTAACACCTTTCCTGAGAATTGGAAAATTCAGATCCTGCAGGCTGGGAAGACCATTTCTCAAGGTTCGGCCTGTTTCATCAATAGCTTTAGCCGTTACCATGCCAGAATCGATAACAAGTGTCTCACCTTCAGATAATGAGCCAACAATTCGCAATTCCTCTCCGTTCGTAATAAGCGAAATATAGCTTGATGAGGACGTTGATATCAAACCCTTCAAGAGATAAACCGGATTGGAATCCGCATTTCCTTTAACCCTCTCCAATTCATGCAGACCTGTTTCAGAAAGAACAAATATCTCATCTTCCAACGCATAAGCATATGGGTCGGGACAAACAAACCGAAGTTCAAAGCTGCCCGCTGTCCGCAATATCCGCTCACAGTCAACCGCTTCTGATAAGCGAGCCATTAAATATCGGTCGGGCAAATCATCTAGAACAAGTTGTTTAAGACCGTTTTCCGGATTTAACCATTCAGCAACATTATCAAGAACCGATACAAGCTCAGTAAAACTGCGCTGGGGAAGCACACTACAGCTAATTATTATGTTTCGTTCTGATATGTCGCAGCCAAAATCTGCAATACCTGCTTTGCCCGGCACAGTTTCAAATGAATTGCGCAGGGCAGGGGAGACCTGCCATTTGGTAAGTCTTGCTCGTATTTTCATACTTTGCGACGATATTCCATTGTAGATAAATCCCATATGCTTCCCTCCATTACGCTGTTATAAAACGTCCCTGCGCCCTTGAACCTGTCTGCATCAGGTTATATAACTCCTGTGAAATCCTACGTATGTCTTCTTCACCACGAACAATCATCTGCTGCACCACAACAAGCGGCCCGGAAGCTAAACCGCTAAATCCACCTCTTCCACTTACATTAATATCAGGAGATATATTAAAATCTGTCGGCACTGCATTTTGCATATCGTCTGCCACTCTGGCCATAGCCTTGTCAAATCCCTCACCAATACCCAGTGCCATATTGCCGCCAATACCTTCAAAAACAGTGGACGGAGATCTGATTCCAAGAAAATTCTTTACTCCATCAACAATACCGGAAAAGAAACCGGAAACCTTATCCTTAATCCAGCTACCAAGGCTTTTAATACCTTCCCAGATGCCTTTTACAATGTTCTTACCAATCTCAACCACTGAAACAACCGCCTTGCCCAAGCCTTCTATAATAGCCGCAACAATCTGAGGTAAAGACTTTACTAGTTCTGGAATGGCTTTCACAAGCCCGGCAGCAAGCTGTACGATAAGCATAATTCCTAATTCTATGATCTTCGGCATATTGTTCGTCACAAAGTCAATGATTGCTGTAATTATCCTCGGCAGTGCTTCAATGAGTTCTGGCAATGCGTTTAAAAGTCCCTGCGCCAGTCCCTGAATCAATGTAAAAGCAGCTTCAAGGATTTTGTCCATGTTATCCAGCAGTCCTTGCACAATGGTGATTACTGCTTGAACCGATGCTGGAATTAGCTCCGGTAATGCTTCTCCAAGCCCCATTACCAACGCTGTGATTAGCTGCACAGCTGCATCAATGAGTAAAGGCAGGTTATCAATGAGTGCTCCTACAATAGTCATGACCGCATCTACTGCTGCTGGAATCAGCTCCGGCAGCAGGCTCAAGAGAGTTTGAAGCACCTGAGAGAACAATTCAGTTACAGTTTGCAACAGCATGGGAAGCAGATCTTTGACTGCTGAGATAATAGAACCAGTTGCCTCCGGCAGGGCTGCCACGATATTCTCCAAAACCGGTACAATATTTTTAACTACAGCCTGAAAGGCATCCACAAGATTTTGGGTTAGGTTCGTCATATCAGCGTTCGCATTGCCAAGTCCTGCTATAAACGAACTTAGAGAGGCTTGTAAAAGACCAATGGAACCGCTGATGGTCTGGGTAGACTCTCTTGCGAAGTTGCCAGCATACTGTTCGGTTTTTTCAAAAAACATCTGCATGGCGATCTCGGCCTTTTCGGCATTGGTTGCGCTATTCCAGGCAAAATCCAGCCCTTTTGCAAGAGCATAAGCTTCGATGGTAGTGGCGTTCATGGCGACACCCAGATTATCCATCATGGTGAAGTTACCCTTGGCTGCGCCAGCGATGGATTCCATAGCAGTCTGCATGTCAATACCCATAACCGAAGCCATATCTGCCGCTCGCTGCATGGCCTTCTCGGTAAGTTCCAGACTTTTTTGCTGATCGACACCAGCACCCTGAAACAGTGCGCCCATTTTGTTGGCGGTGGCAAGGTACTCGGATTGGGACAAGCCCAGATTCTTGTAGGCTTCTTCTCCCGTTTTTTGGATACGTGCAGCATATTCTCCAAACACAGCTTCAGAACCGCCAAGGTTCTGCTCAAGCTCACCAAACTGCTCCACGACCTCTTTTCCCAGCTTGATGGCAGCCGCGCCCGCTGCGGCTGCTGCAGCACCCATAGCCGCGCCAACACCTTTAAGAACGCTGCCCAGCTTCTCAAATTTCGAGCCGGATTTTTCGGCATTGTCTCCACTTTCCTTCAATTCGTCCCCAAGCTCGTCTGCACTTTCAGCAGACTGTTCGAGCTCGCGCTCCATTTTGTTCAGTTCGGCTTTTGCATTATTAAGCTGTATTTGCCACGACTGAGTACGTCTGTCGGTTTCTCCGAAAGATGAGGCGGCATTGGCAAGCGCTTTCTCCAAAGTAGCAATTTTTTCTTTCTGCAATTCGATCTCTTTGTTAAGCACCTTGTTTCTTGCAGTAACAGCTTCAACTGATTTATCTTGCTTATCAAACTGAGATGCAACCAGGTTCATCTCGCTGCCCAGTACCTTAAAACTTTGGTTGATCTCACGAATGGCGTTCTTAAATTCCTTTTCGCCTTCAATCCCGATCTTCAAGCCAAAATTGTCTGCCACATAACCGCCTCCTTTCGAGTAAAAATTAAAAAATTATAAAAGGCTATTGTATTTCAATGCGGTTTGGCATATACTAATAGTAGGGAAAGTAGGGAATTTCCTGCTTTTCAAATCCTAAAAAGGAGGACTTAGCATGAACGTTCCCATAGTTGATAATGCAAAGGTAATGGCAAAAGGCCAGATCACGCTGCCAAAAGATATCCGCTCCAAACTTCGCCTTTCCACCGGAGACCGCGTCACCCTCATTTGCGAGGAAGACCGGGTTATCCTTATGAACTCCGCTGTCTACGCCATGAAAATGCTACAGAAAGAAATGGAGGGCGAAGCGGAAAAAGCCGGGATCCGCAATGATGACGATGTTATGGATCTGGTGAAGGACGTCCGCGCGGAGATTGAAGGTCTATGAGAGTGTTAATTGACACCAACATCCTGATCTCCGCTTCCTTGAGCTGCGAAGGAACGCCTTATCAGGCGTACATTAAAGCTGTAACACACCCCAACCATGGTATGGTTTGCGATCAAAACATCGATGAGCTTCGCCGGGTATACAACCGGAAATTCCCCCATAAGATCCAGGCGCTTGAACGCTTTTTGGCGATTGCGCTTACTGTTCTTGAAGTTGTTCCAACTCCCGCAGTTGACGTGTCGGATGAGGCGCTTGTCCGGGACGCATCCGACAGGCCAATACTCAGGGCGGCCATTGCGGCAAAAGCTGACGTGCTTGTAACCGGAGACAGGGATTTCCTTGAATCCGGCATAACAAACCCAAAGATCGTAACAGCGGCAGAGTTTTTGCAAATGGAATAAAAGCAGCTTTTTAAAGCAGGGATTACAGCCACCCTGCTTTTTTGCTGCTTATATTCCATAAGGTATCACGTCATCAATGGTCAGCATACGCTTTGGTTTGGCCAGCCCTAAAAACTGCTTGTGGCACTCCCATAAATCAAGCAGGTATCCAACAGGCATGAGCCATACTTCTTCCTCTGAACGATTAAGCTGGACAGTGCCGTAATATAAAAGCCGAGTGAACAATTCCTCATCGCTCACTCGGCCGGTGTGTTTTTTAAATCATCCTCACTTTCAACATTTCTTTTGGTGCCTTTGAACATTGCTTCCATGATAGCGTCTTTATATGCTGCCAGTTCCAAGGGAGATGTGAGAAGTTCCACTGTCTCTTCAGTCAGGAGTTCACGTTTATCCTGATGTTTGAGATTGTGTATCAGAATGCTCTGGTTAGCCAGCAGTGTAATCAGCCATACCACTTCGTCAAGAGCCATTTCGAAGTTCTCGGTTTTCATCAGTTTTGTGCCGAGGTTTTCAAGACCGCCGTACCTTTTTGCAATCTCCTTTGTCGCTTTAGTGGTTAGTATAAGCTGATATTCTTCATCGCCGATTTTGATAATCGCGCTTCTGTCATTATCCTGCATTATTCGCTGCCTCCTCCCACAGCAAAGACCGGCTCATAAACTTCCGTATACCAATTATTAATGGTTTCAGGCAATACTCCGGGATCGTCTTCGCTGACCTCTGCCTTCCAAGGGTGCTTTCCCTGGCCATCTGGTTTGTTACGTCTCATGACTGTCCCTTCAATGGTGGGTGTCGAAAAGGTAATGCTGTCACCTTTCGTTTGCAGATTTGTCGCCGGGATGCCGAATTTCACCCTGTAAAGCCAAAAATACCTGTACTTGCCGTTAGCTTTCTTGGCTCTAAAGCCGATTGCCACAGGCGCACCTCCATCCTCGCTGGTGGAAATCAGCACCTTATTGTCATCAAGAGTGGCTCCCGTCAAAACCTCTGCAGCGGCAACTCCGATATCTGCAACACCAAGAGTCAGTGTGCCGCTTTGAAATTCCTTGACCACTTCTGCCGCCCCGTCATCGGCATAAAGTGTCGCCTCTGCCAGCTCCACAGAAAGTTCTGCCGTAATAGCCTTAGCCAGCGGAACAGGCGTGTCGTATGTCTCTTCTCCGTTTTCATTCTCAGTTATTTTGGCATAATATAACCTGTCCAGTCCGATTGTGGCCATGTTTTTCATTCCTCCTTTACTTCATACTCTTTTGCCACATCAATGGCATAGTGGTGATAGCCGGTATCGTCCTCATGGCCTATATACCGCCTGTCGGTAATGGTAAAGCCTGCTTGAAGCAATGTGTTCACTATTTCGTTTTTACGGGCAGTGTAGTTTCCCTTTATAAATAAAGACAACCTTACCTCCTGGGTTTCTACCTGAGGCCGGTTGTCTGCAAAAACTTCAAATGTATCTGTCATCGGAGTAATGACAAGGTACTCATCTGGCGGTACACCGCTAAATACCCCGGTTTCAATGGGGATACCCAAACCATCCAATAACGAGTTTAATTCTGACAATATGCTCATATACGACCCAGCTCCTGTTCCAGTCTTGACTTCATTGCTTCGATGCAGGACTTCCTTGTAGCTGATTTTGCCGGTTTCAAAAAGGGCCTTGGAGGCTGCCCGGACTTGCCATACTCAATAATATTAGCAATCTTCGCATTACTTTCCCCATCCTTCCTTGGTTCAGTAAAGCCGATTTTTATGTTGTGGTTTCCATCCCTGTCCTGTTTGGCAGGAGAGAGTCCCAAAGCATTTACCAATTCACCGGTTGCTCTGGACGGATATTTAGTGCCGCTCCCGATAACTGACTGAAGGTTGGACTTCACTTTTGAAAGTACCACTTCTCCGCCTGCTTCCAGCACCTTAGGTATGATTTCGTCTGTTCTTTCTCCAAGTCTGGATAACTTGAGCAAGAACTCTTCCGGCATTTTAACTTCCACCTTAGCCACGTTGCGGCCCCCTCCTCTTATGCTTTACTTGATTTCACCTTTTCCGCAAGCACCTCAATATACATTCCACGTCCTTTTACGTCCTCTACACTGATAATGTTGTACCTGCCATCGCTGCAAACGAGTACAAGATCTGTGGTAATTTCAAGGTTAGGGATCCTACGGAAGCGGAACAGGGCAGACGCCTGCGAAAACGCCGCCCTGTTTGCCCATTTTTCACTGCCATGCCTATCTTCCTTGTATGCCCTTACCGAAGCGAGAATGACATCACCTTTTTCAGTAAAACCCTCACTATCCTTAACCGGCTTGGTTGAAATAATATCCACAAAAGTTTTCATTTTCCCAAAGCCCATATTTACACCTTCCAATCCCGGTCAAGCCGCAGCAATAGATTAACTGTATTCCATACCTGCTGTCCTGCCTGCACACTATCCCCAAAAAAGCCAGCCGTCGAGCCATCCCTGCTTTCATAAAAATGGCTCGACAGCATAATGACAGCCTGCTCAGTAGTAGGCGGCATGGGGTTTTCGGCATAATATCCTTCCGGCTTTTTCTGGTAACTTTCCGCATAGGCCACTGCGGCTTTGATATACTCTTGTAAAAGTGCGTCATCTTCGTTGTGTTGCAATATGAGGTTTGCTTTAACCTTCTCCAAAAGTTCCATGCCGCAGCACCTCCGTTTTCATTAAGCTGATTTCTGCTGCAGTATCTTGACTGCTTCAGACAGTACCAGCTTTCCATCTACACGCTGGGTTGCCATGAATCCAACTTGTCCGGTCGCAGCATACAACTCATTAAGCCGCTTAAAAACCCTGCCTTGACGGTCTGCCACCCAGTAATAAGAAAAATCGCCGAATACAATCGTTTTTGCTCCGGCGGCAATGGCTGGCATAAATGCAGAAGTTTTAACTGGACGATTGAGGATAGTATCCGGTGTTCCAGCAGTTACAGAAGGCTGCCAGAGATACTGACCGTTATTGTCTTTAAGCTTCCTGATGGCCTTGACGGTTGAATCGTTCATTATAAACACCGCGTTTCTGCGGTAGGGAGACTTGAGGCTGTAGAACAAGTCCATGATCTCGTCAAGGGTAATGGCTGCCGCGCTTGCCGCGGTCACTCCCACCTCGCCGCCTCCGTTATTAGCCAAAATTCCGGTAGGTTTGCCGGAACCGTCCCCAATGAAGAAGGCTTCCTCCTCCTTTGCTCCGATGCGGCGGGCGAATTCCCTGGCGATATACTGCTCAAGATTGAACACGCTGTCGTTTAACAGTTCCTCGGACACCTTGATCATGGTCGCCAGCTTGTAAGCTCCGATGGAGACCTGCGCAAAGGAGTCGTCGCTTTCCGGGATCTGGCCTTCTTCGTCCACCCAGGACGCGGTGCCCTTGCTTGCCACCACCGGAATTTTTCTGTCGCCGCTGGACGTTGTAATGACATTGGCAATCTGGCGGAAGATATTCTCCTCTTCCAGCGCCTCCACAAGAGTACGCTCAAATTCGTCGGGCACAAGATACCCGCCTTCGCTTTCAGTTCCTACCTGCAAGGCGTTCTGTACGTCAAAACTGAGCTTGTTGCGCATGGCCTTCCAAAACGCGTTCCTATACTCGTCAGTTGCCCTGCCGGTTTTGGTTTCGCCTTGAGGAGCGGGTTTGTTGGTGATGGGATTGCTGACCGGCTTTGACAGTTCCAGGTCAATGGCGGCCTGGCGCTCCAGCCGTTCGATTTCCTTGCCCAGCGCAATAACGTCGGCTTCCATTCTCTCATAAGTTGCGGTGTCCTCAGGTGAAAGCAGCCCGTCGCTTCCGCGTTTGCCGTCGAGGAAAGTCTTGGCCGCTTCCCAGGCTTTCGCGCGTTTTTCGCGCAGTTCCAGTATTTTGCTCATGGTCGAATTCCTCCTTATGGTTTTAATAAATAAAGCCGCTTTTCAAGCGACTCAACCGGGGTTCCTTTTGGTTTTTCTTTATATGCAAGCTTTTGCAGGATGGAATTAGTAACAGCCTGCCGACTAAAGATCATCCCCTCAGATATTTCAAACTCGGAAGGGGACGATTCGTCCTCCATAAACAGGATGCCGTCGGCAAAGCCCAGTTCCACCGCTTTCCTTGCATTAAACCAGCTTTCGGCATCCATAAGGTGCGATATTTTCGCCCTGGATAGCCCGGTTTTCAGCTCATAGGCGTTGATGATGGATTCCTTGATCTCCTCCAGCATCGCGATGGCTTTCTCCATCTCCTCCGTATCGCCGATGGCTATGGTCATCGGGTTGTGGATCATCATCATGGATACCGGCGACATGAAGACGTCGCCTCCGGCCATGGCAATGACCGACGCGGCGCTGGCCGCAATACCGTCAATCTTTACGGTGACCTTGCCTTTGTAATCCATCAGCATGTTGTAAATCTGATTGGCCGCAAATACATCGCCGCCCGGGCTGTTGATCCAGATCGTTATGTCTCCCTCTCCGGACAACAGCTCCGATTTGAACTGCTTGGGAGTTACTTCGTCTCCAAGCCAGCTTTCCTCGGCTATGGGCCCGTCAAGGTACAGAGTCCGGCTGCCGTCATCGTTTTGCACCCAGTTCCACCAGCGTGACGCTGGACCCAATCCGCGCTCGGGGTTTTGCGGGTTTTGGGGCTTATCTGCCCGCATTTTTGCTTGCATTCTTATCTGCCTCCTTATCATAAAAATTGCCTGCTTGCGACAGCGGAAGCATATTGCCGTTGATGAGATACAGGTCGCCGCCCAGTTCCGCGGGAATGCGGTTCATGTTCTCAAGCTCACGGATATCGTTGGCCGACATCCAGCCGTTCTGGCGCGCCACGGCATAGCCGTTCATGCGGCTGGCATAATCCCCGCGCAGAAGGCCGTCCACGTTGAACTTGACAAAGTATGTCCGCTTCTCCGACGGCAAAAGCAGCGCCTTTTGGATGGCCTGCTCCCATCGCACCACCCATGGATCAAGTGTATATTTGACAAACTCCAGCGACTGCTGCTCGATGTTTGAAAAGCTCGACTTCTCAAGGTCTCCAACCATATGGGGAGGCACGCGGAATATCCGGGCAATTTCGTTTATCTGGAACTTTCTTGTCTCCAAAAACTGTGCCTGCTCCGGCGGGATGCCGATCTGCTGGAATTTCATGCCCTCTTCCAGAACGGCAATGCGGTGGGCGTTGGCACTGCCTTGATAAACAGCGTTCCAGCTTTCTCGCACCTTTGCCGGATCCTTTAATACGCCGGGATGTTCCAGAACGCCACCCGGATTTGCACCATTGGCAAAAAAGGATGCACCATACTCCTCACAGGCAATAGCCATGCCTATGGCGTTCTTGGCCATAGCAATAGGGGAGTATCCGATCAGTCCGTCAAAACCGAGTCCCGGGATGTGAAGAACCTCATCACTTCGTAGGTATATAAGGCCTGCTTTTGGATTAACCCTGCTCTCATCGCTGTCGCGCCGATAAGTGTAAAACAGTTCTCCGTTTGGAGCCCTGTCTACCGTCATTTTGTTTGGCAAAAGTGGATAAAGCGCCAGCACTCGTCCGGAACCGTCCCTAATAATTTGAGCGTAAGC
This sequence comes from Aceticella sp. 75b-Ac, assembly GCF_056032965.2. Taxonomy (NCBI): domain Bacteria; kingdom Bacillati; phylum Bacillota; class Clostridia; order Thermoanaerobacterales; family Thermoanaerobacteraceae; genus Aceticella; species Aceticella sp. 75b-Ac. The sequence goes on from NZ_CM190971.1 coordinate 945,573, forward strand.
ATTTCCCCATAAAAGAAGATGACTCATCAGTGTTTCTCGGAACACGAATGAAGTCATCTCAGGGTTTGGTTCGTCATGGAGTAAATAATAGAGCGGGTGGGTCAGCGCTTTTTCTTTGCCACCGTCTTCTTTATAGCGGTACACATGAAGCGGAAGCCCGGCGATGGCTTCTGCAAGTATCCTTACACAGGCATACACTGCAGTTGTCTGCATAGCAGTCCGCTCATTGACAGCTTTTCCGCTGGATGTGCCGCCGAAGAAAAAGCTATATGCATTACCGAACAGGCTGTTTTTCGGCTTATCCCTTGCTTTGAACAAACGGGAAAATACACTCATATAATCAACAGCCCCCTTTCATCATAAATTGATCCGTTGCGTTCATCCCCGTCATGCCTTAACGCGCGGTCAAGCGCCATAATTAACGCTACCGCACCATCTATTCTCTCGGTGGATTTTTCTTTATCCGGCTTAATGTTTCCGGCGGGATCGGTTTTGACATAGATATTGTCCATCATCCACCGCAGTACTGGATTACCACCATGGGCGATGCGTTCTTCCAATGTCAGCTTCATCAACTCTTTTGTAGGCGGCGACATATCCTTGAAACCCTGACCGAATGGAACAACCGTAAACCCCAAAGCCTCGAGGTTTTGCGTCATCTGAATTGCGCCCCAGCGGTCAAAGGCTATTTCCTTAATGTTATATTTCATTCCGAGTTCCTCAATAAAGGTTTCGATAAAGCCATAATGCACGACGTTACCCTCAGTGGTATATAAAAAGCCTTGCCTCTCCCAGACATCATAAGGCACATGATCTCTCCGCACACGCTGATCAATATTCTCCTCCGGTATCCAGAAAAAAGGTAGAATCTGATATTTATCAGATTCATCAAGCGGTGGAAACACCAGCACAAAGGCGGTAATATCGGTAGTAGATGACAGGTCAAGTCCTCCGTAACAGGTTCTGCCGCGCAATTTTTCTGCATCAACAGGAAACGCACACTTATCCCATTTATCCATTGGCATCCAGCGCACCGATTGTTTCACCCACTGATTTAAGCGGAGCTGACGGAATAAATTTTCCTCTGCAGGATTTTGCTTGGCATTTTCACAAGCCACCCTCAATTTTTCGATGTCGACTGTAATGCCCAGTGACGGGTTAACCTTTCTCCATACCTTTTCACTTGTCCAGTCATCGGTATCGGCTGCGCTGTAGATAACAGGGTAGAAAGTCGGATCTATCTTACGCCCTTGAAGAATATCCTCAGCCTTTTGATGTACTTCCCAGCAGATGGAATTGCGGTCTGTGCCAGCAGTTGTAATCAGGAAAAACAGCGGCTGTTTTCTTGCATCGCCAGATCCGTGAAGCATTACATCATAAAGATCCCTGTTTGGCTGGGCATGAAGTTCGTCAAATACCACACCATGGACGTTTAGCCCATGTTTCGTATATGCCTCCGCTGAAAGCACCTGATAAAAACTGCCTAACGGTTTATATACCAGCCGCTTCTGCGACAGCATTGGTTTAATTCGAGACTTTAATGCCGGACACTGTTCCACCATATCTACTGCAACATCGAAAACAATGGATGCCTGCTGACGGTCAGATGCACATCCGTAAACCTCGCCGCCATGCTCGAAATCACCGCAGGTAAGGTATAAGGCGATGGCCGCCGCAAGCTCGCTCTTCCCCTGTTTTTTTGGGATTTCTATATAGGCAGTGTTGAACTGCCGGTATCCGTTCGGTTTCAAGACGCCGAATATATCCCGGACAATCTGCTCCTGCCAGTCAATAAGCTCAAAGGGCATCCCGTACCATTCGCCCTTGGTATGCTTCAGGCAGTTTATAAAGGCAACGGCGGCGTCCGCCGCTTCCTTGTCGTATCGGGAACCTTCCGCCATAAACTTGGTTGGCTTATATCGCTTTAACTTCCGCAGCTTTGCCGCCTCCCTTCCTGAAAGTGAACAAGAAAAAAGGAACCTCCTTACGAAGTTCCTCTCATCAAGTGGATTTCTATGAAATTTCTATGCCGGCGGCGTCTTTCCCTATATCTCCCGTCTCCTGCGCCGCCGAATCCCGCACCGCTTTATTGAGAACGGAAATATCAAAGCCCGCGTCCATATATCCCTGCCGGATTACCTCGTAATAGTAACGACCCGGTGCTCCCAAATGTCTACCTTCATCCATGATATACACCATTGCGGACAACCACTGTCCTTTGAAACGCACCTTAACCGTTTCTTTCCGGTATAGATGCGGATAGCCTTCATAGCGGTCCAGCGCTTCCTCGTCATAAGGCGTGATTCTCCAGAGCAGTACCGGCACGCTTCCGCCTTTTTGCCTTTCTATCGTCGCCACCGCGCCTCCATTGCCGCCCCGGAATAACAGCCGGTAGCCTGTGAGTTTTGCACTCCCCAGCACTTTTGCCGTCGGGCAGCGGTATGCCATCTGCCTTAAGTTCAGATTGCTTCCGTATGCTAAATATATGGTTCCTTTTTCTTTGCTCATCGTATCATCCTCCTTGTATTTACCAAGGCAGGGGCGGAGATCCGCCCCTGCGCTTGTCTATCTATGCCGCCCGAAACCGCCATGCCGCGTTGCCGCCCAAGTGTTTGCAAAGGTGCTCCCGACAATTTTTGAACTCATCACCAATAAGTCCTATGCGGTTGAGATATGTCCGCATGGCAAACTTCTCGTTCTCGACCTGCGGCTTTTTGCTGGAAGCGCATTTTTGCGTCAGCGCCTGATGGTTGAGCGCCAAGGCAAGGACGATGTAGCTCCTTATTATCCCGGCGTGGAGTTCGCTGTTGAAGCCGCGAAGCTCGATCGTACCGTTGCCGTTGAAAAAGCTGTGCAGATTGAGAAAATAGTACCGACTTCCATGATATCGCTGGCTGCGGCTTTCGCTGTAACCCTCATACCAGATGCTCTCAATGGCCGCCATGGTCTTCGGCTTGCGGCGGTTTATCTTCTCCACCAGCGCCGCGTCCATCTTCTTGCAAAAACGCATCCTTTCCGGCTCAATCTGCAGCGCCTTGTAGAGCAGGTCGTTCTTGCTGGCAATGATGTTGATGAAGTTGCGGATGCTTCTTGGCGTGTGGTTTGCGCTGTCAAGATGGACATGAATTCCTGCACTGCTGTTGCTGAAGCCGCCCGCCTTGCGGAACCTCCTGATCAGCTCCTGCAGGGTTTCAATGTCCTCCCGGTAGGTGAGTATGGGGCTTACCAGCTCCACGCTGTATTCCCAGCCCGCCTCCACAATCCGGCCGCGTTCCTTTTTCTGCGTCCGGATGCTCCCGTCGCTCATGAATTTCCAAACCCGTCCGTCCGGCGCGATAACTTTCTGCGTGTTGTAGTAGTCGCTGCCGCTTTCGACCCTCCCGCCCAAAAACTCCGCGGCGACCTTTGCCGCCTGCGCCCTTGTAATACCTGTAAATTCTACCTCGATCCCGAATCTCGTTTCAAGCATTGCGCCATTCTCCTCGCTTTCTCTGTGTTTTCTGCCCTTCGGCAGTGTACATTAGGCCATTGAAAACACAGGATAGCAAGGCAATTCTGCATGAGTTTCCGCAGGATTTTGAGCAATTTTTCGCGTCTTAATTTGTGTACATTTACAGCTTTCTGATCATGTCCGCGCCATAGGCCGCGCCGAGGGTTGAACCGCAGTCCCAATCCACAAAAATAGTCCCTATATCATCCACAAATGAAACAGTGCCTTGATCTCCCGGTTTCAGCGCGGCGTACGGATCATCCATGCGGATGAGCTCCACGCGCGTTCCGGGCGGATATTCCTCTCTCAGCCTTTGAACAGTTTCTTTTGAAGGAAAGCCTCCTGCGCTCATCTTTCAATCCTCTCCTCCCGGATAATATGCGGCGTATTTGGGATAATCCGTGTCGTCCGGCATCACCAGGACTCCGTCCGGCCGCCCGCGCCGCTGTACCAGCAGGCATTGCCATACCCCGTCTTCGTCAATGCGGCAGAGTTCCTTATTTTCCTCGATAAACCGGCGGCCGACGCACAGATCGGCAATAAAGTTCTCATAGTCAATCTTTGAAAGCCCGATAGTTTTCACAACCGCAAAAGGCTTTTCCTCCTTATGCGGATGCGGTTTTCTCAAATCCTCGATCGCAAACGGACGCCGCACAAAGAAGGCGGTGTTTTGAAAATCAGTCATCTCCATCCGCCGCCTTTGCTCTGCCTTTCCGGTACGCCCCGTTGCCGGACAGCCTTGAAAGCAGCACCTTGCGCTCAGTTCTGAATTCATCCCCGATAAACCCCAGCCTAAGCAGGAAGCAGCGGAAGGCATACTTTTCATTGTCCGCCGGTTTTTCGGCAGCCAGCACGCGCTTTTGTGTCCCGGCCTGTTCCGCCATCTGCCTTGCAAGCGTGATATATGTCTGCACCTCGTCGGCATTTAAAGTCGCATTCCAAAAAGGGAATGTGATTTCGCCGTTTTCAGCCGAAACTTCAATATTGCGCTTGACAGACAGCGCTTTCTTGAGCAGCGTTTCCTTGCTTGCCAGCAGGTTTTTAAGGTTTTCAAGGCTCGCCTCGCCAAAGCCGTGCAAAGCAAGCGCAATCGTCATGTTTTCCTCCGCTGACAGCCCGGCGATATTCATCGCGTCGATCACCGGCCTGACGCTTTTGATTTTGTCAAGGCCGATTTCCGGCGAATGCACCACGCTGTCCCTGTCAACCGTCCAGCCATCAGCTTCGTAGGTAAAGCCCGGCGCTCCGGCATAGCGCACCTGGCCTCCGAGGGCCTCGGCGATTATTGCGGCAATGACTTTCCTCTCCTGGCCGGCAACCTTCTGTGAAAAGCGGAAGCTGTTATTTCTCATTCCGTACACCTCCCTCCGGAAAAGCTGAAATTGCTCTGATGATCATAAAAAATCCCACCTTTCTTTATTGGCGGGGTACATTAACGCTCTGTTTTGAGGGGAAAGCAAGGACATTTTTAATCAATCTGTGTTTCCGCGTAAGGTATTTTTCTACTACCTGTTACCAAGAATACTGAATCTGCGCCAAATTGTGAAACATAGCGCTTTACAATCACATCGCAGTATTTCGAGTCAAGCTCCATCATAAAACAAACCCGCCCGGTCTGCTGCGCTGCAATCATTGTCGTACCAGAACCACCGAACAGGTCAAGAGTTAAATCTCCAATATGGGAACTATTGAGCATTGCCTTTGCTACAAGCGATACCGGCTTCATGGTAGGGTGCTCCTCCGATACTTTAGGACGGGGTATCTCCCAAACATCTGACTGTTTACGGTCTTTAAGCGGGCAAAGGCGTGTTCCTTCAAGCCAACCGTACCAGATCGGCTCGTACTGGGTATGATAGTCCTTTCTTGATAGTACCAAGCTGTCTTTTTTCCATATAATTGTGCTCGACCAGTGATACCCTGCCTCCCGCATGACGTTCATCAAACTGCCCCATTCCTGAGCACTCATTACCACATAGGTCATGCATCCGGCTTCAGAAACCTCTTTCATGCATTTAAAAGCGCGCAATAAAAAAGCGCCGAATTCTTCGGTGCTCATATTGTCATTTAGAATTTGTCTTGGCTTCCAGCTTGGATGCCTGGTATCTGAACCGTAATCAACATTCCAGGGTGGGTCAGTGAAAACAAATCTCGCCTTTTGTCCGTTCATCAGCTTTTGCACATCTGAAAGCATGGTGCTATCACCGCACATCAGACGGTGGCTGCCAAGTACCCATATGTCGCCTTTTTTGGTAACCGGAGTTTTAATCTCTGCAATTGCCTTTTCTGTATCGAAATTATCTTCTTTGACATTAGCGGTTGTTTTATCACGGAACAACTCATCAATTTCCGAAGCATCAAACCCGGTAAGAGAAACGTCAAAACCATCTTCATTTAAATCCATAAGCAGATCGGTCAAAAGCGGAATATCAAACTCGCCACTGATTTTATTCAGTGCAACATTGAGCGCCTTTTCCCGCTGTTCATCCAAATCAACTACAACACAGTCGATCTCCTTATACCCCAAAGCTGTAAGTACTTTATAACGCTGATGTCCGCCGACAATATTCCCGGTGCGTTTATTCCATATGACCGGCTCTACATATCCAAACTCTTCAATGGATCGGCGGAGTTTCTCGTATTCAGGATCGCCCGGTTTTAAGTCCTTCCGCGGGTTATATTTCGAAGGTTTTAATTTTTCTGCTGGTATTTTCAGTATATCCATAAATCTTAACCCTCCAGTTTGACGGCTTTTTCGCCGGTGAATTCCTCCCAGCGCTTAACAGCTAAATCACAGTAAACAGGGGATAACTCCATTGCGTAGCATTTACGCTCGGTCTGTTCAGCCGCAATTATAGTAGTTCCGCTACCAGAGAACGGCTCAAGCACAATACCGCCTTTGTCGCTGTGCATTTTGATGCACCGCCATGGAAGCTCCACAGGGAACATTGCAGGATGCTCCTTGTTTGCCCGTACAGTGGTCATCTCCCATATCCCAGCATAACCCCATTTCTTGCGTTCTTCCTTTGTAAGCCGTTTCACAAATTTATAACTGTGTCCCGCAAAGGCTGAAAGCCATACATATTCCTGATCGTTATATTCCTCAGCTTCTCCTTTATTGCTGAAGGCTGAAATATACTCATACTGCTGAACCGGCTTGTTTGAAACAAGATGATAGGGTCCTACGCCGAAATTTTGCCCTTGCTTCTTCCAAATGCGGATCCAGATAGGGCGGTAACCGTTGTCCAAGAACATATTCACGCTGTAAACACTGGTGGGTTCAATAAACTGAGAGCCGGTGGCATAGAGATCACCTAAGTTCCAGCAGACAATATCTGCATACCTGCACAGGTTTCTAATCACTGGGCGTACTGTCTCGAACCATGGTTCAATCCCGGCCTTTTCATATTCTTTGCCTACCCCATATGGAGGGGAAGTCACTGCCATCTGTGCGTGACACCCTTCCATCAACTTCTCAAAATCCTCATCCTTAGTAGAGTCGCCGCACATCAAGCGATGATTCCCGAGAAGCCAGATATCGCCCCGCTTCGTTACAGGCTCGCGCTGCACAATTTCCTCATGCGCTTTATCTATGTCAAAGCTGTCTTGTATCGCCTCTTTGGAGTACCATCGGTTAAGCAGTTCGTCTATTTCAGAAGCGTCAAACCCTGTAAGCGAAACATCAAATGCACCTGCGTCCAACTCAGCCATCAGTTCAGCCAGTTTATTCTCGTCCCACTCTCCCTGAATCTTATTAAGAGCAAGATTAAGCGCTTTTTCTCTCTGCGGGTCAAGATCCACTACAACGCAGTCTATCTCAGTCTGTCCCAAGTCCAGCAAAACCTTTAAGCGTTGATGCCCGCCTACCACATTACCTGTCTTTTGGTTCCAGATAACAGGCTCCACATAGCCAAATTCCTCTATTGACCGTTTTAGCTTTTCATATTCCTTATCGCCAGGTTTTAAATCCTTGCGCGGGTTGTATGCTGCTGGATTAAGTTTTTCAACAGATATTTTTTGTATGTTCATACTGCATTCTCCTGTTCAATATTTTCTTAAGACCCATTTTTGCGCCCTCACAATCTCCGTTTATTACTTGCCCCCGCAGAGTCTTAAACTGCTGCTTCGTTAAACGGTCTTTATATTTTCTTAGTTCCCTAAGAAAGATTGAATTTGTTTTATGCATCAGCCACCCCTCCTGGCTGTCAGGAGTTTTTCCATCACATCATCGTGGGGAGTAGCCCCTTTGTATTCGGTAGCACAGTTTTCCCGCACAACTTGGTAAATTTGATACCACAGGTTATTGGCCTGTTTCATGAAGCTTTGACTCATGGCCACATAAGGTGACGGGATGGCATTACCAGTCGTCGGATGCTTAGCAAGAAAGCCAAATTCAGTGATACATTCCTCGCACTGAATCCACCGCGCCACACTCTGGGCATATTGCTCTATAAGCTGCGCAGGGATAAGGTGAACACACCTGCGTTCCTTAAGCCACTGCCATGTTTTTTCGTATATTTCCACCGCCAGTGTTGTTTTTCCGTTCTTCTGCTTTGCAGCAAGATAATCCCTCGGTGGCGGCATGCTCTCTCCTTCCAGTTCTGCAGCATCCGTAAACTCCATTACCATGAGCTTTCGTCTGCCGGGATTTCCTTCCAAAATCTTATCCGCCAGAGGTTTTTTCTTCTGTCCTGCACCGATACGTGCCCCGCCGCGGTTGGTACCGTCCTTTGCCATACACATCACCTCGATTCATGTAAAAATAAACAGGGGATATACCCCGTTTGAAACTGCGATTTTTCGCGCGTGACCCCCCGCCCGTTGCACAAAACTGCTTCACCAGAGATTTTGACCCCCCTACCGTCTTGCCCATCGTTCTCCTTCGCGGGCAGTGAGCGATGAGTGACATTGTTTGCACAGGCTCATAAGGTTATTGTCTGCATTGGTTCCGCCTTTGGATAAAGGGATAATATGATGTACCTCTTCGGCTGGTGTAAGCCTTCCGTACTTTTGGCACTCCTCGCAAAGCGGGTACTCTGATATATATCTGTCCCTGATGCGTTTCCATCTCCGGTCATAGCGTTTTCTTGTTTGGGGATCTCGTTCATATTTGTTGTAATAAGCATCCATTTGCCTTTGATGCGTGTCGCAGTACCTTCCGTCCGTCAGCTCAGGACAGCCGGGAAAGGAGCAAGGCCTTTTTGGCTTTCTTGGCATCTGGCCACCTCCTTTTCGGGTATTAAAAAAGCCCTCACAGGTTCATCCCATGAAGGCTTATCCATAACTTTTCACAATACCATTATATTTGGATTTATAATGAATTTCATCTCATAAAAATCTCATCTGGAATACTAAACAGCACAATTGCTTTTCACCCATGGCATCCTGCCGTTATAATACTTATCTGAAATATATCTCTGCATATCGGGTGGTAAAGCTGCAAGCAAAAGATAAGCCTTTTTCCTATCTTCCTCTAACTCCTGGGTGCTTTTATAGAAGGAACATTTATCTTGCAAGCACTTGTGTACAGTCAGGATAATGCAGCCATTCCTTCCGTTACTGCCAAAACAATTATCGTACATCTTTCCTCACTCCTGTTTTATGGCATAAAAAAAGCCCCGAAGGGCTTATGCGTTTTAATGTCATTTTTTCATGGTATCATTATATATGGGTTATCTGTGTTTTGCATCTCATAAAAATCTCATTACTACTTCCCATATAAAAGCAGTGCCAGATGATTAAGCGCCTTGTCCTTCCTGCGGTACACCTGTGCTCTTTCAAGAAACAGCTTCTCTCCGATGTTTGCTACAGCTTCTGTCTTGCTCACATCATTAACGAAAAATTCTGTCAGTATAAACTGTTCTTCCTCCGACAGGGCTTCCCAAGCAGGCTTGAACCACTCCATATATTCTAATGCCCGCCTGTAACGTTCTTTCAACACATCAATCTCGTCAAGGCAAGCAGCAAGGCGTTCTTCACCGCTTTTGGGATTGTGTTTGCCCGGAACTCCGGTAATCTTTGCACTATGAGGGCTTGTCATACGGGTTTCAACTTCATATATATCCTCATCACTGTGCTCGATAATGTACTGCATGCTGCTGTAATCTTTCAAAGCTTCAACAGCAGCCGCTTTTTTATCTAAATACTGCCATGCAATCAGCATATCGCACCTCCAAAAAATCAAGATAAAAAACCTTGATCTTTGAAGCAGTGTGCTTTTTTGCATTGCTTTGCAGTGCTTGTTTCCTTGTTCGTTATTGCTTCGTTCCTTGCAGAAGGTCATACTTTTCCAGAATAACCTTCACCTCATCTACCGAATTGACAATCGCTGCCACCCCTCCGGCATTGAGGATTTTTTTGATGGTTGCTTCCTGCAGTTTTGTTGTCTTTCCCGATGGGGTTTTTATTTCAAAAGCTATAAACCGCCCATTTACACAGGCAATAATGTCTGGTATTCCCGCTGTCCCGTACATACCACCATGTTCCTTCCAACAGAAACACCCTGGTACTGTCTTTAAGTACCGCAGTACTTTAGTCACAATACTTTTTTCAGACATAACCGCTCATCCTCCAAAAATGTTACCTTTTTCCCTCTTATAACCTCGTAACATCCAAAAAGGGCATCTCATAAATCAGCTTCCCAAGCGCTTTTCAGGATTTTGTTACCTTGTTACCTCTTTTTGGGGTAGGTGTATACACAAATATTTTTATTTTTATATTTTTTAGTCTTAAAAAGCAATGGTACTTTCGCGCGTATATATAAAGTTGAGGTAACAAAGGTAACATCAGTAACAAGTGGCTATTCACCAGCGTTTCGGGCGTTACCTTTTTGTTACCTTGTTACCTTTTTCAATACTAAAGAGGCTCAATATCTGTGATTTCAAAGCCGCTCACATCGCATCGCTCTTTCAGTATCGAGAAATCAAGAGCCCACGCTTTTTTTGTTTCATTCCCGAAACGCATCGTTTTATTGCTCTCTATAAAAAAGTCACTTTGCCTCAATTGCTTCAGAAACTGGTTATACGGAAGACATTCACCTGTGATTGCATAATCGCGTCTGTACTTGGTATAGCGGTCATATACATCACAGAAACGAATCCCGATAACATTGCCTCCTTTATCAAAAGTGTAGTCTTGATTCGGAGCCAGTTTCATCCGGGCCATGATTTCCAGCGTCTGTTCTACAATAGTCTTGTTGTTGCTGCCGCCATCCAGCAAGTATTCCTGCACACCGTTTTGAAGATATCGAATACACGCCCCTTTGTTAATGGGAAACACTTCAGACCATGTAACATTAAGGAATTCACACAGTTTGTTTACTAGGCTCAATCCGGCATAGCAACAGGCGAGATTATTGACGATACGAGATGGAAACTCATCAGATATCTCTGACTTTGCTTCCTCATACCATTTCTCCGCATCCACGGGCGATACTCTGAGTGCTATATCCAGCAGGCTCCGACCGAAGCTGCCAAGCAGATCCGCTTTTGCACACAACTTATAAAATGCTTGCCTATGGCTGGCTGGTTTTAAGTCTTTCTTGCTGAAAAGCAATTCAATGCTTCGTTCCCTGATAGCCGCTTCATCCGGCGATTCCTCACCAGCTACAATAATAGGCGCCAACAGTTCATAAGTAACAGCACTTTGATCCGCCCTACCGCGGACACCTTCATGGCCGTCATATGCATCTCGAAGATGGTTGTATAAGGCATTTAGCCTTAACTTATCTATCTTTGAAGGCTTGAACTCATCCATCAACTGCGGTATCAGATTCGATGATGCAGATTCCTTCATCAGTGTAAATGCAGTAACCTGCGTAGCCGCGCGGATTTTGCTGCACGAAAATACCGGCAGAATAACCCGCTCCAATGTATTACTTTTTCCGCTGCCTTGTTCTCCGACAAGCAATAAATGAGGAAACTTGATGCCTGATTTTTTAAGATGCGGTTTAATGAAGCATCCGGCCACCCAGGCCATTACTGATACCGTTTTTATGGGCTCGTTATAGCTGAGGAGCCATTCACCAAGCATAATAAGCTGTTTCTTTGTCAATGGCTCAAAGGTTAGGATATCGGTTGTTATGCTTTTATACTTATCAAGCTGCACGATATCTTCAACAATGTTGCCTCCTGCTTCAATGGCACCATCCGTTGAAACATATACCATCCGCCCGCCATGCTCATAAATTCCAAGAGCCTTGACCCCTGTTTTCCGTATCCACTCCATTTCGGATATATAACCTTTCAGCAGTTCCAAATCTCCTTCTGAGCCAAAATAGCCTAAGGATATTGTCCGGCGGTTCAAGATATTTTTAAATTTTTGGATGTTATTGAAGTCGGTAGTCATAAATGTCTGGCGGTATATTTCATCACGGATTGTAATAAGGTCAGCAGTCATCTGCGTTTCATCTTCCGATACAATCATCTCCACCGGTTGAATGATAAAATTTGTTATAGGATACACACTTTCGCCTCTGGTGCGGTAATACCTGCCCTCATGTTCAAAGATAACTGACTCGCTTTCGCGGCTGTATACGTTCTCTGTAACTTCAATGGCCTTATCCAGTGTCTCCTGCCCATATGTTGCTCCACTTGCATGATGTACCGTATCCCACTTTTCCCGGAATAACCCGGAATTTCTAAACAGCCTGTCCATCTGCTCTTTGTTTTTGCCTGACCAGAAAGCCAGCATACAGCAAAGGGCAAGGTCGGCTTCGGACTGGCTCGGATACCCTGCTTCCTGCCATTTTCCTTCCCATAGCAGATCAAATTCCTTATGGTTTTCGGCTGTACGGGCTTTCTCCAGAATTTCTTCATCTGTAAGCGGCTCTAGCTTAACCACCTTACTGTCTTTCTTGCTTTTTCCTCTCCGTTTTTTACTTTTGATATAATTCTCATGTATCCAGGCCAGTGCCCCGTTATCTTCAGCAATGTAATCAGGAGTCCCTGGCAGTCGCTCGCCAGTCATTGTGAAGTATCTGCTGTGGGCATACATTTCAACGCCGGTTTTAGTGTTTTTATTGCCCTTGGCGGGCATCTCCCCTTTATAGAAAATATGAAGCCCAGTTCCTGAAGGGCTGATTTCCGTATAGGACGGAAACCGCTCAAGGATAGCCTTGGCGGTATCGTTTAATTCCCCAGTATTTTTGTCGCGGCAGTGATCGATATCAACCCCTACTAAGCCTCCACCTTTTGCGAATACAAAACCCAATCCGGTATAGAGATATTGTTCTTTTGCCGCAATCGCATCGTCAAGGGTCGACCAGTCGTTTGGATTAGTGCTTGAGGCTTTTCTGCCGGTTAAGGGGTTATAAGGAATTTTACTGTCTTTTCCGTCCTTTGTGTTTGGTTCCAGACGCCAGCAGATCCATTGCTTCCGGTCAGCCAGTTCTTTAGGGAATGAGATGCTCACTGATACTGCACCTCCTCGCATCGTTCATTAAAATACCGGATCGGAATGCTGCGCTGCTTTGCCTTTTCAATCTCAATGGACATCCCTTTAGTAATTTTTCTGCCAAATACCCACACTTCTGAGCACTTTGACATCAATACCATGCCAAAGTACAAGCCCAGATTTCGCATTTGTTCATCATCGTCGTCCATAAACTGCGGAAACAAGAGGTGCGGAGCAATAGGTATGCAATTCCTGCTCACTGCAAAGCGGCAGTACCCCTGAGCCTTACGGATATTACGTTCTATATCTCCAGCATATGGGCTGCAGATAAATACCATCGGTCTGTAAGGCGCTTTCCTGGCCTCTCGCTCAATCCTAAGCAATGCTTCATAAGGTGTGGGGTCGTAATATCCTTCCGCGTTAAACTTGCTGATACTCATGGTATTACCCCCTGCCTATGCGCTTTTTTGTTCACGTTCGATTACAGGCAATATACCTTTCTTGTTTTTAAGAAGGTCATAGATAAATAGCCTTCCTTTTTGTGTCCAATATGTGTGCATTACGCTTCTTTCTGCATCAATAGCGTGGGTCTTGGACTGCGTGTATCCTTGATCGGCGTACTCCTGATATAAAAGCCAGCAGTTTCCCATTTTGTACTGTACTCCAAGCTCATGAAGCAGCTTATTGAAAGCGCGGCCAGACATTCCGTAATCCTTGGCAATCTTGCTGATCGGCACAAGGCTTTTATTTTGCAATATGAGATCGTAATAGCTTGCCTTGGGCTTTAACTCGCTGATAATCTGTTTATTCTTTGCATTTTCTATTTCTAAAGCTTTCCGTCTGTCGCGTTCTGCCTTCAGTTCAGAGAAAATCCTTATACCATACTCTGGATTGGAAATCATCTCTTCGATAACTTTATCCGTTGCATAGACTCCATGTTTTCTGATCGTAGGAAGCACTTCATCAAATACCCATCTCTCAAAGCGTTCAGCGGCAGGAAGTTTACTGCGTATAATAAGGCGATATAGATTTCCTTCTGTAATATAAGTCCGTTCAACATGCTGTTCAGTCGAGACACCATATTGATTTTTAGTTAAGGTGACCCCGTCGTGTTTCACGACCCCGTCTGGTTTGCAATGGCGTTGTATCGCATCGCGAGGGTTACTATATCCTAGCATCCTTGCACAATCCGTTGCAGGAAAGTATTCCTTTCCATCAATAACGAGTACTTTAAGTTCTCCAAATTCTGTATTCTTAAAAACCTGTAAATTAGTCATAATATCAATCCTCCATTTCTTTCATTTCTCCAAAATTTCTTCCTACCGAAGCCTCTGCCACAATAGGTACATCAAATTCAGGGAAGGGTTGTGTTTCCATACACTCTTTTATAAAAACAACTGCTTCGTCCACCTTGTCTTCCGGTAATTCAAAAACCAGCTCGTCATGTATCTGCAGCATAGGTTTCAGCCAAAGCCTTTCGGGAAGTCCACTGATGATGCGCCCACAGGCAAGCTTTAGAATATCTGCCGCTGTACCCTGAATAGGTGTATTTAATGCGCACCGCTCGGCAAACGACTTCTTGCCCCAATCTGATGACCGAATTCCCAGCAAGTATCTTCGCCTGCCCAGCCATGTTTCTGAATAGCAGCTTACAGCAGCCCGCTTTTTTACCTCATCCTGCCATTTGGCAAGACCGGGGTATCCGGATTTCAAGTTTTGAATGATGGTCTCACATTCGGACAAAGTTGGGTTCAGCCCAGCTTTAAATTTAAGTGTTCTCTGTAAGCCAGTAGGAAACAGGCCATAGAACACACCGAAATTGCAGTTCTTTGCAATGGTCCTACGCTCTTTATAATGTGGAGCATTTTTGTCTGCTGCCTCCTCAAAAGGAATGCGGTAAATAACCGAAGTGGTCTGTGCATGGATGTCACCGCCGGCACGATAGGTTTCCAGCATCCGTTTGTCCTTGCAATAAAACGCTCCGACACGCAGTTCTATCTGCGAAAAGTCAAGGGATAAAAGAACCTTTCCGGCTGGCGCAATGATAAATTTTCGTACACCTATTGGGTCATTGTCTTTCTGCGGACAATTCTGCATGTTCGGGTTTCTTGAAGCAAACCGCCCTGTCTCCGTACCCAGCGGCATAAGGTCCGGGTGAATCCTGCCGGTGTTCTCATCAATAAATCGGAGATAACCGTCTATATAGGTGGATTTGAGTTTTCCCCACTTGCGATAATCCTGCACCAGATCAAATAAGCGTACAAGCTCGGGCCGGTTGGATTCACACCATTCTTTTAACAGAATCATGGTTTCATCGTCGGCAGCTTCCTGATGTTTTGCGGTTGTTTTCATAACCGGAAGACCGAGATCCACAAAAAGATACTTCTTAAATGCCGAAGTTGAAGCATTTGCCCCTATCTCTACGTTGCCGATAATTCCAGCAATCTCACTCCTGATACTGCCGATCTTTTCCGCAGCTTCCGCTTGTTTTTTCAGCATGGCTGACCTGTCCACCAATATGCCGTTATACTTCATTATCCCGACATACACTGATGTGGGCGATTCCACCTCTTCCACAATGGTTCTGTGTTTAGGTAAAAACCTATCAAACCACTGATTGAAAACATGGTACAGGCGAAGAGTATAATCACTGTCAGCACAAGCATAGCGGATGGTCTGCTCATCTTGGGGATTCAATTCATCGAAAAGGCGACCGTCAGTTACCGTTGAGAATTCTGTCATTTCCGCTTTACACAGCGCGGGTGCAAGTGTCTTAAGTCCGCTGTCAGCAAGACTTCTGAACTCCCACTTGCTCTTCAATGTAAGCTGTGATGCTGCAATAGTGTCATAACAAGGCTTTTGAAGGACAATACCTCTTGCGTAAAGAAACATAGACTCAAAAGCCAGGTTATGGGCAACCTTTATTACATCTTTGGATTCGAATAGTAATTTCAGATACTCCCATATTGCCGTCTGGTTCTCTGCGTTTCGCCCGTTGCGGTGTTTAAGGGGAACATATATAGCGGTTCCGTCAGATACTGAAAAACTGATCCCTGTAATATCGGCCTTATGAGCATCCAGAGCAGCACTTTTCTCGTTCCTCCATTTATCGCGGGGTGAGGTTTCAAAGTCGAAAGCAAATAAGCTAGTGTTTTTCAGATACTCCTGTATCTCAGCAAGTGTATAAACACATTTATATCCCATGCGGTTCTCCTTTCCGCCCTATCGGAGAGGAACTTCCATCTCCGATAGGGCATTTGATCACTTAAGCGGCTCTGCAATTTCGCCTGTTTCAGGGTCTACGTTTATTACGTCTTCACTGACAGGTTCAGTATCATGGCCAACGCGGGTACTGAATGCTTTGACCTGCTCTGAAAGCTTGGATATCAACGCATATTCGTCAGCGGTCAGATCCCGATCTACTGCAAACTGAGCCTGGGAATAGGTGATACCGCTTGAGTTGGTTGCCTTTTTCAAAGAAAAGCGGGTAACTACGCTGTTTGATTTTTTGCCTTTAGAAAGCAGCCTTTTGATGTAGCGGGAAAACTCCTTCAACGATCCTGTGGGCAAAGAGAGTATCAGCGGGAAAATCTCCCCTTCACGCAGGACATATATCCTGCGACGGTTCTTGCAGGCTTTGCTGCCGTTTTCCCCTGAACCGAATTGATTATATGGACACTTGGCACAGCTTCCTCCGGGGTCTCCTTCACCGGTTACACCATCAAAGCTTCCGCAATCTGGCGGGTTACTGCCTCCGGTATACTTGTCCTTGTAATATGCATAAAGTGGATGATGATAAAGGATTACCGCTGAGAATTCTTTCACAGTATCCGGTTCTCCGGGATTCTCCCCAGGCACTTCAAATACTGTGCTACCTGCAGACGGAATTTTTATGCGTTCAAAAGTCATGTCAAGACCGTCAAGTTCCGATGCCATTGCCTCATCAAGATTGAAATCAGCGAGTTGAAGAAAACCTGTATTTTCGTTGATAGTTACGAGTTTATTGTTTTTCATGCTTTTATACCTCCGTAATTATGAATTTGAAACGTAATCTATATCATTTTGTTCATTGAATCGTTATTCTTTGAGCATTGATATTGGAGCATTGCTCTTTGAACTTATTTACCTTGCTGCTTTCCGCACAGTTACTGTTGTCTTTTCGAAGACATTCACAAGGCCTTTCAACCAGTCCGGAAGCTCGTCCCCATTCTCAGCAATCTGTTCTTTAACAAATGCCGACAGGGAATTTGCATTGACTGTTTCATAGATGAGTCCTCCAAAGCCTTTACTGCGCAGGGCATCAAACAGTTCTTCCTTCATGCCAGCGGCAGCACTGGCTCTTGTTGTCGTTGAAAGGCAGAACATTGTTCCTGCTCTTGTAAAGTTTTGCGTCTCGCTGCTGATCATCAGCTCAGACAAGCGGTATTCAACATCGTCAATCTCCGCATTGATGCTTTTCAGTTCCTCTTCCGCAGCCTTCTTTGCTTCGCGCAGCTCCTTCAGGCGGTCAGCAAGTTCAAACATTGCATTATTGCTCATAGCTTTCACCTCCCTCCGGGGCAAAGGGGTTTGCTCCTTTGCGGTAGTCGTCTATCAGCATTTTTGCAAGATCTGCCTTATTGCGTAGAGCAGTCAGGATTTTTGAATCCACAGTCCCTTTGGCGATAAGGTAGATATATGTGCAGCCGTTCTTCTGCCCAACTCTATGGATGCGGGCCTTTGTCTGCTCAAAATTCGACATTGAGTAATCAAGGGAGTAAAATACCATTGTGCTTGCAGCGGTCAGCGTAATACCGAGTCCTGCAGTTGCAATCTGTCCTACGAATACCATGCAATCAGGGTCACATTGAAACCGGCTGACTTGCTCTTGGCGATCCTTAATCGCTCCATAAATACACGCATAGCCGATATTCTTTTTTCCCAGCATCCTGCATATGGCATGGATTTCAGGGATGAACCTTGCTATGACAACCAGCTTATGTCCTTCTTGAATGCTGCTTTCAAGGATATCTTCTAGAGCCTTTAGTTTAGCATCACTAACCTGTTCAATTCTTCCGCCATCATCGCTTCCGATGAAGCCACCGGTTAATTGCGAAAGACGAAGCAAGCGTGTTAGTATGTTTGTAGCTGTTACTTCCCCTGCTGACAGCTCAGTATAGCTTTGTTTGACAAGTTCCTTATATTTCTTCAAAGTTACAGGCTCAAGCTCAATGTAGCGAATAATATCGGTAGTTTCCGGCAAATCCAAACACTCCGCTTTGGTCGCCCGGAACGCAATGCTGTGGATCCTTTTCATCAAATCCTGTTCCATTGATTTTTTCAGGACTGGCGTATGGTTGCCATAGCCGACCATGTTGAAATACCGGTTTCTGAAGGCATAGAAGCTGTTACCAAAAATACGTGGATCGAGAAATTTATATTGGCTGAATACATCTATGGCTTTGTTGGTTATAACCGTTCCTGTCAGTAAGAGCCGATACCGGGCAAGTGAGCCTAACCGGTGCATTGCCTTTGAAACTGCTGTATTATAAGTTTTAATTTTATGTCCTTCATCGGCAATGATAAGGTCAGGATGCCAGTTTGCCAGTTCCTTTTCCATTCTCCATGCAGATTCGTAGTTGACTACCACCACATGGACACCCTCGCCAGTTAGAAATCTAAGCTGTTGAATTTTCTTTGATATCGTGCCATTAAGGACTATAAGCTGATATGGAAAATCTGCGAACCGTTTAAACTCATCTTGCCACACTCCAAGTATGGATAGCGGTGCAACTATCAGCACACGTTTTATTCTTCCTGCAGCAAGCAATGCTCCTATAATGGCGATTGAGACAAGCGTTTTCCCGGTGCTGGTCAGCCCATTTCCATCAGGAGCGCTGCACCCCATCCGGAAATGGTAGGAAAACCACCACCCTTCAAAAGTCCAAATAGACTACAGATGAAATTGAAAGCATGGACCTGATGCTTGTATGGTCTGCCCTTTATGGGCATTGAAATTATTGGCTGCGTTTTTGCATTGTTCATAGAGTCTTGCATTACCTACACCTTCCTTAGATTTAGTTCATCATTTAACGTTTATAAACAAATTCTTCCAATCTTCTTCTGGGAAGGCTTTTAGTAAGCCTCCAATGACTTTTTTTCCTCCTTTTCTTGCACCTCTAAGAACCCTATTTGCTTCAGTAATTGAAACACCCATATGCCTAGCAAGGTCACTCCCTGACCATCCTTTTTTTACCATCAATGATTTGATATAATTTAAGTTTGGAACTAAACCAACATCTTTAGGCTTTATTGAACTTTTTAGTTCGGTAATGGGTAAAATAAAAAGCTTATCTATATCCGCAGTTGGAAAAGCTCTCATTAAGCCGGTCATTACTTTTATTCCACCTTTTCGTTCACCATTTAAAACTCTGTTTGCTTCAGAAATAGAAACACCCATTTTTCGTGCTAATTGAGCTCCAGACAGGTTTTCTTTTAACGCTAAGGTTCGAACATAATTAGTATTAATAATCATATTTCCTCCTTATGAACTTTTAGGTTCGGTTTGCTTCAATAAAAAAACCGTTTAACCGGTCTTTGATGTACTTCCAATATTACTCTACTAAAAACCGAACCTTTTGTCAATCTATAAAAATTAATTTTGAATAAAGTATTGCGTTTTGGTTCGGTTTGTGCTACACTTTGTTTACAGGAGGTGAATTTTATGGCCGAAACGGCTATTGGTAAATTTCTTAAAGCCGCAAGAGAAGCTGCAGGAATGAAAAAATGGGCTTTAGCAGAAAAATCTGGTGTGAGTCACACAGAAATTCATAGAATTGAAAACGGTGATAGGAAAAATCCTTCTATTAAAAACATTAAAGCCATATGTAAAGTTTTGAATATTCCAATTGAAGAAGCTTTAAAGGCGGGTGGATATATAAGTAACGCTACAGATTATGATTCATATATGAAAGAATTGTATCTTGATTCCGATCCTCATATTATAGGTGAAAAAATAAAAAAAGTTCGAGAAAGTAAAGGGATCAATTTATCGGATTTAGCTTCAAATTTACACATTCCTATTCAAACATTAGTATCGTTAGAAAATGGTGAAACCTTATGTGAATATGAAGTGTTTAGTAGGATTTCCTATGAACTAGGTGTTCCTGTTATTAAACTTGTTTCAGAATCGGAATCTGCAGACGAACTTGTTCGTTCCACCAAAAGTAAAGGCGATGAGCTTTTAGAGAGTTTATCAAAATCGGAAGAATTGGTTAAAACTTTATTTCGAGCTAAGGATGTTTCAAAAGAAACAATGGATCAAATGGCAACTTATATTAAATTCCTTTTAGAACAGCAAGGAATTTCTACTGATGATTAGAAATTAAGGAGGGGTCTCCCATCGCAAGTTTCATACCTAAACAACCAAGAAGAAGCCATGTTAAACGTACCGCCAGAAAAGTATTACTTTCCAGCGGTGCTTCTTCTCTTCCTATAGATGTAGACAATATATACAAAACAAATGGAATATTAAGCTTTTCCGAAGAAGAGGTGGTGTTAACCACAAGTATACCTCTTCCAAATAGTTTTGTTTCAGACAACAATATTAGTGCGATAACTCAATATGAGATAATAAAGGGCCAGAGAATATATATTACTATTTATAAAACTCAAAATCGCAACATTGGACATATTCGTTTTACGAAAGCACATGAACTTGGCCATATTTTTCTAAGACATTTTGAAGATTTCGACATACCTTCAACATTTAATATTCAAAATAACCATGATTATTGGGTATTAGAAAGAGAAGCAGAAATGTTTGCTGCTGAACTTTTAGCTCCAACAGCTATATTAAGGGCATGTGACTGTTTAGATAAAGCTAAGATCCAATCCTTATGTAACCTTTCGGAAGAAGCTTCTGAGTATGTAATAAGTGATATACATAGAGATTACCACCTTATGGAGAGTGATAAAGCTGCATTAGAACAACAATTCTATGATTTTATTAAAAATAAAGAATACCTCCAATTTATTAGTAAATCTGCTTGTGAAGTTTGCGGAAATCCGATAGTAAGTGATGATTCTTATTGTAGGATTTGTGGAAACAATCTCAAATTACAAAAAGCAAGCGAAAACCCTAATATTTATAAATCAACAATTACATTAAAGCCCACAGGACGTGTCTATTATTGTCAAAAATGCGGTAATTTTCAAATACCTGCCGGTTTGAGAGAATGCAATATTTGCAAAGCCCCACTGTATAATATTTGCGAAATCTGCAATACAAAAATGTCTTCTGAAAGTAGATACTGTCCGAACTGTGGAGCAAAACTACCTTTTTATATCGCCGGATTACTACCTGATTGGAGAACACCTTCTATTAAAGACAAACTACCTGATAATATTAATGGATTTAGGCGAATAAAAGAATGGGAATTTATTTTAGATAAGCTATTAGTACAGGAAAAATATACTTTGCATCATTGTCTGAAAGATTCTCTGGCTTTTGAGTATTCAGGTAAAATTGTTATTTACGTAATAAATAATTTATCAGCAGAATTGATAAATACAATCGATGTATTAGAAGAGATAAACGCAATAACATTGCCATATTTTGACGTAACATATGATGAAATCGATATAAATAAAGTATAGGGGGTCATTGTATGATATTTCATAGTGTTTTTTCAAAAAAATACTCATCTTGGGATGAATTGGAGTCCGCAATTGAATCTATTGAAAATGTTAAAGAAAAAGGTACTGCTTTCGAGCAATTCGTCTTCGCTTATTTTACTTTTTTCAAAAACATGTATATGATATCCGAATTATATATGGAAAGCGATATACCAGCGGAGTTACGGCAAAAAATTAAATTAGAAAAGCGCGACAGTGGCGTAGATGGTTTGTTAATAAAAGAAGACGGTACTTCTGTAGCTTATCAAGCAAAATTTAGGAGCGGTCAAGAAGCCCCTTCATATGAGGAGTTAACGTCATTTTGGGCAGAATCAGAGCACGCAGATGAAAGATGTATCTTTGCAAATTGTTATGAACTTCCACAACAAGCATATAAAAAGAAAAATCAGTTTATGATTCTTCGTGACGAATTAACTAGCCTCAAACCTGATTTCTTTGAATGGTTATATGTTTATGCCACAACTGGTACTTTAACTAGTACAACAGAAAAATTCACTCCCAAACCACATCAAATTAAAATGATTTCAGAAGTATTGGATGGTTTTGCAACTGAATCGCGTGGTAAAATGCTTGCAGCTTGCGGTACCGGTAAAACCTTAACAGCTTTGTGGATAAAAGAAAAATTAAATGCAAAATACGTTCTTTTTGTTGCTCCTAATCTTGCTCTCATTAAGCAAACACTCGAGGCCTGGATGCCTCAAGCCAGTACTCCTTTCACATATCTTTGTGTATGCAGTGATAATACTGTTGCTCAAGGTGCTCGTAAAGCTGAGTACGATGAATTTGAGATAGATGCAACTTATATTGGGGTTCCTGTAACCACAGATCCGGAAAAAATTGCTGAATTTATTTTATTCGATACCCCTAAAGATAAAGTAATTTTTTCAACTTATCAGTCACTAGATTCGATTGTGAGTGCACTGCAGAAGATAGAAGATTTTTATTTTGATATTGCTTTCTTCGATGAAGCTCATAGAACAGCTGGTAATAAAGATAGCAAAATGTTTGTTTTAGGTATGCATGACACTTTTATTCCTGCAAAAAAGCGCCTTTTTATGACAGCTACAGAACGATTTGTTAATCCACGTATTATAAACCGTGCTTATGAATATAATTACGAAATTTTTTCTATGGATAATTATGAACAATATGGGCCTACCTTTACATCGCTACCTTTTAGAAGTGCTATAGAACAAGGTATAATAAGCGATTATAAAATTGTCCTTTGTTGTATGAAAGAAGGAGAACTAAAAAACATAATTGAAAATAACTTAATTTTGAATATTGGTGACAGAGAAGTAGATGCGCAAAACCTGTTTAAACAAGTACTTTTAGCCAAGACTATGAATGACATTGGAATAAGCAAAGTAATCTCTTATCATAGAGATATTGAATCTGCTAAATTATTCATTACATCTACTGATGGTACAAGCCTTAATGAAGTAATTGCAGGTGTTTCTGAAAATATAAGTATTTCGGACATCTATTGTGATCATATAAATGGCACTATGAGTGCAGGCACACGCAAGGAAATATTTGATGAGTTCGTATCATCACCGTATGGGGTTATATCCAATGCAAGATGTTTAACCGAGGGCGTTGACGTTCCTATTATTGATGCTGTTTATTTTGCAGATCCCAAAAATTCAATAATTGATATAATACAAGCTGTTGGTCGTTCGTTAAGAAAAGTAGAAAGTAATCCAGACAAAATATCTTATATTATTATTCCTATCATTATTGCTGATGAAGTAACGAACTTTGAAGATATTGATCCTGAAAAATTTAGTACACTTCATACAGTTATTCAAGCATTAAGAGATCAAGATCGTATACTTGCTGACTATATAGATAAACTTAACTTAAAGTTAGCAACTGGCCAAAAAATAACCGATGGTGGTGATGGAGAAGCTCCAATTATTATTGAAGCCACAGAGCAACTCGGAATTGATGATATTGCTGATAAGATCTTATTACGTGTAGCTGAAGTTAACCGAGACCCAGCAAATATTTCACGTGAATTCATATTTGAACCAAAAGCTCGTACTGCAGGTGTAGAACGTGGTCACTTTACTACTATTGGGGACTATAGCCTTGAATCATATTTGAATTCATGCGTTATGCCCACTTTACGAAAATATGATTCTTTTAGTATTGGCCTCCCTCGTAAATCTATTGCTATTGACCACAATAATGTTTCGCATGCAGTAAAAATAGGTGCAATTATTGAAAGGGAACGTAAATTTTATGTTACTGAGATTGGACGCAAATTTTTTGATTGCACTTCCTTTGAAGATGCTATTCCAATCTTTCAGGAGCAGCTTTTAAAGTTTTATAAACTTGCACCTATAACACGCATTCCACATTTCCCATATCGTTTTGCCCTGAAAGTATTATCGCAAGTTAAAAAGATATCAAAATTCGAGTTTGCGTATGCTTTGTTTATTGCTAAAGATTTAGGCGATCGAGGTGTTAGTGAAGCTGTTGAAAGAATCTCATATCTTCGGGAAACATATCCTCGCATCGAAACACTAAATGAAGCAAATAAAGATATTGTCTTAGCTGCACTCAATGAAAAATTTGATACAACGCTTAAAATAATAGATATTTGGTCATCAAAAACGACTTTATATAATCAATTTGTTTATTTGAAAAATCACCTTCTCATATGGCCTGGTATAATAACTCCTGGCACAAAAGACATAATTTTGCAGCCTGGAGGAGAAAAAATTATAAGTGAAATTTTAGAAAGCACTAAAGAGATCGAAACATGTCCAAATGATCAATTGCTTAATAATTTTATAACATATAAAAATTGGTTATAAAATCATGCTGCCACAGATAAATTCTCTGTGGCAGCTTTTCAACTCTTATTTTTTTATTAATTCAACTATACTCTCTCGTAAAACATTTTTTAAGTACGGGTATTTCTTTAATTGCTGTGTAGATGTTCTAGCTTTTCTACATTCGGTTATACTTACAACATTAAACCCAACACTTTCCGATATATAAGCTAATAATAAATCTGTTGGTATAATTACTCCAACATAAGCTGATTGGTCGATTACTATGTATACTTTTTTGTCTTTTTCTAAACATAAGCCACATTGTCGTATTACTTCTCTCATATCAGCAAAATATCCTTTTATCATGTTGGGCACTTTGCGCGTTCTAGAATCTTTTTTCCCTGTTTCAGATTCCTTTAATGGTATAGCTTTTTCAATCTCATCCGCAAATAAATCTATATAATAATCACATGTTTCCTGTGCCTTAACTCCAACAAATGATCGTACAGCTTGTTCTCTAAAAGTTTTTATTCCACTAATATCTTTTGAAAAGCCACCAAACACCAATTCAAGCTTATATGATTCAAAATAATCAAATGAATTTGGATAAGGCGGGGAAAAAATTATAGTGCCTACTTTCTTATTAGTTTCACCATACTCACGCATAAAAATGTCATGTAAATTTATAGCAGAGCCAGTAATACATAGGCCTTGTCCTAAATTCCCCTTTGAGCTTTCCTCCAAATCTTTTACGATATCCATTAATTTCTTATAGAAGAATTCTTTTACATCATTAATTTTTGTTTTTACAGTTTTCAGTCCATTTCCGTCACGTCGTCTATTTGAAGATGACTCAATAATGCATAAAAAAGCAGTCAGGAATATGTCTCTTATTCTTGGGTTAGATATAGTATCAATGTATTCACGTAAACTACACAGATCAGAATAATTTTTTTCAGTAAAATATTTCCGAATATCATCGAATCTGTTCGTGCATTGAGATGGTAAGTTCAGTATATCTTTAGCCATATTCCTACATACGCAAAGCTCATCGCGTGAATATTTACTCATTTTCACATTTGCAATAAAAGTTGACAGGGGATTTACATCAATACCTAGGCCATTATATCCGTTTAATACAGCAACCACTGGCGTGGTACCTGAACCACTAAATGGATCTAATATGATTTCATCCTTTTTGGCCCCGGAATCTTTAATAAGTTCTTTAATTAATTTACCTGAAAATCCTTCTCTATATCTAAACCAATTAAGAAAAGGTGTATCAGCATTTTCCGAAAAATTTACTAGGTTATGATATCTATTCGTAAGGTCGCGAAATTTATATTTGCATTCCAAACCATAAACAAATTCCTGTAGTTCGTTATTATAGTAAATTTTTTGCTGTTCAAGTAATTTCTTCACAAATTACTGCTCCTTTCGGATCCATTTTCCATCTTTATAGTCCAAATATTTTTTAAGGACGGTATCTACATAGTCGTCAGAATATTGCTCAACCCTTAGCATTTCATCTTCATTATCAAGATGCTCGGTAATATAAGCCATCAAAACTCCCACCAATTTTGAAAAAATCTTTTGGTAAAGTTCTGTCGTTTTATACTGTTTCTTTCTTTTATATATGTTTTTTATAGTTTGCTCGACAGTTATCTCAATAATCTGTTGTAGATTATAGCCATTTAAATCTGCTTTTGCTGGGTTTTCTCCTTTCCTAAATGAATATATAAAATCTCCATGGATATTACCTGCATATCTTAGGTGCGCTGTGTTTTTATATGACTCAATGAAATCTTGAAATAGGACCCCATCTTCAGGTAAGTAAAACCCGGCTCTAGCAACTGCTCTCATCATGGTAATCCAAACTTTAATATTTTTGTTGTTGAAAGTGAATACTAAATAACCACTTGGTTTCAATACTCTGTAACATTCAGTGAAAATTCTATACAACAACTCCTCATAATCTAACTCTGTTTTTGCACCTTTAACTTTAATTTTTCTATTCATTACAGCTTCTTCATCTCTAAAAATGTAGCCATTTAACCCGCTAAACAAACTATACCATGCATTCCAAACTGCAGATAATTCTGCGTATTGAACATTACTCCCATAGGGTGGGTCAGTTATTATTGTATCTACAGAACAGTCCGGAATTGGTAAATCGGTTGAACTTCTATTCATGACAAGATAACTACCTTCTTGTTGCAACTCTTGAAAGTCTTTTGCCTCTTTACATATTAAAGGTAGCATTTTTTTCGAGTACTTAACTCCACTCAAAATACTTTTTGCGCGTTTCTCAATAATATCTATTACGTTAGTTTCAACATATTGATTTGGTAGCCAATAGGCATGCTTGTCCATAGCCGTTGGCTTACCACCTTCCCAATTATCCGTAACTCTAGTCATTTTATTTGTATATCGAAGCGATGAACTAAAAAGGAAATAAAGCATTTCATAAATATCATATGGCAACTCATTCTTCATACTAACGATATCGTTGAAAATACAACAATTTATAGCATAATTTCTATCTGTAAAAAGATCTTTATATTCAATAATCCCACGTTCTTTTAGTTTATCTTCATGTTGCCTATCCCAATCCATTGGAATAATAAAATTCGGTACATGCTTTAATTGTCTAATTATAGCATCATAATCACGATTATCACATAGTTGTTCAAAAGAAGTTATTTCACGTACGATAAATTCTTTTTTCTTTTTTGAAAAATATCTTGCTCTTATAGGTTTACTACCAGCAGGATAACATTCTATACGCTTAAGTCCATCATGTCCTTCACATTTTTCATTTATACATGAAAACAAACCATTACGAATCTTTCTATCCTCTGTTAAGGCAAATACACTACTACATTTGGGGCACATTACTTGATATACCCACTCTATCCATTCACATACACCTTCATCATCGCCAAAGTTAATATAGTACCAATTATTGTATTTCTTTTTCTCCTGTTTAATAAAATCTGAATACACTTCTTTTAGTAAATCTATGTCTCCATTAAACATTTGCATTCTTGTAATAAATGTAGCTAAAGGATTAATGTCTACCCCAATCACTTTTCTTTCCAATGCGGCTGCTTCAAAAACGGTTACTCCTCCACCGCAAAAACAATCAAGTATAATATCACCTTTGTTAGTATAATGCTTAATTAAGTTTTGAAAGACATTATATGGTCTTCGTGCAAAGTATTTGTGCATTCTGTATTGTGCAGTGTGTCTTTTAGCCACAACTGCCTTTTTAATAGGTTTAACGTTTTTCATATTTATCTCCAATCTTTTCTGCAGTTTGCTTTTCTCGTATCTCAGATATTAAATCATCATTATCAAGTAAATAATCATAAACATCAACAGGTAATTCTCCCCGTTCAGATGCGGCCAAATTGAAAAACATAACTCTATCTTCATATGAAAGATTTAGCGCATCGGCTAGTGCATATTGTGTTTTTTTATCTGGCGGTATTTTCTTTCCATTAATTATTTCACCAAGATATACTGCCGAAATGTTAGCATTACGCGCCAGTTTTGTGTTAGATAACCTAGCTTCTTCTTTTTTTCTTAATAGAAAACTTGCAAAAGTTTCATCGGCCACATTATCACCTCCAAATTAAACTTAAAGCGTAATGTTTTAAGCAGTTAGTTTATAGCTTACAGTTTATATCATACCATTAAGACTGCTACAAATCAACAATAATAATAATCAATTACATCTATCCTATTTCCTCAACCCCCCGCAAAAATGGAGGTTATCTAATTTGTTAACTCAACTACAAAATTTCAGGGTAGTTGATATGTTCCCGAAATCAATAAAAACGAGGGTTTCCTGACATTGCCACATCCGGCATGGCAGCCTGTAGAAAAGCTAAATGTCAGGAAACCCTTTATTTACAAGCTTTTCAGTTCTTTATTTCTAAACTCTTGACATCAATGTTACGCACTCCACATGATATGTATGCGGGAACATGTCTACACATTTTACCTTTTCCACCTTGTACTGCCTTCCACAAAGCATTTTTAAATCTCTTGCAAGGGATTCAGGATTGCATGATACATAAATAATTGTTTCAGGATTAAATTTTATGATATCCATAATAGCTTTTGGATTGACACCTGCTCTTGGCGGATCTAAAATAACAACATCAGGCTTTTCGTTTATTTCTTTTAGCTTTTGTGCAACATCTCCAGCGATAAAAGTGCAGTTTTTAAGCCCGTTAAGTTCAGCATTTTCTTTCGCCGCTTCAACCGCTTCACTCACAAGTTCTATGCCAATTACCCTTTTAGCAAGCGGTGCCATTATGATACTGATGGTCCCTGTCCCACAATAAAGGTCAAAAAAAACTTTATCGGAAATGTCTCCGGCAAATTCCCTCGCTGTACTGTAAAGCCTTTCTGCTCCATATGGATTTGTCTGAAAAAATGAAAAAGCGCTTATTCTAAATTTCAGTTCAAGTAATTCTTCAATAAAATAATCCCTGCCATAAAGTATTTCGAGTTTATCACATACCACCGCATCTGAAAGACTATCATTTAAGGTGTGCAATATACCGACAAGTTTACCTTCATAATCTAAATTCTTGAGTATTTCCGTAAGAGGGGTAAAATCATGCAATATTTCTGTTGTTGTAACAATGTTTACTAAAATCTCGCCTGATTTTAATGCCTTTCTTATAACCAAATGTCTTAAATACCCTTCATGTTTTTTCCCTTCATAAACAGGCAATTTATTTTCAATGGCATAGTTTAATACTGATTTAAGCAATTTTATAAAATCTCTATCAACAATTAAGCAGTTTTCTGTTGTTATAATTTCATTAAACCTGCCCCTTTTATGAAGTCCCAGTGCTAATTCCCCATTTTTTCCTTTCCCAAAGGTGTATTCCATTTTATTTCTGTAGGCAAATTCCTTCGGACTTCCTTCAATACCCATATACTCATAGCCCTCAATTCCGGCATTATCAAGAAGTTTTTTTACAATGTTTTCTTTCATTTTAAGCTGGTCTTTATAATACATGTTTAAATATGTGCAACCGCCGCATTCACCAAAATATTGGCAGACATTTTCATGCTCTAAGGGTGATTTCTCAATGATATCAAGCAAATCTGCTTCAATTACACAACCTTTTATTCTTTTAATCCGTGCCATGACTTTTTGCCCTGTTATTGAGCAACCCTTTACTTTAACTTTTTTGTCATCAATATAAGAAATACCGTATCCGTTAAACTCCATATCAGTTATATCAATTATCAATTCTTCGTTTTTTTTCACAATATATCACCTATATACCCTTTAAAATTCACTGCCCTAAGAAATTTTATTCTTTGAAAGATTATAACTACAAAATGTATTTTATCATATTATTGTGCTTTTTAATACATATAATCTTTTATGATATATTTTTAAATTAAGTTTATTTTAGGTATAATAAGGTATAAGGAGGAAGGCTGAAATGGATGCATTAATATCATCTTTTATACTTGTTTTTACTTCAGAAATGGGTGATAAATCACAGCTAATGTCAATAGCATTTGCCACTTTTATAAAGGTAAGGACCGTACTTTTAAGTATTTTTATCGCAGCGGTAATAAATAACGGTATCGCTGTCTCATTTGGTACATATTTAACTGAATACATACCCATAAAATACATAAGAATCCTTGCTGCGATTTCCTTTCTTGTATTTGGTTTGCTTGCATTAAAAAATGATCAAACAGAAGATAAAAAAATAATAAAATCAAAATACGGCTCTGCTGCAACTATAATAAGTACATACTTTTTTTCTGAATTTGGTGATAAAACTCAGCTTGCAGCTATAGCATTAACAGCAGCATATAAAAATCCAATAAATGTATTGGTAGGAACAACCCTTGGCATTTTTACTGCCGATGTTATAGGAATTTTAATTGGGGTATATCTTAACAAAAAAATCCCTTCAAAGATTTTACATTATATTTCAGCAGGGATGTTTATAATATTTGGCTTTATAACTTTGTATAAATCCAGATTCATGTGAAATAACACTGCTTACCATAGCAAAGGAGATACCCCCTTCTAAGTATCCCCTTTGCTGATTCTTTGCCTCTCATATTTGCATTATTTTACCTTGCGTAAGAAAACACCATATTGTCTATCCTTGCTGCAACAGGTAATGACCAGAGCCAACCGTTTGTTGCACTGTCATCAAAATAGTAAAGTGAACCATTTGTGGGATCAGTACCGCTTAATGCTTCCCTTGCCGCACTAATAGAATCTGCCGTTGCTGGTTTATTTATCCATCCATTTTCAACAGGTGTAAATTGATAATATCCATTGCTGTCAACCTGATATATTACATCTTTGATTGAAGCAGGAAACTTACCGCTTTTTACCCTGTTTACAATTACAGCCCCTACTGCAATTTTAGCTTTATAGGATACACCGCCTGCTTCAGCAGTTATAAGTCTTGCAAGAAGGTCTAAATCATCATTTGTGTATGAAATTACGCCTCTATTTATTGCCCCTCTGTTAACGATCGGGGTACTTCTTTTAGCTGTTTGATCTGTATCGTTTGGTATTGTTAATACCTGTCCCGGATATATAATATCATTGTAATATCCATTTGCAGCTTTAAGTGAATCTACAGTAATACCATATTTTACAGCTATTAAGTATAAACTGTCACCCTTTTGTACTGTGTATGTGTTGTCGTTACCCGGTACTTGAAGAACCTGTCCCGGATAAATAAGAACATCATTAAGACCGTTTAATGACATTATTTGATTATATGATGTGCCGAATTTCTGGCTGATTTTCCAAAGGCTATCCCCTGGAAGTACAGTATATGTTGCAGCAAAAACAGACTGTGTTAAAAATAATCCTGCTATTACAGATGCAATGAGAGGCTTAATCTTAATACGTAAATTTGACATTAATTTTCCCCCTTTTGCCTCCGAGGTTAGTTGACGGGTTCGGGTAAAGGGTCACCCTACCATAATAATGGATTCACCCCATAAAAATTCCCCCGTACCCCTTTTTCTGGGGATTCGGCATATTTCAATTACACATTATAAACGTATTATACCTGTATGTCTATATTAAATTGGTGGTAATGGAGGTATATAGTGGGATTCTCAAAGGATTATCAGAATGGAAATATAATAGTGAATTCTGTGCCCTTGTGTATTTTACTATCAACAATAATACTGCCCTTATGTGCTTCTACAATGATTTTTGCAATCGAAAGCCCAAGCCCCGCACCACCTGTTTCTTTTGCTCTTGCTTTATCAACCCGGTAAAACCTGTCAAAAATATATGGTATTTCATCGGATGGGATACCTATCCCATCATCTTTCACCTTGATAACAGTATTTTGTCCTTCTCTCTTACAAAGCACCTCTATTTTACCGTCTGTTTCCGTATATTTAACCGCATTATCAAGAAGTATTCTCAAAAGTTCTTTAATCAAGCTTTTATCCGCAAAGATATCAATTTCATCATCCATATTTAAAACTATATTTCTATTCCTATTTAACATTGATGTTTCTTTTATAACCTCATTGAGAATATCATTTAATATGAAGGTTTCTTTGTTAAGTTTTAAGTTTCTGCTGTCTCCCCTTGCTATTAGCAAAAGACGCTCTATAAGCTTTTCCATTTCTGCCTCTTCTTTTTTTAATGCCTCAATCCCTTCCTGTAATACATTTTTATCATATTTCCCCCATCTATCAAGTATATCAACATATCCTTTTATAATGGAAAGAGGCGTCCTTAATTCATGTGAAGCATCTGATATAAATGTATTCTGTCTTCTAAATGAATCCTCCAGTCTGTCCAGCATGCTGTTAAAGGTAACGGCAAGTCTTGTAAATTCATCTTTATTCCCATATACTTTTAACCTTTTGTTAAGCTTTCTCGCATCTATGTCATTAACTTCTTTGACCATATAATCAACAGGTTTTATAGCCTGCCTTGTTACAAAATAGCCTGCTATCAAGGATATCAAAATTCCCACCGCATCAGCAAAAGCCATTAACACAAAAAGCAATTTTAAAAACAAATATTGGCTTTCCATGTTTTTTATAATCTGTATATAAAATATCTTACCGTCTCTGTTATAAATTTCATTTATGTATGTAAGATGCATACCATCTTTTTCAATTTTTACCGGTATGTTTATATCTGATTTGTAAGGTATATTAATATTCTCCGTTTCCCTTGATTTATAAACTACTTTGCCATTTTTATCAATTACTTTTAAATATGTATTTTCAGGTATCGAAAATACTAAATTTTCATTGGAGAAATCAATATCACCCTTGACAACCGACAATTTGTTTAATATTGTTTCGGCTTGATTTGAAATATCTGCAAAAGATTGATATATTAAATAATATTTTAAGCCATAAAGTACAGAAGCATTTAAAACAATTAATATAATTGAGAATATCAAAGAATATAATAAGGCAATCCTAATTTTTATAGAAGGTAACATAAATCTAAGTTTCATTATTTTCATCCCTCAAAGTGTATCCGACACCTCTTACGGTTTGTATAAGCTTCTTATCAAAAGGGTCATCTATTTTGCTTCTTAAATATCTGATGTATACATCTACAACATTTGTTTCACCAAAATAGTTATATCCCCAAACATTTTCAAGTATCTGTTCTCTTGAAAGAACAATATTCTTATTTAGAATAAGGTATTTCAATAAGTCAAATTCTTTTTTAGTAAGTTCAATAACCTTTCCATCTCTTTTTATCTCATATTTTAATAAATCCATAACAATATCATTGTATTGTAAAATATCCGAATTTATTTTTCCTTTTTTTCTGAGGGCTGCCCTTACCCTTGCAAATAATTCCTCAATTGAAAAAGGCTTTGTCAAATAATCATCGGCACCTGTATCAAGACCTGTAACCTTATCCTTCACTTCATCTTTTGCGGTTAGCATAATAACAGGCATGTCCGATGTTTCTCTTATCTTTTTCAAAACCTCTATGCCGTTTAATCCAGGAAGCATTATATCAAGTATTATTAAATCATAATTATTTTCCAAGGCATTCTTCAGTCCTGAATGTCCATTGTATTCAATAGCTACAATATAACCTTCATGCTCAAACTCCAATTGTAAAAAACGGGCTATCTGCTTTTCATCTTCGATAATCAATACTTTTTTCTTCATTAATAACCCACCTATATTTATAGCTTATTAAGTGTATCATAAAATCCGGGATAAGAAATATCCACACATTCTGCATTTTTAATTATTGTTTTACCTTCAGCCATAATTCCAGCAATAGATAAAGACATGGCAACCCTATGGTCATTATAGCTTTCAACTTCAGCACCGCTTAAACAATGGGTACCGTTAATAATCATACCATCTTCTGTTTCTATAATATCAGCACCCATCTTTTTCAGTTCCCGAGTCATTGTCTTTATACGATTGCTCTCTTTTACCTTCAGTTCTTCAGCATTTTTTATTACGGTTGTGCCATCAGCAAATACTGCCGCAACCGCAATAATAGGAATTTCATCTATCAGGCGTGGTATTATTTCACCGGAAATTTCAATTCCCTTTAATGATGAGGTTTTCACAGTAATATCTGCAACAGGCTCATTATTTATAATTTTTCGATTTGATATTTCAATATTCCCGCCCATTTTTTGAATTACATCTATTATGCCTGTTCTTGTCGGATTGATATTTACACCCGTAATTGTTACATCAGACCCCGGCGCAATGCTTGAAGCGACTATAAAATATGCAGCAGAGGATATATCTCCGGGAACTGATATCTTTTGTCCGTAAAGTTTTGAAACAGGGTAACAGCTGATGATATTTTTGTCCACCCTGATATCGGCTCCAAAACAATTAAGCATTAATTCACTGTGATTCCGAGATGGATAGGGCTCTTCTATTAAGGTTTTTTTATCAGCATAAAGACTTGCAAGCATAATGCATGACTTAACCTGTGCACTTGCTATGGGCATTTTATAATTTATGCCTTTTAATTTTCCTCCCCTTATTCTTATAGGAGCAAAGTTGTTTTCTCGACTCTTGATATCTGCTCCCATCATGCTTAAAGGCTTTATTATCCTTCCCATAGGTCTTTTTTTTATGGATTCATCACCGGTCAATGTGGTTTCAAAATTTTGTCCAGCTAATATGCCCATTATAAGTCTTAGGGTTGTACCGGAATTACCAACATCGAGAATAGAATTGCTTTCTTTTAAATATAAACCCTTTCCTTTAATTTTAACCAGCTTTTCATTTAAATCAATATCCACACCAAGTTTCCGCATACATTCAATTGTTGAAAGGCAATCCTGCCCCCTCAAGAAGCCTTCTATTTCCGTTATGCCTTCAGCAATTGAGCCAATCATTATCGCTCTATGTGATATAGATTTGTCACCAGGCACCTTAATTAAACCCATAAGGGATTTTTTAGCATTTATTTCAATCTCCATATTTACCTCCATAAATCTACCTTTAAATATCCTTTACTCTATGCTGCTGCGATACCTTCTTGCATCATCAAAAAATTTTTCTATTGATTTTATATCCTCTTTATCAAGGTATGATATAAATTCGGCAAGAATTTCACTGTATTTTAGAAGTAATTCTTTTATTGTTTCTTTATTACTTATCAC
The DNA here is from genome assembly GCF_056032965.2 of Aceticella sp. 75b-Ac. Taxonomy (NCBI): domain Bacteria; kingdom Bacillati; phylum Bacillota; class Clostridia; order Thermoanaerobacterales; family Thermoanaerobacteraceae; genus Aceticella; species Aceticella sp. 75b-Ac. The sequence continues at coordinate 980,576 of NZ_CM190971.1, forward strand.
TATATCCTTCCACATCTCTGTCTGCGACATGGCAATTCTTGTTGTATCTTTAAAACCGCCTGCAGCATACTGTATCGCATCAGGACCTTCGCTACAGGCAAAATTAGAAAGTGCCGCAGATACTATATGTGGTATATGGCTTATTATAGCAGCAAATCTATCATGTAAATTATAATCTATAATCACAGGTTTTGCCCCTATTTTTATTATTATTTCATCTACAAATAATTTTACTATATCATTTGGGACATTCTTGATGGGCATTATAAAATAGCTTGTATCTTTAAAAAGGTTCGAAACACTTGCTGTAAAGCCGGATTTCTCCGTTCCTGCCATCGGATGTCCCCCAATAAAATACATATCATCTGGTAATATCTTTTCAATTTTCTCCATAATCAATCTTTTTGTACTGCCAATATCTGTAATAATACAGCCTTTTTTTAGATATGGTATAATCTCATAAATACAATCTATTATCTTTCCTACAGGTGTACATATAAACACCACATCTGCATCAATATTACAATCTACTTGCTTAATTCCCTTTGAAATAATACCTTCTTCCAATGCCTTATTTAAATATTCTTCATTTATATCAAGAGCAGTTATCTTTATCCCTGTATATTTCTTGATTGACTTTGCAAGGGATCCTCCCATGAAGCCAAGACCTACTATTAAAACGTGTTTTATCAATCAAAATCACGTCCTATGATGCGTGAAATAGCTTTAATTTCATCTGTAAGCATTTTAAACGCCTCTGGTGTTAGAGATTGTACGCCATCAGAAAGTGCATTTTTAGGATCAGGATGTACCTCTATCATAAGACCATCAGCACCAGCCGCTATGGCTGCTTTTGACATTGGAGCTACAAGCTCGGATTTCCCTGTCCCATGACTTGGATCAACTATAATAGGGAGGTGGCTTAATTTTTTTATAATAGGAACAGCACTTAAATCAAGTGTATTTCTTGTATATGTTTCAAATGTCCTGATTCCTCTTTCACAAAAAATAACATTTTTATTGCCCTCGCTCAAAATATATTCTGCCGCATTCAGCCATTCATCTATTGTCGCAGCAATCCCCCTTTTTAGTAGTACCGGCTTTTGTATTTTCCCGATTTCTTTCAGTAAGGAAAAATTCTGCATATTTCTTGCGCCAATCTGTAGCACATCTGCATATTCAGAAACTAAATCAATTGAATGTATATCCATTACCTCCGTAACTATTTTCAACCCTGTAAGTTCCCTTGCTTCACGGAGCATCTTCAAACCTTCTTCTTCAAGCCCCTGAAAAGAATATGGAGATGTCCTCGGCTTAAATGCGCCACCGCGTAAAAACCTTGCACCGGCTTTTTTAACTGCTTCAGCACTTTCAAAAAGCTGCTCCCTGCTTTCAACCGCACATGGACCTGCCATAATGATAATATCTTTACCGCCTATTTCTACACCATCTACATTTATAATGGTAGACTCCGGTTTGAAGGTCCTGCTGACCATTTTATAACTTTCTACTATCGGAACAACTTTTTCAACACCCTCCATCAATTCAAGGGGTTTATCCTTCAGCTTTTTTTTATCACCAATTATACCTATAACAGTACGTTCTTCACCACGGGAAATATGAACTTTAAGTTCGAGTGATGTTAAAAAATCCAACATTTCAGAAATTTGCTTATCTGTAGCATCTGCTTTCATTACAATTACCATTTCAAATTCCTCCATTCTACCGTTTTACTTAAATTTAGGGTAAGAACCTAAAATTTTAAGAAAATCCGTTTTACCATTTAACTTGTTTAATACTGTAATAATATGATTATCGCATCTATGACCTTCTATGTCAACCCAGAATACATATTCACCAAATTTTCTTCTTGAGGGTCTTGACTCTATTTTTGTCATGTTTATATTTTCATCCGCAAATACACCAAGTACCTTGTATAGGCTTCCCGGTGTGTTGCTAACCGAAAATACAATGGATGTTTTGTCATTCCCCGTGATTTCACTATCCTTATGTGAAAGGACTATAAATCTTGTATAATTTTCTTTAACATCCTGTATATCTCTTGCTAGTATCTTCATCCCATAAATTTCAGCCGACCTTTCATTTCCGATTGCCGCAGCAGCACCTTTATATTTTGCTTCAAGAACAGCTTTAGCAGTACTTTCAGCTGTGATAAGCCGTGCCTGAGGTATATTTTCTTTTATGAATTGTCGGCACTGTGCCAATGCTTGAGGATGGGATATAATATACCGGATATTATTTAAATCGATTAAATCACAAGCTATCAGGCAATGGGATATTGGTATAATTATTTCACCTTTAATCATCAAATCTTCCGCATCATTTATCAGCATATCCAATGTCACATTAACAGAACCTTCAATTGAATTCTCTATCGGTACAATTGCCTCATCACAAGCATTGCTGCTTAAACGGGAAATTATATCGGGTATTGAAGATACCTCTTCTATATCACATTTTTTAATATCTTTAGTATATATTAATAAAGCCTTTTCAGAAAATGTACCCTGTGGACCAAGATAGCATATCCGCATATTATACCCCCTTACAACAATGTTAGTGATATTTTAATACATAGAAATGATAAAAGCAAGAAAAAATATAATCCTTTCTACAAAGAAGGATTATTAAAGAACAAAGAAATATATGCAAAACTTTTATAATATCACAATGTTCTGACTTCACCACGGGGCAAGCCCCATGGGTTCTGATTTGAGTGTTTTATATGGTTTCTCCTAATTCGTACACCTGAAGGCTTTGGAATTAAGCACTCGCCACAGGGGAAACACTCGACGGACAAGCGACCCTCCAGCCACATTAGAATCCGTCTTCTCTCCTTACAGAGAAAGAGGTGAAGTCAAACCCCTCGTAAAAATGTATACTTGTGAAATATGCTTATGAAATTTCTTTAACTTTCTTATTTTTATCAAATTTAATCCCGCTGTTCATGACTATCCTCTTCTTGGTTTTTATTTCCTCTATGCGACGATTGTGCAATTCCAGAAATTGTCCAAAGAAAGCATCGCACAGTGTTTTGTCTGGATTCTGTAGGCTTTTGTCGGAACAATATAGAAGAAAGGCGGAATATAAGTCACGCTGGATTTTTGTCCCGTCAGGCAGTTCATGCCACCGCATCGACAGTTTTTTTTTGTTCGTATCGTCAAGGATATGGTCGTACTGGCTTGCTTTGAATGTCCAAGTGTTAACTTCCTTTACGATGCCTCCTGATGCCATAAACCGATATTTTGCCTGCTTGATGAAGTAACCGGGACTGCGTTTGAGAATGCTTTTACCGAACCTCTTCCGGCGGTTGAATTTGCCCGTTTTCTGGTTAATTGTTACTTCCTTGGCTTTCTTTTGTAATCCCTTAATATCCATGTACTCGATAATTAACTCGTCACCTATCGCACGTAAGCGGTTGATATCTTCATTATGGGCATACCTCCTGTTCGCCGCTGCCTTGCGGTGAAGCTCTTTAATCTTGGCGCGTTCTTTCTGGTATCGCTTGGAATATACCCAAGTTTTTTTACCTTTCTTTATACAGCCTTTTTCGTCATAGTTCTGAGGGTTGGTTGCCCGACGGGAACGGTCCAGGTAACGTTGCAAGAGGTAAATCTTATGCTCGCGGGAAAGGGTGTTTTCCGAACGCTCCGCCAGGTTTTTAAGGATTACATTTTCGTTACTGACTACAGCAAGAGATTGTGTTCCCACGTCACCTCCCATTCGACCAACTCCGTAAATATGGCGAAAAGAGCCATCTTTTTTGCGTCGTGGAACAGGTCTTCCTTCTAAAACAATCTGGATGTAGTATCTGATCCTGCCTCGTATTAACTTGCGGACAATGCGGTTATTGCAAACCCGATAGGTAGAGATTAAAGGCAGACCCATGTTATACAATTCTACGTTTTGACGGTCTATTTCATCTCCGTGCTCCATGTAGTGAGCGATATTTTCCAGCGTTTCCTTAACATACAGGTCACCTTTTTTGACAATAAGCGGGAATTCCATCCTACTAAAGCTTGCACAAAACGTACCGTCGGGATTGTGCTTTAAAATGATACACCTCTCGGACTGTTTCCCCTGAAAGGATATTAAATCATCTTTTTTGTAAAAATAAACTCTTTTCGCGTTTCGGAAAAGCAACCCCTCTATGGAATGCCATGCCATTTCGCAAACTGACCATACAGTTACGGCATCAGGCAGGATATATTTGGTGTTATGAAGGTACTCTCCATACTTACGGGCATATTCAAAGGTAACATTGTATTGGTTGCGCAGTGCTTCAAATTTTTTATTCAATTCCTTATTTTTTTTCTCAAGCTTTTGAAACTCAATAGTATCTTTCGTTTTTTCCATGAGGTCGCATAGTGAACGGTATTTCTTCGATGTCCGCTTGTATTCTTTCGTGCGAACCATCTGTTCATAATTTTTTAGCAACTGGCTCAAGACCGTATTGCGGACCACCCTGAGATGTTCTCCTATGCGCCGCATCTTCCAGTCCTGATAATCTAAAACCGCTAACTCAATTTCCACCACGTGGACGGGCATTGCGTTCCGCACTTTTTTCAACTGCTTTTCGTAATCAGTCTTCTGCTTTCGTTTTCGGCGGGTTTTCACCGGTTTAATGCTATGCATAAGAACACCCCTAATATTTATCCTTTTTATTTGATTATAGCACAAAACATATGTTTTGGGAATATTAAATTCGTTGTAAACATCAAAAAAGGCCATTCATCCTGAGGGCAAGCCCTCAGGTTTTCTGACCTAATTTCCTATAACCTATTTTTAATAAAATCAAAGGCTCTTGAAGCTGAATCAATGTCAATGAGTTTTCCATCAATCATGACAGCAAATGTATCTCCTATCGCTTCTGCTTCATGTACATCATGTGTAACATATAACACAGGTATATCAATATTTTTAAATACAAAATGAAACTCCGGCAAAAGTTTTTCCTTCGTTGCGGCATCAATGTCACTCAGAGGTTCATCTAAAAGCATGACTTGTGGAGCAGATACTAAAGCCCTTGCCATTGATACCCTGCTCTTATATCCACCGCTTAATCCATGAGGTTTGCAATTTAGATAATCTTTTAAGCCCAGCATATCAATCGTTTTTTCCACTGTTTCCATAGAACCCCGTCTGTTTTTAAAGGAATAAGTTATATTTTCCTTTATTGTCAAGTGATTGAAAAGGGCTGTATGTTGTGGAACATAACCGATTTTTCGATCTTCCGGCGGTAGTAATGTTACATCTCTTTCTCCTATGATTACCCTACCTTCATCAGCTCTTATTATACCGGCAACAATTTTAAGCAATGTAGATTTCCCGCTTCCATTTAATCCTATAATAACCTTTGTCTCAGATTTCACTTCTGTTGTTACATCTTTCAAAACCTTACGATTTTCAAAGCATTTACTTATATTATTAATCTTTAGCATTTTTGTTTCTCCTCGCATTTATTAAACTTAATAGTCCAACGATTGTCAAAGATAATAAGACACAAAAGGCACTGGCTACAACCGCTACATCAATTTCACCTTCTTCTACTTTAGTAAAGACATAAGATGCTAAAACTTGAGTAACACCCGGAACATTTCCTCCAAACATTATAATGGCAGCAAATTCACTTATGGATCGAGCGAAGGTTAATACAAGACCTGAGAATATAGGCTCTCCCAAAGAAGGAACCACAACCCGCAGATATGCTTTACTGGGAGTATCTCCCAGTGTGCGGGCCACATCAATTATCTCCGGTTCTATTTGATCTACACCGGCAGATATAGCCCTTGCTGCCAGAGGATATGAAACAAAAAACATGGCTAATACAACAGAAATCATCATAAACGCTAATCCCGTATTGCCAACGAAGCCAAAGGCATTACGTCCAAAGGCTAAAAGCAGGGCAAGTCCGGCTACGGTATGCGGTAAAGCAACCGGTAAGTCATTCATAAAATTAGCAATTTTGTATAAATATGAGTTTCTGGCAAAAAGATGGTAATAACCAAACCCTAAAGCTGTTATGAGAGCTACTATAGAGGCTGCAAATGCAGCCTCTATAGTATTTTTTACACTTTGCCAAAATAGTATATCGTGAAAGGTTTTAATAATACCTATACTATTAACATGCCCTAATAACGCGGCAATAGGATAAATTACCAATAGAAAAAACAATGGAATAAAAATAACACTTATAATATTATTTCTCATTCTTTATGACCTTCCAGCCGTACTTTGTAAATTTATCGGTATTTTTATTAACAGTATTCATAAATTCTTCTGCCAGCTTTTCATTTCCACCTTTGATAATAGCTGCCCCTTCGATAATTTCACCCGTATATTCCTGAGGTATTACCTCAACATATTCCAAATCAAACGCTCTAGCTACACTGCTGTAAATTAAACCTGCATCAAGCTCATTTTTCTGAAGCATAATAGCAAGCTGATTTACCGTTGCAGGACGGGCTTTGAGATTGCCTGAAGAAACCAACTTATCCCAAATATTCATCTTTTTTAGAGCTCTTTCAGTATAAACACCTACTGGTGCTTTAGTGTCAGACACCCCTACTATTACCCCCGGTTTTATCAAATCTGTTACACTTTTAACTTTATTTTTACCTGTTTGTGACACTGCAAGCACCAAATTGTCTTGCAAGAATTTTTGCCCTTCAGCCAGTTTCCCATCAGCCTTAAGCTTGTCTACATAAAGCCAGTCTGCCGAAAAATAGAGGTCGCAAGGCTGCCCCTCTTTGATTTGTGTGTAAAGTCCACCGGAAGCCCCATAACTTGGTACTACCTTTGCACCGGTTTCTTTTTCAAAGATTGCGATAACCTCATCCATAGGTTTTTTAAGCCCTGCTGCTACATAAAGATTAAGTTTTTGACCTTTAAATGAAGCTGTTGTTTCCTGTTTATTGTTCTTAAGTGTATTTGTTGTATTTTTATCAGTTTTCGAACTACACCCACCAAATACAATCATTGCAGTCACTAAAAAAATAAGTAAAAGGTTTTTAACATTAAACATCTTTTTCCCTGTTGCTTTGTCAAATTTTAACATTTTTTTTATTGTCCCCCTCTTTCTAAAAATTCTTTACAAAATACATTAAATTTTTTACAAACCTCTGCAATAATCATCACCTCCTTTCAGTCAATTTTTCCGTTTTCGTTGTTTAGAATCATATCTATAAGTTATTTATAGATTAAAAAAACACCTTCCGAAGAAGGCGCAAAAAACATCATTTTAAATGTTGTGCAAACACTAAAATCCTTCTCCTTTCCAAACGGGAGGCATTAACGTTTCCATTAATACCCTAAGACGGTCTTTATCTCATAAGATAATCCCCCACAGACATAAAGACTCGGAGATTTATATTTTCAATTTTTGATTTTTCTCTAAGCTTATTGATAATAGTATATCAACTAATCATATTTGTCAAGGATGTTTTACAATTTATAACAGTTATTTCCCCTTTACTTTTACAGATATATTTTTTATGGCATCCTTCAACATCATAGTCCCTCCCCCTTGACTGACTACCTCAAGAGCCTTTTTGGGCTCAACAACTAAACTTCCGGCAAGTTTCGTAACATTATATCCTTCAAATGCTTCATAAGACATGGTGGTTGACGGACCGACTATATAAACCTCCCTTGCATTTTTACACATTTCCAAAATATGATCGATTGTCTTATTTATTATTGCAGTACCTGTAATTATAACCACATCACATTGTGGCAGGTACATTTCAATTGCCCAATCAGGAACCGTAGTTCCTTCATATTTCCCTGAACGTTCAAATACATAAGTTTTTGCTCCTGTCTGCTTTACAACATTTATTATAGGTCGGAAATAACCTACCATACCAAATGTATCATAAGAATTTAAATTTTTTACCTCGTTGATAATATTACCCGTTTCATATTCTTGAATGTCACTGTGAATTACAGCATTTATTGCTGCTACTCCAATTGTAGATTTTAATATATTATCCTTCTTTCCCCAGCAGATTACCGAATTGCAATCCCGTCCAATCATGCTTCCCACTTCTTCCAACTGTCCACAGCAAGGTCCAAGTTCATTAATGAAAGTATATGCCAAACCCGAACTTCCATCGTCCAACATAACACAGGTATAACCTACACCTATTCGAATATCCTTAATCTTTCTCCCATTTGACCTTTCATTGGCAATATCAATTAATTTATCAATTATCATTAAATCTGCACCTCTTTACCTTGGATTTTTAAAAATATCTTATTTCTAATTTATGTTTAAGCTTTTCTTTTAAAAAATATTTATATCTTAGAGAAAAATGAATTATTTAATAATTAAAGGATTTCCTGTTGATAAACCATATCTTTTATAATCGCCATTGTCCCATAATTATAAAGCATTCTGCATAAACATTCAATACTGATGTCGGCTCCACTTGCAACATGTGTTATAATGCTTCTGCTGCCAACCGCAGCACTTTTTATTTTATTCATCTGCCCGATGGTATTTTCCGGTATTTCCATAAAAGGTCCTTCATAAGGATATGGCTTATTTTCATCGTCCTCTATATAATATTTATAACCGGGTGGATAACCATTATATTGAAGATGTTTGCCTGTGGTTATTGCGAGATATTGATTAGCATCCTGCTCATACGTATACCATTTTATGCTGTTTTTGCACAAGGTATATTGCCATTTAAAATCCTTTTCCCCTATCCCCTCTAAAAGAATAAGAGCAATTTTTCGATTATCCAGATTTTCTTCAATGACTTTTTTAACATCAATAATAGAATCAATACCATCTAAAGGTGTATATAATGGTATCGTCGTATTTTTTGCAGGAACTTTATAAATTGTCCTTGCTAAGCTTCCACATGCCTTAAATGTATATCCTTCTTTAGCTATAAGCAAATAATCCGGAAATCTTTTAATAAAATCTTCTCTTCCACCAAATTCATCCATAAACTTTTTTTTGCTTATTATTTTTTCTATTTCCGGAATACCAGCTAAATAATCAAGGTCTTTTGACGTTGCATCAAATAATCCGCCATAGCAAGAGGACATTCCGCCGCAAAAAGCAATTCCGTCAATATTTGATAAATCTATAAAACCCCTTAACGGCACTAAATCACCAAGTCCAATTATTACCGGAACAAAATCAGTATTTTTTAAAAAATTCTCAACGCTTTTAAAAAGATAATTTATTATTCCTATCATTTCATAGTTGAAAATCTCTTTGAATCGAGAGATAAAATAAGGCTGTGCATAACTTAACAACATAAAATCAGGCTCATATATCTCATTTATCCTCATTGCCATATTACTTACCCAATCAATGCTCCTTAATTCAAAGTCTCCGGGATAATAATCCTGTGCAATGATTTTTTTTATTTTATCAATAGATTTTAAATCAATATCAATTTTATCACCGGTTTTTAAATCAACCATAGTTTGCCATTCCCTGACATCAATAATCCCAATCGCCATTTTATCCTTCCTCCCTCGAATTCCATTTTATATATTCCCCATACAGGGGTATTGTCTTGCCGCATACCGGACATTTACCATTATTAAGAGCATATTCCGTTAATTTTGCGCCACATCCCCCCAAAGCGATTCTCTTTATTATCTTCCCGCCACATTCCGGACAAAAGGTACTTACCCAATCAGAACCTGCAAAATTGCTAAAATATATATAAGGTAAAACCTTTCTTGCCTCCTGCAAGGCATTGCTGACCTCATAGATATTTGGATATTGTAAATTCTGCATCTTGTATTCCGGTAAAAGCCTAAATACATGCCATGGTGTTTCAGGATTTATGCTGCTTATAAATTCGGCAATAAGCGGGATTTCTTTATCATTTATGCCTGAAACTATAGGTGTGGTAATTTCTATATGACATTTTTTTGATAGCTCTCTTATATTACGCAATATAGGCGACAAATCATCTATACCTACATACCTCTTATAAAAACCTGAACTGAATGACTTTAAACTGACATTAATAAATTGAAAGGTTCCCTTGAAAATCTCAACTACTTCTTCTGTGATGTATCCATTTGTAAGACATCCCATTGGTATACCCTCTTTTTTTGCCAGTTTTCCTACTTCTATGGCAGACGGCAAAGAAACTGTTACCTCATTAACACCAAATACGATATTATGGCATCCTGTTTTTTTAGCTATATCAATAATTTTCTCAGGCTCTAATCTAAATACAAAAACATCATTTGGATCACTTTTTGCAATATATGAATTGATGCAGTAATGACAGTCCAAATTACATCCGATTCCGCCTATCAATAAAGAACAGCTTCCCGGATATGCATGAAAAAAAGGTATTGATTCAATATGCACAGCCGCATATGTTGAATAACAATGTGGAAACTTTTCCACTATATCACCTTTATATTGGGTATACATACCGCATATTCCTACCTGACCTTCTGAAATATTGCATCTATGCTCACAGTATAAACACTTCATAACACCAATCCTTTCTGTTAAAATAAGGATTCTAAAAACTCCTTATCAGGAAATATAAACTTATTTTTATTATCTATATTAATAAGGTCTATTTTCAAATTATACAGTTGCATTATGTTTTCCTTTGTAATTATTTCTTCCTTACCGCCTTTTTTGATTATTTTTCCATCTTTCATTAAAAATATTTCATCACAGAACATCAGGGCAAGATTAGGGTCATGTAAAGACAGTAAAACAGATTTGTTTAAACTTTTAGCAATTTTCTCAATTACTGTAAGAACCAAAAGCTGGTTTCTAAAGTCTAAGGATGCGGTTGGTTCATCTAATATCATTACTTCACCTTCCTGTGCCAATCCCCTTGCTATCAATACCATTTTCTTCTGTCCGCCGCTTAAATGTGTAAATGGCTTGTCTTTTAAATGCTCAATTTTTAAAAGCTTAAGATAGCTCAATACAATTTTTTCATCTTCTTTTTTAGGTCCTTCAATAAAATTCACATGGGGATTTCTTCCCATTAAAACAACATCAAAAACCTCATATGGAAAGTTTATTGAAAATTCCTGAGGAACATATGACAAAATTTTGCTTCGCTCCTTTAGAGATTGATTTGATATATTTAGACCGTTTAATTCAACTAAACCTTCCTTAGGTTCCAAAATGCCCATAGCTATTTTAAGCAGCGTTGATTTTCCTGATCCGTTAGGACCCAAGAAGCATCCTATTTTATTATCCGTTAAAGTAAAATCAATGCCTTTTAAAATCTCTTTATCACCATATGAAAAATGAATATTGTCAATCTTTAACATAATACATTTTTCTCCTCTTGACCAGAATAAAAAATAATATCGGTGCTCCAATAAAATCTGTCATAATACTTAAAGGAAGTTCGGAAGCCACCAAACATCTTGCCAAGTCATCACATATCAACAACAAAACTGCACCAACAACAGCAGAAGCAGGAACTAATTTCTTATTATTTACACCTACTATTAAGCGTGCAATATGGGGACTGACAACCCCAATCCATGCAATCATTCCTGCAAGTGCTGTTGTAGCAGATGAAGATAAGGTTGCCAAAATAATGGCTGTTATTTTCCACCTGTTTACATTGACTCCCAGTGCTTTTGCCTCTTCATCCCCTAAGGAAAGTATATTGAATATCCATCCCATCGAAAGAAGACCTACAATACCAATAATCATCGGAAAAGCAGCAATACTTAGATCTTTCCATCTAACCCCTGAAAAGCTTCCCAGAAGCCAAAATACAATAGTAGGAAGCTTATTGTAAGGATCGGCAATATATTTAAAAAGTCCTACAAAACCTGCAAAAATCGCTGAAACGACCATACCTGCCAGAATTAAGCTTAACAAGCTTTTCCCAATTAAACTTCCCAATTTATAAACTAATATTACCGCAATTATTCCAAATATAAATGATGAACCTTGTATTATATATGGATTAAACGGAAAAAATAATATTGCAAGTACCGCTCCAAAGGCAGACCCAGTTGTTACACCAAGAATATCAGGACCTGCAAGATAGTTTCTAAACAAGCTTTGAAATGCAACCCCTGCTAATCCTAAAGATGCTCCTGCCAAAGAAACTGCTATTATTCTTGGAAATCTAACATCAAAGAGGATAATTTTGCTGAATCCATTTAAAGAAGAAAATGGAGAAAACCACAATCTTCCTAAAAACAAAGAAAGAAAAATAACTAAGCAGCAAAAAATAATTATTTTTTTCACTATGATTTCCTCCCAAGATATAAATCCTTCATTTTATTCGTTCGTGATTAAATTACCATTAATTTGAACTTTATCAATATTCAAACCAAAAAAGGTTTTATAAAAATCTTTTGCCTTATCTTTGATGTTTATATCCTTAAATTCATTTGGATGCAAAACCTTTGCCGCCCAATATAAACCCAATGGCCACTTAGGACATGGATCTATCCAGTTGTCCCCATCATTCGGAACAAGAAAAACCTTTCCGTCTTTAACTGCATTTATCTTGCCCCATGCAGGGTCTTTCAATATTTCATCTTTTGTTTGCGCAGCCGATTTATCATATTGTATTATCATGATCATATCAGGATTCCATTTGACTGACTGTTCAACATCTATACTTTTTTTACCAGATAAATTTTGTGAAACAGAAGTACCTCCGGCTATTTCAACAAGCCTGCTTTGAAACATATCACCACCCATAGTCATATATGAATGGTCTTTTCCACTATAATACATGATCAAAACCTTTGGCTTCGTTGTTCTTTGAATTTTATCCTTTACATTTTGTTCAGCTTTCTTGTAATAGTCTACAATGTTTTGAGCCTGTTTTTCCTTTTGAAAAACCTTTCCCAACATTGATACCGTATTATTTATGTCCTCAATGCTTTCTACTTTTGTGCAAATTACCGGTATATTGAGACTTTCTAGCTGTTTTACATCCTTATTATTTGCCTGCCAATAACTACAAAGCACAACATTTGGTTTTTCTTTTGCGATTTCTTCGACATTTGCTGTTTTTCCCCTACTTGCTTTTGTCATCACATCAGGGTCTACAAGCTTATAAAAATCTGTACCCCAAAAACCTCCAGCGTAAAATTTATCACCTTCACCAAGAAGATATACAAATTGTGGAATCATTCCATATATACTTACTATTTTCTTGACAGACTCCTGAATTTTTACTGTTCTTCCAACAGCATCCTTAACTTCAACATATGACACCTTTGTTTCCTGCGGAGCTTTAGTTCCAGAACATCCTGTTGCAGCAAAAACAATTAAAAATATAAGCAATCCAACTAGACTCGTTAATTTCAATCTTCTTTTTTTTAATTCTTTCATTCATATTTCCCTCCATATTTTTAATCAGTAGCAATTTATCAATTATTACTGCAATCTTTTATAATAAGAAAATTAAAACTCCACTAAAAAAGTGGAGCACAACAAAACCTGCTTGATTTAATCAGGTTGCATACACCACCTCCTTGTAAAATATGTGACAGTAAGGCATACTCGTTTCCAAGGATACCCCGTGAGCGTAAAACTCAGGCCAATCACCATAGATTATTTTCTCCTTAGGTTGAATTGGCTCGGAGATGTCGATATTATTTTTTTAACACGATAAACTAATAAAATTGCAGTAATTGCTACTTATTAAGAAAATAACATAGTTTAATTATTAAGTCAAATTATTTTTATCAATACCATACAGTTTAACTAATCAAGAATCGATAATATTTCATCTTTATTTATCTCAAAGATATCTACTTTTCCGTATCCAACCGGAAGTACAAATCTAATCTTATCATTTTTATTCTTTTTGTCATGCCTTATAAGTTCTACAATGTCTTCTTTATGGAGTTCGCCATATTCAACGGGTAAACCGGACTTCTTTATCAAAGCACAAATTCTATCAAAATATTCTTTATCTATCAGACTCTTTTTAAGGGACAGTTTAGCTGCATATACCATTCCAATTGCAACAGCTTCACCATGAATATATTTTTCATATCCTGTTAATGCTTCTATAGCATGTCCTACTGTATGTCCGTAATTTAAGATTTGTCTTAATTTTTGTTCTTTTTCATCCAATGAAACAACCTTCCCCTTGATTCCGCATGATTTTTTTATAATATGTGTAATCATATCATCGTTTAAATTAAGTATCTCATCCATATTGCATTCCAGATATTCAAATAATTCCTTGTCCCATATTACACCGTATTTTATTATTTCTGCTAATCCCCCAAGTATTTCCCTTTTATTTAAGGTTCTCAAATTGCTTGTATCTATATAAACCATCTTTGGCTGATGGAAAGCGCCGACGATATTCTTACCACCCCTTAAATTAACACCAACTTTTCCTCCTACACTGCTATCTACCTGTGCAAGAAGGGTGGTGGGTATCTGAATAAAATCTACACCCCTCATATATGTAGCTGCTGCAAAGCCGGCTATATCCCCCACTACTCCTCCGCCAAGGGCAATTATCGAACCATCTCTTAAAAGCCCGCTTTTATAGATGTCTTCTAAAATATTTTTTAACATATCAAGATTTTTGCTGCTTTCACCTGCAGGTATTACAAATTTTGATACATCAAACCCAGCATTATTTAAAATGGCTTTTACTTTCTCATAATATAATGGGTATACGTTGGTATCTGTTACAAGGAAAATCCTTTTGCTTTTGGTATGTCTGCATACCACCTTACCTATGTCATCAAGCATGTTATTACATATATATATCGGATATGAACGGTCTTTTAAATCTATATTGATAACCTCCAAAATATCTTCCCCTTTTTATTAAAATATACTTTAATCTATAGTTTATATTTCCTTTTCCATTTCTTCAAGCAATTTTTCAAATACATCCAATGCATCAAGCACCGGTTTTGGCGATGTAAGGTCTACACCTGCTTTTTTCAGAAGATTTAATGGATAATCGGAACTGCCTCCTTTTAAAAATTCCTTATATCTATCTACGGCTGGTTTACCTTCTTTTAAGATCATCTGTGAAAGTGCTGTTGCCGAAGAAAATCCCGTTGCATATTTATATACGTAAAATCCCATATAAAAATGGGGGATTCTTGCCCATTCATAATTAATACCTTCATCAACCACGATATCATTGCCGTAGTAAAATTTATTTAATTCATGGTATTTTTTACACAATAATTCGGGTGTAAGGGATTCACCCTTTTCATCTGTTTCGTGAGTAAATTTCTCAAATTCTGCAAACATAACCTGTCTAAATATCGTCCCTTTGAATTCTTCAAGGTAATGATTTAAAAGGTATAATCTCTCATTTCTCTCTTTAGCCTTCTCAAGGAGGTAATTCATAAGCAAAGCTTCATTACATGTTGAGGCTACTTCTGCATCAAATATTTTGTATTCTGAATATATAAACGGCTGGCAAGACATGGAATAGTGTGTATGAAGCGAATGCCCCATCTCATGTGCTATTGTAAATACATCATTTAAATTCCCTTGATATTTAAAAGCACATAGGGATGTACGCCATATGCACCCCATGAATAAGCACCGGAGGTTTTGCCTCGATTTTCAAACACATCAATCCATTTTGAATCAAAACCGCTTTTTAATATATCCACATAGTCGTTTCCAAGAGGCTTTAAACCCTCCAATACGATATTGACCGCCTCTTCATATTTATAATGTTTGTCATATTCTTTTATCAGAGGCACATAAAGGTCATACATATGGAGTTCCTCTAATTTTAAGAATTTTTTCCTTAGCTTAACATACCTGTGGAGTAAATCAATTTTGTCATGTATTGTATTGATTAAATTATTGTATACTTCAACAGGAACATTATCATCAAATAAAGACGCTTCCAAAGAAGACTTATGATTTCTCATTTTAGAATAAAAAATATCTTTTTTTACATTTGAATCAGTCATTGAGGAATATGTATTTATAAAATTTTTATATGTATTATACATACCGTTGAAAGCATTGTACCTTACATCCCTGTTCCTGCTTTCCATAAACTTTATAAAATTCCCATGTGTCAGTTCAACATCATTACCATCATCATCCTTAATAACCGGGAATTTGATATCGGCATTGTTCAACATCTTAAAAATATTACCGGGAGCCTGTGCAATTATACCTGTTTCAGCCAATAATCTTTCTTCTTTATCAGAAAGTACATGTGGTTTATATCTCAGTATATCATCAAGAAAATGTTTATATACTCCAAGTTCTGTATTTTTATCAAGATAATCTTTTATTGCTGTTTCATCTATTGACAAGACCTCGGGAATGATAAATGAAGTAGCACTTAATACTTGGATATTCAAGCTCATTGCCTTATCAGCCAAAGCCTGATATTTCCCGTTGGTATTATCTTCATCTTTTCTCATTTTGGCATAAGCAATTAATTTATTTGTCAATATGCTAACATCATCATTTAATTTTAAAACCTCTAATAAGGATTTATCATTATTTATTTTCCCCTTGTATTTCAGAATTTCGTTTAAAATGACTTTAACCCTGTTAAAGTCATCTTCCCATAATTCTTCATTTTCATAAATATCCTCAAGCCTCCATTTATATCTATCATCAATTTCTTTCCTGTCATGCAATCTTTTTACCATAATATATATCCCCTTTTATATTTTTTTTATTTTCCCCAGTAAGTTATAATGGATTATATCATTATTTTTAGTTTCTTTAGTTTATCTTCTTTCATCAATGTTTTCTTAAAAGATTCGTCTATCTTATCGCCATTTTTAAAATTCTGATAAACATTACAAAAAAAATCACGACCATATTTTTCAAAAAGCAAATCAATAATTTCATCGACATTCTCTTCATCAAAATTTGTAGTACCAATAATAAGGTTTCCGATCTTTTTTATATTTAGCTTCATTTCAAATAACTTCCTTTTAAATTACAAAAAATCATCATAGCCTATCTTCCCCCTTCCCTTATTTATGATATTTTTATTATACTACTTTTTAACAAATTTTAATATTTTTTTAATATTACATAATCACCTCTTTTATATGCAATATAATTTCCATTTATACCAATAAAATCTCCCTGCCCATATATAATATTATTATCTCTTACATCATGCAAATCCTTTCCGTTTACAATCTCATACAACTTATTATTTTTAGGAGCTAATATTAAATTGTTCGGTTTAACAGGACTTTTTAAATTTATTTTATCCCATTTTTTAAGCGGCTCATCGACAGTACCATAATACACCTCTTGAATAAAATTATTTTTAAGACTTCCAACATATATATTGTCATTACTGTCAATCCCAATTAATGAATATTTTTCACTGCTTATATAATTATCTTTTTTGCCTTCTTTTATTATATGAACAATATTGTTTGATGATTCATAGACAAGGTTGTCTGCCTTTTGCGTTTCATACATTTTAATAATTTTATTTACAGGCAATTGAATCCTTTTAATTTCACCCATAATATCTATCTGGTAAAGCCTGTCTTTTTCTAAATTGTTTTTACTTGAAACATTTATATATATTACATTGGTTAAGGGCGATAAGGTTATATCTGATACATAGCCTTTATACTGATAATATATAGTCTTGTTTACAGTATTCTGCTGCTCATTATCAACATCATATGCTTCAATATTTAGTTCTTCTCCTCTTTTCGTTTCTTCTTTATTTAAATAAAGAATCCTGTTTCTGTCGTTAAGCCATTTATAAGAATCTATATTTTTGCCGTCAATATAGATTGATTTTACAGTTTTTGAAGTTTTAGTATTAACTATTATTAAATTATTATTTAGAATATATGACAAGTATTTTCCGTCGAAGGATGGCATAATATCATTTGCATTTGGGGGGACTTTTACTTTAATATTATCAACCATCTCATCTGTTATTAATATTTTTTTCGATTGAATCATAGCAGAATCTGTTAAAAAATAATTATTTATATAAAATAAAATTATAAATTGTAAAACAAAAGAAAATAATATCCAAAGCGAAATCTTTTTTAATGTT
Organism: Aceticella sp. 75b-Ac; assembly: GCF_056032965.2. Lineage (NCBI taxonomy): Bacteria > Bacillati > Bacillota > Clostridia > Thermoanaerobacterales > Thermoanaerobacteraceae > Aceticella > Aceticella sp. 75b-Ac. The sequence continues at coordinate 998,602 of NZ_CM190971.1, forward strand.
TTCATAAATTCCTCCTGACTATTTTACTATAAAGGTTGTTGGCACAGACCTCTCCCCTAATGCATCAGACGGATTATTGATAACCCTGTCCTTATAAAACATCGTTGTCGATGAACCTCCGTCAAGATTTGCCGCATTAAATGCACCATAATCAAGCATAATATCCTGAACATCTTTCAATGTCGCTCCTATGCTTTTAATTGATCTGCCATCAATAGTAAGAAATATAACTGTTCCATCTTCTCTTTGTCCTATTGCAGTACGTGGTGCAATTCCCCATCCGCCGTCGCCTTTTTTAATCATAGGTTCTCCATCTATGATAAGTGCCGGTCCAAAACTAACTGCTTCTTTAATTGAAAGCGTAGATAAGTTCTTATATTTATATTTACCCACAAGCATCTTGCCATTTGTAGTAAAACCAATTAAATCAACCATATCATTAGGGTCTCCAATTTCAGTGTAAAGAATCTTTCCCTCATGTATTACAAAGCCCTGCGGCGCACCTCCAATACCTTTCATGCCACTATCACCAAATCCGCCTGCATTAATAGCCCCGATAGCATTATTGTTTTTTGCAATCTGACTGGTTGTTTCTCCCTCCTTAGGAAATTTACTTGACAAACCGACTTGTACCCTTGTCGGGTCATGTATTAACATTATCTTACCTTCAAAACGCTTACCAGATATATCAAAAAGTTCTATGGTTCTATCATGGTTATTGTTAAAATTTATTTTATTTTCATCACTATTACCAAATGATATTTGCTGCATCTGTTTCATGATTTTTTCAGTAATACTTTTGGGCAAAAACATTGATGCTAAATACTGATGTTTAAAAGTTGTCATGGCAGTCGTTACAATAGTATTCCTTATATTGCTGAAGGGTCCGTAGAAGACTATTATAGGCATTGTAAGAGCTGTAAATGCAATCTCAAAAATAAAAAATATCAATACTTGTTTAAATGCTGCCTTTCTTTGCATAATTCACCTCACAAAAATTTATATATCTTTATAATATTATACCTGATATTTATTAAATTTCAATTAATGAATAAAAAATTCTATATATGCAGAATCTAAAAAAAACAGCGAGGTGTAAATATGGTTCAAATTACTACTACACATTTGGTTTATTTGTTTATGATATTCATAATTTTAGTACTTATGCTAATTCGTAAGGATATTATATTGTCATGTATAATTGGTATATTTGCTGTTGGATTATCACAATCAAATAATATTCTAAAATCTATCCAAATTTTGTATACCGCTATTTTTATATCCGGTAAAGAATTATGGCAGGTTATTTTAATAATATCTTTGATTATCTCAATGGCAAGGGCACTTGATGACATAGGAGCAGATATTATCATAACCAAACCATTTTTACGTTTTTTCAAAAGTCCTGCTATAACCTTCTGGATAATAGGATTTATCATGATGACCTTATCTTTTTTCTTATGGCCGGCGCCCGCTGTAGGACTTATAGGTGCTGTATTGATTTTGCCCGCTTTAAAGTCCGGAATGGATAAATTAAGCCTTGCATCATTACTTTCAGTATTTGGTTTTGGTGCAGCCTTATCAGGAGATTTTTTTATACAAGGTGCCCCATCTATTACAGCTAAAACAGCAGGCATATCTTCATCATTATTAATTGTAAAATGTATTCCTATATGGTTAACAGTAGCTTCTGTCAGTTTCATTTTATTATATATCGTAACAATGAAAAATCTATCAAATAAAAAAGAACCTTTAAAAGAAGATATGAAGGAAAACAAACATATAAATAAAAAAATGTATAAGGAAAGTTGTTTTATATCAATAATAACGGTTCTGTTTTTTTTGGTGGATACATTTCTAATGTATCTATTTAAGATTAAAGGGAATGCTGCAACCGCATTAATCGGCGGCACTTCAATCCTTATTCTTATTGGAGCATCAATTATTCAAAAAGATTCTCTAAATTTAATAAGAGAATATCTGAAAAATGGATTCTTAACAGGCATAAGAACCTTTACACCTATCATATTAATAAGTGCATTTTTCTTTTTGGGTGAATTGAATACAGCAAAGCAGATTATTGGTTCGGAAGCAAAGGGTTATCTCATGGATTGGGGGCTATTCCTTTCAAAGCATATGCCGCTTAATAAATACACGGTTACTTTATTACAAATGGTTGTTGGAGGTTTAACAGGATTATCAGGTTCCGGTTTTTCCGGATTACCGCTGGTTGGTGCACTTGCAAAAACTTTCTCACATACCCTTAATCTCAATACCGCAATTCTTGCATCAATTGGACAGATTTCTACGATTTGGGTCGGTGGCGGCACTATAATACCATGGAGCATAGTATCTGTAACGGCAATAATCAAAGTTAATCCTGAGGATATTGCCAAGAGAAATTTATTGCCCGTCATTATAGGGCTTATATTCGGTTATATCGTAACCGTCATGTTATTATGAATATCAAATAATTATGTCTTTGATACTGTTTTTGAACGGTCAATGTTTTTTTCCTCGTCTTTAGTCAGGAGGCAGAGGGAGAAAGTAGAATTTACTAATAAATTACGCTTCTTAGCAGTTATTATATATTGATAAACAATACCTTCTTGATTATAATTGTCCGAAATTTTTAGCTTTTTTGCTATATCCGAAAAAATATTTAATATATTATTATAATATTCGTTATATAAAGCAATCCCCTCCATATTTAGAATACTTAACCCGCTTCTCTCAAACATTTTTAATATTGTATTTTTTGTAAAAAATCTTAAATGTGTTTTATCTAAAAGACCTGCATCTTCATAATTAAAATCCCCAGTTAATAATTTTAATATTATTGAAATATGGTTAATATTTGGAATACTTGCTATAATAAGTCCATTTTCATTTAAATATTTTTTTAGTTTTTCTAATAACAGCCACGGTTCTTTTAAATGTTCAAGAACATCTCCTAATATAATAACATCAAAATAGCATTCGGGATATTCTAAATCTAAATTTTCAACATCTGTAGTTATTACTTTGTCTAAATTCTTTTCTGCAATTTTTGATATATCTTTATTAATTTCAATTCCTACAACTTCTGTATTTCGCCTGTTTTTTAATTCCAATCCTAATGCTCCTGCACCACATCCAACATCCAATACATGTTTCGCTTCAAGGGGTACTTTAGTTAAAATTTCAGGTCTTTCAAAAAAATAATATGTTGGACTGTAACCCCATTTGTGTTTAAAATAATTTTCATTCTTCCTCATTATTTCAGCATAATCAATATTCATATTTTTAAAAGTTATACTGCCAAAATGATGTATAAATGTTGTGGTACTAATGTACAAATTATAACCTCTTAATAATGCACGAAGGCATAAATCATCATCTTCAAAATTTCCAATACCATAATTTTCGTCAAATAATCCTATTTCATCAAATAAGCTTTTTCTTGCTAACATGCAAAATCCAACTAACCTAAGGGCTTTCTTCCATATCTGCTTTTGATTATTAATGTTTTTAGCAAACTCGTGCATATCATTAATATCCATGTACTCAGCCGCTATCTTTTGCTTACCTGAAATATTATTAGTTACAGGACCTACAATAGCAGCATCATCTGCATTATGTAGGCAATATAATAAGTTATTCAACCAGTTTTCTGTAACTATTGTATCATTATTTAGTAAGACAATATATTCTCCTTCCGCAATAGATATACCTTGATTACAACCGGCAGCAAATCCGAGATTTTCTTTATTTTTTATTAATTTTATGTCATCCTGTGTCTCTAAATACTCAACAGTTCCGTCATTTGAAGCATTATCAACTATAATTATTTCATATGGAACTGCTGTATATTTTCTAATGCTCTCAATACATAGTTTTGTATATTCTAATTGATTATGTGTGAGTATTACAATACTAGATAAATTTTTAGACATTTATTCACCCCTTTATCATTTTAAGAATGCCTTAAGCTTAACGGGCAACTTCAAAATCGCTACTCTGCTTTAATAAATCATTATATTGTATTAAGATTAAAAAACATTTAGACCAATACATAAAAGTTGTGTTATAAAGTGAAAAGTCACTAAAGCTGCTGGCTCTGAAAAGAAAAAAGAAGCTATTATAAAACCGATGGGATTTATAAATAACCAGTTAATAGCAAAAAAAAGAAAGGATAAACCCACTCTTTCAGAAGCACTATATGCCAAGAAAAACGGTAATGGGATTATCCTGTACTGTATCTTATTTTGCTTAAATCTTCACCTTTTTTAGGTTTCCTGAATATAAATAAATGTTCATGCATTATCAAATAAAAATTGTATTTTTCAACCTGCTTTTCCCAATATGGAGTCGACTTGCAATTGTGCTGAACTTTTATTATATCTTCCTTTAATACAAATCCATTTTTCAAAAAAAGCTCCATAACATAATAAGCAAGCGGCACATAATGACCGCTTTTCCTTGTATCACCCATTAAAATCGCACAATATTTGTTTTCCTTCAATACTCTATAAAGCTCGATAACGCCTTTATCTAATTCGTCGCAAAACTTCTTAACACCGGATATATTCGAAAGATCTCCTTCTATCTGTCCTTTTGAATATTTTATAATGTTTAAATATGGCGGGTGTGTTATGATTAAATCAATGCTATTGTTATCGATTTCTTTTAAATTTCTTACATCGCCGACTTTTACAACCTGCTCATATTTATAATCACCGTCAAAATATAGATTCTTTTTTGCTATTTCAACCGTATCGGGATTAATATCAAATCCTATCCCGCGTCTATTTAAAATTTTTGTCTCAATCAATGTTGTACCGCTGCCAACCATAGGATCGAGAATTATGTCGCCTTCATTTGAATACCTTAATATGACGTTTCTCGGTATCTGTGGCGCAAAATTACCTCTATAATTTGCATTATGTGTTTTCCATTTTCCCCTTTCCGGAAATGACCATACTGTTGTAATTTCTTTTTTAAAATCTATATCCTGCATAATATTTCCTCCAGTAATCCTTGACGTGCAAAGTGAAGATTCAATAAATAATTTACTTTTTCAAATCCCTTATGTATTTGATTTTTTTGTCCTCTCCACCCTTCTCCATCAGTTATCCATATAAATTCAAATCCATTTTCCTTTAGTTCATTTTGCCTTTCTATATATGAATCAACAATTTCTTGAGGTTTTGAACCTGTTCCTGAATAAAAATTAACTTCAATATTGATAACTTTATTTTTATCTTTGATAATGATAAAATCAGCTTTTCTGTTTTTAATTGAAGAATTTACCTTAAAATTAAAGTTTTTCTCCAGATACTGAAACTTTTTCTGAAATAACATTTTAAAAGAAGAATTTTTTCTTGATATTATTTCTTCAACAATCGGCCTTAATGTTAACTCCATTGCATTTCCACTTCTATTTTTCCGTGCATGGGTATCCATACCAACTTCTACACCTGTCACATAATCCTGGATACTTTTTGAAGATAGTTCAAGAAAGAATTTCTTTAAACCAGTTTTCTCAAAAAATTCTATAATCTTATAAACATTTTCTCTTGTTAATTCTTTTATATTAAAATCATAGTTTACTATATCAGAATCTTTATCCAGAAAATCTTTAATTACTTTAAATTTTTGATCTCTTATGGCCAATAAAATAGGTATAGTAGGAAGGACTTTTGGGTAATTTACCAGTATATTTTCTAAATCATCTTCAAATTGTTTGCTGCCGATTAAAGTATTTAATATGTTAAACTCAATTTTATATTTTCCTACATGCATTTTTACTTTATCCCAATCAACAAAAAATTTATAGCCTCTATTTGTGTCAACTAAAGTATCATGAAATTTTTCAATCACATCATCAATATTATTAAGCCCAAAAAAATCAGTATAAATTGAGTCCATGATGTCCCCCCCTTTTATTTATAGTTTCTAATAATCAATTCACTTATATTTCCACGTTTATTGCCATTACAGTTTATATATCTCTTTGCATTTACTCTTTCTATAGTAAAATCAGAATACAGTTCATCAAAAAAATTATCTTTTTCATCTTCATTTTTAGGATCCGAATTGCTGAGTATCAAAAATGCACCTTTTTTATCCATTTCTCTAAAAAATTCAGCTAATCTTATCTGATCATCATCATTAAATCCATCCTCATTATAACCTGTAAAATTAGAAGTTGCATTTAACGGTCGATATGGAGGATCAAGATAAACCAGTGTGTCTTTGTGGATGTAATTTTTACTTTCTTCAAAATCTGCGCAAATAATCTCTGTATCCTTTAATGCTTTTTGAACTTCAAATAAATTTTCTTCATCACAAATATTAGGATTTTTGTATTTTCCAAACGGCACATTGAATTCACCTTTTTTATTTAGCCTGTATAATCCATTGAAACAGGTTTTATTTAAAAAAATCAAATATGCCGCCCTTTTTATCCAGTCTGAATTATAATTTGCATAATCAAATGTATCTTTTTGCCTGTTGTAATCATCTCTGATTTTGTAATAAAGATCTTTTCTTCGCTCCTCTCTTAATTTTAAATATTTCTCTTCAACTGCATTTAATTCAAATACTAAATCATCTACATTATTTTGTATAACTTTATAACCTATGATTAGTTCTTTATTTACATCAAATAAAAATGATTCCTTAATCTTATAATTTTTCTTTAAAAAAAAGAAAAGTGCGCCGCCGCCGACAAACGGCTCGACATATCTTTCTATCTCTCTATTTTGCACCAATGATAATGGCAACCTCCTATTCAAATCATTCAATAATTGAGTCTTACCGCCGGCCCATTTTAAAAATGGTCTTGCATTTATTGCATTATTTTTTTCTTTATTTTTAAATGTCTCTGTCGAACTTAGAACCTGCACTTTATCATCACTTCCTTTAAGCTTGTACAATCTCTTAAAATAATTATATCATCAAATTCGCTTATTAAAAATGTTTTATCTTAAAAATGAAGCCGTTGCGCTATCATAAAAGATACTGAGAAAATCCTAAAGTTAAATTATGGCTACATAAAATACATTTTTGTCTATTTAAGCGCAGTAAGAATCTCTGTCAAGATTTTATTCCTAAAAAAAGAGAGGAAAATCCTCTCTTATAAATTTATACTTATATAACGGTTAATTCTCTTAAGTCTATCTCAGGATATATTTCTCTTATCATCACATTAACTTCCTCTGCTTCATCGTCTTGTCCCATTGTTCTGTATATTTTATAAATCAGCGCATAATTATCCACATCATTTTTTTCTAAATTAAAGGCATTTGCTGCTAAAGACAATGCTTCATCATACATATTTTGCTTTAGAGCTTTCTCTGAAAGGTATCTGTAAACCTCCGGATTCTGGCTATTCAGGTCTGCTGCTTTTATATACGCTTCAACCGCCAGCTCATCAAGTCCATTGTTTATCATCATCTGTCCATATCTTTCATAATCCTCTCTCGCAAATCTGCCTACATACAAACTTAGAAGATTATTATATAAATCAAATTCCTTTAATTTAATTAAGAGGTCAAGCAAATTGAAATAGCTATCTTTGACTTCATCGAATTTTGCGTTCATTTCGCCAACTATATTCATATACAACTTTTTATCAGATGAATCAGATATCTTCCATAGCAACTCCTTTGCCTTATCTATATCATTCAATATTATATAACATAAAACTTCTCTATAATTGGCTTCTTCTTTTGCTTTGCCATATTCCATCTCAAAATGCTTTATAGCATTTTCATAGTCTTTCAATCCCATATATATGATACCTCTTAAACTATTTAAACCTTCAATATCAATATTAACATTATCAAGATATTGCTTTGCAACATCAAATCTCCCTGTATTTATATAAAGCCTTGCCAATATTATTTCATTAATGTATGAAGCAGTATCCACATACTTGTCAAAAAACCGGTGTATATCTTCTGGCTTTTCATTCTTAATGAGGATATCAAACAGTCTTATAAAGGCATCCTGAAATGTACTATTAGACCTTAAAGCTCCTATATAATTTGAAACAGCGTCATTTAACATATTTAACTTTTCATTGCACAAACCAATCATGAATTGAGCTTTATAACTTCCTGTTCCACCCATCGAAACTAATATTCCATTGTATTCGCCTATCTCTAAACATTGCTTAAATATTTCCACAGCTTTCTGATACCTTTTCTGCTGAAAATATATCATAGCCTCAAGATACGGAAAATCTGCCATAGTGTTATAATATGGCTTTGCATCATATATTATTTTAAGGGCTGTATCATAATCCTTTAATGCCGTATAAGTAAGAATTAAATAACGGATAATTCTTGTAGCACCAAATGTGTTAAGGTTTATATTTTTCGAAGCTAACAATAAATGTTTAAGTGCTTTTTCGTATTGACCAGCGTTGTAATACTCCACAGCAAGGTTTGAATGTTGAAACTGGTCATCAGGATGTTTCAGAAGATAATTTAATATTAACCTTATATATCTTTCTGTTTTATTCTTTTCTGTCCTTACCTCACTTAAATAACCATAATGAAGTATCTTAATATCACTCACTTTATATAAAGGCACTCTATTCTCTATGACATTCCTTAAATTTTCATGTACAGGATATATATATTTTATCTTTCCATTATTCCTGAAAAGTCTGAAATTATGATGAACCTCTGAAGTAGCATTCCCTATTGTATTTCCACCATAATTTATAAATTTTAAAAGATATGCTTCAATACTATCATCATTAAGCAATGGCTTTATCTTATCTACATCCTCTTTTGCAATTTCCTCATCAGCATCAAGGAATAGAATCCAGTCAGATGCAGCATTTTCAATCGCAATATTTCTTGCCTTACTAAAATCATCCTCCCATTTTGCATGTATAACTTTAGCACCAAAGCTTTCGGCGATCTCCACCGTCTTATCTTTTGAACCTGTATCAACAACCACTATCTCATCAACTATATCTTTGACACTGTTTATGCACCTGGCAATGTTTTTCTCTTCATCCTTGGTGATAAGGCAGAGAGAAAGGGTGGAATTATTATATAAATTGTTATATTTTCTTGCTGTTATTATATATTGATACGCAATTCCTTCTTCCTCGTAATTAGTTGAAATATTCATCTGTTTTGCAATGTCAGAAAATATGCGTGCAATATTATTAAAATAGTCATTATTTAATACGACACTTTCAATGTTTAAAATTTCAAGATTGCTTTCTCTAAATGCTTGCAATATTGTATTTTTAGTAAAAAATCTTAAATGAGTTTTATCTAACAAGCCCGCATCCTCATATTCAAAATTGCCACCTAATAATTTTAATATAATTGAAACATGATTAATATTTGGTATACTAACTATTAAGATACCATCATCTTTAAGATACCTTTTCATTTTTGTTAAGGTTGACCAAGGATCTCTTAAATGCTCAAGTACATCTGCCAATATTATAGTATCAAAGTATTTTTCAGGAAAATCTAATGCCAAACTCTCAATATCACCAACTATAACATCATCTAAAACATTTTTAGCTATTTTTGCAATATCACTATTTAGTTCAATGCCAACAACTTTTACGTATTTCCTATTTTTTAGTTCTAAACCTAAAGCACCTGCTCCGCAACCAACATCTAATATATTTCTTGCTTTCAATGGAATCTTATTTAAAATTTCTTGTCGCTTAAAGAAATAATATGAATGGTTATACCCCCATTTTTGTTTAAAATAAATTTCATTTTTTTTCATAAGTTCAGCGTAATTAATATCCATGTTTTTAAATGTAACACTTCCAAAATGATGAATAAAAGTTGTATCATTAATATATAAATTATAACCTTTTAAAAGCGCTCTCAAACATAAATCATCATCCTCAAAATTGCCAATACCATAATTTTCATCTAACAGTCCAATTTCTCTAAACAGTTCTTTTCTCATAACCATGCAATAGCCAACTAATCTTAAACTTTTTCTCCACTTTTGATTTTGTCCATTAAATTTTTCAGCAAATTCATGCATATCATTAATATTTTTATAATATGTAATAATTTTTTGATCACCAGAAATATTATTAGTTACAGGTCCCACAATACCCGCATTTTCTGCATTATTTAAACAATACAATAAATTATTTAACCAATTTTCAGTAACTACTGTATCATTATTGAGTAAAACAATATATTCGCCTTCTGCAATTGATATTCCTTGATTACAACCGGCAGCAAATCCACGATTTTCTTTGTTTTTTATTAATTCAATGTCATTTTGCGATTCTAAATACTCAATTGTTCTATCAGTTGAACCATTATCTACAACTATAATCTCATATGGCGTTTTAGTGTATTTTCTTATACTTTCAATGCACATCTTTGTGTAATCTATTTGGTTATATGTCAATATTATTATACTTGATAATCCATTAATATTAAATCCTTGTTTTATTTCTATATTTGTGCATTCATTATTTGTGCATTCATTCATTAAAAATTTATTTATTTGCCCACATATATTCACCCAATTAAAATTATTATATGCATAATTTTGAATATTTTTATAATTATTTTTAAATATAGTATCATTAGAACAATTTTTTATTAATATACTTGTCAAAGCTTTTACATCATCTATATTGAACAAACTTCCATATTTCCCATTGTCAGTTATGTCGTATGCAGGTGGAATATTTGTAGAAATAATATAACAACCATTTTTTGCTGCCTCTATAAATACTAGAGGAAATCCTTCTACTCTCGATGGCAAGCAAAATATTTTTGCTTCTATATATAGTGCTTCTAACAATTTTCGGTCAGTAATTTCTCCTGTAAAAATTACTTTGTCAATTAAAGTTGGATTTTTGGAAAAATACTCTTTTAAATAACCACGAAAATTATCTTCAGTAGTGCCTACAAGTTTTAATTTCCAATTTGAAATATATGGAAAAGCTAATTTATAAGCTTCTAACAAAATTTCAGTTGCCTTTTGATATGTTCCAAGACGCCCAACTGTAAGAATAATATTCTTTTTATCATTGTAATCAATTTCTCTTATTATATCATAATCATAGAAGCCATTTGGCAAGTATTGTATTCCTATAGGCCAATTATTCTTTATATATTCATACAAAGATTTTGTCTCAACACTTACTATATTACATTCATTTAATATAGCTATTAATTTATTACTCAATTTAACATTTTTTATATTTTCATTTACATCTAATTTTAAAAATATTTTTCCATTTGGATTCAGATATTTATAAGTGATAATCCACATAATTGTTCTATCAATTAAATGATATACATTTAATACATCTATATTTTTTGCATTCTTAACTAAATATTGATACCCATCATAAGAGACATCACCAGTATTTTCAATAAATTCAATTTTTAACCCTTTAACTTCATTATTTAAATAAGGGTAATCTCCGTTATTATAACATACAATCTTAGAATTATAACAAAACTTCTTATGTAATATAAATGGTATCATGCCAAAATCTTTTACTAAATGGACATTTTCCGACTCAGGAAATAATGTGACAAAATTCAAAAAAATCATCCCCTATTTAAAGTGTAATACGTTAAATTTACATAATATTTCATTGAATATCAAATATTTGTTCTGGTGTCAAAAGTTAAAAATAAAAATATTTCATGCAAAATATTGTGATCAATAATAAATCTCTACAATATTTTGTACGATAACTTTTAACAAAGCAGTTTTGACACTTAAATCAATAATTTAAATTAAATTTAATTTTAAAGCACTCTTATAAACCATAATTTAAAGCAAAAATCTTTACTTTAACATAAACACATATTGGTTTTCACTGCCTTACCATATATTTATGCATTTATTGAATTTATAGACATTTACATGAAGATTTCGCATTCCTATATATTTATTATTTCAAACATCACCAATTATATCGGCATAATAATCTTTTACTTTAGCAATAAAAAATAAAAAGAGAAGCAAATCCAATCCATATTGTAAGACCATATGTTAGTTAAATAGCAAGTATGAATTATAAATGGGATATAGAAAAAAGGATTGACGATGAGTGCAAAAAGGATAACCGAATAAACATAAGAGATTTTTACAATAGGAAGTTTTTGTCGTACACTGATGAAGATATTGATAAAATTATCGATATGAAGCAAAATGGCTATAAAGACAGGGATATTGCTAATAAGTTAAATAGATCATATTGGGGTATCGTATGGAAAATAAAAGATCTAAGATCTAAAAATATGATTTAAGGGAGGCTTTGCCTCCCTTTATTGTTATCTTAATAACTGTAAAACTGTCTGTGGTTGTTGATTTGCCTGAGCAAGCATTGCTGTTGCTGCCTGGTTTAGTATGTTGTCCTTTGTGAATTCCATCATTTCTTTTGCCATATCAACGTCTCTTATACGTGATTCAGCTGCAGTTAAGTTTTCTGATGCTGTTCCAAGATTATTTATTGTATGCTCTAAACGATTCTGTAAAGCACCAAGATTGCCTCTTTGTGCTGAAACGCTCTGTATTGCAGCATCAAGAACACTTAGGTCATTTGATATATCTGCAACTGCATAACAAGATGATACATTTAAAACTGTTCCCGTTCCTACACTTGTCACTGAACCGCCGGTTATGCCTGAAATACTCATATTACCAATTGTAAGAGATACAACCTGACTCCCATTTGCTCCTATCTGGAAATTCAGTGCAGTAGTACTTAAAGTGCCATCCAATAAAGCCTTTGTATTAAATTGCGTCTGACCAGAAATTCTGTTTATTTCTGCTCCCAATTGATTCAATTCTGTTTGAATGTTTTGTCGATCTGTTGTTGTATTTGTGTCATTACCTGCCTGTACTACTAGTTCTCTCATTCTTTGCAGTATTGAATGTGTCTCATTTAATGCACCTTCGGCTGTCTGAATAAGTGATATGCCGTCCTGTGCATTTCTTGTAGCTTGATTTAAACCGTTAATCTGACCCCTCATTTTTTCTGATATTGCAAGACCTGCCGCATCATCGCCGGCTCTGTTGATTCTGTAGCCTGATGAGAGTTTTTCAAGAGATTTTTGTGTGTTTGTGTTGTTGATTGAAAGTTGTCTCCATGCATTTAAGGCACTTAGATTGTGATTGATTATCATTTTTTCTTCCTCCTTGAATTTTTATTTGGCATCCATGCCTATGTTTTTATTTTGGATTTACAGTTGGCCAACTGCTTATCTTTTGTTTACATAATATATATCGATATGTTTTTATATTTCTTTAGCGATTTTTAATAATATTTTCTATTTTATTTAATGTATCTTTGTTTATAACAGCCGCTTTTTTGTTTTCATCTTTGACGTCAAGAAGTTCTTTTCTTATTATAGATAAACTTTTGGGGGCAGTTATTCCTAAACTGATATTTTCACCATCGATACCGAGTATTTTTATTTCTATGTCTTCCCCTATAATTACAGATTGTCCTATCTTACGCGTGAGTATGAGCATTTTTAAGTTCCTCCAATATAGGATGTTTTATTAAATACTTTTCATTTTCAAGTATTACTTGAACTGCTTTATTATTTTCCGCATTTATGATTATAGGGGCTTTTAAGTTTGCAGTCATTTTTTCTATTTCATCAGGGATTACAACGATGACATATATAAGCAGATGGTTTATGTCTTCTATTTTAAGGGCTTCTATTATATCTTCACTAATATCTGGAGAATAATCAGGCTTAAATATTCTCGGGTCAATAATTGCAAAGGCAATATCAGTATCATCGATAGCCTGCAACCATTTAAAGGGAGTATCATCACCGCTCATCCCCAGTAATAAAAATGAATGCAGTCCCTCGAAACCCGGTATTCCGTCTTCAAAGTTAATTATATCTTCAGGGTTGTATTCTACAATACCAAAGTTTTTTGTGGTTATTTGCATCTCCTATACCCTCCTATCCATGCTGTTTCCAACATAGTCAATTTTTATTGACGGATATTCCCGCATGTATATGTTTATGTTTCCCGGTGTTGCAGATATTTCAGGTTTATGGGTGGTTACATTTATATCTGTACCGCCATGGTTCCAATTAATATTTATATATCCGTCAAACCATATCTTTGGCCTCGATTTTGGCATAAGGTCAACATTGAAGTTGGCATCCTCAGTGCCGGTCTTAACTGCCAGCAGTTGAATCACATTCTGATGATTTTCTATTGCCGCAAGTCTGTCGCCATCATCAACAATTTTCCCTATCGCTTCAAGACCTATCTCTCTTCTTCTTGCTGCTTCATCATGGACAAGGTCAAAAATATTTTTAAGCCCCGATTCGTAAAAGCATTGATATTGGTCTATATGAACCTGAGGAAGCTTTTGATTTATTTCCATCTTTGCAGGAGTTTGTTTTATTTTAAGGTCTGCCTCAGGGCTTTTTATAGAAATTTGGGCAGGAATAGTATCAATACCTATCCTGCCGTATGTCTGATGTATTGTTATATTCATTTTATCACCTTAAAAAGTCGATAAGACTCGGCTGTATAATTTTAGCGCCTGCTGCCAAAGACGCCCTATACACGTTCTCATCCATCTGAAGATTTGTTATAACATGTGCCATATCCGCATCTTCATTTTTTGAAAGAAGTGTCGTAAAATTATAGTTATCACTTTGAAGCCTGTTTTTCGTAAGGTCTATCCTGTTTGATTTTGCTCCGGCGTCTGCTCTTATGGCAAGTACATTTTCCATTTCTTTGTCTATGTTGGAAATCATATTGCTTATAGCTTGATGATCTCCTGCTGTCAATGCTGTTTTAAGATTATCCATCATATCAAGGAGCTGTGAAGAACCGCCTGATACGTCAAAAACCTTATCTCCTGTTACATTTACAGCTATTTTGCTGCCGCCTGCGCCAACCTCAAATTGTATTGCACTGCTATCGCCGCTATAGCTGTTTGATGTGTCTGTAAAAGGCTGTGTAGTTGTCTTAAATCCCGCAAATATATACCTTCCGTTATACTGCGTATTGCCTACCTGTATCATCTGTGATTTCAACTGTCCAATTTCTTCAGCTATATTTTGCATGTCAGCCTGTGTCAATGTTCCATTTGAACCCTGAACCGCAAGTTCTTTTGTTCTTTGAATCAAATCCCCCATCTGTCCCAATGCCGAATCTGTAAGGTCAAGCCATGACTTTGCATCATCAACGTTTTTCGTATATGCGTCATTTCTCGCCATATCCATTCTGATCCGCAGGCTATTTGCAACCGCAACAGGGTCATCGGAGGGTTTGTTTATCCTCTTGCCTGTTGACAGCATATTTTGGTCCTTTTGCATTGTTTCAAGGTTGTTATTATAATCGTTCATGAAATTCATTATAAGCATATTATTTGTAACTCTCATTTTTTACACCTACCTTCCAACAACTCCCATTCTGTTTATAAGGGTATCAAGCAGTTCATCCATAGCGGTAATCATCCTTGCAGATGCAGCATATGATTTTTGGTATTTTACCATATTCGTCATCTCTTCATCAAGTGAAACACCTGATACCGATTGCCTGTTTAAATCAACCTGTTTAACCATCGTATCCTGATTTCTTTGCATCATATTCGCCTGCTGTGCATCTACGCCAAGGTTTGATATAAGAGAGCGTGTAAAATCATCAAATGTTGCACCATCAAGCCCTGTATTGCCATGATCTCTTAACGCGATAAGATTTAAAGCATTTGTATTATCACCAGGCAATGCAGAAACTCCTGCGGCAGCTATTCTTTGAAGCCCATCATCAGCAAGGATATCATCGCTTACCTTTATTTGCTGTGCATACTGTACTGTGGAATCATACGCTGTAAAATCGGTAAAAAAGTTAATACCGGTAGAATTATCAAGTCCATACCCTGCCTTGTGCTGTGTATTAAACTGCGTGGCAATATTGTATGCCAGCTTATTCCATTGTTCCTTGTAGTATGGTATTCCCTTTATACCATTTGTGCCATCTCCATTGCGCATATCAAGGAGACCTTTCAGCGTACCGCTTGAAGGATTAACAGGAGTACCCGCTAAGTCCCATTTTACCGTTCCTGTATTATCAACACTCATTGTAAAAGCATTTTGCCCACCAACAAGAGCCTGTCCCCCAATATCTATCCTGAAATTTTTATTTGTATCCTCATATGTCGTAATATTAACAAGCTTCGAAAGCTGATCAACAAGCAAATTTCTTTGATCTCTTAAATCATTAGCAGGTTGACCCGATAATTCAAACCTGTATATTTCATTATTGAGTTTGCTTATCCTGTCTGAATATGAATTAATTTCAGAAACACGGCTTTCAATTGTACTATCCAGTTCCTTCTCTTTGTCATCAAGGTGCTGATAGACTGTGTTCATCGTATCTGCAAGAGCAATGCCTCTTTCCCTTACCTCGGACCTTACAGTAAGGCTTTCCGGATTTTTGGAAAGTTCCTGCAGAGAATTAAAAAAGTCATCAATCGCTGTGACAATTCCACTGTCTGAGGGTTCATTGAATATAGCCTCAACAGCCAATAAGGTTTCGGATTTTGTTTCCCATTCCCCAAGAGATTTGTTTTCACGCCTGTACTGCATATCTAAGAATTGATTTCTTATCTGTCTGTAACCATCTACGTTAACACCTTCGCCAATTGCCTTGCCCCATTTGTCATACATTCCAAAGGTTGTAGGAGGTGCTATTGAAGATAAATCTATTACTTGCCTTGTATATCCCGGTGTGTTGGCATTTGCAATGTTGTGACCGGTAAGGTCTAAAGCCTGCTGGCTCGCGTAAAGCCCTGTCTTGACTATTTCAAATCCTTGAAATGTTGACATGTTAATCCTCCTATACTTTTTTGTCTATTAAACTGGAAGGAGTCGTGCGAAACGTCCCCGTGGCTTCATACATTCCGTTATCCTGTTCCAATGAGCTTGATATAAAACCAATCATGGAATTTATATATTCAAGGGACTGATTTATCAAAGATTTATTAAGGCTGTTTCTCTGTTCTAACTTATTCAGCACATCTTTTAAATTTTTCTGTAATTTTTTCATTTTTCCGCTTTCGTCCGGTAATATCTTGCATAATTCTGTTATTGTAATTTCTTCTTCCTTACTGAAATTTCTTAAAGATGATTCCCTTTTGTCTTCAAGATTTGCAAGCTGTAATATGATATTGCCTTCTATTTTGGTTATTTCATCAAGTTCATTAATTTTGCCCTGAATGATTATATCGGTTTTCTTAACGGCTATATCTAACAAATCCTTATATAAGAGCAATTCCCCATTTAATATTTCTACAAGACTTTCGATATTCTGCATCATATCAGCCCCTCTATATTTTTTTATTCAATAAAACACCCTTTAATATGGCATCTGCCACATCTTCTGATTTTACAGCATATGTTCCATTATCAATCATTTCTTTTAGTTTCATAATTTTCTCTTCTCTTGACCTTTCATGTTCCTCTAAATATTTCTTTAAATCAAGTGCTTCTTTTGATATTTCCACTTTATCAGTGATATTTGTTTTTTTGACATTAGGTTTATTTATATTTGTTCCTTTATATGATTCCATGATATTATTTATATTATTGTTATAAATTTTCATACATGACACCCCTTATCCTCCATAAAATAATATCGACTATTTTTTAAATTTGTTTAATCCTTTGCTGTCCCGTATATAAAGTTTCTGCCTTTCATCTTGTGTATCTGTATTAATATTATTTAAAGAATGACCCTTAGCTAAAATTTCTTCTATATCTTTTGAACATTCATTACAATATCTTCCGGATGATATTGGTTTGCCACATCTTTCGCATTTTAAAATTATATTTGTATATCGTGGGCTTAAAACAAGCCTTTCTTCTCTCAGAAATTCCATTATCTTTTTTATTTCAACACCTGTATTTCTTGAAACCTCCAACATCGTATCCGATGGATGTGTTTCAAGATAATTCCTTATCTTTAAGAAATCTTCTTCATCTTGTCTATAACATTCCGGACACATATCGATTCCATTGTATGTGTATAATTTCCCACACCGTTTGCAATTCCTTAAATTCAACAAACTCACCTCACATATTTCTTCCTGTTGCAATTGTTGCTGTATATACCTTTGTTGCGCCGGCATCTTTTAATACTTTTGCACATTCGTCAAGTGTCGCACCTGTTGTCAATATATCATCAATAAGAAGGATATTTTTACCTTTGATTGCATCAATATATAAAGCCATAAAAGCATCTTTTACGTTATTTGCTCTGTGTTCTCGATTTAGTACCGTCTGTGTGTGAGTATCCCTTAGCCGCTTCAATGCTTTTGCCATCACAACATTGATCTTATGGGAAACACATCTTGCAACAAGTTCAGACTGATTAAACCCTCTTTCGTTCAGCTTTGATTTATGCAATGGCACAGGAATAACAACATCAATCTTCCAATCCCTTTTTTTAATGGATTCTGCCATATAATGTGAAAAAAAATCGCTTAACTGCCTTTCGTTATAATATTTGAACCGTGCAATCAACTCCTTCATTTTTTCATCATATTCAAAAGCACTTACATTACAGTCGAATATATGTCTATTGTTTTCACAATCAGGACATATACCATATTGGTCCAATGGCTTGCCGCAAATCTTGCATGCCCTCTCATCAATAAATTTTAATTTTTTTTCACAGTTTTTGCATATCATGAATTGTTCTTTTATTATCTCTCCACATAAGAGGCATGTCATCTTAGGAGGAAAAAACAGGTCTAAAAATATCATCTTTACATCCTTCTTAAATTTAATCTATTTATATTTTATATCGGCAATTAAGAAACAAAATTTAGCGCTTTTGACTTTATAGCTGTAAAAATGTGCGGACTACTGCTGCCCCATAAACATAAGTGCTTTTTTAAGTTTTTGTAAAAGACCGGAAAAGCGTTCTGATATAAGATTATTATCTATCATATATTTTAAATATTTTTCCTGCCCGACTATAACAACAAGTTTTTTTGCCCTTGTAACAGCAGTATACAGAAGATTCCTCGTTAAAAGCATTGGAGGTCCAAAACTCATAGGCATGATCACAGCAGGAAATTCGCTTCCCTGGCTTTTATGAACTGTTACACAATATGACAAATTTAACTCATCAAGGTCGGAAAAATCATATTCAACAAACTTATCATCATCAAAATACACTGAAATTTTCTGTTCCTCCTTGTCAATTCTCTTTATTACTCCCATATCTCCGTTAAATACGCCTTCCCCTTTTTCATCACCTTTTAGCCATTTCATCTTATAATTATTTTTTACCTGCATCACCCTGTCTCCCACACGAAAGATAAAATCCTTCATCTGTTTTTCTTCAATACCTTTTCTTTTTGGATTTAAGCATTTTTGAAGCTCGTTATTAAGGTTAATTACCCCTATAAGCCCCTTCCTCATGGGACTCAAAATCTGTATATCAGACATCGGGTTAAAACCATACGCATCAGGAAGTCTTCTTTTTGATAAGTCAAGAATTGTTTTTAGTATTTCTTCCTGTGTATCCTGCGGAATAAAGAAAAAATCACTGTTTTTATCGTTATACGAAGGATATTCTCCCTTATTTATCATATGTGCATTTATTATGATAAGGCTTTCTTTACCTTGGCGAAAAATCTCCTTAAGCCTTATAACCTTTACCATGCCGCTGTCGATAATATCGCGAAGAACATTCCCGGCACCGACTGATGGAAGCTGGTCTATGTCGCCAACAAGTATAAGCCTTGTACTTAGGGGAATCGCTTTTAAAAGGGCATTCATAAGAAGAATATCCATCATAGAGGCTTCATCCACAATTATGACATCCTGTGTCAACGGATTTTTTTCATCCTTGGCAAAACCTCTTCCTTCTTCATCCGAATAGGAATACTCCAAAAGCCTGTGAATTGTCTTCGCTTCTTTTCCGGTTGCTTCTGTCATTCTTTTAGCAGCCCTTCCGGTAGGTGCTGCAAGTATGACGGATTTACCATATTTTTCGAAAAGCCTTATAATAAAATTTATTATGGTGGTTTTTCCTGTCCCCGGACCCCCTGTAATTATAAGTATTGAATTTTTAACCGCTTCTTCTACTGCGATTTTCTGGTTTTCAGCAAGGACAATACGCATTTCCTTTTCTATTTTTTCTATCTCCTGCTTTATATTAAGGTCAACAGGTTGTACCTCTGTCAGAACCATATTTATAATCTTTTGAGCTGTATTGACTTCTGCAACATGATATGGAACATAATAGACACCAATCATCCCGTCTTCAAATGTTTCAAAACGCACCTTATCACCCTGTACAAGCAGCACCAATGAATCCTCAACCTCTTCTTCTTCAACATTTAAAAGCTTTGCAGTTTCTTCTATCAAGATGTCTTTTGGAACATATGTATTTCCGTTTGCCGCATACTGCATAAGGACATATTTTGTGCCTGATGAAATCCTGTAAGATGAATGTGCGTCTATACCCATACTAAAAGCTATCTTGTCAGCCGTCCTAAAACCTATGCCATATATCTCATCTGCAAGCCTGTATGGATTTTGCTTAATAAGTGCAATGGCATCCTGTCCATATTGTTTGTATATTTTTATGGCATTTGTCGTTGATATGCCGTAACCCTGGAAAAAAATCATTATTTCTCTTAAACCCTTTTGCTTTTCATATGACTCAAATATCTTTTTTACCCTTTCTTCACCGATGCCGGGTATTTCTTTAAGCATTTCAGGCTTTGTTTCAATAATGTTTAAGGAATCTAAGCCAAATTTATTGACAATCTTTTTTGCCATAACGGGTCCTATTCCGGTTATAAGACCTGATGCTAAGAATCTTTCCATACCATTTAAGGTTGCGGGTGTGATAGTTTCATACCTTTCAACTTTAATCTGATTTCCATAATCCGGATGCGATGTCCATTCTCCTTCTATTTTCAGGGTTTCTCCAATGGTTACATATGGCATATATCCAACCGCTGTAACGGCTCCATCCTTTATGGCTAATTCCAGAACCGTATAGCCATTTTGCTCATTTTTGAATATTATTTCCTCAACGATACCTTCTATTTCTATCATTATATTTTACTCCTATGTTATTTGTACGGGGTCAAATCCCTATCTTATTACCTATTATTTTACCTTAAATCAACGTATAGTTAAAGAAATACTTTTACATTTGTTCAATTTTAAATTTTATCTTGATAATTTCTTCATATATCAATGCTATATCACCTTTTGTTGCAGGCATCTCATATACTTTATTATCTATTGCTGGGACATATTTGAAATTTCTGAAAAATGTTTTCATCATTGAGGCATTCCTCATATGTTTGTCAACAGATGCTTTCTTTTGAAGTATTTTTATTTTATAATTCCCGAGGTCTAACGTGCAGCCGATACCATTATCAAAAACCTCTTTGATTTTTTCATAATATATATATCCATACGCCGAATCTTTTAAAACCATCGGTTTCCTTGTTTTTAGCGGTATAAGGGTAAAGTCCCGTGTAAGAGGTAATGGTATGGCGTTTTTAATCCCGAGGCTTTTGGCATATTTATTTTTTAATGCATTTATATCTATCGCATATTCTCTTAATATCTTTTTCAATATAGATTTTACCGCATTTTTTATTATCACACTTTCTCCTTTTATATCTATTAATTCGGTGCCACTTCCATATCCATCAATATATACAGGTAAGATAGCAAGAAATACAATAGGTATATTTTTATCTATCATCTTCGTTTCTCCTCCATTTATCAAACGTATGTTCTTATAATAATATAATATAGAAAATATTAACGGAGGTCAAGCAAATTTTTTTGCAAAAATACTTTTATTTAAAATATTTTTGTATTATAATATTTATAGCGAAGCGTTAATATATTTTCTGACCTGTTCAAAAAATATATTTCAAATAAGAACAGGTCTTAAAACGGCATAAAGAAATAAAATAAAATGCCGTAAAGCCCGGGGTTAACCCGGGCTTTAAAATTGACCTGCAAGTTTCTTTAATATTTCCACTTTATCTGTTTTTTCCCATGGAACATCGCCAACTACATTTCCAAAATGTCCATATGCTGCAACCTGTCTGTATATAGGTCTTCTTAGATTCAAATCCCTTATTATTGCGGCAGCTCTCAAATCAAATACCTTCTTAACGATGTCTGAAATTTCTTCGTCAGTTATCTTGCCTGTTCCGAATGTGTCAATGTTTACCTCAAGGGGTGTTGCAACACCTATTGCATATGCCAACTGTACTTCGCATTTATCCGCAAGTCCTGCCGCAACTATATTCTTTGCAACATATCTTGCGGCGTATGTGGCAGACCTGTCAACCTTTGTCGGGTCCTTTCCTGAAAAAGCCCCGCCACCATGTCTTGCATATCCGCCATATGTGTCTACAATTATTTTTCTTCCCGTAAGTCCGCTATCACCTTGTGGACCGCCAATAACAAACCTTCCTGTCGGATTTACAAATATTTTTGTTTTATTATCCATTATTTTTTCTGGAATCACGGGCTTTATTACATGTTCCATAATATCTCTTTCAATTTTATCATGGTCAATATCCGGTGAATGTTGTGTTGATACAACAACGGAATCAACCCTGATTGGCATGTCATCTTTATATTCTATGGTAACCTGTGTTTTACCATCAGGTCTCAAATATTTCAACGTACCATTTTTCCTCACCTCTGCAAGTCTTCTTGCAAGCTTGTGTGCAAGGGATATTGGAAGTGGCATAAGTTCAGGTGTTTCATTGCAAGCATAACCAAACATCATTCCCTGGTCTCCTGCCCCTATTTCTTCTATATTACTATTTGTATATTCACCTTTTTTGGCTTCTAATGCCTTATCAACACCAAGGGCTATATCCGGCGATTGTTCCTTAATAGATGTCAGCACAGCACATGTTTCGGCATCAAAGCCGTATTTCGCCCTTGTATATCCAATATCTCCTATTACTTTTCTGGCTATTTTGGGTATGTCCACATAGCATTTTGCTGATATTTCCCCAATAATCAGCACCATTCCTGTTGTAATAGCTGTTTCACAAGCTATCCTTGCATATGGATCCTCTTTTAGAATTTCATCTACTATTGCATCGGATATCTGATCACATATCTTATCGGGATGTCCTTCTGTAACTGATTCAGATGTAAAAAACTTGTGCATTTCTTAATATTTCCTCCTTTAAAACAAAATAAAACCTCTTCCAAAAGAAGAGGATCACTTCCCTCATCTTCCAGAAGCATGCTTCTGAGAGAATTAGCACCTTGTCAGTATTGACAGGTTGCTGGGCTTCATAGGGCTCTTCCCTCCACCTCTCTTGATAAGAGCTTTTTATTAAATTCTTATAATTAATATAGCATAGTATATTTAAGATGTCAAATTTTTTTAAAAATAGAACATGTGTAAAATTAAATTCACACATGTTCTATTTAGCTTAGTTCAGGCTTTTGTATGCAAACCACCAATCAAATGCTTCTACTTCTTTATTCTTAATCTTTTCATTTATCAATTTTACATTTTCCTCGGTATTTGCAGGGGGTATAATTACCTTGTCCTTTATCAAATAATTATTGGGCCACTTTTCCGGCATTGCAACATTATTTTCATCTGCAACCTGAAGTGCTTTTATAACCCTTAATATTTCGTCAACATTTCTGCCGGTTTCCTGCGGATAATACATGATAAGCCTTATCACTGCATTATTATCTACTATAAAAACTGCTCTTACTGTATTTGTACCTTTTCCGGGATGAATCATCCCGAGCTGATTTGATGTTCTCCCCAATTCATCAGCTATAACAGGGAAAGGTATTACAACATTTAATTTTTCTTTTATCCATTCTACCCATTTTATATGAGCAAATACCTGGTCTACAGATAATCCTATTAATTCTGTATTCAAAGCTTTAAATTCTTCGGCTTTTCTTGCAAATTCAACAAACTCTGTTGTGCAGACCGGTGTAAAATCTCCCGGATGACTGAATAAAACAAACCATTTGCCTGCATAATCTTCCGGAATACGCTTTTTGCCATGTGTTGTCATAACCTCAATTGACGGGAACTTTTCTCCTAATAGCCTCATTTTTGCCTCTTCCATTTACATTTCCTCCTTTTATTGTTTTATTTATGTAAAATAATTTAGAATGCAACAAACTTATTTCCTGGAACGCCGCATATCGGACATTTATCAGGAAGTACATCAATAGTAGTATACCCACATACAGGACAAATATAAACCTTAGAAAGCTTTATGTCTTCATCCTTCAAAACAGCATTTCTAGCATCATCGTACATTTTAATATGTAGCTTTTCTGCTTCGATTGCATAATAAATACTTCTTTTGGCACCCTTTTCTCTTTGAAGTTCTGCAACTGCATTATATGCAGGATACATTTCTTCAACTTCAAATGTTTCACCTGCGACTGCTTTCTCAAGATTTTCTGCAGTATTGCCAACCTCTCCAAGTTCTTTTAAATGATTTGTTGCATGTACTCTTTCGGCATATGAAATAGCCCTGAAAAGTTTTGCTATATTGGGTTTATTTTCTTTTTCTGCAACATCTGCAAATATTTGATACTTCATATGTGCTTGGCTTTCACCTGCATATGCATCACTTAAATTCTTTTTTGTCATTTCCTTCATTTTAAATCTTCCTCCTTTTTTATTTCATGTGTCAAATATTAGAGTAAACACATGTAATTACTTTGTTATTTTTAAACATAATCAAAGAAATCAAATAAAAATAAATTTGTTTTATGTTTTATTATATAATAATTATCTTTACTTAATAATAATTATACCTCATGAATTTTCTTTGTCAATAGTTTTATTGAATTTTTACAATAATATAACAAAAAAAGACCTACATGGTCTTACATATGGTGGAGGGAGATGGATTCGAACCATCGAAGGCTGCGCCAACAGATTTACAGTCTGCCCCCTTTAGCCCCTTGGGTATCCCTCCATATGATTTATATTTATTTATAAAAATGGTGGTCGCAATAGGGCTCGAACCTATGACCCCCTGCTTGTAAGGCAGGTGCTCTCCCAGCTGAGCTATACGACCACATCATGGTCGGGGTGGAGGGATTTGAACCCCCGGCCCCATGCTCCCAAAGCACGTGCGCTACCATCTGCGCTACACCCCGTCGAATACGGTACTTTAAATTATAATAGAAAAGAAGATGATTTACAATATTAATTTTGTGCTATTTTTAGCCGTATAATAAGATTATCTCTGTTTTTAAGCAATTATTTAAATTATGCTTGATTATACTTAATATTACTTCTTTCTTTAGAAATCAACATAAATTCTTTATATGGATTTCTATTTAGCCGACTTTTTTCATAAACTATATAGTATAATATAGAAAAGAGCTTATACCTTTTCAACAAAAAAATTAATTTAAGCAAATATGAAAGGATAAGATGCCTTATGATTTCAATAAGATTCAATAAATATTGGCTAATTTTAGTAAGTATCGCTTTTCTATTTTCTATTTTATATATTTTATCTGTAATATTTCCAGGAAATATTTCTAAAGAAGTATATAAGTATTTTTCTAATATTGATATTGAAAAATCAAAAGAATATAACAAAACAATCAGCTTGCTGTTTATTTCATCTTTTCTTTCAAAATTAATTTTTCTATTAATATTTACTTTTGGAGACGCTTCAAAAAAATTATCAAACCTTACAGCAAAATTATCCTTTAGAATGTATTATTTACATATATTACTGTTTTTTATCTGTTTGTGGCTTATTTTAAAAATAATATCCTTACCTTTTAGTTTGTATTATTACAATTTCCAGGTTGAGTGGGGTTTCTCAACACAGAGCATATCCTCATGGTGGATAGATTATCTTAAAAATTCTTTATTAGATTTTATAATATCAGGTATATGTATATTTCTTTTCGCTTATGCCGTAAATAAATGGCATAAAAACTGGTGGTTTATGGCGTCCATATTTTTAACATTTATGCTTTTTTTACAAAACTTTATTTGGCCATCCTTCATCGCGCCCATGTTTAACAGGTTTATTCCTATTAAAGACCCTGTTGTTTTAAATATGGTTCAAGATATATCCAAAAACGCAGGTATAAATATAAACAAGGTAGAAGAAATGGATGCAAGCAGAAGAACAAAACTTGCAAATGCATATTTTTATGGCTTTGGTAAAACAAGTAAAATTGTTTTGTATGACACCCTTTTAGGAAATTATCCAAAAAATGAAATTAAAGCTGTAATTGCCCATGAAGCCGCCCACTGGAAGGAAAATCATGTGCTAAAAGGCTTGGTTATAGGCTCTATTGGATTATTTGCTATGTTTTTTTTATTCAGCCTTATATTAAATAAAACAATTATAAATCCATATAATAAAGCCATTACTCCATCAGCATTGGCAGTATTATATCTTTTTATAATATTAATCAACTTTGACACAAACCCTATACAAAATTACATTTCACGGCAAATGGAAAGGCAAGCAGACCTATTGTCAGTGCAATATTTACATAATAAAGAAATTGTTATTGAACTTCAGGTTGACCTTGCTAAAAAAAGCCTTTCAGACCCTGAACCACCGGCATTTATAGAATGGTTTTCATATTCACATCCAAGTGCAATGCATAGAATTAAAGCTGTAGAAGCTTGTATATCAAATACACCTTGAACAGTTTTAACGAATCTCTGTCAAAACAAGTGAAATTCATATTGAATAAGTATGAATGAAAAATTTGTTTTAATACTATATCCCAGTTTTTATATCACTTTTTATATTGAAATAATTTTCTACTGAAAGAAAATTTTTTTCTCCTCTTTCATGATAAACCCTTTTTTTTCTTTAACAAATGAAATTCCTGAATTTTTTATTTGATTTTCAAGGTTTTTTTGAGCTATACTATTCATGCTAAAATAAACCTCCTATAATTATTTTTTTGACAATTAGTTTTCTTACAAAAATATTATATATCATCCATGTCATTTCATTTTCATAGTACTATTATTGCATATTACTCTTTTATATATTTAAAAAAACAATAACATATAACCTATTAAATGTAGATAATATATTAATATTTATCTTTTTATATTTAATTTTTTGCAGTTACCCAATTAATATCTTTATTCTTCAATTCATCTACCCATTCAATCGGCGGTTCTTTATCACTAATTATAATATTTATTAAATCAATATCAGCAATTTTATAAAAATTTCTAACACCAATTTTCGAATGATCAGCAACAACGATAGCTTCCTTTGAATTATCAATTATCATCCTTGAAAAAGTACCCTCATTAATATCAAAACTCGTTATTCCATATTTTATTGATAAACCATCAGTTGCTATAAAAGCTTTATCAATATAGAAATACTTTAATAATTTATTAGATATTGGGCCATATGAAGACATCTGATGTGTATTTATTTCCCCACCTAAAAAGATTACTTTACCTTCTATGAGATTTTTATTAATAAAATCAATCAATAGTGTAAGTGCAGGAACAGAATTAACTAATATTGTTAAATTATGCTTGCCTATTAAATTAGGAATAACTTGTAAGGTAGTAGTTCCAACATCTATCGCAATAACGTCATTATCATTAACAAAACTTGCTGCAACCATTCCTATCGCCTTTTTTTCACTTTTATACAAATTCATTCTATTATTGTATGGTGGTTCTACCCCATCAAATGATATTTTTATTGCACCACCAAAAACTTTTTTCAGTTTGGCAAGTTTTTCTAAGTCTTCAAGGTCACGTCTTATTGTTTCTGTTGTTACACCAAATCTCTCGGCAAGTGACCTTACTGTCACTTTACCCTCAACATCTAAAATATCCATAATGATCTTCTTTCGTTCATCTGCCAACAAACACAAAGCGTTCATCCTCCTCTCTATATTGTTATGCTAATTTCTTTAGTTCTTCCTTTGGTATAAATAATTTAACTGTCTGATCTATATTAAATATATCTACATTTTTCCTATTTAATATATCTACATTGATCGTAAATTTATCTAATTTTATAATATATCTTATCAAATTGCCTAATATAATCCTATCTAAAATTATACCTGACGTAACAATACCGCCATCCGCATTTTTAGTCTGTTCCAATTCAACTATATGAATTGCTTCTGCTCTTAAAGCAAATATTTTACCCTCGATTTCTGCATGATTATCATTTTTTAATAATTCCAACAATTTCTCTTTATCAATTATATTATAATTTCCTATGAAACCTGCTGTAAACTCATTTTTCGGATTTAAATAGATATTTTCTGGTGTACCTTCCTGAACGATAGAGCCACCATGAATTAACAAAATTCTGTCCGATATCATCGGTGCCTCTTCTTGGTCATGAGTAACAAAAATTGTCGTAATTTTCAATTGTTTTTGTATTTTTCTTATCTGCAGTCTTAAATTCTTCCTTGTTTTCGCATCAAGTGCACTTAGTGGTTCATCCAATAACAGTAATTTGGGTTCTATAACAAGCGCTCTTGCTAAGGCAACTCTCTGCTGTTGTCCACCTGAAAGTTGATCGGGGTAGTGGTCTTCATATCCATTTAAATCTACCAGATTTATTGCTACCTCCACTCTTTTCTTCATTTCACTTTTAGGCACCTTTTTCATTTTTAAACCAAATTCAATATTTTCTTTTGCAGTCATATTTGGAAATAATGCATATGATTGAAATACCATACTTATATCTCTCTTATTTGGTTTTAATTTATTAATTAACTTCCCATCAATATAAATTTCACCCTCATCGATATCGGTTAATCCGGCAATGCATTTTAGCAAGGTACTTTTTCCGCACCCAGATGGTCCAAGTAATGTTACAAACTCTCCTTTATTAATTTCGATATTGATATTATTTAAAACACTGCATCCATTATAGCTTTTTTTAAGACCCTTTATATTTAAAAAATTCATTCTTACACCACCTATTCCTTTGAGTTATTGATTGATTTACTATATTTGATAATTATAACAGATAATATCAAAATAATAATAAAATACGAAATAACAATGGCACTTGTAAAATGACCGCTTTCCCCTTGTTTACTAAAAAGATATACCTGGACTGTTTCATAATTTCCACCCGCCAAAATATTAGCAAGAACAAATTCACCAAAAAGAATTGAAAATGATAATAACGCAGATACAATTATTCCTTTTTTCATATTCGGTAAAATAACATAAAAAAATGATTTAACTCCATTTGCACCTAAAAGATTGGCTGCATCTATTAAAATGTTAGCATTCATTCCTTTTAAGCCATTATAAATGCTTTGATACAAGAACGGTAATGAAACAATGAAATATGCACCTAAAAGAATCCACATTGTACCAGCAATTGGTAAGGGTCCATTTGAATACAATTTAATTAGTCCAACAGCTGATATAACACCAGGTATTGCAAATGGAATTATCGTAAATATCTTAAGCACTTTTTCGAGTTTCGGGAAGTAAACAGTTATAATAAAAATGGTTGGAATTAATACTAAAAGGCTTATTATCAGTGTCAATGAAGATACAATAAGTGACCTTTCAAGTGCTTTTAAAAATCTCATATCACTGAATAATTTTATATACCATGCAAATGTAAATCCTTTTGGTAGTACTGTCGTATCCCATTGTGTTGCAATAGAATATAAAAATGTTGCTAATAACGGAAGAAACAGAAATATTAATATAAATACAATTATCACATAATGAATATAGTTATTTTTCTTCATCTGACATTATTCCCTTTCTTTAGCATCATTTCATTCAGTAAAGTAAAAGAAATTAAAATCAAACCTAAAATAACTGCCATAGCACTTGCTAAATTCGGATCTAATGTTATATCTCCAGATATCAATGAACCAATTCGGATTGTCATTAAATTAAAATTACCTACCAAAGCATATGCGGTTGCATATGCACCTAAGGCATTTGCAAAAAGTATGCCGAATGTTCCCAATAAACCTGGTAATATAACAGGAAGACCAATATATCTCCAAAAATTTGCATTTGATGCGCCAAGCATAACAGCGGCATCGATCCACTCTTTTTTTATGTTATCAAAAATGGGATACAGTAGCAATATTCCTAATGGTATCTGGAAATATATATAAACAACAATGAGCCCCATCTCTGAATATAAATTAAATCCTTGAAATAACTTAATCCCTAAATTTTTAGCAATAACTGTGAAAACACCGTTTATACCAATTAAAATCATAAATGCAAAAGCTAATGGAACACCTGCAAAATTTGATGTCATATTAGAAAACATCAAAACATAATCTCTTACTTTAGCAGGTAATTTTGTTATTGAATAAGAACCTATTAAAGCAACTAATAGTCCAATAATACTGGATATAAGAGATATTACCACGCTATTTTCTATACTTTGAAGATAAAATTTATTATTAAAAATCAATTCATATTGTTTTAAAGTATAGCATATACCGTCTGATTGCAAAAAACTGCTATTAATAATAGTTATAACAGGAAGTATTTCAAATGCCAATATCAATAGAATAAATGGTATTAACCATATTAACAATAAAAGATTATCCTTTCTCTTACGCATTCCTATAACCTCAATCCTGGAAAAATAAAGTTTATCATTTTCTCCGATTTTTTAAGACCAAGCATTTTGCATATAGTTGGTGCTATACCTAGTTGTGGTATTTCTATATTTTGTATCGTATCAACATTTTCACCAATAATCCATAGTGGGACAGCCCTTTCATCATCATCAGTTCCACCGTGATTGCCATTTTCTGTCATGCCGTGATCTGCTGTTACAATTATTTTATAACCATCTTTGAGCCACGTATCTATAAACATGGAAAGGATGTTATCAATCTCATTTGCTTTTAACTTATATTCTTTTGAATTGCCCCCAAATTTATGTCCCATATTGTCTATACCCATAGGATGTATGAGAAGGAAGTCAGGATTAAACTTCCTTCTTAATATTTCTCCATCGATAAACAAATGGCTATCAGGATAAGAATCATCAAAATAGTATTTCCCATACTGTATATTCATGTCTTTATTATATATTTCTCTGTCATTTACACAATCAAATGGTGCTTTATTATATAGTTCACTAAACCAATAGTAAGCCGCTGCTGCTGTCTTTAACCCATTTTCTCGAGCGATTTCAAAAATACTTTTCTCATGTGAACATCTTACAATCATATTGTTCACTATGCCGTTAATGTATGATGGGGTACCCGTCATAATAACTTCATAAAGTGGTCTCGAAAGTGTTGGCAATTCGGTTTTTACTAAATAAAGCCATGCCAATTTATTTTCCACTAAATGCATCATATATCCCATTCTCGATATAGAAACAGAATAACTAAGTCCATCTACCATTACAAGAATAACTTTGTTGTTCATTTAAACACCTATTTCATAAAGATTTGTACTTTTTCCTGCCAGAGTTGTGGTAACTGCTTTTCTGTATTTGTCCATGCTTTATAATCTTTTATAGGTTTTGCGTTAGTATACTCAGAATCAGGCAAAAGTTTTGCTTTAATATCCTCTGGTATATTTACATTAGACCTTATTGGACGGGCATAACCTTTTGCTAAGTTGATTTGCCCTTCATCGCTTAATATAAACTCTCTTGTAAGCATAGCCGCATATGGATGTGGAGCATATTTGTTGATAATTTCTGCATATCCGCTTATAACCGAACCATCTGACGGTATTGTTACATCGAAGTTATTTTTATCGATTATTTGATCTCTATAATTAAGTCCATTAAAATCCCAAACTATACCTACTCCAATTTCTCCCTTTTCAAGATTCGCTACTGATGGATCTGTCATTGATAAGCGTCCCTGCTTGGCCAATTTTGAAAAGAAATCAAGTGCAGGACCAATATTTGATTCATTTCCGCCTAAAGCAATTGCTGCTGCTAAAACACCATTGTCAGCTTGTGCTGCCTTGCCAACACTTCCTATATTTACTTTATAATCACCAGATAATACATCCGACCAGCTTTTCGGAGGATTCTTAACCAATTTTTTATTTGTGACAAATGCGA
The DNA here is from genome assembly GCF_056032965.2 of Aceticella sp. 75b-Ac. Taxonomy (NCBI): domain Bacteria; kingdom Bacillati; phylum Bacillota; class Clostridia; order Thermoanaerobacterales; family Thermoanaerobacteraceae; genus Aceticella; species Aceticella sp. 75b-Ac. The sequence goes on from NZ_CM190971.1 coordinate 1,030,691, forward strand.
TAGTTCCTGTATAACCTACTATCCAGTTACCATCTTTATCTTTGGCCCAATCCGGTATCTGATCCCAGTAAGTAGTTTTGTATGGTAAGGTAACACCTTTTTCAACAGCAATTGGTGCAAATGTTATTCCAACATCACCAATATCTGCCGTTGGTTTATTTTTTTCTGCCTCAAATTTTGCAATTTCTTCTGCACTTGACATGTCTGTATCAGTATGGCTTATACCATATTTTTTTGATATGTCATTCCAAGTGTCTTTCCAATTAGCCCATGTGTCAGGCATCCCTACACTCACGACTTTTCCCTCTTGTTTTGCTTTTGAAATTATGTCATCAAGCTTTAAATTTGTTGATATGTTTGAGTTATCATTTGTCGGTTTCACTGCAGTTGCACCACATCCAACTAATGCCAAAGTTAATAATAAAATAGATGTCGATAATGCAATAATTTTTTTTGCATTCTTTCTGTTTACCATTAATATAACCTCCTTGATTTAATTCTTTTTAATTTTACTATATCAATGTTAAGATTATATTAATTATTTGTTATTTATATGTTAATATTTATTGTTTTGTATTGTTTTATATTGTTATTAATTTAAAAAAAACAGATAGCTTAACTAATTTATATGTTTATAGTATATAATTACTAATAGTTGATTTAAAATTCCACCCATTAGTATTACACCAAAAATATCAATAAAAACAATTCATAGCTCTATTTGAATTATTATTACTTATAGACATATTTTGTATATTCGAAGAAATCAAAAACAAAAGAAACAAAGGAAACAAAGGGGACGGTTCCTTTTATCCGTTTTTTCAAACGAAAGGAACCGTCCCCTTTGTTTTTCCTCCCACGCAATCATCCAATAAAGCCTTATATACTGACTATTCTTGCAAATAATGTAGATGGCTCTGATAATTCCTATGCTTATACTATCATAAGGCAAATTTCAAAAATGGTGTATGACTTCCAGAACAAGTAAAAAAGTTTAAGCCGGATTTCCGGCTTAAACTTTTTTATAGCACAAGTACCAGTCTGTGCAGTTATAGCCTTCTACATTTTTGAGCCTCTGTTTAAGTTCTGGGTAAGTTTTTGGGGGAGGTACAATCACAGGCATTCCCGGATACCAGTTAGCAGGAGCTAAGACCTTGTATTTATCAACAGTTTGGAGAGCATCTATTATTCTTATTATTTCCTGTATATTTCTTCCTATTTCTAGCGGATAGTAGAGGATGAGGCGTAGTATTTGCTTATCATCTATTATGAATACGGCTCTAACGGCGCTTGTAGAAGTTTCTGCAGGAGATATCATTCCGTATAGTTTTGCGATTCTCATGTCTTTGTCTTCAATTATAGGAAAGGGAATTTCTACACCTGTGGTTTTATATATATTTTCAACCCAAGCAAGATGAGAAGGATTGCTGTCCACGCTCAACCCTATTAACTGTACGTTTCTTTCTACAAAACTGGTGTATACTTGGGTGAAAGCTATAAATTCAGTGGTACACACGGGTGTAAAATCCCCCGGATGAGAAAATAAAACCACCCATTTTCCACGGTAATCGGAAAGCTTAATAGGTCCAAATGTGCTGTTAGCTTTAAAATCGGGAGCCGGAGCGCCAATTTGAGGTAGACATACTCTTGGTATATTTTCCAATGCTTCTGTATCCATACGATCACCTCTTAGCTTTTACTTGACTACTACATTATATTCGCAAATCAAAAGATATGTTATTGCTAAAACAGCGCTTTATAGGCTATGACAAGTAGAATTATTCCGCTTATCACAGTGCCAAATTGTCCTATTGTAAAAGACCCAATCTTTATGTTGGCAACTTTTGAACCTAGGAGTCCACTCGAAATCATCAATCACAAATTAACAAATATGTTATTGAAAACCATATAATTTACAATAAAAAATACTCCTGAACACATATGAAATAAGCACTTAAGAGCTATTTTTATGATATAATATAAATAATATAATAAGAAAAATGTGGTGATAAAAATGTTAGGAAAAGCAGACAGACAAATGTCATTTTCAGATTATTGGTTACTTGGAAAAATTTCTGAAGATAGTTATTATCATAGATTAAGAACATGGGTATTTAATAATCTTAATGAAGAAATGTTTCAGCCACTTTTCTCATACTATGGCAGAGAATCCATATCTCCGGTATATACATTTACAGCGATGCTGATACAATTTGAAAAAGGATATTCTGATCGTGAAATGGAAGAAGAATCACGATTCGATGACAGAATTAAATATGCATTAACCGCACCACGGGATTTTGATGGAATAGATGCAGTAACATTATGTGATCATAGAAAAAGACTGTTTAACAGCGAAATAGGAAAAGAAATATTCATTAAAACAATTAGTCAGGCAAAAGAAGTAGGACTGTTTGATAAAGACAACTTACACATAATAGATTCATTCATGATTTGGGGTTCCTGTGCCAGACAAGATACTTACACTATGATATACCAAGGGATAAAGATGGTTCTCCGTTTCATGAAGTTTTACGAAATGGAAGATGAATCGAAAAAAATACTGAAAAGAACAGATTATAAAGAAAATATCAAAAAACCCAAAATAGCATGGGAAAACGAAAAAGAAAAAGCAAAATTACTCGAAGAACTTGTTAAAGATGCACTATCACTCGTAGAAAATATAAAAACAAAAAAAGATATAAAAGATGATTTAAAAAAAGCAATTGAATTATTAGAAAGAGTAGCATTACAAGATGTTGAAATAACAAACGACGGGCATGTAAAAATGATAAAAGGAACAGCAAAAGACAGAATAATATCAGTAGTAGATGATGAAATGCGCCATGGAAGAAAGACCTCATCGAAATTATCAGATGGATACAAAGCTGAAATTATAACAGGAGGAGAAAAAGGCTCAGTAGTAGTAGGAATAGAAGTTGATGGAGCAAATATAGCAGATGGAGAACATATGAGTGATCTTATAGAACAAAGCCGAAGAAACGGCGTTGATATAGATAAACTGTATGGAGATTGTGCATATAGTGACTTTGAAGAAATAGAAAAAAGGAAAGAAGAAGGAACAGATTTTTGCATTAGAGTGCCGGAAGCAACAAATCCAAGTGGAGGATTTTCAAAAGAAGAATTCAAAATTGATTTAGAAAAAGGAACAGTAGAATGTCCCAATGGACATATAAAACAATTTGATACTGAAAAAACACAAAAACATGAGCAAGTTACAGTGAAATTTAGAGCAGAAGAGTGTAATGATTGTCCGCTAAAAGACCAATGTACAAAATCAAAAAAAGGGAGAACAATAAATATACATCCGTATGAAAAAGAAATACAAGAACAAAGGGAATATCAAAAAACAGATGAATTTAAAGAAGACTATGCAAAAAGACCGAATGTAGAAAGAAACATATCAGAACTTACCAGGCATGGCGGACGTAAAGGAAGGTATAGAGGAAAATTAAAAATAAGATGGCAAATGATAATGGTAGCAATAAACAATAATATCAAAATAATAACGAAACATATTTCTAAAATTTGTAATAGACAAATTAAGAAGGTGGAAGTCTGCCCAAAAACGGCTTAAAGAATGGTTAAGGATATTAAAAATAGCAATAACAGGTCAATAAAGCCATAATATACATATTAAAATCAATAACAAAATCATATATATTTCTTTGAATAGAGATTATTCTGATAATTTATGCGATGATAAAAATTCTTAACCGGCAGATAAGTTATTTTCGAGTGGACTCCTAGAAGGAAAAGGGGTGAATCTTTAAGCAAAAGTGTTGTTTTTATAATTTTTAATTGTCAGTAAAGAAAGGATTATACAATATAGCAACACAGAAAAAATTGTGGTTAATATATTTTCTGTAGTAAAAGAATTTGCAAGTGATAGAAGGTTATAAGGAATGAACTTGGCTATTTTATCAATATTTACTAATAACGCCGATATTACGTGAAGCATTAATACCAGTAATACGGCTATTATGCCCTTTTTGAAAATGCTGCTTAAAAACATGAGTAATATTATAACGAAAAAGTAAAAAATTGAAATTAATGCGGCTGATATCAATACATTTTTAAAAGCTATGATGTTTTCACTAAAAAGTTTAACTGCATAATAATAATTTATGATAAAACCGAATATTATAAAAATTGATATTGTAACTGCGTAATGGAGTATTTTCGCAATTACTATAGAAGATAAGTTGGCGCCTTTAGAATAAGGCAATACCAATTTTTGTGAAGACATTTCATCACTTACAGTTCCCATGAGTGTTAAAAGCACTATTAACAATGATATTTGGTTTAAGTCTTTCATGTAATTTTGTACAGCAGATTTCATGTCGATTTGTGTTAGAGAAGCCAAGTCACCGTTTATTTTACTTTTAAGTATTTCTGGAAGCAATTTAAGGAGTATGGGGTCGAGTATGGCAAAGAGAATAACTCCAATAAAAAGTAGTAGATACTTGTACTGTCTCCACGATTCTAGCATTTCTTTTTTTAAATACGCTTTAAATGTATTCATTTTGCTTCACCATCCTTATAAATATATCTTCAAGTGTATTTTCTCTTTGCTGTAGTGAAATAACAGGTATATCAAGCTTTGTTAGTTCACTAAGGATATTCTTTTTTGCTAATTCAATGTCATTTATGTAAATACTTACAGCATCATTTTTTATTTTAATGTCAGCAATCCATTTTACATTATTAAATTTTTCTTTGATGTTATGAGGCAAATTTTCGAAGACAATATCGTATATGGGTAGAGCATATTTTTGTTTTAATTCTTTCATTTTTCCTGAAAAAATAATTTTACCTTTATCGAGTATACCGATATAATCACAGACTCTTTCTGCATCGCTCAGTATATGAGTGGATAATAAAATCGTCTTTCCATTTTTCTTCATTTCCAAAATTTGATTAAATATATCATATCTGCTTTCGGGATCTAAAGCGGATGTTGGTTCGTCTAAAAAAATTATTTCAGGATTATCTAAAAGAGCTACTGCAAGTCCTAATTTTTGTTTCATTCCTCTTGAATAAGTTTGTATTTTTTTATTAGCGGCTTCTTTTAACTTAACTATATCAAGGAGTTTATCTATTTCTTTTTTAGCTTTTTTGTAAGGAATACCTCTTATTTTACTTATAAAGAGAAGATATTCGCTTCCAGTCATATAGGTATAAAAGGTAGGGCTTTCAGGCAAATAACCTATTTCTTCAAGTGGTTTTCTTCTATTTTTGTCTAATATTTTGCCATTGATGTATATCTCGCCCCTATTATAATCAATGAGTCCTGTTAAAATATTCATTGTGGTAGTTTTGCCAGCGCCATTACGCCCTAATAAGCCGTATATGGTTCCTTTTTCAATTTCAAAACTTATTCCCTTTAAAACTTCATAATTTCCATATTTTTTTGTTAGATTAAAAACTTTTATCATGCTATTCTCTCTCCCTCCCTATAGTTAAAAATATAATGCAACCTAGTATCTCTCCAAAGATTATAATTAAAAGCCACGCCCATTTTGGGATATATTTAACTTTGTCTTTTGAAAGTCTGTAAATTGAAAATACCGTAAGTCCCAATTGGATTATAAATAAAGGAAGAATGAGTTTTATTAATTCAGGATTGCTTAATTTATTTAACATGATTTTGCCCTCCTCAAATTATTTTAATTTTGTTGAGCATTCGGGACAGTATGTCCAATCCTCTTTTATTTCGGTTCCACATTTCGGGCATGTTTTCTTTAAAGAAGCACCGCAATAAGGGCAGAATTTGTAATCATTTTTTACTGTTTTTCCATAATTAGGGCATTTGAAATGTCCATACCTCGTTACAAAAAGGTATATGATTAAAGAGGAAGGTATATTTAGAAGTCCGAAAAGTCCCCATGCCCAGTAGTATTTTTCACCACGTTTTTTTGCATCCATAAAAATCCATAAAGCTTGAAGAAATAATAAGGGTATTACAATTATTAAAAAAATTAATGTGTTTTTGGATATTGACATTTTATCATCTCCTTGGAGTTTTTAATTTGTAAAAAGGTATTAAGATTAATGGCAAATTAAGGTATAGGAATATTTGTAGATAAAAGTATATCCGTATATCCAAGTTTGTTATAAACAAGACTGATGATATTAAAAAGACTATTGATGCAGCAATGAAAATAAGGAGTTCGAATTTTTCTTTTCTTTTATTTTCTATTTGATAAGCTTTTTCTATAATTTTTGTAATGTCTATTTCTAAGGCTGAGGTGTCAACTTGTGTATCTAAAATTTTCATATAATCTAATGCCAGCTCTAATTTTTCTTTGAATCTATTGCAATCATTGCAATTTTCAATATGTGAAATAATTTCTATATTTTCGTCAATTTCACCGTAATGCATATCGATTATTTTGTTTTGTATTTCTTTACACTTTTTTTTCACAGCAAATCCCTTCTTTCCATTTCCTTCATTATCTCTTTTATAGCATTGTGTAAACGCGAACGCACCGTTCCTACAGGACAATCTAGTATTTGTGCAATTTCTTCGTATTTGTAACCATAATAGTGTTTTAAAATAAAAGTTGCTCTTTTCTCATAAGGAAGTTTCATTAAAATGTTCATTAGTTCCTTATATTGAAGGTTTGTGATAGAGGTTTCTTCTATGTTTTCCGTATTATTTGTAGATATTTCTTCAACAAGTTCAACATTTTTATGTTTTCTTAAATAATCTTTAAATGTATTAGTGGCAATTTTTAAAAGCCATGTAGAGAATTTAGCTTCAGGGGCAAATTTTTTAATATTTAAAATAGCTTTAAGCATTGTATCCTGTGCAATATCTTGGGCAAGTGTGAGATTGCCTGTCATTTTAATGCAATATCCCAGTAAAGCATTATAGTTTTGTAAGAAGAGTTCATTTAGAGCGTGTTTATTGCCATTTTTGGCTTTATATATCAATTCTTTCTCTTCCATCACCTGCCCACCTTTCCTTAAATTAAACGCTAAAAAAAGAAAAAAGTTCACGGATTTATTCTATCAAAAATAAATCCTTGGAAATTAATTTTTATAGTGTATAATTGTATTAGGTTTTCATTGTTGTGCAAAGTCTTGGAGGTATTTTAAATGAGTCGATTTCTAAAATTGGTTGTTGTTTTAATTTTTGCATTGGTTAGCATTATTGCAATATTGGCATACCAGATAATTTCCTTTGGGTCTACAGAAAAACCGAAAAAATCTGATGCGATAATAGTTTTGGGATGTGCAGTGTACGGGAATACGCCAAGTCCATTTTTTAAGGAGAGACTTGAAGAGGCTTTAAAGCTATATAAAGAAGGGTATGGCCGTTATATAATAATTTCTGGAGGGAAAGGGCCGGGAGAGAGCATTTCAGAAGCGGAGGCTGGAAAGAGATATCTTCTTGAAAAAAGGGTCGCTTCTAAAAATATTTTGCTTGACAATAAATCTTTTTCTACCTATGAGAATTTACTTTTTTCCAAGGAAATTATGGAGAAAAATTCATTAAAAACTGCAATAATCGTTTCAAATAAATCCCATTTAAAGAGAGCGAGCGTAATAGCAAAGAGGATTGGAATTGATGCGAATTTTTCGGGAGTTTTTGTAAAAGAATATGTTGGAGATGAGATTTATGGTTTTTTAAGAGAAGTGCCGGCACTTTTTTGCACCTACATAAGGGGGTGGTAGTGATGGTTGTATCTTATTGCAAGCTTTACTTGAGAGCTAACTGGGTACATTCTTTAAAGGAAAAAAGTATGATCACAAAGAGCATTATAGGAAGAGTAAAGAGTCACTACAATGTCTCTATTTCAGAAGTGGAAAACCAAGAGTCGCATAAGTCTATTGTGATAGGTTTTACTGTATGTGGAAGCGATGTTCTTCTAAATAACAAGATAGTGGAGGAAATCATAGAATACATTGAAAGCAGTAGGAAGTTCCTTTATTGCCTTTAAAAGGAGGTCTTCACTCTTATCTACAGAATATTCTCCTTCGCTTTCTTTTAATTCCAAAGGCATTTCTCCCGTCAGTAACCAACCAATAGAGACATTTAGTGCATTTTTTCATGGATTTGTCTTAAGAGTTATAAAAGAAATTGGCGGCAATTCCATTGCTATATGCACTTTAGTCAGAGGCTAATAATAATAACGATCATTTTTTGTCGTAATATCTATAAACATTTTCACTTTTCCAGTTTTTTTATCAATCTGAAGCATCTCCTTGAAATGTATTTTGTATTTTACATTTCTAAGCTTTTTTTTACTCAAAAATTGGTCAAGTTGTCTTTTAATTTCTTCTTCAACATTTCCATTTGTATGAGGCAATTTTACACAATTTAATATAAAACTCTCATCACTAGTTTTAATAAATTGATATTCCTTTATTCCATCAACTTCAAGGTCATCAATAAAAAGAGGGTGGAGAAAGTCCTTACCACCATTTTTCCGAACCATATTGGCTTCTATCATATCCAAAGCATCTACATCATACAGAAAATTGCAAGGCTTGCCTGTGCTGCCGGAAGTATGAACAAGGATATATTTCCCTATCCTCACCATTAATTCACTATTTTTCATTGCCATTTCTATCTCTCTGTGAGAGATAGAATCAGTAACTATGTCAAAAAAATTATTTCTAACCATTTCTTTATCTATCACAGGCAATTCTCCAATAGAAATATTATCCAGTTTTTCATATTTTATCCCTGTACCTTTATAGAGGGTTTTATAAAAATTGCTGAAAGTATAGGCGTATTTTATCATTTCTTTCATATGCTTACTGCTGTATTCCATTATTTTTTCACGACGCCATTTATTATGGTTATATAATTTAAACCCTTCCATCATCACCTTTATCATAGCTTATCTCTCCTTTAAAGTAGCATCTTTTATAACCTATTTTTCCTTGACAATTATATTATATCTCAATTACAAAATCTTGCTAAATCGAGTAGGAGCTGAATAATTATTTTATTCACCGTCCTCTCACACCACCTTACGTACCATTCGGTATACGGCAGTTCATTAGGAAATGAAAGATAAAAAATTATCACCATTTACAGTTAAACATTATTATGACGTTTTAAATATTGCTTTAAATAAAGCAGTAAATGATTGGCAAATTATAAGTAGAAATCCCTGCAATGGAGTAAAACCGCCAGAAAAAAGAAAAAAATTGCTGATAATGGATTAACTCTTGAACAAGTTGTTATTTTATTAAATTATACAATTAATTCACGATTTAAAATAATGTAGTTTCCAATCGTACTTGCATTGGACTATGGTATGAGTAGAGGTGAAATCTTGGAATTAAAATGGAATAACATTGATTTTTTAACAAAATAATTCACATAAAAAACAACCTGCAAAAAGTAGATAATGAACTTTTATTGCTCCCAATGAAAACGTAATTAAGGCAAAGATCTATTAAAATATAAAAATAATGGATGTTAGCAAAATATAAAAAGTAAATATTTTTATATTCAAACAAAAACCCGCAAAAGCTTGCGGTTACTTAATTTCAATGGTCTGAGTGACTGGATTTGAACCAGCGACCTCCAGAACCCCATTCTGGCGCGCTACCAACTGCGCTACACCCAGATATAACCTTACGGCAATTATATTATATCCTAACTTAAATAAAAAATCAAGTTTTCACAGAATAATGCAAATTATTCCGCCACCTCCGTCATTTACTATTCGTTCTAACGTGTCCCTTAGTTTAAGGCTCACATTTTCAGGTATCATTTTTAGCTTGTTTTGCATTCCTTCTTTCACAAGGTCACTTAATGATTTGCCAAATATATTAGATTCCCATATCTTATCAGGGTCATTTTCAAACTGTTCCGTAATATATTTTACAAAATCCTCGCTTTGCTTCTCTGTCCCAACAATCGGTGATACCTCTGTCGTAATATCTGTTCTAAATATATGAAGTGATGGAGCAGATGCCCTCAACCTTACAGCAAAACTCCCTCCTTGACGTATAATTTCTGGTTTTTCAAATTCCATATTATCAATACTTGCCGGTACAATACCGACACCTGTCTTATCAGCATCTTCTAAAGCATACTTTAATCTGTCATATTGAAATTTTGCATAAGACAATTCCTTCATCATTCTCATTAAATCCTTATCTCCTTGAATATTTAATCCGCATTCGTCACTTAATATCTTGAAAAATAAACCTTCTTTTGCCTTTATTTCTAAATCCGCATACCCTTCTCCGGGATCTATTTTTTTAATAACAACATCTTCGAGATTCTCATTAGATTTGAGTCCTTCTGCTGTTTTTGAAACATCTCTTAATTTAAACATTTCAATTATACTTTCCTTAACTGTTTCCATTATATTTTGTTTTAACCAATGGTCATTTTCAAGAACATCTACCCATTTTGGAAAATCAATGTTTAATTCCTTTATGGGAAATTCATACAATACCTTTTCAAGAATTTTTTGAATATCTGTAATTTCCATTTTTAATACATTCATTAAAACAACCGGAACATCATATTTTTCTTCCAGTTCTCTGCATAATTTTTGTGTTTCCGGATTATTTTTATTTATTGTATTTAAGATAATTATAAAAGGTTTGTTTATTTCCTTCAGTTCGCCTACCACCCTTTCTTCGGCTTCTACATAATTTTCTCTTGGAATCTCTGTAATACTTCCGTCTGTTGTAATTACAAGCCCGATTGTGGAATGGTCATTTATTACCTTTTTTGTTCCGATTTCAGCAGCTTCTTCAAATGGTATTTCATAATCATACCATGGCGTTGTTACCATCCTGGGTTTTTCATCTTCAAGATATCCCATAGCACCCTTTACCATATATCCAACGCAATCCACAAGCCTAACACTGAAGGTTGTATTCTCATTTATTGCTATTTCTACTGCCTTTTCAGGTACAAACTTTGGTTCTGTTGTCATTATGGTTTTACCTGCAGCACTCTGTGGCAGTTCATCAAGCACTCTTTCTTTTTGATGCTCATTTTCAATATTTGGCAATACAAGTATATCCATAAATCTCTTTATAAATGTTGATTTTCCCGTTCTAACAGGTCCAACTACGCCAATATATATGTCGCCTTCCGTTCTTTCAGCTATATCCCTATAAATATCATAGTTTTCCACCTTGTTCCACTCCCTTTTTTATATACTTAAAATTTAGTATTTTATATACTTTAACATTACATATATATGAAAAAAAACACTAAATATGAATAAAATCTCCGGACATCCGGAGATTTTATTCATATTCCATTTCGTGTTTTTTACTTCTTGTCATTAGATTGTAAACCGCATCATGTGGATTTTTGCCTTCAAACAATATTGAATACATTTCTTTAGTTATCGGCATCGTTATATTATGTATCTGTGATAATTTATATGCTGATTCTGTTGTTTTAACACCTTCTACGACCATACCTATTTCTTTCAAGGCTTCTTTAAGTGATTTACCTTGACCTATTTTAATGCCAACTCTTCTATTCCTTGAATACATACTGGTGCATGTTACAATAAGATCTCCCATTCCTGAGAGCCCCAAAAATGTCAACGGATCTGCTCCAAGGGCAACCCCAAGCCTTGATATTTCAGCAAGTCCACGTGTCATCAATGCAGCCTTTGTATTGTCTCCAAAACCTAAACCATCTGAAATACCAGCCCCAAGTGCAATTATATTTTTCAAAGCTCCACCCAGCTCAACTCCAATTATATCCTTGTTAATATAAAGTCTAAAATTTTCATTCATGAATATGTCCTGTATATATTCACATGCATTAATATTTTTAGATGATAATACACATGCTGTAGGTATATGCCTGCATACCTCCTCTGCATGGCTGGGACCAGATAAAACTACAACTGTATTATCAAGTATTTCATTTATTACTTCTGACATTCTTTTTAAACTTGTTGTTTCTATCCCTTTAGCAAGATTAACAATAATCGTTTTTTTATCTATTATGCCTTTTAAATCTATAGCAACATTTCTGACTACATCTGAAGGAACCGCAAAAATAATGATGCTATTATTTTTAACGGCTTCTTTTATATCTGTTGTTATAACGATGTTATAGGGTATTAAAACATCTAAATATTTTTTGTTATACCGTGTCTTTAAAATATAATTTCTTTGCTCTATATCTCTTGTCCATAATGTAATTTTGTGACCAAGGTTATTAAGATGTATTGCCATCGCAGTTCCCCAGCTTCCAGCTCCTAAAATCAAAATTTCCACACCTATTCCTCCTGCTCTTATAAATAACCTTATTTAACCTTATTTAACTCTTGTTTTCTGCCCCAGTTTTAACTCTGTTCCAGAAAATAACCGCTTAATATTTGACCTATGCTGGAATACTGCAAGCAGCATCATAATTAAAGCAAACAAAAACATAGAAAATGACTTCCAATATATCAAATTCAGTAATAAAAAAAATAATGAGCCTAAAATTGAACCTAATGATACATATTTTGTAATTGCTATAACCAATATAGCAGCAATCAAAGAATAAATTCCAAATAATGGATTTATTATTAAAATAACCCCCAGACTTGTTGCAATTCCCTTTCCTCCTTTAAAATTTAAAAATATCGGCCAATTATGCCCACAAACAACAGCTATGCCTGACAGTAAAGCACCAGTTTCACCAAATAGATATCTACCAATGGATACTGCAATTATACCTTTTAAAACATCAAGAAGAAATACAAAAATAGCTGCTTTTACCCCAAGAATTCTCATTACATTTGTTGCCCCGGCATTTCCACTTCCATAATTTCTAACATCGATTTTCTTAACATATTTAATAATTAAATATGCACTATTTATTCCGCCTATGAGATATGCAATAACAACAGCTAATACCCTTAGCACTTGTTTTCCTGGTTCAAAAAAGTTTACAATACTTAATAATAATTAATTTTTGCAAACCCGGCCTCCCCATGACCAGGCTTTACACCTCCATGAAAATTTTTTCCTGGGGTGACAGGGAGACCTTAGTCCCGGGAGTCCCACCCGGACGGGAGAACGGCGCTTTACGGGCGCAACTTGCGTTGACCGTTAAGTGAGGCTACTGCTCTGCCTCCCGCGATCTGCTAAATGCGACCTGCCGGTTGTTTCCGTACTCCGGCTAAACGGGGTCACCTACTTGATAAAGCAAGATGCTTCAAGTCGCACCAGACGGATTGAAACGATTCCTGTTTAAAACGGGTCAGACCGTTGTAAGTAAGAATCTTTTCGTCCAGTTTCTTGAAGAGCTGCTTCACCTTTCGGGTCATCCCTCTTCCTTCCCCAGGCAAGGAATTTGCCTTTTGATTCAGCTTCTCTTTAAAAACTTGAATTTTCTGCTTTAATTCATTGGTAATACGCTCTTTGAAACCTATTGCACGACGGGCTATTACCAATGCTGCGGCATGGTGTATTATTATGCCATACTTCTGCATGTACTTCCAGTAACCTATGGTTGACGTGTGTGCCGGCCAGACCTGCTTTATACCTACTCCTTCCTTGAAAGCCCTGCGTATGACAGCTTCAACCATCTTTCTAAAAGGGAAATTGGCTGCCATGCGGTTGAATTTTTTGTTGGTATCCAGATGGTCTTTCCCAAATTCCAGATTTTCTAAGGCTATGGGTTTACGTAAATCTTTAGCGATGTCTACTACTACCTTGGCTAACACACCGACTAAGTACGTACGTCGGAAACCACGGCTTTCTGCCAGTTCGGGTATCTTGATATAAAGAAAACCATTTGGATGCACTGTTACCTGAAACTCTCCAGCAAACTTGTGCAGTGCTTTTGGGTATGGTACGTTAAAATTCTTTGTCCATGGTTCTGGTTGACCGGTATAACCGACATTGGCAAGTGCTATACCGTCAGGATTGGTATCCATACCTAAATATCCATAGTTGGGATTGGTTGCTAAATCAGGTGGTGTTAAGACGAAACTGATATGTACCCTGTACTTAGCATCCTTGCCTTTGATAAGTTCCACAGTATAGGGTGCGCCGGATAAAAGTAACTCATACACCTTTGAACGGTATTTATCCGGCAGCCAGAGCCTTCCTTCTACACGGGGCGCCCTTGTCATTATTGGTCTGTCTTTGATGTCTATTCCTTTTTGCTCAGACAGATGAGAAATGGTCACTGATAAAAAGAATTCTCCGTGAGATAAGCTTATCTTGATGTTCGGGTTGCCGCCTTTGGTCTTGTCACCACGGGAATATAACCTATCTTGACGTGCCTTACGCCATTCTTCTGCCAAAACCCTGCCTTTGCACACTTTCTTCCACAAAGAACGACCTCCGAAAACTACTGTTGGTATGGTGCTGTTGTCTTGGTGAGAGAGCAGTTCGGATAGTTTGTCAGATAGTTTTTTCACTCTGGCTTTGCGACCGTGTACGGTGTGCTTAATGTTTTTGATCTTTTCTGGATCATTCTTTTCAACAGTTTTATCTAAGGTTTTTTCTGCCTGTCTGAGTTTTTTCTTTGCACGGGCTAATTTTGTTTTTGTTTCTTCTATTTCCAGCTTTAAAAGTTCTTTTTGTGATTCGATTATGGCTCTACCTTTCAGTATGGCGTCATCACAGCATCGTGAATTTAAGCCAAATACCTGCTGACCTTCTTTTTTTAGTTCTTCACGTGATTTATCTTCCTGCAGCCGGTTGAACGCCCAACGTGTACATGAGCAGAACAACCGCATCTCGGTGTTTAGTGGGTCCTCCATCCCGCGGCTCCACTTTTGAGAACGGAAGGCAGGATAGACCTCCGGAAAAAATTCGCCGCAGACGGTGCAGCTTGTTTCACCGTCTGTACTGTATGATTTATTTTTGTTCTTCTTCCCTTTCTTCATCTGACTTCACCCCCGTTATCAGTTCCCGGAAACCCTGCCTTATCTTCTTACCACCCCTGGCGCCGTACAGCCTGGCTGAAAAAGACGTGATTATCGCCAATAAGTCCCTGACCAACTCGGATTGTGTGTCTTCCGAATCTTTCTCAGCTGTGGCAATTATCTCTACCCCGCAGTAGTGCAAGTGCCGTTCAATGTACAAATACCCAAATCTGGCAAGCCGGTCGGGATATTCGATAATGAGCTTCTTATACTCACCACGCTCAGCCAGCTTAAGTACATTCGTTAATCCGCGGCGCTTCTGATTTAAGCCACTGGCTACGTCGGTGAACTCGGCAACGACACGGTAATTTGACTCGATCGCATATTGCCTCAGCCTTTCCAGTTGCCTGTTTAAATTGCCGGCATCCGCCTGCTTTTTGGTGGACACCCGAGCATACAGAACGACGTCTTCCTGCCCGGTGTTTAGCTGTCCAGACTGCAAAAGCCTGTTGAGTTCGTCTATGGAGTACCGGCGCTGACCACTAGGTAAACGGATGGGCTTAATTAAACCCTGCTTCTCCCAGTTGCGCAGGCTGTTGGGATGGACGCCTAATTTCTTTGCTGCTTTGCTTATAGTTAATAATTCCATATATTCATTATATTATATTTATTATGTTTTGTCAAGATTTGTGGGAAATAAGGTAGCTGTTACGTACCTCCTTATCTTTTTCTTATTAATATATTAATAGGTACACCGCTAAAACCAAAATTTTGTCTTATACTATTTTCAAGAAACCTTTTATACGAAAAATGCATAAGCTCCGGTTCATTTACAAATACCGCAAATGTTGGAGGTTTTATACTTACCTGAGTCATATAATATATTTTAAGTAACTTTCCCTTCTTTGCCGGAGGTGGATTAACTAGTATGGCTTCATTTACAGTATTATTTAAAATACCTGTAGAGATCCTTTTATTAAATTGCTCCCATACATTTTTTATTTCTTCAAGAATTCGATTTACTCTTTGCCCTGTTTTAACAGAAATAAAAAGTATAGGGGCAAAGTTAATAAATGCAAATTTTTCTCTTATTATTCTCGTATATTCATTAATAGTATTTGTATCTTTTTCAATTAAATCCCATTTGTTCACAATAATTATTACTGCTTTATTATTTTCATATGCATATCCAGCTATTTTTGTATCTTGTTCTGTTGGACCTTCTTTTGCATCAATAACTAAAAGGCAAATGTCTGCCCTTTCTATAGCTGATAACGCCCTTATAACACTATAACGCTCAATAGATTCATATATTTTACCCTTTTTTCTCATTCCTGCGGTATCAATTATTACAAAATTTGTACCATCCTTTTCAAAGAAGGTATCTATGGCATCCCTTGTAGTACCCGGTATATCACTTACTATTACCCTCTCCTCACCTAATATTTTATTAACCAATGATGATTTTCCAACATTTGGTTTGCCTATAACTGCTATTTTAATCGTATCATCTGAATAATCTTCTTTTTCCTCAGGCAAATTTTTTATTACATCATCAAGTAAATCCCCTATACCAAGACCATTTGCTGCAGATATAGGTATTGGCTCTCCAAATCCCAGTTTCATAAAATCATAATATGAGGCAGGCATTTCTTTAAAGTTGTCAATCTTATTGCAAACAAGCAAAACTTTTTTGCGAGACCTCCGAAGTATATCTGCAACTTCCTCATCGTTTGAAATTAACCCTTCCTTTGCATCAACTACAAAAAGTATTAAATCTACCGTATCTATTGCTGCTTCTACCTGAAGACGCATTTTCTTGAATATTTCATCGTCAGACTTTGGCTCTAATCCACCTGTATCTATTAGAATAAAATTTTTCCCCAGCCATTCTGTTTTTGAATATATCCTATCCCTTGTAACACCGGGTTTATCTTCAACAATTGATATTCTCTGCCCCACAATTTTATTAAAAAGAGTTGATTTACCAACATTTGGTCTTCCTATTATACCTACCATTGGATACACGCTATCACCTTCCCATATTAATCTTTTGTATAAAACTTTTTCCATTCACTTCTGATATTATAACACGTGCGTTAAGCTGTTTTTCTAATCCTGCAACCGTCATATCATCAAGGAAAATATCTGTACCAGCCTTTAACATACATTCCGGTATAATCAATATTTTACCATCGATCTTTCCTTTTAATTGATTAATTATATCTTCGCCTGTTACAAGACCTGAAACCGTTATTCCATGTCCGAAAAAGTCATTTTTTATTGACTTTACCTCTATATTAAAACCTATTTTATTTAATTTATCAGCGAATCCCTTAATAAATTCATATGCAGATATACCAGTTATTACAACATATTTATTGGAATTAACTTTAAATGTTTTTATATTTTTAAAATAAGTATCAAATTGATTTTTAAATAATGCCATTAAACCAACACCGTTTTCAAGATGTGGAAATCCTTCATAATGGTTATATTCGGGTATTTCTTTATTGGCAAGTACATAAAATTCATCTGCTATAAAAACGAAGGATGTACCTTTTTCTTCTTTCAATTTATTTTGCCACTCTGAAACCTGTGCTATCAATTTTACTGCCTCATCATGGTTATAAGGTTCTAATTTGTAAAGTCCTTCACGATAATCAGTAAGCCCTACCGGAACAACAGCAACCGATTTAACCCCCGGGTATAAATCCGATAAATCCTTTATACTTTTATCAAGTATCATACCATCATTGATACCTGGGCATAAAACAATCTGACAGTGTACTTTAATCCCATATAAAGTTAATCTTTTTAGTTTATCTAAAATACCGCCTGCTTTAGAATTATTTAATATTTTTTTCCTAACTTCATCATCTGTCGCATGTACTGATACGTAAATCGGTGAAAGCCTGTATTTTATAATTCTTTCTATCTCATGCTCCTTTATATTTGTCAATGTTATAAAATTACCTTGCAGGAAAGAAAAGCGATAATCATCATCTTTAAAATAAAGAGATTCCCTCATTTTATCCGGAAGCTGATCTATAAAACAAAATATACATTTATTATTACAATGCTTCGGTTTATCTATTATTCCACTTTCAAATATAAGCCCCAAATCCTCATCATAGTCCTTTTCTATCTCAAATAAATATTCTTCTCCATCATGTTTCTGTATCAATACATTGATAAAATCCCCTGATTCTGAAAATTTATAATCTATAATATCAATAATCTTTTCTCCATTAATAGTAATCAGAACATCTCCTGGCTCTATTCCTAAGTTATCCGCAATGCTGTTTCTTACAATGCCTTTTACTATATGCGGTTTCATTTATTTTCCTCCTATGACATTCTCCTATTTACAATTATGAATTAATAAATTAAATACGTCAAGACTTTATTTCCAGCTTGTTTTTTACTTCCTTAACTAATTTTATGAAATTATCGTATTTTTTAAGTATCCCATATACTGTTATAGGTCTACCTATCGAAACCATTTTAAATCTGCGGGATGCCATACCCCCAATTTTTGTTAATAGTCCAATAGTAGGTAATGCATCAATCAGTATTATCTCATCTTTTGATATGGCTGTTTCCTCAAGGAAACTATATACCGCTTTTATTAATATCTTCCTTCCATTTTTTGCACCAATTGCATAAATATCATTATAAAATTCATCTGTTCCCATATAAAAAGGTATCCCTATTTGACTTCCATCCGTTATATCATAATGAGGCAAACTGATTATTTCTTCGTAGGTTGGAAGTTTTCTCATTGAAAGCAATCCAACATGTATTGATGCTGCTACAATTGATGAATGAGCACTACCATAGCATACATATGCAATTTTCATTTTCTACCCCCAAATAATATTGTTTTTTATTTTATTTAAATCTACAAATGATTTAATATGCCTATAGTTTGCCATTATTTTTTTATACAGTATATAATCTATAATATTTTTAAATATCCTGACTTTTCTTAAATATAAATATATCTTAAAATACCTGACATCAAAACTTGATGTATCAACAAATATTATTTTTTCAAATTCAAGGTTAAATATTTTCCTCAATCCCTCAAAAGTCTTCTTAATATTATCACTAAAGTTTTTCATAGCAATTACATATATTTCATTATTATTTTCATCAATACCTATGTACTTTAATATACCATAATTGATTTCAAAAATTTCAGGTATATCATAAAATTCTTCTTTACTTATAACATCATCTATTATCTTAGAATGTATATATGCTGCTATAATAGTTGAATAACAGCCATAATAGCTGTAATATATGATTTTCAATTCAATATTCCCCCACTATTAAAAAAAATTAAAAAATGGTGCTAATGGCACCAAATTACTTCTATTTTTTTCGGTTTCGTCTTATAACTCCAAGATAATTTGAAAATTTTGCCATCATCTCTCTTCCGCCTGTACTTATAAACATAAATCCTATAACAGATACAATAACTATACCAGCGAGAATCCATATACCGCTTTTAGAGGCTCTGCTTTGTGAAGGTGTAGATTTTTGTGTGCCAAGGATACCGCTAACCTGTTTTTTTTCATCATAACCATAAACCGCTTTTGTTAAAACATCCGCCATAAGTTTACCGGATTCCTCTGCTCTTTGTCTTGTATGTGAATATGTTCCAAATTCAAGAAGCAGCGAATTAGGCATTAGGTCTTGATTATAGTCGCCATCTCCATAAAAAATATCTTTTATCAATGTCGGATATTTTTTATCTGCAATCGCTTTTATTCTAAATGCTAAATCCTGATTTGTCTTTAGGTTTGTATTTTTACGACCAAGAACAATCCTGACACCAGTTGCATTTTTACCTGCTATTTTTCTTATATATTCTTCATACGGTACAGCATCTCTATGAACATCCAATAATAAATCAGGCTTCATATTTTTAATAAGTTTAACTGCTCCTACTCTTGACCTTCTGTATGCCATTGCATCATGTGGTAAATATAATGTTCTGTCTACATCTGTTTTAATACCTTTATCTCTCAATGCATTGCTTAATGCCGAATCAACGTGATATATCCCACCATGGCCATATATACTTGATGCGCCGTCTGTTGGAATATATGATTCATCACTGTGTGTAGAATACATAGCAATTTTTCTTTCTCCCGTTCTTTGCGCCATTGCTTGTGTGACTTTATCTATATCTACATCAGGCAATTTGACAGTTTCAATATATTTTGCATATGCCTTCTCATTTTTTTTATCTACTTTTATTATTTTGTACATTTTATTATCCTGAGAAAGATATTGGTCATTTACTGTTAAATCCCATGATATTTTAAACAATATTTTATTTGAATTTTCTTCATAAATTGTATAATATCCTATGTTTTTACCGTTCCAGTTATCAGCATGCATAGATTGTGGTAGCATCAGTAATATTAATAATATTAACATTACTGTGAATCTATTCTTTTTCATCTTTTTCACCATCCTTTTCCCTGTCTTTTAAATCTTTAAGGTCTTTATCGTCAATCAAACTGCTTGTCATATGAGAATCAATCTCTGTATTTTTCTTAGCAGTACCACCCTGTAATTTTTCTCTTGTTTCACCTAAAACTTCAGATAATAAAACTGCAACAATCATTGATATTACAACAGTATCAACCGCACCTGCACCACCTATTGAAACAAGACCGGGCCGTGCGGTTGCAACATTTATTACTGCCTGCGTTATATCACTTAATACAACCCCCATAACGCCTGCTATAAATGCACATCTTCTTGATCTGCTAAAGAGATATGCAATAAGACCGCTTATAATGCCATATATATAATTGGGTTCAATTAACATGGCTTCGGGTTCACTGGGCAATAATCTACCAGCAATATAAACAGCCGCACCTGCTATTAAAGATGCAAAAATTGCATTCATCTTTTCTTCTATCGACTCCGATTTAATAAATAAGTATACTGCTACAGCCATTGGAATTATAGCTCCACCTATATTTATAGATATATTTGCGCCAAGGGGTATTGATGGAATGAGTGTTCCGATAATCATTCCAATGATTATCAGTAATGCCCATTTATCTGTCATTCTCATCCTGTCAAGAACCCTATGAGCAAATCCAAATAACACAAATAATCCTGCAATAGTTAATAATATATAACCAATAGTCATTAATATCACCTCTTTATTCTTTCTAAATTTTATCTTTTACATATTATAAAAAACTATACAAAAAAACACCTTAAAAGGTGTTTTTTTTGTAAAGTTTTTTATTCGTTCAAATCAATATGTTTTCCACTCTCAAGAAATGTTACCCATTCACATATATTTGTTGCATGGTCCGCAATTCTCTCAAGGTGCCGTGCTACAAATAAAAACTGTGTTGCTTGATTTATCGTCGTAGAATCTTCTATCATATACATCAATAATTCACTAAATATCTGCTTGTATAAGCCATCAATTATATCATCCTTCTGACTGATTGTCTTTGCAAGTTCAATATCCTGATGCACGTATGAATCAAGTGAAAGTTTAACCATCTCTTTAACTATTTCGCCCATCTTAGGAATATCGATTAATGGTTTTATATATTTCTGGTCAGCTATCCTTTTTGTGATTTTAGCTATATCTACGGCATGGTCTGCCATTCTTTCAAGGTCTGTTACTAATTTCAAACATGTTATAACAATTCTTAAATCCTTTGCAATTGGCTGTTGCATTATAATAATTTTTACACACTTATCATCAATATCAATCTCCATCTTATCTATTCTTTCATCTTCATCAATAACCTTTTGTGCCAACCTCACATCATGATTTACTAATGACAAAATAGCATTAGTTATTGCTTCTTCAACCAAACTCCCCATCTTTAACACATCATAATGTAGTTCTTCTAATTGCTTTTCGAAATTCGTACGATTCATTAAAATACCTCCTAACCAAACCTGCCGGTAATATAATCTTCAGTCCTTTTGTCTTTAGGATTATAAAATATTTCTTCAGTAAGTCCTGTTTCAATGATTTCACCATTTAAGAAAAAAGATGTATAATCAGCAACTCTTCCTGCCTGTTGCATATTATGTGTTACAATTACAATTGTATATTTATGTTTCAACTGGTCAATAAGTTCCTCAATCTTCATTGTAGATATAGGATCAAGGGCTGACGTAGGTTCATCCATAAGAATCACTTCAGGTTCTATTGCAAGTGTCCTTGCAATACAAAGCCTTTGTTGCTGTCCACCTGATAAGCCCAATGCAGAAGAATTTAATCTATCCTTAACTTCATCCCATAATGCAGCAGCCGTCAAGCTTTTCTCAACTATTTCATTTAATTTTTTTTTACTATAAATACCATGAATCCTTGGTCCATAAGCTATATTATCAAAAATTGTCATTGGAAATGGATTGGGCTTTTGAAATACCATCCCAACGCGTTTTCTCAGTTCAATGGGGTCTATATCTTTATATATGTCCAGATTATCAAGAATTACTTTTCCGGTTATTTTTACACAATCTATGAGGTCATTCATCCTGTTTAAAGTCCTTATAAAAGTTGACTTGCCACAGCCGGAAGGACCTATTAGTGCCATAACACTATTTTCTTCAATATCCATATCTACTTTTTTTAATGCCTGTATATCACCATAAAATAGGTCAAGTTCTCTGACTTCTATTTTTTTCATGTGTCAGATTTTCCCCTTTCTTTAATAATAGACATTATATCATATTATTTTTCGCCTGTCATTCTTTTATATAAATAAGTTCCATACCACCTTGCGATAAGATTAAAGGATAAAACTATAATAAGCAAAACAGCGGCAGAACCATCTGCAATTTTTCTTGCGTCAGGTGCCAATCCCTCACTATTTATCTTCCATATATATACAGCAAGTGTTTCCGCTGGTCTAAAAGGATAAAAAGGAGAGTTAGGATTAATCGGATTTATATTGCTAAAATTAAGTGCTGGTGTGCTCATACCTGCAGTATATAATAACGCAGCAGCCTCACCGAATATCCTTCCTGAAGTCAATATAATACCGGTGATTAATCCTGGAAGTGCCGAAGGCAAAATTACTTTTGTTATAGTTTGCCATTTTGTTGCACCAAGAGCAAAACTTGCTTCTTTTATCTCCTTTAAGACACTCTCTATAGAATCTTCACTTACTCGTGCCATAACAGGTAGATTTAAAACAGTCAGAGCAATGGCACCGGAAATTAAAGAATATCCCCAATGAAACATATTAACAAAAACTAAAAGTCCAAACAAACCAACAACAATTGATGGCAATGATGACAATGTTTCTGTAGAAATGCGAATAGTTTCAGACATAAAACCCGGTTTTGCATATTCAGCCATAAATATTCCGGCACCAATGCCAATAGGCGCAGATATTATTAATGTCACAATTAGCAACAGCAAAGAATTAAAAAGTTGCGGTCCAATACCTCCGCCTTTCTCCATGAATTTAGGTGCTGTCGTAATAAAATTTAAATTTAATGATTCCCTTCCCTGATACAGTATATAACCAATTAATAATATGAGAAATGATATTAATATTAAAGCGATTATATAAAAATATATTGTTGCAATTTTATCATAAACACGTGGCTTTCTCAATATATTCTCCTCCTACCTATTAGCTTTAAAATTACTATAAAACCTAAGGATATCAATAGAAGCAGCAAAGCTAAAGACCATAGTGCATCGTTCCATACAGAACCCGCTACCGTATTTGCCATATCCATAGTAATAACAGACGTTATTGTACTCATAGGCTGTAAGAATGACAATGGCAATGCAGGTCTATTACCAATAACCATCTGTACTGCTAAGGCTTCGCCGAATGCCCTTGCAAGACCCAATACAATCCCTGTTAAAATACCAGGTGTAGCAGCAGGTAAAATTACTTTACGAATCGTTTGCCATCTTGTGGCACCTAATGCATAGGATGCTTCTCTGATTTCCCATGGCAATGCTTTGATTGTATCTGCACTGACACTTGTTATCGTTGGAAGTATCATAATTGTAAGTACAAGGATACCTGCAAGAAGGCTAAATCCTAATCCTCCAAAATGTTTACTTATAAATGGAACAAGTACAGTTAAACCTATCCAGCCATATACAACTGATGGTATACCAACAAATATCTCTATAGCAGGCTGTAGTAATTTTTTCCCTAATTTTTGAGCAATTTCAACCATGAAAATTGCGGAAGATATACCGATTGGTGCACTTATAATAATAGCAAATACCGAAACAAAAACTGAACCAAGTATGAATTGCAAAGAGCCAATTGCCGGACCTCCAAGGCTATTTTCTCTATCCGGTTTCCATAATGTAGTAAACAAAAACTCCTTTAAAGATTTCTTATCTACTAAAAACGTAGATAAGCCTTTTACGGCAACAAAGTAAAAAATTGATACAGTAATAATTATCAGCAAAGCCCCACAGATAAATGCATAAACCTTCCCAGCTTTATCAATAATCTTACGTTTTTTATCACTACCTTGAAACATATCGTATCCTCCAAATATTTAATTTCTCACACTTATATTATCATAACAATTTAAAAAAGAGTATTTATTAAATTCATGTTAAATTCATGTTAAATTTACGTTAAATTTACGTTAAATCTTAATATAAGTTCATATCAGCATAAATTAGTTTAACCCTTATGACAAAAAAGCTGGCAATTTACCAGCTTTTTTGTCATAAGAAATTTAAACTTATATTTTTTACTTAACCTTCATATCATTAATATTGATAAAACCAAGTTTCTTGGCAGGTCCATTCTGTACTTCATCTGACATCATAAAGTCAAGGAATGCCTTTACAACACCTGTAGGTTCACCTTTTGTATACATATGTTCATATGACCATATCGGATATTTACCAGAAGTAATATTATCTGCTGTAGGCTCTACACCATCGTATTTCAATGCTTTGACAGTATCATCAACATAGGATAAGGCTAAATAACTTATTGCACCTTTTGTATTTGCAACTGTCTTTTTAACGGTACCTGACGAATCCTCTGTAAGTGCAACACCCTGTACCTCATCCTGACCCTTTAAAACTATCTTTTTGAATGTAGCTCTTGTCCCTGAACTTGCTGGTCTATTTATAACAACTATTTTTTCATCTTGACCTCCAACATCTTTCCAATTTGTTATTTTACCAGTAAATATTTTTACTAATTGATCCTGTGTTAAACTATCTACTGAAACATCTTTATTTACTACTACCGCAAATCCAACAACCGCAACCTTATGATCCACTAAAGCTTTGGCATCAATACCTGCTTTTTCTTCAGCAAATATATCTGAATTACCTATATCTGCAGCACCCTGTGAAACCTGTGTTAAACCTGTTCCACTTCCACCGCCTTGAACATTAATTGTAGCATTTGGATATTTTTGTTTGAATAATATGGCCGCCTGTTCCGCTAATGGCTGTAATGCTGTTGAACCAACTGCTGTTGCTGAACCGGATATATTCTGTGTACTGTTATTCTTGTCACCCGGTGTAGTAGTATTACTTTGGTCTGATGACTTTGAACCGCATGCTGCAAATGCAAACACACTAACAAGCATCATAATTGCTAAAAACAACTTCATTGTCCTGCTTTTTAACATAAAAGCACCTCCATAATTTTTTTTCCCTGTACAAGTATATTTTAACAGCATATTGTAAAGAAATCATTAAATCTATGTTAAATCCGTGTTAAATAAGTTATATTTTCTTATTTTGAGGCAAATATATTATAAATTTAGTTCCTTTACCTACTTCACTTTCAACCGCAACATTACCTTTCATGGATTCTACAATATGCTTAACAATTGCAAGACCCAGTCCTGTACCTCCAAGTTTTCTCGAGCGTCCCTTATCAACCCTATAAAATCTTTCAAAAAGTCTTGGTATGTTTTCTGCGGCTATTCCAATACCACTATCTTCAACAGTAATTATAATATCATTGTTTAACTTTTTTGTTGTAACCTTTACAAAGCCTCCCTCCGGTGTATATTTAATTCCATTATCAATTAAATTTATTATCATTTGCCTTAATCTATCCCTGTTTGAATTGATTTTTAAATTATCACAGTTCAAATCCTTAATAAGCTTTATATTTTTATTATATGCAGATTTCTCTATAATATAAAATATATCATTAATTTCTTTATCAATTGCTACCTCTTCCGTAATTAAACCTTCTTTTACATTTTCAATTTCTGATAAAGACAATATATCATTTATAAGCCTTGTTAATCTTTCTGTTTCAAATTCAATGATGTTGAGGAATTTATTACGAGCCTCAGCATCTTCAATCGCCCCATTTCGTAATGTTTCTACAAAACCTTGAATCGATGTAAGAGGTGTCCTAAGCTCATGTGAAACATTTGCCACAAAATCGCTCCTGATTCTTTCAAGTTTTCTAACCTCTGTTACATCATTTATAACAACAACAAAGCCTATTTTTTTAAGGGTTTGGGGATGTATAATTGGACTTGTATAAATTTTTAAATATTTATTGAAGGTATTTAATTCAAGATTTTTTATGCTATATTCTTTGTTTATAATTATATTTTCAA
Source organism: Aceticella sp. 75b-Ac (assembly GCF_056032965.2). Classification (NCBI taxonomy): domain Bacteria; kingdom Bacillati; phylum Bacillota; class Clostridia; order Thermoanaerobacterales; family Thermoanaerobacteraceae; genus Aceticella; species Aceticella sp. 75b-Ac. The sequence goes on from NZ_CM190971.1 coordinate 1,057,141, forward strand.
TAAGGTCATGAAGTTTGCTGTTTCTAACTACATCAAGAATATGTTTGCCAATGATTCCGTTATCCTCTATATTCAATATCTTTTTTGCAGTATCATTAATAAGTAATATTTTTTCATAATTATCAAAAGCAATAACACCGTTTATAATGCTTTTAAGAATAGCTTCAAGTTTAGCATTTCTGTCATTTAGCTCATCTATTGTTTCTTTTAATCTTATTGTCATAATATTAATTGCAGATGCAAGCTGTCCTATTTCATCAATTGATTTAATTTCGATTTTTTGGTTATAATTGCCTTTTGATATTTCTTTCGTAACATCTGTTATTTCATTAATAGGATTTACTATGCTTTTAATAAATCTATATCCGAGAATATTGCTTATTAACATTCCAGAAAATATACTTAGCAGATATCTTAAATCACTTACATATCCTAAAAAAAATAGACTGGTTATTATTATTCCTATAAAACTAATAATAAAATATCTGTTATAAAGTTTTTTAAACATTATTTTCACCTTTATCTTTGAGTTTGTAACCAATGCCCCTAACAGTTTCAATGTAAATAGGTAATTTATCATCGTCTTCGATTTTTTTTCTTAAATGTCGTATATGAACATCAACGGTTCTTGTTTCACCAGCATATTCATATCCCCATACCTTGTCCAACAAAAAATTTCTTGTTAAAACTTTTCCAATGTTTTGAGATAATAACTTTAGAAGTTCAAATTCTTTTAATGTTAAATTAAGAATTTTCCCATTTTTATAAACCATATGTTTATTCGTATCTATTGATATATCACCGAATTTTATAATTTCATCAACTTCTTTTTCATTTTTTGATCTTCTTAAAACCACTTTTATTCTGGCAAGCAATTCTCTAATACTAAAAGGCTTTGTAATGTAGTCCTCAGCACCAAGTTCTAAGCCCAATACCTTATCAAATTCTTCACTTTTTGCTGTTAACATTATAATTGGTATATTTTTACATTGTTCATCCCTCTTTATAGTCTTACATATATCAAATCCATCCATATCGGGAAGCATCAAATCTAATAACACAAGGTCAGGTAAACATTCAAAACACTTTTCAAGTCCCTCTTTTCCATTATCAGCTAATTCTACATTATAGCCTGCCGCTTCAAGATTATACTTTAAGAGTTCAAGAATATGGCTTTCATCTTCGATTACCAAAATCGTTTGGGGCATTACAACACCTCCGTTATATAACCTGTACAATTTTTATATATCATTTTTCAATATTATCCTTTAAATTATCCTTTAATAATTTTTTAAGTTCTTCTATAAAAGTATTTATATCTCTAAATTGCCTGTATACTGACGCAAAACGCACATATGCAATTTCATCCACCTGTTTCAGCTTTTCCATTACCATTTCGCCAATTTTAGTAGATGTAATTTCTTTTTCAAGAGAATTATATATCTGCCTGTCTATTTCCTCTGTAACTTCTTCAAGTTTTTGAATTGGTACCGGTCTTTTTTCACATGCTTTAATCATTCCTTTTAAAATCTTATCCCTGTCATAAGTCTCTCTTTTCATGTCTTTTTTTATAACAAGTATTGGTACCTGTTCAACTTTTTCATAAGTTGTAAACCTTTTGCCGCAGTTTATACATTCTCTGCGGCGCCTTATGGAAGTATAATCATCGGTTGGACGTGAATCAATAACCTTTGAATCTAAATTGCCACAATAAGGGCATCTCATATTTTAACCCCCGGAATATTTATTCTTAATTAAAATTATAATAAACTTGATAAAAATAGTCAAACTTTTATCGCTGTCTCTTTTATTTCTATTAATATTACATCAGAACCAATTTTCTTAACTGCTGACCATGGAATGTATAATTCTGTATTTTTACTAAAAAGTCTGAATACATTTCTTTCACCAGGTAATACAAAACCCTCAATACAACCTTCTTCAAAATTTACTTCAATATCTATCATATTCCCCAGCTTTTCTCCTGTATCTATATTTATAACCTCCTTATCCCTTAATTCAGATGTCTTATACATACTTATTACCTCCTAGTGTATAATTTATCATTATTACTTATATATGAAAAAAAATTGCCTACCATTCCTGGTAAGCTATATATATTTTCTCATATGGGTTAATGCTGATTTTTCAAGCCTTGAAACCTGTGCTTGAGAAATCCCTATTTCCTTTGCTACCTCCATTTGTGTCTTCCCTTCAAAAAATCTAAGTGTCAAAATTAATTTTTCTCTGTCATTCAATTTTCTGATAGCCTCTTTTAGAGCAATTTGTTCCAACCACACCTCGTCAATATTTTTTTCGTCACCTATCTGATCCATAACATATAATGCATCTCCACCATCATGATATATTGGCTCAAATAATGAAACCGGATCCTGTATGGCATCAAGTGCAAAAACCACCTCTTCCCTCGGAATATTTAATTCTTTAGCTATATCACTGACACTGGGTTCTTTTGAGTTTGCATTAATTAATTTATCTCTTATCTGTAATGCTTTGTAAGCTACATCTCTTAAAGACCTGCTTACCCTTATAGAATTATTATCCCTTAAATACCTTCTTATTTCACCTATAATCATGGGTACTGCATATGTGGAAAACCGTACATTCTGGCTTAAATCAAAATTATCGATTGCTTTAATAAGACCTATACATCCTACTTGAAATAAATCATCAACATATTCTCCACGATTATTGAACCTCTGAATAACACTTAATACAAGCCTCAGATTGCCGTTTATAAACTCTTCCCTTGCTTTGGTATCACCACTTTTCATTTTAATTAAAAGTTCCTTCTGTTTGGCACCTTTTAAAACAGGTAATTTTGATGTATTAACTCCGCAGATTTCTACTTTATTATTCATATGCCTTTCCTCCAAATGTATTGCTTATTAAAAAGTATTACCTGCGGAATAAAATTTATTCAATATTTATTGAAATCATACTATACCAACTTATTTATTTCCTTCTTTAATCTTCTTAAAATTCTCTTTTCCAATCTTGAAATATAAGATTGAGATATCCCCAGCATGTCTGCTACTTCCTTTTGAGTTTTTTCTACTCCTCCGCCCAGTCCAAACCTCAAACCTATAATTCTTTTTTCTCTATCTGAAAGCCTTCTAATCGCTGTAAAGAGTAACTGTTTATCAACCTCATCTTCAATCATTTTATAAACCAGCTCATTATCAGTACCTAATATATCCGATAAAAGAAGCTCATTACCATCCCAATCAATGTTTAAAGGTTCATCAAAAGAAACCTCCATTTTTGTTTTATTGTTTCTCCTTAAATACATTAAAATTTCATTTTCTATACACCTGGAAGCATACGTTGCCAGCTTTATGTTTTTGCTTGGATTAAATGTATTTACAGCTTTTATAAGCCCTATCGTACCGATTGATATTAAATCCTCAATTCCTATTCCTGTATTTTCAAACTTTTTTGCAATATATACAACAAGTCTTAGATTTCTTTCAATAAGCATGGTTTTTGCTGCATTATCGCCTTCCGCCATTTTTGAAATCAAAAATGTTTCTTCATCAGCTTTCAAAGGTGGAGGTAATGCTTCACTTCCCCCAATATAAAAAATTGATTTTCTAATATTCAGCTTTTCCAGTATCTTTATGATTATTAATTGCATTGAAAGTTTAATTTTTGTTTTTAAATTCATTTAATACACCTCCATTAACATAGTATTTCCGGACCTATTAAAGCCTCATATTCTCCTGATTTATTAAGTTTATTAAAACATATACCAACAATTACATCTTTAATGTCTTTTTTATTATTATCAACATTTACAAAATCAGGTTTAAAGCCTAATAATAACCCCTTATCCATTCCTAAGGACATAAATGGTATAATCCTTAATCTATTTATCCACCCATCTTCATGTATAACATCCGGAATTTTAAAAAGGTCGTTAAACTGTCCATTTTTATAAAGCTTTTTAATACCTTCCGGCAAAAGTTCTTTTATGGCATCATATTCCACTACAATAACAGGACGATTTGATAATGGGTCACATAATGAATTGCCTGTATCAATAATTGCTTTTATATCTCTGCTCATATTCAGTACATTTATCTTCAAAACATGAATCAAAACACTATTCGTATTTCTTTTTGTAATGTAACCCCAATTTATATATATTAACAGCACAGAAATAATAATTGCACCAATCATTATTTGATTAAAATTAAAATTAACTATATATATAAGTGCAAATGCCGTACCCCCAATAATAAAAGTAATCATATAAAATATACTTAAAAGTCTTATAAAATCAGCTATCCTTTGTATCTTAAAAGATATTGCAATTATTAAAAATGATATAATTATTTTTGCTGAAAATGAATAAAATATATGGGGCACAGATAAAAAAATCGTCAAAATATATAGTGATCCACATAATGAACCAAAAAATAAATTGATATTTTTTGTATCGTTTTTCGAAAATCTTTTTGTCAAATATAAAATAATATAGTTAATCAGAAAATTTTCTACAAAAAGTATATCAACATACAATTTTTACCATCCCCATCAATAAAATTATTTGTCTAACAAATGTATATTCACATAACCTCCTTTTATTCATATTATAATAAAAAAATTACATTAATAATGTAATTTTATGGTATCTATATTTCATATTGCAAAAAATATTTTTCTGTTTTTATTTCCTTTTTTGTAATATAATGTTATATTTTAAGTACAAAAAAACTCCTCCAAAATTATTACCATGGAGGAGAAGATATTTTACTTTTTGCCCCTTCTCAAAAATGTTGGAATATCAAGGTCATAACTATCTATCTGAATAGTTTCATCAATTTCTTTTGTTTCATGATGCGATTTTTCGGTTTTAGAAGCTTTACTATTTTTATTATCTTGTAATTTCTTTTCAAAACCAGTGGCAATAACTGTGATTCTTAATTGATCTTCTAATGATTCATCGATAACAGCACCAAATATTATATTAGCATCAGGGTCAGCCGTTTCGTATATGAAATTAGCTGCTTCATTTACTTCAAAAATACTTAAGTTTGAGCCACCAGCTATATTCAATAAAATACCTCTTGCACCCTGTATTGAAGTTTCTAATAGCGGACTTTGCACTGCCTGTTTTGCTGCCTCTGTAGCCTTATTATCACCTGAGGCAATTCCAATACCCATATGTGCAAGTCCGGTTTCCATCATTATAGTTTTTACATCTGCAAAATCTACATTTACAAGACCGGGAACAGCTATAAGATCTGATATTCCTTGTACACCTTGTCTTAAAACATCATCAGCCATTTTAAAAGCATCTACCATCGAAGTCTTTTTCTCTGCAACCTGCAATAACCTATCATTAGGTATAGTCACAAGTGCATCGACATGCTTCTTTAAATCTGCTATCCCCATTTCTGCATGTGTCATCCTTTTACGACCTTCAAATGTAAAAGGCTTTGTTACAACCCCAACAGTCAATATGCCAAGTTCCCTTGTAACCTCAGCAACAACGGGAGCAGCCCCTGTTCCTGTTCCTCCACCCATTCCGGCTGTTATAAAAACCATATCAGCACCGCTTATCATTTTTTCTATCTCATCTTTTGTTTCTTCTGCTGCCTTTTTCCCAATCTCCGGATTTGCCCCGGCGCCAAGACCTTTGGTCAATTTGTCCCCTATCTGAATTTTATTTTCGGCTTTTGACATATATAATGCCTGTTTATCCGTATTTATTGCTATAAATTCCACACCTCTTAAACCAGCATCAATCATCCTGTTGACAGCATTCCCACCGCCACCGCCTACACCTATAACTTTTATACTTGCAAATTGCTCCATGGCTGTTTCTATTCCTATCATTTTAAAACCTCCTCATGCCCAAAAATCATTAAAAATTTCTTTTATTTTGTTTATTAGTCCACTACCCATTTTTCTTTTGGTTTTTGTCGTTTCATTTTGGTTTTTATATGCATTTTTTTTATGTCCATTTATATATTTTATTATACCAACACCCGCAGAATAAACAGGTGTTGAAACACCAATAATATCAGGAACCCCAATTCTGACGTTTTTATTAAAAATTTCCTGTGCTAATTCACCGGATCCCTTTAAAAATGTTATTCCTCCTCCAGTTATAACAATATTTGTTGATACTAACTCCATTACCCCAGACTTATTCATCTGTTCATAGACAATAGACAAAATCTCACTAACCCTTGCTTCAATTATATCTACAATTTCATTTATACTTATTTCAGATAAATTTTTGTTTGTTATATTAGATATTTTTATTTTATTAAAATCACCCTCCACTACTCTTAAAACACTTCCATATTTCTTCTTAATATTTTCAGCTTCTTCACATGAAATCTTTAATCCGACTGAAAGGTCATTTGTTATATGATCACCACCGACAGGAATCAAAGCTGAATAAACCATGTTACCGGATTTAAAAACGGATATATCGGTTATACTGGCTCCAACATCAATAAGTGCTGCTCCCAACTCTCTTTCATCTTTTGTCATAACAGCCTCTGTTGTCGCTAATGGTTCTACAACTATTCCTGCAACATCAAAGCCTGCTCTTTTTACACATTTTTCCATGTTCTGTACAGCTGTCACGCTTCCTGTAACTATCGCTGCATCAACTTCAAGCCTCAAACCCGCCATACCTACAGGATCTCTGATTTCACCATAACCATCAACTATGTACTCCATTGGAATGATATCTATTATTTGCTTGTCTGAAGAAATTGCAATAATCCTTGCCGCTTGCAAAACCCTTTCAACATCTTGATGTGTTATTTCTCTATCTTCACGTGTTACCGCCACAAGACCCCTGTTTCGATAGACTTTTGTGAGTCCACCGGGTATCTTAAGATATACAGACAAAACCTTTTGATTAGCCATCCTTTCCGCCTGTTCAATTGACTTTTTGATTGCGAATGCAGTTGTATCAATGTCCACAACCACTCCTTTTTTTACGCCATTACAGGGGTAATTACCTATCCCAATAATCTGAATCTCACCATTTTTATCACTTTGTCCAATTATAGTACAAACTTTTGAAGACCCTACATCAATTCCAGTAATAATATCACTCATTTGTTCTCCTCCCCCCGGAGATTACTGTTTTTTAGAAAAATTACTTAACATATACCTTCTGATATAAGCAAAATTAGTAAACAACCTGCTTCCAAATGTAAATATAGCAGCTAAATATATAGGAACACCCAATACATCGCCGATATAAGCTAATCCAGCCGCTATAATTGCATTGCCAAAAAAACCTGAAATAAATATTGCATTATTGAATTTATGTTCAAGACTTGCCCTTATCCCCCCAAAAACTGAATCTAATGCAGCCAATATTGCAACTGATAAATAAGGTGTGTAAATAGGAGGTAAATTAATTGGCAGAAGAAACCCGATAGCAAGTCCCAATACAAGGCTTAATAAAATAATTAAGATCATCATTTATTCTCTCCTTCATATATTGGTTTGGCATATTTGAATGAAACAACCCCATTGAATTTTTTTACTAAAATATTATTGGATTTTTTTATATTTACCTCAATTCCCCAATTCGATAGTGTATCAACAACTCCTCCTTTTAACTTCAAGGCTGCCTCTAATGTCTCGGGACTGCCAATCGCTCTTATTACATAAGGAGCAGCAAATCTGGATGAATTTACATTAACAGTCGGTCCAACACATCTAATTTCAGAAGTTGAAATAAGCCTTTCATCATTCAAAGAGATAGCCTCAGCACCTGCTGAGCGCAACTCGTTTACTACTTTTAATAAATCTTCGTCATGAACAAGAAATGGATTTGCATTACCGCCTGGCTGCACCGCCTTTTGACTATCATTTATAGTAACTATAACACCTGGTCCCTGTACATCTATTAATCCAGCTAATTCCTTATATTTAATAAGGTCATCTTTCAATGATTTTGTTATAGCGCTTGTCTTTGATGCCGATTCTTCATAAGTATTAATCTTGTTTTCAAGGTCAGCTAATTGTTTCTTTAATCCATCCCTTTCTGATTGAACCTCTTTTAACTTATTTGTTAAATCTTCTGCTCTTTGTAATGCAACTGTCCCACCGTTTTTTATCGTTTTAAACTCTATAGATAACATTATACCCAGTACAATACACATAAAAGCAATTGATATATACACATTTTTTTTCAAATTGATTCCTCCATTTCTTATGGCAAAAAAACTGGGTTATTGTTTTTGCTAATTTGAATAGTACCTTTATCATATCCTTTTTTCTCTAAGTCATTTAAAATAAGTTCAGAAAATTTAATTGAATATGCAACGTCATTAACATTATTGAAAGCTATATTAATCCCTGTTTTTGTTTTTATCATTAAGTTGTTTTTATCTATTACGGTTATGTTTTTATATATATCTTTATTATATATAATTTTTAAAAGTTTTGCCATATCATTATTGTCAAAAATGCCATCTATTTTCTTACCAATTTCATATTTTTTTATTTTAATTCCATTAATTATTGGCAATTTACTATCATATTCGTTCTCTTTAACCGCTACACCCTCATCATCAATATAAATATAATTTGTGTTATATGGTATCTGTGCCACAAGTTTTCGTTCCTCCACTTTAATTATAATTGATGATGGATACTTTATTTCTATATCGGCATCCTTAATAAAAGAATTTAATAATAGCCTCTTTTTTATTTCAAATGCATTTATTTTAAAAATATACATACCTTTATAAATCCCTGTCAAGCTTATGATATCATTATAGGACAAACTTTTATTTCCGTCTACTTCAATATTCTTTAATTTAAATATAGGTGATTGAAACATAATAAAATATATCAGAAACAATATTGTAATTATTGACAATATTGTTATGAATCTTTTTTTTCTTGCCTGTGTATTATTTTCCATCTTTAAGCACCCCATGCTTGTACATTTTTGATTTATATGTAAAACAGCAAATGCCGTTTTACATCATTTTTTCAATGTTTGCGCCAATACTCCTTAGATTTTCATCAAAATTTTCATAACCTCTATTTATATGTTCTATATCTTCAACAATTGTTATGCCTGATGCCCCGAGTCCCGCTATCACAAGAGCCGCTCCTCCTCGTAAGTCTCTTGCAACAACAGAGGTGCCGGTTAGATTTTTCACTCCTTTTATTACTGCTATACGCCCATCTACTTTTATATCCGCACCCATTCTAACCAATTCCTCTGTATATTTAAATCTGTTATCAAAAATAGTTTCTGTCACTATAGATGTCCCCTCTGCAATTGACAACAAAGAAGTCATCTGTGCTTGTAAATCAGTTGGAAAACCGGGATATGGAAGTGTTATAATCATATCAATCGCTTTTGGTCTTTTATTTGAAAATAGTTTTATATAATCATTCCCAGTTTTAATTGCAAATCCGCTTTCATTTAATTTTGATATTAAAGATTCTAAATGATTTTTTATTACATTTGTAAGAACAATTTCACTTGATGTCATTGCAGCGGCTATAAGATAAGTCCCTGCCACAATTCTGTCTGGTATTATCTTATATTCTACATCGTGGAGGCTTTTAACACCCTCTATGACTATTGTATTTGAACCGGCGCCGCTAACCTTTGCCCCCATGCTGTTTAAAAATTTTTGAAGGTCTTCTATTTCAGGTTCTTTCGCCGCATTACCTATTGTTGTAATTCCATCTGCCATTACAGATGCAAGCATAATATTTTCTGTCGCTCCAACACTTGGTATATCAAGATGTATATCACAGCCTTTTACTCTTTTGCTTTCGCAATTTATATAACCATAAGATTCTTTTATCATTATGGAAAGTTTTCTTAAACTTTTAAGATGTAAATCGATCGGCCTATGCCCAATATCACAACCACCGGGAAAACTAATTACAGCAGTATTATTTCTGGATACAAGCGCTCCCATCAAAAATATAGAGGACCTCATAGTTCGCATTAATTCGTCAGGGATGTGATTATCAATTATACCGCTGGAATCTACTATTATATCACTTCCGATAAATTTTACGGTACATCCAAGGTGTTTTAATATCTCAAGCATAGAATATACATCTTTTAATGCAGGACAATCATGTAAAATACTAATACCCTTATTTAACAAAGTCGCTGCAAGTATCGGCAATACTGAATTTTTAGCACCTTTTATTCTTAACTCACCTTTTAATTTATTCTCTCCAACTATTTTAAACTTCACCCCATTATATCACCCCCTGCAATCTGTTAATCTGATGTACACTTTATATTATGCATGATGCAAGCGGGAGGTTACCTTGGGACTATACAAGCTTCTTAATATATCCGTATATTATTTTTACGGCATCGATTTTTGCCATTTTTTTTGCATTGCTTTTCATCTTTTCTAACATGATTGGATTTTTTAATAAATTATTAACCTTTTCATATAATAATTTTCCTGTTAAGTCCTTCTCAATTATCATTTCCGCAGCTTTATTGTTTACAAGTACTTTTGCGTTATATTCCTGATGATTATGTGTCACATTCGGAGATGGAATTAGTATCGAGGGAGTCCCTGTTGCTGTTAATTCTGCCAGTGTAATAGCACCGGCACGGCAAATAATTAAATCAGCTGCTGCATAAACATCCTTCATATTGTAGCAATAAGGAATAACTTTTACATTTTTTTTAATATCTACATTTATGCTATTAATTTTTTTTAAAACTGTATCATATTGCTTGCTGCCCGTAATTATAAGAACTTGAATGTTTTCATCAATATACTTAATAAAATCTATCATGCTTTCGTTTATCTTTTCGGCACCTCTGCTTCCACCGACGGATACAATTAAGGGTATGTTATCTTTAAAACTTAGTTTCTTTAATGATGCTGTTTTATTATCACTCAATACTTCAGTCCTAATAGGGTTGCCGGTTACCACTATTTTCCTTTTGCATAGAAAATATTTTTTTGATTCTTCAAATGCCACAGCAACCTTATTTACAAATCCTGAAAGTATTCTGTTTGTAATACCGGGAAAGGCATTCTGCTCATGTATAATGGTAGGGATTCCTTTTAGGACAGCCATCATTACAACAGGTCCACATACATAACCACCTGTCCCTATAACAATATCAGGTTTAAAATCATTAATTATAAGCCTTGCATCAAAAAGTCCTTTAAACGCTGTATTTATAGTTTTAAATATATCTATTGAAATTTTCCTTTTAAAACCCTTGACACGTATTGTTTTTAATTCATAGCCGGATTTTGGAACAAGTTCACTTTCAAGACCATTTTTTGTTCCAACAAACAAAATCTCTGCATCTGGTTCATTTCTCTTTATTTCATCAGCAATAGCTACTGCTGGATATATATGTCCACCTGTACCACCACCTGTCAACAAGTATTTCAAAATAATCAACTCCTGTCTGAATTTGAATAACGGGAAATATTTAATAAGACTCCCATTGCCCCCATCATCAAAACTGTTGATGTTCCCCCATAACTTATAAAGGGTAAAGATACGCCTGTAGCAGGCATTGAAGAAGTCACAACAGCAACATTTATCAATGTCTGTACTCCTATAAGTCCTGTAATTCCTGTTGCAATAAGACAGCCAAACATATCTGGCGCCTTAGCTGCAACCCTAAGTCCTCTCATAATAAGATACAAAAATAACAAAAGTATTGTCGCTGTTCCAATTAAGCCAAGTTCTTCTCCTATTATTGAAAATATAAAATCATTTTGCGGCATTGGAAGATACATGAATTTCTGCCTGCTTCGTCCTAAACCTACGCCAAAAAGCCCTCCTGAGCCAAGTGCGTATAATGACTGTACAATTTGATATCCATGTTTTTGTATATCCTGCCATGGATTTAAAAATGTAAAAACCCTTTGCCTAATATATTTTACCGATGCAACAACAATAAGTGCAGCAGAACCACCAAGTCCAAATAGTGTAGCCATAAAAGAAATTTTTGCACCCGCAACAAATAACAATATTATTGAAATAATAAAAATTGTACCTGCGGTACTGAAATTAGGCTGCTTCATAATCAAGAAGAACAATAAGCCTGCCAAAAAAAGTATAGGTAACACTCCTTTTTTGAAACTTTTTGCATAATTAGGTTTTTTATCAAAATAATTTGCAATATACAAGATAATCGCATATTTTGCAAATTCAGAAGGCTGAATTGTTAAACTTCCTACACCAATCCATCTTGTTGCATTATACCTGTCTACACCTACACCGGGAATTAATACAACAATCAATAATGCAATAGATATAAATAAAAATATACCTACAATTTTCTTTAGTTTATGATAATCAATATTCATCATTATCGTCATGGCAAAAAAACCAAGTATTGCCCATAATAACTGCCTTTTCAGAAAGTAAAAAGAATCATTATAGGTATAATAAGCACTGGCGGAGCTTGCACTGAACACCATTATGACACCTATCGATACAAGAATAAGCACAGATATTAATATATTGTAGTCAACAGGATATCTTCTATTCATTCTTCTACCCCCTAAGTTCCTTCACCATATCCTTGAAAAATCTTCCTCTTTCTTCAAAGCTTTTAAACATGTCCCAGCTTGCACATGCCGGAGATAGCAACACATTATCACCGGGTTTTGACATTTCAAAAGCTTTGTGAACAGCTTCCTCGAAGCTATCTACAATTATTATGTTATCTTTTTCGAAATTATATTTTATTGCGGTATCAAAAATTTTTTTTGCGGTTGTACCTAATAATATAACTTTTACTACACGTCCCTTAAAAGCCTTTACAAATTCGTCAAAATCTACACCTTTGTCATATCCTCCTGCAATTAAAATGATCGGTCCATTCATAGCTTCAATTGCTTTAATTGCCGCATCAGGATTTGTTCCCTTAGAATCATTGAAATATTTAACTCCATTTATTTGTTTGACAAATTCTATACGATGTTCAACACCCTTAAATGTTTTTAAAGTATATGAAATTGTATCTATATCAACACCGGCAAGATAAGCCATAGATACTGCAACCATTGCATTCTCAACATTATGCCCACCTGGAATATATATATCTTCTGTTTTTATTACAGGAATTTCTTCTCCGTTTGATTTAATATAAATCATGCCATTCTTTAAAAATGTACCTTTATTTAATATACTCATCCTGCTGAAAGGAAAAATACGACATTTGGGTTTATTAAATAATTTCCGTACATTCCCATCGTCATAGTTTAGTATTGTATAACAATCCATATCCTGATTTTCAAATATACGTCCCTTTATATTTACATAATTTTCAAGGGTTTTGTGCCTGTTTAAATGATCCGGTGTTATGTTTATAATTGAACTTATTTTCGGTTTGAATTTTTTTATTGTTTCCAACTGAAAACTGCTAATTTCAGCAACAATAACATCTATACTTTGCGCTTCCATAACCGCATCAATTAATGGATATCCAATATTACCGGCAACAAAAGTTTTCTTACCATAATTTTTGAATATTTCTCCAAGCAGTGATGTGGTTGTGGTTTTTCCATTTGTTCCTGTAATAGCATATATCGGAGCTTTTGAAACCTCGTAGGCAAGTTCCACCTCACCTATGACTTCAATTTCTTCTTCTATGGCTTTTTTAATAATTTGAGAATCCATTGGTATTCCCGGGCTTACTACAAGCATACAAACATCTTCAAATATGCTATCCGGTATTTCCTCTAAACATATATTGATATTATACTGTTTTAGTTCCGCTAAAGTATCTATAATCTCTTCTTCTGGTTTTGAATCATATGCACATACGTCTGCACCTATTTGGGATAGAACCCTGCATAAAGCTCTACCGCTCAATCCAAGACCGGCTACAATAACTTTTTTCCCTTTTAAATTCATTTCCATTTGATATCCTCCTAACTTACACTAAAAAATGCTACAAATATTGCAATTAACGTAACAAACCAAAATACATATACCACCTTTGTTTCATGCCAGCCTGATAACTCAAAATGATGATGTAGAGGGCTCATCTTAAAAATTCTTTTACCGGTAAGTTTAAAAGATATTACTTGTATAATTACCGATAACGCCTCAATCATAAAGACAATTCCAACAAGGGGCAGTATAACAGGCAATTTTGTCATTAATGCTAATGCGCTAATTGCACCGCCTATTGCAAATGCTCCTGTATCACCCATAAATACCTCTGCCGGATACCTGTTAAATTTTAAAAAGCCAATTAATCCACCGGTAAAAGCAGCTGCAAATATAAATAACGAAGTATTGCCAATAAAAAATGTTATCAATGCAAAGAATGCCATAACCATAAAAGAAACACCCGATACAAGCCCATCAAGACCATCTGTTAAATTAACACTATTTACAGTACCAACAATAACAAACATAACAAATGGAATATAGTAAATACTTAGGTCAATATTTCTTTTTAAAAAAGGTATAATGACATCTGTTCCTATAAAGCTTTTTGCAAAATATGCAAGTACAAATGCTAAAATAAATTGTCCTAAAAGCTTCTGTCTTGCATTAAGCCCAAGAGACCTTTTATAATAAATTTTTATAAAGTCATCTGCAAAACCTATAAGACCAAATCCTAATGTAATAAGCAAAACAAGTGCCATATATTTATCCCATTTTGAAAAAATCATATCTGTTATAACTACCGAAATGATAAATATAATTCCCCCCATTGTAGGAGTCCCTGCTTTTTTTAAATGGGTTTTAGGTCCATCATTCCTTATACTCTGTCCAAATTTCAACTTATGCAATTCCGGTATTATTATTGAACCTAATATTAAACATATAATAAAAGATACTATTGTTGCAAATATCATCTTAAGCATATTCATAAATTCCCCCATAATATTTAATCACGAAAACTCATAAAATATTAAGTAATTCTTTCATAATCACCTTTCAAATATTCAACAATTTCCTCCATTTTTTTGCCCCTTGAACCTTTTACAAGTATAACATCATTATTCCTTATTTTTCCCTTTAATATATCAATTGCTTCAGTATTACTACTGCATATATATATATTGTCTTTTGCCATTCCTGAATTTTGAGCGGCTTTAGCTATTTTTTCCGCCAAATTTCCGATAGTAATTAAGATATCTATTCCACTTATATAAACATATTCGCCAATATCCCTATGACCTTTATCTGAATAATCACCAAGTTCAAGCATATCACCAAGAACAGCTATTTTACGCCGTTGTTTCATTTCTCTTAATACAGAAATAGCTGCTTTCATTGAATCTGGATTTGCATTATAAACATCATCAATTATCTTTATTTTTCCTGTATTTATAATATTAAGCCTCATTTTACCTGGTTTGAATTCTCTTAATGCTTTCACTATATCTTCTTTTTTTACATTGAATTTAAGTCCAATACAAATAGCTGCCATTGAATTGTATACATTATGTATCCCCGGAATACTTAATTCAACATTCATGCTTTCAAAAGGGGTTTTAAACTTGTATCTTAAACCACCTTCAAACTGTATAATATCATATGCTCTGTAATCGCCATTTCTTATTCCGTAAGTATAAAACTGAACATCTTTTTTGTTAAGAAGCTTTATAAGCATATCATCATCTGCATTAATCACAATGGTATTCTCAGTTGTAAAATCTTCAATAAGTTCTGATTTCGCTTTTAATATATTTTCCCGAGAACTTAGTTTTTCAATATGTGCAACACCTATATTTGTAAAAACAGCGATGTCAGGATTAGATATGTCCTTCAATGTTTTTATTTCGCCGAATCCGCTCATTCCCATTTCAATTACCGCAACTTGATGAAATTTATTAAGCTTAAAAATTGTAAGCGGAAGACCTATTTCATTGTTAAAATTTCCTTCTGTTTTTAGTACATTAAATTTTTTTGATAAAACAGCATGTATCATATCCTTTGTTGTTGTTTTACCGCTGCTGCCGGTAACAGCAATTACAGGAATATTAAATTTATCCCTATAATACCTTGATAGTTTGTGTAACGCTTCAAATGTATCCCTCACATAAATCAATGGTTTATCAGACATAATAAGTTTCTTGTTTTTCTCATTTGCAGTCAATGCAGCAGCTGCAATTTTAAGCGCATCCCCCAAAAATCTTTCACCATCATAATTATTACCTTTTAACGGTATAAAAAGCTCTCCTTTTTTAATTGTACGAGAATCGGTACTTATCCCGTTTATTAATATATTTTTATCACCCTGAAGCATTTCACCATTTAATGCATTTATTATTTCACTAATTTTTAAATCCATCACTTGTTTTCATCCTCATCCAAAATTTGTCTTATTATCTCTCTTTCATCAAAATGTATTGTTTTATCATTCAATACCTGATATGTTTCATGCCCTTTGCCTGCAAGTATTACAACATCATTTTCCCTTGCAACAGATAACGCATACCTTATGGCTTCTTTTCTGTTTTCTATAATTACGTAAGGACAGTAGGTCTTTTTTATTCCTTTTTCTATTTGTTTAATAATCTCCATGGGTTCTTCTGTACGAGGATTATCAGATGTCAGTATGCATAAATCAGCATGCTTACCTGCTATTTCCCCCATTATCGGTCTTTTATTAACATCCCTGTCACCGCCACATCCAAACAATAAAATTTTCCTGCCTGTTTCGTATTCGTCAAGTGCTTTCATTAAATTTTCAATACCATCTGGTGTATGAGCATAATCTATTATTATATAATATGGAACATCTAAATCTATTACTTCAAATCTTCCTTTTACCTGAATTTTGCTTAAAACCATTTTAATGGTATTAAGCGGAATTTTAAGAAAATATGCAACTGATATTGCCGCAAGCGCATTGTATACATTAAAAAGCCCTGGCATCTTTAAACTTATTTCTTCTGCTGTATCTTGAATCTGCACTTTAAATCTTGTTCCTTTTAAATTGTTCTTTATATCCTTAGCCATTATATAAGCACAATCTTTAATTCCATATGTAAGTACTTTTGCATTGGAACTTTCTATCATTAATGATGCATAATCATCATCAATATTGATTATACAAGCTGTTTTAGCCATTTGAAAAAGTTTCTTTTTTACATCGGCATAATTTTTCATTGTTCTGTGAAAATCAAGATGATCTTCTGTTAAATTCGTAAATACTGCTATATCAAAATCACATTCATCAACCCGATTAAGTGCCAGCGAATGTGATGAAACCTCCATAACAACATATTTAACACCTTCATCAACCATTACCCTGAAAAACTTCTGTAAATCAAGAGATTCAGGAGTTGTATGTTCTGAGGGGAAAACCTTATTCCCTATCATATTTTGTATGGTGCCTATAAGCCCAACCTTATTATTCTGGCTTTCGAGGATTGATTTTATCATGTATGTAACAGATGTTTTACCATTTGTACCAGTTACACCAATTAAAAATAATCTGCTGGTGGGGTTGCCATAGTAATTTGATGAAATTTTCGCCATTGCCTTTCTACAGTTTTTCACTTTGATTACGGTTATATTCCCTGTTATTTCTACGTCTCTGTCAATCACTATAACATTTGCGCCTCTTTTTATAGCATCATTTATAAAATCTGCCCCATCTTCCTTAAACCCTTTTATCGCAATAAAGATAAAATTCTTATCACATTTTTTTGAATTGTAACAGATGCCTCTGATTTCAACATTTATATCTCCCTTTATTTCAAACTCTATATCTTTTAATATATCCGTAAGTCTCATAATAGGCCTCCTTTTCTAATATATATTAAATAGTATAACACAATTACATAGCCTGCATAAATGTATTACATCATATTATATATAGATTAATTTTCCAATGGCCTGAAATCTACACTTACGGTTGTTCCTTTATCTACCAGTTCTCCTTTTTCTGGTTTTTGACTAACTGAAACACCACTGCCATTTATTTTAATCTTTAATCCTATATCATTCAGAATATTACTTGCCTCAACAACGGTCTTCCCTTTTAAGTCAGGTACTTCAACCTTTTGATTTGATTCATAATTATTTAAATATAAAACAATCAATGTATCCTCTTCCACCATTGCACCGGCCTTAGGTATTTGATCGACAACGACGTTGCCATTTCCTTGAAGAGTGCATCTTAATTTTCCATTCATAAGGGTATTCTGAGCATCACTAAGTTTCATATTTTTAATATCAGGAACAACTACTAAAGGTTTTTTTTCTATACCTTTTGGTTTTACCCCTAAATATGTTAATGAGTCCTGCAATATACTCTTAGCAACAGGACCTGCCAATGCACTTCCAAAGTGAGTTTCTGCATTTGGCTCATCTATTACAACGAGTACAATTATTTTTGGGTCATCTGCCGGTGCAAAACCTATATATGATGCTACATATTTACCAGGAGCATATTTTTCTGTTGTACCTGTTTTACCACCAACATCATATCCTTCTATATAGCCAGCCTTCCCTGTCCCTTCAGAAACTACGCTTTCCAAAATGCTCCTCATTGTTGCAGAGGTTTTTTCAGATATAACTTGCCTTACAATCTTTGGTTTGAACTCTTTTACAGGATTCCCCTTATCATCGACTATTGCTTTTACAATATGCGGCTCCATCAATTTGCCTCCATTTACAATAGCTGATACTGCTCTTATCATTTGAAGCGGTGTAACTGCAATCCCCTGTCCAAAGGCATTCGTAGCAAGTTCAACAGGACCTACATTCTTTTCCTTCATTATTAGTCCAGGTGCTTCCCCAGGGAGAACGATATCTGTTTTTTGTCCAAATCCAAATACATGTATATATTTATAAAGTTTATCAACACCTAATCTCTGTGCAACTGTTGCAAATACAACGTTACAGGAATTTTGCACGCCTTTTACAAATGTTTCACTTCCATGTGTTGACCAACAGTTTATTCTTTGCCCGGCTACTGTAATATATCCGGGACAGTAAAATTGATCATCCGGGCTAACTGCATTTTCTTCAAGTGCAGCTGATGCAGTAACAGTTTTGAAAACAGAACCAGGTTCATATGAATCGGAAACAGCCTTATTTCTCCATTTTTTATATAAATCCTCCTTAGAACCTGCAAACGGATTATTAGGGTCATAGTCAGGTCTGCTGGCCATAGCCAATATTTCACCGGTTTTAGGATCCATTACAATAGCAACTGCTCCTTTTGTAGGCTTTGCATGGGCTATTCCATCGTCAAGGGCTTTTTCTGTGAAATGCTGTATTGTTTCATCAAGCGTCAAAATAACATTATATCCATTTACAGGCGCATAATATTGATCTGTTCCATACTCCATTTTTCTTCCAATGGCATCCATTGGAAAAGATATTCTTCCCGGTATACCCCTTAAATAATTATCAAAAACAGATTCTATGCCATCAAGCCCCTGATTGTCTGCACCTGTAAAACCAAGAATATGCGAAGCTAAGTTTTTGTCAGGATAGTACCTTTTAGTATCAACAGAAATTATAATTCCGGGAATATTTAATTTTCTTATTTCATTTATTATGTCATCATTAACCCTCCTGGCAATCAATACCTCTTGAACTCCATGATTAGATATCTTTTTGAATATATCTTCTTCTTTTATGTTTAGTAGTTTTGCCAATTTTAATGCAACAAATTCCCTTTCAGAATCCTTTATATCTTTTGGAACAATACTTATCTTGTTAGAACTGGCACTTTCTGCAAGTGCCTTGCCATTTCTATCAAAGATTATACCTCTTTTTGGTGAAACCAATACATCCAGTGTCCATTGGGGTAAAGCCATCTTTTGATATGTTTCGCTCTTAATTACCTGAATCCAGAACAGCCTTAAAATAAGTGTAAATATCACAGTTGTACACAAAAATAGCAAAAAGAGAATCCTCTTTTTTATCAAAATATTTGGCAATATCTCAAATCCCCCCTACTTCACCACCAAACCAAGTATTTTAGAAAAAATACTTTTATTTTCATTTTTGTTTGTCATATGTACATCATTTTTTTTATCGCTTCCTACATTCAAGTAAACTCTCTGCCCCCCTTCAGGTTCAATCATTCCAAGCTTATCCTTTGCAATTGATTCAATTTTTTGCATATCTGAAAGTGATGCTATCTCTACTTCTAATTGCCTATTTAAATTCTCGGTATATGCAAGTTTCGTTTCCATTTTGTTCAATAATACCGATTTTTGATAAATAATCGAATATCTTAACAATATTACAAAACTCAGTGAACAAATAAACACAATCAAAAATAAATTTTTTAATTTATTACGAGGTTTTTTAGCCCTTGATGGTTCTTTATATGACCTGTAATCATAACTGTATTCTTTGTCTGTCAATATCAATTTATTCTTCCCCCTTATTATTTAGAACTCTAAAGTTTAACAGCAGCTCTTAATTTCGCGCTTCTTGCCCTTGGATTTACATCAAGTTCTTTGGAATCCGGAATTATAGGTTTCTTTGTTAAAATTTTTACTATCGGTTTTTTGCCACAGGTGCACGGTAATTTTGGTGGACAAGTACATGGATTTTCCAACCGCTTAAACGTATTTTTTACAATCCTATCTTCAAGTGAATGAAAGGTAATGATTACGATTCTGCCATCTTTATTTAAGACATCCGTCATATCTGTAATTGCCTTATTTAGTCCTTTAAGTTCTTCATTCACTTCGATTCTGATAGCTTGAAAGGTTCTCTTTGCAGGATGCGGTCCTTCCCTTCTTGCAGAAGCAGGTATTGCTTCTTTTATTATATCTACCAATTGCAACGTTGTTTTTACAATTATGTGTTCCCTTGCCTTTACAATAAATTTAGCAATTCTATTAGTCCACTTTTCTTCGCCGTATTCCCTAATAACCCTTGCAAGTTCCTCTTCAGTGTATTTATTTACCACATCATATGCAGTTAATTTACTGCTTTTATCCATCCTCATATCAAGGGGAGCATCCTTCATATATGAAAAACCCCTCAGAGCTTCATCAAATTGATATGAAGAAACACCCAAGTCCAGCAAGATTCCATCAACTTTATCAATATTAAGCATATTCAATATATTTTTTATGTTTTTAAAATTATCATGAATATATTCAATATTATTAAATTCTTTCAGTTTCTTCCTTACCGCATTTATAGCATCTATATCCCTGTCTATTGCAATCAATTTGCCACTTTTCAACCTTTTTACTATCTCAGATGAATGACCGCCTCCGCCAACTGTTCCGTCTACATATATGCCATCTGATTTAATATTAAAAAAATCAATCGCCTCATCAAGCAAAACACTTTTATGTATAAATTCCATAATATCACCCTAAATCCCTAAATCATCGAGATGTTCTGCAACATCTTCAAAAGATATATCTACATTATTAAAATACTCGTTCCATATTTCTTTGCTCCATATTTCAATTCTTGTTGACACGCCAATAATCACCACATCTTTATCAATTTTTGCATGCTGACGTAAATTCATCGGTATCAAGACTCTCCCCTGTTTGTCTGCTTCACATTCTGTCGCACCGGCAAGAAAAAATCTCGTAAATGCTCTGGCGTCTTTCTTGTTAAGCGGAAGTGATTTTAGTTTTATTTCTATGTTAGCCCATTCTGCTAATGAATATACAAAAAGACAATTATCAAGACCCCGAGTAAGAATAAATTTCTCACCCAGTTCATCTCTTAATTTGGCAGGTATTATTATTCTTCCTTTTGTATCTATTGAATGTTCAAATTGACCCATCAGCATAAAATCACCAAACCTTATTTCACTTTAAACCACTTTGAACCACTTTAAACCACTTTATATATTTATTATTCTATATAAAACTTAAAAATCCTTCTAAATTAAAAAATTTTTTTTAAAAAAAATAAAAAATCTAAATTGAAAAATATAGGATTCACCGGCGGGAATCCTCTCCAATTTATTGGAGAGATGAAAGCCGGTTTTATGATGATATATCAAAAAATACTGTTAATTATTGACCTTATTAATACACTATTATACATTATATGTATGAATAAAAATAATCTTATTCATGCAAGAACATGCGTAAAAAACAGAAATTAAAAATCGGATGTGAGAGGTCAGAAATTTAAGCAGTCCTTATGAAAAACAAATCATAATCCTAAATTCCTTAACATATGCCTCATCAAAACTATGGAATGCAGCAAACTATGAAATAAAGAATTGGAATAAAGACAAAAAATACCCTGACTGGTATGACCAAAAATCAAGGTTAAAAAACAACTTCTGGTATAAAAACCTGCCATCACAATCAGCACAAGAAACATTAAAACAGCTTCATGAAGCATGGCAGTCATATCATAAATTAAGAAAAACAGGCGGAATAAAAAATCCAAAACCGCCAAGATACAAACATACAAATTTCAATGTAAGATGGTTAAACAAAGGATTTAAAATCATTGACGGTAAAATAAGATTATCTGTACCCAAACAGCAGAAAAAATACTTAAAAGAAAAATACGATATAAACGTTGATTATCTTTACATAACAATACCCAGTGAATACAAAAATAAAGACAAATATCCCAAAGTCATCGAAATAATGCCTTTATCCAAAACAAGGATATATAAGGTTCATATTATTACCGAGTTACCGCTCATCACACAGAAAGAAGATAACGAAATATACATGAGTATAGATTTGGTTATAAATAACCTTATGACCACCTCCTAAATATTGGTTATTACCTTTTGCATACTATAAATCCGCTCAGGTTAAACCTGATGCCTTAAGTTCACCTGCGTTTTTTATAATATAATAGCAATGAAATAACGTTTTTACTGGTAGTGTGTCCACATCCTATAGATTTTTACAACTTTTTCTTCTTCCAAAACTTCGTATATTATTCTATGCTGTATGTTTATTCTTCTTGAAAATTTTCCTCGCAAATCTCCCTTTAATTTCTCATAAGGAGGAGGATTTTGATATGGATTTTCTTTTAATATTTTTAAAATTTCTTTTGCTTTTTTATCCAATCCGCATTCTTCTAGTTTCTTTGCATCTTTTAAAGCATATTTTGAAAACTTTAATTTATATTCCATCCTAAGTCTTCCTCATCCTTCCATTCCTCTAATGGAATTTTATCTGCATCCATAATACTTTCTTTTAAGTTAGGTACTGATAACAAATACAATGTTTCTTGAATTGCGTTCCAGTCTTCTTCAGAAATCAAAATTGCATTGCCTTTTCTAGAAGTTATTTGGATTGGTTCGCTGTTCTTCCTTATTTGCTCAATTATTTTATATATGTTCTGTCTTACTTTTGTTACAGACATTATCTTCATTTAAATCACCTCTGTAGATAATTATAACGTACATAAAAACGTACGTCAATAAAAATTTTTTATTTTTTTAGGATTCCCGCCGGTGAATCCTAAAAAGCTACAATCTATAAAAGTGTTTTGAAAGGAAGGATTGAAACGTTGTACAAAAAAAACGCACACAGATTAGTGTACGTTTGTGGACCTGCACTATCCAGGCACGATAGTGTTATGGAATGGATCTTCCTGCTTCATTGACTACTGCCTTTTTTGAAAAATAATAAAAGGTATGCGCATACCTTATTTCTTGCGCGCTGCGTTCGTGCGATAATCCTACCCTGATAAGGTAGGAAAAACGCCAACATATCAGAAATGGCATGATAACTGACTCATTAAATTCAGAGGTGAAATTCCTCTGCCACACAGAGCTAACGCTGATGAGGCATATCAAAGCCAAAGCGGTGTGCGTGCTGATACTCCTGCATGCTGTTGTATATCGCTATGTACGACAGTATGAAGCCAGGTAAAGTCGTAACCTGAAAACCTAAATTCTGCGCTATGCAGAGCATGGATAATAATGGTGCGGGCATCCATGACCTATGGAGACGCAAGAAAGATATGTCTGAAACTCCGTCAAGAAAAGCCATAGAAATATGGAAACAATGGAAGTTATGTACAATACTATTTACTTATTGTGCATATACAGGCTTGAAATAACCTGTAATAGCCAACGAACAACTATAGCTCAAACATTGGTGTGAACTTCTCGGAATATAGTACCCTCCTAAAGGTCTTAATTAAGGATAGATGAGTCGGAACACAGGAGAGCCTATAAGCGGAATGCAGCGACATGATGAAGCTTATAGGAAGTCAGAGGTGTCATAGTAGTAATGAAGTGTTAAAAATAACATAGAACGAAGAACACCAGACGATTAGTTACCTATAATAGTTCCCGCAAGATAAACCTTGAAAGTCCTTGAAATATAGGTAATAAATCACAGAGGAAACGATGCCCTGTGCATATAAATAGCAAGGTAGAGACCGAAGGACAGCTTAAGGAGCAACTTGATTTAATCTTTTTAAAGGAAACAAATTAAAAAGATTAATAAAACGAGAGAATTGTTATAGGCAGATAAAAGCGAAGACGCTAATATCTGAACCCATAATGGAAACTAATCGTTGGAAAGCCGTATGAAGCGAAAGTTTCACTTACGGTTTGGAGTGGGGGAAAAGGTAGAGATAACATCAAAACCTTGCCTATCACTATGAAGAAAGGAGAAAAAACAATGTTCAATGTATATTATGGATTAACATTTAATCCATTTTCTAAAGACTGTGATGTAAAATATCATTACAAATCACAGGATTATATACAAGCAATGAGCAGATTAGAATTTTTAAAAGATAAAAAAGGATTTGGGTTAATAACAGGAGATCCTGGATCTGGTAAGTCATATACACTAAAATACTTTATAAATTCTTTAAATCCTAATATGTGTTAGTGGTAAAATAAAATTACCCGATACTTTGAAGATTTTTCGAATGGGTTACGCCCGGAAACACCGAGCGGTCTGCCAGTTTGGATGGCAGACAATTTTGTACTTTCTATTATTACGCCACCTATTACATTTTTCATTTGTTTCAGATTCATAACAGGCATAGCCCGCCCTCCTTCCAGTGCTTTTTCCATCGGCATCGCAGTAATAGGCTGGCCCCACAAAGAACAGGGCCAGCCTATGATCTCTGATGGCGATGTTCTGCCGTATTTGCCACGCTCCCTGGCAAGAGGATATTTCAGGCTGCGACTAGCTTTGCCGCATCATAGCTCTACTTGTACCGTCCTTTGCTAGAGTAACGCATACCGCAGAGGCTCCCCCTCAAGTCTATGGGAGGTCGTGAAAAAGTATCATTGTTGCCCGCGCGTGTTGTCGCGCTCGGTCTGCCACAGCCGGGTCAAAGAGTGCGTCGATCGCTCGTGCTTATGTCATCATCGCACCGTCTCTTCTGTCGCTTTGCCATAGTATTTTTCAATGTACATTATTGTCATGTACTCTGTCAACCCTTCATCAAGCCAGGCCTCCTTCACTTCATTATTTCCAGCAACACCGTACCACCATTGATGTGCCGTTTCATGTGCAATCACATATTCCAAATTAAATATATTATTCTTAGAATACAAATCCTTTGAAATCATAACTAAATTCGGATATTCCATACCACCCATATAGAAGTCTGACTCTACAACACTATACTGCTTATATGGATATTTACCGATGTAGCTGTTATAGAACTTCACTGCATCTTTTGCATATTTTAATGCCCTTGTACCTACGTCTTCGTCAAAATAATATGACATTACTTTTATTCCATCAACGTCTTCTTCAGCCACTTTGAATTTTGGACTCAGCACAAAAGCAAAATCCCTAACATTTGATGCATTTATTGACATTACATCATTATTGCCTTTATGCCTATCTGATTTTATTAATCCTGTTGATGCAACTACAATGTTTTCTGGCACTGTCAGTGTTACGTTGTAATTTGATACATCACTATAAAATGGGTCCCCAAGTGCATAATATGGATCATTGTTCCACCCATTTTTATCATAGACTGATACAATCGGCTAAAAATTCGCTATCTGAACAGTATTTTTGCCGTAGCCGAATCTTCCTGCCGATGGTGGCAGTTTTACTTTGAAATTTATAGTGAATTTTATTCTGTCATTTTTATTAAGCCTCTTTGGAAGAAGTATTTTCATAACCTGCCCGGTATTTTCATCAATGCTGTATGTAGCTGGTACTTTGCCATTAAATGACACATTGCTTATTTCTATATATCCTGGCTTAAATCCATCAGGATATGCTAAGCCTATCTCTTCCTTTGTAAATGGCGCTTTATCCTTTTCTTTAAAAGCGTTGGGGTATAAATGGAGGTATATTTCGCTTAATTGAACATCATCAGTATTTAAAAAATCTATCGTTTCTGAACCCGATATTATCTTATTTGCATCATCATATTTTAAATCCATTGTGTATGATGTAAGGTTGCTCTTTCCAAACGGTGCAAAGTGGATCAAAAGAGCAATGATAAAAACCAAGACTACCGCCCATATAAATTTTTTACTTCTCATACCACCAGCTCCTCCATATTTTTGTTCACTATATATTAGTACAAATAATCAAATATTAGAACAAAATTTAAATAAATATGGAAAAGCAAAAAGCACTATGATGTACATAGTGCCTTTTGGATAATTATTAAATTATTTTACGAACATGAGCATGTTTGTATTTGAATCATATTTATAGCTGAAACCAAATAATGTTTTTAAATCATCTGCTGATATCCATGTTAAACCTTTATCTAATACTATTTGATCTGATATTGTCAAATCTTTGCCATTTAATTTTGCAGCAGTGCTATTTATAGCAATGTCTACTTTTATTTTCCCATATGTTAGATTTATTGTACCATTGTCGTTCCAGTCTACATTGCTGCCAAGGTATTGCATAAATGCTCTTGCAGGTACATACCATTTGCCATTTATCTGTTTTGGATTTGCTGGTATAAACGGCTGTTGAAGCATATTGCCATATATAGTCAGCATAGTTGCATTGAATTTTGTTGGTACAACTGTTTTTGGTGAATCTGTCTCTGTTCCATCAGAATTCTTTGTTATTGAATATGTGTCAATAAGTGTTCCATCCTGTTTTACAGCCTTTATTGTAAGTGTATTCCCATTGACATCTGCAACAATGTAGTTTGGCTGATCTTGCGGGTCATAGAAGAAAGCATCCCATACTTTCTGTGAAAGGTCTGGATAGTATTTATTACCGCTTCTCCCTGTAACTACATACACTGTTCCTTTTGCAGGACTATTTACATATTGATCATTATTAATTGGATATGTCCTTGAGTAACCGTGGTCATGTCCATTGAAAACTATGTCAACATGATATTTGTCAAATATAGGTTGGAATGCTGCTTTTATCTGTTCATTTGATCTTGTCGCTTTATTGTAATATGGTGTCTTGTGGAAGAAAACTATTTTCCATGTCTTATTTGTGCTACTTAAATCTTTATCAAGCCATACTTTCTGTGCTTCTAATATATCACCTGCAACAGGCTCTTCCTCATCTTCTTGGCTGTCAAGCATTACTATATGTGCATTGCCATAGTCAAATGAATATGTCTGACCTTTTAAACTATCAGGTCCATTTTGTGGTACTACAAATTGATTCACAAAATCTTTTGGTTTAGCTGAATCATAATTTTTCGATTGATATGTCTCGTGATTACCTTGCACTGGCATTTCTGGTACTGTGTCAATTACACCTTTTGCTGCATCAAACCAATTGTTCCAATGTGCGTACATCTGTCCAATTTCAACTAGGAGTCCACTCGAAATCATCAATCACAAATTAACAAATATGTTATTGAAAACCATATAATTTACAATAAAAAATACTCCTGAACACATATGAAATAAGCACTTAAGAGCTATTTTTATGATATAATATAAATAATATAATAAGAAAAATGTGGTGATAAAAATGTTAGGAAAAGCAGACAGACAAATGTCATTTTCAGATTATTGGTTACTTGGAAAAATTTCTGAAGATAGTTATTATCATAGATTAAGAACATGGGTATTTAATAATCTTAATGAAGAAATGTTTCAGCCACTTTTCTCATACTATGGCAGAGAATCCATATCTCCGGTATATACATTTACAGCGATGCTGATACAATTTGAAAAAGGATATTCTGATCGTGAAATGGAAGAAGAATCACGATTCGATGACAGAATTAAATATGCATTAACCGCACCACGGGATTTTGATGGAATAGATGCAGTAACATTATGTGATCATAGAAAAAGACTGTTTAACAGCGAAATAGGAAAAGAAATATTCATTAAAACAATTAGTCAGGCAAAAGAAGTAGGACTGTTTGATAAAGACAACTTACACATAATAGATTCATTCATGATTTGGGGTTCCTGTGCCAGACAAGATACTTACACTATGATATACCAAGGGATAAAGATGGTTCTCCGTTTCATGAAGTTTTACGAAATGGAAGATGAATCGAAAAAAATACTGAAAAGAACAGATTATAAAGAAAATATCAAAAAACCCAAAATAGCATGGGAAAACGAAAAAGAAAAAGCAAAATTACTCGAAGAACTTGTTAAAGATGCACTATCACTCGTAGAAAATATAAAAACAAAAAAAGATATAAAAGATGATTTAAAAAAAGCAATTGAATTATTAGAAAGAGTAGCATTACAAGATGTTGAAATAACAAACGACGGGCATGTAAAAATGATAAAAGGAACAGCAAAAGACAGAATAATATCAGTAGTAGATGATGAAATGCGCCATGGAAGAAAGACCTCATCGAAATTATCAGATGGATACAAAGCTGAAATTATAACAGGAGGAGAAAAAGGCTCAGTAGTAGTAGGAATAGAAGTTGATGGAGCAAATATAGCAGATGGAGAACATATGAGTGATCTTATAGAACAAAGCCGAAGAAACGGCGTTGATATAGATAAACTGTATGGAGATTGTGCATATAGTGACTTTGAAGAAATAGAAAAAAGGAAAGAAGAAGGAACAGATTTTTGCATTAGAGTGCCGGAAGCAACAAATCCAAGTGGAGGATTTTCAAAAGAAGAATTCAAAATTGATTTAGAAAAAGGAACAGTAGAATGTCCCAATGGACATATAAAACAATTTGATACTGAAAAAACACAAAAACATGAGCAAGTTACAGTGAAATTTAGAGCAGAAGAGTGTAATGATTGTCCGCTAAAAGACCAATGTACAAAATCAAAAAAAGGGAGAACAATAAATATACATCCGTATGAAAAAGAAATACAAGAACAAAGGGAATATCAAAAAACAGATGAATTTAAAGAAGACTATGCAAAAAGACCGAATGTAGAAAGAAACATATCAGAACTTACCAGGCATGGCGGACGTAAAGGAAGGTATAGAGGAAAATTAAAAATAAGATGGCAAATGATAATGGTAGCAATAAACAATAATATCAAAATAATAACGAAACATATTTCTAAAATTTGTAATAGACAAATTAAGAAGGGGGAAGTCTGCCCAAAAACGGCTTAAAGAATGGTTAAGGATATTAAAAATAGCAATAACAGGTCAATAAAGCCATAATATACATATTAAAATCAATAACAAAATCATATATATTTCTTTGAATAGAGATTATTCTGATAATTTATGCGATGATAAAAATTCTTAACCGGCAGATAAGTTATTTTCGAGTGGACTCCTAGGTCCCCAACATTAATAAAGAATTTTGCATCTGGATTTGCTTTAAATGAATTTTGGATTGTTGTTTTCCATGGACCGTATTGCGGATCTGTTGCAACTCCGCTCTGGCTATCACCAAATATTAAAAACTTAAATGAATTTGTATCTTTTGCTTCCGTTGTGAAGGTATGTATATCACTCCAGTTTGTACCATCTCCGACTTTGTAATAATATTTTGTTCCAGGTTCTAATCCTGTTAAAGTTACTGAGTGAATATTCATATCGCCGAGGTCTGATGTGAATTTTCGTGCTTTTTCATCAACTGTCTTTGCATCTTTTAATGCTGAATCTTTTCCATACTGAACCTTTCCTGAATTAACTGTTGTATCAGTTCTCCATGTAATTGTTTGTGTTGTCATAGGGTCCTGTGTCCATGTAAGTGTAATATGGTCCGGCATAACTTTCGCACCTGTAGTATTTGTATCAGCAAATATAGCCGTAGGTGCTGCAAAAATAGATACTGCCATAACTAATGCAACTAATAACGATAAAAACTTCTTCATAATCAAAACACCTCTTTTGAATTTTTATGTACAAGTACATAATAATACTTTCTTGTTAAATCAATGTTACGAAGATGTAAAAATTGTTAAAAGTATGTTATGTAATTGTTAAATATAAAAAACATGGACGCAACACATATTTGTTTTTCAATCATATAATGTCAATGTACGTAATAAGTATCACAAAGGGGGAAGCCTAAAATGCATTTCTTATATACAATTTTTATAGCACTCGCAAACAATCTTGATAATATTAGTGTTAGGATAGCATATAGTATACGAGGTATAAAAATTCCTATAATGAAAAATTTATGGATATCTCTCATTACTTTTATTATTTCTACTATTGCAGCCTTATCAGGTAGTATAATATCAAATTTCCTAAGTAGACATATCACATCCTTATTAAGTATGTTATTACTTACCGCTATAGGATTATGGATAATGCTTGAACCGTATTTCAAAAAGAACTATAATTCAAATGAAGAACTAAATAATAGTGAAGAAGATAAAAGCATATATGCGATAATTAGAAAACCCGAAAAAGCAGATGTTGACAATTCTAAGGATATTGATTATAAGGAAGCGACATTTCTCGGTATAGCACTTTCAATAAACAATATTGGTGGAGGGTTTAGTGCTGGCATGATAGGCCTTAATTCGTTTTTTATCGGACTTTTTTCAGCCTTAATAAGCTTTTTAGCACTTTGGATAGGAAACTATATTACAGATTTCTTCAATAGATGGAACCTAAACAAAAAAGCAACCATAATTGCGGGTATTTTACTTATATTAATAGGTCTAAAACAAATTATGTAAAGGAACTTATCACTGTCTACTGTAAAAGTACCATTGCCATTCGCATGAAATGTGCGTTTTCCTTTTTTGTCGGGATCCAACCACACACGAATTGCTTTCAGAATAACAATTCCATGTTTCTCAACATAATCCTCAACCTTACATTCTAGGCATGTAATACATTCTTCTATAAGCGGTGCCATGACACTTTTTGCAGGCAGTGGTGTCAGTCCGAACTCCTTAAACTTATCAACTTTCATACCTGATACCGTCCCAATTCTTACCACCTTCTCAATCATATCCGCATCAGGTATGGCTATTACACATTCCCTTGTCTCCATCATTGTTGTAAATGAATGGTTCCATGCTCCGGTCGATATTGCAATGTGCGGGACAAAATCCATAACCATATGCCATGATATAGTCATTATATTGTTTTTGTCACCTTCCCTTGTTGTAACCAATATGACTTTCTGCCAATAAGTCAGTTATAAGGTTGTGTTTACTCAAAAATACTGCAATAAGTACTATAAGTAAGCCCACAGAAACTAACAACAAGTTAAATTTACTATTTTTTGATTGATATTTCATAAACATTTATGCTCTCCTTATTTTCTATGATATTTTCCAAATGCCATTTCTTGATTATTATTATACAACATTGCTTCTACGACAAGCGTAATAAGGACAATTTTTTTACATACACGGACTTTAAAAGTGCTATATAGTTGTAAATGCTTTTTTACTTGGTCTCGATAGACTGTCACTGCATAACTAAATTACAGTTTTTTCTCTGCCGCAATGCAATTTTTCGATATGCTTAGTTTGAGTTATTGTTAACATTCCTTTCTACCCCCTTAGTTGTTACAACTAAAGTGCAGTATATGAGATGTTGACAATAACTTTTTCTAGTTATTTTTCTGTATTTTATTTTTGCGACTCTTTGTATTTATATTTTACACTAAACAGTTCTAAAAGTTCTATAAAATTTATATAAAAATTTTTCACTTGACAAATGCATGTTTAATCTTTATACTTTTTTATGATAAGTCAGCTTATTTAATCTTAATTTTTTAGGATGTAGTATCTTGCTGTTTAACAACTTATATACGGGAAAACAAAGATATAGGACACGTAAACAATCAAAAACTCCACAAATGTTCGTTTGAAAAAATAGAAAACCTGATAACGTATAAAGCAGAAGATAAAGGAATAATTGTAGAAAAGCAAGAAGAAAGATACACAAGCCAATGCAGTCCTTATGAAAAAGAAATAAACAAAGAAACTGCAAATAAAGCAAACCGTAAACAAAGAGGGCTGTATGTTGTAGAAAACAAACTGTTTAATGCTGATTGCGTGGGAGCATACAACATAATGAAGAAGTATCTGCAAAGGACGGGAAAACCTGTCACGGCAGTAGTGGGGTTTGACACCCCTGTTGCGTACCGGTGGAACTTTCATCAAGGTTTCATTGGGAGCACGAAGCACGCCAATTTATTGGCGATGTAGTTCACATAAAAAAATAACTATAAAATTTTGTAAAAAAACCCCTGAAACACTTTCAGGGGTTATATAAAAGAGTTAAGGTTTAACAACAGATAAAACAGAATTTCCCTTGTTTAAATGATGCTTAAATCTGTTTATTATATCAATGTATTGTATTTCCTTAAGCACATCAAGATAATCAAGAATATTTATATCCTTCATATAATAGGAGATAAAACTTTGCCCTATACCATCAACGGAATTGAAAGCCCTTAAAAACCTTCCCATAAACTTTTTCTTTATTCTTTCAAAATCCTCTTCCTTAAAATTGTCAGTATTTGCAAGTTTATTCAGGATTAAATCTTTTACAGC
The DNA here is from genome assembly GCF_056032965.2 of Aceticella sp. 75b-Ac. Lineage (NCBI taxonomy): Bacteria > Bacillati > Bacillota > Clostridia > Thermoanaerobacterales > Thermoanaerobacteraceae > Aceticella > Aceticella sp. 75b-Ac. The sequence continues at coordinate 1,089,932 of NZ_CM190971.1, forward strand.
CCGCGGATTCTTTGACTGACCGCCTATAATTGAATATCCGTGATCAATTTCACCAATATACTCTGTTTCAAACGTATTATCAATAAGTCCCTCATTATAAAGTTCTTCATATGTATCAGAACTTCTTCCTGCTAAAAGTTCAAGGGAAATTTGAGTTGATAAATCCTTTTTTAAAAGCTTTTTACCGCCGTATCCAACATCCGTATCTTTAAAACCAATATTAAAAATTGGCATAGATACAGACATTTTCTGCTCCACATAATCTTTATTAACCGTATTAGGCTCCTCGGGATAAATTCTTTTTATTTCACCCTGTTTGGACTTCTCTTTTATATTATCCATAATTATTTTTAAAGATTTATTTATGTCAATATCTCCAACGGCAAAAAGCACTATATTTGAAGGATGATAAAATGTTTTGTAACATTTATACAGCATTTCTTTATTGATTTTTGAAATTGAATCGATTGTTCCAGCTATATCAATTTTTACCGGATGAATGTGGTACAAGGCATCCAACATGTTAAAATATACCCGCCAATTAGGGTCATCTTCATACATCCTAATCTCCTGCCCAATTATTCCTTTCTCTTTTTCTATATTTTCATCCGTGAAATATGGATTTTGTACAAAATTTACAAGCAGCTTTAAATTTTCATAAAATTTATCTGTACTTGCAAATAAGTATGCTGTTGTTGTAAAATTCGTAAATGCATTTGCAGAAGCACCATTTTTAGAAAATTTCTCAAATATACTCCCTTCTTCTTCTTCAAACATTTTATGTTCAAGAAAATGTGCAATTCCGTCAGGAACTTGTGTAATATCATTTTCACCCGGAATAATAAATTTACAATCATTAGAACCATAATGTGTGGCAAATATGGCAAACTGTTTTGTATAGCCTTTTTTATGCATCAAATATATTTTTAATCCGCTTTCATGTTCTGCAAAATACATTTTTTCATCTATGGTCTTATTGCATATTTCCTGCATTTGCTACACCTCCTTTTTTCCCTGTCATAAAGTATACCGTATCAAGCTTGATGTTTTCTGAAACCCTCACAACATCATCTATCGTAACTTTTTCTATTTTATTAATAAAATTTTCTATATCATCATTTGAATGTGCAATATTCTGTGACATATAAAAGTCAGACAGTTGTGTCGCACTATCTTTTATAGCGTTCATTGATGTTCTTGCAGCTTTTAAAGTCGAATCAAATTCATAATTGCTTATATTTCCTCGTTTCATTTCCTCTACCTGTTGCAGTATTAAATCAAGGGTCTTCTGATAGTTGTCTATTTCTATCCCTGACATAATAAGCATAAGCCCTTTAAAACGTTCTAACCTTGTTGAAGCATAATATGCAAGACTGGATTTCTCTCTTACATTCATAAAAAGCTTTGAAAAAGGTCCCCCGCCTAAGATTCCGCTGTAAAGCAACAGTGGATAATAAGCCTTTTCATTTGGACTTATGTTTGTCCTAAAACCAAGGGTTAATTTGCCTTGCGTAACATCAAGTTTATCAGTAACATATTTGACTTTTTCAACCGATTTTTTAATAGCGGTTTCCGGAATAGATAAAATTTTTTCCCTTTCAACATTAAAATGCTTATAAAAAAGTTGTATAACATAATCTGGCTCCACATGTCCAACAACATAAATATCTATAGGCAAAGTATTCATGCATTTGCAATAATACCTATATAAATTCTTTTCATCAATTTCATTAAGGTTCTCTACACTGCCAAGTTCATATATTGAATAATTTTCACCTTTACACATTTCTTCGATACATCTGTCAACAGCATATTTTGTCTTTTCATTAATTCTGGATTCGATTCTATTTTTTTGAATTTCTTTTTCTTGATTCACATATGCTTTTTCAAATCCATTATCTACGATTAATGGATTAAATAAAAATTCTTTTAAAAAATTTGCACCTACATTCAAAATATCTTCATTTATATATTTTTCTTCTGCCAATTCAAGCTTGTACTGCTGAATATGTCTTTCACCCCTTTTATACACAGCCGATGAAAGTGTTGCACCATATAAACCTTCAAGAAATTTTGATATATCTTTATATGTTTTTATTTTTTTTGTACCTCTTCTCAAAATTGAAGGGATAAGTGCAAACCTTGTAGCATCTTTTCCAAGGTTATTATGTATATATGTATTTATGGATATAGTCTTGAATTTGTCTATATTTTTTACATAAAGATTGATTCCATCAGTAATTTGTTCATGTATTAAATCCATTTTATCACTCCTTCTAAAATAATCTAACTATTTCTTCATTATATTTCACTTGTTTTAATTCGTCAATAATCTAAATATTAAAACCCAGGTTTCCCCGGGCTTTAATATTATGCACTTGGTGTGATTCTTTTAAGAATCTCCGCTATCTGTTTAGTAAACTCCGATAACGGTCTTCCTGCAGCTATTCCTTTCGCTATATTATCTATTCTTTTATAAAGGTCAGGGTCTGCAGTAACAGAAACATTCTTAACAGCTTTATCGGTTTCCCTAACCGTTTTCTCTACCTTTTTCTTTACCTCTGTCTCGTGTGCACCTTGAACATGAGCTTTCATATCTATTCCTACAAGTGCCGTACTCCCGGAAATCACAACTGTTGCTTTGTTTACTTCCGGTATCTTTGCAACATTTCTCGCAATTCTTTCTGCTCTTGCTGTTTCTGATACAGGTTTTCTCACAGGAGCCGGTGTCGTTTTTGGCGCCGGTGGTGTATACCTTGTAGGTGTCGGCTTTTTAGCCGGTTTGCATCCCGACAATACAGTAGTAATAATCATTGTAATAACAAATAACATCAATAAAATTTTTCTTGTTTTTTTCAATTTTAAAACACCTCCCACAAATATTTTGCACACATATATACAATTTATTAAATTTAGACTTGGATATTATTTCAAATTTTTTAAATTAGCCCATGCTTATTTAAAAAATTTGAACAAAAAGACAATTTCATATATAATTCTAAATGAAACTAATAGGAGGAATTGTAAATGGAAATAGGAATAGTAGGTCTACCTAATGTTGGAAAAAGTACACTTTTTAATGCAATTACTGAAGCAGGTGCTGAATGTGCAAATTATCCTTTTTGCACCATAGAGCCAAATGTCGGTATTGTACCGGTGCCTGATAACAGGTTGAATATTCTTGCGAAAATGGAAAACCCTCAAAAAATAATCCCTGCAACTATAAAATTTGTAGATATTGCCGGGCTTGTTAAAGGTGCAAGTAAAGGTGAAGGATTGGGAAATAAGTTCTTATCACATATAAGGGAAGTTGATGCAATAATGAATGTCGTAAGATGCTTTGAGGATGCCAATATTACCCATGTTGAAGGAAGCATAGACCCTGTTAGAGATATTGAAATTATTACCCTTGAACTTATATTATCAGATTTGGAAGTAATAGAAAAACGTATGGCTAAAACCTCAAAAATCGCTAAAAACGATAAAAATTTCGCTTTTGAATTGTGTGTTTTAGAAAAAATAAAAGAAACACTTGAGGCTGGTAAACCTGCAAGAACAATCAATTTCAATGAGGATGAAAGAATTTTTGTAAATCAACTTATGCTTTTAACCTCAAAACCTGTTATGTATGCCGCAAACATATCTGAAGATGACCTTATAGCCGGAGTAGAAAACAACTATGTTAAAAAAGTAAAAGAATATGCAAATAAAGAAAATTCTGAAGTTATTGTTATAAGTGCAAAAATCGAAGAAGAACTGTCAAATTTGTCTGACGATGAAAAAAATGAACTTCTTTCTGAATATGGTCTAAAGGAACCGGGACTTAACAATATAATAAGACATGGGTATTCTCTTCTTGGTCTTATTACTTTTTTTACCGCTGGTCCAAAAGAAGTTAGGGCATGGACAATTAAAAACGGTACAAAAGCACCGCAAGCGGCTGGTAAAATTCACTCTGATTTTGAAAAGGGATTTATACGTGCAGAAATAGTTTCTTTCAATGACCTTGTTAAAGTCGGGTCACAAGTTGCCGCAAAAGAAAAAGGTTTGATGCGGCTTGAAGGTAAAGATTATATAATGCAAGACGGAGATGTAGTAGTATTTAGATTTAACGTTTAATAAGCTGTCGATATCGACAGCTTATTTATATATCAATTATTTTATACTTTGAACATCTATACTAATATTATCAATATAGTTTTGATAATTGAAATTTCTTTCTATCTCTTCTATTTCTTCAAGAACAGGCTTTATTACAGGGTGTTTCGGAACAAATATTGTACAGCAGTCTTCATAAGGTCTTATTGAAATCTCATATGTCCCTATTTTTTTTGCCAGTCCCATTATTTCACTTTTGTCCATCCCAATTAAGGGTCTAAAAACAGGCATAGATGCAGCAGCATTTGTACAGTATATGCTTTCTATTGTCTGGCTTGCTACCTGTCCTAAGCTCTCACCTGTTACAAGAGCCATTGAACCGGTTTTTCTTGCTATGTTTTCTGCTATTCTCATCATCATCCTTCTCATAATGATTGTAGTCATTTTAGACGGGCATTTATCATAAATAGCAAGCTGAAATTCTGTAAAATTGACAATATTCAGGTCAATCTTCTGCCCATATTGTGATAAAACCCTGCATAATTCTATAACCTTGTTTTTCGCTCGTTCAGATGTATATGGATGACTATGAAAATATACCGCATTAACTTCAGCACCTCTTTTCATCATCATCCAAGCAGCTACCGGGCTGTCTATACCGCCTGATAATAGTACGGTTGCTTTCCCGTTAGTTCCTACCGGCATGCCTCCAATACCATCAATTACATCCGTATAAAGATATGCCATCTCACGTATCTCAATATTTAATAATACATCCGGATTATGTACATCAACATGTAGATTATCTACATTGCTTAAAATTTCCGCCCCCACCTTACAGCTTATCTCCATGCTTTCATACGGAAAAGTTTTATTGGGCCTTCTTGTTTCAACTTTAAAGCTCTTATCCTTATACTGCTTCATTATATTAATTGAAGCCTCATAAATATCTTCTATATTCAAATCAACTTTTTTTGCTAACGTTATTCCTACAATTCCAAAAACTCTTTTTAATTTTTCTATTACATAGTCTGTATTATCACTACATTCCACATATATCCTGCCGTGGGTTTTCTCTATTTTTACATCGTTAATTTCATTAAGGGCATTTTTTATATTTTTCATAAGTCTATTTTCAAAAAAAGACCTGTTATCTCCTTTTAGCGCTAACTCTCCGTATTTAATTAACAATATATCTTGCATATTTTACCTCCGCATATATTTTCTTAAAAAACTCACCTTTTCTTTTAAAACAGATACTGTATAATCAATTTCTTCTTCAGTATTAAAATATCCAAAAGAAAATCTTATGGCGCTTTCCGCAAGTTCACGTTTTAATCCTATGGATTTCAAAACATGACTTACACCATCCTTTCTATTGGAGCATGCCGAACCTGTAGAAACATATATCCCTTTTTCTTCAAGAGCATGTAAAAGAACTTCACTTTTCACACCTGGAAAAGATACATTTAAAATCTGTGGCGCACCATCATTTATTTCAGGCCCATTTAAATGGATATCCCTTATCTCAGCAGAAATCCCGTCATACAATCTTTTTTTCAGGATTCTAAGTCTTTCAGCATTTCCCTTAAATTCTTCTTTTGATAATTTGCAGGCAACGCCAAATCCTGCAATGCCGGGAAGATTTTCAGTCCCTGAACGTAGATTTCTCTCCTGACCACCACCCAAAATTATGGGTTTTATCCTGACCTTCTTTTTAATATATAGTGCTCCTATACCTTTAGGTCCATGTATTTTATGACCACTTAATGATAATAAATGTATATTATCATTTTTAACATTAATGTCAATTTTTCCTGCTGCTTGTACCCCATCAACATGAAATACAGCAAGTTCATATTGAGCCGTAAGTACAGCAATACTTTCAACAGGCTCAATAGTACCTATTTCATTATTTACACTCATAATGGATATAAGTATTGTTTTACTGCTTATTGCCTCTTTAAGTTCTTTTAAATCTATTTTACCGGCTTCATCAACATCCAGATATGTAACCACAAATCCTTCCTCTTCCAGTTGTTTTAATACATTTAAAACAGAAGGATGCTCTATCTTAGAAGAGATAATATGATTACCTCTTTTTTTCATAACTTCGGCAATTCCTCTCAATGCAAGATTGTTTGATTCAGTACCACCCGATGTAAATACTATTTCACTGTCCTCACAATTTATTAATTCAGCAACATTATGCCTTGCTTCATTAAGTATTTTTTCCGCTTCATATCCTTTTAAATGTATCGATGACGGATTCCCATAATTTATATCCATCACCTTTACCATTTTTTCAACAGCTTCACTTCTTACTCTTGTGGTAGCACTATTATCAAGATATACTTCCATTTACACACATCCTCATGATAATTTCAATCTTCTTTATAAACCTTCGCCATCATCTCTTTAAGTTTATCAGACTTTTGAACCGCTTTTCCTTTATTTATATTTATTGAAATATCAATGATATCCCCTTCAACAACATTGCTTGGAAGATAATCTACAGGTATGTTTATAGTTTTTTCTTCATCATTCAGCAAAATCACAGCAATATTATCTTCTATACTATCAATTATGCCATGTATCCTCATCAAAAACACCTCTTCTTTTTGTATTATATAACTAAGACAGATAAACTGCGTCTTGAACGTTCATATTAATGTTTGTTATTTCAAAAATTTAATCACGAAATCTATTACCCTTTGCATTTCTTCATATGTAATTTTCCCATCTTCTTTTGAAGAAAAACACTCCTGAGCATGTTCATTTATTATAAAAAGTCCAACCTTCTCCAGTGAAGACCTTACAGCTGCTATCTGCAGCAGAATATCTGGACATCCTTTTCTCTCCTCAACCATTTTTTCAATCCCAGCTATATGCCCTTTAATGGTTTTCAACCTTAGCAATACATCTTCCCTTATACCATCACTCATCATGATTCACCCTTCATCAAAATTTTAATCTTATTTAAGTTTTTGCAAAATAATATTTAATTCTTTTTCAAATAAATTTTTCCAATCATACATTTCCGCTGCCTTTAATCCGTTACTCCCTATACTCCTTAATTTATCCGGATTATTCAAAAGTATAATCAATTTTTCCAATAAATCAGTATAACTGTATGTTATTGTTATACCACATTTATTCTTTTTTATCAAATCCCCAAGTTCCCCCATATCTGTAGCAACAACAGGCAAACCTGCCGCCATATATTCAACTGCTTTTAAAGGAAAAGAATAGTTTATAAGTTCAGTAGGAAATAATGTGCATAATCCTATGTCAGCCATACTAAAATAATATGGCAAGTCATTGTATTCTACCTTCCCATGAAAATGTATATAATCATCAATCTTTAAATCTGCTACAAGTTTTTTTAATGCTGCTTCATAGTGTCCTTTACCAAGCACCCTTATATATACCTCTTTAAATTCTCTTCTCAAGGCGGGCAGTACTTTTATTGGTAGTTCCAAGCCTGACCAATGTTCAAGAGAACCGCTGAAAATAAGGCATAATCCCTCATGCTCTTTTTTCCTTTTTTGAAAAATATTAAATTTTACACCGTTGGGAATATAATATGGTGTAATACCTGTCTGTTCTTCTCTCAACTTTATCAAATATCGATTTACACTAAACGTTACATCTGCATTTTCAATACAGAATTTTTCCATATTCCTTGTCCTGTTATATATTTCTTCATATTGGAAAAAAGCCGGAAAATAATCTATATCTTCATATGCCAATAAATTTATTTTACCTGATTTCTTAAATTCTACAGCAACAATACCCATCCATGGTCCTTGTGCTATGCATATATCATAACTTTCCTTATTAATTTCCGTATAAGCTTTATATAGCGTCATAGGACTAAAAAGGTCATAAAATTTAACAGGAATACCTATATATTTAGTTTTCCCATCTTTCTTATTGAATACCCCAGATTCATTATAGCGGCAAAATAATACTGTCAAATCATACCTTTCTTTCAAAAAATCTATGATATGGTGACTTCTCTGAGGAAGTGAATTTAAAATATCTATAAAAGTCATAAATAATATTTCCATATTTATTTTTATTCCTTCCTATTTAAACTCAAAGTACAAAAATTAATAAAAGCATCAGCTTGGTAATATGTAAAAGCCAGCTATTTGCTGGCTTTTTATCAATATGGTGAATATGGTGCTTTTTGTGGGGGTATAAATGGTGGAAATGGTTTCTTCATAAATTCATCACAAACATTTGTTGGAAATTCTTCGCATGCAGGTGAAAATCTACTATGAGTAGTAATTTTCAGGACTGGAAAATTTATAACGTATCTTAACTTTATTATCATCAAATATTTCTATAAAGTCAATAAGATTTTCAACCATTTGCCTGTTTAAATCCTGCATATCAACTATTGCTTTAATTTTTTCGTATACCTGTTGTATAAGAATCATTTTCCTATCCTTTGAATTTATATCTTTTTCAATCTCATTTAATTTATTTTGATAAGTGTTCATTTCATTTTGAATCTCGTTGGAAAGTATTTTAAACTGCTCTTCATTTAATAGCCCTTTAATTTTGTCATAATACATCTGTTTAAAAGTATTTTGCAAATTGAAAAGTTTTTTCTTGTATTCCTTATATATATTTTCCTGCTCTATACATTTTTCCTCAACCGAATCCTCTGCAATTCTCATCAATTCCTGATAATCAAGCATTCCTTTTACTATACCTCTGAGGTCCGCTAAAATAATTTGCTCTAACTTTTTTTCAGGAATAGAATGCATTGTACAAGCTTTTGAACCATATTTCCTGAAGACACCGCAGATAAGTTTCCAACATGGCTCACTTCTATATTTATCATAAAAATACCCCATATATGAACCACAATCACCGCATCTGGCTTTACCCGAAAACAAATGTGTAACATGCCCCGGTCTGAATTTCATTTTTGACCTTTCCCGTATTATCTCCTGTGCCTGCCAAAAAATATCTTTATCTATTATTGGCTCATGCATATCAGTTTTTTTAATCCATTCTTCTTCCGGAACTTCCTTAGTTTTTTTAACCTTGTATGATACTTTTTTTCTTTTATGCTGAACTATTGTTCCAATATATACTTCATTAGTCAATATCCGGTGAACAGCATTGCTGTTCCACATTTTAACCTTCTGATTCGAATTGTTATAATTCTCTTTTGATTCTGATGGTGTAGGATAACCTTCTTCCGATAATATTTTAGCAATCTTTTGTTTCCCAAAACCATCCAAATATAATGAAAAAATTCTCTTTACTGCCTGAGTTGTAATATCATTAGAAGGTATTAATCTGTTTTTATTATTCGGGTCTTTTTTATACCCATAAGGTACTAATGCTCCTACATATAAGCCGTCTTTCATTTTGCTGTAAAGATTAAATCTGATTTTTTTCGATATGTCTTTAGCATACATATCATTAACAACATTTCTAAAAGGTATACTGTCATCATCACCTTTTAACGTATCTATGCCGTCATTTAAAGCAATATATCTTATGCTAAACTCGGGGAATACTTTCTCTAAATATCTTCCTGTTTCTATATAATCACGTCCAAGTCTGGACAAGTCCTTTGTTATAATACAATTTATAAAGCCATTTTCAACATCATCAATCATTCTTTTAAAATCATCCCGTTCAAAGGTAGTTCCGCTTACACCATCATCAATATAAACACCAAAAAGACTCCAATCATTTTCTAAAACAAATTTAGTCAATTCGTTTTTCTGTGCCTGTATACTTTCACTATATCCATGGTTTAAATCTTCCTTTGACAGCCTGCAGTATACCGCACAATTCCAAATTTTTTCCGGTACGTTATCCTTAAACATTTGAAACCTCCTTCATGGATAACCACCATAATTTATTTTTCATAAATTTATTGTTTGTTTTATAATAAGTTTTATTAAATACTCCAGTTTTTTGCCTTTATCATCAAACTCATGTAAAACAAGTATTTTGTCTACAACCTTTTCTGATTTATCTTTTCTTTCATCCATAAAAGCACCTCCCTTATAATCCGTTCGTAATAAATATATGTATACATAGATTGTACACTTGCAAAATAAAAAAGAGATCCTATATAATCTCTAAATTAAATTTTTTTCCTAATTAAATTTTGATTTTTATAATATTTATAATCATTATTTGAATAGTAACAAAAACAACTTTTTAATTTAAAATTAAAATAAATATATTAGTTCGGATTAATTTCCAAGTAACTCTAACAATTTTTGCCGCTTGTCCGGCTCTTTTGATAATTCAGGACAGTTTATCAAATCTGTTTCTCCAAGAGCTAATTTTGCAGCAAAAGCAATACAGGTTGCAAAACCGCATTTTCCGCAATTAGTTTTAGGTAAATATTTTATTATATCAATTGCCTTAGGTTGTTTCCATTCTTTATAACTTGGTATTATCTCTTCTTTATGAAAAATAATATCATTAATATAGTTAATACACTCGTCAGAAACCTTATCCGCAGTATCCTTATCTAAAAAAGCACGTACTGAAATAGTATTTTGATGAACCGCAACATCCCATGTACCATCCTGATACTTATGCGGAAATCCATGAAACTTAAATTTAATCCAATTAAGTTCAGGGATATATTTCGCTTTTTCAGCTACAGCATTGATATATGGAAGTAATTCGGAAAGATCGAAATCAATGATTATCGTTTCCACTAAAAGGTCGCTACCGGCTATACATGGTACATAATTTATCTTTCTTTTAAAATGTTCGATTAATGGTAATTCATGCATTATTTTATTCCTCCTAATACCTGGGTTAATTATATATTTTTTATTAACTCCCTTATGTAAAGCAAAATAATATATTTCTTTTTTTATAAAACATGATAATATATAACTTTCACTCATTAATAAAAGCAATAAATTTTTAAGGTCAAAATTAATCTACTCATAGTATATTCTGACTCGCAATTCCACGCAAAGGTCCTCAGACAATCTCCTGCACTTTTCCACATCTATTGAGGGAAGGTCTACCACAGACAATACCACGCGAGGAATATGGTTCTTACATTTCCTCGCAAACTCCAGTATGGAATAATATGCCTCTTTCCCATAGTCCGAATGGCATAACTCCTGATACTTCTCGGCATTTTCTGCATTAAGGCTTATGGAAATAACATCCACCAGACCTTTAAACTGCGGAGTTATATCCTCACCATAAATGAGATTAGCCTGACCATTGGTGTTTATTCGAATTAGTACATTGGGATAATTCTTTTTCAAATATCTTGACACATCCAAAACAGTCTGAAGGCACATTAGAGGCTCGCCATATCCGCAAAAAACTACCTCATTATAACCAGAGGGATCACCGATGGCTTCTATGATTTCCTTTAATGAAGGCTCCTTTTCCAGACGAAGGTCATAACCTCCCACTCCTATTTCCCTTTGCCTTATACAAAACTCACATCTATTCGTGCACCTGTTTGTAATATTAAGGTATAGAGAATTTCCCAACTTATATGCAATCATTTTTTTCAACTCCTATTTCATCTTAAGTATTTAAGTACATTCATTTGTAAACCGTACGCAATTTCGTCCGGAAGACTTTGCCTTGTACATCATATTGTCAGCACGCATAACCAAGGTATCAATCGTATCGCCCTCACAATAACTCGTAACACCAAAGCTGGCAGTCACATGTCCCACCTTAGGAATGATCATGCGGCTTAAGCGTTTTCTAAGTTCCTCTGCCAAATATGCTCCCTTATCCACAGGCGTATTAGGCAAAAGTATTAGAAATTCTTCTCCCCCCCAGCGAGCAATACAATCTGTTTTACGTATCCTCTGCTTAATCATATTTACTAAACTTTTCAAAACTAAATCACCGGCAGCATGACCAAACCGATCATTTACATTCTTAAAATGGTCCAAATCCACCATAATTATGGAAAAAATCAACCCTGTCCGCTTCGCATATTCTATTTCTCTTTCCAGCATCTGCGTAAAATAACGACGGTTATAAGCATTTGTTAAAGAATCCGTTAAAGCTAATTTGCGTACGTTAATCCATTCCACAATTAACATTATTTCTGTTATAGCAAATATCAAAAATAGAAAACTGGGAAAACCTATTCTTAAAATCAGCCTTTTTTTCACAATATCAAAAGAAGACAAGGGTATTCCGGTATAAACCATACCAATAATTTCCCCTTCATTATCTTTGATAGGCTTATATGCCGTAATATATTTCTCACCAACTATATTAGCTATCCCAAAATAATTTTTACCCTGTTTTAAAACTGTTTCTGCAACCTGAGGATCAGCCTTTGTACCAATGACCCGTTCACCTTTGTTATTTTTAATAGATGTGGAAATTCTTGTATCTCCTTGAAAAATTGTGGTTGTGTTGCCGGAAATCGATGTAAAGCAATCAACCACATCGTAATTACCATTTAACTGAATATTGCCTTTGTAAAGTTTTCCATTTTTAATATTCCATGCCCCGGGATACTTTTGTTCAAGCAATGTTTGAAATAAATCAATATCGTACTTTACCCTATCTGTAGCAGACATTATAACTTCATCATAAGCAGATATTACAACAAAAGAAACAGCAAATGACACAAGAATAGCTATTATAATAATCATCGCAATTCTACTGCGTAATTTAGAAGCATTAATTTTTTCACAAATATAAGAAAACATTCTGTATCCAATCTTAGCCCAAAAGTTTAATACGGCTTAGACCAGATATTCACCCCCTACTCTATAATTTTAAATCTATTATAAAACCTCATTTTTTTCTTTTTTACAGCAGCTTTCAATAAAAGCATTTACCACCGCCGGGTCAAACTGCGTTCCTGCATTCCTTTTAATTTCAGCTATCGCTTCCTCTCTGCTCATTGCTTTCCTATACACCCTGTCATTTGTCATAGCATCAAAACTGTCAGGAACAGCCAAAATACGAGATAACAGCGGGATTTCTTCTCCTTTCAGCCCTCGTGGATAACCCTTGCCATCCCAACGTTCATGATGGTACAGGATATATTCAGCAATAGAAGCCAACCCCGGTATAACTTGTACAATACGATATCCAACCTTTGAATGTTTTTTCATCTCCACCCACTCTTCCTCTGTCAAAGGACCGGGTTTTAGCAAAATACTTTCTTTGACGGCCACTTTCCCGATATCGTGAAGTACCGATAGTATCTCCAGTTCGTCCAATTGTTGGGAGTTCAAGCCCATACCTTCTCCTATTTTTCTGCATATTTCTTTCAACCGTTCTGCATGTTCTTCTGTTTCCATGCTTTTTTCAAGAATAGCAGCTCCCAGAGATAAAATAACAGCATTTCTATAGCTTTTATTCTGCAAAAACTTACTAAGCAACATTCGCTCTTCAGCTGATTCTATTATGTCCCAGATATTTTCTTCAGCTTTATTTTTTATGGCATAACCAAAAGAAAGACTTATCCGAAGAGACTCATCACCGTTTAAAACACACTCCTTATTAATACTATTAATCCTTTCTTCTGTTGCTTTTTCATCAGTCAACGGCTGGAAGATAATAAATTCATCCTCCCCCCAGCGAGCGATAATATCCTCACGTCGGCAGTTTTTCTTTAATATCTCCGCAACTTTTTTCAAAGTAATATCCCCTGTTTCATTGCCATAAGAATTATTAATCAGCTTCAATCCATTGATATCACTTATAATAACCGATAAAGGAAGGTGACTTGGTATATCTATATGTCTTATCTCTTCTTCTATATATCTGCGGTTGTAAAGCCCTGTAAGCTTGTCGTGATATAAAGAAAAAATAAGTTTTTCTTCCATTCCTTTATGCATAACATATCCTGCAACAATAAAGATACCCAATTGAAAGCAGCTGATATCAGTTTCAGTCCATTCCCTGTTATCCAGACAACTGCCCAAACCGACAAAGCTACTGTATTCTCCCACTCTAAATAAAGGCAAAACCAATTTAATATAGATTCCCTGCTCCTTTAAAATTTTCTTTAGATTTATATATAAAGAGGCTTCAAGATTCTCAAAGTTCATTGTTCCTCCATTTACAAACCTTTCAATCCACCAGTTCAATCCCTCTCTGTATTCCGCAAGAAATTTTTCCTTTTGATTTACTTCATCTAATGTCATAAACTCAAAAATCTTGTTTATTGTGCCTTTTTCCTGAGCAATTTCAAAAAAGTACATTTGTTCCACTTTGAGTCTTTTCTTCACCATACTTAGGACTTTGAAAACATAATTTAAAGAATCCTTTTCTTCAATCGCCATAAAACAAGCATCGCTTATAATTTGATTATATGCCAATGATATTTGTAATTCCTTCTCAACCTTTTTTAGAATTTCAAGTTCTGTGGACAGTTCGTTAATCTTACTCTCTTGCGCTTTTATAATCTCAATTAACTGTTTTTCTTGGGTATTTCCATGTAAAGGTTTTTTATTCATTTGCTTTTTAACCTCACTTTTAAAAAAATTCTCCCTACATATCAAGCAAACTCTTATTATATAAATTAGTTCTTCTGACACGCCCTACCCAATATATATTTCTACATAATTATTTAAAAACCTTCTTTTTCATAAAAAATAATATAAAAACTTATCTCATTGTATTTTTTTCATGGAACACATGCAGGTGGTACAGGGCAGAAGCCGTATGATGGTACCAAAAGCTGTACATCTAAAGCTGATTTTATTATAATCCATACACCTAAAATTACTTCTACAGTATCTGTTACACCTATATTTACCTTTCCAAATAAGCATTCGGCAGTTGCTTCATATTTGATAGTAGCTGCTGAAGGTTCTGGAACATAAAGCACAATATCCTTGCTAAATGTTGTTATATTTCCTGGTAGTACCTGTGTACTTCCATCAGGATACGATATAACTATATCATACATTACTTGAAATGTTGCTTGAAGCCTTGCAAAGCCTGGCCTATCCTGCAATGGTGTGATTATAAAACCCGGAGTTGTCACAAGTGATACGGATATATTCTTGCAACCCCCAAATGAAGGATTTAAACCCGTTGGTACAAAAGTAATAGGCGGTATATTGTCAAGGCACAACCTTTGCGAACATGCATCATATACTTTTACAACTTCTATACAGGTTATTTCAGTAGGTTCCGGCAACTGCCCAGGTTCAACAGGACCTGGAGCAACTTCTTGTTGTCCAATTAATTTTTTTTCAAATGCCATTTTATTTCCTCCTTGCTTTTCATTGAATATAAAATTTTGTTTTTCTAATTACAATATACGTAATTCTCTAATATTTGTTACAACAACTGAATATATTTAATTGAAAGGAGGACTTTTGCAGATAAGATTTTAAAATTAAAGGATAATCTTTTTTGAAAAATATTTAAATCGCCCCGATAACTTTATATCCTGAATATTCTTTTTCCACCTTGAATATCCCTTTATAAGGAATACTTGTTCTTTGAACAATTGTTTTAACAACCTCAGCATATTCAAGCTTAAATTTTAATGAATGACTGCAACTATTCATAATAGATTTTGGTGTTGAAATAAATTCTACAGAAATATTATTTTGTTTTAAAAGTTTTTCACATAAAATTGCATGTTGATATGAATAAAATACAATTATTGCATATATCATATTTATTCCCCCTCTTATTTTATATATTCAAAAATAACCATCTTCGTAATAAGAGGAGGAAAATTATTTTGATTACTTGTTTTGCATAAATGTCATATATGCCTTATATGCCATATAAATATCCAATTTTGACGATAATTCATACGGTGAGTGCATGCTTAAAAGTGCTACACCGCAGTCTATAACTTCCATGCCATAATTTGCAGCAAATTGTGCTACTGTACCGCCTCCGCCAATATCAACCTTACCAAGTTCTCCTGTTTGCCATATAATACTATTATTGTTAAAAAGTTTCCTTATTTTTCCTACAAATTCGGCATTTGCATCATTCGAACCGCTCTTGCCGCGAGCACCGGTATATTTTGTAAGGCATATACCATTGCCAATATATGCAGTATTAAGTTTCTCACTGACATCCGGATATGAAGGGTCAAATGCTGAATTTACGTCTGCTGATAGAAGTTCTGCATTGTTCATTGTTCTTCTAAGCTTTATATCTGTTGTACCCTCATGTTTTTCAAGTATTTCAGCAATCGCATTTTCAAAAAATCTTGATTGAAGTCCTGTATTTCCCATGCTTCCTATCTCTTCTTTGTCTGCAAAAATAGCAACAGCAGTTTTCTCCGGATTTTCTACATCAAGTATTCCCCTTAATGCTGTATACGCACATACCCTGTCATCCTGCCCGTATGCTCCCACCATACTTCTATCAAATCCAATATCCCTTGGTTTATAAGCAGGTACAAGTTCTAATTCTGAACTTAAAAAATCCTCCTCCACAATGCCGTATTTTTCATTTAACAGCTTAAGCAGATTAGGTTTAACCGTTATTTCATCAGAAAGGGGAATATTTCCTATTACAGCATTTAGAGCTTCTCCAGATATAGCCTCACTCATTTTCTTTTCCATTTGGTCTTTTGCTAGATGTGGAAGCAAATCAGTTATGTAAAATACAGGATCTGACTCATCCTCACCAAGTTTGAAACTTATCTTCTCACAATCGCCTTTAATAATCACACCATGCAATGCCAAAGGTATTGTAACCCATTGATATTTTTTAATACCTCCATAATAATGGGTCTTAAGCAAACAAATACCGCCTTCTTCATACATTGGATTTGGCTTTAAATCTATCCGAGGTGAATCTATATGTGCAGCAACTGCTTTAAAACCATACTGCAATGATTGTTTCCCAACAACAGCCATAACAACTGATTTTCCTTTATTATTATAATAAACCTTAGTACCCGGCTTCAAATTTGAAGCTGTTTCGATATTTATAAATCCATTTTCTTCGGCAAGCTTTATTATTTTCTCAGCAACTTCCCTTTCGGTTTTGCACTCTGTCATAAATAACTTATAATCTTCCGCAAGCTTAAAAACTTTTTCTCTTTCCTCATCCTTTAATCTTGTCCAACCGTTTGTATTCTTATAACCAAAACGCTTCTCGATTAATTTTAATTCATCGTTTTCCATCTTGAAATTTTACCCCCCATCCATATTTCATATATTATACTATAAAATATTCTTTGTTAAAAATCAAATTTTATGTACATGACTAATAGGTATTTCTATTTTTTATTAAATATATTGCTGCTTGTGTTCGGTCTTTAACATCCAACTTTTTAAAAATATTATACACATGATTTTTTACTGTTTTTTCACTTAAATATAAATTTTCTGCTATATCTTTATTAGTGTATCCTTTAGCAATAAGTGAAAGTATCTCAAATTCCCTTTTTGTCAAATCTTTCTTAAAATCATTCCTATCGAAATTTTTTACTACATTATGCAGAGATGGCTGTATATATATACCACCATTTTTTACAATCCTGATGGCTTTTATAAGTTCATCGCTATCTGCATCTTTCAACACATAACCTTCAACACCTATTTTAAATGCCTCTATTAAATATTCTCTATCATCGTAAATGGTTAAAAATATTATTTTTGTATTACTATTTTCTTCTTTCAGTATTTTTGCAGCTTTAATTCCATTAGACCCGGGCATGTTAATATCCATCAGAATTATATCAGGCATAAGTTCTCGTGCAATTTTATATGCTTCTTCACCATTTGATACTTCAGCAACTACCTTCATATCTTTTTCCATCTCAATTAATTTCTTTAATCCCTGTCTTATCAATGCATGGTCATCTGCAATCAAAATATTTATCATCTTTTTTAATACCTCCGTCTATAGGTATTGATACATATATTTGAGTTCCATTATTAATAGAACTATGCACCTCAAATTGTCCACTTAATATTTGAACTCTTTCCCTCATCCCCAATAATCCAAAACCCTGCTCTCCAGATGAACTATCAAAACCTACACCGTCATCATCAATTATAATACTTATATAACACTCCCCATACTCAAGCTTGACTAAAGCGTTTTTTGCTTTAGAATGTCTGTATATATTTGTTAATGCCTCTTGTATAATCCTAAAACAGGTAATTTCAATTTCGGAACGTAGTTTCTTGTATTCAGACAAAACCTTTAATTCCACATTGATTTTTGTTTCATTATTAAAGTTATTAATATATCTTGAAACAGCAGGTAAAAGTCCAATGTCGTCAATAGATGAAGGCCTTAAATCATATATAATCTTTCTTACTTCTTTTAGAGAATCTTGAACAACATTTTTTAAATTTCTCATCTCTAACTTTGATTCTTCTATATCTATATTTATGAGCTTATTACATAATTCCGCTTTTAGAAGAACATTTGCCATTGTCTGTGCAGGTCCGTCATGAATTTCTCTTGCTATTCGTTTTCTTTCTTCCTCCTGCGCCTCAATAATTCTCATACACATCATTTGCCTGTCTTTTAATTCCTCAAACTGTGTATGCATTTCCTTAAAATCACCTGTCAGGTATTTCAATACTACACCGATTTGTTTGGAAAGCTTCTCCGCCTTTTCAACTATTGTCTTATAATCAAGCAATTTCCTTTCCAGCTTATTTCTTCTGTTAATTAAATCTTTTTCTTCCTGCCTTTTTAAAATAAGCTGTATCTGCATATCTTTTGCTTCATCGTAAGCCTCTTTAACCTTTGTTTCAAACATGTTTCCAAATTGTTTGCTTACATAAACCAATTTAAGCCTGCTCTGTTTCTCTTTTCTTTCGAGATTCTCAACTTCTTTCATTACATTTAAAACCCGAACCTTTAACTCATTGATTTCATTTTCAAGGTCTAAGTATTCCTCTCTGGTTTTGTCAAGGATTTCATTTATTTGTGTTTTGCTGTCATCAATTGCTTCAACTGTTTTTTCTACTATATTACCAAGTTTCTCCCCATATTTAAAATTCATTTTTTTAATGCTCCTTTTATTTTTTTAACAAATATATACTTGAAAAAATAAGATAATTAATATATTCAACAAAAAATGAGAAAATCCTTCAAAAAAAATAAACCAGACAAAAAAAACCCTGGTCGGGTAATATGGTGGGCTTAGATGGACTCGAACCATCGACCTCACGCTTATCAGGCGTGCGCTCTAACCGCCTGAGCTATAAGCCCATGGTGGAGATGAGGAGATTCGAACTCCTGACCCCCTGCTTGCAAGGCAGGTGCTCTCCCAACTGAGCTACACCCCCATCTAAGACAATTTTTATTATACCATATTATAATAAAATGTCAAACACTAATTTCCTTCGATGTTGATATTTGAACTCTGACTATTTGGAACCGGAACAGTATATTTGTTGCCATTTACATCAACATAACTACCCGGTACATCTCCAACTATAATACTATCTGTTACAGGCATATGTGTAATAACTTCAACTTTGTCTGAGGCAAGAGGTGCAATTATTTGAATATATGTTTTAATATGAAGATATATAATATGACGGGTCTGGTTTATACCGGCTGGTTGAAATTCCGAATTAAAATCAACTGTTACAGCACCAATTGGAAGTAATCCAACTTTTATCCTCGGTCCGATATTTGCAAATATATCAGAAGATATCAAGGTACCAAGCGGTATCTTAACATATACAGAACCAAGATTATTAAGATTGTCTTGAACTTCCTGTGTTATTTTTGTTGCAAGCATGTTCATCTCAATTGTATTTGCCTGAAGCATTGATATCTTACCATTTTTATCCGTTCTAACATTGATTAAATCCTGATATTTTATCCCCTTTAAAACTTTTTCATTAATGGATCTGTCTATGGTTCTAACTGCAACATCCTTCGCCACAGTATCACTTACTGCAATTACAGTTGGTTTAAATTTATATACAATAAAAGAATAAATTGCTATAAAAATTAAAAACATTATAACTATGTTTATATAAAATTTAATATCCCTTCTATGCCCCCATTTTTTCCTTTTCAATTTAAAAAACACCTCCCCTATATTTTATGTTAGAAAAGGTGTTTTGGTTACTTATTTTAATAGAATTTTTGCAAATTTTCTTTTGCCTGCCTGTAATATATATCCATTTTTTATCATTACATTCAAGGTGGGATTGTTTATCCTTTCGTCATTTAATTTGACAGCCCCCTGTTCAACAAGCCGTTTTGCTTCGCTGTTAGTAGGTGCTAAATCAGTTAGGGACAGCAACTTTACAATCCATATGCCTTCTTCATTCAATTCCTTTGAATCAATAACTACCTCTTTTATATCTTGAGGTAATTCTCTTTTTTGAAATATTTTTTTAAAATTTTCTTCCGCTTTTAATGCAGCTTCATCTCCATGATACAGCTTAACAATTTCCCGTGCAAGCATCATTTTCACATCCCTTGGATGCATACTGCCATTTTTAAGCCCTTCTCTTATCTTATCTATTTGATCTGGTGACAAATCAGTTGTTAACTCATAATACCTTAGCATTAATTCGTCAGGAATTGACATTGTTTTCCCGTATATCTCATCCGGACTTTCATTTATACCAATATAATTGCCAAGGCTCTTGGACATCTTTTTGACACCATCAAGTCCTTCTAATATAGGCATAAAGATTGCCACCTGACTTTCCTGCCCATATTCCCTTTGAAGCATCCTTCCCATCAAAATATTAAACTTCTGATCCGTCCCACCAAACTCAATATCTGCATTTAATGCAACCGAATCATACCCTTGCATAAGCGGATAAAAAAATTCATGAATAGATATGGGTAAATTTTCAATAAAACGCTTATGAAAATCATCTCTTTCCAACATTCTGGCAACTGTGTATTTTGATGAAAGCTTTATTATATCTTCAAAATTCATTTTCGATAACCATTCACTATTAAATCTTATTTCAGTTTTGCCGGGGTCTAATATCTTAAACACCTGCTTCTCATATGTCTTTGCGTTTTCTTTTACTTCTTCCTTTGTAAGCTGCTTGCGGGTCGCCGATTTTCCTGTGGGATCACCTATCATTCCGGTAAAATCCCCTATAACCAAAACCACCTGATGCCCCATATCTTGAAACTGCTTAAGCTTCCTCAATACAACTGTATGCCCTAAATGTATATCAGGTGCAGTAGGATCAAGCCCTAATTTTATCCTTAATGGTTTCTTTTTATTCTTAGATTGCTCAAGCTTTTTTTTAAGTTCTTCCTCTGTAATTATCTCGGCAACACCTTTTTTTATCATCTTCATTTCTTCTTCAAAACCCATTAAAAAACCTCCCATAAACCGTCCTATCAAATGCTGTTTTCATTTTATCACATAAAACCCGGACTTTCAATATTACTGATCCGTCTTACAAATTCCATTTCATCTATAACCTCAATCCCATTTTCTTTTAAAAGCTTTGCGGTAATACCATATCCATCTGTCAAAACCCCCGTAAATGTACCATCGTAAATTTTCCCCGATCCGCATGAGGGGCTTTTAGATTTTAAAATTGCGGTTCTTATTTTCATCAGCTTTGCAATTTTCAGGGTTTCCTGTGCCCCTTTTTCAAATTGACATGTAACATCTTCTCTATTTACATTGATTACCCTGTCTCCCTTTATTTCAGATGCTAATCTGGGGGTAGGAAGCCCCCCCAGTTGTTCAGGACATACAAGCACCGCCTTTCCCTTTTCGACCAAATTTATTATTTCTTCTACAATATTATTCCCTCCATTGTATTTGCAGTTAATTCCTGCAAGGCAAGCACTTATAAGATACATATACATCCCTACTTTCTCTCTATTTCAACTATAGTAACTCCATCTCCGCCTTCTCCATATACACCTAAACGATGTGATTTCACATGCTTATTACGATTTAATAACTGCGAAATCCCGCTTCTTAATATGCCTGTACCCTTACCATGAATAATCGTTATCTGTTTTAATCCTGCAAGATATGCATCATCTATGTATTTATCAACTTCCATTATTGCTTCATCTAAATTTTTACCTCTTACATCAATTGAGGTGCTTATATTTGATATTTTCTCATTTAAAAATCTTGTAAATCCTTTTTCTGCTTCATCTTTCATTACACCTTCATTTATTAACCTAAGATTGCTTATATGCACTTTTATCTTGAGAATTCCTGCCTGCATCTCAACGTTCCCATCTCTATCAGGCTTTGAAAGTGCTGTTCCGTTTTGGTCAAGCGGTACAATATAAAGAGATTGACCCGGGGTTATATACTTCGGAACATTATGATAAGCAGACTTCTTAGTCTTTGTTAATGCATCCTCAAGTTCATTTATATTATTTTTTAGTTTTATTCTTGCTTCTTCAATTATTTTATTTTTATTGTCGCATTTATCAGCTTCTCTCAGCTTTTTAATTATTTCCTCTGACGTTGCTTTTGCAGTATCAAGCAATTTTTTGGCTTTTATTTTTGCTTTTTCTAAAATCTTTTCTCTTTCCTCTTGAATTTTCGAATTTTTCATCTCATATTCTCTTTTTATCTGTTGTATTTCACGTTCTAAGGTCTCAACTTCCAATCTTGTTTTTTCTGCTTCATTTCTCTTTTCTTCTAAGTCTTTTAATAAATCCTCAAATTTTAAAACATCCTCAGTAATGTAGCTTTTTGCATTTTCAATAATTTCTTGCGGCAATCCAAGCCTCATTGATATTTCAAATGCATTACTTTTTCCGGGTATTCCTATTGTAAGCCTGTACGTGGGTTTTAATGTATTAACGTCAAATTCTACAGATGCATTTTCAACTCCCACCATTTTCAAGGCATATTGCTTAAGTTCACTATAATGGGTTGTTGCAATGGTACGAGCTCCAATATTATGAAGATAGTCCAGTATGCTCATTGCAAGTGCAGCACCTTCTGTCGGGTCTGTTCCTGCTCCAAGTTCATCAAGGAGAACAAGGCTTTTTGAGCTTACTTTATTTAATATTTGTACAATATTTATCATATGTGCCGAAAAGGTACTGAGACTCTGTTCAATGCTTTGCTCATCACCTATATCGACAAAAACATCATTAAATAATGCTACCTCTGAGCCCTCATCTGCAGGAATATTTAATCCTGATAATGCCATAAGTGTGAGAAGTCCAACCGTTTTAAGCGTGACGGTTTTGCCGCCTGTATTCGGTCCTGTTATAACAAGGGTATCAAACTTATCTCCAAGATAAATATTAATAGGCACAATCTTTTCTGGCTCTATTAAGGGATGTCTGGCATTTTTAAAATTCAAATAGCCTTTTTTATTAAATTGAGGCTTTGAAGCATTTATCTCTATGGAATATTTTGCCTTAGCGAAGACTAAATCCAATTCCTTCATAGTAATTACATTTTCTTTTATTGCAGCTGCATTTTCACTAACAAGATGTGATAACTCACTCAAAATCCTTTCAATTTCCTGTTGTTCTAATAATTCAAGCTGCTTTAAGTTATTATTTAATTCCACAACCCGCATCGGTTCTATAAAAAGTGTTGCTCCGCTTGATGACTGGTCATGTATTAAGCCTTTAAAAGAACCTTTATATTCTTGTTTGACAGGAACCACATATCTTCCTTGCCTAACTGTAATTATTGGCTCCTGCAGTTCTTTGGAAGACGATGTAATAATGGAATTTAATGTATTCTTTATTTTTTCATTTGACTTAGCCTTTTGCTTCCTTAAATTCCTTAATAACGGTGAAGCATCATCTGCAATTTCCTCTTCCGATATGATTACACTGTTTATTTTTTCCCACAGTTCCTTCATCACCATCAATTTTTCATTAAAGCAGCTTAAAATAGGATAATTACCTTCATCTTTGTTATTTTTAAGATATGCTTTTACTTTACTGATTAAAGCTAAAAACCCTGCTACCTTAAGGAGCTGCTTTGTATTAAGCAAAAACCCTATTTCTGCTTTTTTTATAATATCATCAAGATTTTTAAATAAAAATGATATGGTCCCATATGAATTTATATATGAAACTGCTTCTTGGATTTTATTCAGCTCATCTTCTATTTTATCGATATCGTATAATGGTCTTATTTTTAATGCATCTTCTTTGCCTTGTTCCGAATCACAGTAATCGGCAATAAATTTAATTATTTTATCATATTCTAAATTCTTTAAATATTTTTCTATCATTAAAATTCCTCCATGACCTCTTTCCCATAAGCAAAATGAATTTAAGGATTATTCACCCTCGTTATCAAATGTTTTAATATATTCTAAAAGCTCATTTTTTGACCTTTCTAATTCATCCTTTGCTTTTTCAAGCTTTTCATTGAGGTCTTCTATCATCTTGCTTTTTTTATTTAATTCCGAATTTAATATAAGAATTTGTTTTTTCAGGGCATTATTTTCCTCTCTCGATATAAATAATTCATCGGCAACATTTAAGGCTGTCAGCACAAGCTGCGTATGCAATGAAATACCACGATAGTTATTTGAAATCTCTTTAATTATAGTATTGACATATTCGGTAAGCTTTAATATATAATCCTCAGGATAATCTGATTTGAGTATGTAATCATTTCCATTAATATTGACGGTTACTTTATTTATTCCCAATAAAAACATCTCCTTAATAAATTGTTACTTTATTAAATTCTACATTTATTCATAATCTCCTTCTTTTCAACATAATTTAAGACAAAAAAGACCATAAATCGGTCTTTTTTATCTTAATTCAGCATGGAATTTCCTTTTCAGCTCTTCAACAATTTTATCATGTACCTTGTTTACTTCTGCATCTGTAAGGGTTTTTTCATATGACCTGTACCAGATTGAAAATGCAATACTCTTTTTATCTTCTGGTATATTTTCACCTGTGTATACATCAAAAAGCCTGACATCGTCTATGATTTTCCCACCAATTCTCCTAATGGTTTCCTCTATATCATACGCGAATATTTCCTTATCCAGCAATATCGAAATATCCCGTTCTACTGCAGGATATTTCGGCAACGGAGAGTATTTTTTATTCATATCTGCCATATCAATTATTGTATCAATTTTTAATTCCCCGGCATATACCTCTGATTGAATATCATAACTTTCGATAATATCCGGATGTAGTTGACCGATTACCCCAACTTTTTCATTATTTACAATGATATCTGCAGACCTGCCGGGATGATACAGTTGATTTTCACTTCTCCTATATTTTACATTTCTTATATTCATCTTGTCAAACAATGCTTCTATAATACCTTTAATCGAATAATAATTAATATCCTTTCCATACATACCGATAACAGCCATTTTTATTTCCGTGGGTAATTCTTTAAGAGGCAACTCCTTTGGTATAAATACCTTTGACAACTCGAATACACCAAAATCACTGACTTTACGACTGTAATTAGTATATGCAACATTAAGCATAGATGGAAGCATTGTGGTTCTCATAAATCCCTGGTCTTCTCCAAGCGGATTCATAATCTTTACAGCCTTTCTTAAATTGCTGTCACTTGCTAAATTAAGCCTGTCTAAATCTTTTGTTCCCATAAATGATGTTGTTGTAATCTCATTTAAACCTGAAGCTAAAAATATATTTTTTACTTTTTCTTCTAACTGCTGCTTTAATGTCCTTATACCAATTGTTACATTTGTACCCATTAAAAGTGTGCTTTCTATATTATTGTATCCATATAATCTCCCAACCTCTTCGGCAATATCTGCTTCTCCTTCAACATCTCTTCTAAAGGCTGGTATAGTAACTTTCAACAAATCTTCATTAATCTTAACTTCAAAGTCAAGTAGTTTTAATAAATTGCACATTTCTTCAGTTGTTAATTTTGTGCCAAGCAGATTGTTTATCCTACATGGTCTTACATTAATTGTTGATTTTTTTACAGGCTCAGGATATATATCAACCAAACTCTTCAGTATTATTCCACCGCTTAATTCAGCCATAAGATGAGCAGCTCTGTTACATGCGAATACGGTTATTTCCGGATCTAAGCCTTTTTCAAATCGTGAGGAAGCTTCACTTCTTAATCCAAGTTTTTTTGAAGTATATCTTATATTACTACCTTTAAAATTAGCACTTTCTATAAGTATGTTGATGGTTTCATCAGATATTTCCGTATTTTGTCCTCCCATGACTCCCGCAAGTCCGATGGATTTTTCTTCATCCGCTATAACCAACATTGAGTTATTAAGTACCCTTTCTTTCCCATCAAGTGTTATAAGCCTTTCTCCATCTACCCCTCTTCTTACTAAGATGTGCCTATTTTTAACTTTATCAAGGTCAAATGCATGAAGTGGCTGACCTAATTCCAGCATAACATAGTTAGTTATATCGACAACATTATTAATAGGTCTAATACCGGATTTTAAAAGCCGCATCTGCATCCATAAGGGCGACGGACCTATTTTTACATTTTTGATAACCCTTGCAACATAGCGGAAACATAAGTCTTTATCTTCTATTGTTACATTAGCCGGATTCTCTTCATCAGCTTCGGTTATGCTTATATCCGGCACATTATAATTTTTTCTGTATATTGCAGCCGTTTCTCTTGCAATACCTAAAATAGATAGACAATCTGGTCTATTTGGCGTTATCTCAAATTCTATAACATCATCATTTATCCTCAGGGCTTCTTTTATATCCTGTCCAAGAGGCAACTCCGGTAGGATAAAAATCCCGTTTTTTTGATATTCAGGGAGAAGTGCTTCATTAAGTCCAAGTTCTCTTGCAGAACACATCATACCATTTGATTCAATACCTCTTAATTTCCCTTTTTTTATTTTTACACCTCCGGCAAGTGTTGACCCATGTAATGCAACAGGTATATAATCACCCTCTTTTATATTTTGAGCGCCCGTAACTATCTGTAATTTTTCATTCCCAACATCTACAATCCCAATCTGCAATTTATCTGCATTTGGATGTTTTTTAAGAGACATAATTCTTCCAACAACAACATTTTTTATCTGAGAACCATAATTCGTAATGGTTTCAACCTTTGACCCCGACATTATAAGGTCATCTGCAAGTTTTTCTGTATCTACATCTATATCTACATATTCTTTAAGCCAATCTACGGAAACTAACATTAATTTTCCTCCTTCTAAAATTGTTTTGTAAATCTTAAATCATTTTCATACAAAAGTCTTAAATCATCAATTCCATATCTCAACATTGTTATTCTGTCGAGCCCTAAACCAAAGGCAAATCCCGTATATTCCTCCGGATCAATTCCTGACATTTTTAGAACATTTGGATGAACCATACCTGAACCGAGTATCTCAATCCAACCAGAATATCCACATACCCTGCAGCCTTTTCCACCGCATACAAAACAGCTTACATCCATTTCAGCGCTTGGTTCTGTAAAGGGAAAATAATGTGGCCTGAATTTGGTCTTGGTTTCATCACCAAATAATTTACGTGCAAATAAATTAAGAACTCCCTTCAAATCCCCCATTGTTATGCCTTTATCAACCGCAAGCCCCTCTATCTGATTAAAGACGGGTGAATGTGTGGCATCTATTTCATCTGACCTGTATACCCTTCCGGGTGATATAATCCTTATAGGAGGTTTGGTTTTTTCCATAGTTCTTACCTGTACCGGTGATGTCTGGGTCCTTAAAAGAATATTTGGTGTTATATAAAATGTATCCTGCAAATCCCTTGCCGGATGATCTGATGGGGTATTTAAAGCTTCAAAATTATAGTAATCCAGTTCTATTTCAGGACCTTCTACAATTGAGAATCCAAGTCCTAAGAATATTTCTTCAATTTCATCAAGAACCTTTGTCATCGGATGTTTGGAGCCAATTTTTACCTTGTCTCCCGGCAATGTTATATCAATGTACTGACTTTTAATGGTTTTTTCCTTTTCTTTTTCAATAAGTTTATTTTTAAAAGATGCTAATATGTTTTCTATCTCAACCCTGATTTCATTTGCAAGCTGACCAATTACAGGTCTTTCCTCCGGAGACAATTCCCCCATGCTCCTTAATATTTTTGTGAGTTCACCTTTTTTACCAAGGTATTTAATCCTTAAATCTTCTAAATCCGCTGTGTTATCTGCGGCAAGTATTTCATTTTTTGCCGTTTCTAAAATCTTAGTTAATCTCTTCTTCACTGTATTACACTCCTTTTTTAATCAAATAAAAAAATCCCTCGTCACAAAGGACAAAGAATTTGATTCCCGCGGTACCACCCCTATTAGCACAAAGTGCTCACTCATTTTCAATAACGGATATACCGGCAATGCCTACTATCAGTTCAGCACGCAGCTCCAGAGGGAACTTCCATTATCTTTATTACAGTAATGCTCTCAATCAACGACATTACATCCCTGTGTAATCCGATAATGTACTTTACTCCTTCATAGCATTTAACCCGGAACATTTCCTTTAAGAGTATGTTCCATATCTTCTTATTTTCCAGTATTATAACACTTGAATATTATTTAATCAATCTCTGCCTTTGTGATTCAT
Source organism: Aceticella sp. 75b-Ac (assembly GCF_056032965.2). Taxonomy (NCBI): domain Bacteria; kingdom Bacillati; phylum Bacillota; class Clostridia; order Thermoanaerobacterales; family Thermoanaerobacteraceae; genus Aceticella; species Aceticella sp. 75b-Ac. The sequence continues at coordinate 1,118,479 of NZ_CM190971.1, forward strand.
AAAGGCAAATTGAAGCAGTTATTGATACATTTAAAGACTCAGCATTACCTGTCATTGGTATTTTAAACTTCCCGTCAATATACCTATTCAGCATAGGATTTACACCCTTTGCCTCATTTCCAAATATAAATGCTGCATTGTTAGAAATTTTAAAATCGAAAATATATTGATCAGCCTTTAAATCTGTTGAATATATTTTAATACAAGATTTCTTGAGTCTATTCATTAGTTCATCAATATCAACAATATTTACTACCGGAATATGAAATATAGAACCCATTGCAGAACGTATAACCTTCGGATTATATATATCAACTGAATTATTTATTGTAAAGACTGCTCTAACCTTAAATGCATCCGCTGTTCTGATTATAGTACCGAGATTTCCGGGGTTCTGTACTTTATCGGCAATAATATATATACTGTTTTTACCTATTATCGTATTCAATTCATATCTGGGAATTCTAACAATTGCCATAATATTTTGCGGTGTAACAGTATCAGATATTTTTTTAAAAAGATTATCGGGTACTTTAATTATTCTGTTAAGGTCAAAGTCTATATTATTATTATAATTTTCTGAAATTATAATATATCTTATAGAAAATTTGCTTTTTAACACCTCGTTAACATTGTTTCTGCCTTCAACAAAAAACAAACCACTTTCATATCTATCTTTTTTATTGTTAAGCTTTTTTATTTTTTTTATCAATTCATTTTTATCACTTGTTATTATCATAATATTTCACTTTCTCAAATAATTATATTTTCAAACCCGGAGCACATACCGGGTTTGAAAATTATGCGTTTAACTGCTGTTTAGCTATATCAACCAACTCAGAAAATGCTTTTCCATCACTTATAGCCATTTCTGAAAGCATCTTTCTATTTATCTCAATATTTGCCTTTTTTAAACCGTTAATAAACCTACTGTAAGATATGCCATTTGCCCTTGCTGCAGCATTAATCCTAGCAATCCATAATTTTCTAAAATCCCTCTTCCTTAATTTTCTACCGATATATGCATAATTAAGCGACTTCATCACTGCTTGATTAGCTACTCTAAAAAGCTTGCTTTTTGCTCCATAATAACCTTTTGCAAGTCTTAATATCTTCTTATGTCTTTTTCTTGTGACTTTTCCTGATTTAACTCTTGACATTTCTATAACCTCCTAAGATTTTTTATGCATATGGAATTAAACGTTTGATATTCTTTGCATCCGCAGCTTTAAAATACGCTATTTTTCTAAGATTTCTCTTGGTCTTCCTTGTCTTTTTTGTTAGAATATGTCTTCGAAATGCTTTTGCTCTTTTCACCTTACCACTTTTAGTTAATGAAAATCTTTTTGCAGCTCCTTTATGTGTCTTCATTTTTGGCATTTTTATTATCCTCCTCAATTAAACGTTTTTCGGTGTTAATATCATCATCATACTTCTGCCTTCCATTCCGGGCGTTTTCTCAACAACACCATATTCACTGATTTCTGTAGCAAATCTATTTAAAAGTTCTTCGGCTATTTTGGTGTGAGATGCTTCTCTACCTCTAAATCTTATAGTAACCTTAACCTTGTCACCGTCTTTTAAAAATTTAATTGCGCTTTTTAACTTTACTCCAAAATCATGATCCTCAATAGCAGGTGTCATCCTTATTTCTTTAATATTAATAACCCTTTGTTTCTTTTTAGATTCCTTTTCCTTTTTGCTTTGTTCGTACCTAAATTTACCAAAGTCCATCAATTTGCATACCGGCGGATTCGCCTGTGGGGCAATTTTCACCAAATCCGTATGCCTTTCCAAGGCTAATTTATAAGCCTCTTTCGCAGATAATATTCCCAATTGGTTGCCATCCTCATCAATAAGACGAACCTCTCTGTCTCTTATCTCTTCATTAACCTGCAGTTCCTTGTTAATAAATACGCACCTCCTAAAATTTTTGACAAAATAAAAGCGGGTATAACCCCGCCTCATAAATCATAAGTACAAAAAATAAACCTTTTGACTAACCCGACACCCCCGTAGGTGAAAGGTGAGAAGCGGGTGCTTCTACTTTTCCTTGTTTATTTTAACATATGCTTTTTGAATAGTCAATACTCAATTTTTAAATTTTTACGGTTTGTTTTAAGGAATTACTATAACATTTTTAATATCTTTTTATAAATTTTGATATATTCTTTCACCATTTTTTCCTGGGTAAACCTATATTCTACCGTTTTACGGCAATCTTCCCGAGAAATATTCTTGACATCTTTAATCCTTTCAACCATTTCCTCTATACTTGATACAATAAACCCATTGATGCCATTTTGAATGATCTCAGGCATAGAACCCCTGTTAAATGCAATGACAGGTGTTCCGCAAGCCATTGCTTCAACAACACTAAGCCCAAAAGGCTCATTGAAATTAATCGGGTGTAACAATGCATATGCATTGCTTAACACCTTATTCCTTTCTTCAGGACCTACCGATCCAATATAGCAGATATCATCATTTAAATATGGCTCTACATATTCTTCAAAATACAGCTTATCCTGAATAATACCGGCAATTATTAATTTCATCTTTGCCATTTTAGCAACCTGTATTGCTTCCTTAGTTCCTTTGTCGTTGTGTATCCTTCCAAAATAAAGCAGATAGTTGCCACAATCTTTTTTTAATGTAAAATTTTCTATATCTATACCATGATATACAGTGCCTATATAATCAAGTTCGCTATTTCTATCAGCATTACTGATTGAAACATAATATGTATTTTTATTATATTTTTTGAAAACAGGAAGGATTCTATGTGAAGAAAATCCGTGTATTGTTGTTACCATTGGAGTTTTTATCAATCTACTGTAAGTCAAAGGTAAAAAATCATAATTATTGTGTATTATATCATATTCATTTGCATGTTCCATTACTTCAGATATATGCAATGCTTCCCAAACCTTTGCGTCTACATCTTTATTTTCTTCATAAGGTACTTTGCATACACTTCTAAGCTTAGCAGTGGTTATAGAATCACCCGTTGCATAAAGTGTTACATCAATATTTTCCTTAACAAGCCCTTCTGTTATTAATGAAACAACTCTTTCCCAAGGTCCATAATGACGTGGCGGTGTTCTCCATGCAATTGGTGAAATTATCGCAACCTTCATATCAAAAAAACACCTCCTATGATTTAAGCTTTATACTTAAACCTTATTATAACACATCTTTCTGCTTCTCTGTGAAAATAATCCAATATTTCTGAAAACGGTAAGATTAAGTAGTAGCCCACCAGCTGAAAAATTACAATGCAGTAGAGTAGTAGCCCACCCTTAGTGTTGCTTTTTTAAAAAGGCATGTCTACTAAATAGTTATTCACCTTATCGTAATAGTAATTGTAGCTTGAGAATTCGTATTCTCCCGGTGTTTTAACTATCCCTGCTCTTACAGGATTATTGTGAATATATTCAATTTTGTTTTGTAATTCCTTACTTTCTCTTATTCCTTCGTCATAAAACCTGGATTGCCATAACTTGCCTTCTCTGCCCATAATCTTATTGTACTTGTTGCCGAAGTTACCTTTTATCTTATTCATTATTACCGATATGTTGAATTCCTCTCCCGGCTGGATTATTGCATGGAAATGGTCTGGCATGATTACAAACGCATAGATTTTATAGTCAAGGTAGTACTTATAGAATTGCATTGTTACTATAAGAAGCTTGCACGCCTTTTCTGACAAGAATATTTTTTCACGGTCTTTAACCACCGAAGTTACAAAATATGATGCTCCTACTTCCAAATATCTTCTTAGTTTAGTCAAAAATATTACCTCCTAAGACCTTTTGTAAGTATTCTACCATAGGAAGATAACAAATGCAACATAAAGGGTGGGCTACCAGCTACTACTATGAAATATATTATATTTTGTCTACCAGCTACTACTATGAAATATATTATAATTTGTCTTTATCCTAAAAGTTGTATGCTTTCAAAGTATATTTGAAAAACTTTTTTCATAAAAATCTTTCGCAGATGCTTGTTTCTCTTTTACATATTCACTTATAGAGTCATAATTATCAAATAATAAGTCAACAATTATTCTATCTATAAAACCTTCATCCGACTGCATTTTTATTATTCTGTAAATATCTTTCTTGTTCATACCTTGCCTATAAGGCCTATCTTCAAATATTGCTGTGAAAATATCGGCAACAGCCATTATGCGAGAACTTGTATCAATTTCTTCGGCTTTACAATGGAAAGGGTACCCGCTTCCATCTAATTTCTCATGGTGGTAAGCAGCCCACCTTGCTATCTGCTCTAAACCACCTATTGAATCTAATATATAATATGTGTAATATGTATGGCATTTAATAATTGCGAATTCATCTGCAGTTAATTTGCCAGGCTTTTCTAATATACTATTAGGTATTGCCAGCTTACCTATATCATGAAAATTTCCTGCTATTTTTATTAGGTTTGTTTCTAATTCTGTTAATCCAAATAATTGAGCCAATTTTTCAGCACACGCTGATACTCCTGATGTATGAGTAGAAGTGAATCTTGATTTAAAATCTATAACATTCCTATATAAATCCGATATCAACAGTATACCATCTATACCTATCTCTCTATTTCTATATGGTCCACTATATAACAACAATTGATATAATTTCGTGGAAACTAAGTCTAACCAAAATTCTTCTCTTTTAGATATTTGAACGAAATAATTTACAACCTCTTTATTTATTTCTGTATCCTCAAGTTTTTTAACCTTTTCTATTATATCGTTTGTTTGATGTAGGATATATCTGCTTCGGTCTATTAATCTCTCAACATAATCAGATAGGAATATTATTTGAGATGCCAATACAGTGGAATTTTTTATATCATCATCCCAATCTCTCCACTTTCTATGATGATTTCTTATAATTTTTGAAAGTTTTTTAAGGCAGGGTGCCTGTTCTATCAACATTTCTCCTCTTATAGTATGAATGTATTCGTTGGAGGATTCAAAATTCTGTAGTGCTACCTTCTCTTCAACAGAAATAGCTCCAATATCATGTAATAATGCAGCAGCAAAAATATCCTCAATAGTTTCTTGTTTAAGATTTGCATATTTTGCTATTTCAAATGCAATAAACGCTGTCCTTTGCTGATGTTGTGCAAAAGATGGATTTGCTATATCCAATATTTCTGACATAGATAATAACAAATTACCCTGATTTACAGATAGTTTTTTTCTCATAAGCATACTCCAATCCACATAAATAAGTATTGTCAAAAGTTTTTATATCAAAAGCCACAAGCTATTGAAGCCATTTAAACATCATAAGACTCATTCCATATCTAAAGATATCTCTTACCTTATTATAATGCTCCAAACGATTTTATTTACAACAATTTCGATGGTCGTAGTTAGTTATACTTACTTGTATTGTATATGTATTTATTGTATTTATCAAGTATTTTATAAAAATACCAGCTGTGAGGAGTAAATTCTTTGAACAGTAAACTTATAAACCTAAATTATATAACTATAATTTGAATATTTATATATTTGTAACAATTAGTTTTTCCTATTTTTTGTTATCAAGACTATATCTTTCTATGTTAATTTTTTGAAATTATAAAAAGTATTGCAAACCACAAAGGTCTTGAAATCTACAGCATTTATAGATAAACTATTATTGAGCATAGTCACCACCCTGTAATGTGTTTTTTTCAATAAACATTATACAGGATGATTATTCTCTGAGCTACTATAAGAAGCTTGCTTTAGTAAATGTATTAGCAAACAAAGAAGGAGGAAATCTCCTGGTTTAAAATTATTTTACATCAGGTCTTCCTCCTTCGATAATTAAACCAATACCCTTAACGTATTTAACAGGTCTACCATTAGGAGGTCCGTCGGGACCCCAATCAAAATCGGGCCAATCCTTTAGATTTGAATCTAACCATGCTTTATCTTCTTCTCTTTCTCTTCTATTTTTTTGATTTATAAATTCAATAAAATCAATAACTTCTGCAAGCTTATCCTTTGGAAGTTTTTTAATCATTTCTATTGCTTTTTCCTCTATTGCATTATCCATATATAACACCCTTTTTTATTATTTCTCTCTTAATTATAAAATTAATTTTTATAATTAAGAGAGAAATTGAGCGGTTATATACCTATTGAACTTATGCACCACACAAATATACAAAGGTATTATCATTTATTCTGAAAAATTACAATGCAGGTCTTCCATTATTTAAACACAAATCAACCAAATCATCAATTTTAGCTACACCAACATTCATAACTGAATCAGCACCACCCCAGTATATTTTAACTGTTCCATCATCTTCTGGAATAGCACCGCAAGTAAATACAACATTATGAACATACCCTATGACTTCACATGGTGTTTCAGGTTGCAATATCCATGAATCTCCAACCCCAAGAATCTTTGCCGGGTTTTTTAAGTCGTGAAGTGCTGCTCCCAATCTGTATATGCAGCCATCCATTGTAGAAAATACCCCATGATAAATCGAGAGCCATCCTTTATCTGTTTTAAAGGGCGTGGCACCGGGACCAATTTTCATCTCATCCCAATGGTAAGGATAAGGTTTCATAACTATCCTCGACTCACCCCAATATATCAAATCTTTTGAATAGGTTATCCAAATAGACCAAGGTGCAATCTGGGTATGAGGTCTGTCAAGCCTTACATACTTACCATCGATTCTTTCTGGAAATATAACTGTATTACGATAATCAGCCTGAGTTATAAATGATATACGTTCAACCGATTTAAAATCTTTTGTTTTTGCTAATCCTGTTCTAACACCGTTTTTTGAATAGGCACTGTAAGTTATAAGATATTCTCCTTCTATACAACAGATACGGGGGTCTTCAATACCATATTCCTCATATTCTGCAAATATCCCTTCTTTAGCGGGTGTCATAAAAGGTTTATCCTCTGCAGTAAAATTGTAACCATCATCACTTACAGCAAGCCCAAGTATGCTTCGTCCGTTATCTTTATGTGCCCTAAAAATCATGTAATATTTTCCCTGATATTTTGCCATACCGGCATTATGCACTGTACACACAGGATAAGGTATATCTTTTTTTGTTAAAATAGGATTTCCTTCATAGCGTTTAACTATCGGCTCTTTCACAGCTTTATTACACCTCCAGAACAATCAAGCTATTGCTCCCATTTCGAATAATTTTAGTCATAGAACTTTTTGAAAATATTTATCCTTAAACCTTATTATAACACATCTTTATACCGTTAATCGAATGTTATACTTTATTACTACAATTGTACATTTGCAACCATAATTTTAAAAATAGCCCACCCTTAATGCTGTAAAAGAGACGTGCCTTTCTATTTTACAGCATTAAGGGTGGGCTACTACTACTACTAAAGGGTAATTTATTTTAGGGATGTTTGCAATGACTTTTTCCAATTTTTTATTTGTATTTTATTTCTGCAATTCTTTATAGGGTAAAAAATATTAGGCATAGAAATATACTTTAAAAGATGTGAAAGTAGTTTTTCATTCCGGGTTTATTTAGTTGCATAAGCGAGTATTAACATTATCACATAAATTACGAAAATAGAAAATATAGTAATAAGTAAAACCTTTAATATTTTATTCATATCCATTCTTTAATTCCTATATGCCGTTCCATCATAATTTACACTAACTCTCACATCTTCATAAATATCTTGTATTACCCACCCAATCCCTTGATATTCTATACCATAATGAAAGTTACCTCGAGCATATGCACGGCAATACTCACCACCATTTACAACAGTAGTACCTGTATCCCAATTGGAAACCTGCCAAATACCACTAGGACCAAAATACCTCTCATAATAACCCATAAGACCACCGGCATACCATGCCGAAACTCCATTATACCCAAAATTTGATTCGACATGGATACGATAAAGTTTGTAACCCCATATACTATATCTTATTCTATCATTCGCCGCCCATTTATATTGTGTTGTCATTAAAGAAATACTGCTAACCTGATTTAAAATAGGTTTTGAAGTAAGTGTATCTACAGTAAAGCTTCCATCTGAATTAAATCCGATTGTGGTATTGTCATTTATTTTAACTGTATTAACCAAAGCTTTATTTTGAAAATCTTTCACTTTGTATTTAGATACATCAATTTTATGAGCCTCCATAAAAGCATCTACAGCAGTTATCACATTTTTATTTGGATTATTTTTTATATAATCAATTAATTTGTTATTTCTATTCATTAGTATAGTAGATAAATTATCTACTATCGCTTGTTCGTCTATTAATTCAGCCGCATAAATTGAACTAAAACTTGAAACTGAAAGAAGTGTCAGAACCAGAAAAAATGAAATGATTTTTTTGAACATTTACCAACACCTACCTTTTTATTATTTAATTTTAGCGTAACATTTATTTTTATTTTATGCAAATCTTAAAAAACGTCATATTTTCCTATTTAAAATCATTTTTTATTAAATCATCTCATTATTACTTTATTTTACTCGTTTTTCCTGCTATTTACAATAATCTTTATGTATTTTTTTACAAAAATCTCTATTTTAATTTTCAAAATAGGCTGCTGCTACTTTAAAAAATATTAATTGATTCGGCACACAGATAAATTCTATGAAATAATACAATTTATTAAATTTGTTTTGTTTTTAATCAATATTTGTTATAATAAAGATGTGAAAATAATTTAATTAGGTTGGAGGGAAAGAATTTGAAACCAATGATTATAAGACCAGGCATAAGCAAGATTGGTGCAGTGCATTTTGAGAGAAGACTGTTTGATTCTCTTATACCACTGCCAAATGGAACAAGTTATAATGCATATTTAATTGAAGGTAGCAGCAAAACTGCCCTTTTAGATACTGTAGATCCAATGAAAGCTGACGTTTTAATGGAACAGCTTAAAGACGTTAGTAAAATTGATTATATAATTGCACACCATGCTGAACAAGATCATTCTGGGTCTATTCCTATGGTACTTGAAAAATATCCATATGCGAAGGTTTTGTGTTCTCAAAAAGCAAAAGGATTTTTAATGGATTTATTGCTTCTTCCTGAGGAAAAGATTATTGCTGTTGCAGATGGTGAAACATTAGATTTGGGAGACAAGACCCTTACTTTTATATATGCTCCCTGGGTACACTGGCCTGAAACTATGTTTACATATCTGAAAGAGGATAAGATACTTTTTACATGTGATTTTTTAGGTTCCCACCTTGCAACATCTGATTTATATGTAATTGACAGATGCCAAGTATATGATGCTGCAAAAAGGTATTATGCAGAGATAATGATGCCTTTTAGAAGCTTTATAGAGAAAAATCTTGATAAGATTAAAGATTTGGACATACAGATAATTGCTCCAAGTCATGGCCCTTTGTATGATGATCCCAACTTTATACTTAATGCATATAAGGATTGGGTATACCATAAACCCAAAAATATTGTTGTAATACCGTATGTCTCAATGCATGGAAGCGTAAAAAAGATGGAAGAGTATCTTGAAACATCATTAGTTTCTAAAGGTATTAAGGTCGAGCCATTTGATTTAACTGTAACAGATATTGGAGAGCTTGCTATGGCCTTAGTAGATGCAGCTACAATTATAATAGCTACACCAACTGTTTGGGCTGGAGCACATCCTATGGCAGTTTATGCTGCATATCTTGCGAACGCATTAAAACCAAAAATAGAATTTGTGTCAATTATTGGATCATATAGTTGGGGAAGCAGAGCAGACAAACAGCTTGCGGAAATGTTTACAAATTTAAAAGCTGAACTTATTTCTCCAGTATTTATAAAAGGTTATCCAAAAGACGAGGATTTTAAAGCTCTGGATAACCTTTCCTATGCAATTGCACAGAAGCACAGGGAATTAGGTATACTTTAGGGACAAGGGGACAGGTTTCTTGTCCCTAAAATAAAAATATCTTTTTAAAGCATAGGCAGCCCGCCCTTTATTTTGCAGCATAAAGGGTGGGCTGCCATTTAACTAACTAATGCTTCTTCAAATTGGCTGTTATAAAGATTTGCATAAAAACCGCCTTTTGCAAGCAATTCTTTATGTGTACCCTGTTCAACAATGTCTCCATGATTCATAACAAGAATTAAATCAGCATTATGAATTGTCGACAATCGATGTGCAATTATAAAACTTGTACGGTTCTTCATAAGATTATCCATAGCCTTTTGAATTAGTACCTCAGTACGAGTGTCAACAGAACTCGTAGCCTCATCAAGAATAAGTATCTTTGGATCTTTTAAAATAGCTCTTGCAATGGTTATAAGCTGCTTCTGACCTTGAGATACGTTTGAAGCTTCTTCATTCAGCACCATATTATAACCAGCAGGAAGCGTATGCACAAAGTTGTCAACATATGCTGCTTTTGCAGCAGCTATAACTTCTTTTTCAGTTGCATTAAGACGACCATACCTGATATTATCCATTATACTGCTGTTAGAAAGCCAGGCATCCTGCAAAACCATTCCAAATATTGAGCGTAAATCGCTACGGGTATATTCCTTTATATTATGCCCATCAATCAAGATTTCACCTTCATTTACATCATAAAAGCGCATAAGCAATTTAACTATTGTTGTCTTGCCTGCCCCAGTTGGTCCGACAATTGCAACCTTTTGTCCCGGTTTAATACAAGCAGAAAAATCATTAATGATGATTTTATCAGGATTATATCCAAAGCGAACATGTTTAAACTCAACATTTCCATGAATATTATCAAGCTTTACAGGGACAGAAATATCAGGAATCTCTTCTTCCTCTGCTAAAAATTCAAATACACGTTCTGCACAAGCAGCCGTCTGTTGTAAAATATTAGATATATTGGCAATTTGTGAAATCGGCATTGTAAATGAACGGATATACTGAATAAAAGCCTGAATATCACCAACCTCAATGGTTTTTTTAATAGCAAGCCATCCACCCAAAATACACTCAATTACATAGATAATATTACCTACAATATTCATGACAGGCATAATTAAGCCACTTAAAAACTGAGACTTCCATGCTGAGTTATAAAGCCTGTTGTTCAATTTATTAAAATGATCAATACTTTTCTTTTCACCATTAAACGCCCTTACTATAAAATGCCCCCCGAACATCTCTTCAACATGACCGTTTACATGCCCTAAATAATCCTGTTGTTCCTTGAAATATCTCTGGGAGTATTTCATAATACCCATAATCATCAGCATGGAAATAGGAACCGTTAATAATGCCACAAGAGCCATTATCCAGTTTATGCTAAACATCATGATAAGTACTCCGATTACCGTTGTAATTGATGTAATAATTTGTGTTAAACTCTGATTAAGGGTTTGGCTTATTGTATCAACATCGTTGGTAATACGTGATAAAACTTCCCCTTGGTTCGTACTTTCAAAATATCCAAGAGGCATACGATGAATCTTCTCAAAAATATCTTTTCTTAACTTATATGTTACCTTCATTGAAATCCCTGACATTACCCAACCCTGTATATATCCAAATAATAGACTCAACAAATAAAAACATAAAAGAATAAGAATTATTCTTTCAATGTAGTCAAAATCTATTGTTCCATTACCTGAGATTTTATTCATAACTCCTTCAAATAACTTTGTCGTAGCCTTACCTAAAATTTTAGGTCCTACAATAGTAAATATTGTGCTGGCTACTGCAAATATAAAAACAATAATCATTGATATTTTATAAGGGCTTAGGTATTTAAACAGCTTTTTCATTGTACCTTTAAAATCACGGGCTTTTTCTGTTCCTTGTGACATGCCGCCAGGATGCCCAAGCATTGATAAGCGCTTTTGTGATTTCATATTATCTTGTTTGCTCATGCCAATTCCTCCTTTGAAAGCTGTGATAAAGCAATTTCCTGATAAATCTTACAATTTTCCATGAGTTCCTTATGTGTACCTATTCCTACTATTTCTCCATCTTCAAGTACAACAATTTTATCTGCATTCATAATCGTTGAAATACGTTGTGCAACAATAAGAACGGTACTTTGGGTTGTTTCGGCTTTTAAGGCTTTTCTGAGAGCTGCATCAGTCTTAAAATCAAGAGCCGAAAAACTATCATCAAAAATATAGATATCAGGTTTTTTAACAAGAGCACGAGCAATTGATAATCTTTGCTTTTGCCCTCCAGAAACATTTGTTCCGCTCTGCGAGATTTCACTATCAAAGCCTTCCGCTTTTTCATTTATAAATTCTATAGCCTGAGCAATTTCAGCAGCTTTTTTTATATCTTCATCTGATGCATTTTCATCTCCGTACATTAGATTTGACTTGATCGTTCCGCTAAATAATAAACCTTTCTGAGGCACATAACCAATCCTGCTGCGAAGCTCATGCTGTGTCACTTCTCTTATATCTATCCCGTCGATTAAGATTTGACCCCTTGTCACATCATAAAAGCGAAGAATTAAGCTGACAAGAATTGTTTTGCCTGAACCTGTAGAACCAATAAATGCCGTTGTCTGACCCGGTAAGGCTTTAAAACTTATATTCTTAAGCGTATCTTCCTCTGCGCCGGGAAATCTGAAGTAAACATTTTTAAACTCAACTATCCCTTTTGCTTCCTTGTCAAAGTGCTTTGGTTCCTTGGGATCAAGAATTGTTGGCTCCGTTTCCAAAACCTCATCAATACGCTGTGCAGATACAGAAGCTCTTGGAATCAAAATAAACATAATGGACATCATCAAAAATGCCAAAATAATTTGTATGGCATACTGCATAAATGCCATCATATCACCAACCTGCATACTTGAATTTGCAATCTTGTTAGCGCCTACCCAAACAATAAGTAAGGTAACTCCATTCATTATAAACATCATAGCAGGCATCATAAATACTATTACACGATTTACAAAGAGATTTGTCTTTGTAAGGTCTTGATTTGCTTTGTCAAAACGATCTTTTTCAAATTTTTGGGTATTAAAAGCCCTTACAACCATTATACCTGAAAGATTTTCACGGGTTACAAGATTTAACTTGTCAACAAGCTTTTGTATAATCTTAAACTTAGGCATAGCAACCGCAAATACTACCATAATTAAACTAAGAAGTACAATGATTGTTAATGCAATAATCCAAGACATGGATGTACTTTTACCAAGTGCTCTAATTACTCCCCCTACACCCATAATCGGTGCATAAAATATCATTCTTATCATAATAACAAGAAGCATCTGAATCTGTGTAATATCATTTGTTGTTCTTGTTATAAGTGAAGCGGTGGAGAATTTATCAAATTCAGTTAGTGAAAAATTCTCAACCTTTGTAAATATATTTTCCCGCAAATTTCGACCGACACCTGCTGCTATTTTCGCTGCTAGAAATACCACCATAACCGAACATGCGGCACTAAGCAGAGATATCAAAAGCATTATTAGTCCTGTGTTTATGATATAGCTAATTTGAATTTTATCTGTATTCATTCCCAATGCTTTATATTCTGCTTTGACTGAAGAAACGGCAGCCTGGGTAATCATATTATCACCAAGGGCTGAAAATTTTTTATCCATTTCATCACTTAATTGAGAAAGCTGCTCTCTTGGCATCTTTGCTATCATTGCAAATAAATCTACGTTAGCCGGTATTTTCTTCCCATTAAAATCAATTATTCCACCTTTTGCACTATCCTTAGCCTTTTCAATACCTGTTACAGTAATAAAAGCCTTTCCCATTTGGAGGTTTATTTTATCGATTTCCGATTTATCTGTATTTTTAAGAATATAAACAGGTTCTTTAGCAAGAACCGGATAATCCTTGACATATTTATTATAATCAGTAGTTGATTTATCAACTAACTTATAATTTTTCAAAATCTCTGCCTTATCGCCGGGACTCATAAACAGCACAAGTTTATCCATCTGACTTTTTCTAATTGCTTTCGGTACAGCATTTACAATCCCACCCTGCTGGATACCTTTATTAACAATATTTGACATATAATCCGGAAGTGCAAGGTCACACATCGCCTGGACAAATAATAGCATTATTACAGCAATAAGCATGACAGTAAACGGCTTTAAGTATTTCAATAGTTTCAGCATAATTATCTACTCCTTATCTAATAATATAGCATATATTTCCTTCTATGGTATTAAATCAACTTAAATCCTAAATATAAATTTATAGTTTAAATTATTATTTATTCCTATCCATTACCTCTTTTAATGTGTTTAAACCTTCAAATATCGTATTTAATTCCTCGGGAGTAGCTTTATTCATCATATCCTCAAATTTCTTTTCGATTTCATTTAATTGTTCCTTAGCATTTTTTTTAAACTCCGAAGTAATACTAACATAAACCACTCTTCTATCCTCAATGCTTCTAGTTCTTTCAACCAGACCTTGTCTCTCCAATCTATCAATAATACCAGATACAGTGCTGTTTGATAGTCCAAGATTCTCACTTAAATCACTAATTTTCATTTTCCCATGATGAGCCAGCATACTCATTAACATGCCTTGTGGTCCGGTTATATCTATTTTATTAAACTGATACTTCATATTCTGCTTCATAATATCCCTTATCTGTTTTAACACTTTAAGTATTTTAATACCATTGCTTACTTCCTCCATGCTTTTCCTCCTTTCTTGACATGTTTCGCATAAATATATTTCGCATACGAAACATTATACTCTTTTATTTATCATTTGTCAACAGGATTTTTCAAGGAATAATTTTTCACTTATACTCAGCAAAAAACACTTTATGATTATAAGTATAATCAGCCATATTTTAAAGGGGGCTTTTAGCCCCCTTTAAAATTCTTTTATATATTTTTTGTACATTTTATAATTATTTAAAATCTCCTCTATAGAATCTCCACCGAATTTTTTCATACACTCATCTGCAATTACCCATGCGCAAACAGATTCTAATACTACTGATGCTGCTTCAACAGCAGTAACATCAGACCTTTCATATGCTGCTTCAAATTGTTCTTTTGTATTTATATCTACAGATTTTAGAGGCTTTTTTAATGTGGGAATCGGCTTCATAGCAGCTTTTGCAATGATAGGCATGCCATTTGATATACCACCTTCAATACCACCCGCATTGTTAGTTGCCCTTAAAAATCCTCCATCATAATAAATTCCATCATGTACTATAGAACCGGGTTTTTTAGCTGATTCAAAAC
This sequence comes from Aceticella sp. 75b-Ac, assembly GCF_056032965.2. Classification (NCBI taxonomy): domain Bacteria; kingdom Bacillati; phylum Bacillota; class Clostridia; order Thermoanaerobacterales; family Thermoanaerobacteraceae; genus Aceticella; species Aceticella sp. 75b-Ac. Next base: position 1,133,664 of record NZ_CM190971.1, read on the forward strand.
CCAGTCCTATCTCAACAGCTTTTATAGCTTGAACACTCATAATATGGTATGCTAATATTGCATCAAGCTTTCTATCCCATTGGACATGGCTGCCAAGTCCAACAGGTACACCTTCAATAATTACTTCTATAATTCCTCCAAGGGTATCCCCTTCTTTTTTGGCTTTATCGATTGCCTTAATCCTTTCATTTTCATCCCTTATACCGCCTATTTCAAGAACACTGCTTTTAACCTTAATATCAAGCATATTCAACAAGGTTTTTGCAATGCTTCCGACTGCGACACGGGCAGCAGTTTCTCTGGCACTTGCCCTTTCAAGAATATTTCTTATATCTCTTTGATTATATTTAATTGCACCTGACAAATCAGCATGTCCGGGTCTGGGTCGCGTTATTACCGTTAACTCCTTATCCTTCCAATTTTCAAAATCACGGTTTAATATCATCAATGATAATGGTGAACCTATCGTTTTGCCTTCTCTTACACCACTTAATATATGGATAGTATCCTGTTCAATAGCCATTCTTCCGCCTCTGCCATAACCCCCTTGCCGCCTTCTCAGTTCTGAATTAATGAAGTTAACATCTACCGGCAGGTTAGAAGGCAATCCTTCAATTATGGCTGTCAATGCTTCGCCATGGGTTTCTCCGGATGTTAAATACCTCAAAATAAAATTCCTCCTTTCTTAACAAGCTGTTATCCTTATAATGATTTGTTTTGAATTTCTTTTAAAACATCTGCAAGAAATTCTTGTAATGATTTTGAGCCCAGATCCCCGCCTTTTCTTGCCCTAATTGAGACTGTACCGGCTTCTACCTCTTTATCGCCTACTATCAGCATATAGGGTATTTTTTTAAGCTGTGCTTCTCTTATCTTGTAGCCTATCTTTTCATTTCTATCATCAAGTTCTGCCCTTATTCCATTATTTAGCAATATCTTATATATATTCTGTGCATAATCCAGTTGCTTATCAGATATAGGCAATATTTTCACCTGAACAGGTGAAAGCCATATTGGAAATGCCCCGGCGAAATTTTCAATCAATATTGCAATGAACCTTTCAATACTGCCAAATACAACCCTATGAAGCATAATTGGTCTGTGTTTTTCACCATCTGCGCCTATATATTCAAGATTAAATCTTTCCGGCATCTGAAAATCTAATTGTATAGTACCGCACTGCCAGGTACGACCAATACTGTCTTTTAAATGAAAATCTATCTTAGGTCCATAAAATGCCCCATCTCCTTCGTTTAATTTGTATTTAAGACCTATATGATTCATTGCTGAAATAAGAGCATTTGTAGCATTTTCCCAATCTTCATCAGACCCCATTGAATCTTCCGGTCTTGTCGACAGTTCAACAAAATATTCAAATCCAAATACCTTGTAGAAGTAATCAATAAGCTTTATTACCCCCAGTATTTCAGATTCGACTTGATCCGGTGTCATAAACAGATGCGCATCATCCTGTGTAAAACTTCTTACCCTCATAAGCCCATGAAGTGCCCCTGACAGTTCATGTCTGTGAACAAGCCCTAATTCACAAAGCCTGAGAGGCAAATCTCTATAACTGTGCATTGTTGAATTATATACAATCATAGCCCCGGGACAGTTCATTGGTTTTATGGCATAATCTTCATCATCTATCTTTGTAAAATACATATTTTCTTTATAATGATCCCAGTGTCCCGATCTATGCCAGAGTTCCCCATTTAGAATTATAGGTGTTTTAATCTCTAAATAACCTCTTTTTGTATGTTCTTTCTTCCAAAAGTCTTCAAGGATATTTCTAAGCACCATTCCTTTTGGATGAAAAAATGGAAATCCCGGTCCTTCTTCATGAAGGCTGAAAAGGTCAAGCTCTTTGCCCAGTTTGCGATGATCCCTCTTTTTTGCTTCCTCCAACATATTAATATATTCAATAAGCATACTTTTTTGAGGAAAACTTATACCATAAATTCTTTGAAGCATCTTATTTTTTTCATCTCCTCTCCAGTATGCCCCTGCAACAGAAAGAAGTTTTACCGCTTTTACCATTCCCGTTGACGGTAAATGCGGTCCAGCGCAAAGGTCTGTAAACTCCCCTTGTCTATAAAATGAAATAACCTTATCATCAGGCAGCAATTTAATTAGTTCTACTTTATATGGCTCATTTCTTTCCTCCATAAACTTTATTGCTTCGTCTTTATTAAGCGCAAATCTTTCAAGTTTTAGATTCTCTTTTATAATCTTGTTCATTTCTGATTCGATTTTTTCAAAATCATCAGTTGTAAATGGTGTATCTATATCAAAATCATAATAAAATCCATTGTCAATAGCAGGTCCTATTGTCAATTTCACATTCTTGTATAATCTTTTCACAGCCTGTGCCATTATATGAGATGTTGTATGCCAATATATTCTTTTCCCTTCTTCATCATCAAAAGTCAATATTTCAAGCTGGCCATCCTCATCAACTGGTGATAATAATTCTATTATTTTACCGTTCAGTTTACCCCCAAGGGCTTCTTTCCCCAATCTATGGTTTATACTTTTTGCAATATCAAAAACACTAATGCCATTTTTAAATTCTCTTTCAGAACCATCTTTTAATTTAATTAACATACATTTTTCCTCCTTATTTTGCAAATAAAAAGAACCTCATGCCTTCAAAGAGGCAGAAGTTCTGCGGTTCCACTCTTATTTATACTTTATATTTTATATCGGTATTACCCGTTCGGATTTATCATCCGCAGCTCAAGGACGGTTTTCAATATCAAAAACATTTGAATGATTTCAGCCAATGTCATTCAATCTCTTTGAAGTTGATATGATATTTACTTTTCCCTTCATTGCCTACAATATTCAGTTTTAATATATTATATAATCCAATAAATGTTTTGTCAACAGCACATGAAATAAGAGGAAATATTAAACCTTCCATGACCTTAATCTTAATATTTCCTCAATTCATTGAGAAGGCATAAATTACAACCATGGCAAATAAATACCCTTTCACAAAAAACTTTTTTAATTGTTTCGATTATTTCTTTATTCCTTATGTTCTTTACGGAATGTATAAATATTTTTTCCGGTGCTATCGAAATTAACGTGCTTAAAAGCATATCCTCATCGCTCAATTCCCCTCCATTAAACTCTATCGAAATATCCTTTAATAATTCTTCTGTTATAGGTTTATCGTTACTGTCAAAAAACCTGAAGGTTCCATCATCTTCAACAACAACATTTAAAACATCTATTTTGGAATCCTGCAGTTCTACAAAATAGCGAAGCAACCCAAGAAACTCATTATATTCTTTCTGTATAATAAATTCATCTACTGCTCTATTGGCTATCTCATTTAATTCCCCAATAAAATCCCTCAATCTGAAATTTAAAAACCCCTCAATATTTACCCGATTATTGTACTTTAAAAAATCCAGAAGAAGCAAATATATTTCTTCCTTTTTAATTAATTTAAATGTATCTCTATTTATATCATCATCAAGAATATCATTTGCTATTTTGATTATCTGCTTTTGTTCTTCTTCATCAAAGTAATAGTAATATTTTTTTATAATATTTTTTATTACCTTTTTATCTAACTGATTTACTATAATATCAGAAATAACATCTGCAACATATTTCTTGATTTTATATATATATTTAACAGACTGTTTATCTTCAAGGCTAAAATTATAAAATACAATCTGTCCGCAATCATTTAAATTTACTGCTACATTAATCCCTTCTTTATTCAAATTCCTTAAACCATACTCTATGAATTCACTGTTAACACTTACAGCATTGGGAATCCCAATTGAAAGTAATTGCATCTATATAATCACTCCCTTCGTTAGTAGTATGTGTTGAAAGTCGTTTTTTAGTTAAGTGGAATAATGGAACCAATGTCTTTTATTTGGAATGGTGTTAAATATATAATTTTTTTGTTTTTAAAAGTTAAAAAATCTACAATTTTTTTATAATCATTATGATAACTTAATTTACCGGTTATGCAGAATATATTTTTTGAAATAAGACCTGCCGCTCCTCCTATAAAGCCATATTTGAAACCTTCAAGCATAATATTGCCAGGTTCTATTAAAAGGCAGTCAAAGCCATATTTATCTGCTATCTTATATATACCATAATCAGAGGTAATAAAACTAAATTCGTCAATAATAGCCATATTACACTTTGTATACCCTTGATTTACATGAATAAATTTAACTCCTTTATTTTCAAGCATCTCCCTTAAAACAGGGTCTGTATATTTTAAATTGTGAAAAGCATAACCGCCCAGCCTTGCTACATTATATGCTATATTGCCAGGATAGTTTCTATTTAAATTACTTTGTCCTAAAATCGTATTTAATTTTAATTTTTTTAAGTTGAAAATTAAATCAACACTAACATTGGGAGCAATAACTACTTCACCATCACCTGCATTATGCAGAATTATATCAGGATGATATGATATGGCGTCATATAAAAATTCATTTTTCCCCGTATATATTGTTTGTATTCCAAAATTATTCAATACATGTCCGATTAATTTTTCTCTGCCATCGATTAAAACCGTTTTTACTTTTTTGTCCGGTATATAAGGATCCTTAAAAAACACATGCCTCACCTTCAAAAAATTAAGCATACATCATGTATGCTTTACTCTTTCCTTTGGTCTTTTAAAAATTTACTGCCCTTCATTGTTTTAAGCTTTCTTTTCAACTCTGTAGCTACTTCACTTATCTGAAGCTCATTTTGAAATTTTCTGTATTCATCTGTTACAACTGCTATAGATATTGACACAAATGGGTATTTGTTTTTTTCGCCTCTTCGTCCTATGGCTTCGATATATCCTCTTTTTCTATCCTTTTCATCGTAAAGATTTTTTATCTTTTCATCGAAGTTTTTTATTATATATTGACATATATCTTCAACCTTATCCGGTGTTGTTACAATTATAAAGTCATCCCCACCTATATGTCCTAAAAAATCATTTTGATTGCCTGCCAAATTTATACTTTTAGATAAAATTCCTGCTGTCATGGTTAATACTTTATCTCCTCGTGCAAATCCATAATAATCGTTGTATTCTTTAAAATTGTCCAAATCTATATACATAACGGCATAGGGTTCACCTTTTTTAATCCGCCTTTTCATTTCAAATTTTATATCAAGATTTCCCCTTAAACCTGTAAGTGGATTTGCCATTCTGTTATGGTCTATTCTCTGAAAAAGATTTTTAACCCTTATTATAAATTCCTTTTCATTAAAAGGTTTTATGATATAATCATCTGCTCCAAGTTCAAGACCATACAATTTTTCATTAAAGTCATCTTTTGATGTTAAAAGTATAATCGGTACCATTAAGTTTTCCTGGTCATTTCGTAAAATCCTTAATATATCAAATCCGCTCATTTTCGGCATAACAATATCAAGTATAACCATATCGGGCAGATTCTTTTTGTAAATGCCCAGCGCTTCTTCCCCATTTTCCGCTTCATAAACAATATATTCTGCTTTTTCAAGTGTATCTTTTAAGATTTTTCTGCTAAGTCTATTGTCATCTACTATTAAAATACTTTTTTTACACACTGTATATCCCCCGAAAATTTATTTGTAATATATTATATTATATATTTATCTAAGTTACCACTGTTAAAACAAATAATTTTTATTAACGAATAATTATATCTTATCTGATTTTTTGTTTCATCTTTTTAATCGGGATATTAGCCCGCAATGCAGGGACATATGTATCATTGTCTTTCTTTTCCCTTGTTATTTCTACATCTAATCCTTCTTTATCTATATCAACATAATTCGAAATAACATTTATTATTTCTTCCTTCATTAACTCAAGAAACTTCGGTGAAATGTCAGACCTTTCATGGACAAGCAAAAGCTGCAGCCTCTCCTTAGCCACATTTTTACTGTTATTCCTGTTCCTAAACGGTTTAAACAAATCCATAAACACATCTCCCACCTTCATCTATTTGATGCCATTTTAAAAAGATTTTTTAATTTGTCAATAAAGCCTATGTTTGTATCAAGATTTATAAGAGGCACATCTTCACCAAGCAATCTTGCAGTTAAATTTCTATAAGCCTGACTAGCTAAGGATTTATCATCTGTTACAATCGGTTCTCCCTTATTTGTAGATATTACGATATTTTCATCATCTGGAATAACGCCAATAAGGTCAATAGCAAGAATATCCATAATATCTTCAATATTCATCATATCACCGCGTTTTACCATATCCATTTTTATTCTGTTTATTACAAGCATAGGATTGTTTATTTCGGAAGCTTCTAAAAGCCCAATTATCCTATCTGCATCTCTAACTGCAGATACTTCCGGTGTTGTCACAACTAATGCCTTCTCTGCCCCCGCAATTGCATTTTTAAATCCCTGTTCAATGCCAGCCGGACAATCAATCAGGACATAGTCAAATTCTTTTTTTAATTCATCTGTTAGTTTTTGCATCTGTTCAGGATTAACTGCTGTTTTATCTCTGGTTTGAGCAGCAGGTAACAGGTAAAGCCCTTCAAACCTCTTGTCTTTTATCAAAGCCTGCTTTAATCTGCACTGTCCTTCAACAACATCAACAATATCATATACTATTCTATTTTCCAAACCCATAATTACATCAAGATTACGCAGCCCTATATCTGTATCTATAAGCACCGCTTTGAAACCTTTCATAGCAATATATGTGCCAAGATTTGCAGTAGTCGTTGTTTTCCCAACACCACCTTTTCCAGATGTTATAACTATAACCTCTCCCATTATATCACTCCATTCTCGATTCTTCTTATTGTATATTTTACTATATTATTCCACATTAGTAAAGTGGTTTTACAACTATTTTATTTTTCTTTATTAATGCAATTTCAGGATAATTAGTATTACTAACATTATCTGGAGACCTCGAAATTACATTGTTTATCCTAAGCTGCATCGCATTTATTTTCGTCGCTGCAATAACCGCTTTATCATTTCCGGAAAAACCTGCATGTGCAATTCCCCTTAATGCTCCAACTATAACTATATTGCCTGATGCTTGTACTATTCCACCAGGATTTACATCACCCAGAACCACAAGATTGCCATAATATTTTATTATTTGACCAGACCTCACAGTACCGCTGTGAAATTTAGTCATACCCTCTTCTAAGCCTTCAAACACCGTATTTTCTCTATTCACATTTTTAAGCCGCCGTTCCTGTATTTTTTTTATTTTTACACTGATTCCATATTTATCCATTATATATTGCAATAATTCGTCTATCTGAGCCTGACTTATATCTAGGCTTTTTACTTTAACTGTTAATTGCGCGCCTTTAAAAAATGTTAATGAATGCTCGATTCTATTTACTATTTTTTCTTTCAGAGAGTCAATATCAGTACAATCTTCTGCAATGATAACAAGTCCTTCCTTTGTACCCTTTATTTTAAAATAATCACTTAACATTGAGTTTTTCCTCCCGAAAATATCCTTTATATTTATATATTCTTCATAAGTTTCGTAATTCCTTCAAAAAATAACAAAAGAAGATAAAAAATATCCTCCTTTGTTATTAAAAAATTAGTGTCCGGAAGTATTATCTGACTTTTGAGTGTTATTAAACCCAAAATATGCATCGAATATACCCCTTGCTACAGCTGCCGTATATGCTCCTGAACCACCTTGATAAATAACTGCTGCAACCGCGATCTTCGGTTTGTCATATGGAGCAAATCCAACAAACCATGCATAATTAGCCATCGTTTTTACATTATTTGAACCTACTTCAGCCGTACCTGTTTTTCCTCCTACTTCAATCGGGAAACCATTAAAAGCCTCACTGGCAGTACCCCCTTGCTCTGTAGCGCCTTTCATTCCAAGTTTTATTGCATCAATATATTTCTCAGGTATATCAATCTTTTCTAAAACCTGAGGCTTTTCTTCCTTTACAATTTTCCCGTCGGGTGCAACTATTTTGTCGATTAAATGAAGCCTGTATCTTGTACCTCCATTCACAAGCATTGAAATATAACTCGCTATTTCAAGCGGGGTAAACTGGTTATCCCCTTGACCTATTGAGGCACTGCAGGTATCTGTCAAACTCCAGTGCCCGGCAGAATACATTAATGACCATAACTGCTGCTGAAGCTTCACATCTTTTATCCCCATTTTTTTAAGCTCTAAAAATGTATTATAGTCACTTAAATTGCCGCTATCAATTATTTGTACTATTTTATCATATTGTTCTTGGGTTATCTTTCCCTTTGGATTATTGTCGCTCTTTACAAATGTCTTAAGAATTCCAAGATTATAATCCCTTTTAAATTGCGGGCTTGCAATCGTTCCTTTTGCTTCATACAATTCTATTCCTGTTTTTTGGTCAAGCCCCAGTTTATGTGCATATTCTACTATTTTGTTTATACCCATTCTTCTGCCCATTTCGTAAAAAAAGGTATCAACTGAATATTTAATTGCTTCACTAACATTAACCCATCCCTGTGTTTGACCATATTCCGCATATAGCCAGTTTTTCTGTCCGGTATATGGATATATACCGGGGTCTAAATATTGCTCATCAACTGTTGTTGCACCCGACTCAAGTGCAGCTAATGCTGTTGCCATTTTAAAGGTTGAACCGGGGGGTGCTGCTCCTTGTGTTGCATAATTAAATGTAGGGCTTGGATCTATTGTAGCATTCCTGTTTTTAAACAGCTCATTTATTACATTTTGTGGTGGATTTCCGGTTGCAAAGATATTCGGATCATATCCGGGTATACTGGCAAGCGCAAGTATTTTACCTGTATTAACATCAACAACAACCGCTGCTCCAATATTAGCAGGCAGAGGTTTCCCCGTAACAGCATCGTATTTAGATCGGATATTTTCCATCGTTTGCTGCAATGATTTTTCTGCTGCTTTCTGTATATTTTTATCAATTGTTAAATATACTGTATCTCCAGGTTTAGGAGGTATCTCATTTAGTTTTTTTATCAGCCTCCCTAAACTATCAACTTCAACCTGCTGACCTCCATCTTTCCCCTTCAGGTATTTTTCTAAAAGTCCTTCAAGACCTGAATGCCCTACAAGATCTGTAAATCGGTAATTATTCATATTTAACGTTTTTACATCATCTTCTGTTATTCGCCCAATATATCCCAACGTTTGAGATAAAAGAGATTGGTACGGATAATATCTTATAGGTTTTATGTTAATCATGATACCTGGCAAATTAAGATGGTTTTCTTCTATTTCAGCCACTGCTTGCTGATTAACATCTACTGCTATCTCAACCGGCTGATATTGATTATACCCTTGTTCAACCATAAGCTCTCTAATTGCCATAACTTTTCTCATATCCTGCAAAGATAATTGCGGGGATATATTAAAGTTTTTCTTTAAAAAATTCCATGCCTCATCCGCCGAAGCGCCTTCCTTGATATTATTGTTTTTCTTCCATAGTTTTTCCCTTGATATCAGTGTACTTGAAGAAACATCACCTTCATCTGGATTTTGAAAATTAAAATATGGTTTGCCGTTATTGTCCAAATAAATAGGAAGGTCATCTTTATATTTAATATTATTCTTTTCCAATATATTTACAACCCTTAATATCACGTCATTTATATTTGCATCAACAACAGCACTTTTTAAAATTTCAACGGAAAAACTCGGCTTGTTTGTTGCCAATTTTACACCATTCTTATCAAGGATATTCCCTCTTGGTGCATCAATAGGTATATTCCTTATTGCCTGTTTAATGGATTGTTCGCGGAAATAATCTCCTTCAATTAATTGAAGATAAATTAGCCGGGAAATAAGTAAAACTAAGATTATAATAAGTACCCACCCAAAAATGTTAAATCTTTTCTTCAAATCTTCACTCAAGGCTATCATCCTTTAAATATCAAAAAAAAATATTTTTGTATCTTTAATATAATTATTCAACTTAACAATATATCTAAAAATAAATATTGTTATTATGGAATTGTAAATTGCCTGTATTAAGACAATATCTAAAAAACCTTTTATAAAATTAATATCGTATTTCATCAGTATCATGGAAAATATAATTATTAAATTATACAATAGAGTCCCTATTAATACAAAAACAAAAGCAACAAATGTATTATCTCTAAACACATTTGTACTTAGAACACCAGCAATATAACAAACAATTAAAAGAGCAAGCGTTTCAACACCTATTGCATTATTATATAAAATGTCCTGTAAAAGACCTCCAAAAAGGCTTAGAATTATCCCTTCAGTTGAGCCGTTTAACAATGCAAAACATATTATCAAGATTAGAACTATATCAGGCTTAACACCAAAAATAGTTATGAATTTAGAGAATGTAGCCTCTAAAATAATCGCCAAAATAATTAATAGGTATTTATATAGGATTTTCATATATTCTACTTCCCTGTATCTTTCATATTCATTACAATTTGAACAAACTCTAACCTTTCAAAATCAGCCTCCGGCTTTATAACAGCTTCTTTAAGCAATTCTGCTTCCTGACTTTTTACCTGTTGTACTTTCCCTATGATTAATCCACTGGGATATATACTCATATCTGATGTTGTTATAATATCACCAATGCTTATTTTAGAATCATTTGGAATATATATCATCTTTAGATTGCCATTGCTATCTCCTCTAACAACACCATTATCTCGGGTCTTAACATCAACAGCGCTTATTGAACTATCCATATCTATTATGGATAAAACTTTAGACCAGTTTGTTCCGACATCGGTAATCGTACCCACAAGATTACCCTTTTCATCTAAAACTGTCATCTTGGGTTTGATTCCTTGATTTGACCCGATATCGACATTAAAAGTATCAAACCAGTTGCCCGGATTCTTGCTTATTATATTTGCCGGTTTAATAACAAGATCCGTATTTTTATCTTTAAAATTTAAAATATCCCTCAATCTGTTATTTTCATTAATAAGCTCCTGCATTCGTATATTTTCTCTTTTTATCTTTTCAACTTCCTTTTCCAACAAGGCATTTTTCTCTCTTAACGTCCCTATTTGTTTAATAGATGTAAAAAAATTGCTTATATAATTTTCTGCTGAATAAAAAACCTTTTGCACCGGTGAAAAAATACTGCCCACAGCAGACTCGACTATTGTAACATTTCTCCCACTTCCATAGGTGTTAGCCATGGCATAAATAAGTGCCACAGCTATTACAACAACCATAATAAACTGTTTGTTTTTAAAAAATCTCGGCACCCTACCACTCCTTTCGGCTTAATCTGCTTGTTGAGGTTAAAACCCTGTTGAAAAGTGAACTTTCTTCAAGAATTTTACCTGTTCCTAAGGCTACACAGTTTAAAGGCTGGTCAGCTATTTGTACAGGCATACCTGTTTCCTGTCTTATAAGCTTATCTATACCGCTTAATAATGCTCCACCACCTGTAAGCATAATACCTCTATCCATTATATCAGCAGAAAGCTCTGGAGGAGTTTTCTCAAGAGTCATTTTTATAGCCTCAATTATGCTTGAAACAGGGTCCTTTAAGGCTTCTAATATCTCTGTTGAGGTAATCTTCAATGTTTTAGGAAGTCCAGACACTAAATCTCTCCCCCTTATATCCATCGTTTCCTCCTTTTGTTTCGGAAAAGCAGAACCAATCTGAATCTTTACTTCTTCGGCAGTTCTCTCGCCGATCATAAGATTATATTCTCTCTTAATATAAGTAATGATGGCTTCATCCATCTCATCACCGCCAATCCTCAAAGACTTGCTTGTAACAATACCGCCGAGGGAAATAATTGCAACATCCGTTGTTCCTCCGCCTATATCTACAACCATACTCCCTGTAGGTTCTTCAACAGGAAGCCCTGCACCAATTGCCGCCGCCATAGGTTCTTCAACAGTATGCGCCTCTTTTGCACCTGCTTGCAATGAAGCTTCAATAACAGCCCTCTTTTCAACCTCTGTTACACCTGATGGAATACCAATAATAACCCTTGGTTTAAATAAGCCTTTCCTTGGATTAACCTTTCCTATGAAATGATCCAGCATCATTTTTGTTATGTCAAAATCTGCAATAACTCCATCTCTCATTGGTCTTATTGCAACTATATTGCCGGGTGTCCTGCCAACCATCTTCTTTGCTTCTGCACCAACCGCAAGAACCGTATGAGTATCGTTTTTTATTGCAACTACCGATGGCTCACTCAATACAATCCCCTTACCCTGTACATAAACCAATGTTGTTGCGGTTCCTAAATCTATTCCTATATCCTTAGAAAATCTCTTCATTTATATTAAACCCCTTCCTTAATTTTCAAAATTATAATAACCTTTTTCCTTCAAACTAATACCTATGCCGTCACCAATAATAATATGATCTAAAACCTTAATTCCTAAAATATTCCCACTTTGTGTAATTCTTTTTGATACTTCTATATCTTCATTGCTTGGAGATGGATCACCGCTTGGATGATTGTGAACCAAAATAACTGATGATGCAGTTCTCTCGATTGCAGCCTTAAACACTTCTCTCGGATGCACAATAGACGAATTAAGACTGCCTATTGAAATAGTATCCACTGCAATGATTTTATTCTTCACATTTAACATAACCACCTTGAAGTATTCTTTTTTTAAATAACGCATTTCATCCATCATTAAGCCAATAATGTCATCAGGTTTTCTTATAGCTATGCTTTCATTATATCCTGAAAGTGCTATCCGCCTTCCTAATTCTAACGCCGCCTTTAATTTTGCTGCCTTAGCCTTACCTATACCTTTTGTTTCGGAAAGTCTCTCTACGCCGGTATCGATTATATATTTTAGTCCTCTGCCTTCTCCGATTAATCTTTGAGACAATAATATTGCACTTTCATCTTTATTGCCCGTACCTATAATTATAGCTATGAGTTCAGCATTTGACAATACACCAGATCCGTATTTAATAAGCCTTTCTCTTGGTCTATCATCTTCAGGCAAATCTTTTATGGTTATACCTGAATCCTCTCTCAATTCTTTCCCTCCTTAAAGCAGTTCTATACCAAAGTTCTTTGACATCATATCTGACAGTTTTGATAACGGAAGTCCAACAACATTAAAATAGTCACCATTTATCTTGCTTACAATCAAGGAACCGTAGCCCTGAATTGCATATGAACCGGCCTTATCAAAGCACTCGCCTGTTTTTACATATCGCCAGATAATATCATCATTAAGTTCTTTTATATATACATATGTTACTTCATAATCAGATATCAATTTTAAATCACTTGAACTGACCAATGATATGCCTGTATAAACCGAATGACATTTACCGCTTAGTCTTTTAAGCATTTTATATGCCTCAAATTTATCTTTGGGCTTCCCAAGGATATTACCATTTATTTCAACAGCAGTATCTGCTGCAATTATCAAAGCATCATCCTTAAGACTTTCAGCAACACTTAAAGCCTTCTGTTTTGAAAGGTTCATCACCAATAAAGATGGCTCGGTTTCTTCAGAAATTTCCTCTATATTACTTGAAACAATTTCAAAGTCAAGTCCTATCCCTTTCAATAATTCTCTTCTTCTTGGGGAATTTGACGCAAGAATAATTCTCAATCTGATGTTCATTCCTTTCGTTTTCTAAAAAAACAATTTCACACCGCTTACATTTTATAATAAGCATACAAAGCTACAATTATTCCAGCAACAGTGCCAACATTTATTTTAAATGATAGCATAAAAGAAAGTTTTATTACATTTAAATTCAGCATCATAGGACTGCTCATACCTATTACCTGTTGAAAAGACAGCTGTTTCACAAAATTGCCCAAGTAATCGCCAATGAATCCACCAAAAATTAGCCCTATCATCAGCAAAAAAAACAGTGTCCAAGGACCTTTACTTCTCTTCATTTTTCCACTCCTTTAAATATATTTTATCACTTTTCTTTTGTATTTTAAACTTAATTCTTAATAAATTATATCATATTTTATATATTTTTTGATACAAAAATATTTATGTATTAAATGGAATATCTCTATCTGTTATATCTAATAGAATTAACTATATTATTATATTTTCCTATTGCATTCCATAAGGCTTTTTGAGATATCCCATAAGCATTTCCATCATTTAAATCAATCGAAAACATAACCTTTTTTAAATCCTCAAGCATATTATTTTCTATTGATTCCAAGCCGTCTATTATCTTATCAGTATTGTTATTATTGTTTTGCTTCTTAATTGCCTTCAAAGATTTTTCAATATTTGTTTCCAATGTGTTTATTCCGCTTTTGTCAGGATTTCCTATTGCTATCTTATATGATATTGCCGATAATGCCTCGAGGTTACAATTAAAATCATATAAATATTTTTTCAAATTTGAAATATCTTGCTTTTGTCCCTTCTCATAGTCTATTTTATATAAAGGACCCTTAATCAGAGATAAACTGCATTTTATTCCGCTTTCATCTAATCTTTTTGCGATATCACCAGCATTTTCCTCATTTAAAAAATTCCCTGCAAACACAATGTATTTATCACCGGTTTTATTAACATCCGCATACATGCCATTCATCGCAATAAGACTCAAATTATACCTTGCATCATTTTCATCCTTGTATTCTCCCGTCTTTAACTGATAAAAGTTTAAAGCAGGCAATTCTAAAGTGTATTTATCAGAATAAAGATTTCCGCTCATTTTGACTATATATGGTCTTATAAAATATTGTGTCAAAAGAAATCCTATTAAAATTGATGCAACAGGTATTAAAACTACAATTGCAATAATTTTGAAATTATTTTTTTTATTTTTTCCCTCTGCCTTTGTTTTCACTATCATCACCCATAGTTATATTCTACATAAATATTTAAAATCCTTTTTTATTTTAAATATAGGACAAATTTCCTATTTTAAAATAATTAGCAGGAAAAACAAATTTTATGTCGAATATATATGATGAGGTGGTAATCACATGGATTATATTAATAATTTAATCATAAGCAAATTAAATGAGATACAGTCACGACTTCCTGTCTCAATAAATTTAATAAGCAAAAACAGCAATATTTCTTTTAAAGAAGTCCTTGATGAATTGTATCCGGAGAAGTCCATAAGTACAAATGATATTAATCATACGTCAAAGGCGGATAACAATAGAAATACAGCTATAAAAAATAAATCCGCCTTAATGGAAGAAATAAATAAATATGTCATTCAAGCCTCCCAAAAATATGGAGTCGATTCTAATCTGATAAATGCCATTATAAAAGCAGAATCAGATTATAATCCAAATTCTGTTTCTAAAGCCGGTGCTGTAGGTCTTATGCAGCTTATGCCTTCTACTGCTGATTTTCTAAGTATAAATAATCCATTTGATATAGAACAAAATATTGATGGTGGTGTTAGATATTTGAAAACCCTAATAACTAAATACAATGACCTGCCAAAGGCTATTGCAGCATACAATGCCGGTCCTGCCGCTGTAGACAAATATAATGGAATTCCCCCATATAATGAGACAATTGACTATGTTGGCAAAATCCTAAATGCCTTAAATATACAAAGATAAGAAGACTTTGAGGAAAAAATCCTTTAATCAAAGCCTTCTTAATTTAATCATCTATTTTTTGCACTTTTATATCTTTGCTGTGAATTCAATATCTTTTTTCTTATCCTTATATTCTTCGGGGTGACTTCCACCAATTCATCATTTTCTATAAATTCTAAAGCCTCTTCAAGTGATAATTCACTTGCCGTAGAAAGCCTTAAAGCCTCATCTGAGGTTGCTGAACGCATATTTGTCACATGCTTCTTCTTGCAGACATTGACATCTATATCTTCATTTCTTGCATTTTCACCAACTACCATACCTTCATATACTTTTGTGCCAGGTCCTACAAAAAGTCTGCCTCTGCTCTCAGCATTATACAGACCATAGGTTGTAGTTATACCTGATTCAAATGCAACAAGTGAGCCTTTAAGCCGTATAGGTATTTCACCTTTATATGGTTCATATCCATATAATATAGATGTCATAATACCATTTCCTTTAGTATCTGTTAAAAATTCCGACCTATATCCAATAAGCCCCCTTGTAGGTATTTTGAATTTTAACCTTAAGGTTCCCGGTTTTAATGTGTGCATATCCATTAATTCTGCTTTCCTCGAGCCAAGCTTCTCCATAACAATACCCATAAAATCTTCTGGAACATCTATTGTTAAAAGTTCAATAGGCTCATTTTTCACTCCATTAATTTCCTTCATTATTACGGATGGTTTTGAAACCTGCAGTTCGTATCCTTCTCTCCTCATCGTTTCAATCAATATTGACAAATGTAGTTCTCCGCGTCCGGATACCTTAAATGCTTCTGTTGTTTCGGTTTCCTCAACTTTAAGTGCAACATTTGTTTCAAGTTCTTTCATCAGCCTATCTCTTATATGCCTTGATGTAATATATTTCCCATCTTCACCTGCAAAAGGACTTGTATTAACCCCAAAAGTCATAGATATCGTTGGTTCTTCTATATGGACAAAATCAAGCGGTTCAGGATTTTCTATATCTGCAATTGTTTCGCCAATCTCAATATCGCTAATACCGGAAACTGCAACTATATCACCAAGTAAAGCCTCATTTACCTCTACCCTTTTCAAACCTTCATACTGATAAAGACTGCTTATCCTTACATTCTGAACAGTTCCATCTCTCTTACAAATTGCAGCAGTTTCACCGGCTTTGATATGCCCTCTTATGACTTTACCTATTGCAATCCTGCCAATATAATCATCATAATCAAGGGTCGTTACTATAAGCTGTAACGGTCCATTTAATTCACCTTTTGGAGCAGGGATTTCCTTAAGTATCGTATCAAAAAGTGGTCTTAAATCAGAAGACGTATCCTCCAATTTCAATTTTGCTATTCCTTCTCTTGCAGAGGCATATACAACCGGGAATTCAATTTGCTCATCATCTGCCCCAAGTTCAATAAACAAATCCAATACCTCGTCAATTACCTCATCAGGTCTTGCATCAGGTCTATCAATTTTATTTATTACCACAACCGGCTTTAGATTTAATTCAAGTGCTTTACTTAGTACAAATCTCGTCTGAGGCATCGGTCCTTCATATGCATCAACAAGCAACAAAACCCCATCCGCCATTTTCAATACCCTTTCAACTTCACCGCCAAAATCTGCATGCCCCGGTGTATCTACAATATTTATTTTAACACCTTTATATTTAATTGCGGTATTCTTTGAAAGTATAGTAATACCTCTTTCCCTTTCAAGTTCGTTTGAGTCCATTACCCTTTCTTCGACCTTCTCATTCTGCCTGAATATACCGCTCTGTTTAAGCATTCCATCAAGTAAAGTAGTTTTTCCATGATCTACATGTGCAATTATCGCCACATTGCGTATTTCTTCTCTTATTGAAACCATAAATTTTTTATCTCCTTCCGCACAGGACATTCCTGTATACAACATATAATAATATATTAATCTAATAAAATAGTCAACAAACAAATAGGATTAAAAAAAGTGCCAAATGGCACTTTTTTTAATCCTATTTGTTATTTAACCCTTCTTGCAGCAGCAAAGTTTTTATAATAATAACCGGAATCAATACGGCTAATCATTACCTTCCCTCTGCCTGAAGAACTATGTATAAATTCTCCATCGCCTATGTATATCCCTGCATGATTTATTGTATAACTTCCTAAAGTGCGGAAAAATACAAGGTCACCTGGAGCAAGGTTATTAAAATCGACCATTGTACCTACTGTTGCTTGTTCATCAGCAGTTCTTGGTATTACAATACCAAATTGCCCAAAAACATATTGTGTAAAACCGGAACAATCAAAACCATTGGGAGATGAACCTCCATAAACATACCTTGTCCCTAAAAACTGTTTGCTGTATTCTATAAGTCTTGTAGAAAAACTTCTGTCAATATTCCCTCTCGATGAATTGCCACCTGATGATTTCAATGAAAGATATTTCCCAAAAATCCATCCTTCACTGCCATTTGAAAGCCTGATATGGTACCATCCGTTATCCTGTCCTAAGACGGTTACTGTATCATACCAGTTTAATTGTGTTATAACTTCATATGATGTACTATTGCCTGTCCTTATGTTCACGTAATTGCCTGTTACTATTCCACTGCCAAGTTCCCCGGCATATACATATGTGAGCATTGAACCTCCGATAAGTGTCATGCCAAAGACTGATACTCCAAATATCAATTTCCCAATCTTCTTATTCACTGCAAAATCTCCTTCCTTTTTTGCCTCCGAAGTTAGTTGACGGGTGCGGGATTAGAAGGCATCCCTACTGCAAAAGCAGATTAACCCCTTAAGTGTTTCCTCCGTACCTGTATGGATTCGGCAAGATTGCAAATTTGTACAAGCTTTACTATTTTATTATATCAAAGATTATTTTATAAGTCAATCTGACGTACTCCCCGGATAGTGTCAAGATACTGTAGGATATTTTTTTTAAAGACAACCCCTGAAATTGCTTAAATCAAGGTTTCCATGCATTATGTGTTTTTTATATCACTTTTTCATATTTTATTGCTTTTAAAATTCTATATATTGGTGTTACTTTGCCCATATCCAACACTGTAATATTGTTTATTTGTTCTTTTGTATACGTTTTAGCTCTCTTTACTGCCTCTTTTATTTGCTTCTTTGTTAATTTATAACCTTCATTGTTGTTTTTGCGCTTTTTACGCCATTCTACTTCTCTTAAATTGCCTCCATTTTTCTTAAATACTCTTAATTTTGCCATTAGCTTTAATCCTTCTCTACTCCATCCTAATGGATTCCTGCTTAACCTGTCTGAAAATACATGACTTATATGCCCTTCTGCACTGCACCCTATTACATCCTCATCTTCTTTGTATATTTTTATCCCTTCCCAGTTGTTTAATATGTACTTCTTTACTTCTCTTATTTTCTTCTTCTCTTGCTCTGTTTGTGCTATTTTTGATAGTTCATTAAATGCCTCTTTTAATTCTTTTTCATTCCCTTCATTTATTGCTCTCCATATCCTATCTCTATATCTTGCTTCTCTTGATGTTGCTGTGAGTATGTATTTGTTTAAATGATACCTGTCTAGGAGTCCACTCGAAATCATCAATCACAAATTAACAAATATGTTATTGAAAACCATATAATTTACAATAAAAAATACTCCTGAACACATATGAAATAAGCACTTAAGAGCTATTTTTATGATATAATATAAATAATATAATAAGAAAAATGTGGTGATAAAAATGT
The DNA here is from genome assembly GCF_056032965.2 of Aceticella sp. 75b-Ac. Lineage (NCBI taxonomy): Bacteria > Bacillati > Bacillota > Clostridia > Thermoanaerobacterales > Thermoanaerobacteraceae > Aceticella > Aceticella sp. 75b-Ac. Next base: position 1,152,919 of record NZ_CM190971.1, read on the forward strand.
TAGGAAAAGCAGACAGACAAATGTCATTTTCAGATTATTGGTTACTTGGAAAAATTTCTGAAGATAGTTATTATCATAGATTAAGAACATGGGTATTTAATAATCTTAATGAAGAAATGTTTCAGCCACTTTTCTCATACTATGGCAGAGAATCCATATCTCCGGTATATACATTTACAGCGATGCTGATACAATTTGAAAAAGGATATTCTGATCGTGAAATGGAAGAAGAATCACGATTCGATGACAGAATTAAATATGCATTAACCGCACCACGGGATTTTGATGGAATAGATGCAGTAACATTATGTGATCATAGAAAAAGACTGTTTAACAGCGAAATAGGAAAAGAAATATTCATTAAAACAATTAGTCAGGCAAAAGAAGTAGGACTGTTTGATAAAGACAACTTACACATAATAGATTCATTCATGATTTGGGGTTCCTGTGCCAGACAAGATACTTACACTATGATATACCAAGGGATAAAGATGGTTCTCCGTTTCATGAAGTTTTACGAAATGGAAGATGAATCGAAAAAAATACTGAAAAGAACAGATTATAAAGAAAATATCAAAAAACCCAAAATAGCATGGGAAAACGAAAAAGAAAAAGCAAAATTACTCGAAGAACTTGTTAAAGATGCACTATCACTCGTAGAAAATATAAAAACAAAAAAAGATATAAAAGATGATTTAAAAAAAGCAATTGAATTATTAGAAAGAGTAGCATTACAAGATGTTGAAATAACAAACGACGGGCATGTAAAAATGATAAAAGGAACAGCAAAAGACAGAATAATATCAGTAGTAGATGATGAAATGCGCCATGGAAGAAAGACCTCATCGAAATTATCAGATGGATACAAAGCTGAAATTATAACAGGAGGAGAAAAAGGCTCAGTAGTAGTAGGAATAGAAGTTGATGGAGCAAATATAGCAGATGGAGAACATATGAGTGATCTTATAGAACAAAGCCGAAGAAACGGCGTTGATATAGATAAACTGTATGGAGATTGTGCATATAGTGACTTTGAAGAAATAGAAAAAAGGAAAGAAGAAGGAACAGATTTTTGCATTAGAGTGCCGGAAGCAACAAATCCAAGTGGAGGATTTTCAAAAGAAGAATTCAAAATTGATTTAGAAAAAGGAACAGTAGAATGTCCCAATGGACATATAAAACAATTTGATACTGAAAAAACACAAAAACATGAGCAAGTTACAGTGAAATTTAGAGCAGAAGAGTGTAATGATTGTCCGCTAAAAGACCAATGTACAAAATCAAAAAAAGGGAGAACAATAAATATACATCCGTATGAAAAAGAAATACAAGAACAAAGGGAATATCAAAAAACAGATGAATTTAAAGAAGACTATGCAAAAAGACCGAATGTAGAAAGAAACATATCAGAACTTACCAGGCATGGCGGACGTAAAGGAAGGTATAGAGGAAAATTAAAAATAAGATGGCAAATGATAATGGTAGCAATAAACAATAATATCAAAATAATAACGAAACATATTTCTAAAATTTGTAATAGACAAATTAAGAAGGTGGAAGTCTGCCCAAAAACGGCTTAAAGAATGGTTAAGGATATTAAAAATAGCAATAACAGGTCAATAAAGCCATAATATACATATTAAAATCAATAACAAAATCATATATATTTCTTTGAATAGAGATTATTCTGATAATTTATGCGATGATAAAAATTCTTAACCGGCAGATAAGTTATTTTCGAGTGGACTCCTAGGAGTCCACTCGAAATCATCAATCACAAATTAACAAATATGTTATTGAAAACCATATAATTTACAATAAAAAATACTCCTGAACACATATGAAATAAGCACTTAAGAGCTATTTTTATGATATAATATAAATAATATAATAAGAAAAATGTGGTGATAAAAATGTTAGGAAAAGCAGACAGACAAATGTCATTTTCAGATTATTGGTTACTTGGAAAAATTTCTGAAGATAGTTATTATCATAGATTAAGAACATGGGTATTTAATAATCTTAATGAAGAAATGTTTCAGCCACTTTTCTCATACTATGGCAGAGAATCCATATCTCCGGTATATACATTTACAGCGATGCTGATACAATTTGAAAAAGGATATTCTGATCGTGAAATGGAAGAAGAATCACGATTCGATGACAGAATTAAATATGCATTAACCGCACCACGGGATTTTGATGGAATAGATGCAGTAACATTATGTGATCATAGAAAAAGACTGTTTAACAGCGAAATAGGAAAAGAAATATTCATTAAAACAATTAGTCAGGCAAAAGAAGTAGGACTGTTTGATAAAGACAACTTACACATAATAGATTCATTCATGATTTGGGGTTCCTGTGCCAGACAAGATACTTACACTATGATATACCAAGGGATAAAGATGGTTCTCCGTTTCATGAAGTTTTACGAAATGGAAGATGAATCGAAAAAAATACTGAAAAGAACAGATTATAAAGAAAATATCAAAAAACCCAAAATAGCATGGGAAAACGAAAAAGAAAAAGCAAAATTACTCGAAGAACTTGTTAAAGATGCACTATCACTCGTAGAAAATATAAAAACAAAAAAAGATATAAAAGATGATTTAAAAAAAGCAATTGAATTATTAGAAAGAGTAGCATTACAAGATGTTGAAATAACAAACGACGGGCATGTAAAAATGATAAAAGGAACAGCAAAAGACAGAATAATATCAGTAGTAGATGATGAAATGCGCCATGGAAGAAAGACCTCATCGAAATTATCAGATGGATACAAAGCTGAAATTATAACAGGAGGAGAAAAAGGCTCAGTAGTAGTAGGAATAGAAGTTGATGGAGCAAATATAGCAGATGGAGAACATATGAGTGATCTTATAGAACAAAGCCGAAGAAACGGCGTTGATATAGATAAACTGTATGGAGATTGTGCATATAGTGACTTTGAAGAAATAGAAAAAAGGAAAGAAGAAGGAACAGATTTTTGCATTAGAGTGCCGGAAGCAACAAATCCAAGTGGAGGATTTTCAAAAGAAGAATTCAAAATTGATTTAGAAAAAGGAACAGTAGAATGTCCCAATGGACATATAAAACAATTTGATACTGAAAAAACACAAAAACATGAGCAAGTTACAGTGAAATTTAGAGCAGAAGAGTGTAATGATTGTCCGCTAAAAGACCAATGTACAAAATCAAAAAAAGGGAGAACAATAAATATACATCCGTATGAAAAAGAAATACAAGAACAAAGGGAATATCAAAAAACAGATGAATTTAAAGAAGACTATGCAAAAAGACCGAATGTAGAAAGAAACATATCAGAACTTACCAGGCATGGCGGACGTAAAGGAAGGTATAGAGGAAAATTAAAAATAAGATGGCAAATGATAATGGTAGCAATAAACAATAATATCAAAATAATAACGAAACATATTTCTAAAATTTGTAATAGACAAATTAAGAAGGGGGAAGTCTGCCCAAAAACGGCTTAAAGAATGGTTAAGGATATTAAAAATAGCAATAACAGGTCAATAAAGCCATAATATACATATTAAAATCAATAACAAAATCATATATATTTCTTTGAATAGAGATTATTCTGATAATTTATGCGATGATAAAAATTCTTAACCGGCAGATAAGTTATTTTCGAGTGGACTCCTAGTACAAATCTTGATTTTGGTATCCATTCTATCCCTTCTTTTATCCATCTTGCTCCGTCTCCTGCTATGTATATCTTCTCTATTTTCTCTTCTTTGTAATTGTCATTTATGTAATTTGCTACATCTATCCATATGTCTTCTGGCTTTTGATCTACATATGCTTTGTAATAGATATTCTTTAGTTCAGACCTACCGTTCTTTTTTTCTTTGCCTTCATGTATGTATACAAGTCGTGGCATTTCTTTTCTCCCGTCTTGTAAGGATACGTGGTCTTCATCTGCTTCTATGTATAATACTTTTACTTCTTTCTTTTCTTCTATTTCTTTTTTTACTTCTACTTCTCCTATCTCTCTTATTGTATTTAATACTGTCTGCCTGCTTAATTCTACTGGACTTGCTTCTTTACTGCTTTTTTCATAGGATTCTTCTGTCGCCTTTTCTACTATCTTTACTTTTACTCCTTCTTCTACTCTCTCATGTCTCTCTATCCCTAATGCGTCATCTGTCAAGTATGTATATCTACCATCTTCTTTTGATTTGTAATATGTCCTTTTATATTTTATTTCTCCTACTGTTGTTATTAAAGTCTTTTCATCTTCTCTTTCTACTACCCATTTCTCTTTCCTTCTCTTGTCTTCTTTTATTATCTTATCTAATTCTTCTATAATTGCTACTATTGTTTCTATACCTAATTTGTCTACCATTTCTCTAACTTTTAATGAAAGTTCTGTTATATCCATCCCTTCTTCTAATAATTTTTTAAAAATTTCCCTTACATTATTGATGTAATTAGTTGCATTTTGTAGTATAATATCTTCAAACTTAATTTTTTTCACAAGAGACACCCCTTTCATGTTTTTTGTTTTTCCAAAATTCTATTTTATCACAGGGGTTGTCTCTTGTCTTTTATCATCTAAAAATCCTACGATAATTTTACACTATGTACTCCCCGTCACAAGTGACGGGGCTTTCTGCTAAGCTTTTGGTAAATATTTATTTCCGCACATTAAAAAATAAGCCATAAAGGCTTATTTGTTTTGTCTTATGGTGCGGAGGGCGGGACTTGAACCCGCACGGGAATTCCCATACGCCCCTCAAACGTACGCGTCTGCCTATTCCGCCACCCCCGCAGTTATTAATAACAAATCACAGAAAATATTATATAATCTTTTAATAGGTCTGTCAATACTTATTTTTTATTCATAAAACCCTTTTCATTTACTTAAATTTCTTTAATCTTTTATTCTCTATTTTCCCTGGTATCCTTCCCCTCTTAGCAGTTGGCTTACCTTCGACCTCTTTTATATCCATTGTCATATCAATAGGCTGTGCATCAGATATGTAACTCCCGACACCAAAGGCATCAGCCCCGCTTTGTGAAAGTTCAGCAATTCTTTCCGGTGTCAAACCACCTGATACTATGATTTTTACATTTTCAAAACCTCTTTGATTAAGCCTTTGCCTCAATTCATAAACAAGATTTGGCGTGACCCCCCCTCTTTCCGAAGGTGTATCAAGCCTTATTCCATATAACCTATCACCCAAAAATTCTGCAACCCTTAATGATTCCTCGATTTCATCCTTAAATGTATCAACAAGTATTGTTAACTTTTCACTTTCAGGTGTTATATCTCTGTAAGCTTTTGCGATTTCCAAGGTATCACCGGCTATTAAAAAAGCAGCATGTGGTACGGTTCCTTTAGGCTCTTTACCTTGAAATTTTGCTCCCAATATACAGCTGGCATCATCTGCGCCTCCAATCAAGGCGGCTCTTTCCATTACAGGTGCTACAGATGGATGTACATGCCTCGCACCAAAACAAAGAAGCGGTTTGTCTTTAGCAACTTCCTTTATTTTTCTCGCCGCAGTTGCCCAACCGCAAGAACTGGAAATAATACCTAATATAACTGTTTCATATATGCCAAATTCACTGTAAGGTCCTTTTATCCTCATTACCGTTTCTTTTGGTTCGAAGATATCTCCTTCTTCTAAGGACCATATCTCAATATTTTTATCCCTCAGCAAATTTATTACTTCATTTACGCCAACAAAAACTCCGCTTTTTCTTGCAAATATTTCCGCTGTTACTACCTTATCCTGAATGCCAAGATGTTCTAATATATCCTGTGTTCTTAAAAAATACACATCGGTTGTTGCTCCGCTTTTAATTTCTTCATGTGTGGCAGAATAAAACAACCTATTTTCTCTAATTTTAATATCATTTATATCATTGAGATGTCTAATATTCTTCATCTGTTTCCTCCTTATCTGTCTTTTAACGACCTTATTTTGAAATAGAATGGTTTTAAAATTGTATTTATTGTTGTTTGTATAAATTGGTATAAATTCTATAATTTTTCATCACCTTGCTTAAATATATATCTGTTTCGGGAAATGGTATATTCTCAAGATTACTCCCATTTGTTGAATATTTTTTGTTCTTTATCCATTTTTTTACATTGCTGCTGCCTCCATTATATGCAGCAACTGCAAGTATAATATTATTATCAAATTCTTTTAAAAGATAACTCAAGTACCAAGTCCCTATCTGTATATTATAATTCGGTTCATAAAGCATATTTGTAGTATATCCCTTTATTCCAATATTTTTTGCTACCCAACTTCCCGTATCGGGTAAGACCTGCATAAGTCCTATTGCATTATTTTTAGAAACAACCTTTGGATTAAAATTGCTTTCAGCTTTTATAACTGCAAAAACAAGATTAGGGTCTATGTCGTAAAACTTAGAATAATATATAACCTGCTCTTTGTATTTTTGCGGATACATCTGTTTTAAAAACCAATTTGTCTTTGCTGCATATCCTATTAATAGAATAATGATAAGTATTAATATTGCCACAGCTTTTTTAAAAATCAAAATAATTCCTCCAGAAAATATCTATTTCAAAGCAAATCTTTTCCAAAAAAGGTCAATCTGCTTCTTTAAGGTGTTAATATCCCTACAGTTGTTTATTAAAAAATCTGCATGTTTCATTTTATCTTCGATTGGCATCTGGCTTTTTATTCGGTTTGCAGCATCTTCATATGACAGTTTATCTCTTTCCATAAGCCTATCTATCTGAGTTTTGGTATCAACAACAATAAGCCACACTTCATCAACAATCTCATAAAGTTTTAATTCAATAAGCAATGCCGCATCTAAAATAACTGCCTTTTCCTTTCCAATTGACCTTTCCTTTTCTATTTTTTCTTTAATCTCTTCTATTATAACAGGATGCGTGATTTCATTTAATTTTTTTAATTTATTATAATCATTAAATACAATATTGCCAAGCTTTTTTCGATCTATTTCACCATCCCCTTTTAAAACGCTATTCCCAAATTCTTTAAGTACTTCTTTATATACGGGGCTATCTTTTATAAATATTTTTCTTGATATTTTATCAGCATCTATAATAACTGCTCCATGTCCCTTTAATATATCTGAAACTGTTGTTTTGCCTGATGCAATTCCGCCTGTTAATCCGATTACCTTCATTTGCAAACCTCCATTCTGCATTACTTTGCTTCATACCAGTTCTTGCCTTCACCTATTTCAACTATTAAAGGTACTTTTAATTCTACAACATGCTCCATTACAGCCTTGAGCATCGTTTTTACCGTATTTAGTTCATCTGGATATACATCTATTATAAGTTCATCATGAACCTGAAGTATTAATTTTGAATTCATGTTTTTGTTTTTCAATTCACTATAAACCTGAACCATTGACATCTTTATTATATCTGCGGCACTGCCCTGTATGGGTGTGTTCATAGCCATCCTTTCACCAAAGGACTTCTGGTTGTAGTTTTTTGAATTTATCTCGGGTATATATCTTCTTCGGTTTAAAATTGTTGTAACATATCCATGTTCCTTTGCAAATTTAACTATATTTTCAAGATAATTTTTTACACCCTTGTATTTTTCAAAATAACTATCTATATATTCCTTTGCTTCTTTTCTGGATATCTTTAAATCCTTCGACAATCCAAAGTCACTTATGCCATATATAATGCCGAAATTTACTACTTTTGCACACCTTCGCATTTCAGGTGTTACATTCTCCGGTGCGACTTTAAAAACCTCTGAAGCCGTTCTCAGATGTATATCTTCATTGTTTTTAAAAGATTCTATCAGCTTTTCATCCCCGGAAATATGTGCGAGAACCCGCAATTCTATCTGTGAATAATCTGCAGATACTATATGACCTTCTTTTGTACTTGGAATAAAAGCGCGCCTTATCTGTCTTCCAAATTCCTCCCTTATAGGTATATTCTGCAGGTTGGGTTCTGTGCTGCTTATTCTTCCAGTTGCCGTAACTAACTGATTAAAAGTCGAATGCACCTTATTATTTCTATCCATTAACGGAATAAATCCATCAATATACGTAGATTTTAATTTTACAAGCTGCCTGTATTCAATTATTTCGCTTACAATTTCATTATAGGGTACTAGTTGCATAAGCACTTCAACATCTGTTGAATACCCTGTTTTCGTTTTTTTAATCGCCGGCAGGTTTAGTTTATCAAATAAAAATTCGCTAAGTTGTTTTGTTGAATTAATATTGAATTTATAACCGGCTGTTTCAAATATATTTTCTACAATCTTATTTATTTTTTTATCAATTTTTTCAGATAAAACCTTTAGCACTTCCCTGTCAAGGGTAAACCCATATACCTCCATGGATTTCAATACTTCCATTAGAGGCATTTCAACATCTTCTAAAAGTTTTTCCATATTCATATCTTTAATAAATACCATTAATTTATCCCTTAATTTTTTTATGTTTATAGTGCACCTGCATAAATAATCAATTAAGGCTCTTTTATCTATTTCTTCAAAGCTTTTTTTATTCTTCCCTTTACCTGTAATAACTTCAATAGATGATATATCAACTTTAAGATATTTTTTTAAAACCCTATCTATATTATACTCGGGTTCGGATGGATTTAAAAGATATGCCATTATAGCCGTATCACAATATTTGCATTTTAAATCCACCCCATTATAGGAAAGTTTTACAAGGAAATCTTTTAAATTATGCCCTGTTATAGTTAGATTTTCTCTGTTTAAAAAATCAAATAAACCCATATTTTTTACATCTGAATATACAGCATTATCATTTGATGCAAGAGATAAAGCCTTTATTTCCCCATCATAAATAAAGGGATATATCGAAATATCCGTCTTATTATTTATAAATTCTTCTAAGTTATCATAATCTATAATCTTCCAGTCCTTAATGTTGGATTTATACAAGCTTTCTTTATCATCATTTTTTATTGCATCAATAAGGCTATTAAATTCTAACTTATTAAAAAGTTCTATTAACTTATCATAATTATATTCTTTTTTTACATAGTCGTTAAAATTTAATTCTATTGGAATATTTCTTTCGATTGTTGCAAGTTTTTTACTTAAAACTGCTAATTCAACATTATTCTCTATGGTTTCTTTGAGTTTACCTTTTAATCTTTCCGTATTTTTAAGAAGATTTTCTATTGAACCAAATTCCTTAATCAATTTAATAGCTGTTTTTTCACCAACATTCGGAACACCAGGTATATTATCGGATTTATCCCCCATAAGACCTTTTAAATCGATAAACTGGACTGGTGTCACTTCATATCTTCGCAGCACATCTTTTTCATCGTATTCTTCCATTTGGGTTATACCTTTTTTACAGATTTTTATCTTTACATTTTCTGATGCAAGCTGAAGGGCATCCCTATCCCCCGTAACAATAAGTACAGAAAAACCATTTTGTTCTGCAAGCTTTGAAACCGTACCTATAATATCGTCCGCTTCGTAGCCGTCAAGTTCTAAAGCCTTTATATTAAAAGCTTCTACAACTTCCTTTAACAAATCCACCTGTTCAATTAATTCTTCAGGCATTGACTGTCTTGTTGCTTTGTATGCATCATATTCTTTATGTCTAAAAGTAGGTGCTTTTTTATCAAATGCAACAGCAACATAATCAGGTTTTTCTTCCTTTAATAATTTTATAAGCATCGTTGTAAAACCATATATTGCATTTGTATGTAAACCTCCGCTGGTCATTAGGGGCGGTAATGCATAATATGCTCTGTACATCAAACTATTACCATCAATTATTAAAAATTTTTTTGACATATATTCAACTCCTATAAGTCTTCTTATATCTTAATATACCTCAAAAAAAAGAAGATGTAAATTCTACATCAACCTTTTTGATAAATTAATTTATCTATGAAAAACATTGTGGAAAAAAGAATCTATATTTTATTTTCTATTTCTGTCTTTAACTTATTTGAATTTGAAGCAGAAAAAACAATAAAATCTGCATATTTCTTAAAAAACATTAAAAAATAAATATCAGCAGGTTCTTTTAATTCAATTTTTAATAGGTTATCCCTTGAAAAATGCATATGGCATACATTGCCTTTAACATTACATCCTATGGCAGGAATCTTTCCCTTACAATTATATTCTTCAATTGTTTTAATACTATCATATGGTATTCTCACAAACCATATAAATCCCAATGATAAGATTAAATATTTTTCTGTAATTATAATCCTTGATAAAATCAATGAGAAAAAGACCATAGAAATAATAAAAATCATTATGATAAATACGCCCCACAAAACTAATGAAGATAAAATATTTACCCCCTTTAAATTAATCTTGACAAATGCACTAACAAACACTACTGTCATTAATGATATAATAATAAACATAAGCAGACAAATAATTAATTTGTTGTTTTTATTTAATATACTATACCTCAAAATTATTCCTCCTTAACACTTGATAAACGAAATTTTACAACATAATTTAAATACTTTCAAGTTATAATAAAAATATATGGAGGTGTATTTATGAAAAAGAATGATTTGACCGTTAATCAATTAATATTAATTGGTGTTGGCGGAATCATAGGTGCAGGTTTTTTTCTTGCAAGCGGGCTCGCAATACATACGGCAGGTCCTATAGTTCTTTTAGATTACGCTGTTTCTGCATTTATTATGTCAGAAGTTTTTCATGCCTTATCTGAGATGATAATAGCAAATCCTGTTGAAGGCTCTTTCAGGGTTTATGCAGAAGAAGCCCTTGGGGATATAGGTGGTTTTTTAAGCGGATGGATTTATTGGACGGCGGGAGTATTTATAATGTCAAGTGAAGTTACCGCATCTGCAATATTTACAAAGTTCTGGTTTCCGGCAGTACCTTTATGGGTTTTTTCTCTTATTTATTCAATACTTATAATCATCATAAATATTCTTGGAACAAAAGATTTTGGAACAATAGAAGCATGGTTTTCAACAATTAAGGTTATAGCTTTATTTGTAATTACAATAAGCGGAATCTTAACACTGCTTGGCTTTTTTGGCAAATCAGGTGAAATAGGTATTCATAATTATTATTCCCACGGAGGATTTGCACCAAATGGCATAAAAGGTTTTCTTGGGGCATTGCTTATGTCCCTAATCCCTTTCGGAGGAATCGAAGTTACAGCAATGTTAGCATCTAAAGCAAAAAATCCTCAAAAATATGTTCCTATTGCAAGAAAATACATTGTTTCATTCCTAACAATGCTATATCTTCTATCAATCGCTGTATTAATAGGAGTTGTCCCATGGCATGTAATATCTTCTAATGTAAGTCCTTTCATCAAACTTCTGTCATATACAAAGATACCTTTTATTGAATCAATTATGAACTTTGTAATTCTGACAGCAGCATTGACAACTATGAATGGTGCAATGTATGCTGTAACACAGATTTTGTATTCATTAGGAAAGGGAAGATTTGCTCCTACCTTTCTCAGCAGAAAAACAAGAAAAGATGTCCCGATATATGCCTTATTTATGAGCAGTTTCGGTCTTTTTATCGCCGTCATTCTTTCATATGTACTTCCCAAAGATGTTTATGAATATATTACAAGTGCAACAGGGATTATACAGTTTTTCAACTGGATAATCATACTTTATACATTTATTAAATACATGCCTATGCTTAAAAATAAAAATCCAGATTATTTCAAATACCATAAACATAAATCTCCTATAAAGTCATGGATTACAATAATGCTTATTATCATAGTTATGCTGTCAACATTGATTGTTCCAAAACAGACAATAGGCTTAATAGGAGGAATTGTCTTACTATGTCTTATCTTTATTCTGTATTTTATATCAAGTAAGATAAAACTTTTTGATATATGGTAACAAAAAAAGAATTATCAATGGTCATAGTGGTTAAAATAACTATAAAAACGGAGTTGACCATTATGACCTATAGAATAAATTATATTAAAATGCCTGACGGAACACACCTTGCTATGAGAAGCTGGAAAAACTCAAATGATTTTAATAAAATTATACTTGCTTTACACGGCTTGAGTGTGGATGGAGCAGGATATGGAATATTAAACGATTATTTAAGTGATAACCACCTTGTTTTATCAGTAGATTTAAGAGGACATGGAGCATCCGAAGGCGAACCCGGCAATATTAATAAATATTGGCAATATATAAATGACTTAAATTACATTATCAAAAACATAAACATAGAATACAGCAATAGACCTCTTTACCTACTTGGTGAAAGCATCGGCGGAACATGTGCAATAAATTGCTCTCTTTATGCTATGAATAAAATTGATGGTCTTATATTACTGGCACCGGCGCTAAAAACAAAAATAAAGCCTCGTTTTGCCGATATTTATGCGCTTTTTAAATCATATGCTTTAAATCAGAATTTAAATATTGAAGCATCTTACTACAAAAGACAGCTGAAAGCAAAGGAAGATTTCAGCATTAAAAAGATTACTCCTAAATTTATATTAAATCTATGGATAATGATGTTAAGAGCATATTATACCTCCAGCAGTTTAATAAAATCACCTGTTTTAATTCTACAGGGTAAAAAGGATAATATTGTCAGATTTGATAGTGTAATCAAATTTTATAACAGGATTAAATATCAAGATAAGCAAATTAAAATAATTGAAAATGGTACACATAGTCTTTTAAGCAATAATATAAGCCGAGATGAAGCCCTTTTTACTATAGACAGATGGATAAAAAGCCACTAAAGATTTTCGACATAATGTAACAAAAATTTAACATTAAAACAGTTAATTTATGCCTCAGGATATGTTATAATTTAATTGCCGGGGTGATAAAACTATGATAATAAAATCAGTCAAAAAACAAAGGATTATCTTTTACGCATTTTTAATTGTATTTTTGTCAATTTTAGTTGGAAGTGGAGTTTTTTATTACAATAACACCTTAAAAAAACCCAGAAATTTAACAAAAAATGTTTTACCAACAGCATCATCTGTAATTGAAAAAAACAACAATAAGGATGAAAATACTACGAATTTTGACAAAAAATCAGAACCAACCACAAGCACACCTGTAGATAAAACTAACATAAGCCAAAATAATGATACCCATGTTCCTGAAAATATTGCAAATTCAGGAATAGATAATCAGATACTTAATCTTGTGAACAAAAGCAATAGAGATCAAATATTTAATGATTTAATTCCTTTTGAAAAACCGTTTAGCGTAAATTCAAAGGCCGGAAAAATAATTGCACTGACATTTGATGACGGTCCTTCAAATGAATTTACCAAAAAATATGTTGACTTGCTTAAAAGCATGAATATAAACGGTACTTTTTTTGTAATAGGGAAAAATGCCGAAAAACATCCGGAGTTATTGAAATATATTTATGAAAACGGTAATGAAATAGGCCTTCATTCATACAGTCATCCATTTATGTCCAAATTAACGCCTGAACAGATGGTTGATGAATTATATAAGACACAAGAAATTGTATATAATGCAACAGGAGAAAAGCCAAGTTTATTCCGCCCCCCTTATGAAGCTTACAATAAAACCTTATTGCAAATATCAAATGCCCTTGGGCTTCATGTTGTATTATGGAGTGTTGATCCTGATGACTGGAAAAAACCCGGAATTGAATCAATCGTTAACAGGATTCTATTAAAGGTAAAACCCGGGTCTGTTATTTTATTACATGAAGGCAAACCGGAAACATTTGCTGCACTTCCACAAATTATTCAAAAACTCAAATCGGAAGGATATAGCTTTGCAACAGTATCTAATCTTATGAAAATCGATGAGGTTTCAACTAATCAACAAAATTAAAAAAATGCAGGGAAATAAAATTCCCTACATTTTTTTCATTATTATAACAATACCTATAGCAATTAATAAAATAGGCCAGAATAAATTAAAACTCACTGTTGGAATAAATATTCGTATTAGTGATATTAAACCAAGCCCAATTAAAATCCATCCAAATATTTCACTTCCATTATTTTTATATTGTGTATTATCAGTTTTTTCATCTTTAAAATTTATATGAGGTTCATTAATTTGATAAGGATTTTCCGGTATGATTATCCATGCTATAATATACAGTATCAAACCGGCACCATTAAATAATGATATTAATACCCAAACAAGCCTTACAATTGTAACATCCGCATCAAAGTACTCTGTAATACCGCCACAAACACCGCCTAAAATCTTTTGGTTTCTTGAACGATATAATTTTTTATCCATTTTTCTCCTCCTAATTTTAATTCAATTCAATAGTTCCATAATCATTTACAATTTTTATATTGTATTTTCCTGAACCTAAAATCCCTTTAGCCGTTGATTCAGTTGTAAACTTGTTAACATTTAACGGCAAGCCTGTCGAGATTGATCCGAAATTTGTATTTAACTCCACATTAATATCTGAAGGTATCCCATTAACATTTATATTTCCAAATTCATTCTCTGCATATAATGAACCATCTTTAATATCTTTAATTTCTATATTGCCATATTTGTTGGTGACTTTTGAATCACCATCAAGATTATTAAGCTCAATATTGCCAAATTTATTTGATATATCAGTTTTACCAATATATTTATCTGACTTTATAAATCCAAATCTATTGTCAATTGACAGAATTTTATTTTGAGGAATCTCAATGGTATAATCAATAATAATTGAGTCATTCTTGATATTATCTTTTAAATATACGGTATTACCCTCTATAGTTAATATTATTGGGTCCAGATTTATATCATTGTTTCTATTGCTGTAATGTACAACCGCATTTACCCTCATTGTATTATCTAAGGAATTGCTGAATTTAATAGTACCCATTTTATTTGTTATATTTACATTTGTAACATTATCATTTAAATCGATGCTTTTACCAATATGTTTTTCATATTTTAAATAGTTGCCGCTTATTATATTACTTATGGAAAAACTCCCACTTTTGAATATATTGTCAATATTTATAGGCATATAAGAAAAAAAGAATAAAGAAATAATCATGATAATAATTGTAAATATTATCAGTCCTATATTAATCCTGTTATTTTCTTCTCCATATATAACCTTACCTAAGATTATTTCCACACCTAAAAGAATTAAAAATAATGGTCCTATCATATTATAATATATATATGGTATTTGAATCTTAAAATTATTTAAAAGCAACAAAACTCCCATTAGTATAATTGAAATTGAACATGACAACACACCAATTTTTTTCTTCATAAATTATATCCCCCTTTTCATTTTCTTATATGATAAAATACTTCCAGTTTCACCTTATGAAATATTAAACGTATTATAGAAATATAAAAATTATGGAGGTGTATTTATGGACAATAAATGGTACTATGACGAAGCACCGGGTGCTCTGCCTGATTTAAGGACACATGCAAAAGATATAACTACACTGATCCCATTTTGGTACGGTGTTAAATCTGATGGAACCCTTGCCGACATGTCGTCACAGGAGGTTAAAAATATAGCTTTTCAAAATAGCCTCCCAATATATGCCATCATTCATAATTATTCAGACCCAAAAAAATCTCAATTGATACATGATTTACTTTCAAGCCCTTCTTTAAGACATGTATTAATAAACAGTATAAGGAATACAGCATTATATAATAATTACCCCGGCATAAATATAGACTTTGAATTTGTACCGCCAGAAGATAGAAATAACCTTAATAGCTTCATGCAGGAATTATATTCAACACTTAAAAATGAAGGCAAAACCGTAACGATATCCTTGCCTGCAGAACTAAAGGATAACCCATATCATCCTTTTTCAGGGGCATTTCAGTACTCAGTTATCGAGCAATATACAGACCAAGCTTATATTCTTGCATATGATGAACATTTTTCGCAACCTGGACCCATAGCTTCAATTGACTTCGTAAAAAATGTTTTGAATTACGCCGTCACAGTAATCCCTTCATATAAAATATGGCTGGGAACAGCAGTATACGGCTATGACTGGACAGAAGGAGTAAATTTCCCACGAACACTGTCATACCAGCAGGCAATAGAACTGGCAAGAAATCTCGGTGCTACAATACTATATGATGAAACGACTCAGGAATCCACCTTCACATACACAATCGATAACACAAAACATATTGTATGGTTTGAAGACAAAAGAAGTTTTGCATCTAAAATACCCCTTCTGCACCAATTCAATTTATCAGGTGTTGCTGTATGGCGACTTGGACAAGAAGACCCCGGTATATGGGATATTATTGGGACAAGGGGACAGGTTTCTTGTCCCACACAATAGACTTTTATCTTTTATAAACAGCTCTCTCCCCACCTATAAGTTTAGGTCTTGTTATTGCAGCCACAATATCCGCCTCGCCTATTTTATTCTGGCTGAGCCTTACAGGTACAGCTACAGGTCTTAAATGCATCCCGATTAAGACAAGACCTATGTCAATACCTGCATATGCAAGACTTTTTAGGTTCTCCACCATAACCGGTTTTTCATAAATATCATATGCATATGTTGCAAAGGAACCTCCTGCATGAACCTGTGGTATTACTGTAACAACATCAAGGTTGTACTTTTCCTGGGCTTTTTCCTCTACAAGAAGGGCTCTATTTAAATGCTCGCAGCACTGTATAGCAAGATATAATCCTCTTTCTCTGATTTCTCCAAGCACTGGATCTATAACTGCCTTTGCTATATCAAGGCTCCCCGCTGTACCGACTTTTTTGCCTAACACCTCACTGGTACTTCCTCCCAATACAAATAATCCTTCTTTTTTTATATCTGCAATATCCAATAATTCCCTTATAACAATTCTTGTTTCTTTTGATATCACATTTAAATCCATTTTATACACCTTCCAAAATCGAAAATTTAAGTAGATATTATAAACTTTAATTAAAGTTTAAACTATTCCTATCAATAAACAAAAGCCTCAAGATTTCAATAAAACTTCCATCAGAATTACTGTTTTCTCCACCTCCGAATAATGTGCTAAACGGACTTTGTGTTGTATAGTATTTAAGCTGTGGTTTGCCTTTAATCCCTACTTCTTTTGCAGCTATATCCACCGAATCATAAAAATCTCCCAGCTTATCAACTAAACCCAGTTTTAGCGCCTGCCTGCCTGTAAAAACCCTGCCATCCGCAAGGGTTTTTACCTTGTCAAGGGGCATTTTTCTACCATCAGAAACTATATGAATAAATTGATCAAAGGTATCATTAATCACCCCTTGCAAGATTTCTTTCTCTTCAGGTGTTAAATCCCTTGTTGGGGAACCTATATCCTTATGTTCAGCACTTTTTATAGTAACTTCCTTAAGACCAAGCATTTTGTACAAACCTTCATAATTTGTGTATTCCATTATTACCCCAATACTTCCCGTCAATGTTGCCGGGCTTGCGACGATAATATCACCGGCACAAGCTGCCATGTAACCACCTGATGCTGCATAGTCACCCATGGAAACAATAATTTTCTTGCCGGTTTTCTTTAGTTTTAAAAGCTCATTATATATTTCTTCCGATTTTGCAGCAGAACCTCCGGGACTGTTTATTTTTACAACAACAGCCTTTATTGTTTTATCATCCATAGCCTGCCTTATCTGCTTAACAGGATCATTCTGATTTTGAGGTATTCCCAGCAGAGATGTACTTCCACCAATAACACCATCAATAGTGACAACTCCTAATGCAGTATTCGGACCATAAACAGTATTCTCTTGATTTGGTTTTGACATAATAATCGCTGCAAGTGTTGCTCCAACAATTAATACTGCTATAACTATTCCAATCAATGCCTTTTTATTCAAATTAACCTCTCCTCTCTTAATCACCATGATATAATCTCTTTGCCTTAATTTATAGGATTTTGAAACACCTTTTAATTCTATCAAAAACAATACCTGACTTTTCATTTATAATTATATCATAAGCTTAAGAAAAAAATAACAACACATAAATTTTGTTATTTAAATTCCATAATTTAAAGAAAATAGTATTAATTATAACGATTTTTCATATTATTATTTAGAAAAATTTATTAGGAGGCGATTAATTGCGCATCAATAAATTTAAAGTTCTAATCCTTTTATTTGTACTGATTGTTTTAAGTGCTTTTACCATATCTTTCTTTAATAAAACCATTACAACTGTTGCCAACAATCAAGAGGAAATCAAACCAATTTTAGATGAATTCTTCAAGGCAAGAGGAAGTGTGCTTCTTAGCAGCGACATGAGGGAAATAGAGAAGTTTTACGATAAATCCTCTACATACGGCAAATGGGCACTTGAACATGAAAAGAGAAGAATTGATTATGTAAGCGGATGGTCTGAAAAACGAAACCTTAAGTTTACGGAGGCACAATCTTTTTATAGAATAAAAAGCATAAAAGTTGGCGAAAGTTCCATATGGATTTACCTTGTTGAAACCATGAAAATGGGATACGCATATAACACAAAAGCTAACATCATTAATTATATGGGTCTTGGGATAAGACACTCAATACAGCTTGTAAAAGTCAACGGTAAATGGCTTATAAGAAGAGATTGGTACTATGATCCCCTTGATGAAGATTCGGCATTTATAGATATTAGCCCTGCTGATGGTATAGCACCGGAAATTTTTCCGGCAAATTTTACGCCATCTGGCGAAGATTCTAAAAATATTAAAAAGAAAGGCAATTACGATCGTGAAGGTGCCGTAAAATATGCAGATACATATGCAGGTGCAGCATGGGGAAGCGGTAATAATTATGAATATAATAAAAAATACCGTGACTACAATGGAATTGGAGGCGACTGCACAAATTTTGCATCACAGATATTACATGAAGGTGGCGGCTTAAAAATGGATTATGTATGGAATTTTAATGGTAGAGAATCAAGCACGGCATGGGCTCAAGCACCCGCCCTATTTAATTACCTCATATATAATGGTAAAGGGCGATTAATTGCAAAGGGGACATATATAAATATGGTAAAACCCACAGATTTACATCCATCAGGCGCTATACGAGAACTTCAAAAAGGTGATTTAATATGTTATGAAGAAAAGGGTGAAATAGTACATTTTGCTGCTGTAACCGGCTTTGACTCATACGGCATACCTGTTGTTAATACACATACATCTGATAGATATCATGTTCCTTTCGACCTTGGCTGGGATAAGAAAATTATATATAGATTTATCCACATAAATGATTAAAGACAGGAATATCCTGTCTTTAATCATTTGCATTAAATTTCATGCTTTTATTTATGACTGATCAAGGCTTGAAAGTACATCGTCAAAAACATCTATTTTGCATTTCTGATTAAACACATCCCAATGCCTGCATATCTCACAGCTTTTAACTCCAGCATCATTTATCGACATCGTTGGAGTACGGTAAAGCGACTCATCAAGACTGAAATCAGAACACCTTTCACCAACTGCTCTCAATTGATCCTTATTTACCATTTATTCCACCACCAATATAATTTTTTATCTGTTCTTCAATATTAGTTGCATCAATGACAGGAGAATTCGTAAAAGTATTTTCCTCCTGCATTATACAGGATTAGTATTCATTTAAAGTAATTTTTTTATTCATATATAAGAACAATAATTAAAGACATTCCTATAAGTATAAAGGATGCAGTTAAAATAATATTCCCCCAGTTTGTCATATATTCAAATTCAAATCTTTTTTCAGGTAATTCTTCATTTTTAATAATTTTCTTAATAATCCTTCTATCATTAAACCATCGTGACATGTATAAAAAGCCTCCGATTAATCCCATTAAAATACCGCTTAAAAATAGATAATTGCTGTAATATACATATGAAGTATAAATTCCATTAAAAATTATATTTAATATTATTGATATAATCGCTATTATTAAACCTAAAATTATACCTTTCATGTTATCTTTCCAATCTTTAAATTATTTTTTGCCATATAACATTTTATCAGATTATTGTTTATATATCTATGTATATAACAGTACTTTTTCGGGAAAAATCAAATAAAATCATATTTAAACATTTTCATTATTTTGTGATTTTAATATATTATGATAAAATATTAAAAGTAATTTATTTGACAATAAAATTTTCAAAGGAGGTTGCAATAGTTTTAATGCACATAAAGAAAAAAAATCAATACATAAATATAATGATAATTCCCGATTCACAACATAAAATTAAAAATTTAAGAATTAAAAAATCGATAGTAACAACATCAATAATATCTTTAGCCACAGTATTGCTTATGATGTTTTCCATAACGGTTTATTATGCCGGCTCATATAGTTACCTTTATACCAAGTTAAAATACAAAGATAATATCATCGCCGAAAAAGAACAAAAAATCGCTCAATTATCTAACATGAAAAAATCACAAGACACAAAAATTGCTATGTTGAATGACAATGCCAAAAAAATCGATGAGAAAATGAAATCTCTTGATGACCTTGAACAAAAAGTAAGAAGAATGCTGGGGCTCAATCAACCAGAAACAAGCCGTGGCGGAATTAGTCGTGACGAAAGAAACATATCATTTGATAATATATCAACAAATAAACTAATCTCAGAAATAGACAATAAGACAATAGATTATAAAAATCTCCTGAGTGAAGTAACCAACAAACTTGATTACCTTAATTCTATACCTTCAGCATATCCAGTTAATGGTAATATAACTTCGCCATTTGGAAATAGGGTCTCCCCTTATGACAATACCATTGAGTTCCATCCCGGTATAGACTTAGCTGTTGATTCCGGAACCCCTGTTAAAGCTGCAGGAAAGGGAATTGTAACATATGCAGGCTGGCTTTCCGGTTATGGAAATACAGTAATGATAGACCAAAATTATGGTATTACATCGGTATATGGACATAATTCTCAAATCTTGGTAACAGTTGGTCAAACTGTAAATAGAGGAGATGTTATTGCTAAATCCGGTAATTCTGGAAGAAGTACCGGTCCGCATGTACACTTTGAAGTACGTTTAAATGGAAATCCAGTAGATCCTATGAAGTATCTTGCAAAGGAGATGAAATAATTATGTTTAAGAAAAAAAATAATTTTGATGCAAATATTAATACAGATAAAATAGAAACAATTATAGGCAAAAATACTAACCTTGAGGGAAATTTGAAATCTCAAGGCACTATAAGAATTGATGGTAATTTTAATGGTAAAATTGATGTTGATGGAAATATTATTGTAGGAGAAAATTCGAAAATCGAGGCAGATATAACTACTGATAATATATCTATATCAGGTGAAATCAAGGGAAATCTCATAGTAAAAGGTCAGGCACAATTAACGTCAAATGCAAAACTATTTGGAGATATTGAAGTTCAGAATATAATAATCGATGATGGAGCAATATTTGAAGGTAAATGTAAAATGACAAATTCTGAAATACCCTTGAAAAAAGAAGAAATCAAGTAGTAACAAATAATCATATGGTATGAAACTTAGGTTATACCTGTGCTTCATACCATACTGTAATTGTTGTAGAATTTCCCGGATTTGTATTTTTATATGAAAGCCTTGTATATTGTGAATAAATAAATGGCACTAAAGCCTTAGTTTCTCCTGGTTGAATAACAATACTATCCCCGTCATTAAGCCAGACATCATCACCGGGACTGATTTGCAGCTGAAGTAGAGCAGGATTAGCACCGGTATTGTTTACAAAATATGTCATCATGCTATAAGCAGAACTACTATTTACATTAGTAAAATTCATCATATCATAAGTGGTATAAGTCGTCTTTGTCTTTGCAAATCTCCTGTCGTTGAGTGATACGAGTATACTTACTTCATAGCTTGTAATAAGCATCGGTCTTAATGATAAGTTGACACTTTCTTCTCTTGAAAAGAAATTTTTTGTTTCAAAATTCTGCGTTTCAGGTGTCCTGAGCATTACTCCATTATTAGCATAAACACCATTTACCCATCCGTTTACGATATTTGTAATATTCCATTCATACCATCCCGGTCCGGTTACAGCACTGATTGTTCCAAAAACTGACATATTAACAGCAGGTGCCGTATTCCAAGTAACTGTATTTTCATCCCATACTCCCGTAACAAGATAAGGGGTAATATTTGCTGCAATACTTGAATTTGTAACCAAACCTATATACAACCTTAAAATAGCATTTGTAACAGTTGAACCTGCTGGTATAGAACTTACATCAAATTGTACAAGAGCCCTGTATACTGAATTCCCAGAAAAACCTATAAAGTACCTTCCTATCCATAGATTTTTATCACTACCGGTATTTGTTGTAGGATATCCCGATTCTAATGAAGCATCTTTTGCTGACGGCTGTATAACTATCGTCGGCATAATCACACTTCCTTACTAAAATTATTTATGATAAAATGCAATACTCTATTGGCATATTCTGCTCTTTTGCTCCACGAATTTTCATAGGCAATCTTTATATACATTTCCCTTTTCTCTCTATTTGTATCTTCTAAAGCTATCCTTAACATCATGTTGAAATCAAATTTATTCTCAGCAACCAATATTTCTTTATACCTTGCAACTTCAGGCATATTTGTAGACACTACAGGTTTACCTGCACTTAAATATTCGTACATCTTAATAGGGTCACACCCCTCTGTCATAGTAGTTATTTTAAACGGTATGATACATACGTCAAAATATTGCAAATACATAGGAAGCAAGCTGTATTCTTTTCTTCCTATGTAATATATATTGCTTCTTTCAGGCATATTTTTAACATGATTGTACAGTGGTCCTATAAATACAAAATTATATGCAGGATTTTTTTTTGTTATATAATCTATAAGTTCCCAGTCAAGCCAGCTTGCCAGCGCTCCAAAATATCCAATAATTGGTTTATTATTTTTGGGCAAATCCTTCGGTTTTTCTGAAAACTTTTCTTTTGCTCTGTTAAAATGTTCAAAATCTGCACCATTAGGCAGCATAAAAACATTTTTGTTTATAATTTTGTGCATTTCATACAGTTTTTTTGATGTAGAAAAAATTAAATCCGATTCTCTTTGTAGTAAATTAAAATTTGTCATCCAGCCGCTGAATTCCTCTGATGGATAATCGATTGAATCAAAAATGACAAATTTTTTACCGAATCTTCTAATATAGTTATAATTAGGCGGATATGAAATCCACAAAATTGGTGTTTCATTCAATTTAACATAATTTATATCAACACCGTTTAAAAGATAAAAATTTCTTTCAAGTTGAATAACACCATATGCATAATTTTCATTAAATGAGATATTGCAAAAATATATTTTATATCCCATTTTTGCAAATTGTCTTAAAAGCTGTTGAGGTCTTTGATAAAGCCAATTATAATCTATTGTAGGTGGATATATTATTGTCTTCACATCTGCACCTCCCTTATTACGCAGTTTATTTCTATACATAAAATATTGTTACTTTTTTTTGGAGTATATAACATTCAGCATTGACAGTCCTTCATTATCCATCACATCAAAAAGTTTCATAGAACGCATCAATTCTTCTTCTGCCAATTTATATACACCATGCTTGAAATAAAGCTTTCCAAGTCTTAAAAGTATATCTTTTTCATCAACCAGATTAAGCATATTAAGTGCTTTTTCAAACAAATTAAATTCTCGCAATTCCAAAAGCCTGTCAAGTATAAAAAATATAATATCACTGTATATCCGGCTTTTCTCGGTACTAAAAGGAATAGGGACCTCATTATTTAATAAAGAATTCAATCTAAAGTACACTATATATTCATCATGCGAAATTTCACTTAAAACCTTCATAGGTTTTTCAAGCTCACCCCCTGTAAGTAATCGACAAATAATATTATCAACAGTTCCTTCTCTTAAATATTCTCCTTCTAAAATCATGTCAAAAAATTTTTCAGCATCTTCGTATTTATGCATATACATCAATATTCTGCCTTTAATGTAATAAGTGATATTGTTCTTTATATCATTTAAAGCCTTGTCAATGTATTCAAGTGCCAAATCGTACTTGCTTTTTGTGAAAAATATATCACTCAGTATAACATAAGAACTATGGGAATCATCAAAGTGAGATTTAATCTTGTCTGCTGCGGTTTTTTCATCATAAATATTAAAATATAAATCAGAAAGCTTATAAAGTATATCTTTATTTAAAGGATTCATTCTTAATGAATTTAAATAACAATTTATAGCCTCATGATAATCCATCATTTCATAATAAATTTCTCCCATTGCATAATATGCCTTAAATCCACCTACACCTGTTATAAACCTGTCTAAAAGAGGTGGATCTCCCATTTCAACGCATTTCATAAAGCTCTTCAGTGCAAGAGAATACTGTCTTAGTCTATGGTGTATCATACCTTTTAAAAAAACAATGTCTGTTATATCTGCATACTTTTTTAATGATTCATTGCATAATTTTAAGGCATCATCAATCCTATTAAGCTGACTTAGACACATTATCATTCTTATCAGGAGTTTACTTGTATAACCTGTCTTAACATCTTCTAAGTTGTCATAGGCTTTTTTAAAATGTTCATAAGCTTTTTCATTATTGCCAAGTGCCATGTATTCAGTACCCATATTGAAATTATGAAACGGGTTTTCAGGGTCTTTCTTAAGTTCTTCTTCAAGTATACCCATATTCCTTTTCCTTTTGTCCTTATCTTTTATATTTTGATTAAGATATCCATAATGATATACCCTTATGGGTATCTCCCTTACAATGCCTCCTTTCTGAAGTACTGACATAAGTATCTGCTCATGTATTGCACCTGTAAACCTGTATTCTGCCTTATTTTTTATAATCCTTACATTAAGGTTTGAAAGCGTATCAATACCCGGTCTATCACCTACGTAGCTTATCGTTTCAAACAAATATGCATCTATTTTAACGTCTTTTAATAATGATTTTATTTTATATGCTTCTTTTCCATCAAGTTCATCATCGGCATCCATAAGAAGTATCCATTCCCCTTCTGCTTTATCCATGGCAAAATTTCTGGCAGCACTGAAGTCATTATTCCATTTATAATAATACACATTTGCGCCAAAACCCTCTGCTATTTCAACTGTTCTATCAGTACTTCCTGTATCTACAATAACCATCTCATCGACTATTTCTTTTACACTTTTTAAACAACGCAGAAGATTATTTTCCTCATTTTTTACAATCATACATAAACTCAGCATAAAGACACCCCTCTCACAGCTTATGTAACAGGGCTTTAAGCCCCGTTACATTATACTTGTGCATTGTAGTATAATTGTGCTGTTACTGCAGTAGCACCGGTATCATAATAAAGTCTTGTATATTGCATAAATTTGGTAGTCGCAATCACTGTTATAGCTCCACCTGCTATAGCATAGCTTGCACCGTCATCAACAAAATAGGTTGCCGTTGTAGTCGGGCTAATCTGTAGTTTCACTGTAACAGTATTTGTGCCTGTATTTGTTATATAGTATGAATACATCGACTTATTACCTGTATTTTCTGTTAATACAACACCTGTTCCTGTAACATTTGCAATAGACGTTGAATCCTCTACAAATATTCTGCTTCCAAGTGTGAATGAATCTGTTGAACCACTAAGCGGTCTTATATCAAGGGCTGATGCTGTTACTGTTACTGTACCCTGAGCCGTCACAGTACCTGCCACCGTAACAGATCCGCTGCTTACAATAATCGAATCTGTGACACCACTAAGCGGTCTTACATCAAGGGCTGATGCCGTTACTGTTACTGTACCCTGAGCTGTCACAGTACCTGCCACCGTAACAGATCCGTCAACGGTCGACAATAATTTACCTGTAGTTGAATCAAGCAAAAAAGGTGTTGCAGTCGTGCCTTTCATACCATGAATTAAGGTCTTCAGCTGTTCTGCCACTGGATTAAATACTATATTATTAGGCATTTGAAAATCCTCCCTTCAATATATATATTATTAAATTGACTAAAAATTGCGACTTGTCCATATATATAAAAATATATAAAAAAATACCTTTAAAAAGGATTTTTCGCTTTATTTTGCTTCTATGAAAATATTTCTTAAAAAAGGGTTATAATAATATTTGTAAAATAAGAATAGGAAGGTGATTTGATGTTTTTACTTTTACAAGGGGGTGAAGTATACACACCAGAGCCTATTGGCAAAAAAGATATACTCACATGCAATGAGAAAATTATAAAAATCGCTGATAAAATCAAGATTCCAGAATTACCGGAAATTGAAGTTGTAAATTTAAATGGATATATTGTTGTTCCGGGGTTTATAGATCAGCATGTACATATAGCAGGCGGCGGTGGCGAAGGTGGTCCTGCAACAAGAACGCCGGAAGTACAACTTAGCAACTTAACAAAGGGTGGAATAACAACTGTAGTAGGTTTACTTGGAGCAGATGGTATTACGAGAAATATGACAGCACTTCTTGCAAAAGCAAGAGCACTTGAAATCGAAGGATTGACAACATATATTTATACGGGAGCATACGAATTACCTACACGAACTTTAACAAATAGCGTCAGGTCTGACCTTGTAATAATTGACAAAGTAATAGGAACAGGTGAAATTGCCATATCTGACCATAGGTCTGCACAGCCAACACTTGAAGACCTTACGAAACTTGCCGCAGAGGCAAGGGTTGGCGGTCTTCTCGGCAATAAACCCGGCATTGTCCACCTCCATGTAGGTGAAGGAATTCGAGGGCTTACACCAATAATTGACATTGTGAAAAATACGGAAATACCCGTAACACAGTTTATACCAACACATGTAAATAGAATAAGCCGTTTATTTGAACAAGCAATGGAATTTATCCGAATGGGAGGGACTGTAGACCTTACCTCAGACATAAAGCCGGATGAAAATTCAAAAACCGCCTTAACACCGGTTGATGCCATAAAAAAAATTATTGAAAATCAACTTCCTCTTGATAAAATAACCATGAGTTCCGACAGCAACGGGAGCATCCCAGTTTTTGATGAGGATAAAAAACTTGTAAAGGTAATGGTCGGCAATGCAACAACATTGTACAGAGATTTAAAAACAATTATTGCTCAAAATGTACTTCCGATAGAAAAAGCCATAAAAATAATTACTGAAAATGTCGCAAAGGTACTTCATATTTATCCTAAAAAAGGATGTATAAAAGAAAAATCCGATGCAGACTTTGTAATCTTAGACAGCAATCTAAATATTTCATCAGTTATTGCAAGGGGAAATTTCATGATTAAATTTGGTAAACTTGTTAAAAAGGGCGTGTTTGAAGATATTTGTAATTAATATAAGTTAATCCATCTGTTGATAATTTTAAAGATACTTTTTCATTATTCTTTCTGCTATTGTTTCCATAGGCAATGTAGAATCCATGCTCATTTTCCTCATTAATTTATAAGCTCCGTCTTCATCAAGTCCTTTAACTTTCATTAATAAACCTTTTGCCCTTTCTATCTTTTTCCGGGCTTCTATTTGTTTTTTTAGACTTTTAATCTCATTTTTTAGATCTGAATATTTTTTGTGGTTTTCTACAACAAATTCTGCAATATTTAATAGCAGCAATCTATCAACAGGTTTTAAAAGATATGCGTATACGGAATAATTTTTAATTTCATCTAAAAATCCCTTCTGTATTGTAGGAGTAATGAGGATAACAGGTGCAACATTATCCTCATTAATTATATGTGCAACCTCATATGCATTCACACCTGTTATACCCATATCCACAAGTACAAGGTCAGGCTTAAGGGAACGGGACAGCCTTATGGCACTACCGCCATCCCTTGCTTCATAAACTAAATGACCGCTTGTCAATAATATTCCCTTTAAAATATTCCTGCTGCTATTATTACTATCTGCAACAACTATACGCCATTGATTATTCATGAATAACTCCCCTTAATCCTTAGAATTTCGTTAGATATTGCTCAATCTCCCACTGTGTAACATAATTTCTATATGAATTCCACTCAGCCCATTTCGCTTCAACAAATTTATTATAAACATGTGAACCGAGAGCATTTTTTATAACCTCATCTTTTTCAAGCTCAATTAATGCTTCTTCAAGAGAAGCAGGTAATCTTTCTATATTAAGGTCCTCTAATTCACTTTTTCCCATTTTGTATATATTCCTGTCAACAGCTTTCGGAGGAAGTATTTTATTTTTAATGCCATCAAGTCCGGCTGCCAATGCTACTGAAAGTGCCAAGTAAGGATTGTTTGTAGGATCAGGGCTTCTTAATTCTATCCTTGTTGAATTTCCTCTTTTGGCAGGTATTCTAATCAATGGACTTCTGTTGCGTCCTGACCATGCAATATATACAGGTGCTTCAAAACCTGATACCAATCTTTTATAAGAATTGACAATTGAATTTGTTACTGCGGTAAGCGCCTTTGCATGTTTCATAAGTCCACCTATATAATGGTAACAATATTGACTTAATTCCATCGGTCCTTCCGGATCGTAAAAGGCGTTTTTCCCATCTTTTGTCAGGGACTGATTCATATGCATACCCGAACCAGCTATTCTATGTACAGGTTTAGGCATAAATGTAGCATGAAGTCCATGTTTTTGAGCTATAATCCGTACAACCATTTTAAATGTCATAATATTATCTGCTGTTGTCAAAGCATTATCATATTTAAAATCAATCTCGTGCTGTCCAGGACCTACTTCATGATGTGAAGCCTCAATATCAAATCCCATCTGTTTCAATGTAGAAACCATTTCTTTTCTTGCACTTTCACCAAGGTCAACCGGCGCCATGTCAAAATAATTTGCAGAATCCTGTGTTACAGTTGTAGGATTACCCTTTTCATCAGTGAGAAACATATAAAATTCACATTCAGGTCCTACATTCATTGTATCAAAACCAAGCTTTTTAGCCTCTTCTATATTTCTCCTTAGAACAAATCTCGGATCACCCTCAAATGGTGTACCGTCCGGATTATATATATCGCATATAAGCCTTGCTTCAATCCCGCTGGAAGTCCTCCAAGGGAAAATAACAAACGTATTAG
This sequence comes from Aceticella sp. 75b-Ac, assembly GCF_056032965.2. Classification (NCBI taxonomy): domain Bacteria; kingdom Bacillati; phylum Bacillota; class Clostridia; order Thermoanaerobacterales; family Thermoanaerobacteraceae; genus Aceticella; species Aceticella sp. 75b-Ac. Next base: position 1,181,950 of record NZ_CM190971.1, read on the forward strand.
TATCAGGTCTTAAGTACATGTCTGATTCTTCAATCCTTACAAAACCATCAATCGAAGAACCATCAAACATCAGCTCATTGTTTAAAGCTTTGTCAAGTTCCTCAATCGGAATTGACACATTTTTTAAGATACCAAAGATATCGCAAAACTGAAGATGGATAAACTCAACACCCTGCTCATTGGAAATTCTCAATACATCCTCTTTGCTGTATTTATTTTTCATACAAATCCTCCTCTTTGAAATTAAAATCAGGGTGTTCTCAATTACGAGTTAAAAACCTTTAATTTGAGGACACCCTTGTCTTCAATAATTATAGCATTAAAAAAAATATGTAGCAATATATTTTTTATGCTTAAAGATTAAAAATATTATATATGGCAAAACTAATATCATGAATAAAACATATAGGGAGCTGATTAATAAAATGAAACGATATTTTAAATTACTATCTGCCATCCTCATTTTATTGTTTATTCTACTTCCATCCGGCTGCCAGAAAAAACAAAAAAAACCTATTGCACAAAAAACGCAAACAGCACAGAAACCCCAACTACCTAAAGAACTTAAAAAAATAGAACAGGATATTGATTCTATTATTAAAGAAACACAAAAAATGCAGAACATGCCTCCACAGCAGGCTCAAAAAGAAAAAGAAAAAAATGAGAAAGGAAAGGAAAAAGAAGGTAAGAAAACCTCGAAAGAAGGGCAAAATGAAAAACAGGAGGAAGAGCAAGCACCTCAGGAAAAATCCTGGAATACTATTTCACAAACAGTTAAGGATATACATACTAACTGGAATGCTTTAAATCCTATAGCTGTTAAAGCAGGAGCAAAACCAAATCTCATAGACAATATGAGTACAGCAATTAATAATCTAACAATAAGCGTAGAACAAAAATCTTTAAATGATATAATGATAAAGTCAAATAATGTATATAAATATATTCCGGATTTAGAAGATATGTTTAAAACTGTAATGCCCCCTGATTTAAAGAGATTAAAGTACTACAACAGGGATATCTTATTTAACACATATACAGATGACTGGGACACTATATCAAAAGATATTATAAATTTAAATACAATATGTAAATCATTAAAGCCAAAACTTCCTAAGGAAGCAAAATATGCTTCCGATAAATTTGAAGCAGGACTTACGGAACTTGAAAAAGCAGTAAAATCCAAAGACAAAACAATAGCAAAAGTAAAATCAGAAATACTCGAGATAGATATAAAATCCCTTGAAAGTACAATAAAATAAAAGCCAAATATTTATTTTATTTAGCGGGCTTTCATCACTTAGCTATCCCATATGACGGATACACCAAAAAATATCTTCTTTAATAAGGAAGCTATTTTAATATGCAGTTAACCTTATTTTATTGACTTCATATAATATTAATGATATATTTTATATTAATAAAAATTTCTTTTTAAATTTATTAAATTGTATTGAGGAGGTTAAACATGGGAGTCAATGTAGCAATTGTAGGTGCAACCGGAATGGTTGGAAACACATTTATAAAAGTACTTGAAGATAGAAATTTCCCCGTTGACAAATTATATCTTTTTGCATCATCTAAATCAGCTGGTAAAAAACTTAAATTTAGAGAAAACGAATATACAGTAGAAGAATTAAATGAAAATAGCTTTGATCGCGATATACAAATCGCTCTTTTTTCAGCAGGCGGTTCTACCAGTAAAAAATATGCGCCAATTGCAGCATCAAAAGGAGTTACCGTTATTGACAACTCAAGTGCATGGAGAATGGACGAAAATATTCCATTAATTGTTCCTGAAGTAAATCCTCAGGATATTTCATGGAACAAGGGAATAATCGCAAATCCAAATTGCTCAACAATTCAGATGGTTGTTCCGTTAAAACCACTTCATGATAAATATAAGATTAAGCGAATAGTTGTTTCGACATACCAAGCTGTATCAGGGGCAGGTAAAAAAGGTGTCGATGACCTTGAAAGAAGTCTTAAAGGCGAACCAAACCAAGTATTCCCATACCCAATCGCAAACAACTGTCTGCCGCATATAGATGTATTTCTACCCGATGGTTATACTAAAGAAGAAATGAAAATGGTCAATGAAACAAAGAAAATTATGGGTGATGATTCGATAAAGGTTTCCCCTACGGCAGTAAGAGTACCTGTCGAAATTTCACACAGCGAATCTGTAAATTTGGAATTTGAAAAACCATATGAAATGGAAGAATTAAAGGATTTATTAAAAAACGCCCCCGGCGTAATTTTAAGAGATGACCCTGACAACAATATATACCCATTGGCTACCATTGCAAAAGGTCATGATGAAGTATATGTAGGTAGGATAAGACGTGATGAAACAGTATACAGTGGTTTAAACATGTGGATTGTTGCAGATAACGTAAGAAAAGGTGCTGCTTCTAACGCTGTCCAGATAGCAGAGCTATTAATCAAAAATATGTGAAAGGAGTTTTAAAATGTCAGTATTCAAAGGGTCTGGTGTTGCCATAGTTACACCCTTTACAGAGGATAGCGTAAATCTTGAAAAACTTGGTGAATTATTAGAATGGCAAATAAAAGAAGGTACCGATGCGATAATTGTATGTGGTACAACCGGTGAGGCTTCTACAATGACAGATAAAGAAAAGATGGATACAATAGAATATACCATTGATAAAGTTGCAGGAAGAATACCGGTAATCGCGGGAACAGGTTCGAATAATACAGCACACAGCATCGAAATGAGCACATTTGCAGCTTCAAAGGGTGCTGATGCCTTACTTGTTATAACCCCTTATTATAATAAAACAACACAGAAAGGGCTTGTTGAACATTATTGCGAAATTGCAAAACATGTCAATATACCGATTATCGTTTATAATGTGCCCGGAAGAACCGGAATGAACATAACTCCCGAAACATTATTTGAAATATGCAAAAAAGTTGATAATGTAGTAGCAGTAAAAGAAGCCAGCAGTAATATCTCACAGATAGCAGAAATTGCCCGCATTATGGGAAAATCATTCCATATATATTCCGGTAACGATGACCAGGTTGTACCTATTATGTCTCTTGGAGGACTTGGTGTTATTTCTGTTGCTGCAAATATTGTGCCGAAAAAAGTACATGAAATGACAACTTCATATTTAAACGGTGATATTGAAAAAGCAAGAGAAATACAGTTAGAACTTAATTTGTTAAATAAGGTGCTTTTCATTGAAACAAACCCAATACCTATAAAAACCGCAATGAATTTAATAGGGTTTGAAGTAGGACCGTTAAGGCTGCCTCTTGTAAATATGAGCGATAAAAATCTCGAAATACTTAAATCTACCCTTAAAACGTATGGTTTTAACATAAAGGGGGAATAATCAATGTTAATGATAATAAACCATGGCTGTAATGGTAAAATGGGCAGGGTTATATCTCGGCTTGTTTCTGAAAAATCGGATTACAAAATTGTGGCAGGTATTGATAAAAATTCTGCATCATCTGATTTCCCCATATATACCAGTTTGAAAGATGTAAAAGAAGATGCAGATGTTATTATTGATTTTTCATTTCACAGTGCTGTACCTGACTTGTTAAAAAATGCCGAATTAAAAAAAATCCCAGTTGTTGTTGCTACAACCGGTTTAAGTGATGATGAATTATGCGCTTTAAAAGAAGCATCAAAAACAATACCTATTTTTCGTTCAGCAAATATGTCCTTAGGTATAAATATATTAATAAATTTAGTAAAAGAAGCAGCAAAGATTCTTCAAAATAATTACGATATAGAAATCATAGAAAAACACCATAATATGAAAAAAGATGCTCCAAGCGGTACCGCTCTTATGATAGCAGATGCTATAAATGAGGTTTTAACCGAAAAAAAAGAATATATTTATGGCAGACATAGCAAAACAGATACAAGAAAAGAAAACGAACTTGGAATACATGCAATAAGAGGCGGCACAATTGTAGGAGAACATGATGTAATATTTGCAGGGCATGATGAAATTCTTACAATAAGTCATTCTGCCAGGTCAAGAGAAATTTTTGCCATTGGGGCATTAAAGGCCGCAGAATTTATTGTTAACCAAAAACCAGGTATATATGATATGAACTCCCTTCTTGAGAAAGGATGATTTGAATTTGAAACCGAAAGATGAAATTACAAATCCATATGAAATTGCAAGATTTATAAAAGAATCAAAAAAAGCCACACCTGTTAAAGCATATATCGATGGTGAATTAAATTATACAGATATAGATGGCATTGAAATTTATGGTGAAAACAATTTTAAAATAGCATTTGGAGAACTTGAGGATATTCAAAAATTACTAAATAAAAATAGCAGCAGGATAAAAAAATTCCGCCTTGAACTTGACAGAAGAAATTCAGCAATCCCCCTTCTTGACATAAAAAATATAGATGCACGTATAGAACCTGGCGCTGTCATAAGAGATAGAGTTAAAATCGGGAAAAATGCAGTTATAATGATGGGGGCAATTATAAACATAGGCGCTGAAATTGGAGAAAATACAATGATAGATATGAATGCAGTAATTGGTGCAAGAGGAATTATAGGCAAAAATGTCCATGTTGGCGCAGGTGCTGTAATAGCAGGAGTACTTGAACCTCCAAGCAGTATACCTGTTGTACTTGAAGACAATGTATTAATAGGAGCAAATGCGGTAGTTCTTGAAGGTGTCAGAGTAGGGCATGACTCAGTTGTAGGGGCAGGTTCTATAGTTATTGAAGATGTCCCGCCAAATACTGTTGTAGCCGGTGTACCTGCTAAAATCGTAAAAATAAAAGACGAAAAAACCAAAGAACGAACAAAATTACTTGATGATTTAAGAGGATAGTTTTAAACCCGGGATATCCCGGGTTTAAAACTCTATACCACATCGTGATTTGATACCTTTCTCATATGGATGCTTAATAAGCTTCATCTCAGTAACAAGGTCAGCCCTTTCAATAAGCTCTTCAGGTGCATTCCTTCCTGTCATAACCATTTCCATGCCTTCAGGTTTCATATCCATCAATTTAATTATATCATCAATCGAATAAAGATTATTATGTAAAACTCCCATTATCTCATCCAGTATCAGAAGGTCACATTTATTATTTTTTAAAACATCTACTATAAATTCATACGCTTCTTTTAACTGCTTTTTAAGTAAATCCTTTTCTTCATCATTCATCTGCCAAAAAAATTTCTTCGATGATTTGAATCTAAAAACCTTAAAATTATCAAAATGACTTAGGGTATGTAATTCTCCAGTATCACGATCCTTTAAAAACTGAATCATGTATACATTAAAACCCCTTCCTATCGCCCTCACGATAAGTCCTACTGCAGCAGTAGTTTTACCTTTCCCGTTTCCAGTATATATTTGAATAAGCCCTTTTTCCAATATGTGTACCCCCTTTATTCATCTTTTTCCCTAAGTTTACCTTCGTTATCAACTTTTTCCATCTTTGTTATTGATACTTCATAAGCAATATGTGTTTCTACTTCATTATCACCTCTTTTTTTCTGATATTCTCTGCTTTGCACCCTGCCCCAAAGCCTTATGTGGTCACCAACGCTCAGCTTTTCACAAAACCTCGCATTCCTTCCCCATGCAATTACAGGTATATAATCAGACTTATTGTAAGACCTATTTACAGCAATCAGCATATCCGCAATTTCCCTTCCAAAGGGTGTTATTCTATAAACCGGATGTTTACATATAAAACCATCAAGAAATATTTCATTAGGATTTTTTACGAATTCCTCCTCATCTATAATTATAATATCCCTTGCAAAAATCGTCAAAATCAGTTTGTTTTTACCGTCAACAGATTGTCTGTTATATGACCTTAATTGACCTTCAATTCTCACCCTTATACCAGTTTCTAAATTCATCCCTTCAAACAGTCTATTCGAAATTGTTACCGGCAATATATCTGTTACATCACTTAATCGAGGTACCTTTAATGTGAAATTAAAAAATTGTTCGCCATATAATTCATGACTAAATTCAAGACCTGATATGATTTTACCTGTTACATTTACTGAATTATTCTCTAAAACATTTCCTGCCATGTATTTACTCTCTCCTTCCATCATGTGTTCCTTCTAATGATATAAATATTAATAAAAGATAGTAATTATGACAGGATGTTTATTTTATTTTTAATTAAATATTTCATAAAATCACCTGATTTTCTAAATTTATCATCATTTATATAATATATCTTTGCTGTGTGAAATATTCTTTTTATTTTTATCATCTGCGTTTAAAATTTATGGATATTTTTATGTATATATTATACTGCCCAAATAAATTTATTTCAAACAGATTTAAAAATTAGTTGACAAACATAAAAAAGCATTGTATATTTATATTAAAATAATCCCTATACCATAAGGATGTATAATAAACTAAAGGAGGTCTTTTTAATGGCTACAGTAAAATTCAGTGTAAAAGCTAAAAATGAAAACAATTTGAAAACAGTAGTTGAAGCAAGAGGTTTCAGAGTAATAATTGATGAACCAGGAAACCTCGGTGGTACAAATGAGGGTCCAAATCCATTGGAGTATTTATTAGCTGCACTTTCTGGATGTATCAATATTACCGGTCATCTCGTTGCCAAGGAGATGGGATTTACGCTTAAGGGTACAGAAATAGCATTGGAAGGTGATATTAATCCAGCAAAATTTACAAAAAATATAGCTGGAGACAGAGCTGGATATAAGGAAATCAGGGTAACAATAAAACCGTATGCAGATGCAGATAAGGAAACACTGGAAAAATGGCTTGAATCTGTTGAAAGCAGATGCCCAGTAAGTGATAATCTTTCCAATGCTACCCCTATAAAAGTTTCGTTAGCCTGACATTTACAACTAAATAAATAATAAAACTCCCCTTTGATGGGGAGTTTTATTATTTATTTGAGAATGTGTCGCTAACAATTTTTTTTACTTTTTCCTGTCCGATTTCTTTTGTATTAACTAATTTTATAGCACCATTTGGACATGCCTCTACACAGGCCGGTTGTCCTTCTGCTCCTTTTCTTTCTATACAAAGTGTGCACTTTGTGGCAACAGCATGTTTATCCGGGACATATACTGCACCAAAAGGACATACAATTGAGCAACTGTGGCATCCAATACAACGCCGTTTATCAATTACTTTTATACCGTCTGGATTTACACTTATAGCCTTTACCGGACATATTTTAACACAAGGGGCATCTTCACATTGTCTGCAAACTGCCTGAGCCATAACAGGATAATTTTTATCCTGTAAAAAAATATATAAAATATTTATATTTGGGCTTAAAGGAATTCCCGACTCTAAAAGCTCCCAATATGGGCGGTTTCCGTTAGCATCAGCGCAGGCTTGTTCGCAGCAACGGCATCCAAGACATTTTTTTATATCAGCAAATATATATTTTGTGCCGCCTTTGACATCCATATTTCATTCCTCCAATATCTTCTAATTATATTTCCCGATTATATATTAAGCAGTTTGCGCCTTTCCATTATAGAACTTTCCATAGCATCAGCTCCGAGGATAGGATCAGCTTCTATTATAAACCGTGCACCTACCATATCCTTTAATTTTGATGTAAGAAGTTCTGTTATTAAGTTGCTTCCTGTTACAGCAGGCGGTGTTCCAAGAAGCAGGTCAAGTCCAAGAACAACACCGAAGGTTCCATCGGCTAAAGCTTGTTCTTCAAGCCATTGAGGTGCAGAAGCAACTATTGGTATTTGTGGTACATCCACCTTTAATACTTCAGCAATTTCCTCTGCTATTATATGAATTCTTCCTATGGAAAGACAAGGACCTACATTTAAAACAGGAGGTATATTTAATTTACGGCATACTTCTTTAAGCTTAGGACCCGCCAGTTCGATGCTTCCTAACCCGTAAAGTCCCGCATTCTCAAGATTTCCTCCTACGCATCCGTTTCCAAGTACCAATATATCTCTTTTAATAAGCTCTTTGGTCAATTCCACGCCATATATACCATGACCCTTTGCAGCCATATTAGAGCAGCCGACAACACCTGCTACACCCTTTATATCACCTTTAACTATTAAATCAATAAGAGGTTTCCATGAACCACCTAGAGCTCCTTTAATGCTGTCTTCAGTAAATCCCGTCATAGCCGGGGTTTTCTCAGCAGGAACATCTATTTTAACTTTTCCGCGCCTATTTTTATAAGCTTTTATAGCCTCATTAAGTGTAATAGCAGCATACTCATCAGCTTTTTCAGGCTGGAATTGATAGAGGTCTGCTCCCACTTTTTTTGCCACATCATCAAGGCATATCTGTTTTACTAAGTATTCTTTACATATTGGTTCAATACCAGGTAAGGTGCAGTTGAACTCTGAGAATACAAGGTCTATGGCTCCTGTACCTAAGATATATTCCTGTGTAAAATTATTACCGACATATCCGCCAAATGCACTGTTTTTATCAGAAGCACATCTCATTTCATAATCCTGTCCAACACAGGTTACACCATATATTTTAAAACCTTTAGCTCCGGCTTCCTGAGCCTTTTTAACCCATTCCTTGTTACTTGCCAATTCCAAAATACGATTTGAAACAACCTGTTGATGTCCTCCAATAGTTGCGAGATTAATATAGCCCTGATCAATAACACCAAAATTAGAATGGGTTGCAGTAATCTTTGGACTTCCAAGCAGTATGTCCTGCATTATGCAAGTTAATTCAAGACCATATATACCTGTTATGATACCAAGTCTTAAACAATGCAATGCCATATCAACAGGGTCACTATTCAAATTGGTAGACGTCTTAGTAAGTGCCGCAATGATTTCTTCATTAACACCACCAGGCAATATATTAAGTTTTTCCCAAGTCGAAACCCTTGCAGGTAAAGATAATTTATAAACAAGTTCAGATTTTTCTGTGTAAGGCTTAGAAAGGTCATTTAATACTTTTGTAGCAAATTCATAAGCAATTCTTTTTACATCTTTATTGGTATTAATGCCTATTTTCTGAGCATATCTTTTTAGCTTTTCCTCATCTTTAATGGTATAAGATGATTTGCCTTCAGCTGCAGAAAGTAATGTATTAGCTGCATTACGACAATGATGAATATAGCAAGAACTACCTGCCGCTATTGCCCTCAAAAGATTGCGTGCAACTATTGTATCTGCTGTAGCACCACAAATCCCTACCGGCTGAGTTGGGGTTATTCTACAAGGTCCATTAGAACATAACCTGCAGCAAATACCTTTGTAGCCAAAACCGCATTTTGGATCACGCTTTTCCCAACGTTTTATGGCTGTGTCAACAAAACCAGGCTTTCGAGAAAGGTCATCAATAACTTTTTCAGCAGAATAAATGTAATTATCACTCATATTATAACAACTCCTTTTTAATATTTATTATTTACAAATTAATTATATCTTCTTTATAATTTAAAGTCAATATTATTTAATAATTTTTTTCTTTTATTTTTACTACATTTTTATTTTAAATTATGCTATAATATCATAGATTCAACAAATTATTCTATCAAAATCGAGGTGAAATACATGCCAATAAATATTCCCGATAATTTACCAGCTGTCGAAATATTGACAAATGAAAATATTTTTGTTATGACAGAAGAACGTGCAACCCATCAGGATATAAGACCATTAAAAATCGCCATACTTAATTTAATGCCTACAAAAATTGCTACAGAAACGCAGCTTCTAAGATTAATAGGAAATACTCCAATACAAGTAAATATTACGCTTTTTTATCCTATTTCACATACACCCAAGCATACACCATCGGATCATCTAATTAATTTTTATAAAAGTTTTAATGATTTGAAAAATGAAAAATTTGATGGGCTTATCATAACAGGTGCACCCGTTGAACAATTGGATTTTGAAGATGTTGATTATTGGGATGAACTTACCCAAATAATGAAATGGAGTACTCAAAATGTTTGTTCAACACTTCATATTTGTTGGGGGGCACAGGCTGGACTCTATTACCATTATGGGATACCGAAATATCCCCTTAAACAAAAAATGTTTGGTGTATTTAAACATAGAGTAAACGTAAAAAATGCAAAACTTATGCGGGGATTTGATGATGAATTCTATGCCCCACATTCAAGACATACTGAAATACGCCGCAAAGATATTGAAAAAGTAAAAGAACTTGAAATATTATCAGAATCTGATGAAGCAGGTCTTTATATATTAAAAACAAAAGGAGGAAAACAAATCTTTGTAATGGGTCATTCTGAATATGAAAAGTTAACACTTAAATATGAATATGAACGAGATAAGCAAAAGGGGATTGATATAAAAATCCCAAAAAATTATTTTTCAGATGATAATCCCCATAAAGAACCGATTGTACGCTGGAGAGGACATGCAAATCTCCTTTTTTCTAACTGGCTTAATTATTATGTTTATCAGGAAACACCCTATAATCTAAACGATTTGAAATAAAAATCAAGTTTTTATTTTAGCGGTTTTTGTTATATCGGTTTTTTTGCCATATGGGCAAACCCTCATACAAATACCGCAAACAGAACCTCTCCCAATATGTTGGTAATTTTTTTTCATATATTCACTGCATGCCCTCGCATCTAAAATCTTAGATCTTTCAATCCCTTCCTCCCATTTGTATCCATTTAAAGCCATCGCAGGACAGCTTTTAACACAAAGGCTGCAATCACCGCATTTGCTTTCTACAATTGGTATTCCAGTTTTAAAAGGCATATCAGTCAATACGGTACCAAGTCTTACCCTTGGACCGTATTTTTCTGTTATCAATAAATCATTTTTCCCTATCCATCCGATACCAGCTCTTGTCGCAGCAGTCTTATGCTGAAAAAGCCCTCTATATTCGCCTAATTCAGCTATCGACTGTGATGCTGGCACTGCAAGGGCATTATATCCAAATTCTTCTATCATCAAAACCATTCTTAAGGTAATCTGATCAATTAAAGTATTTACTGAACGGTAATGATGAAAATAAGTATATGTCGGTTTATCCTTTATTTCATCTATGATTCTGTCAGATAATTTTATTACAATTGTCATGCCATAAGGTAAATCCTTTAAATTATCAGGAAGTACACCATCAAGATTTGAAAAAGCAACCAAAGATGCACCCCATTTTTTAGCATTTTTTTGTAAAATTTCCTGTTTGTTCATTTTATCACCTTTTTAAAAATAGTATAAAAATATTTTAACATATTTTTAAAGCATAAATAAATCTTATCTGGGCAAATTAATATTGAAATAAATAAAAATTGGGAGTGAGATAAAAATGGCTAAAGGAAGTTGGAATGATAATCCTAAAATGGTGCCGGAAGCACATCAGGCACTTGATAATTTAAAATATGAAATTGCTGCAGAACTCGGCTTACCGGTGAAACAAGGCTCAGAAGATTATTGGGGGCATTTATCAAGTCGGGATTGCGGAGCAGTCGGGGGACATATGGTGCAAAGAATAGTCCAATTTGCTGAAAAAGCCATGGCAAATGGTGTAAAATTAGAAAATCCTAAAAAAACTCGTCAATAGCAAATATTAATATATATAGTAAAATATTAAAAGAGGGTATATTTTTATATTCTCTTTTATTTTTACGTACTTTATGTTAAAATGAAATAGTCTTATGATATATTGTTAAGAAAGGAAGTGATATATTGAGCTATGAAACTCAGGAATTAGCGGAAAATAAACTTATTATATTATATATATTAAAAAGAATTGATATGCCTTTAACAGGTGAACAAATTAACAGGATTATAGTTGATAACAAATTAATGAATTACTTTTATCTGAAACATTTTTTGAATGAACTTAATGATAGCAAATTTATAATATTTGAAGATAATAAATTCTTTTTAAGCGAATCAGGTTTAACTGCTTTAAAATTATTTTTAACACATATTCCTGAAGAAACAAGGAAAAAAATCGATAAATATATACTTTACAACAAAGAAACTTTTAAGCAGGAATCTCAATATATAGCAATTTATTCCAAAAAATCGGCAAGCGAATATATTGCAAACTGTAAAGTTGTAGAAAATGGAATTACACTGATTGATTTAAGTATAAGTGTAGTAGATGCAGAACAAGCAAAGATAATTTGTGATAACTGGAAACAAAAATCACAGGATATATATGGCTATATAATAAATAAACTTACGTTTCAATAAAAATACCATCAGGCTCTTTTCCCATTTCTATACTTTTTTCAACTAAAAAATTTTCAATATCAATCAACAATAATTTATTTTCACCTGTATTTGATATAAAAGCTTTTCTATTTTTTACAGTAATATACGAAGGCATATAACCACAATATATTTCTTTATATTCTCCTGTCTTTATACATATTCTCCTTAATGTATTTGAACAAGAATTAACAACATAAATATATTTTTCATCAGAACAAATCGAAATTGGTAGTTTTCCACACTTTAAAGTATTAACTATTTTCTCACTTGACATGTCAAAAATAGAAATAGTTCCATCAAGGCCGGATTCAAGATAGGTATTACTTACAAAAAGATATTTTTCATCATTTGAAAAACACATATCATATGGCTTTGAACCTACAACAAAATCTTTCTCTACCGAAAAATCTAAAGGATTTATAATTGTTATAGAATCTGAATTCATATTGCATACTATAATTTTACCAAACCTTTTATTGTATAATATCGCCTGTGGCTGACTTCCCACCTTTATCTGTTCTACTATTTTTTCAGATTTAATATTAAAAACACTTATGCAATCACCATCACCATTTGTTATTAATATATCATTGTTAAGGATAATACCATTATTAGGACAAGCACCTGCATAAATTGTCCTTAAAAATTTAAAACTATTAATATCTATTATACTTATTGAATCATCATATTCGTTTAAGGTATATAGTTTATTACTGACTTTATCAAAAATCATCCTATGTGGACCTACAACAGGTTCTCTATTATATTGTAATACATTATACATTGCTTTTAATGGCTTGAGCCTTAAAAAATCATTAATGTGTTTATTAATGTTTATGCGTTGAACTGTATCTTCCCCTTTATTGGCAACATATATATTCAACTTAAATCCCCCCGCATATCTATACTTTATAATATGCAGGGGGAGATTATATGCCACAAAAATGGTCGGGGCAACAGGATTTGAACCTGCGACCTCACGGTCCCGAACCGCGCGCGCTACCTCTGCGCTATGCCCCGACGCAAGTATTATTTTATCACAGTTTAATTAATTTTTCAATAGCAAGTTTAACACTCCTCAGTTTTTTATCATTATATTTTCAATAATCTACACCTGCCCTTCTGTAAAGGTCGATAAGGTGTCCTAAAGGTCCGACACCTTTGCCTATCGAAAGTGAATTTTTAATAGCAGTAGTAATATACCTTTTTGCATTTAATACAGCTTCTTTTCTACTAAATCCCTTCCCAAGATATGATGCAATCGCAGCAGAATATGTACATCCTGTACCATGTGTATTTTTTGTGTTTAATCTATCTTCCGGCATTATAAATAGCTCTTTCCCATCATAAAATACATCCGCCGCATCATTTATTAGATGCCCCCCTTTAACAACAACTGCATTTGCTCCCATGTCTACCATCATCTTTGCAGCTTTTTTCATTTCATCAATTCCATTTATTTTAATTCCTGTTATAACTTCAGCTTCAGGAATATTTGGTGTAAGTATATCTGCTAAAGGCATTAATTTTGTTTTCAATACATTAATCGCATCCGTTTTCAATAAATAATACCCGCTTTTAGATATCATAACAGGATCTAACACAATGTTTTGAGCCTTCCATTTTTTCAATGATGATGCTATCACTTCAATTATAGACCCAGTTGAAACCATTCCAATTTTTAATGCATCAACATCAGTGTCATCGAATACACAGTCAATCTGCTCTTTAATTATACTTTCATCCATATTCCGGACATCAAAAACCCCTCTTGTATTTTGAGCAGTTACAGCAGTTATCACAGACATACCATAAACTCCCAGCGCACAAAATGTTTTAAGGTCAGCCTGGATTCCCGCTCCACCTATACTGTCAGAACCAGCAATAGTAAGTATTTTCCTCATTTTTGCCTCCTTAAAAAATAAAGTGTACAAAAAGCACACTTCATACAATTTAATTTTTGAGTATTATACAAATTAATCTATAATATTTACAATATAAAAATATCAATAAACATCTTATGTCAGACATCTAATATTTTTTCGTATAAGTCCTGTAAATTATATCTCATTTTCCGTTCCTTAGCAATTTTTAACAATCTTATATATTCTTGTCTGGCAAAATCGTACCTAAGTTTTGCAAGTTTTGTTTTAAGATAATCCTCTTCTTCGACATGTTCAAAACATGTTTCTGCTTCCTTCATAAATTTAAGGGCTCTATCAATTTCTTGCAAAAGGTTATTGTTATTATATTCCATATAACCACCTTCTCAGAGTATATAATACAATACAGTATATTAATGAGAAGATGGAAATATTACATTCTTTAAAAAACTCCTTAAATGACCTATCATATAAAGTGAACCACTAAATAGAACCATATCATCACTATCCGCCTTGCTTAAGGCATATCTCGCAGCAGCATCAATATCTTCAAAATGCACCACATCTGCTATTTTAATTCTTTTGGAAAGTTCCTCTGCAGTATATGCCCTATCACTGATTGGCATTGTTGCAATAACAATATCTGCTTCAGGAACAATAAGATTCAGCATATTTTCAGTATCCTTATCTCTAAGCATGCCGACAACTAAAATCAGTTTTTTATACGTAAAAAGCTTTAGGGCGTCTTTTAAAACCCTTACCCCTTGAAGATTATGAGCACCATCTATTACCACTAAAGGTGACCTTGAAATAATCTCTAATCTTCCGGGCCATGTAGTATCTACAAGTCCTTTTCTTATACAATCTTCATCAATATTAATATTGTATTTCTTCAATTTTATTATAGCAAGAACAGCAAGTGAGGCATTATATACCTGATGTTTCCCAATAAGCCTTATCTCAAGATTTTTAAATCCTTTAAAATCGAAAATCTGCTTATAAGACGTCATCTCTTTTATATTTATATCCTCTTTATCCAGTATTATAAGGGTTGCATTTTTATCTTTGCATACATCTTTTATAACATTTAGTGCACCTATGTTTTGAAAACAGCTTACAACAATGCCATTTTGTTTTATAATACCGGCTTTTTCGTATGCTATTTCTTCAATTGTATTTCCTAATCTATCCATATGGTCATAATCTATTGTAGTAATTATTGACAAAAGAGATTTTTCAATAGCATTCGTTGCATCAAACCTTCCGCCTAAACCTACCTCAAGAACAACAAAATCAACCTCTTCATCATAAAAGTATTTGAATGCGATTGCTGTAATAAGTTCAAACTCAGTAGGACAGTCATATCCCTCTTCTATTATTTTATCAATAATAGGTTTTATATATTCTACATAATAAACCAATTTTTCTTTTGGAATATTTTTGCCATTTATTCTAAGCCTTTCTTCAAAACATTCAAGATATGGTGACGTATAAAGTCCAACTTTATATGATGCACATCTTAGAATATGACTTAAAAACGAGCATGTAGAACCCTTGCCGTTTGTTCCTGCTACATGAATTATTTTAAGATTCTTTTCAGGATTTCCCATATGCTTGAGAATCTCACTTATTATATCCAACCCAAGTTTTATCCCAAATTTATTGGTATTGTTAATATAATCCATTGCCTCTTGATAATCCATAATTTCACCTCAACCATTCTTTATCATATAAATAACCCCATTAAGATTTCATCGACATAATCCGACCCTATCTTAAATTGTGCTCTTCTTCTGCCTTCTTCTTTAAATCCATACTTCCTATAAAGATGTATTGCAATTTCATTTGTACTAAAAACACTTAAACATAATTTTTTATAATTCTTTTGTTTCGCCCATTTTATAGCATACTCAAACAGTTTTGAACCAATACCCGAATTTCTAAATTCAGAATTAATGCTTATTCCTATTTCAGCAACATGTTGTACTTTTGATGACCTGCCGCCATAATACCTGAAAAGGGTAAGACAGCCTACTACTTGACCTCCATAATCTGCAATAAGGATTAAATCCTTATTATGGTCCAATCTTCTTATAAGCTGTCTTTCTTCTTCTTCTGTCAAGCTGTATTCATCTGTAACCATATATATTTTTTCTTTACCCACACCATCCATAAGATTTACTATTCCTTTAGCATCTTTTAAATTTACCTCTCTTATCTCAAGTATGGGTTTTTTTTCAACCTTCTTAAAAAATGTAAACATGTCATTACCTCCCAAGAGGCTTAGTGAATAATTATCTTTTTAGATATTGAAGCCTGTCTTTAATATTTTCAAGCATTGCTTTGTATTTTTCTAACTTTTCCTTTTCGGCATTTACAACAGCTTCCGGTGCTTTACTTACAAAGTTTTTATTCTTAAGCATACCCTCAGCTCTATTAATTTCGCTTAATACTTTTATCTTTTCATCGTTAAGCCTTTTTATTTCCACATCAATATCAATAAGGTCTTCAAGAGGCATTAATATCAACGCATCTTTAACTGTGCCACTCACCGCTTTTTGGGGAAGAAACTCCTTATTATGCTCTATCAAAATTTCAGATGCACCTGCCAGTTTTAAAATATAATTTTCACCATCTTTGAATATATCTATCATATCCTCATTTTCTGTTGAAATTATTACCCTTGATTTTTTAGCTGGCGAAACATTTACTTCACTTCTTAAATTCCTTATTATCTTTATAGTCTCCATTAAGATCTGGGTTTTCTTTGCCTCATCTTCAAAATTAAGTTCTTCATTATATTCCGGCCACTTTGATACCATTATGCTTTCACCATTATGTGGTATGTTTTGCCATATCTCTTCTGTTATAAAAGGCATAAAAGGATGCAAAAGCCTTAAAATATCATCAAGTACATATCTTAGGATGGATTTCGTAACCCTTTTTGCCTGAAAATCATCACCGTATAAAACAGGTTTACTTAACTCTATATACCAATCGCAAAACTCACTCCATACAAAATCATAAAGTTTTCCTGCTGCTATACCAAGTTCATATTTATCAAGATTCTCAGTTACTTCTTTGACAACATTATTTAGCCTTGTCAATATCCATTTATCAGCAAGTGTCATGTTTTCTGTATAAAGAACCGTATCATTTTCAGTAAGGTTAAGTAAAACATATCTGGACGCATTCCATAATTTATTAGCAAAATTCCGGCTGGCTTCTACCTTATCATAACTAAACCTCATGTCATTCCCGGGAGCATTTCCTGTTATTAATGTGAATCTCAAGGTATCCGCACCATATTTATCTATAATTTCAAGCGGATCTATGCCATTTCCCAATGATTTGCTCATTTTCCTTCCCTGCTCATCTCTTACAAGACCATGTATCAGTACATGCCTAAAGGGAACCTCATGCATAAATTCAAGACTCATAAATATCATCCTTGCAACCCAGAAAAAAATAATATCATAGCCTGTTACAAGAACATTTGTGGGAAAGAAATATTTTAGATCTTGACTTTCTTCCGGCCATCTCATTGTAGAAAAAGGCCATAATGCAGAACTGAACCATGTATCTAAAACATCCTCGTCCTGATGTATTTGTCTGCTTCCGCAGTTTTCACATTTATAAGGTTCCTCTTTTGACACTGTTATATGTCCACATTCATCGCAATACCATGCGGGTATCCTATGACCCCACCAGAGCTGCCTTGAAATACACCAATCCCTGATATTTTCCAGCCAGTTAATATAGTTTTTCGCAAATCTTTCAGGTATAAACTGAACCTTCTTGTTCTTTACTACTTCAAGAGCCGGCTCAGCCAAAGGCTCCATCTTTACAAACCACTGCTTTGAAAGAAAGGGTTCAACCGTTGTATTACATCTATAACAATGCCCAACATTGTGAACATGTTCCTCAACCTTTACCAATAGCCCCATATCTTTAAGCTTGTTTATAATTTTTCGCCTTGCTTCATATCTATCAAGCCCTTCATAATCACCGCCGTTTGAATTTATTGTTGCATCCTCATTCATTATGTTTATGAATTTAAGGTCGTGTCTTATACCCATTTCAAAATCATTAGGGTCATGTGCCGGTGTCACTTTAACTGCACCCGTTCCAAAAGACATATCCACATAACTGTCCGCTATAACGGGTATTTCCCTTCCTACAATAGGAAGTATCAATGTCTTCCCAATGATGTCTTTATATCTTTCATCGTCAGGATTTACTGCAACAGCTACATCTCCAAGCATTGTTTCGGGTCTGGTTGTTGCTATTACAACATATCTATGTTCATCTTTTACCGGATATCTTATATGCCACATATGTCCAAACTGCTCTTCATGTTCAACTTCTGCATCTGATAAGGCGGTTTTACAACAAGGACACCAATTTATTATTCTGTCGCCCCTATATATAAGCCCTTTTTTATAAAGTGAAACAAATACTTCCTTAACCGCCCTTGAGCATACCTCATCAAGTGTGAATCTTTTCCTGCTCCAGTCACAGGAAGAACCCATTTTTTTAAGTTGATTCAGAATGCGGTTTTCATATTTTTCCTTCCACTCCCATGCCGTTTCTAAAAATTTCTCCCTGCCAATATCTCTTTTTGAAAGCCCATTTTCTTTAAGTTTATCAATAACTTTAACCTCTGTTGCAATACTGGCATGGTCTGAACCGGGTATCCATAATGCGGCATATCCCTGCATTCTTTTCCATCTTATTATAATATCCTGCATCGTATTATCCAATGCATGTCCCATATGAAGCTGACCCGTTATGTTTGGGGGAGGGATAACTATCGTAAAAGGCTTTTTATCAGGATCAATTTTAGGCGTAAAATATCCCTTTTGCATCCATTCATTATAAATTCTATCTTCAAATTCTTTTGGACTATATGTCTTTGCTATATCCATATATGTATCTCCTTCCATTATCATATATCAAAATATAAAAATTTCAACCTAATATGATTACCACTTATACATTAATATCAAAAATAACCTTCTTCCTAAAGGGCGAAGGTTATCCGCTGTACCACCTTGTTTTATCACTTAAGCTGTATCGGGCATACCCGTTTAAACCTACTTAAATTCAGCTTACAGGCTCAGGCACTACCTTCAGCAAATCTTCGGCAGGGAATCTTTTCAGCCTATGAGATGTCCCTCTCTTTTGCCCGATATACTTACTCCTTACCATCACAGCCTTTATTTAATGTTTTATTTATATATTATATATAAAATATAAAATTGTCAACAGCATAATAGTTAACCTATTTTTTTTATAAGTTGACATTTCTAAATTAAAATTATATAATGAATATAAAAAAGGAGGCGTTATCAATATGAAAAATCCGATATTATCCGTAAAAGACATGGTTTTGGCGGCACTATTTGCAACTTTAACATTTATAATGGGGTTCATCAGTATTCCACTTCCATTTTCTCCAGTGCCAATTACCGGACAAACTTTTGCCGTAATGCTGGCAGGTAATCTTTTAAATCCTTTAACGGCTTTTTTTAGCCTTTTTGTATTCGATCTTCTCGGAGCAGTAGGAATCCCCGTATTTGCCGGATTACGAGGAGGTCTGGGTATTTTAATAGGACCAACAGGAGGATATCTCATGGGCTTTCCAATCGCCGCACTTGTTATATCACTCTTGCTGAAAAGAAGAAAGCTGAATTTTATTACACTTATGTCTGTTAATATTATAGGACTAATTATAATATATTTAACAGGGGTATCATACCTCTCAATGATTACCGGTATGAACTTAAATAAAGCCCTTATTGCAGGCGTATATCCTTTTATACCGGGTGATTTAATAAAAATTATTCTTACTTCATTATTTGCATTAAAACTTAAACCTGCAATTTCCAAATATATAACAA
Source organism: Aceticella sp. 75b-Ac (assembly GCF_056032965.2). NCBI lineage: Bacteria > Bacillati > Bacillota > Clostridia > Thermoanaerobacterales > Thermoanaerobacteraceae > Aceticella > Aceticella sp. 75b-Ac. Next base: position 1,201,945 of record NZ_CM190971.1, read on the forward strand.
GCAGATCATAGATAAGTAAGATATTCTTACTTTTCTATGATGATACTTCCTCAAATACTGTTATAAAACTTGAATTCAATAGCATATATTATAAAAGATAAAAGTGCAAGGATTAAAGCTGCTATCATTAATGTTAGCCCATAAGGCCATCCAAAAATTGAAAAAATTATTGCTATATAAAACAAAACAGTTGTTGCTTTCCCAAATTTATTTGCAGAAATTGCAACGTCACGCTTTTTATATAAGATTATAGCGCCGATAATCATTAATATTTCCTTAATTAAAATAACCAATATTATAAAAAAAGGTATTATACCCTTAAGCCATAAGCAGGACAAAACAGTAAGAATCATTAATTTATCTGCAAGCGGGTCTAATAATATCCCTGTTTTTGTAATTTGATTACAATGCCTTGCTATATATCCATCAATCACATCGGTTATACCCGATATGGTAAATATAATTGCCGCATATACATTACCATTAGGAATATAAAAAAAACTATAAACAAAAAAAGGTATGAGAAAAAATCTCATCAAAGTTATTATATTTGCTGTATTCATTAAAACACCTCTTAAACACCATTCAATTAATATTAGCAAAATTTACCCTGTTTTATCATCTACCCCTACTTCAAACACAAAATCATTTTCATCCTTCCATATATTACTTATGTTTTCAAAATATTCAATAAACCTATTTTCTTTAGTACGCACTTCTATTATCTTGAATTTTGTCTCCGACATGAATTTGCCCTTAAATATTTTGTTCGTTATATCACATACATAATCATCATTGATTTTTTTACTGTTATCAATGTATATATATATTGTACACTTCTTCAGCTGCCAGTCAATATTATATACACCACAAAACCCTATATTGATTTTTTTATCTGTTTGAATGATAAATACCTTTCTGTTTTTACCAAAAGGAATATTCAATACATTGTCATCTCCTCTTGATACTTTAAACATATCTATGAGAAATTTAACAACATCAATATCTTCAAGCCATAAAAGCAATGCGCCTTTATCTTCTTTTTCTATATTTTTCAAATATACTTTATTTCTTTTCATTTTCAACACCACCTTTATATTTTATATATTCTTTATAAATTTCAAAAATCCTTCTTGATAACAAAAATTAATTTTCGACAAAAAATTATGCTATAATCAAAACTGAGGTGAAATAAATGAAAGGCAACTTTATAGCATTCAAAAGTACAAATTATGCTCTTATGGCAGACACACTTTTAAAAAATAAAAAAATTAAATTTAAAACCGTACCCACACCGCGTGTTATTGATTTAAGCTGTGGTATTGCAATAATGTATGAAAAAGAAGATGAAGAAGAGATAAAAAAAGTACTTCGTGAATATAAAATAGAAATTAAAGGTTTTTATAAGATAGAATAGAGGAGCATATGCTCCTCTATAAATTAATAAATATATAACATGTTGTATTTAATAAGGAACAGGCATAGAATGAATATTTCTCATTATCTCATTGATTGCCGGTGCCATTACAACACCCATAAAAATCATCATAAGTATGAGTATTACAATAAGAACTATGAAAGGCAGGAAAAAAGTTAATGCAGCATTGCCATTATTCATTTTATAATTCTCTCTTATGGATATAATATCCAGCACGATAACCCATATCGTAAAAATAAGGTTAAATATCCATACATAATGTACAGTTGTAAACCTAAAAATAAGATTAATAATAACCATAAAAATCGTAGGAAGTGTAGCAAAAGCCAATGCCGAATATAATCCCTTGCCTGTTCCTATGGCTGTTTCATCGTTCTGATTATCTGAATTACTTCCATCCTCAATAAATGTTTTTTCACCATCTTTTATTTGTGCCTTAAAGCCCATAAATTCTGCTATTAAATGATATACAGATGTTGAAACAAAAAGCATTACTGGTCTTAAAAAAATAGAAGAAACAATTGCCATTGTCATAAAAATAGAATAAAATTGGCTGCTGCTAAAAATGTTCATCCCATTTCCATATAAGTCTTTGGGATAAATGATTTTGGCTGTAATCGCAGGTAACAATCCCGTCAAAATAAGTACTAAAATTGATTGCCATATAGGTTTTTTTCTGATTATCTCTCTTATAGTCTTAACAGGTTGAAATAAAATACCATAAAGCCTTTCTAAAAAACTCATAAAATACCTCCTCAATAATAAATTATTACATGAATATTATATTCTACATATGCTTTCTATTTTCCTTCTTTTTTTATAAAACTGATAAAAAAAACAGGATTAATCATCCTGCACCTTAATGAAACTATATCTTAGTTGGTTAAATTTTTAATTTTTTCTAACGGCAATTCAGTAATTTCCATAATTTCATCAATGCTCATATCCATATTTAATAGTTTCTTTGCCGTTTTTAATTTTTCTTTTTCTTCGCCTTTTCTAATCCCTTTCTCAATACACTTTTCAATAAATATCTGATATATTTCCGGGTCTCCATCAATACTTACCATTTTATCCCCTCCGTAAATATTTTCCCAATATCTCTATATTAAAATATAACAACTGATAAAACTTAATACTTTAATTTGGAGAATTTTTAAATCTATAGGCTATCTCTCCTTCATTATTATCATTTTACAACCATGTCATCGTTTAAGATTAGCTTTTTCATCATAAAAATACTCATTAAATATCTTGTCGAATCATGTTTGAGAAAATAATTTACATCGTTAGAACACCTTTTCTTTAATTCCCTCCTTCAACCCCACCTAATCTTTTCGTTATAATTATATCATCTCGCTTAAAAAAACACAAGTTGAAAATTGAAGTGCCATATTAACGCCAATTATTTCATTGGTGGAGATAAGGGGATTCGAACCCCTGACCTCTTACATGCGAAGCAAGCGCTCTCCCAACTGAGCTATATCCCCTTATAAATACATTATATCATAAATTTTTTAAAAAGCATTTATTAGGTAAATTTTTCTTGATTGGTGGGGTTAACAGGACTCGAACCTGTGACCTCTACGATGTCAACGTAGCGCTCTAACCGGCTGAGCTATAACCCCGATAAAATCATTTTATAATACTTCTTCAACAGTGTCAATATATTAATTTTTTATCAATTTGTTAGCTGCAAATATAATCTAATAATTCATATATATGCCCTTATTATTTTGGAATTACCTTCCAAATAAAACTCATCAATTTGCGCTGGCATTAAAATTGTCTCTCCGGCTTTAATATTAATTTCTCCTTCTTTATATTTTAATTTACAGGGATTATCTATAACCGTCAGGGTATTAAAGATATTCTCCTTTACAATTTTAACAAAGGTGTCTATCTTAAAAATATCTATACTGAAATATTTTGTTCTCAATACCTCTGATATCCTGCCGCCATTAATATTTCTAAAATCCGGCACGATCTTGTCTCCTCTTAAATTAAAATCGATCACATCAAGAGCCTTATTTACATGGAGTTGTCGTTTCCTGCCAGATGTGTCTACTCTGTTATAATCATAGACTCTGTAAGTAAGATCTGAATTTTGCTGTATTTCGCATATTAATATCCCATCCCCAATGGCATGAACCATCCCAGATGGTATATAAACAACATCACCGGGATTAACCTCTATCTCATTAAGACATTCTTCAAGCCTCTCATGTTCAAGGAGCTTCTTAAATTGTTCCTTCGTTGTCCCTTTTTTAAGACCACATATAAGCTTTGCCCCCGGCTTTGCATCAATTATGTACCACATTTCGGTTTTTCCGCTATCTCCATTTTCATATTTGTATGCATACTCATCATCCGGATGTACCTGTACAGATAACTTGTCATGAGCATCAATGAGTTTAATAAGAAGCGGAAACCTTTCATAATTATGCTTATCACCATATATCTCCCTATAAAACTTCTTGGTTAATTCATTTATTTTTACACCAGCATATTCCCCATCATCAATTACACTTACTGCTGTTGTATTATCAGAAAGACACCACATTTCACCTATTTTTTTATTTTCCGGGATGTCAAAATTATATCTGCTTTTTAATGTATCTCCACCCCAAATTCTCTCCATAAAAATAGGTTTAAACTTTAATGGCTTCATACCTACTCCTCCCAATATTTATTCAATTAATTCCAATGCTATATTCAACATGTCATTAAATGTTTTTTCTCTCTCCTTAGAAGTTGTAGTATCGCCTGTAACAAGACTATCACTTACGGTTAAGATTGAAAGAGCATCTACATGGTATTTTGCTGCAAGTGTATATAAACCGCTTGTTTCCATCTCAACTGCTAAGACTCCAAACTTTGCCCATAATTTCCAATCATCAGGGTCATCATGATAAAATGTATCAGAAGTCAATATGCCTCCTACTTTTACATTAATACCTTTTTTAACTGCTATATCATAAGCCTTCTTTAGCAAAATAAAACTTGCTGTTGGTGCATAATCCATTCCATTAAACCTTATTTTATTTATGGCAGAATCGGTTGATGATGCCATTGCTATTATAATATCCCTTAATTTTATATCCGGCTGCATTGACCCGCATGTTCCTATCCTAATGAGATTTTTTACTTTATATTCTGCAATAAGTTCATTTGCATATATTGACAATGAGGGAATACCCATACCGGTACCCTGAACAGAAACCCTTTTTCCTTTATATTTTCCTGTAAATCCATACATCCCTCTAACCTTGTTATAACATACAGCATCCTCCAAAAAATTTTCTGCAATATATTTTGCTCTTAAAGGATCGCCTGGAAGCAATACGGTTTCAGCTATATCATTTTGTTTTGCATTTATATGGATACTCAAAGTTATTCCTCCCTCTAAGACAAATTAATCATAAATATTCTTTAATATTCCCCATATCCTTTATAATATCCTCTATAACGCCTCCTCCTAAGCAAACTTCCCCATGATAGAATACAACAAATTGTCCCGGTGTTACCGCCCTTTGTGCCTCATCAAATACAACAGTACACCTATTATTTTCTTTTAAATATACTGTAACACCCTGATCAGGCTGTCTATATCTAAACTTTGCATTGCATCGAAAAGTTTTTTTCATGCCTTTAGTACCTATCCAATTTATATTAAAAGCTGTAAGTCCATATGAATAAAGCGCCGGATTACGAGCACCTTGTGCAACATACAGAATATTGTTTTTAATATCTTTGTCTGCCACAAACCATGGTTCACCCGTACCAACACCACCTATGCCAATCCCTTTTCTTTGCCCAAGGGTATAATACATAAGTCCTTCATGTCTCCCGAGAACCTCCCCTGTTATGCTCTTTATAACTCCGGGCTTTGCAGGTAGGTAATTACTTAAAAATTTTTTGAATTTTCTCTCACCAATAAAGCATATGCCTGTACTATCTTTCTTGTTTGCTGTATTTAAACCGGCTTTTCTTGCTATCTCCCTTACTTCCTCTTTGCACATATGTCCAACCGGAAATATGGTTTTGGACAACTGATGCTGACCAAGCTCACACAAGAAATAGGTTTGATCCTTCTTCGGGTCTCGTCCTTTTAACATGCGATATTCCCCATCTACATACTCAACCCGCGCATAATGTCCGGTCGCTATATAATCTGCACCTATTTTCATTGCAAATTCAAGAAATGCTTTAAATTTAATTTCCTTATTACACATGACATCTGGATTTGGTGTCCTGCCATTTTCATATTCATTTAAAAAATATGTAAAAACCCTGTCCCAATACTCCTGTGTAAAATTTATCGAATAATATGGAATACCTATCTGCCCGGCAACCCGTACCACATCTTCAAAGTCCTCCGCAGCTGTGCAATATCCCGATTCATCTTTCTCATTCCAGTTTTTCATAAATATACCAACAACATCATATCCCTGCTGTTTTAAAAGCAGTGCAGCAACTGATGAATCCACACCGCCTGACATACCAACAACAACCTTCATATTCTTAGGGTCTTTTCCCATTTTATGTTTATCAACCTCTCTTAACCAAAATCAATTCTCATATATATTATAATACAATTAAATGAAATTTAAAATTTTTATATTTTCATATTTATTCTTTTACAATTATATATTTATTAATCACAAAATGAAACAGAAAAAGCCCTTTTTAAAAAGGACTCTTTCTGTTAAACTTATTTAAAAATAACAGAAATTTGAGTTACTTAATTAATATATACGAGCAAGTCTGTAAGCCGAGTTCTGTCTTAGACGGTCATCTATCTACGACGCCAGTTTCCTGACATCTTAAGCGGTTTTACCCGAGGGAACAGCGGGCAGCTGTATAATCCCTCCTATTCTACCTTGCTCCAGATGGGGTTTACAGAGCAGTCCAGTCGCCTGGCTGCTGGTGAGCTCTTACCTCGCCTTTCCACCCTTACCACAACGGAAGTCAGAAATCAGAAGTCAAAAGTCAGATTAGAGCAATAATCAATCATGCATCAATTTTAATTCTGACTTTTCAGATCCGACATCAATCATCCGAATGGCGGTATATCTCTGTTGCACTTTCCTTGGAGTCACCTCCACCGGGTGTTACCCGGCATCCTGCCCTATGGAGCTCGGACTTTCCTCATGCAAATGCATGCGACCATCCGGCTTACTCGTATAATTTATTCAGCAGATATATGTTATCATATATATTACTCATCGTCAAATGGAAGTTAATTGGAAGTTATATAAAAATGAATGGGTCCTTCTGCTCTTCACTTTTTATTACATTTAAATCAAGTTCATGCTTTTGTACCTCATCTATTATGTATTCAGCAATAAAATTAATTGCTATTTTCTCAGTACCAAAATGACCTGCATCAATTACCGAAAGTCCAAGAAGTGAGGCATCGATTGCATCATGATATCCAATATCCCCTGATATCAAAACATCTGCTCCTTTAAATGCCGCCTTAGATATAAGGCTTCCACCACTTCCTCCGCAAATTGCTACCTTATTTATTGTCTTATTTAGTTCGCCTACAACCCTCAAAATTGGTATTTTTAATTTTGATTTAACCTGTTCTGCCAAATCCTTCAGACTTGTCTCCTTTATATATCCAATCTTCCCAAGCCCATATTCATCATAAAAGGTTTCAAGAGGATAAATATCATATGCCACTTCCTCATAGGGATGCACCTTTAACATTGAACTAATAACCCTATTTATAAGTTTCTTGGGTACAATGGTTTCTATCCTAACTTCTTGAATATTTTCAATTTTACCTATTTCACCAATAAATGGATTTGCTCCCTCGAGGGGTTTAAAAGTTCCTGTACCAATCATTTGATAAGTACAATCACTGTAATTACCTATAAAACCTGCGCCTGCGCTACACATAGCATTCTTAACGATATCTTTGTATTCAATAGGAACATATACAACAATTTTTTTATATTCTTCAAAATATGTAACATCAAGGACTTCTTCATTATAAATTCCTAAGGTGTTGCATAAGATGTCATTCATTCCGCTTTTGGTTATATCAAAATTAGTATGTGCCGTATATACCGCTATATCATTTTTTATTAATAAATCTATTATTTTCCCCTGTGAATTATCCGTTCGTATATTTTTTACCGGTTTAAATATAACAGGATGATGTGTGACAATCATATCAACATTTTTTTCTATCGCTTCTCTAATAACATCAAAAGTAATATCAAGTGCAATTAAAACAGTTGAAACATCTTTTTGAGGATTTCCAATTATAAGCCCTACATTATCCCAATCTTCTGCATATTTCCTTGGGGCAAGTTTATCCATCATTCCTGCTATTGTTTGACACTTCAAGCTCATGCAGCAACACCTCATATTTTTTTATTTTATCAACGGTTTTTTTTATTTTCCATTCATTGTTTACACTTTTAAAAACCTTTTCTTTTATTTTTCTCAATTTATTTATTTTATATTTAATAAAATCCTTTAATAAATAATGCCGCTTTTCAAAAAGTTTCTTCCCTACTTCAAAATAAATTTCATCATAAATTTCCTCTTTACCATGTTCTGCAACAATTACTTCATAATATTTATCCTGCTCTTTCACTAGGTCCTCATCAATAATTTTAAATTCATTTTTAAAAAGATATTTCCTTAAATAATCTGATGCCTTCATTGGCTGAAACACAAATCTTTTTACAGTATTTTGTATCTCTTTCCCCTCATCCAAAATCCCGGCAATTGATATACCACCCATTCCTGCAATAATAATGGTATCAACCTCACCTTTTTTAAGTACGGTAATACCTGCACCTAATCTTGGAAATATAGATTCGCTTAGGTTATATCCTTCTATTATTTTAATTGCTTTATTCAATGAACCTATACGATTATCTGATGCTATAATATAATTTGATATGCCTTGTAATTTTAAATAAACAGGTATATAACCATGATCTGTTCCAATATCTGCTACCTTTGAGCCTTGAGGAATCTTATCGATAATCGATAGAAGCCTTTTTGACAATTTCACCATATTGAAAAATAAAAAACATTTGTTATACAAATGTTATGCCTTTCTTTATAGATGGTGGGCCTTCAGGGACTCGAACCCCGGACCAATCGGTTATGAGCCGACCGCTCTTCCAGCTGAGCTAAAGGCCCTCATATACTCCACATTTTAAAATTTAACTCAAATATTCTGGATTCATAATATAGTATATACTTTTTTTTTATCATTGTCAACGACTTTTAAGCATCATTTTTATGTTCTTGCTTCATTACCTGCCCTTTGATTCAAGGACAGGTAATGGCTGAACAATTTTTAATCAAAAAAATCCTTTAATTTCTTGGACCTTGAAGGGTGTCTTAACTTGCGAAGAGCCTTTGCTTCTATTTGTCTTATACGTTCTCTTGTCACATTGAATTCTTTCCCGACTTCCTCTAAGGTTCTTGCTCGTCCATCCTCCAAACCAAATCTCAGCTTTAAAACTTTTTCTTCCCTTGGTGTCAATGAATCAAGCACATCAATTAATTGCTCTTTCAACATTGTAAATGCAGCCGCTTCTGCAGGTGCAGGTGCATCCTCGTCAGGAATAAAATCCCCAAGATGACTGTCTTCTTCTTCTCCAATGGGTGTTTCCAGTGATACTGGTTCCTGTGCAATCTTCATTATCTCTCTTACCTTTTCTACCGTTATATCCATCTCTTCAGCTATTTCTTCAGGCGTCGGTTCACGTCCTAATTCCTGTAATAGTTGTCTTGATACTCTTATAAGTTTATTTATTGTTTCCACCATATGAACCGGTATCCTAATAGTTCTGGCTTGGTCTGCAATAGCTCTTGTTATAGCCTGCCTTATCCACCAGGTAGCATATGTGCTGAATTTATATCCTTTCCTATAATCAAATTTTTCTACAGCCTTCATAAGACCAAGATTACCTTCCTGTATCAAATCAAGGAAAAGCATCCCTCTCCCTACATATCTTTTAGCAATACTCACAACAAGCCTTAAATTCGCTTCTGACAGCCTTTTCTTAGCTTCTTCGTCACCTTGAGCTATCCTTTTTGCAAGTTCTATCTCCTCATCAGGTGTTAAAAGCGGCACCTTCCCTATTTCTTTAAGATACATCCTCACGGGGTCTTCAATGCTGATACCCTCAGGTATTGTTAAATCAAGCTCTATCTCCTCAGGAATAACATCAATCTGCTGTGGTTCTTCGCCAACAATCTCAATACCCAGTTTTTCAAAGGTATCATACACTTTTTCTATTTGATCGGTATTTAGATCACAATCCTCCAGTGAGTTCATTATTTCACTATATGTGAGCATCCCATTTTTTTTGCCCTTATTCATAAGCTCTTTAATTAAATTTTTAGCTTCTTCTTCACTCATGGGTATCCTCCCCCTCTGGGTAACCTTATTATCAGCCATTTTTTAACATCAGCATCTCCTTTTCATATTTCTGCAATTGTAACAGCAATTCTTTTTCTCTCGCTATGTCGCCAATCATATATGTTTTGCTAATTTCTTTCTTTATTTGCGATATTTTTAAATTTAAATTCATTTCTGTAATATTGCTAATACAATCATCAACTAATTTATCACTAATCGTACTTCCCTGTCCCTCGTCATGTCTCTCTGATAGGTGAATATTATAAAGTATTTCAAATATATCTTTAAACTCTTGCATCATTTTTTCGTCCTGCATTAGATAACTTATATCATTAATATTAACTTTATTGCCATTTTCTAATTTCTCCTCTATAAAATTTAAAATGGGTTTTAAGTTATCATCATTTATATCATATAGATTTATTTTTGCTTTTATTTTTTCGTAAATCTTATTGTCAAATAACAACAATGCTATTAAATATTTAACCGAAGAGGATTTTTTCATACTACTGTATTTATTATTATGCCTAATCTTGCCAACTGTATACCTACTTTTTTCATTATTTTTAGAAAACCTATTGACAAATTGCTCGATTTCTGTTCTAACCGTATTTTCCGGTATTTGAGCATCTTTTGATACAATTGAAATATAAACATCACGCTTTACTTGGTCTTTAATTAAGGATAAATCGCTGCTTATTTTTTTTATATATTTAATCTTATCCTCCGGACGGCTTAAATCAATATCTTTTTTATACATTTTAATCTTATATTCCATTAAAGGCTCCGCATTTTGAAGCATCTTTTGAAAAGCTTCAATGCCTTCTTTCCTTACAAATTCATCCGGGTCTTTTCCCTTTGGAACCGTTGATATCGATACATTTAAATTAAGCCCCTCAAGTATATCAAGTCCTCTTAAAGTTGCATTAACACCAGCTTCATCTGCATCATATGAAATCACAACATTTTCCCTGTATTTTTTTATGAGTTTCCCTTGTTCACTTGTCAATGCCGTACCCAGCGATGCAACTGCAAAATCAATTCCACACTGATGAAGGGCAATTGCATCCATATATCCTTCAACAATTACAAATTTATCTTCCTTTGACTTCTTAGCATAATTAATAGCATAAAGAGTTTTGCCCTTTTTAAAAACAGGTGTTTCAGGTGTATTTAAATATTTGGGAAGCGAATTATCCAAAACCCTTCCTCCAAAACCTATTACATTATTCTTTACATCAATTATAGGAAACATTATCCTGTTTTTAAATCTATCATGGTACTTCCCGCTGACACTTTTCAATGATAATCCCGCAGTCAATAAAAACTCCTGAGAAAAACCTTGATTCCTTAAAAATTCTGTCACCTCATCACCGTTAACAGGCGAAAAACCAAGTCCAAACTTCTTAATTGTACTGTCATTAATACCTCTTCCATATAAGTATTCTAACGCCGCATGTCCAATTTTTGAATATAATCTTCTATGAAAATTTAATGCTGCCAATTTATTGGCTTTGAAAATTTCATCTTTCAATTTTTTTGTTTTATATTCATTGCCAGATAAATTATCCTCATTGATTTTTATACCGGCTTTTTCTGCCAAGTACTCAACGGCTTCAATAAAATTCAAATTTTCCATATTCATTACAAAGGTAATAACATTTCCGCTTGCATGGCATCCAAAGCAATGATATAATTGTTTTTCCTGACTTACATTGAAGGAGGGTGTTTTTTCATGATGAAAAGGACAAAGTCCCTTATAATCCTTCCCAGACTTTTTTAATTCTACATATTGCGATATTATATCTATAATATCATTTTCTTCTATTACTTTATCAATAACATCTTTTGAAAAGGACATATACACCACCTTATTAATATATCTTTTCGACAAAATTCTAAGAAATCCTTTTTTTACTTTATGCTTTTCACAAGAATAATATATTCGACAAAAATACTTAAAATCCTTCTAAAAAGTTTAATTATTTTAAAAAATTTTTAATCATCCCATGGAGATGGCAAAAAAATATTCTTATACTTGATTATTGCATATTTATCGGTCATACCTGCAATATAATCAGCAACAGCTCTGTAATTATTATATAATTTTGAGATATTTACAAATTCTTCAGGCATTTTATCTATATTCTCACAAAAATAATTAAATAACTGTTTAACTACATTTTTTGCCTTCGATTCCTCACTTTTAGCTTTTGAACCAATATAAACCCTTTTAAACATAAAATCCCTTAATTTGTAAGTAGCTTGATAAATATCACTGCTCATAGTCACTTCAGGTTTATCTAAACTATTTTCAATTATATCTTTCACCATGGTATTTATCCTTTTTTTATGAGTATCACCAAGTACAAGCATTAAATCTTCCGGCAAATCATCAGAAGTTATTATTTTACCTCTTATTGCATCATCAATATCATGATTAATATATGCTATTTTATCAGCCAATTGTACTATCTTACCTTCCAGTGTGTTAGGATTGCCTGATGTTGAATGATTCAGGATTCCGTCCCTAACTTCCCATGTTAAATTTAAACCCTTACCGCCATTTTCCAAAAGTTCAACTACTCTCAAACTTTGTTCATTATGTCTGAAGCCTTCTGCCAACAGTTCATTCAAAACCTGCTCGCCGGAATGACCGAAAGGCGTATGACCAAGGTCATGCCCTAAGGCTATTGCCTCTGTTAAATCTTCATTTAATCTCAGTGCCCTTGCAATGGTTTGAGAAATCTGTGAAACCTCCAAGGTATGCGTTAACCTTGTTCTATAATGGTCGCCCTCCGGCGAAATAAATACCTGTGTCTTCTGGCTAAGCCTTCTGAATGCTTTGGAATGTATTATTCTGTCCCTATCTCTTTGAAATTCTGTCCTTATATCGCATTTTTGCTCAGGGAATTTCCTTCCCTTTGTTTCTCTGCTTTTTACGGCAAATGAAGAAAGCACTTTATATTCGATATCTTCAGATATTTCCCTGTAATTCATACATATCACCTTAATAAATCAACTCTAAAAAATAAAAACCCAATAGGGTTTTATGCTGCATTTAGAGTTATTTTCCCATCAATAACGCTAATACTAAAGAGGTTATTATAAAAAGCACAGCACTTATTGTCGTAAGTCTCTCTAAAGTACCCTCCATTGTGCGGGCTTTATTTTTCCCAAAAAAAGTTTCTGCACCACCTGATATGACACCTGAAATTCCGGCACTTTTGCCCTCCTGTAACAATATAACAGCCATTAAAAATAAGCTGACTAAAACATGAATTATAAGCACAATTATTTTCAACATATCTTTTTATTCCTCCGCTCTTATTCAGAATAAAATTTCTTTTTAGTCTTGAACATATTATATTACATTATATATTAAATATCAAGTCTTTAATATAACAAAGATTGTCCATTATATGGCATAATATAAAACAAAGCGAGTTTCCCCACTTTGTTTTATGTTAAATATTTATGTTTTAAAAAATTATATTTTTTATTTATTGAATTTAGGTGTAAATGTATTTAATGCATCCATTAGCGATGTTACCAGATATGCAACTGACGGACCTCCGCCAAAAGCAACTCCGACTTCAGCGGCTTCTATTATCTGTTCGGGTGTAGCACCGGCTTCTAATGCTTTATAAACATGCTGAGCAATACAATATTCGCATCTAACATATATGCATACTGCAATTCCTATTAATTCTTTTTCTTTAACTGATAAAGCACCTTCTCTGAATACACTGCCCATCAATCTCATAAAACCATTGTTGAAATTATGATCCTTCTCTGCTAAATTACCGAGTCCCTTTGTTAAATCATTTAATAATTCTTCTGGTTTGTTTGCCATTGAAAACACTCCTTTTTTTATTTTTTTAATAAACCCCCATAGAGTATTTTTTTAAAATATCAGATATATATTCTTTAAAGTTTGCAAAATTTTTTATTAAAAATATTCCTTAAAATCCGTATTCCTATGGGGGGTATGCTTAAATTATACAATACATATTTTGTTCTGTCAATACTATTTTTAGTTTTTAACAAAAATTTTTTTTTATTTTAAAATAGAGAGCAAGAAAAGCAAAAACCGAAAGGCTTTTCTTGCTTCTTGTATTTATTTAAGTTTATAAAATGCATCCATACCTGGGTATTGCGCTATACCGCCAAGTATTTCTTCTATCCTCATTAATTGATTGTATTTTACAACCCTCTCTGTTCTTGTTGGAGCACCTGTCTTAATCTGCCCGGTATTTACCGCAACAACAAGGTCGGCAATCGTGCAATCCTCTGTTTCACCGGAACGATGTGAAACAACTGCTGAATATCCGGCTCTTTTTGCTATTTCAATAACATCCAATGTTTCTGTCAGGGTTCCAATCTGGTTTAATTTAATAAGTATTGAATTAGCAACACCCATCTTAATACCTTTTGAAAGCCTATCAGGATTTGTCACAAACAAGTCATCGCCGACAAGCTGTATCCTTTTGCCAAGTCTTTCCGTAAGAAGTTTCCATCCATTCCAATCCTCTTCTGCAAGGCCATCTTCAATTGATATAATAGGGTACTTATCAACCAATTGTTCCCAGAAATCCACCATTTCTTCCGATGTCCTGACAACACCTTCGCCATCAAAATGATATTTCCCATCATCTCTATATAATTCTGTTGAAGCAGGATCCATTGCCAGCGATACATCCTCACCTGGAATATAACCGGCTTTTTCTATCGCCTCTATTATAACCTGTATAGCTTCCTCATTTGAGGTCAGATTAGGAGCAAATCCACCCTCGTCTCCGACTGTAGTACCAAGTCCTTTTGCTTTAAGGACAGTCTTTAAATTATGATATATTTCTGAACAAATTCTCAATGCTTCATGGAAGTTCTGCGCTCCAACAGGCATAATCATGAATTCCTGGATATCCACATTGTTATCGGCATGTTTCCCGCCATTAAGTATATTCATCATCGGCGCAGGAAGCACCTTTGCATTAACACCCCCAAGATACTGGAAAAGAGGCAATCCCAGTTCTTCTGCTGCAGCTCTTGCAACAGCTAAGGAAACTCCTAAAATAGCATTAGCGCCTAATTTCGATTTATTTGGTGTACCGTCAAGATTTATCATGGTTTTATCTATAAGAACCTGTTCTGTCGCATCCATTCCGATTAATTCCGGCGCTATCGTTTCATTTACATTTTCAACCGCTTTTAACACTCCCTTGCCTAGATATCTCTTATCATCCCCATCCCTCAATTCAACAGCTTCAAATGTACCTGTTGATGCGCCCGATGGCACAGCCGCTCTTCCTATTACACCACTATCAAGCTCAACCTCAACCTCTACTGTCGGATTTCCTCTTGAATCAAGTATCTCTCTTGCAAAAATATCAACTATTATTGACATAATCATTCTCCTTCCATATTATCTTTTAATTATAGATTCCCCGGTCATTTCCTCTGGTTTCGCTAATCCCATTATATCAAGCACTGTCGGAGCTATATCTGCAAGCTTTCCATCTTTTCTTAGGTCTAAATCACCTTCACCAATAATTATAAATGGTACAGGATTTGTTGTATGGGCAGTATGGGGTTTCTTTGTAACAGGGTCAATCATTTCTTCAGAATTGCCATGATCCGCAGTAATAAGTATTGCACCACCTGTCTTTTCAACTGCCTTTACTATTCTTCCAATACATTCATCAATGGTTTCTATTGCTTTGACAGCCGCATCAAAAACCCCTGTATGCCCAACCATATCAGAATTTGCAAAATTCAACAGTATAAAACCGTATTGCTCCGATAAAATCCTTGGTATAACAGCATCTGTAACTTCATATGCGCTCATTTCCGGTTTTAAATCATATGTTGCAACTTTTGGCGAGGGGATAAGCACCCTTTCTTCTCCCTTATTCGGCAGTTCTACACCACCATTGAAGAAAAAGGTAACATGTGCATATTTTTCTGTTTCTGCAATCCTCAATTGTTTTATCCCATTTTTGCTTAAATATTCACCAAGGGTATTTTTTAAAATATGCGGTTTATATGCGACATGAATATTTTTGAATGTTTCATCATACTGTGTCATTGAAACAAAATATACAGGTATATAGCCATTTTCTCTTTCAAATTGATTAAACGCATCATTTATTAAAGCCTCAGTCAGTTGTCTTGCTCTATCCGGACGAAAATTGAAAAATATTATGGAATCATTTTTATTTATCGTTGCAACAGGTTTTCCATTTTTTAATATAACTGTCGGTTCTACAAATTCAT
Source organism: Aceticella sp. 75b-Ac (assembly GCF_056032965.2). NCBI lineage: Bacteria > Bacillati > Bacillota > Clostridia > Thermoanaerobacterales > Thermoanaerobacteraceae > Aceticella > Aceticella sp. 75b-Ac. The sequence continues at coordinate 1,218,063 of NZ_CM190971.1, forward strand.
CTGTAACATCCTTAGCATATGCTTTATCTATTGCTTCTATCGGAGAATCTGCATAAACACCCTTTCCCAATACAATAGCATCATATGCCTTCTTAGTCCTGTCCCATCTCTTATCCCTGTCCATGGCATAATACCTTCCCGAGATCGTTGCAATCTTGCCAATACTCATCTCAACTGCTTTTTCTTCAAATTTCTCTAAATATATCTTGGCACATGCAGGCGGAACATCTCTTCCGTCTAAGAATGCATGTACGTATACCTCATTAAGCCCCTGCTCCTTTGCCAGTTTCATCAATGCAAAAAGATGTGTAATATGGCTGTGAACCCCACCGTCTGACAAAAGACCAAACAGATGTAATTTAGACCCATTTTTTTTGACATTCTCTATCGCATCAATGAATTCCTTTTTCCTGAAAAATCCGCCTTCTTCTATGTCTTTGCTTATCATAGTCAACTCTTGATAAACAACCCTCCCTGCTCCAATATTAAGATGCCCCACCTCAGAATTACCCATCTGACCTTCCGGAAGTCCCACCGCAAGGCCGCTTGCTTTCAGTGTTGTATTCGGATAAGTCTTAAAATAATAGTCAAGGTTTGGCTTTCTTGCCGCATAAATTGCATTACCTTCTATTTTATCCGTCATACCAAACCCGTCAAGTATCACCAACATTACAAATTTTTTGGGCATATAATCCTCTCCTTAATAATTTACGATCCTTGCAAAATCCTGTGCTTTCAAACTTGCCCCACCGACTAATGCCCCGTCTATATCACTTTCAGCCATAAGTTCTGATGCATTATCAGGTTTTACACTGCCTCCATATTGTATTCTAACCATATCGGCAATATTTTCATCATAAAAATTTGCAATTGTTTCCCTTATCACCTTGATTACGTCATTTGCATCCTTTGAAGTAGCAGTCCTGCCTGTACCTATTGCCCATATTGGCTCATATGCAATAACAGCATCTTTTACCATATCCTTTTCTATATCCTTAAATGCCGCAACAGTTTGTTTTTTTACGACCTCAAAAGCCTTTCCACTCTCTCTCTCCTCAAGTCTTTCTCCAACACATATAATCGGATTTAAGCCATGATTTAAAGCAGACAAAACCTTTTTATTGACTGTCTCATCTGTTTCAGCAAAATACTGTCTTCTTTCCGAATGACCGATTATAACATATTTAACACCTATTTCTTTAAGCATAACCGGAGATATCTCGCCGGTAAATGCACCTTTTTCCTCCCAGTGCATATTCTGTGCTCCAAGGTCTATATTCGTTCCGTTAATTATTTTTTTTACATCAATTAAATCAACAAAAGGGGGAATAACAACAACCTCGACATCTGTATTTTTAACAAGAGGTATCAGTTCTTTCGCAAGATTTTGGGCTTCAAATGGTGTCATATGCATTTTCCAGTTTCCTGCAATTATTGGTTTCCTCAATTAAAACACCTCTTTTATTTATCATTTAAAGCATCAACTCCCGGTAAAACTTTGCCTTCCAAAAATTCTAAGGAAGCACCACCACCAGTTGATATATGAGATACTTTATCGGCATATCCAAGCTTTTCAACAGCAGCAGCAGAATCCCCTCCGCCTATTATGGTAATGCCTGCGCATTCGCTCATTGCTTTAGCTATAGCCTCTGTCCCTTTTGCAAATTCATTTATTTCAAATACTCCCATAGGTCCATTCCAAACAACTGTTTTTGCATTTTTTATTATTTTAGAGAATTCTTCCGCTGTCTTTGGACCTATATCTACACCAATTTCATCCTTTGGTATTTTATCTATATCCACAATTTTATACGGTATTCCTGATTTTAACTCCTTGCATACAGCCGTATCAACAGGAAGCATCATATTAACGCCTTTTTGTTTTGTTCTTTCAAGAAGGTCCCTTGCTAAACTAAGTTTATCCTCTTCTAATAAAGATTTGCCTATTTCATAGCCCTGTGCTTTTAAAAAGGTATATGCCATTCCTCCACCAATTAAAATGCTATTAACCTTATCAAGAAGATTTGTTATCACACCTATTTTGTCAGATACCTTTGCCCCTCCGAGAACTGCAACAAAAGGTCTTTTAGGATTTTTAACTGCTTCTCCTAAAAAAGTCAGTTCCTTTTCCATCAGGAAACCGGATACAGCGGGAAGATATGCCGCAACACCGGCTGTTGATGCATGTGCCCTGTGGGCGGTGCCAAATGCATCATTTACATAGATATCGGCAAATGATGCTAATTCTTTTGAAAATTGGGGATCGTTTTTTTCCTCCTCCGGGCAAAATCTTACATTCTCCAATAAAAGCACTTCTCCTTCTTTCAGGGCGACCACCTTTGCTTTCGCATCTTCTCCAATAACGTCATCTGCCATAATAACAGGTTTATTTAAAAGTTCTGATAACCTTTTTGCAACCGGTTTTAGAGAATATTCAGGATTTATCTTTCCTTTGGGTCTTCCAAGATGTGACACAAGTATAACCTTTGCCCTATTATTCAAAAGATATTTGATGGTAGGCAGTGCTGCTTTAATTCTTGTATCATCCGTTATATTTTTTTCTTTATCCATAGGAACATTAAAATCTACCCTTACAAGCACCCTTTTACCTGCTACATCAATATCCCTAACAGTCTTTTTCATAGATGGTAAGCCTCCTATTAAAATAATTTTATTACCCGAATATTAAGGTATAGGCTTTATTACAATCTATCAGCTATATACTTTACAAGGTCAACAACCCTGCATGAATAACCCCACTCATTATCATACCACGAAACCACTTTTACTAAATTGCCTTCCATAACCATTGTTGATAATCCATCAATAATAGATGACCTTGAATCGCCTTTAAAATCAATCGATACCAATGGTTCTTCCGTATATCCAAGAATACCCTTTAATTCATTTTCTGAAGCAGCCTTTAATACCGCATTAACCTCTTCTACTGTTACTGTTTTATCAAGTTCTGCTACAAGGTCAACTATTGAAACATCAGGTGTTGGAACTCTCATTGCAAAACCATTAAGTTTCCCTTTCAATTCCGGTAATACAAGTGCAACAGCTTTGGCAGCACCCGTTGTTGTAGGAATAATTGATAATGCTGCAGCTCTTGCCCTTCTCAAATCTTTATGTGCAAGGTCAAGGATTTTTTGGTCATTTGTGTATGCATGAACCGTTGTCATTAAACCTCTCTTTATTGTAAATTTATTATGTAGTACCTTCGCAAATGGCGCTAAGCAGTTTGTTGTACATGATGCATTAGAAATTATATTATGTCTTTCTGGATCGTATTTTTCTTCATTAACACCTAAAACTATCGTGATATCCTCATTTTTTGCAGGTGCTGTTATGATAACTTTTCTTGCCCCTGCCTGTATATGCTTTAAGGCATCCTCTCTATTGGTAAATTTTCCCGTTGATTCAATTACAATATCAACGCCAAGGTCTTTCCATGGAAGATTTGCTGGATCAGCTTCTTTTAATACCTTTATCTCCTTCCCATTCACAACAAGAGCATCGTCTTTTGCAAAAACTTCCCCATCAAATTTGCCAAATGTTGAATCATATTTTAATAAATGTGCTAATGTCTTTGCCTCTGTTCTGTTATTGAATGCCACAAATTCAAAATCAACATTTCCCTTTAAAGCAGCCCTAAAAACATTTCTTCCTATTCTTCCAAAGCCATTTATACCAACTTTTACTGCCATTTGAAACTCCTCCTTAATGTTTTTTTATTTTAATACCACAAAGGTGCATTAAAAACTTTTAACATTTAAAATTGGAAATACAACCCTTCTCATTTCTTATTTTATATTATTTTAGTATATTTTTCAAATAATTAATATTTTAACATACTTCCCAATCAGTCCTGTTATTTCTCTATCTTCTCCAAAACATAAAGAGTATATGCAGGTACTTGGATATACTCTTTAAACAAATGCCTTATAGTATATATTTTTCTATTACATGTGCTACTCCATTATCCATATTTGACTTTGTGATAAAATCCGCATTATTCTTAAGAAGATCAATTGCATTATCAACCGCAACACCAAGTCCGGCATATTTCACCATTTCAAGGTCATTTTCACTGTCTCCGACAGCTATCATTTCACTCCTATCAATATTATAATATTCCCCCAGTATTTTTAGAGCATTTCCTTTATTAACCCCTTTATTTATAATTTCAATATTATTGAAATATGAGCTTGTTATATTAAGGTTACTTTTAACACCAAGGTCATCTCTAATTATTTTTATCAGATTATTATCATCATTAAATATTACATACTTTACAATAGCTGTATTTAATTTATATACATTAACAAGCGGATTTTCAATCTCCTTAACATCAACCTTTAAAAATGATGAAAATAATTTGTTCCATTCGGCATATTTTTCATATTTATTTGAAACCTCCGGCGTATATACAGTAGTATCACTATAAAAATGGTAATATGTGTTGTATCTTTCACTTATCCTGATTAATTGGACAATTTCATTCATATCCATTACACTTTCATATAGTTTCCTATTATCAGGATCTCTGATAATTGCTCCATTGCTGGCTATAATAAAAGGTTTAAAACCCAATACTTCAGAATATGAATATGCAGAGGCATATATCCTTCCTGTTGAAATTACAATATGAATACCCTTCTCATGAGCCAACCTTAATGCTTTAATATTTCCTTCTGAAATCTTTTTGTCATGTGTCAATAATGTATCATCCATATCAATGGCAATTAACTTGTACCCCATCACATACCCTCCTTAGTTTCTTCCCATACCTTAATTATACTATAAAATTAATTTATATAAAATCAATTGACAGATTCAAACAAAAATTATATAATATAAACACAAAATATTAATAAATATATATTATTAATTTGTAATAGAGGTAGAAAGAAGGGATAAGGTTGAATGATATTTTAACAATCTTGAAACAAAACGGGCTAAAGGTTACACCACAGCGGCTTGCTATCATCAATGTCTTGCAAAACACAAAAGAACATCCAAGTGCGGAAACAATTTATAAAAAATTGTCAGCCGATTTCCCTGCAATGAGTCTTGCAACCGTATACAAAACATTGGAAATGTTGAAAAATATTGGTCTTGTTCAGGAGCTTAATGTAGGTGAAGGCAGCTTCAGATATGATGCAAATGTAAAGTCACATCCGCACCTTATATGTGTAAGCTGCAATCGTGTTGATGACCTTGACGAAGATGTTTTAAAAGACCTTTTAAAGGAAGTAAATAAACACACAGATTATTTGCTTACAGGACAAAAATTATATTTCTACGGCTATTGCCCCGAGTGTAGGAAAAAAATTAAGCAAGAAAACAACGAGTGATAAACTCGTTGTTTTAGCTTGCCGGTTTAACGGTAACAGACGTTTTTTTCGTACCCCGTTTCACTACCCCGTCAACAGGATCATACACATCTGTATAAAGAAATTCCTTGTTTACTAGTACATTATTTTTATAAATCAATTTATATGTGTTAACCTTATAACCGGTATGTTCCTGAACCTCTACCTGCTGTTTTCCTTCATCCATCGTAGGGTCATCAATATATACAATCTTTGGGGTATATGTTTCGACAATTTCTGAATATATTTCAATTCTTTTCGATTTATCACTGGAATATCCGTATAAATTTACAATAAATTTATTATTGGTGATATAGCTTTCTATATAAATCGGATATTGTAATTGATTTTCAAATTTTAAATCCAACGCATCCCCGGATATTGTGGCATCCTGCCCCGGCTGTATATATCCGACCGGAAAGGCATGATGATATCTTTCATCAACCTTCAAGTCTGCCCTTAATACCGCATTATAAAGGGTAGTGGCAACCTGACATATTCCACCTCCAATACCCGGCTCAAGTTTATTGTTAATTATAACAGGGGCTTCCGTATATCCGTTTTCTATAATCCTCGGTCCTAATGTTTTATTTAAAGAAAATTTATCCCCCGGCATAATAAGCTTACCGTTAACAGCCTTTGCAGCAACAGCTAAATTTTCTGTTCGATTTGCATCGGCAGGATTAAAAACCGTTGAAAATGTTGAAACCTTGTCTTTTATCATTTCAAGCGCAGATTTTTTTATTTTGGCATCAATCATATTCACCGCAATAGGGATAACAGCCTTATTTTCCTTTATATTCCCCTTTATCATGCCATCAACTTCTTTTTCTACATCCTTTAGAACCTTATCAGTATCTGCTTTTTGCCCCGGTATATCATCTGTAAGCGAGATACTTCCATTTCTAATACTGATTTTTGCATTTACCGGCTCCCTATCTATTTCCTTGGCAATATCTTTTATATATCCATTTAAATTTGCATAGTCAGCCTTCATATAATATTTTAAACGCTTACCCTTTTTACCTGTCTCATATATTGTTTTTAAACGTTCTAAATAGTTGCCTTTCCTTCCGATATTATAAGCATCATCAACCATTTGATTATAGTTGTAGCTTAATTTAAGTTTGTCTTGCGGCACCTTGTATTGCTTACCATTATATGTAAGGATAATATCTATATTTTCCATCGGCTTCAAGCTGTTCTTTAATTTTTCAAATGCCTGTTGTTTGGTTAAATGACTCAAATCAATGTCATTTATATAAACCCCTTTTGTTATTACATCCTGTTTTAAAATAAAATAAGACAACGATATAGAACCAGCAAATAATATAATTATTATGGTTAAAATGATAACATAAAAATAATTAATTTTTTTCCTATCTGCCTTTCTATCTTTAGTTTCCATTTTTGCCTCCCCCAAAATATAAACTTTTATCTTGCAAAATTTACATTTAATGATCAATTTTCATTGCATTTTTATTAAATAAACATATGTGATTAATAGGACAAATATTGCATTTTGGCTTTCTTGCGGTACAAATATTTCGTCCGTGATATATCAATAAATAGTGGGATTTGGACCATAAATTTTTCGGAATAATATCCCTAAGCTGCATTTCTGTTTTAAACACATCCTTGCTGTCGGCAAGTCCTACTCTGTTTGAAACCCTGAATACGTGTGTATCAACAGCAATTGCCTCCTTTAAAAATCCATTGCTTAATATAACATTTGCCGTTTTGCGTCCTACGCCGGGTAATTCCATCAATTTACTTAACTCATCCGGTACTTCACCATTATATTTTTCACATAATATTTTGCATGTATTAATTATGTTTTTAGATTTATTTCTGTACAAACCACAATCCTTTATTTCCTTCTCCAAGGTCTCCTGATTCATATCGGCAAAATCATAAGGGGTCTTGTAGTTAGAAAAAAGCCTTTCAGTAACAATATTTACCCTTTTGTCGGTACATTGTGCAGACAATATTGTTGCAATCAAAAGTTCAAATACATTGTTAAAACGGAGCCCTGATCTCGTGTCAGGATAATTTTCCTGAAGTATTTCTATAACCTCAGATGCCTCTTCCCGTGTTATCCTCAAATACATCACCCTTCAAATTTTTTAGTGCATAAATCATCATTTTTTTTGACCTCTCATCTCCTTCTTTTCCTAAAACCTCATTTATATCCTTTGATAACTCTTTGCCTCCAATGATACTTAATGCCCACGCACTATACCCTCTTAAATATGAATTATCGCCATATAATATTTTTTTTAATGTATTTATACAATTTTTTTCATTTGTATTTGCACAGGCTATAATTGCATTTCTTATTATTGTCCTCTTTCCTCTCCATGAAGAAGCAGTCGGTCCGAATACCTGCTTAAATTTTTTATTATCCATATTTAATATATCTGTAAGGTCATGCTTAGGTTTAAGTTTATCAGGCATAAATTCAGACCTTGAGACTTTTTTCGCCCATTTATTATATGGACACACCTTCTGGCATGTATCACATCCATATATCCTTCTTCCCATTTTTATAACTGTTTTATCATCGAGATATCCTTTATTTATAGTTGCAAAGGACAAACATCTGTTGGCATTAATCTTAAATGGCTCAACAATTGCCTGCCCCGGACATGCCTTTAAGCATAATTCACATTCACCGCATTTCGACTCAACAGGTATATCCGGTTCAAAATATATACTGCATAATATTTCGCCAAGAAATATATATGAACCATATTCCTCATTAATAATCATACTGTTCTTTCCAAAAAAACCGATACCTGCATTATATGCAATAGCTCTCTCAAGCAACGGATTATTGTCTACAAGGCATTTAAGTTCTACATCAGGACACCTTGATTTAATAAAACCAGCAAGTTTATCCATCTTGTTTTTTAGTATAACATGATAGTCCGTACCCCATGATGTTCTTGATATAATCCCATAGCCTTTTTGGGGCTTTTCATATACATAATCAACATTGTATGATACAGCTATTGATATAATACTCCTAATGTTATCCATAATCAACCGTGGATTTATTCTTTTTTCATAATTTTTTTCCTCTATTGGACAGCTATAATTCTTATTCTCTCTTTCTTTTAGCAAATCATGATATTTCACCAAACAGTCCGGTTCGGCAAAACCGATAAGGTCTATCCCACAGCTTGAAGCATAATCTCTAATCTCATCTTTTGTAATACATTTCACGTTAACTCCTCCATAACCAATTAATACACCCGTTATATTATACAAAAAAGGCCTTACGGCCTTAAATATGCGAAAGATTGCTATGAATCCTCTCATGCCTACACAGGATTTGAAACCTCTTTCAAACTTTCTGTTAAAAAATTATTTAAAAGTTGTTTCTCATCGGTATTGAGTTTTTTCACATTCTCGTGAAAAATACCGACTATTTCTATAATTTTTTGTATATCATCCTTAAATCTATGGTTCAATAAAATCCCCATAACAACCCCCGTGAAAAAAATAAGGGAAGAATCAGGAGATACCATCAATAAGGAATTTCTTACATTGTTTATTGAAACTAAATCTAAAATCTTAATATTAAGCATTAAGGTTGTTAAAATATATGCACAAAAGTTTAAAGGTTTATCGTTATGAGATATTTCCTTCATTATATTTCCCAAGGTCTTTTTCCCATCAAACCTCTTTAAAGAATTAAATAAATCTTTTTTAATGGAGTCCCATTCATTTGCATAGTCGGCATCAAAAAAATCATATGCGCTTTTATCCGGTACATACATAAGGAGGGACCTGCCTTGTGTTTTCTCTGCACTTACATAATATTCCCTTTGGACATATCCCAGTTTCTCAAGTTCATTTAATATGTCATAAGCAGTCCATTTACTGACCCCTATTGCTTCGGCTACATCCATATAATGAACCGGATTATTATTTTTCTCATATAATTTAATTAATACCTTTAAAAACTCTAATTTTCTTTTAGTCAATGCCACTTTAACACCCCATCTTTTCTTGTTTCATATCTATCTTAAGGTATTTTAAACTATGAGTCAAGCTTCTTTTACATCATGATATTTCTTTTCCCATATGTCATCAGCAACATTACCCCATTTATCAGCAACCTTCTTTAATTCATCAACGGTTTTACGTATATCAGAATCATCGTGAAGTTGTGTACTATGTGCACCGGATTCATTTACAATCTCCAGTAGCTTTTCCGGATTGTCTATAAGCGGACATGGTCTTAACATATTTGCATTAAATGGCTGCCTTTTCTGATATGATTTCATTATAGGTGACTGTAACGCTTCTTTAAGACTTACATTATTTATATTAACATTAGAGTAATGTATAAACGCACATGGCTCAACTTCACCAGCTGCATTTATATGCAGATACCTTCTGCCTCCTGCTATACATCCACCGCTATACTCCCCATCATTCCAAAAATCTATCGCAAAAAGCTCCTTATTTTCTCTTATATAATTGGCTCTTTCATACATGTACTTTCTCTGGTCTGCTGTCGCCATAAATTGATAATCCACATCCTTGCCAATTGGTATATATGTGAAATACCAGCCAAAATAAGCTCCCTTATCTATAAGCATATCCACAAATGCATCACTGCCGACTTCCTCAGTATTTTTTCTTGTATACGTGGTTGAATATCCAAACAGCACTCCATTTTCCCGCAATATATCCATTGAATGCATTACTTTATCAAATGTACCTTCGCCACGCCTTGCATCTGTAGCCTCTCTAAATCCATCAATACTTATTGCAAAGGTAATATTCCCAACACGTTTGACATCTTGAGCAACCTTCTCATCAATCAAGGTTCCATTTGTAAAAAGAAGAAATACCTGATTATTATGCTTCTCAGCTAATTTAACGATATCCTTCCAACGTACGGTCGGTTCTCCGCCGGACATAACAACAAAATAAATTCCAAGTTGTTCTGCCTCGGTTAAAACCCTATCAAGGACTTCATTTGAAAGATTGTGTGGTTCATAATCGCCAGCCCAACATCCTACACATCTTAAATTACATGCCTCAGTAGGATCAATTAAAATTGCCCACGGTACTGATACCCCCAGCCTTTCCGCCATCTCCCTTTGCTTTGGAATACCTTTGAAATTGCAATTTATAAAGAAATTCAAAACTAATTTTTTAATAATATTTTTATCAATATTCTTAAGCCCTTTCATTGTGAATTTATACCAGTTGTTGTCTTTATTATGTAGAAACCTTCTTACGTTTTCTATCTGTTCCTTATGGTCTGGTAATATAGCGACTTTTGACATTAAGTTTGCAATGCTGTCGAGATTTTTTTCCGGATCCTTATCAATATAATTTAAAATACCGCCAACAATAGGGTCAAGCAAATTCATTTTTACTTCCTCCTTTTTACCCAATAAATCAATTTTACCCAAAAAACCAAAATATCCTTCAAAAAAAATATATCACTAATATTATATTATGTCAATATATAAAATAGAATTTTAAACCATCATCCCGTGAAGCCGTCCGGTTATGTTTTCAAGCCCGCTCTCGCAGGTGGGTATCCTATCCTTTATTTCTGAAGTCCTGTCAATGCAGGCTTTTCATCCATAAAGGAGTTCAGATTCCCAATGTCATAGTGTTGGTTGAAAACAAAATACCGTTGACAAACTTCCCAGGATTCTCAATGACACTACAAGTATACATCCATTTTATTATATTTTCAATAGTAGAAAATTGGAAATATAATAGCCTATTGTAATTTTCTTGTCTTATTCTGTCATATATCAATATATATGAGACACATATACAGATTGTGCATATTATATAATGGAGGTGAAGGTTATGAAAGGATTTCAATGGTTAACAAATGTTTTAAAGAAAATACTCGGCAATAGAAAAAAAGGTAAAGACAAAGTAAGTTTAACCCTTTATGGTTTAAATATAACAGTGGAAAGGGAGATAAATATAAATTTACCTCATGAAATAACAGTTGTTGTTCCTCGGGTAGAATGTAGAAAAAAATATAAAAATAACGAAGAAGAAATCGAAATAATAATGAACAGCATTACGGTCGTCCATTCTCCGCGGCATGAACCATCAAAACCTTCATCTTCTCCACTTATCCCAAAAAAATAAATTTCAGTATATAAAAATCAAATAATATATAGTAAAATTAATCATGAGGTGTTATTATGACAACATTTGAAAAATGTAATATCTGCCCTCATAATTGTAATATTAACCGCAAGCTAAGCAAAGGCTTCTGCCAAATGTCAGATAAAATAAAACTTGCAAAGGCATATCTTCATAAATGGGAAGAACCCTGCATAAGCGGTAATAATGGTTCTGGCACTGTTTTTTTCAGCGGTTGCAATTTAAAATGCATATTCTGCCAAAATTTTAAAATAAGTCAGGAAAATTTCGGTAAAGAAGTTACATCGGAAAAATTGTCTGAAATATTTTTAAATTTGCAGAAAAAAGGCGCACATAATATTAATCTTGTTTCACCTACGATATATATACCGGCTATAAAAAATACCATTCTTATTTCAAAAAATTCAGGTTTGACAATACCCATTGTATATAATTCGAATGCATATGAAAATGTCAGTGCTTTAAGGGCTCTGAGCGGGTTAATAGATATATACCTTCCGGATTTAAAATATTATGAAGATGCCGTTTCAATAAAATATTCAAAAGCACCGGAATACTTCAAATACGCATCTAAGGCTGTTTTGGAAATGTTCCGCCAGGTTGGTATTCCACGATTCGATGAAAAGGGCATTCTCAAGAGGGGATTAATCATAAGACATTTAATACTGCCTGGAAAAATCGAAGAAACAAAGAAAATACTTAAATGGATAAAAGAAAACCTGCCGGAAGAAATATATATAAGTTTAATGGGGCAATACACCCCGTATTACAAGGCATGTGATTTCCCTGAGATAAATAAAAAAATATCCCATAATGAATATGAAGATGTAATAAACTATTTCTTTGATATAGGACTCAAAAACGGATATGTTCAGGAAGCCAATTGCGCATCTGATAAATTTATACCTGACTTTGATTTGGAAGGTATTTAAGTCTTAATACAAATTTAAAATATCTTTTCCCGTTTCTAAATTAATTATATGAACAGTTCCATCTTCAATAAGCCCTATTGAATTTATCTTATCTTCCCGTTTGCTGAGAGATGTTGAACCGGGGTTAATCAATATACAACCGTCGATTTTTTTTATTAAAGGAATATGTGTATGCCCTGTTATAAAATAATCTAATTTATATTTTTTAACCAATTTATGTATATCTTCATCAGAAATATTATGACCGTGTTGAATCATAAATTTCTTCCCATTAATTAAGGAATAAACATAAGGTGTTTGTATAGGCACATCAAGCATCATTTGGTCCACATAAGCATCGCAATTACCTTCTGATACCAAAATCGGAATAGAACAGGTATTTATAACATTGGAAAGTTTTTTAGGGTCATAGCCTTCAGGAATCTGATTACGCGGTCCATGGTACAACACATCCCCAGCATGCAAAATAATATCTGCATCATTTAAAAAATCCCATGCCTTCTCCCATGATTTATAATCTCCATGTGTATCACTTATTACACCAATCTTCATACTTATCTCCTTCCTTTTTTATAACATCAATTGCCTTCTACTTTTCCATATTTTAATTTTAACATTTAATAAAAATTGTATCAATACTATAATAAAACATGGATTTAATGTTTCCAGTTTTATTTTTCTATAATCGTTTACAGCCTTTGAGATATTAGCAATTCAGTTTTCTATAAACTCAGGTGCAATTCTTATATTTATTTATTTTTAAAATTTTTGGTATTTTGTACAAATTCTTTAGGCGAAATTGCTTTATCAGTTAACTTTTGAAATTCTTCATCTCTAGTTATTATAAAATTACCTTTTACCTTTTTTAATAACTGTAGTTGCAAAGCATCTTCTAAATCATTAAATTCTGAAAGAGCCATTGCTTTTTCAATGTCTTGTCTTGTTACGCTCACAACATTCATAATATTAAATAATGCTTTAATAGCCTTTAAACAAATGTCGTGATTAAGATTTTTGTTAATAAAATAATATATATCTGTAACCGCAAAAGCAGCTAAATAAGCTTTTATAACATTTTCATCTGCCATTTTAAATATAGTATATCCATCTTCAGCAAAAGGCTCTCTTTTTAGTAAAACATCAAGAATGACATTTGTATCAATCAATATTTTCATATTTCTTATTTATCCTTTCGTCTCGAATTTGTTTTTTTGTTATATCTTTATTCTCAAAATCTGATAATAAACCATATAAAAAATCAGCATTTTGAGTACCATTCTTTATTATAGGCACTAGCTTTGCTACTTCTTTCCCATTTTTGGTTATTATTATTTCTTCCTTTTCTACAATTTCTAAATATTTTCCTGCTCTTGTTTTAAATTCTGTAGCATTAACTATCATATAGAACACCTCCTTTAATTAATTATATTATACAATCATTAGCTAATTTATGCAATTATTTATTAATTAAAGCTTTAATCTTAGCACTTACATAAATCTTTGTCATATATGTTTTAGATTAAATAAGCGTTAAATCAATTGACCATAATATATCTGGAAAGACTTAAGGCATGCAAAAAATGAAACTTGCATGCCTTTTAATTTATCATCAGCAAATATATTTAAAGGCGATATTGGATAAAAATTACAGTATTAATCCTTCGATTTATATATTTCAATACCATCCTTTAAAATATTTTCAAGTAACTTCTCGTTATGTAATCTTCCAACTTCTACTATATCTGTTTTATATATTCCTACTGCTTCATCAACTTCTAAATAAAGTTCAGGACTTAAATCTTTTTCATTAAATATCGCTATATCAATATCTGAGGTTGATTTAAAATCTCCTCTTGCACGAGAACCATAAATAACAGCTTTTTTTATTTCCGGGTATTTTTCAAATATATTTTTTAGAGAATCAATCAACTTATCACTAAAACCAAATTTCATTATTAAATTCCACCTCCAATAGTTTTAACTAAGTTTTTAAAATGTTTCCAATATAAATTTTTAATACGATTGTAAATTTCTATTGCTCCTTCCTGATTATAAGTATGACTCGAAAGATTTCTGTCTTTTATCATAGAAAGCCATACCTCACCATCCTCTACTATTCCTGTCGCAAAAGCCTCTTTAAAAATATCCCTGGGAAATTTAATATCATTACCACCTTTGTATTCTATAAATGCTTTCATCAGTTTCCACGCCAGTTCATAAGTAAACTCAAATCGTTTAATTACAGAATCATAAACATATTGATTTACATTTACCTCTTTAAGAGCTTCTTCTAAACGTAAAAGAGCTTTTTCATAATTATTTAGTTTTTCTCTTAATCTTTCTTCTGTCATAAAATTATCCCCCTATTAATTGAGTATTTCCTGTTTTATATCCCCAATAAGCTCATTTAATATAAGCTCCTGATATCCGGCTTTTTTTATTTTTCTCATCTCTTTTATTACATCATACAATTCAGGTGACTCAATTTTATTCAGTTTGGCAAGCCTCATATCACTAATACTCTCACCGGAAAGTGCATTTAAATAATCCTCCACACTATACCTTAAAAAATGAAACTTATCTTTATATCTTTTGCATAATCTATCCGCTATCTGGAGACCTTCCGGGTCGAAATCTCCTGAATAGTATATTTCAGTCCCTTCTTTATATAGCATATCAAGGAGTATAAGTGATGACAGTTTTGGCTGGCCATATGTGCATATAAGCGGCGTAAGTTCTATAGCAGCATCTATCAATGATGTAAAAACACCCGGATTTTCTACTACATATACCTTTTTTAACGGACTTATTACTCTATCAATTTTACTTAAATTCAAAAGAGGAATCTGAAGTACTTCCTTATTTTCATAGGCAGCTACGAACACATGATTCTCTTTATCACCGTTATATGCTGTAAGCCCTGATAATATCACAAAGTTTGATATTTCATCGATGAGTATTCCTGCACTATAATAAAGTTCTGCTATTTCTTCAGCACCTTTTACCTCGTCCATGCCCATAATTGTACATAATGCGTTTTTAAGCACGCTACCGCATTCTGTACATAAGTCAAAGCTGTGGGGGTTTCGGGTAATCTGTGATGCAAATACAGGGAGCCGCTTCTTTTCACCTTTATATACAGGAAGATTGTTAAGTGCATGACATACATACATTATATCTGTTTTTAATGCATCCTTATCTTTTATATAGCGCTGGTTTACTGACCTTATGCCGACTGCAGTTCCATTATAAAGAGATTTCAGCCAATCAATACATCTGAAACCATCATATTTAGAGAAAAGCTCATTAAAGAACTCTTCTCTCTGCTTTATAAATTCATCCAAATCCTCTTTTTTGCTGGTAAGTTTTTCGCCAAAATAGTGTTCAAGTATTTCTATCAGTGTATATTCATCAAAGCGGGTGTATTTTAACGACTCCTCAAACTTAGCCACGTCAATATTGGCAGATTTCTTTTTGCTGTAATCTTTTTTTAAATGGTTCATTAATATTTCTTTTTCATCATCTCTAAGGTTATCAATCTTCACAACCCCGCCTATCCTGCCAAGACTTCTATATTTTTCACGTATTGCTTGAAAAATTCTGTGATATCCATTTTTCTTTTTAAAATACTCCAGTTCTTCTCTATCCATTAGCAGCACCCACTTGCATAATGGCAGCTTCCTCATCTGCTTCTAACATAAGATGTTTTACCCTTCCATCCCATAAATACCTTATAACTGTCACAAAATCTGCGTTTTTAGGCCTTACAAGCTCACAGATAGAAAGCTTAGGAACCGTATCGTAATCTCCCCACAAAACCTGCGAATTTATAATAAAATTAAATCTTAAATCCTCAATCAGTTTAAACATATCCCTTATATTCGTATCATCGACACCTGCAAATGCCTCATCAAGGGATATTACCCGCGGTGCAGATGGAGATGCACCCTCATATCTTGAATAAACCGCAGAAAACAAAGGTATATACATTGCCATAGCCTTTTCCCCACCGCTTAGCTTGTTAAAGGCACTATCCGTAAGCTCTTTGCGGTTTTCCCCTTCTTTTCTGTAATAAAGCCTGAACTCAAACCAATCCCTGTAGTCAAGTATATCTTTCATAATTTTGTGGAAGGTTTCCGTATTATCCTTTTCTTCAAGTACTCTACGGGCTCTGTCTACCTTTGACCTGAAATGGTTCACGACCTTATCAAATACTTCCTGTTTAAGCATGTCAGCATCGGATTTCAGAATATCGACAAGTTCTTTTGTGTCAAGCTCCTGTTCATTATCTGCAGCAACGCTCTTCCACTCAAGGAAAAATTTAAGCCCGCTTGATGTATCCCTTTCCGACATAAGCCGGTTCATTTTCTTTACCCATTCTTCGGCTTTAAAAATTTTTGCCCTTATCTTAATGCCGACATTGTGCATTATAATCTCTTCAAAAAGATGCCTGTCCGTATCCCTTAAAAGACCCTCATTTGCTCTTATGTCATCTTCAATATTAGAATAAAGTGTATAGAGCGACACAATTTTACCGCTTATATTTGCCGTAATCTGCAATCTCCTTTGTTTATTCTCCGCTTCTTTTATCTTTTCGTCATCTGAAGTAGAAACCACATCAAAAATATATCCAATTGAAAGTCCATACTCTAAAAGCTCGTTACGGCATTCATAATATACATTTTGAAGTTTTCCTGTGAATTTTTCTCTGTCAAAACCCGCTTTATCAAAAGCCATCCTGTATTCAGAAACAATATTTTTACTTAATTTTAATATATTGTCAATCTCAACGTCATTTTTAACAAAACCAAGCGATAATTCCCTCTTTAAACCTTCTTCTGCAATATTATAAATATCCTGCTTTAAATTTATTTCTTCCTGAAGACTTAAAAGGTCTTTTGCATTTCTCTCAAGGCGTTCTTCAAGCTTTGCTTTTTCAGCAGATTTACCGGTAATTTCATCCGGTATTTCATCAAGCCTTCTTAAGCAAATCTCAAGCTCCCTTTCAATTTCCTCAAGTCCAAGCTCTTTTAATACCTCTTTTAGCATTTCAATTTTTTTAGCAGAATTTTGTATTTTGCTCCCAAGTACGCTTATTTCATATTTTAAGTTGTCAATATCATATTCGATATCCTGTTTTTGTTGCATTAACATTTCTTCATTTGAAATAAGCAAAACATATTTACTGTAAGATATTTCTATCTCCTGAAGACCGGCATTATATTCTTCTATATCTTCATACGCAGAAGTATACGTTTCAATATCAGCATGTATATTGATACAGGATGTCAATTCCCTGACAATTGCCTTATTCTTCTGAAGCTCCTCAAAACAACTTTTAACTATTAATAACTGCTCATCAAGTTTATTGCAGGCGTATTCATAATCAGCATTTGCCGTTTTTAAATATTTATACGCCTCTTCAATATCGTCTTTCACAGGGAATATTGAATATTCATAATCCAATTTTTGTATTCTTAATTTCCTTGAACTAATCTCATCGTCAATTGAGGATATCTCCGCCTTTATAATGCGTATTTCCTCCTCTATAGACTTTATCAATTCTTCTCTGTAGCACTTTCTTGATTCAAAACCAATGTACTTATGTCTTATGCCATCTCTGGCTTTTCCCTTTATTACACCTATTCCATATGTTCCATTCTGGTCAACATATGTTGTACCGTTTTCTTCGCATATAAATACATTGCTTAAAGCATCCGAAATATCCTCAGCCGAAACACCTTCCTCATTATCAACAACATTAAAATACTGCGATACATTTAACATCATGTTGAAAGTTCCCGGCATAATATATTTGTCCGCCATATTACTATCCATTTCAAGCGCTTTTTCAAAATATTTCCCGGGTATGATAAGGGCATCCAGAAGGCCCATATCTTCCATCGCAGATTCTATATTCCCCCGTGTAATTTCATCAACATCGTCTTTGAAGTCAACTGCCATATATAAAGGAATATGGGGAATTCCTGCCGTCTTGAGCCTTTTTCTATTATTTACAACCTGTATATCCCTCTCCGGCTCAGGATCTTTTTTGTTTTTCCATTCATCAAGCAATTTGATCTTTTCTTCAAGAACACCTTGTTTTAGCTCTTTCTGGTTTTCAAGCCTCAAGATTTCCTGCTGAATTCCGTTTGATATTTCCTGATACGGCTTTCTCACATATGATATGATATCATCAAAGACTGTATTATCACCATATGCAAGTATAACACGGCTCAGTCCTTCCAGTTCTTCTTTACTAAGCTTCAACTCTATATTATTTTCCGACCAGTCGTATACTTTTTCAACATATCTGCTTTTTTCTTCAACAAACTGCCTTTCTGCTTCTTCTACATTCTTAGCTTTACTCTCCTTAGCTTTCTTAAGCCGCTCCTGCTCAACAAGTGAAGCATCATATTTTTTGTTCGCTTCTGCTTCTTCTTTCAATGCATTAAGTGCATGTTTTATCTTTTCCCTGTGCTTTTTTAGCTCACTTTTCCAGTATCCAAAGTCAAATTCATTTCCATATACCTTTTTAAGTTCGCTATATGAAAATTCATGTTCCATAAAATCTATATCCTGTGCAATTGAAGATATTTCGTCAAATTTATCTTTAATTTGCTTATCACGTATATACTTATCATCCTGAATGCTTTTTAACTTTTTCTCTAAATCATAATATTTATCCTGTTTATTTCTTAACTCACCGTCTTTTTTTTCCTTATCGGCAATATATGTCTTTAACCTGTTTTCTTCCTCAATTAACTCCTGCTGTGTCCTTTTAGCATCACCATTTGAAAGCTGTTCTTCCTTCTTCTTCATTGCATCTCTTTCGTTTTCAAGTGATATAATGGCATCACCAAGCTGTTGTATAGTAATTCTGTATGTTTCCATATTTCTATTTAACTCATCATATTCTTTTTTTGATGCATATAAATCGTTATATGCTTTTATCAAATCACTCGATTTTTCATAAAGGATGTACCTGTTATAGTTATCATACTCATTTTTCAGTTTTTTCACGGCAGCCATATTTCTATAAAGTTCATCAAGATGCATCTTAATCTGGTCCATATTTTCTATTGTCTCGGAAAGCGGCCTTAGGTCATCATCTGTAAGTGATGGAAGCGAGGCTTTCATTATTTCATATATTACAGTTGGCCTGAAATCTTTTGAAAGTTTCGGACTCCTAAGCTGAACAAGGAGTTTTATAAGTTCATCATATTCATCAATAGAGTCAAAACCGAAGATATGCTTATTGACCATCTCCATGTACTCTTTCTGGCTTTCAACTACTTCCCCGCCATCCCCTATTCTGTTCTTAAGTTCTTTTTTGGTAAATGGAACTTTTACTCTTTTCCCATCATCACCTGTTTCCATTTTATATAAAAAGAAGTTAATACCTATTCGCCTTCCATCAAGGATTACAAAGCCCCAGAAGTCCATACTCTGATGCCTTTTTGCTTTTAATCCCATACCTATTGTGATGTAATTATCTTTCTTCTCTCTCTTAAATTCCATAAAAAGATAACCTGTTCTCTCATCAAAACCATTTATATCTTCCTCACCAAGAAGATAATCTTCAAGCTTTCTTGCCCTTGAACCAAATGGGTCAAGCCTTTCCGGGCTTTTATTCGCATCAAGCAAAAGGGGTATAACACTCTGCATTGTGACAGACTTTCCTGAACCATTGGCACCCCTTAAAAGAAGCCTTCCATCTGCAAACTCAAATATTTCATCATCATAATACCAGAAATTAAGAAGCCCTATCCTGTTAATCATCCATCTTTCAATCATTAATAACAATCTCCTTATTCTATTATTTTAAGATGAGCCTTCATCCGGAATGACATAAAAAGACTTACCCTTTTATAAAATCAGCAGGGTATTCACCAATTAATTTTGCCGCCATAGGCAATATCTTAACAGAATGTAAATTTTCATCCCTCTTTATCATCTTAAAACTCTCCATATTTTCAATGACCTCTTGAATAAGCTGCTTTTCACTCATTTCCCTGTATGATTTATACCAGCCGCTGCTAAATCTATCCTTCAAACCCAAAATTATATTTATAAATTCAGCCTCAGTCATATCAATTGTATCATCATAGTTGTAAGCAAGTTCGCCATTTAAAATCATTTCTCGTATCACAATACACACTTGAAGCATTATATCTGATATGTTTTTATTTCTGTCTGGAAGACACGATTTTAAGTATTTATTGTCATTATATATAACAAAAGCACAGGTCTTATGGACATGAAGCTTTGCGCCAAGATATTCCTCAAAATCTTTTGCTATAGTATTTCTATAATTCCTTATATACATAAAATCCTGGTCATCCGGACCTTCACTGTATACAACAGGCGATAAGAGCAATTTGCGATATGCCCTGTGCCTCCTTTGAACAACTGTATCCTGACTGTCAAGCGGAAAATCATCCTCTATAAAATCATTAACATTCATATCATGTGTTACTTCCCTGTTAAAGGCTCTTGCAAAATATCTCGAAATACCTGTATTTTCATATAAAACTTCAATGTCCCTGCTATCTGAAAACCTCTCCTGGTCGCCATCGTCGACTTTAATAATGCCCAGATCCACCGCAAAATTCAAGACGCGGACAAGTGACTTTCTATGCTGGAAAAGTGTCCAGTCAACCATATCCGGACCATCATACTGTGTCTCAATATATTCTGTTATATTTGACAGGACAAATTGATCATCAGGCCCTTTGTCTTCAAGAAATGCCAGCACTAAACATAAAAATGCATAGTCCATTGGCGTTTGAAATGCATCTATTCCCATCCATTCTTCAGCATCGCCAGGAACTTTTTCAAGTTTAATAATATATGGGTTTATGATAAGCCTGTATCCCAGCTTCTCTTCAATAAAAGGCCTGAGCCTGCCTTCAGCATCACGTATTTTATTAAAATTATCTCTATCCTTTCGAGTTATCCAAAAATTTTCAAGAAGCATTTGCAGTACTTCCATAGCATCCACCTTCAATCGACAAACTCTATTACAAATGCAGGCATATCAAGGTTTCCATCAGTACATCTTAAAATTGCCCTTTCACCATCCTTCGGAATATGAACCCTGTATGTCCTCCCATCTTCCGTTTTCCCCGTCTTCCCATTTCTACCCATAGCTTTCCCTATCCATTTAAGCAAAGCCGCCCTTACAAATGGTTTTACTATTGGCAAATCTTTTATGCATATCCTGTTTCCTATAATACATTTTGATATTATTTCATTTTCATATCTTTTATCATTAAGGTATTCTTTTAATATTTCTGTTTTATCACTGCTTTTGTCCAAAATCGCACTTGTTTTGGTTGTGCTGCTGTAATTTCTTGTCTTCGGCTTTATAATTATTTTAAAGGGCTGTTCCTCCCAGATACTCTGCGTTATGCTTTCTGTTTTTCTCTCAAAATCACCCGTTATATGTCTTGTATGAAAAGAGCCAAAAACCGCTGCAGACAATAAATTTGCTTCTTTTAACGTATTTGCATTTGCAAACATCTTAGAAAGAATTAAATAATCATTTTTCCTGCTTACAGATTTCATCCTGTTTTCTGCTATTCTTGCAGCATACATCGTTATCTTTCTGATTATTTCATTGGATATATTTAAAAGGCGGGAAGCTTCACTGTCCTCAAAATTATATCCCGTAAACCAAAAAGATATATTGTTCCATTTGTCCAGCAAATCTTCTTTTATTTCATTGTCACTCAAAATTCGGTCAATTCTCGGGATGCTCATTTCATATTGGCATAATTTATATATAACCAAATTAACATCAACCTGATTAACTTTCTGTAAAAAACTTTGGATTGCAATAGAAAACCTCTGAAGGTCTTTTATAAAGTCTCTTAAATAATCTATAAGCTTGTCCTTATAAATAATAAATTGTTCTGACTTCATAAGTTCATCGGCATTAGAACTCTGCAGGCTTGCAATGTAATCTGTAGCATTATGATAAATGTTTTCAAAATCAGCATTCAAGTCCTCCCACCATCTGCTTATATCCTGCAAATCATCTTTTTTTGCCATATCGGTTATATTTATGATACTCCTGTAAATCCTTTCAAACAAAGATGGCTGGAGAGAACCACCATATCCAATAATACCCTCAAGCCTGATTGTCATTCTTTCTATCTCAATAGAATATGGGCTCAACTGATACCTGAATTTTTTATTTTTGAATTCGTCAATTGTAGAAGCTTTGCTTGTATCCTGTGTCGCAATAAGGTTTTTCCACTCAGTAAGTGCTTTTAAATCCTGCTCACATTTTTCAAGTGTATAATCATTAAATATATCAAATTGTCTTACATACTCATATATATCCTCTTTGTACATCCAGTATTTAAGTTTTTGGTACTGTTCATAAAAATACCTCATGATAAGGCGGTATCTCGAAGCATTTTCAGCTGATAAATACTTCGTCTCATCAATCGGCTTTATGACGTTCAAGTCAAGTTTATTTCCCATTTCAAATCACCTTAAATTTATATTCATTATATATTTTAAATTTTACAATATTTTAAATCAATCCTCTTTTATTTAATTTCTCATCCTTTTTCTGCTGCATTAATTTAAAAATATTTACCATTCTTCATTCTATCATTTCATCTTTTAAAAAACAACATAATATTAAAAATATTCCGATACACTTAACCGCAATAAGGGGACGTTTTGTTTTCCATCCGGCAAACAAAACGTCCCCTTGGCAGACTTGGCACAAAGAACCACATTATATCAATGTTTATATAAATACAAAAAATTAATCGTCGTAGTGTCCCCGGCATTGAAGAATATAAATATTTTTATCGTCAATTTTATAAATCAAACGATGTTCTGCGGTTATACGCCTGCTCCACAATCCTTGTAATTCATGCTTTAAAGGTTCAGGCTTGCCTTTCCCTTCATTACCGTTCCGATCAATGTCCTTTATAAGTTCATTGATCTTTTTGAGCATTTTCCTATCATTAATCTGCCAATATTCATAATCTTCCCATGCAATATCCGTAAACATTTTATTCATTGGTGTCAAGCTCTCTCTGAGATGCCTTCCCGGCTTTCAGCTGGTCCATAGATTTCAAAAGTCGTTCATAGGCTTTCTTATCGCTTCGAACAAACAGATTTTCCATGATATTATTGTATTCTTCTTCTGAAAGCATAACAACATTGCCTCCACGTTTTCGGGTAATAATAATGGTTTCATAGTCTTTATTTGCAATATCGCAATATTCTTTAAACTTTTGACGTGCGTTTGAATAATTTACTGCTAACATTTAAAACACCCCCCATGTACCATATATTGTACAATATTATAATAAATTATGCAACATAATTATTATATTTTTTGGGCATGAAAATTTGAACATACAGTTATCGCTTTACCAATAGTAGACGAATCTAATCTCTTTATTTATCTCATCAATATCAAAATCCTTATATCCTTGTCTTTTACCCCATGCCATCATATCCTCGTATTCTGGGTCATTTTTATTGGATATAATATTGAGAAACTCTTCATAACCGAATTCCCCTCCTACATCCTCTGGCGGGGCATTTCCCTCTCCCTCAAGGCAAACAGGATAATTTAAATCATAATCATCTATAATTTTCTCAACTTCAATATAATGCTGCCAACCATCCCCAAAGTCATATTTATATAACAGCCTTTTGTATTGTGGTATGTATTGTGACAGCTTTATACCTCTTTCAAATTTCATTTCAACATCACTTGGATAATCAAATGCTTCTTCATCACTAACCAAATTGACAATCGCTTTATACCCTTCTTTATGATATGCCGGGTGGTTAATAAACAATTTATTCTCATAATCATTTCCATAAATAAAAAATTCATGAAGGTGGCAATCTTTCCATGCAAAAGCCGCCTGCAATACCTCGTGAAACTGAGTAAACGTCATATTAAGTGGTACTATCAGCTTTCGCCATACTTTATACTTTTCCATTTCAAGTGTTACTTTAATCTTTGCCGCCTTACAACAAAAAATAGGCTTACCTGAAAGGACTTCCAAATCTCTATACATCTCTTCACTTGGAGTTATATGACGACATTCACGTATCCTTACCCAATAACGGCTTGCTCTTTTGCTGATAGCACTCTGATAAATGGAATCATTCATTAATGAATCTTGATAAGAATTTACAATATCACAGGATTTATTCATCCTTGCTACAGAGCTTTTATCCTTTGTTTTGGCATAATTAACTTCCCCGGATCTATTTATATATTCCTCTATAACCTCATCTTTAATGCATTCATCTAAAAAAGTTTCACGAATAGCATTTAATATAAGTTTATCAAGCTTTTTAAAATCTTTAGCCTTAAGTCCATATAAAACAATAACATATCTGTTCTTATCATTAACAAGAACTATCGTTTTCCTGCGATTTAATGATATTAAATTGGCATGCCAGCAAAATAACTGGTCTTCATCTTTATGTAATGAAGGCTTTACATTCAATCCATCTAATAATTTTTTTGTACATTGTATTAACATAATTCACAACCCCTATGATTTATTTGTATTTAAACAAAATCCGTCTTATTCATCTATAATTGTGAACTACATCGCCAATAAATTGGCGAGCTTCGTGCTCTCAATGAAACCTTGGTGAAAGTTCCACCGGTACGCAACCGGGATGTCCAACCCCACTACTGCCGTGACAGAATAAGTAGCTAAGAATAAGTAGCCCACCCTTAATGTTGCGTTTGTAATCATGCTATACCATTTCCATGCAATAATTCAGCCTGGAGAGGAATTCAACTTATCGGTAATAATGAATAAGATAAAAGGTAATTTCGGCAACAAGTACAATAAGATTATGGACATGAAAGGCAAGGATGGGCTACTCCTACTGTTTATTTTTATTTACTTCATTATTCTTTTTCTCCTGCATTAATTTGAAAACATTAATCATTGGCATCTTTACTGGCGGATTTATTCCAGAAAGAGATGTAACAGTTATATTAGTTATAAATTCAATATATCCTATATATTTATCTTCCAATTCTTTAACTTCTTTTATATTATAATCAAAATCATAAGTAACTTGTGCTTTAAACTTGCAATTTTTAGAACATATTTTTAAATGAATAAGATTATTTTTGTTCATACATATAGTGTATAATAGTGTATTAATAAAATCAATTATAAATTGCTGAAATATACACGACGGCAGTTGGAAATCTTTACGGATTTATTGCGCGGCTTACTGATGTAGGGTCAACAAAGTATAAAACATATACAATTGTTTCTGGTGGTGTTGCCCTTATTGTAAGCAGGTTCGGGTTTTCAAAGCTTGTGCATTACCTTTATCCCGTTGCGGGATATGCCGGAATTATTATGCTCATCGGCCTTACGTACGGTATCTTAAAGAAAAAATAATGAAATGCCAATGGTAAAAACCATTGACTCATTAAATTTTGCTTGCAATTTTCAAAACATCGACAAGCTTAAGAGTATCAGTTACAGGTTCTAAGCATTTTGAACCTATACAAATATAAGCGGCAACGTATTTTATCAATGAATATCCTTTTATGTCAATTTTCGCTCTATCCTCAGAAATGTCCAGAAAATTTACAATTTTGTTTGGAGCGTAAATTTCAAGTGTTTTTTTATACATTTCGATTGTCTTGCTATCCTCTCTTTTGCCTACTATATCTATGTGTATGGCATCGTTTAAATAAAAATCTACCGCTGATGCATAAGTTGAAGCGAATAAACCGTAGTCTTTATAAGATCTGCTAAAATATTCAAGTGTTTTTGAAACGACTTTTTTGTAGTCCTTTCTATCTTTTAAGCTGTCAAGCGAAAGAAGTGCAGATGCTGCCTTTGAATTTGTAAGTATTTCCTTTTCGATATGGATATTTTTTCTAAGCACGTCATCTGAGGTCAAATCATCATAAAAGCCTCCTCTTTCGTCGTCAAAAAATTTGTTTATTAAAATTGAAGCGATTTTTTGAGCGTAATCAAGATATTTCCTGTCAACTGTATATTGATATATATTTATCAATGCGTTAAGCATGTTTACATTGTCAGCGAGTATACCAGAAAGCTGTGGGCCGTTTTTATAATAGTGGTATATACCTTGATTTTCATCAAACATTTTTAACAGAAAATCCATGGTTTTTACGCCGATTCTCTGGTACTTATCATCGTCAAAAACGACGCCTGCATATAAAAATGCCTCGACTGCAAGAGCGTTTTTATCGGCATATATTGTCATATCGACATTAGGCCTTTTTGCTTTTTTTCTTTTATCAGGCGGAAGTTTGTAATATTCTTCGTCGGCATCCTGACTTCCGTAAAAACATCCGTATTTTTCATCGTAGAGATTTGACTTCATGTAATCAATAATTTTTTGCGCTGATTCTTTGAATTTTTCGTTTTTTGTAACGGAATATGCTTCAAGGAGTATTTTGAGCAAGACGGAATTATCCTCAAGCATTTTTTCATAATGCGGTATACTCCAGTCTCTTGTTGTTGAGTATCTAAAAAAACCGCCTTCAGTATGATCGAATATACCACCTTCACACTTAGTTATGAGTGTCTTTGAAAGCATTAATAATGCATTATCGTCTCCCGTCCTTAAATGATAATAAAGTAAAAACTCAAGAAGCTCGCTCATGGGAAACTTTGGTTCGATGCCGAATCCGCCGTAGAGTGTGTCATAAGATTTTACGGCATTTTCCCTTATATATTGCAATACTTCCATGTTCATATCTTTTGAAAGTGTTTTAAAAGTATGTATTGCATTAATTTTGCTCTGAATTTTTTCGAGTTTTCTTTCTGATTTGCTCATGTTGTTTTTGTAAAGCTCATTTATCTCTTTTAAGAACTCAAGAAAGCGCTCTGGAGGAATATATGTTCCTCCGGCCAGTAAAGAGCCATCATGCTTTAAAATTGCGACAGTTGGCCACCCTCCCATGTTATATCTTCTGTTTATGTCAGGCCTCATATCGCTGTCTACCCTTATTGGGATGAAATTGTCATTTAAAAATTTAATTACAGGTTCATAAGAGAAGGTCGTTTCGTCCATGACATGGCACCAATGGCACCATACAGCGCTGATACTTAAGAGTATCAATTTATTTTGTTCTTTTGCCTGTTTAAATGAATCATTGCTCCACTCGTTCCAGTTTATCTTATCTGCACTGTTTTGCCTCGGTGAAAACCTGAATGAAGCTTTTTCTCTTTGTATTATTGTCATTTATATACCTCCATTTTAATGTTATTTCATTTAATATATTTCCCTCGAATTTATTTTTTACTATGTTAAAATATTATTCTTTGACAAAATAAGCAGTGAAAAACGAGATGAAATTTTATCAATGGTGACGACAAAGCGGACAAATCTGTATCTACTACCATTACATCCTCTATTCCGAGTGTTGCTATAAGTTTTTTATTACCATTTATTATACATTTTTTCGTGTCTACGCTAACAACATTGCCTTTTATTACATTTAAAATACAATATCTTTTCTATATCATCTGTCTCAAAATATTCTCTTATATTGAATAAGATATAACAAAGAAGCTAATCATAAAATTAAGGAGTGATATTATGCTTAGCAAAAAATTTTATTTAGGTCTATTCAATGGATTAATATGCAGTACTGTATTATGGATTTTCATCATTATGTTAATCAGGCTAATCAATATGCACCGTCTTTTTTAAGTACCGCAGGTATTGTTTTAATAAGAATATTTAAATCAAGCCATATATTCCAGTTTGATATATACTGCATGTCAATTTCAATTCTTTCGTTATAATCAATATCATTTCTTCCGCTAATCTGCCATAAACCCGTCACTCCCGGTGGCACCCTTAATAGATATTTGCCATATTCGCCATATTTATTAATTTCTTTAAGAATAATCGGTCTTGGTCCGACCAAGCTTAAATCACCTTTCAAAACATTAATCAATTGCGGCAGTTCATCAAGACTTGTTTTCCTTAAAAATTTGCCAACTCTTGTTATTCTCGGATCATTTTTTAACTTGTAGGTCGCCTCATATTCTTTCCTTAACTCCGGGTTTTCTGCTAATAATCTGTTTAAAACATCCTGAGCATTTATCACCATTGACCTGAATTTATAAATTTCAATAACTTTGCCATTTAATCCCAATCTTCTGTGTTTAAAAAATACCGGTCCAGGTGATGTTATTTTTATTAATAATGCTATTATAATAAATAAAGGCGATAAAATAATTAATGCAAGAAATGATAACGTAAAATCCAAAAGTCTCTTTACATGTCCTTCAAGTCCGCCAATAAATACATCCTTTAATTTTAAAACAGGCATATTATCGATTATCTCTATTTCCATTGGATAATTAGGAAGATTTATACTGTTATTAATAGAGTAAATGCTTATATATTTGCTAAGGCATATATTTACTATTTTTTCTATATTATCAATTTTAGATGATATAAATATCATATCAATATGATATTTATCAATAACATTATTAAAATTCTTTATATCTCCTAACTTAATAAAATTATCATTACTTATATCATCAGATAAATATCCAACGATGTTTATTCCAAATTCATTTGACATAAGTTTATTAATTATTTCTTTTGATTCATTTGAATAATTCCCCAATATAAGTGCATTGCTTAAATCCAGACCTCTTTTATATCTCTGCTTTTGTAAATAAAGTAAGATTGATTTGAATATTATTTGCAACAGTAATCCAATAACAAATATATATATTAGTGTTAATCTTGAAAAATCCGTCATCTTTACAAAATATGATATTAAAAGATAGACAAACACTGAATAAACCATTCCATCTATTATTAAACCTATTTGATAAAATAAAGGCTTGTGTTTCTTATCATACAGACCTTTAAAATATAAAATCAAAAAGTCTATCGTTAATAAAATAACAAATGTGCTTATATACCATCTTTTTGACACTGTATTCATATTAAAATCAAATCTAAGATATAAAGCAATTACAAATGCCAAAACCAATGCACTAATGTCAAGAATCATGCTCCATTTTTTATACCACATTGTATCACCCCTTGCCAAAAGACAGTTAACCCCTTAATCTATTCCATTTTTTGTCCTTTTCAGACAGTATGATTTCATCAATACCATTTAAGGACCAATCAATGTTTATATCAGGGTCATTCCATATAATGCCGCCTTCATCACCCGGATGATAAAAATCCGTACATTTATAACAAAACTCTGCTTCATCTGAAAGAACCAAAAAGCCATGAGCAAAACCCTCCGGGATATAAAACTGCTTTTTATTCTCATCTGATAAAATAACACCAACCCATTTTCCAAATGTCTTTGAATCCTTCCTTATATCAACGGCTACGTCAAAGACTTCACCTTTTATAACTCTGACAAGCTTTCCCTGAGGATGTTGTTTTTGAAAATGAAGCCCTCTTAATACACCTTTTTTTGACTTGGATTGGTTGTCCTGGACAAATACCATATCAAGCCCTGCTTCTTTAAAATCATTATAATTATATGTTTCCATAAAATAGCCCCTGTTGTCTTTAAAAACCTCAGGTTCAATAATATATACACCATCTATTTCCGTTCTGTTAAATTTAAACTTCCCCACTTTAGTCATCTCCTATTTATTTGTTCAAAACATCAATAAAAGCTTTTAAAGCATCTTCCCAATTTCTCATATCATCACCAATAGTTGAGCGAAGCATCATATTATCAAGAGAGGAATAAAAAGGTCTTTTTGCGGCTCTTTTTATCTTGTCTGATGTTATAGGCGTTATCGTGCATTTTATGCCTGCATATTCTATAATCTTACATGCAAAATCATACCAGCTGCATTCTCCATTTCCGGTGCAATGATATATACCGTATTCATCAGTAAGTACAAGCTTTAAAATATGATATGCAAGGTCCTCGGCATATGTCGGATTACCCCTCTGGTCATTCACTACCTCAAGATGTCCTTTTTCTTTTGCCGCATTCATTATCGTATACACAAAGTTTTTACCATATTTCCCATAAAGCCATGCTGTCCTTACTATAAAATATTTATTGCAATTTTCTCTTACATATTGTTCACCCATAAGCTTTGTTTTCCCATATACGCTTACAGGTTGAGGAATGTCATATTCTTTGAATGGTATACTGCCAATACCACTAAACACATAATCAGTTGATACATGAAGCAGTTTTGCACTTATCTTTTGTGCTGCTATTGCAAGATTTCTCGGTCCTATGGCATTTACTTTAAAGGCATTATCTGTATCACTTTCGCATTTGTCTACATTTGTATAGGCTGCACAGTTTATAATAATGTCGGGTTTGTATTTACCTATATATTCATTTACATCTTTTAAATTTATGATATCAAGCTCAGCATGGGAAACATATCTGATTTCAGCATTTATATATAAATCATCAATTTCACCAAGTTCAGATTTTCCTTTATCTAAAATGGAATGTATCTGTAAACCAAGCTGTCCTTTTGTGCCTGTTATAAGTAGCTTCATTTATCACCAGCTCCTCTAAAACGTATGGTTGGCTGCCGCTGCTTCATTAACTGCCGTATTGTCTTCTTTTAATAAATTTAAGAGATATTTCCCATAATCAACCTTTTGCAGTGGTTCCGCAAGCTTTATCAATTGTTCCTGGTTAATGTAGCCCTTCCTATATGCAATTTCTTCAATACATGCAACATATAATCCTTGCCGCGTCTGTATTGCTTCTACAAAATTTGCAGCATTTAAAAGACCTGCTGGTGTGCCTGTATCAAGCCATGCCATGCCTCTGCCAAGCAATTCAACTTTAAGTTTTCCCCTCTTTAAATATTCATTATTAACTGATGTAATCTCGATTTCGCCCCTTGCAGATGGCTTAACGTTTTTAGCGATTTCTACGACATCATTGTCATAAAAATAAAGACCCGGTACAGCATAATTGGATTTGGGATTTTTAGGTTTTTCTTCAATAGAGATGACATTGAAATTTTCATCAAATTCTACTACGCCAAAATCTTTGGGGTTGCTTACATGATAGCCGAATATTGTAGCTCCTTCTTTTCTATCTGCCGCTCTTTCAAGCCTTTCTGTAAAACCATAGCCATGAAATATATTGTCTCCAAGTACAAGTGCAACATTTTCACTGCCAATGAAATCTTTCCCAATAATAAATGCATCAGCAAGTCCTCTCGGCTCTTTCTGTACGGCATATTCAAAATGAAGCCCAAGCTGAGAACCATCTTCAAAAAGTTCTATGAATGCATTTAAATCCCTTGGAGTAGATATTATTAAAATCTCTCTAATACCTGCAAGCATAAGTACAGATAAGGGATAATAAATCATTGGTTTGTCATATATTGGCACGATCTGCTTTGATATCGCTTTTGTAATAGGATAAAGTCTTGTACCTGATCCTCCCGCTAATATTATACCTTTCATTCCGATCCCCCTTATCTATTTGAATACATTCTTTCATAATATTTCTGGTATTCTCCTGATGTGACATTTTCCATCCATTCTTTGTTTTCAAGATACCATTTAATTGTCTTTATTATTCCATCTTCAAATTTAGTTTCAGAGTACCAGCCCAACTCTTCCTTGATTTTTGTCGGATCTATTCCATATCTCCTGTCATGACCTTTCCTGTCTGCAACATATTTTATCAAGCTTTCATCAACTCTTGAATCTACATTATCATGAATGTATGAAATAATGGTTTTTACAATATGTATATTTGTTCTTTCATTATGTCCGCCGATGTTATATACTTCACCTATTCTGCCATTATGCAGTACCATATCTATTGCTTTGCAGTGGTCCTCTACGTAAAGCCAGTCCCTTATGTTCATTCCATCACCATATACCGGAAGCGGTTTTTTATTCAAACAATTATTTATCATAAGAGGTATTAACTTTTCGGGAAATTGATATGGTCCATAGTTATTTGAACATCTTGTGATATTCACAGGCATTTTATATGTATCATAATATGCCTTTACTATTAAATCTGCCGATGCCTTGCTGGATGAATAAGGGCTATGGGGGGCAAGCGGTGTCTTTTCTGTAAAATATCCTTCTTTACCAAGTGAACCATATACCTCATCTGTTGATACCTGAAGAAATTTCTTGCCTTCCTTAAAACCGTCGCCATCTTGCCAAGCATTTTTCGCCGCATTAAGTAATGTTACTGTTCCAAGAATATTGGTCTTTACAAATATTTCAGGCTCTACTATGCTTCTATCTACATGGGATTCTGCTGCAAAATTAACTACATAATCTATATCATACTGTTGAAATAAATTTTCAATAATTTTTTTGTCACATATATCTGCTTGAATAAATACATAATTTGGCTTATCTTCTACATCCTTTAAATTTTCAAGGTTGCCTGCATAAGTAAGCTTGTCTAAGTTAATAATTTTTACGTCTTTATCTTTATTCAGCATAAAGTGAATAAAATTAGATCCTATAAAGCCTGCTCCACCTGTTACTAATAAATTCATTTTGCCATCTTTCATCATATCACCCTTCATAACTAATGATAATACCTATTTACATATTAACAATTTCATAAAAACTTATATGGCAAGATATTATAGTACACGCTTGATTTTTGTAATTATGTTTTTTCGCACCTCAACATCCGCTCATTGATTCATAAAGCGGGTATTTTAGTGCAGTTCTATCATAATTATTAGAAAATTTCAAAATTAAGATTAATAGTTGTATCATGAACAAGCTTTTCTACAAATCTTTCTACTTTAATATAAATGATTGTTGATTCAGACCTTTGTTAAAGCGAAATTTTATCATATAATTCCCTACCGCCAATTATATTTATAAATCCATAATTATTTCCTTCTAAAATATTTTTAAAAATAGTAATCTCTCTTCTAAATGTAATAATATAAAAAAAGCTGCAAGAATTTTGTTTAAAACAATTATATACTTCTTTTATAAAATCTAACTTTTTCCGACTTTTTTCTGGAATTTTTTCACTTATAAAAGTTTTAATATCTGTCTTACATTCAATAAACTCTCCATCATTTTTATCAATACAGATATATTCTTTGGTTATATGTTCAACAAAACCTTTATTAAAAAATACTAAATCAAAATCAGCATCACCTATTTTTTCCTCATTATAGATAATTACAGTTCTACACGTGTAATCATAATTTTCCCCTTCTAATTTAAAAGGCCCTAATTTTTGAACTATATATTCTAATAAATTACCTCTTATATCATAGCATAGAAAGTCATTACACAATTTCAAAAAAATTTCACTATCATATTCACTAATAATCATTGCATCCACATATCTTTGAATTAATTTTTTTATGTGTTTTTCGGTTAAATTACGTTTTTCGTTAATTATAATTTTTGTAAATATATTTAAGAATTTTTTGTCTGATAATAAAAAATCACCAAGCTTTTTAATTATATGATCTGCCTGGTAATCTATCTTTCTATTTATAATTTTATACCCCATAATTTCACCTAAACTATTTTATATGTACTTAAAATTAGTGGTGGTAATCCCATTCTAACAGTCATAGAAGAAATCAGTTCACGACCATATGGCCAAACATTTAAAGGTAAATTTATTTTCACAAATTTATCTATCGATTCTTTATCAATATTTGAAGCATTCTCTAAATGATAAGTAGCTATAAACTCGGCATTTATCTCCAATACTTCCAAATCCTCTTTAACTCCCTTTACATTAAAACTTGCTTTACAATCGAAATTATCTCCTCGTAATTCACCTAATTCAAAATTATGATTAAAATTAACATTTATTCCCTGTAGTAATTTCTTATGATCACTCGTTCTTATACAATTTAATTTAGATAAGTAAATATTAACTAATTCTATATTTTTTATCATTTCTTTATAATTATCTTCCATTTTGCTCCCCCTTATGCCGCAAAATTACATCCAGTGTCATCACAATTTAAAATTTCAATTTGTTTACTCTCAGTTATATATGCATCTGTATAATTTTCAAATTGTTTTTTATACAAATTCTCAATAAACATAATTATATCATCAGGTATGTCTTTGTACCATCCCAATAAATCATTATAGAATACAATATCTTTTTTATAATTTTTAAATATCTCATATTCCTCTTTATAATTCAAAAATATCTTTCTCAATCTTTGTATTGAATCATAATCCAAAAAATTTAGATAGAAATAGTTACTAACATTATCTTTCTTATCTTTCAGTGACTTCTTGGTTTTGCAATATTCTTCATACAACCATTCATAATTATTTTCTTTTATCGCCTTTATATCGTTATTTAAATTATCCAAAAGCCAATTAAAAAAGTCTTTTATATCATCATTAATGCTGCGTTGTTCATAATTAAGTACATAATTACGGAATATTCTTTTCAAAGCTGATCCGGAAATAAACTTATTTCCATTATTATCAGTATATCCATAATCTGTAATATTAAATTCTAGATTAAACATATTTTCACCTTCTTCTATAACAAAACATAATTGTTCCTTAATCACCATATTATCATACTTCCCTTTCTAAGTCTATAGTGCCTTATAATTATTTCCCATATAATGTATTCATATACCTATAAACTTATGAAAGGGAAAGATTAATCGAATAATTTTGACCTTTACAAATACTCGCTCTTTTTCTCTCTAAGCTCCTTCAATACTTCTTTCACATTTTGTGCTTTATCTTTTGAGCATATTAAAAGTGCATCCTCTGTGTCTACGATTATTACATCTTCTATGCCTAGTGTCGCGATGAGTTTATCGCTTCCTGTTATGATACATTTTTTGTATCTACACTTACAAGCATTACCTTTTATTACATTTAAAATACAATATCTTTTCTATATTAACCATATCAGAATATTGTATATTAATAATATTTAAAGATCTAAAGATTTCTTTGTGCCTGTATTTTCCCAATATTCCATAAAAAATACTATAAATATGCTTATCATTAACCCTAATATAAATGCTATAACTATGTTTAAAGTTTTCTTAGGTGCTACAGGTTTATCAGGAACAATAGCCTTTGAAGTTATGAGTATTCCTTGTTCACCAAGGTCTGATG
The DNA here is from genome assembly GCF_056032965.2 of Aceticella sp. 75b-Ac. Taxonomy (NCBI): domain Bacteria; kingdom Bacillati; phylum Bacillota; class Clostridia; order Thermoanaerobacterales; family Thermoanaerobacteraceae; genus Aceticella; species Aceticella sp. 75b-Ac. The sequence goes on from NZ_CM190971.1 coordinate 1,253,656, forward strand.
TTTTTATAAGTTCAAGCATGTTATATTTTTCCATCATTATATCTCTCGTGTTTTTCAAAAGGTTTAATTTTGTCTGATTTTGTTCATATTTAACCTTATCATTTGGATCTGTAGCCAATAATACATTTGTTGCATTTTCAATTTTGGTAGATTGAAGTTTTATAAGTTTATCCAAAGTACTCATAAGGTTATCTGTTTGTTTATTGTTTCTGTCTATTATATATCTTCTGAAGTTATAAGCAATACTATCTGATATTTCTGCTGCAAGCTTTGGATCATTTTCTTTTACTGTTATAATAATCAGATTTGTTTTATCGACTGCTTTAACATCAATTTCTTTTTTAAGATTATCAAGCTTATATTTTGAAGGATTAAGTTTAAGCTCCTTTATTGTAGTTAATAATACCTGTGGATTCATCACTTCCTCTTTAAATGTATCAACAGTCATATCCTGGTACTTCAATATTGACGATAATAGGTATGAAAGATCTTTATCAGCAGTATCACTCTGCAATATAGGTTGATTATTTCCATTTTGACCTGGTACAATCAACGTTGTATTAGATCCAAAAAAACCTGTTTGTGGTGTCACATCTGAAACAGATATTGTTGTTGAAGCTTCGTACGTTGGTTTAATAATATAAAAACTCAGTACTAATGCAATCAAAATACTACATATTGTTATTATTGCAATAATCTTTCTTCCTTTCCAAACAACTTCAATTAATTCTCTTAATGAAATTTCTTCCTCCATAATTCTCCTCCTGTATTTTAAATTATTTAAACATGCGTTATTCTTTTTTATTATATCATTTTCAAAATATCTTTACCATTGCTGTACTTCATACTTCAACATGATAATAACCGCTTATTTTTTCCAAGTCTATTTTAATCTTACAAATACTCAGCCTTTTTCTTTTTAAGCTCTTGCAATACCTCTTTCACATTCTGGGCTTTATCCTTTGAACATATCAATAAGGCATCTTCTGTATCTACTACTATTACATCCTCTATTCCGAGTGTTGCTATAAGTTTTTCATTACCATTTATTATACATTTTTTCGTATCTACGCTTACAACATTGCCTTTTATTACATTGCCGTATTCATCCTTCTCATGTAATCTCTCTATGGATGTCCAGCTTCCAACGTCGTCCCATCCAAAATCCCCCGGTACGACATATACGTTTTTGGCTTTTTCCATTATTCCATAGTCTATTGATATGCTCTCAAGTTTTGAATATTCATCATACAATACCTTTTCTATATCATCTGTCTCAAAATATTCTCTTATTATGTTTAATGCTTTATTTAATCCGGGCATATATTCATATATTGCATTTAGTATTGTTGATGTTTTCCATATGAACATGCCGCTGTTCCAAAGGTAATTTCCGCTTTCTACATATTTCACCGCTGTATCATAATCAGGTTTTTCTACGAATCTTTCTACTTTATGTACAGGATTTTTATTTATTATTTCTTTTGTTATCTTTTTAAAGTTTATATAACCGTATCCTGTTTCAGGATGAGCAGGCTCTATGCCTATTGTGACAAGATTGTTCCCTATCCTTGCTTTTCCTATCGCTGTTTTTAATATTTCCAAATAAGTTTCTTCATCTTTTATTACGTGATCTGATGGCACTACCACCATTATAGAATCTTTATCAAGCCTTTCTGTATGTAGTGCTGCAAGACCTATACACGCTGCAGTATTTTTAGCCATAGGCTCTATTAAAATATTTTCTGTTGGCAAATCAGGAATCTGGTCACTAATTATTCCCGCATAATCAATATTAGTTACAACAAAGATATTTTCTACAAGCATAATTTTCTTAAGCCTGTCCACAGTCTGCTGAATCATTGTTTTATCTCCATAAAGATTTAAAAACTGCTTAGGCATCTTTATCCTGCTTTTAGGCCAAAACCTTTCGCCTTTTCCTCCTGCCATGATTACACCTGTTATCATATCTTTCACCTTCTTCATAATTCAAAATAGAGTTTAATAAATTAAAACCTGCAATATTCATTTTATATATTTATATAATATCAATTTATATCTTATTGAATAAGATATAACAAAGAAGCTAATCATAAAATTAAGGAGTGATATTATGCTTAGCAAAAAATTTTATTTAGGTCTATTTAATGGATTAATATGCAGTGCTGTATTATGGATTTTCATCATTATGTTAATCAGGCTAATCAATATGCACCGTCTTTTTTAAGTACCGCAGGTATTGTTTTAAAAAGAATATTTATATCAAGCCATATATTCCAACTTGATATGTATTGCATGTCCATTTCAACTCTTTCATTATAGTCTACATCACTTCTACCGCTAATCTGCCATAAACCTGTTACTCCTGGAGGTACTCTTAATAAGTATTTGCCATATTCCCCATATTTATCAATCTCTTTTACAACTATTGGTCTTGGACCGACTAAACTTAAATCGCCCTTCAAAACATTAATCAATTGTGGCAGTTCATCAAGACTTGTTTTCCTTAAAAATTTACCTATTCTTGTTATTCTCGGATCATCTTTTAGTTTGTAGGTCGCCTCATATTCTTCTCTTAATTTTGGGTTTTCTGCTAATAATTTGTTTAAAATATCCTGAGCATTTATAACCATTGATCTGAATTTATAAATTTCGATTAATTTACCATTTAATCCTAACCTTTTATGTTTAAAAAATACCGGTCCAGGTGATGTTATTTTTATTAATAATGCTATTATAATAAATAAAGGCGATAAAATAATTAATGCAAAAAATGATAACGTGAAATCCAAAAGCCTCTTTACACGTCCTTCAAATCCGCCAATAAATACATCCTTTAATTTTAAAACAGGCATATCATCAATTATCTCTATTTCCATTGGATAGTTAGGAAGGTTTATAGTGTTATTAATTGAATATACGCTTATGTACTTGCTAAGACATATATTTATTATTTCTTCTATACTATTAATTTTTGACATTATAAATATTGTATTGATATTATATTTATCGATAACATTATCAAAATCTCTTATACTGCCTACTTTACTTAAACCATCATGTTTTATATCATCATCAGATAAATATCCCACTACGTTTATTCCAAATTCATGAGACATAAGCTTATTAATTATTTTTCTTGTTTCATTTGAATAATTCCCCAATATTAATGCATTACTTAAATCCAGCCCTCTTTTATATCTCTGCCTTTGTAAATATAATAAAATTGATTTGAATATTATTTGCAGCAGTAATCCAATAACAAATATATATATTAGTGTTAATCTCGAAAAATCCGTCATCTTTACAAAATATGATATTAAAAGATAGACAAACACTGAATAAACCATTCCATCAATTATTATTCCTATTTGATTAAATAAAGACTTCTGTTTATTATCATATAATCCTTTAAAATATAAAATTAAAAAATCTATCGTTAATAAAATAATAAATGTACTTAAATACCATCTTTTTGATATTGAGTCTATTCTAAAATTAAATCTAAGATATAAAGCAATTATAAATGTTAAAACCAACGCGCTAATATCAAACAACATACTCCATTTTTTGTGCCACATGATCTCACTCCCTCTATAATCTTTAATTTCCTCACTTATTCTTAGATTTTCATAATTAACAAAATAAAGCTTATGAATAGATTTTATATTAATAAGTAATATTGGAATCATAGGTGCGACTTTAATAAATATAGCTTATTTTTGGTAAATTATGTTTACTAATGGATATCCACATGTCTCAAGGTGGTCTACCCTCCCATGTCTCACAGGATCATCGTCCCTAAATTCCTTCGTTCAACCTATCCATGAGGTGGATGTCGGTTATGCTCCTTTGCAGGGTCATCGCATTGTGATTTATACTACCGACTACTCCTTGCTTTATTTTGTCAAAGATCATTTCTAAAAATCTGTGGGTAATTATATTTTATTAAAAACAGTTATTAACTTATTAACATTAGTTAAGCAGCATTACCTGTAATTTCTGTATGTTTAATGTCATTTATAAACTTTTGTGGATTGTAAGAAACACCTTTTGTTCCTATTGCGTAAAGAACTCTTATAAGCTTACAGCACAATGCTATAAGTGATTGCTTTTTCTTTAGAGGATTCTTTGTATGTGTTGTACAATATTGATGTAATGCCTTAAATTCTTTGTTTTTTGCTACCATTGGCATTATTGCTTTGAATAGTAATGCTCTTAGCTTTCGCCTTCCTCTTTTGGTTATTGTTGTTTGTCCTTTATGCTTCCCTGAGCTATATTCTTTCAACGTAAGACCAGCGAGTTTCTGAATTTGGCGTGGATGTCCATATTGTGCCAATTCACAAACTTCAGATAGAAAGCCTGCAATTTACAAGCCCAAGACCTGGTATTAGCATCATTTCTTTTGCTCCGGGTATTTCATTTAGGATAACTGCAACTTTTGCCATTAGATCTTTTAATTTATACATTACACTATCATATTTGTCCAACAGGTACTGTAGCTCATATTCAGCCATTTCTATGCCTTCTGTTACGCCTATAGATATTTTTGCTTTTTCTACAAGCAATTCAGCACGTTTTATGCCTACGGCTCTTTTGACTTCTGTTTTCCACAATTTTACGATATCTTCTGTATTTGTTTTAGCAATTTTAGATGGTGTTGATAAATGTCTTAGTGTTAGTAAAGCTGCTTTTCCTTCCCAAGATGAAAATACTTCTTCAAATTCGGGAAAATACATATCAAGCCAACGCGATATTCTTGCTTTTACACTGTTTAGCTCTTTTATCAGCACCTCTCTAAGATCCATTGATATTCTTAAATCTGCATAAACTCCTTGCGGAATATTAGGTTCTGCAAATCTGCCATCTTTAACAAGCTGTGCTATGACTCTCGCATCTTTTGGGTCATTTTTGGTCGGAGAGTTATCATCAAGTTCTTTACTTTTCTTGACATGCATAGGATTAACAATAGCTATTTTAATTCCTTTTTCTCTAAGAAACTTTGCTAAGCAAAACCAATAGTGTCCTGTAGGTTCCATGCCCACTATGACGTTATTTTTAGAATGCTCTTTGCTTATTTTAGTAAACCAATTATAGAATTCAATAAAGCCTCTGTTATTATTGGTAAAGCTAAGAGTTTTACCATACTCGATTCCTCTAAAGTCCTGTGCTCTAGCTACATGTTTTTCTTTCGCAATATCAACACCAACAATTAATGTTTGTTCATTTATTTGCATTATTTTTTATTTTGGTTATAATTCATTTTAGGTACCTCCGATGATAGTTTTATTTATTTAGGGATGGATAATCATTTAAATGCTTCCCTACCCTGTATTCTATCAGGAGGTGCCTTTTTTATCAATCCTTATATTTATTCATTACAGGAATGCTCCTTTTCTTAATTTTTAAAATAGCATCTTGAATAACTCCTATATTGGGCTATATTTAGGCTTTATAATTCTTGATAATTTCTAAAACCATATTTTTAAACTTTGTATAAATATCCTGTTCAGTTTGAATATAATCATTATTAAAATTAATTTTATTAATTTGTTTATTTTTTATTTTCAACATGAAATATTTAATTTTTTCATAATCATTTTTCAATGTATACGCTACACCTAATTCAAAAAAATTCTCAGATAATATAGTATCATCTAAAATTTGAATAGGTATTTTACCATTCATAGAGGTTTCAACTAACGCAGTTGAACTAATACTGATAAAAATATCAAATTTTTCAATCACTTTATCTATAGTCATTTTTCTATTCAAACTTTTTATATCTTTAAAATAATTGTTTACATTATAATTTTTTTCGCCAAGATGATATTTGTAATACAAATTAATATTATTTTCTTTACATGCATTATAAACATTTTCAATAATTGAATTTTTTATAGATAACAAAGAACTATTATAACTTTCAAAAGGTTGTCCTAAAAAAACAGCTCGTGAAGTATTTATCTTATTAGATTTTTTTGCCTCAATTGTATTAAAATTTTTGTAAGGATAACCTAGAACTTTTATTTTAGCCTCATTAATGGAAGTTTTTTCAATGTATTTTTCTCTAAAATAATTTCCCCACACAAACAAATAATCAGTAAAATATCCATCATTCAGCTTTGCATTAATAAATTGAAATATTCCATGCTGAATGGTTATAGTAGGTATTTTAAGTCTATTTGCTACAAAAATTATAATTCTTTCAAAAAACAAACTGTCATTCCACAAAATTATACATTTGGGTTTAATTTTCTTTAATTTGTTTTCTATTATATTTACAATTTGTTCCAATAAAACTTCTTTTTCTCTAACATTATCTGTTAAATATACTTCTATTATTAAATTTAAAATATTATTTATTGGAATATAAGGTATTCGTAATGAAAAAAATTTTAGTCTATCTTTATAACCCATGGATGTTGCAATGACTTTAAAAGATTGTTTTGTACTAATTATCAAATTACTAAATTTATCTCCTATAAAAATAACATCATAATTTACATCATTGTACAATTTCCTCTGTATAAAATCAATAAAAGAAATTATTAGCTTATATTTTTTATATTTACTGTAATTTTCTTTTATATATCTGACATAGCTATTGATAAAATCAATATTGTTCGCTTCTTGTCGCACTATTTCAAAAGAAAATATATCTTCTAACTTCAATCTATACATCTCCTAGTATGTAATTGTATAAATATCTTTTTAAGAGATAAAATCCCATTAAACATTTTGGATTTATTGTGATTTCCTGTCTATTTTATTCTTTCTATAGTCCTTTTTTGCTTCTAAAACTATTTTAGTTTTATTTTTTTGCCCTTTAGCTAACCAAACAAAAAATTTTACCATACGAGTTACATAAAAATATGACAAATAATAAAACTTGGTCTTTTTGTTAAACTTTTCATTAAAATAAAGCCTATTCCTATTACCATAATATAATGTTATTGGGAATTCCTTACCACCCGTTGTGTTACTAACTTTATGCCAAAGTTTAGATTTGTGTTCATAAATTATCCTTATTCCTTTTTGTTTAGCCCTAACGCAAAAATCTGTATCTTCAAAATAAAGAAAATATTCTTCGGCAAGAAAATCTATTTTATCAAATACGGATTTATGTATTAAAATACAACATCCTGTAGCAAAATCTATTTCTTTTCTCTGGTCATATTGCCCTTTATCTATTTCATCTTGTCCATAATGAAAACTTAACCCTTTTTTCCAGTTTAAGCCTCCTACGGCACCCAGATCTTATTGGTTCATCATAATAATATATTTTAGGTGAAATTACTGCATTATTATTTTTATCGATGCATCAATCATATTATTTATTAAGTCTTTATTTATTTATTTCCGTATCATTATTAAGTAGAAGTACATATTCATATCCATTTTTATCCATCTTCCTAATGCATATTTTATTCCTATATTATTGGCACCAGAAAATCCTAAATTATCTTCATTTTTAATTAAAATAATCTTATTATTAAATTCCACTTCTAACAACAGAACAGAATTATCTTTTGATGCATTATCAACTACAATAATTGAATAGTTTTGATATGATGATTTTAAAATACTTTTAATATAATTGTTTGTATATTTTCACTGTTATAGTTTACAATTATTATACCAAATTTTGGATTTGACATTTTAATACCCTTTAAATTCTCTATATTTCTCCGTTACAAAACCATATACCTTGTTCTTAAAAATATTAATATCAAATTGCTCTGCGTGTTTTCTTATTACATTTTTATCAAACTTCATTTCGTTAAATTTTATAATTGCTTCTTTTAAGCTCTCTTTGTTTTGTTTATAAAAAAATACCCCTGTAATTCCATCTATAACAGAGTCTAATACCCCACCTTTACCATAAGCAATTACAGGTCTTCCTGACGCCTGAGCTTCCAATGGTGTAATGCCAAAATCCTCTTCCCCAGGGAATATAAATGCCCTGCATTTTGCATAATATACTTTTACTTTTTCATCAGGTAGCCTGCCTAAAAATTTTATATTATTTTTCGCCATCTTCTGCAATCTTTCTTTCTCGGGTCCATCACCTATTACTATAAGTGGCAGTACTAAATCATTAAAGGCTTCAACTGCAATATCAATCCTCTTATATTCAACAAGCCTTGATACAATCAAGAAATAATCCTCGTCTTCATCTACCGGAGTATAAAAATCAGCATTTACAGGCGGATTAATAACTACTGAATCTCTCCTGTAATGCTTTTTTATCCTTTTTGCAACTTCATTAGAATTTGCAATAAAATAATCAACTCTATCCGCAGACAATCTATCCCACATTCTTATATAATTCATTAAAAAAGGAATAAATTTTTTCTGCCACTTTGGTGCTGATTCCTTATATTCGCTGTAAAAGTCCCATGCATAGCGCATAGGGGTATGGCAATAACAAATATGTAATGCATCAGATCTTGTTAAAATACCTTTTGCACATGATGAACTGCTGCTTAAAACAATTTTATATTCGGACAGGTCAAATTGCTCAAAAGCAGTCGGCATAAATGGAAGATACATATTATATTTTGTTTTAGCTTTAGGAAGCCTTTGAATAAATGAAGTCCTTATATCCATTTTTTTAAATTCGTCAGGTACTTTGTATGGATTAAAAACAGATGTATATATAGGTGCTTCTGGGAAAATTTCATGAAATGCCAATACAACTCTCTCTGCACCTCCCATATTTGTTAACCAGTCGTGAACTATCGCTATTTTCATTAGATTTTACCTCCAAATATTTCTTTATAAACATCTTCATAAACTTTTAAAGTTCCTTCAGCAGTCTTTCTCCATGAAAAATTTTTAGCCTGTTCTAATCCTTTTTCTTTCAATTCGTTACGCAAATTCTCATTAGACAGTATTAAATCAATTGCTTTAGCTATTTCATCTACATCATAAGGGTTAACCAAAATACCCGCATCCCCTACCACTTCCGGCAATGACGAAGTGTTCGATGTTATAACTGGACACCCACAAGCCATAGCTTCTAAAGGAGGCAATCCAAAGCCTTCGTATAATGATGGATAAACAAATAATTCTGCCAAATTATACAAAGCTGGCAAATCATCGTCATCAACATAACCTATAAATTTAATTTCCCTTTCCAAATGATTTTCTTCAATTATCTTATCTAATATTTCATTAACTTTACCATTTATAACTAATATAATCTCTTGGTTTATATTTTTAATTGCTTTTATTAAATTACTAATATTTTTATGTGGTTTTAAATTTCCAATATATAAAACAAACTTTTGCGGCAGCTCATATTTTTCTCTAATATTTACTAATTTACCATTATCTTTTATAACTTTAAAATTTTCGTCTACACCGTTATACGTAACAACCACTTTTTCGCTTTCACAATTTAACCAATTCACAATTTCTTTCTTTGAAAATTCTGAAACTGTCAATATTTTTTTAGCCTTTAACGCAGAAGATTTTACTATGTAATTATAGTAATGCTTGTGAAATTTGGTATAATATTCAGGAAACTTTAAATGATTTAAATCATGTATTGTCATTATAGTTGGACACTTAATAAAAGGACTTGAAACAAATGAAGGAGAATGAAAAATTGCTTCATTTTTATATTTATTTAACTTTAATGGCAATTCTATCTGTTCGCTAATATTTAAAAATCCAGATTTCACATTAATATTTTTTATATCTCCATTTTGATTTAAAATTTTTTTATTAAATTTATTATCACAAGTCAATAAATAAATCTTAATATCATTTAATTTTATAAAATTTTTGATAAGTTCATAAGTATATCGCGCAATACCATGTAAATTTTCATTAATCATACGAGCATCCATTATTACATTCATTCAATTCACATCCTTCTGTTTGTTTAAAAATATAAGAAATGGCAAAATAGTCATAATATAAAATTGATAATATAAGAGATTATTAAAATTTGACATTACAACCGAACTAATTAAATAGCTGATAATATATAAATATAAACTATGATACTCATCAGCAAGGTTTCTATATATTTTTCTTAGATAATTTATTATTAATATAAAAACAATAATAGTTCCTAATGTACCCAATGATATTAATGTATTTAATATCGATGAATCTAACGATGTTAAATTAAGTCTTAAATCATTTTGCACGTAATTATAACCTGTTCCAAATAACAATATATAAAATGATTTATATATTATTTTAATCCCTAAATAAAAATCTCTAAATCTGTGTGTCGCTGAAGCGTCATTCATTATATTAGCAAACCTCATAACAAGTCTTTCAAATTCATTATAATTAAACATTGCAAATATAATAGACAGTATTATAATAACTATACCAAGATAAATAGTCTTTTTATTTAAATACCTTTTATATATAAATGAAATAAACATTGTAATTGCTATTATCGATAGACTAATAATAAACCCAAACAACGATGATCTAGAAAAAGTATAAACAATACTTAATGAAAAAAACAAGAAGTAAATAATATATCTTTTATCATATCGATAATATGAATAAAGCGATAATAATGTTGGAAAAATTATAATATTCCCAAAAAAATTAGGATCAAAATATGTTCCTAATAAACGTCTGACATGTGGATCACCATTAAAAATAATCCCAAACTGCTCTAATTTTGTCCACAATTTAACTGAATCCGGGTATGCAATAAATATTATCCATGCTATTATAGTATACATAAAAAATACAAATATGTAAAAATGTATAACCTTTTTTATTTCATATTTTTTGAAATAAAAAAAGGTTCCTATAACTATGCTAGATAAAATTAATAAAAATAATCTTAAACTATACATAAAAGCATTTATTAGAAAATAGCCATGATACAAACTTCCTAAAAAATATGAAATAAAGTAAATCAAAATAATAATAAATAACTCATTAGGAATTTTAATTTTATATTTATTATTATTTAGATTAAAAACAAATAATGATAAAAGTGCAAATAAATACAACAAAAATTCTGTTACCAATAAATTATTCTTAAAAAACGGAATATTAATAATCCTTAATAAATTCCCTAATATCAAATAAATTGCATAGTAAAACAATGTATAATCAATTATTTTCTTGCTAGTAAATATCATCCGAATCTCTCCATATCTTTAAATAATTATCCTAAATTAGGATAATGAAAAATCTATGTATTTCTTATGATTTATCTTTATACACATCAATTGTAGAATGAAGCTATACATATTTTTTGTAACTTTTTAAATCATTTTGCTATAATGCATGAGTCTATTGCCTATAGAACTAATTATTTTTATATATTCTTTAAAAAGTAAATTGAATTAAAGAATTTTATAAATGAGTTAAATAGATTCCTTACGTGCCATTTATTCTTGCTATATATAACACATTGTAAATAATATTAAATTTTTTGAACTGTTTATATATCATCTTCATTTATATAAAATGTTATTATTTCTATATCTATTGATCTCTTTTTTAATGCAGTACATAAATCATATAAAACTTTTTCCACAAAAACTACTTATACTAAATGTATCTTTCATTTAATTATTTACCCTTTTCACTAATAATATTTTCCATATAAAATAATTGTTTGTGCAATTTTTTATTTTATTTTCCAAATCTAAGTTTAAGTTTGTGCAATATTTTTGCAATTTTTGGACAATAATATGAAAGTAACAATCTCATTTTATATGTGAATTTTATATTATTTGTCCATATATTCTCTTCTTTTATCCTATTCATATATTCTTTAAAATCTTCCCGATTTATATATCCATAAGCAAGTCTATGAGCTAAATTACTAATAATTCCATTCGCCAATGTATTTTTCATCAATGGCAATACATCATTTAGATTGTTAATTTTTAATAATTTTGTCGTTTTATCATAAAGTTTCATTTCAGCATCAATGCTTTTTTTAAAGCTTTCTTGCTCTTTATGTACTCTATAATAACAATGTGATTGGTTTATAAGATAAATCTTTTTAGGTAATAAATTTATTTTAAAATAAAGATATACATCAGAACCTGGTCCAACTTCTTCTTCAAATCTTATATTATTCTGATTTATGAAATTAAGTCTCATTATTACAGTTGGAAATTGTAAACATAAATTTTCCCTATAAATTCTTCTAATAAAATCTTTATTATTAAATATAATATCATTATTTATATTCATATTTTTCTTCTTTAAAATATTATTATTTTCATCAATTAGTGTTACATTTGTTGCAACAACTACTACATCATCATTATTATCTAAAATTTTTACTTCCTCTTCTAATAATTTTGGTTTCATTAAATCATCATCATGAAAAATAATTACATATTCACCTTGCGCTAAATCAAGACATTTATTCCAGTTATTAACCATACCTATATTGGTTTCATTTTTTATATATTTAATTCTTTTATCATTAAATATTTTCACTACATCTTCTGTATTATCTGTTGATGCATTATCAATAATTAATAATTCATAATCTTTATAAGTTTGCGCAAGTACACTTTCAATTGCTTCTTTTAAATAATGTGCTCTATTATATGTAGGTATTGCTACTGTAACTTTAGGCATAATAGTTTTTCATCTCCCTATTTTACAAAGTTATTTATTGTTTTTATTATATAATCGGCTATTTTTTCTTTTATCCCTGGCCAAACTCCAATCCAGAATGTTCTTTCCATTATTATATCGGTATTTTTTAAGCTATCTATAACTTTATATTCTATATCATTGTTTACAAATAGGGGTTGCTTCAATATATTCCCGGCAAATAATAATCTTGTCCCAATTTTATTCTTTTCGAGATAATTAATTAACTCATTCCTATTAAATGGTGCATTCTCTTTTATTGTAATAGGAAAGCCAAACCAGCTTGGTTCGCTATTTTCTGTAGCCTTCGGTAATATAAAGTATTCTTCTAAATCTTTTAATCTATCATATAATAGCTTAAAATTTTCTTGACGTTTTTTTATAAATTCAGGTAATTTATTTAACTGCGAAAGTCCTACTGCTGCTTGCATATCTGTAACTTTTAGGTTATAACCCAAATGTGAATATACATATTTATGGTCATATCCAAAAGGTAACTCGCCATGCTGCTGTGAGAATCTTTTCCCACAAGTATTATCTTTACCTGGTGGACACCAACAGTCTCTGCCCCAATCCCTATATGATAGTATTATCTTATGGAGTTCTAGATCATTTGTAACAACAGCCCCGCCTTCACCCATAGTTATATGATGTGCAGGATAAAAACTGAATGTTGATATATGACCATATGTTCCAGTGAATTTTCCTCTATATTTTGCACCAAGTGCATCACAGTTATCTTCAATAACCCAAAGGTTATATCTTTTTGCAAGCTCCATAACTTTATCGAGATTAAATGGATTGCCAAGTGTATGAGCCATAAATATCGCTTTTGTTCGATCTGATATAGCTTTTTCAATTTGTTCTACATCATAATCATAAGTTCCTAATTCTACGTCAATGAATACAGGTACTAATCTGTTTTGAATTATTGGTGCAATTGTTGTGGGAAAACCTGCTGCAACTGTTATTACTTCATCACCTGGTTTTAATCTTCTATCACCAAGTTTGTATGATGTTAATGATGAAACTGCTATTAAATTTGCAGATGACCCTGAATTGACCAATGAACAATAATTTGCTCCTAAAAACTCTGCAAATCTCTTTTCAAATTCTTTCGCGTATCTTCCTGAAGTCAACCACATATCAAGCGATGCATCAATTAAATTTGTTAAATCATCTTCATCTAACACTTTCCCTGAAGGTGGTATATATGTCTCTCCTGGAATAAATATTTCTTCCTTATTTTTCATGTTTTTATAATAACTTTTAACTTCTAATAATACTTTTTCTCTATCTTTTGAAAAATTCATATTATAAACCACTCCAAATTAATTTTTTTTCTTTTGCCGTTTTTATGTATTCATTAATCTGATTTATTGTAAAATCTTTCATATTCGTTTTGCCTTCATAATATATTTTATACCAATCTATTGTTTCCTCTATAGCTTCATATACATTATATACAGGTTTCCATTTTAGCTCAAATCTTGCCTTGCTTATATCCAATTTTAAAAATTTTGCTTCATGCGGCTGTTGTGATTTATCAATCATATAGCTCCCTTTACCCCAATTAGATATTGCTGCCGTTATGACTTTTTCAACATTTATTGTATCTTCGTCATTTGGTCCGAAATTCCATCCGCTGCTATATTTCTTGCAATCTTGAAGCATTAGAGAACCAAGCCACAAATAACCTGATAATGGTTCTAATACGTGTTGCCATGGTCTAATTGCTAATGGATTTCTAATTACTATTTCTTTGTCTTGAGATAATGACTTAACAAAATCCGGTATTAACCTATCTTCAGCCCAATCTCCTCCGCCAATTACATTACCTGCCCTTACAGAAGACAATGCTATACCCATATTATCAAAATAAGAGTTCCTGTATGCAGAAGTAATTAATTCCACGCAGCCTTTACTTGAACTATATGGATCAAATCCACCCATAGGATCATTTTCTCTATACCCATATACCCACTCTTTATTTTCGTAACATTTATCTGTAGTAATTGTAATAACTGATTTGACACTATTGGATTTTCTTACAGCCTCATATAAATTTACTGTTCCAATTATGTTTGTTTCATATGTTAATTTTGGTTCTTTATATGATAACCTTACTAATGGTTGTGCTGCTAAATGAAATACTATTTCCGGATTGAATTCTTGAAATACTTTATATAGTTTTTCTCCATCGCGAATATCACCTATGATATGACGTATTTCTTTTTCTAAATCTAATACTGTAAAAAGATTGGGTTCAGTTGGAGGTTCTAATGAATAGCCTAATACATCTGCACCTAATTCTTTTAACCATAAGGTTAGCCATGAACCTTTAAACCCTGTATGACCTGTTATAAGAACTTTCTTGTTTTTATAGATTTTAGAAAATATATTTTTATCCATGTTTAATCTCCCAATTGTACGGTATTTTGTCTGAAAATGGTGATATACGAATTATTTCTTCTGGATCATGTGATATTGAAGCACAATTAGCAACTATAGCTGGTTTATCACCAATTCCTTTAAAACCATTCCATATTCCACTTGGTATTTTAATTAAACAATAATTTTGTTCTCCAGTAAATATCTCCATTAATTCTCCTTTTGTAGGAGAATTTTCTCTGTCATCATATAAGACTAATTTAATCATGCCACTTATTACTGCATAATTTAATATCATCTTTTTATGCAGATGCCATGCTTTTATAGCATTTGGATAAACCATTGAAAAATATATTTCTCCGAATTGCTCAAATTCAGGATAGTCATTTCGTAACATATGAAAAATACAACCACGTTCATCTGGTATCTTTTTTAACGGCTTAATTATTACCCCTTCTATCATAAGTTCAGCTCCTCCCTATAATAATTTATGGTCTTTGTTAAGCCTTCCTTTAAATCAGTTTTAGGAAGCCATCCCAATGTATTTTTTATTTTAGTTATATCAGCCTTCATATAAAATATTTCATTTTTTCTGTATTCTTTTGCACCATACTCAACGTTTAACTTTTTATCTAATATCGCTGATATAGTTTCAATAATATTTTTAATGCTTTTAGTTGTACCTGTTCCTACATTATATATTTCATGCCCATTAGGCATATATGTTAATAATTTTAGATAAGCATCAATTATATCATCAACAAATATATAATCCCATCTTTGTTCACCTTTGGTTATTTCTATCTTCTCATCTTTTAATGCTTTTATTATTATATAAGGTATAAGTTTGTTAATATTATCTTTTGGCCCATATGGTGGAAATAGTCGCAAAGTCGCAACTCTTATCCCATTTTCCCTGCTATAGTAATCTATAATATTCTCTGATGTAATTTTTGTTAAAGCATATAGATTCCATGGTGATAAATTATCTTTTTCATTTAATAAATTTTTATCCATTTTATATTCAAAACATGTTCCCGTATTTATGAATTTCATTATATTATGCTTTGTGCATAGTTCTAATAAATTTGTTAATCCTAAAATGTTCGTATTTATCATTGGGTTAATATCATCCATGACATGACTAGGCTTATAAAAAGTTGCTAAGTGATATACTATATCAATTTTATTTTCTTCAAATATATTAGATAACGAATCTATATCTGAAATATCAGATTCATAAATTTTAATTTTATCTATTAATGATGCTAATCTAAATAAATTAGTGGATTTGCGTTTTATCATTATAATATTATGATTCTGTTGAATTAATTTCTCTATTAAATTACTACCAATAAAACCTGCACCACCGGTTATTAAAATATTTAGTTCTCCCATATTTTCCACGGCGCCTTTCCACTATTCCACATTTCTTCTAATTCTCGTTTATCTCTTAAGGTATCCATTGGTTTCCAGAATCCAGAATGTTTATATGCATATAGGTTCCCTTCTTTTGAAAGCTTCTCAAGAGGTTCTCTTTCCCATATTGTCTGATCACCATTAATATAATCAAATATTTCTGGCTCCAATACAAAAAATCCACCATTTATCCACGCGCCATCACCAGGTGGTTTTTCCGAAAACTCTAATATAGAATCATTTTCCCCTAATTGTAATGCGCCAAATTTACCAGCAGGTAAAACAGCCGTTAATGTAGCTAATTTACCATGACTTTTGTGAAAATCTATAAGATTATTTATATTTACATCTGATACACCATCACCATATGTTAACATAAATGTTTCATTATCAATATAGTCTTTAATTCTTTTTATTCTACCACCTGTCATTGTGTTTAATCCTGTATCTACCAATGTAACTCTCCATGGTTCTGCATGGTTATTATGTATTTTTATACCGCCATCATAAAAATCAACCGTTATATCGCTCATATGCATATAATAATTGACAAAGTATTCTTTTATTATATAACCTTTGTATCCAAGGCAGATTATAAAATCATTATAGCCAAATGAAGAATATATTTTCATTATATGCCAGAGTATTGGCATACCCCCAATGTCAACCATAGGTTTTGGTTTTAAATCTGTTTCTTCACTTAGGCGTGTCCCAAATCCTCCCGCTAAAATAACAACCTTCATGGTTATTCTCCTTTCGCATAATTTTGTATATTATATTACCAATATTAATATTATTAAGTATATATAAATTTATTTTACTAATCTTTTAATATATATAAAAATTTCTTTAAATTATCATCTAATTCATCTATTTCACAATAATTTCCCAATGCGGTTCCAAGTTTTATTTTATCTAATCCTATTAAACATGAATCATTCAATTCTTTAAGCTTTTTACTAAACTTCTTACTATTTTTTAAGCAGTCTTCTTTAATTCTACTAATTTCCTCTTCTGTCCACCTATTACCAATATTCCTATTCCTTGACTCAACATGTTTTTTCCAACAATTGTATATTGTTTTTGGCTTAAATGAATCTTCAAATTCTTTTTGCCCTATTTTATACAAATGATCATTTGCTAAATCTAACCTATTTATAAGTTCGATCGTTACATCATCGGCATCATTGTCTATCAATGCATAAATATTATCTTTATTAATTAATTGTAAAAGTGCATTAGAAAATCCGGGAACATTTTTAATTCCTTTAACATTCATTATCTTTATTAAATTACTTGATAAATTAATATTAAATAACCTATCAAATATAATTGGTATAAATTTCTCTTCAGTTTCTCCTTCAACAATAAGTATTTTTTTTGCAAAAAACAAAAATATATTTTCTACTCCTATATCTCTTAATATTTCTTCTACATCACTACAATTGTTTAGATGACTCACTTTTGTTTCATTATTCTTATTGCAAAATAATCTAATTTTGATAGGCTTACAATAATTTATAATAAATGGAGAATGAGTAGTTATAATAATTTGTTTATTACCATTTGTAAAATTATTTAATATTTTCATTAATTCTAATTGTGCTTTTACATGCAAATGTGTATCTGGTTCATCTAATACATATAAATTTGAATCACCATTATTATCACTTTTATAATCAAATAAAGCCATTGTAATTCTTCTTTTTGTCCCATCACCTTTTTTATCAATTGGAATTACCGCACCATTTTCAAGCATTTTTACAGAAACATCTATATTTAGATCTTTTAATATAAAATCTGATGTTACAGCAATTTCTGTTAATGAAGGCAAAAACCCCTTTATTCTACTTATTATTTCTTCTTGATTGATATTATTATTTACTTCTTTTTCATATTGTTTTAAATGTTCTTCTATTGCTTGTCCTATTGTTTTATCTTCTTCAATTCTCTCATTCCAAATATTTCTTCTCTCTTCTCTAAAAAACAGCTCATTTATAAATGTAGTTATATCTTCAAAATCTTTTCCATCAAGAAAATAAGCATTTTTATTTGGAATTGTTGTTTCGATTTCATAAATTGAGTTATTAATTAAATCATTTATCTTGTCAGTAAGATTTTTTTTGAGAGTATTAAATGGCGTATTAGATCTATAAGATACACTGATAATACTTGCAATATTTTTGGCTTTTGTAATATTATCATCAGACTCAACAAAATCATCTGAATAAATAGATTTTTTTATTTGTTCTAACTTCTCTTGTGTCAGATATATAAAAAACTTTGAATTTATAGTTTCTCCTTCACGCTTAAATAATAATAAATATGTTTCATCATCAAACTCGACTTTAATTTTTATTGTATCTGTTCCATAAAAAAAATCATCTATTTCAATTTTTTTACCTTGAAATATAATCTTAAGTACATCGATTAATGATGTTTTGCCAGCATCATTTTCACCAACTATAACTGTAATATCATTTTCAAATTTAACTTCAATGTTTTTTAAACATCTAAAATTTTCGATATAAACCTTTTTAAGTATGATCATGCCCTCCCCTCAAAATTAATTTATAACTAAATTTAAGAGAATTTACCCCAATCTCTCTTATAAAACCAAGGAGAACTATTTAAATCCCAAGTTATAAAATCTTCAAGATTAAATTTATCTTCTAAAACTTCAATTGATTTTACTTGATCGGGATTTAAGCTTAAAACATGATTTTTCTCATCACTTTCAAAATCCCATAGATGAAACCTATCATTTTTAATCTTTGCCCTTCTACTTGGCCCATAATCCATTGGTGCACATACCCTTGTTATTATTTTAGCATCATCTTTCGAATAAAATGATACTCTTATCTTTAATAGATTATTTATAGCATATAAAAACTTTTCTAAATTATCCATTTGTTTTCTCCTTTCCTTCTCCTCTAATTATACTAAATTATGATTTCGTATAATTATTTCTTGTTTCTATTTTTAAAATTTTATACTTCATCACTCATATTTGATGAAGAAATGTAGAGCCTTTTCTTTTTATAAATCGTTTTTCCTACATGATCTATATGCTGTTTGAGTTCTTGATTTGAAATATCATTATAATTTACCACATCGAAAAAATATGGCAAGGGATACTCTTCATTTAAATCATCACTCAGTCTGATTACTGTTTTTCTATTAACATTAGGTCCTTTTAGTGCTAAATCAACATCAGAACCTTTTTTGTAATTCCCCATAGCCCTGCTGCCAAAAATAATGATTTCCTCTATTTCTGCATATTTGTTTGCGGCTTCTTCTATGAACTTTAAATCTCTTTCCAATAATCCGCTCATTTCTAAAGCTCCTTACTTAACTTTTCATATAATTTTCTTAGTTCTGGAAAATAAACCTGCACAATGTCCTTAACCATCTTCTCTGCTAATTTCTCATCATAAGTATGAACCGTTAAATTTCTATCGGCAAGAGCATCGATCCAAATATGTCCGTTTTCTATTAATCCCATTTGATAAGCTTGTTTTATTGTTTCTCTTGGACTTTTTACATCAAGACCTTGTGCTTCTAAGTAATCTTTCATCAATTTCCACGAAAGCTCAAAAGCAATTTCATAAAATTGTATTATACCAGCCCGTTCTAATTCCGTTCTAATTGGTTGATTTATATATTTATTTAATAGTTTATAGGATTGCTCAAAATTGACAAACCTTTGTCTCCATCTTATATTTTTAAATTGATCCATTTAAAAAACTCCTTTCAGAGTTGATTGTCCTTTCTCTATAGTGGTAAAAGTGATTATGACCTTTTCTTAAATCATACCATCTTCTCTGCCAAAAAATAAAAGGCAGAGCCTTAAAATCAATTTATATATTTTTTTAAATCATCTATTTTTTCTATTTTAAAGATATCTTTCGCTATAAGAAGCAATGTTTTATCGTCTAATTTTTTAAGTTCATCTACAAATTCAGATGGTACATTTGTAAATTTTTCTCTTAATTGCTCTATCAAAACCGCAAGTATTCCTTCTATTTTACCTTCTCTTTTACCTTCTATTTTGCCTTCTATTTTACTTTTTTTAAATTCATGCTTCAAAGAACGTTCTAAATTGGAAATCATTTTTTCCGCCTCCTTACTACTTTCTAATATTTCTTTTACTTCTTTTTTCTTTTCCTCAGGTAATGACCTCGAAATTATTGATGTGACCCAGTTTCTCAGTAATACAAATTCATCTTCTGACAGGTTCTTTAACACATTCGTTAATTTCCTTAATCTTTCCAGTAATTTTTCTCTATCTGTTTTTCTGTCGAGTAAAAATATACTTCCTATGAGATTTGATAATTGCAGAAGTTCTTCTTCACTGTATCTATTTACATCGATTAAAATATATTTAAAATCTATTATATTTTCTCCAAATAACTCATATGAATCTATTGTTTCTTTAAAAGTGAAGCCTCTCCATTTAAACATGAAATGTTATAAATGGAGCTTCCTACTGCATTAACAGTAGAACTGCCTGTCATAAATACAGTCTATGTCACGCAATATAACCACAATTGTGATTACATAGCTTTAACAAGACTAATTAATGAAGACAGGGTCTGCTGGCTTCTCGCTACAATCTCAGGAACTTTTGCCTGATACTGCAACCTCTTCTTTTCAGAAAGAGGGTTTAGGATTTCACGTATATAGTATCTTGCACCTATGTTATAGGATGCATTTAAATCTGCATGATATTTCTTGCCTGTGGAAAATTCGCATAAATCCTTCTTGCCGTTTCTTATTACCTTTCCTGTTCCATCATATGCTAATGCTGATGAGTTCTTTGGGTTAACCCATGATAAACGTATCCCATAACTGTGTGCCATATCAGCAACCTTGTTCTGTATTTTTTGCTTTGCCCAATATTGAAGCTTTATCCTCATTTTTCGTGCATAATTGCCTTTTGATTTTAATTTTTTAAGGTGCTCAAATACTATAACATCAGCATTATAATCTACAGCAAATTTAATTATTTGATGGACAGTATCATTGATGATTTGTCTGCTTAGATTGTTTATCTTTTTCCACAGATTAGGTTTTCTGCCGATACCTGATATTCTTTGTGCTTTTGCTAATTTGTTGATCTCATGAAGCAAACGGTCTTTTTCTATAGGCTGGTTTATAAATAATCTTCCTATGACAGTTCCATCATGCTTCATTGCACTGCAAACAGCAGATTTGTTTAAACCTAAATCAACAGATATTATTGTTCTGCCTTTAAGCGGTGTCTTGGTGAATTTAGCGGTCTTTTTATACGTGAAATGAAGATAATATTTTCTTCCGCTTTTTACTAACATCGGATTCATTTCTTTGAAATTCGTCATATCCCTATGCTCAAGATTTTTTGTTTTGAATTCTATGTTGTGCCACACCCAGTCATTGTTTTTATACACCTTGATTTTCGCTTTATTATTTCCTGTACGCTCAAACATATTATCTTTATAAAATACCGGATATGAATATCTTTTTGTTCCTAATACAGGTGGTTTATCTTTTAATATCTTGCCTTTTGCTTCATATTCCGCTTTTTTGTTAAGATAAGTTTTTAAATTTGAATGATAGCTTTTTACTGCACCAAGGGCTTCAGCAGTTGCCGCTCTTCTTAAGTATGAAGGGAATTTATAAAATCTATCGTCAAAGTCATATTTTGCTTTATTTTTCTTTGTACCGTGTATTAATTTTTCCATATAGTTTAACTGATCTTCCACAGATGACAGTATTGATATGGTATCCCATTCGGCATTTATTATGATGATTATATATGATAATGCTTTATTGTATATAGATATAGTATCATTGAAAGATTTATCTGCTGTTTTAATTTTAAACTTAACTGTTTTAATGCATTCCATATCAACACCACCTTTACAAATTTTTCTTCTGTTGATATAATTATATCATAAAAATTTATTGAAAACTACAGCAGTAATGATGACTTACTCCACCTAAATTTCCATTATAGGTGGAGACTGCGGCTACTGTCTTTCGGTTCAAAGGAGCAGTCCAGTTGTTAGCACCATTATACAATACAATAGGAACAACTGCGGGTAAACCAAATCAGCTTCTTTATTTTTGAAATCCTGTAGTATAAATGATTTATTTATCCTTATTATCTTTGATTCGTCTATTTGATTTACCCAGTCTTTCTTAACAAAGCTTCTTAAAAACTCAATAAACACTTTTTTATATGATAACAAATATTTATATCCTTTATCATGCTTATTATTAATAATTTTTTCACTTTTATTGTTCATCATATCACACCTATATTATACCACTTTGTTTGTATTTAAAAAAGGTAATGCTCCGCCATACGGGCGTAGATGTTAAAAACACTACCTCCGCTATTGAAGCTTATATTACCACCAATAAATACTTAAGGGTGCCGAAACAACCTCATAAATTTTATCGGATCATATGCCATTATTTATATATTCGACAAAAATTTATATTTTCCTTCTTTTTTTGAAATTTTTTTATAAAATTTCAGTATTAACTTAGAAATATAAGTTTATATTTCAATCATTTAATATGATTCTATATTCACCTTTGCCTATGAATATAATAAGAGCTTTTTTTATGTTTTGTTTCCCCTTGTATTGGTGACTCTCAGCATATTTCTTTAGCTGCTCTTCTCCTTCTTTTATTACCGCATCAATATTTTTTTCGTCACTCTTTTTTACATATTTCAGTTCTATCAGCCATTCGTATTTTACATCCGGCATCCTTATGTCTTTTTCTAAGTATATGTCTATATATCCGTTCTCTGTTTCTCTTTCGCTTATCGGTCTATATACATTAGTCATCGTTAAATATGTGAATAATATCACTTTAATATATTTTTCGTCAAATTTTATTATGTCTCTATTTGATAGTTTATTCAGTATGTTCTGACTTATAAATTCTATAAATTGTTCTATCTTCCCCTCAAACGCCATATCCCATATGGCTTTTGCTATTTCTTCAGTTTCGTATTTTATGTTGTTTTCTTCTTTCAGTTTTCTTTCGAAATACTCCCAAAATATTGTCTTTATTACATAGTTGGGTATAATAAGCTTTGTTATGTTATACATGTTATCTTTTATCGTTAATAATCCCATGTAGAATAGCAGTGATACAAAGTATTCCTGGTCATACATCCTGTCAAAGGAGAATTTGGTTACTATATCCGATACTATACTTTCTTCTTTTATTATCTTTTCTAATGTCTCTCTATTTTCTTCGTTTATTGCAAGCCTGTTTAGCCTGCCGTAGTCTGTCTTTACATTGTCATCTATTAAATATTCCGGCGGCTTTTTATATCTTGTATAGCTGTCAAAATAGTATAGTACCATATCAGGATTGTATATTCTCGTTCCTGCATTTTTATTAAACAGATATCCATTGTATAGTTCTCTTAAGTTGTCTATTAATCCACCTTTTTTACCTATTCCTATTTCTTCTATTATCTTTACTACCTCTTCTTCTGTAAATCCCAGCATCTCATTTAGACCTAAATCCATTGTCACATTTGATGCTATGTTGAATCCGCTCGTCAGGTCATCCAGCATTATTGGCGATATGCCTGTTATGAATATCCTGTCTATTACACTTTTTGTACCTATTTTTACTGTTTCATAGAAGTCCCTTACAAAGCCTGA
Source organism: Aceticella sp. 75b-Ac (assembly GCF_056032965.2). Taxonomy (NCBI): domain Bacteria; kingdom Bacillati; phylum Bacillota; class Clostridia; order Thermoanaerobacterales; family Thermoanaerobacteraceae; genus Aceticella; species Aceticella sp. 75b-Ac. Next base: position 1,277,757 of record NZ_CM190971.1, read on the forward strand.
TGCTCTTACTATGTCTTTGTAAAAAACATTATCTCCCATCGCTATGATGTCATTTGCAAAATGGTCGTATTCGTCTATTATGAGGTATATCTTCTTGCCTGCTTTTTCTACTTCATTTATCAATATTGAAATAACAGCATTTATATCATTTATTCCATCTATTTTGTTTTTTATTTTTTCTGCGTTATTTATTATATTATCATATTTATTGAGTAAGGAAATTATTGAATTCTTTACACTTAATAAAAATGATTCTTGTAACCTTTCTTTATTATCTGTATTTAACCCGGAAAAATTAAGTTCTAATACCATATAGCTGTTTTTTAGTTTTGTCGGATTTTTCCCTATATACAAATCTCCATACAGCTTGTCAAAGTCTTTTTGTGCATTTATGTCATAATAGTGTTCAAGTGTTGACAAAAATAAGCTTTTCCCGAACCGCCTCGGTCTTATGTAAAATATATATTTGCTGTTTAATCGCTCGAGTTTCTCTATGTACATTGTCTTGTCTACATAGAGGTATCCTTCTTCTCTCATGGCTTTAAAGTTGGACATTCCATATGGTATTTTCATGGTTTCACTCCCTTCTTTTTTTGAAATTTTTTTATAAAATTTCAGTATTAACTTAGAAATATAAGTTTCTCCTTTCAATCATTTAATATGATTCTATATTCACCTTTGCCTATGAATATAATAAGAGCTTTTTTTATGTTTTGTTTCCCCTTGTATTGGTGACTCTCAGCATATTTCTTTAGCTGCTCTTCTCCTTCTTTTATTACCGCATCAATATTTTTTTCGTCACTCTTTTTTACATATTTCAGTTCTATCAGCCATTCGTATTTTACATCCGGCATCCTTATGTCTTTTTCTAAGTATATGTCTATATATCCGTTCTCTGTTTCTCTTTCGCTTATCGGTCTATATGCCATGCTGTTTACAATGTATGAAAATAAAATTACTTTAATATATTTTTCGTCAAAGTTTATCATGTCTCTATTTGACAGCATTTTTAGCACATTCTGGCTTATATAATCTATATATGGTTCTATTTTGCCTTCATACGCCATATCTTCTATTGATTTTCTTAATGTATTTAAATCAAGTTTAATATTATATTTTTTCTTTATGCTTAATTCTATATATTCCCACATTATTGTCTTGATTACATAATTGGGTATCTGCAGTAGCAGCCTTGTTTTTTCTTGCCTGCCTATTGTTAATAACCCCATATAGAATAAAAGGGATACAAAGTATTCCTGGTCATACATCCTGTCAAAGGAGAATTTGGTTACTATATCTGATACTATACTTTCTTCTTTTATTATCTTTTCTAATGTCTCTCTATTTTCTTCGTTTATTGCAAGCCTGTTTAGCCTGCCGTAGTCTGTCTTTACGTTGTCATCTATTAAGTTTCTTGGTGGTCTTCTATATCTTGTATAGTTGTCGAAATAGTATAATACCATATCAGGATTATATACTCGTTTTACGCTTTCTGCACTGAACAGGTATCCATTGTATAGTTCTCTTAAGTTGTCTATTAATCCACCTTTTTTACCTATTCCTATTTCTTCTATTATCTTTACTACCTCTTCTTCTGTAAATCCCAGCATCTCATTTAGACCTAAATCCATTGTCACATTTGATGCTATGTTGAATCCGCTCGTCAGGTCATCCAGCATTATTGGCGATATGCCTGTTATGAATATCCTGTCTATTACACTTTCTGTTCCTATTTTTACTGTTTCATAGAAGTCCCTTACAAAGCCTGATGCTCTTACTATGTCTTTGTAAAAAACATTATCTCCCATCGCTATGATGTCATTTGCAAAATGGTCGTATTCGTCTATTATGAGGTATATCTTCTTATTTGCTTTTTCTACTTCATTTATCAATATTGAAATAACAGCATTTATATCATTTATTCCATCTATTTTGTTTTTTATTTCTTCTGCGTTATTTATTATATTATCATATTTATTGAGTAAGGAAATTATTGAATTCTTTACACTTAATAAAAATGATTCTTGTAACCTTTCTTTATTATCTGTATTTAACCCGGAAAAATTAAGTTCTAATACCATATAGCTGTTTTTTAGTTTTGTCGGATTTTTCCCTATATACAAATCTCCATACAGCTTGTCAAAGTCTTTTTGTGCATTTATGTCATAATAGTGTTTAAGTGTTGACAAAAATAAGCTCTTCCCAAACCGCCTCGGTCTTATGTAAAATATATATTTGCTGTTTAATCGCTCGAGCTTCTCTATGTACATTGTCTTGTCTACATAGAGGTATCCTTCTTCTCTCATGGCTTTAAAGTTGGACATCCCATATGGTATTTTCATGGTTTCACTCCCTTCTTTTCTGCAAAATTTTATCCTGTCTTTTTCAAAGCTGCTGAACCTTTCTGCGTGAACTTGTATTCGTAGAAAGAAGAATCAGTGTATTCTTTCAAGTGCCTTATTTGAATCATCAATTATCTTTTTAGTCTGATCCGTCATTGGATTTGGCTCCAACGATTTCGAATTAACCTTATTGTACATCTTACCTACATCTACAGCCTTCTTCAGATATTCTTTAGCTCTTTCTTTATCACCCTTTTGCAGATAGAACATACCGACCTTATTATACGCGTCTGCAAGCTGTTGATAATTCTCAGGTCTTAAAGGCTGCACATCTACAGCTTTTTTAATATATTGTATCCCTTTGTCAATCTGACCATGTGACAGATAAAAAGCTCCAAGTTGTGCATTTAGCTGGAAATTAAAGGGTTCTAAGTCCACAGCTTTTTGTTCTTGTTCCTCTGCTTTTTTTATTTTTTCAAAATCTCTTGTTTGATTACCTATATTTAACAGTATTTGTCCGTATGCCATCCTGTATTTTGCATTCCACGGGTCATAGGATACAGCATTTTTAAAATCTGCTTCAGCTTTTGTAATATTTTTAGCTTTAATATCACTATCACCATTTTGTGCATAGCTTAAAGCAGTGGAAAAGGATGCGGATAAAAACATGACTATTATAGCAATACTTAGTATTGCATAATTTATATAGTTATTCTTAGTTAGTGCATCGTTAATACGTTTTGTGTTCAAAATATCTGCCTTTTCGCACTTTTCTAAATCCATTGCCCTTATTAAACCCATCAGTGCCCATAATGATATGGAAACGGCAGCCAATGACAAATCGAAATCCATAGCAGCATGTGCAAATATACTTACTATAGCAGTAACAACCGCTGCAAAATACACCCTCTCATTTATGTCAAGGTCAGACTTATATAACCTAATGATTGTCATTAATAATGCTATTAAAAGAAAAATTAAAGCAGCAAAACCTATCAAACCCGTATCAAGAAGCACCTGCATAAAATAGCTGTGTGTTTGCGTTGTCCAATATAAATATGACTGGTATTTAAAATATAATGTTGTCCATGCGCCACCACCAGCTCCAAATAAAGGATATGCCTTAAATATCTTTAATCCGTCTTTATAAAACTGCATACGCTGTGAACTGCTTTGAGTCGTAAAATTTATATCCTGAATACGTGATGCAATATTTTCAGGCAGGTATTTGTATTTAAGTATGATATTCTGTACATCCTGTGGATTATTTTTAGGGTAAATCTCGGCTTTGTCAAACGTAACAGATGTATCCTTAAAATTGTTTGTAAAGGAGATTGCAAGACGTTTTGTATCACTTAATGTTTTGAATTCTATTGTTTTTTCACCTGAAAAAGAATTCTTGTCGTAAAATTCTTTTAATTTTTGAGATTGGTCATTTTCATTACGGCTATCAATAATAATTCCATATGCCCAATCTTTATTCCCCGTATTTTGAGCTTTAACAGTATACTTTAAAACATACTGTCTGCCAGGGTCTATATTGTTTATAAACCGTGTAACAGTCTTGCCGCTGTCAGCCTCATTTGCTCCGTGGTTCAAGCTAAGAGGAACCTGAGCTGTAAATACTATATCCCCCGCAATGAATATAATAGCTATAGCAATAACTGCCGCTGTTATCATAATACCGGTTTTTATCTTTATTTCATTTATTGCCTTTATGATAAAGCTTATCAAATATGTTAATATTAACGATAATACAGTCCCGACAATGTACCATATTACAAGCTTTGATGGCATTTGTCCGTTTACTGTCGAATTAAATTTAACAATAGGAAGTATAGATGCAATAACTATACCTGTAAAATATAATGCCACCTCAAACTTTTTCCCCTTCGGCATAAGTAACATTAAAAGCATTCCAAAAATGAAAAACATAAGCCATGCACCGCGAGATAATGTAAATATAAATGCATAAAATTGTGTAAATGCCAATACACCATAAAATGCCTTTAAATACCTGTTTTTTGCATCTGACAACAATGCTAAATTAACAAATAAAAACGCCATTAAAAAAGATGCGGTCGTATTGGGATATTGAAATGTTGAATTAATCCTTCCGCCAACCCATGAGCCATTGTAGTTTATAATGCCGGCAGCAGAACCAAGCCCTATTAATGCAACTCCAACTGAGCTTAGTACCAGAATATTTAAAAGTATCCAAACCTCTTTTTTTGTTTTCACAATCCTGCTTACCATAAGATAAATAAAAGCAAAATCAAGATATTTTAATACCTCATATATGCTTGTCCTTACATTGACGGCAAATAATGTCGATATGAAATATGCGCCAGCCAATGACAATATTCCATAATCTAATTTCCCTATGATAACAGGCTCATTCTTAACAAGTTTTATGATAACCCATAAAATAAATACAAGGGATGTTGCTACTATATTCGGCAGCATCTCATTTTCAAAGTACATTCCTCTGAAAAATGGCGGGTATGCTAAGAGTGCAAGCAAACAAACATAAAATATTATTCTTAAAATAGATGTGTTAAATTGTTTGCTGCTTGCTTTCCCTATTTTTATTTTTTTCTTATTTTTTTTGCTTATCACTTTTTGTCCCATTCTTTATTCTCCTTTATAAACAAAATTCAGATATATTTATATTTATTCGACAATCCCTCTTGATTTCCTTCTTATAAAAGAATTTCTATACATCTTATTTTAACTTAATCCCTCACCATTTGCAATTGATAGAATATAATAAATTGAAATTAAAGAAATGGAGGTATGTTTTTATGAAAAGCTTCAAAGGATTTTTTCTCTTTACACTTGCTTTTGCTATTCTTTTAACGTCAATTACACTTACCGGCTGCAAAGCAGAGAAACAAGAAGTCAGCAAAATTAATTTTGTTGAAACGGTACGCTCTATTTTCTATGCCCCCTATTATGTTGCTGTAAATAAAGGCTTTTTTAAAGATGAAGGAATTGAGCTTAATATCACAACAGCACAAGGGTCTGACAAGGCAGCCACAGCCGTATTGTCAGGAACAGCAGATATCGGTCTGCAGGGACCTGAAACAACCGTCTATGTATTTAAAGAGGGCAGGGAAGATTATCTGATTAATTTCGGACAGCTTACAAGAAAAGACGGTTCATTTCTTCTGGGGAAAAAACCTGAAAAAGATTTTAAATGGGAAAATGTGAAAGGTAAAAAGGTTATAGGCGGCAGACCGGGGGGAATGCCTGAAATGACCCTCGAATATGTACTTAAAGAACACGGTATAGACCCTAAGAAAGATGTCAATTTAGTGACAAATCTTCAATTCACAGCCAATGCCGGTGCCTTCATGTCGTCAGATGCAGATTATGTACAATTATTTGAACCCACAGCGTCATTGGTAGAAAAAGCCAAAGGCGGATATATTGTCGCATCTGTTGGTGCATCTGCCCATGAAGTCCCATACACTACATTCAATGCGAAAAAAAGCTATATAATAAAACATCCGGACATAATACAGCATTTTACTAATGCCGTTTATAAAGGAATGCTTTATGTGGAATCACATCCATCACGTGATGTGGCAGAAAATATCAAATCCTTCTTTCCAGATGCAGATATTGATTTGATGACAACCGTTATAGAACGATATAAAAAGCAAAATACTTGGGGTAAAACACTGCAAATGAAAACGGAGGATTTCGATTTTCTTCAGGATATACTGTTAAATGCCGGAGAAATCAAGCATAAAGCTGACTCAAAACAGCTTATTAATAACACATTTGCCGATAAAGCATTAAATACGATAAAAAAATAAACAGATAAAAATTGGAGGTGCAATTGATGAATAAGATAATGATCAGCCTTAAAGATATTGCCCTCAACTATCACACACTGGATGGTGAAACTGAAGCCCTGAAAAATATAACATTTAATGTATATGAAAGTGAATTTGTCGGAGTAATAGGTCCTTCCGGAAGTGGAAAATCAACCCTTTTGTCTGTAATATCCGGTCTTTTAAAACCATCAAAAGGTCAGCTTAAAGTAAATGGTAAAATAGGATATATGCTTCAGAAGGACCATCTTTTTGAATGGAGAAATATATGGCAAAATGTTTTGTTGGGTCTTGAAATACAAAATTCTATTGATGAAAATTCAAAAAAATATGTAAATGAACTCCTTAAAAAATACGGTCTTGAAGATTTTAAGAATTATTATCCACATCAGCTTTCTGGAGGAATGAGACAAAGGGCTGCACTTATCAGGACACTTGCATTAAAACCTGATATAATGCTTTTAGATGAGGCTTTTTCAGCCCTTGATTATCAGACACGGCTTGCCATATCTGATGAGGTTTGGAAAATACTTAAAAATGAGAGAAAAACAGCTGTAATAGTTACACATGATATTTCAGAGGCCATTGCTATGTGTGATAAAATTGTTGTTTTATCCATAAGACCTGCTGTAGTTAAAAGCATATATGAAATAAAACTTACATGTGATGACCCTTCCCCCATCAGATGCAGAGAAGCTCCCGAATTCAGGCAATACTTTAATTCCATATGGAAGGAGCTGGATATACATGTGTGAAATCTCTTTAAAACACGTATCAGCAGAGCATAAGGAATATTTAAAAAAGGTGAAAAAACAATCTCTGCTTATCAGAATTACTCAAATAATCATACTGATTGTTTTTTTTGGGGTGTGGGAACTTGCAGCAAGATATGGAATTATAGATGCATTCCTTTTCAGTCAGCCCTCAAGAATGCTGAAAACAATATTTGCTCTTACAGAAAATGGCTCTCTTTTTATGCATATATGGGTAACTTTAAGTGAAACAATAATAGGATTTGCCTCTGGTACATTATTGGGTATTGTAATAGCTGTAATCTTATGGTGGTCTGATTTTATATCAAGGGTTTCTGAACCCTATCTGATTGTACTAAACAGCCTGCCTAAAATTGCACTGGGTCCGATATTTATTGTGTGGATGGGAAATGGCAAAGCCCCAATTATAGTAATGGCACTGGCAATATCATTGATTGTAACAATAATAAGCTTACAGAATGGTTTTTCTCAAGTTGATGAAGAAAAGATAAAACTTTTAAAAACCTTTGGTGCAACAAAAACGCAAATTCTCACAAAATGTATACTTCCCGCAAGTATTCCAACCATTATGTCGGCTATTAAAATCAATTTGGGTCTATCATGGGTAGGTGTTATAACAGGAGAATTTCTTGTATCAAAGGCTGGGCTTGGATACCTTATTGTATATGGAGGTCAGATATTTAAGCTCGACATCGTTATGTCAAGTGTCCTTATTTTGTCTGTATTATCAGCAGCTATGTATCTATTGATAGTTTATATGGAAAAAAAGATAGTTAAATGGAATTAATAGGAATAGCATAAAGCTGCTATTCCATTCTTCTTTGTATAAAATTTGTATAGATTTCGCCTTTTTTAAAAAAGGCATTTTGAAGGATTTTTTTATGGAAGGGTATTGTTGTTTTAATACCTTCAATTTTAAACTCATCAAGAGCCCGCTCCATAACGCTTATTGCTTCATTTCTATCCTTGCCGTAAGACATAAGCTTTGCTATAAGAGAATCGTAGTAAGGCAGGATTTCAAAACCTTGATAAATATGTGTGTCAATTCTTACTTTGGGTCCGCCCGGCAGAATAAGCGTATTTATCCTTCCGGGGCTTGGTCTGAAATCATTATCCGGGTCTTCAGCATTTATCCTGCATTCTAAAGCATGCCCACTAATCTTCACATCTTCCTGATTTAGCAAAAGCTTCTCATTTGATGCTATCTTTATCTGCTCTTTTATGATATCAATGCCTGTAACAAGTTCTGTTATCCCATGTTCTACTTGGACTCTTGTATTCATTTCAATAAAATAATAATTTCCACTGCTGTCAAGTAAAAATTCAATAGTGCCAGCTCCTTGATATCCTGCGGCTTTAGCAGCTATTATAGCTTTTTCGCCTATTTCTTTTCTAAGCTCAGGATGTTTTTCAAGAAAGGGTGAAGGAGCTTCTTCCAATATTTTCTGATGTCTACGCTGTATCGAACAATCCCTTTCTCCAAGATGTATAATTTTGCCATGTTCATCGGCTAATATCTGAAATTCTATATGCTTAGGTTCTTCAATGTATTTTTCTATATAAACTTCACTATTCCCAAAAGCATTTTGTGCTTCTTTTTGTGCCAGCTCCAGTGCTTTTTTCAAGTCCTCATCGCTATGGGTAATCCTCATACCACGACCGCCACCACCTGCTGATGCCTTTATAATGACTGGATAACCAATCTCTCTGGCAATTTTTATAGCTTTATCAACATTCTCAACAGCCCCGTGAGAACCAGGTATAACAGGTATATTGTTTTTTATCATTAATTCCTTAGCTTTTGCTTTATTGCCCATACATTCTATAATTTTTGCAGATGGTCCTATAAATTTTATTTTATGAGTTTCACATAGCTTAGCAAAAAAAGGATTCTCAGACAAAAACCCATAACCTGGATGTATGGCATCAGCACCGGATACCATGGCGGTACTTATAATAGCCTGCATGTTTAAATAGCTAAGGGTGCTTTCATTGGGTCCTATGCAATATGCCTCATCAGCGTATTGTACATGAAGAGAATTTTTGTCTGCCTTAGAATAAACAGCAACCGTTTCAATTCCCAATTCCTTACATGCCCTGATTACTCTTAAGGCAATTTCACCTCTGTTTGCAATAAGTATTTTTTTCATGTCATACCTCCTCTATTTCAAAAAGCGGTTGGTCATATTCTACCATTTCACCATTTTTCACAAGAATTTTAGCGATTTTGCCATTTACATCTGAATGTACCTCATTCATTAGCTTCATAGCCTCTACAATACATAAAACCTGACCTTCCTTTACAATATCTCCAACCTTTACAAAGGGTTCGGCATCAGGAGCCGGTGTCGCATAAAATGTACCTACCATTGGTGATGTTATTATTTTTATGTCCCTTGCATTGTTAATATCTGTTGAAATAACCGTTGATTTGTTATCCTCAATATTACAATCATGTACTTCGGCTGTTCCTCCTTTTTTAATAGAAATTTTTAAACCTTCGCTTTCGAGATTGATTTCATTTATTTTAGTTTCATCAATAATCTTTATAAGTTCTGAAATTTCTTTTAAATTCATATTTTTTCCCCTTTCTAAAATATTAGCATCTTCATTATTTAAAACAATACCATTTTTCCTATTTTCAAAAAATTTTAAAGCTACCTGTGGAAACATTGCATAACTTAATATGTCTTCTTCCTTCTCTGTAACTCCCTGCAGGTCTTTCTTCATCTTATCCATAATTGGTTCCAGCTTATCGGCTGGTCTTACAGTTATGGGTTCATTACCATTTAATACACGCTTTTTTATTTCATCTTTAATTGGTGCAGGAGGTTTTCCATAATAACCTAAGATATACTGCTTAACTTCATTTGGTATTATTTTATATCTTTCCTTAAGCAGAACATTTAATACTGCCTGTGTTCCAACAATTTGGCTTGTAGGTGTTACAAGAGGCGGATATCCCAAATCCTCTCGTACCTTAGGTATTTCTTCAAGAACTTCGTTAAGGCGTTTTTCTGCTTTCTGCTGTTTCAACTGACTAACCAGATTGGAAATCATGCCGCCCGGAACCTGGTGCATATATACCTTTACATCCGAAAGACGTGTCATGCCTCTCTCAAAACCTTTTTTAACCCTTATCCCTTCAAAGTACTCAGCTATTTCAAACAATTTCTCCATATCAAGCCCATTGTCATATTTTGTATCCTTAAGCATTCCCGTTATTACTTCAATTGGAGGCTGTGATGTGCCATATGCCAGTGGTGCAGAAGCAGTATCTATTGCATCAACACCTGCTTCAATTGCTTTTATATATGTCGTTACAGCCATACCTCCAACATAATGACAGTGCAGTTGAACAGGTATAGAAAGTTTTTCTTTTAAAATGCTTATTAAATCATAAGCAACATAAGGCTTCATAAGTCCTGCCATATCTTTTACACATATTGAGTCCGCACCCATATCCTGAAGTTTTAAAGCTGTATCAACATAATGTTCCACCGTGTGTACAGGACTTATTGTATAAACTACCGTTGCCTGAGCAAGTTTCCCTTCTTTTTTGACTGCTTTTAAAGGTTTTTCAATATTCCTTATATCATTTAAGGCATCAAATATTCTAAAGATATCTATTCCATACTCGGCGGTTTTTGCAACAAATCTTTCAACAACATCATCGGGATAGTGCTGATATCCCACAAGATTTTGTCCCCTTAAAAGCATTTGAAGTTTTGTATTTTTAATTTTATCCCTCAAAAGCTTAAGCCTTTCCCATGGATCTTCATTAAGGTATCTTAAACAGACATCAAATGTTGCTCCTCCCCAAACTTCAAGTGAATAATAACCTACACTATCAAGTTTTTCCGCAACAGGCAGCATGTCTTCTGTTTTCATTCTTGTTGCCCACAAGCTCTGATGGGCATCCCTTAAGGTTGTATCAGTAATTTTTACCTTTCCCATTTTTCTTCCTCCAATATTTTTTAATTTCCGAACAAAACTAATAAAATATACGTTATAATAGTATTATACCTTATTTAATCTCAATACGATAAGTTTAATATAAATTATGTAATTTTACAAAATATATATGACGCTATTTAAATTCAAATATTCACAAAAAACCTCATTGAAAACGATATTCCTTCACTTTACCTCTTAAATACTTCATTTTTTGCAAGTTTTTTATTTTAAAAATGCAATTTTCTAAATAATGGCTTGAGGAACTATAAAAATTGCATATATATTTTGTTTTATTTATATGTTAAAATATTTTTATAAAAATAAGAGAGGTGAAACCACGTGAAAATAGCCTTAGCGCAATTAAATCCAACGATTGGTGATATAAAAAATAACTGCAATAAAATAGTTGAATATATAAATGATGCCAAGAAACAATATGTTGACTTGATTGTTTTCCCTGAGCTTTCAATTATAGGCTATCCTCCAAAAGACCTTTTATATAATCCTGATTTCCTTAACTTGGCTGACGAAGGTTTGAAAAATATAATCCTACCCGAGGTTCATGAGATTGGTGTTATTATCGGAACTGTCACAAAGGGTGAAATGAAGGATTATATCCTGCATAATTCAGCACTACTTCTAAATAATGGAGAAATCATTGGGAAATCAGATAAAACGCTCCTGCCAAATTATGATGTATTTGATGAAAACAGGTATTTTAAACCGGCGCGAGAAATAAAATGTTTTGATTTTAAAGGAATGCGGCTTGCCATAAATATATGTGAAGATATATGGAATGACAAGGATTTTTGGGAAAGACCAAAATATGATACCGATGTACTTGAAGAACAGTACAAACTAAATCCTGATATTTTTATAAATATATCCGCATCGCCATATAATGCTGGAAAACATGAGTTAAGAGTAAAAATGGTTAAAGAAATATCAAAAAAATACCATCTTCCCCTTATATATGTAAACCAAATCGGTGGAAATGACGAACTTATATTTGATGGTTCAAGCTTTGTCATAAATTCGGACGGTGAAAAAGTTATGCAGTTAAAGTCTTTTGAAGAAGACCTATCAATCTTTGATACCGATAATCTAAATAAAAAATCACCACTTCCAGAAATTAAGGAAGATATATCCTGGATACATGATGCATTAATCTTAGGTATCAGGGATTATTTTAAAAAAACCGGTTTTAAAAAAGCTGTTATAGGTTTAAGCGGAGGTATTGACTCTGCAGTAACATGTGCCTTGGCTTCTAAAGCACTGGGAAGAGAAAATATCCTCGGTGTTTCAATGCCTTCCCGTTATACATCTTGCGAAAGCAGGGATGATGCATATACTCTTGCGCAAAACTTACGTATAAAATTCAGGATACTGCCTATTGAAAATGTTTTTCAAAGTTACATCTCGATATTTAATGAAGATAAAACCCCAAAAGGTGACCTCGCAGAGGAAAATATTCAGGCAAGAATCAGGGGAAATTACCTTATGTTTATATCAAACAGGGAAGGTTATATGGTGCTTACAACAGGCAACAAATCAGAAATTGCTGTTGGTTACTGCACCCTTTATGGAGATATGATCGGTGGACTTGCTGTAATATCAGACGTACCAAAAACAATGGTATATGAACTTGCAAGATATATTAATAGAAATGGTGAGATAATACCCTTGTCTACGATTAGAAAGCCGCCATCAGCAGAATTAAAACCTGACCAAAGAGACATTGACTCACTACCGCCATATGAGGTTCTTGATGCAATATTAAAGGCATATATAGAAGAGGAAAAATCCCTGCGGCAAATTGTATCAGAGGGATTTGACGAAAACCTTGTAAAAGAAATAATTAGGAAAGTAAATAATGCCGAATATAAAAGGAGACAGGCTGCCCCCGGTCTTAAAGTTACCACAAAGGCTTTTGGGGTTGGCAGAAGAATGCCCATTGCTCATAGGTTTAAGCTTTGAAAATATCCATACTTTAAATAAGCTTCTGATTTTTAATATTTTTCTCTATTATCATAAGAACTTCATCAACACCCTGCTTTTTTGAAGATGAAAATGGAACAATAATATCAGGGCTTATTTTAAATTCCATGGCAATCTCCCTTATGGATTTTTGTACGGCTGTTTTGCTTAATTTATCTGATTTTGTAGCAATAATTGTAAAGGGAATTTCCATATTCTTAAGATAATTTACCATGATAATATCGTCTTCTGTTGGTAGATGCCTTATATCTACCAGCATTAAAACATATTTGAGCTTATCTGATATCTTAAAATATGTTTCGATGTTTAATCCCCACTGTTTTTTCATCTCTTTTGAAACCGCTGCATAACCATAGCCGGGAAGGTCAACAAGATAAAACATATTGTTTATTTTATAAAAATTTATTCCTCTTGTTTTTCCCGGTTTTGAACTCACCCTCGCATAATTTCTTCTGTTTAGGATTGCGTTTATAAAAGATGATTTACCAACATTAGACCTTCCAACAACAGCTATCTGCAAAAGATTATCTGACGGATACTGCTTTTTGTCAAAAGCCGTTACAACAAGTTCAACTGATTTTATCATCATGTTTATCATCTCCAACCAATACTGATTTGAGAACCTCATCTATATTTGAAACAAATTTAAAATCTATCCTTCTTTTTATAGATTGCGGTATTTCGTCAAGGTCTCTTTTGTTCTCAACAGGAATTACAACTTTTTTAATTCCCGCCCTGTGGGCTGCTAATATTTTTTCTTTTAGTCCCCCTATTGGCAATACCTTTCCCGTTAATGTAATCTCACCTGTCATTGCAGTATCACCTCTAACCGGTATTTTTTTAATTGCTGAAACTATCGCAGTAACAATTGTAATACCTGCCGACGGACCATCTTTCGGCGTTGCGCCTTCAGGAACATGTACATGTATATCCAGTTTTTTATAAAAATCCTTATCAATTCCGTATTTCTCTGCATTTGCCCTGATGTAGCTTAATCCTGCCTCTGCAGATTCCTTCATGATATCACCTAATTGCCCTGTTAATGTAAGCTTTCCGCTTCCGCTCATTGTTGAAGCTTCTATTGTCAAGGTATCACCGCCAACCCTTGTCCATGCAAGTCCTGTAACCATACCGATTTTATTGTCTAAATTTGCCTTGTCAAATCTGTATATTGGTTTCCCCAAATAGGTTTGTAAATTTTTCTTTCCAATTTTAATGGTTCGCAAATCATCTTCTACGATTTTTTTTATTGCCTTTCTCACAATCTTTGAAAGATTCTGTTCAAGCAGTCTTACTCCTGCTTCTCTGGTATACTCTGTAATAATCCCTATAATTGTAGAATCCTGTATCTTTATTTTGTTTTCATCAACACCATGATCTTTTAATATCCTTGGTATAAGATAATCTTTTGCAATATGTATTTTTTCTGCTTCTGTATACCCTGAAATGTATATCACTTCCATTCTGTCAATTAGTGGAAGCGGTATTGTATCAAGCGTATTAGCTGTAGTTATAAAAAGCACTTTTGATAAATCAAAAGGCAGATCTAAATAATGATCACGAAAGGTATTATTCTGCTCCGGGTCAAGTACTTCTAACATTGCAGATGCAGGGTCACCTCTAAAATCAGAGCTTATCTTATCTATTTCATCAAATAAAAATACAGGATTTTTTGAGCCTGCTGTTTTTATAGAATTGATAATTCCACCAGGGATTGCGCCAACATACGTACGCCGATGTCCCCTTATTTCAGCTTCATCCCTTACCCCTCCAAGAGACATTCTTACAAATTTTCTATCCATAGCCCTTGCAATAGACCTTCCAAAGGATGTCTTTCCAACACCGGGTGGTCCTACAAGACAAAGAATAGGGCTTTTCATTTTTTCATAATAGCTTCTCACAGCAAGGAATTCGAGAATTCTTTCCTTCACTTTTTGAAGTCCATAATGGTCCTCATTTAGTATTTTCTCCGCTCTTTTTAAATCCAGCATATCTTTTGTTTCGTAATTCCAAGGTAATTCTATAAGCCAGTCAAGGTATGTTCTTATAATAGAGCTCTCTGCTGTCCCCGGACTCATTTTGCGAAGCCTTTCAAGTTCATGATAAGCCTTTTCTTTAACCTCTTGTGGAGCATCTGCTTTTTCTATTTTTTTTCTGTATTCCTCAACTTCTTGATCTGCCTCATCTGTCTCCCCAAGCTCAGCTTTTATCACCTTAAGTTGCTCTTTAAGGAAATATTCCTTCTGAGCCTTATCTATTTTTTTGCGAACTTTTATGTTTATATCCTTTGCTATATTAAGTATTTCAATTTCTTTAAGTAAAAAACCAAGTAATTTTTCAAGTCTTTTTTTTACATCAAAGCACTCCATCAGCTCATGATTTTGATTAGGGCTTAAATTTATATGGGCTGTTATGACATCGGAAAGCCTTCCCGGCTCTTCTATTGAAGTCACATTATATAAATTATCGATCGGAAACTTTGGAGCAAATTCTGCATACTCTTCAAATGCAGATATTACACTTCTCATCAGTGCCTCTATCTCTGCATCCCTTTTAATTTCTTCCTCCATCTGTTTTTCTATTACTTCTACCTCATAAAAACTTTCTGAATTTATTATCTCTTTTATTTCTGCACGATTTATTCCCTCTACAAGCACCCTTATTATATTTCCGGGAAGCTTTAACATCTGTTTAATTTTTGTTATTGTTCCTACTTTATATATATCCTCAATTGAAGGGTCATCAACTTCAGGTTGTTTCTGAGTTGTCAAAAACACAAGCTGATTACGCATCATTGCTTCTTCAAGAGCTTTTACCGATTTCTCCCTTTCTACGTCAAAATGCATCACCGTATATGGAAATACAGTAAGACCTCTTAAAGGTATCATGGGAAGTATATACTTTTTTTCCATGAATATCACCTCTTTCGCATTTGTATTTTAGTCTTCTAATAATCTTATAATTTATTTTTTATTATTTCAATATCTTCTATAGTAATATTAATCCTTCCGGCTTTAAGTGCCATTATAGCCCCACGCTGAATAAGCTTTACTGCATCACTTCCACTTTTTGCATTTTTTGCAATTGTAAGTCCTGCATCAAAATCAAGATTGAAAAGGGCTTTTTTAGCTGCATTTTGAGAAATTTTCATAATTTCTTCAATCGTTAGTTCTCTAAAATTTATAAAATCGCACATACGTCTTAATTTTACAGGTATTTTATTTTCGTCATTTATTGCCGCTACAAGACAAAAATCCGCAGGAAAGCCATTCTTGAAAATGTTGTATATATGCCAAGGAATTCTCTTGTCTTTATATTTAATTTCTATATATACCTTCTTTTGTTCCATAACATCCGCAAGCTTATTTAAGAGGTTTATATCTAATTTGCATAATTTATTTATGAAAAGGATTCCTTTGTTTGCATGTGATACAGCTCCTATTTTTGGTCTTGGTATTTTAAATGCTCTATCCTTTTTCGGAATATACACAGCGCCAAAAAGCGGGTCTCCTATATAATTCTCCTTATATTTCACACCCGGTACATATTCAATGAATTTTGATTTTGAATTAAAAAAAATACTACTGTCTTTTGATATTATTTTTTTAAATATTACCATAGCAGCATCTTTTTTTCCAACTCCATCCGGTCCTAAGAGTATAATATTTTTTGGTCTATCACTGCTTAAAGCATTCTCTATTGATATACAAGCTTCCTCCTGCCCTACAATATCATCTATTGTTTGAGGTCTTATCTTCTCTAAAAATGGTTCACTTAACCTCTCCTGCCTGATTTTTTGCAGATTCTGAAATTTATCTGTGGTTAAATTATCTTCCATGATTAATGAAACCTCCTATCCTGTACATATTATATGTAGGAAGGAGGTTTCATATTAAATCATGATACAGATTCCGATTTTTTTATCCTCTTTTTAGTTTTCTGCACATCTGAATATACTAATGTCGGCTGTGCATTATGCAGTACCGTTTCTTCTGTAATTATGCATTTTTCAATATTTTCGCTTGATGGTATTTCATACATAACGTCCAGCATCAACTCTTCAAGAATTGACCTTAAACCACGTGCACCCGTTTTTCTCTCGATAGCTTTTTGTGCAATTACATTGAGAGCCTTTTTATCAAATTCAAGCTTAACACCGTCAAGCTCAAATAATTTCTCATACTGTTTCGTAAGAGCATTTTTAGGTTCTGTCAAAATACGTACAAGTGATTCCTTATCAAGAGAATCTAATGTAACAACAACCGGCAGCCTTCCAATAAATTCGGGAATAAGACCGAATTTAAGAAGGTCTTCTGGCATAATATTTTTTAATATTTCCCCTATTTTCTTTTCCTGCTTGCTTACTATTTCAGAACCAAATCCCAACATTTTTTTACCGGTTCTTGATTCTATTATCTTTTCAATTCCGTCAAATGCACCGCCGACAATAAATAAAATATTTGTGGTGTCAATCTGTATAAACTCTTGATGCGGATGCTTCCTTCCACCTTGCGGGGGAACATTTGCTACTGTTCCCTCAAGTATCTTTAATAATGCCTGTTGTACTCCTTCACCGGATACATCCCTTGTAATTGAAGGATTTTCTGATTTTCTTGCTATTTTATCAACCTCATCGATATATACAATACCTTTTTCTGCTTTTTCTACATCATAGTCTGCTGCCTGAATCAACTTTAAAAGAATGTTTTCAACATCTTCACCCACATAACCTGCCTCTGTAAGTGATGTTGCATCAGCGATTGCAAAAGGTACATTAAGCATCTTTGCCAGCGTCTGTGCAAGTAATGTCTTGCCTGATCCTGTAGGTCCAAGCATAAGAATATTGCTTTTTTGTAACTCTACATCATCTGATTTGACTCTGCTATTTATTCTTTTGTAGTGACTATAAACAGCAACTGAGAGTGCTTTTTTGGCATTATCCTGTCCTATTACATATTGATCAAGGAAATCTTTTATTTCTTTTGGTTTTGGAAGTTCTCCAATTTCAATATCAATGTTTTCTTCAAATTCCTCATCAATAATCTCCTGACAGAGTTCTATACATTCATCACATATATACACTCCAGGACCTGCAACAAGCCTTTTTACCTGATCCTGTGATTTCCCACAAAATGAACATTTTAATTGCTTTTGATTATCATATTTTGCCATTTTTCCACCTCTCTCGGGATTTATTTTCTTTTTAACAGAATATCGTCAATAATTCCGTATGCTTTTGCCTCTTCCGGATCCATAAAGAAATCTCTTTCCGTATCTATTTGGATTTTCTCCAGAGGCTGCCCTGTTCTTTCAGCTAAAATTCTATTTAATTTTTCTCTTGTCTTAATAATTCGTTCCGCATGTATCTTTATGTCTGTGGCTTGACCTTGTGTTCCCCCCAGGGGCTGATGTATCATTATTTCGCTGTTTGGAAGCGCAAATCTCTTCCCTTTTGCACCGGCAGCAAGCAAAAATGCAGCCATTGATGCAGCCATTCCGACGCACATCGTTACAACATCCGGTTTGATGTACTGCATTGTATCATATATGGCAAAACCTGCCGTTATGGAACCTCCTGGACTATTTATATAGATCCATATATCTTTATCAGGATCCTCCGCTTCAAGAAAAAGCATCTGTGCAACTACTAAGCTTGCAGTTACATCATTGATTTCATCTCCAAGGAAAATTATCCTGTCTTTTAAAAGTCTCGAAAATATATCGTATGAACGCTCGCCTCTGTTAGTTTGTTCAACAACGATAGGTACTAAACTCATAACATCACTCCTCTTTATTTATTATTTTACTATTATTAAAAATAAAGTCAATTGTCTTAAAATATATTATATCATCTTTAATATTGTTAATTTGGTTTTCATTAAGCTCTTCTTTTAATTTTTCCGCTGTTATGTTGTATTCTTTTGCAATTTCAGCAATCTTTTCCTCAATTTCTTCATCTGTTGCTTCTATATTTTCTAATTTGCCTATCTTATCTATTACCAACTGCATCTTAACCCTTGATTCAGCACCATTTCTCATTTCGGCTCTTAAATCATCTTTGCTTTTACCTGTAACTTCAAGGTACTTATCAAGATATAGCCCTTGATATCTTAAATTGTAATCAAGTTCTTTCAATGATATATCTATTTGCCTCTCAATCATTACGTCAGGAATTTCAACCTTTGAATTCTCTACTACCTTCTTGGCAGCATTCTCTTTCATTTCTTCCTCTGCATGGAGTCTTTTCTCTTCCTGAATTTCCTTCTTTATTGACTCTTTTAGCTCATCAAGTGTATCATATTCGCTTACATCTTTTGCAAAATCATCATTTAATTCGGGAAGTTCTTTTTGTTTTATGGCTTTTAATTTTACTTTAAATACTACCAGCTTGCTTTTTAAATCTTCAACCCTGTAATTTTCAGGGAAAGTAACATCAACATCAAATTCATCATTTATGTTGTGTCCAGCAATCTGTTCTTCAAAGCCCGGTATAAACGTATTGGAACCCAGCTCAAGTTCGTAATTTTCCGCCTTCCCTTTTTCAAAAGGCTCGCCGTCAATAAATCCTTCAAAATCTATTATTACAATATCCCCTGTTTGTGCAGGTCTACCTTCTACCGGAATAATTCTGGCACTCTTTTGCCTCATCCCCTGAAGGCGGTTCATGACTTCTTCTTCTGTAACATCATACTCTATTTTTTCTACCTCTATATCCTTATATTCTCCAAGTTCAACCTCCGGCATTACAGGAACCCTTACTTCAATAATTAAGTCTTTGCCCTTGCCTATTTGTAAGACATCAATATTCGGAGTGTCAACCGGGTCTATTTTAAGCGATTCAATCGCTTCCTTATATGCCTCTGGAAAAGCATGCTCTATAGCATCTTCATACAGTATTCCCTCGCCATAATACCTTTCTACAATTGCCATCGGTGCTTTGCCGCGCCTAAAACCAGGAATATTGAATTTATCGGCATTTTTCTTGTATGCAAAATTCATACTGTTTTCAAATGTTTCCTTTGGAATATTAAGTTCAATTATTGCTACACTTTTTTCTATCTTTTTAAGATTACTACCCATTAAGTAAATCCTCCTATTCATATGTTTAAACGAAAATACTTCTTCATATTATAACACAAAATATTTTTTAAGCAAATAATTCTCTATTTTTATTTTATCATTATATAACAAAAAAGAAACTGTTTTTATAAATAATTTATAAGTTTTTCTGATAATGTTTACAATTAATACCTTTTTCAATGCAGATTTAAGGCTTAACACGATTGATAAAATTTTTCTGAATTAAATACCCTTTCCTTGACTTTCCCATCCTTTTCCAAAGTTCCAAGATATTTTGACAATTCATTAGGATGTATAGATAATACCTCCGACATTTCTTTTAAGGTACAGGGTCTTCTTTTTAATAATGACAGTACATCTTCTTCTATATTTAAATTATAAACTTTGTTTGATTTTCTGTCAAAAGAAGCTATGACTCTGCAACTTTTTCCTAAATAACCTGCAATATCTTTAAGCTCCTCCATATTTAAAGGCTTTGCTTCTCCAGAATTTGAAGGTCTTACTGCTGTATTTAATTGAACTTCGTCAGGCTTAATCTCTTCTATTGCTGACCTTAAATTTTCTATATTTTCCTTATCATCATTGATTCCCTTTATAAGCATCACTTCTAACCACATCATAGTAGAAAAATTTTGCCTGAATTTTACCAGAGAATCTATAATATCACGTATTTTTATATTTTCGCTGGGTCTGTTTAATCTCTCGAAGGTATCCTGAACAGCACTATCAAGAGAAGGTACTATCAAATCTGCCGCGGATAATTCTTTACGTACGTCTTCATCTGTCATTTTAAGACTGTTAGTAATTACCGCAATGGGTATGGAGCTTATTTCCTTTATTTTCTTTATCATCTTCCCAAGATCGGAATTTAATGTAGGTTCTCCCGAGCCTGCAAATGTTATATAGTCTATACTATCGTTTTTTGATAGAACACTTTTCAGCTCATTTAATAAATCAGATACACTTACATAAGTTCTTCTTTCATTTGTTTTAACGGTCGTCCTGCCCAGTTGACAATATAGGCAGTCTTGATTGCATGTCTTATATGGGATAATATCCAACCCTAATGATATGCCAAGCCTCCTTGAAGGTACCGGACCAAAAACATACATTTACTCCATCTCTCTTTCAAATAAAGATTTTCTATTCCTGCTGCCTTTTATCTCTTTGCTTTATGTATTGCCTCTCCTAAAGCAGCCTTTGCAGCTTCCATTATTACTTCCGGAAGAGTAGGATGTGTATGGATTGTATTTGCAACATCCATAAGGGTAAGGTTTTTCTCAACAGATAGAGCAAGCTCGGCAATAAGTACGCTGGCATCCGGTCCGACTATCTGTGCGCCTATAATTTCTTTTGTATCTTTTTTAGCTACAACTTTTACCAAGCCTTCTGTTTCATTCATTGTAAGTGCTTTCCCATTAGATGCAAATGGAATTTCCCCTGTAATTATTTCGATGCCCTTCTCTTTAGCTTCTTCTTCGGTCAATCCTACAGCCGAAATCTCCGGAGAGGAAAATATTGCGGATGGTACTACCCTGTAATCCATTTTAGTATTTAATCCTGATATAACTTCTGCTACAACGATTCCTTCCCTCTGAGCTTTGTGTGCAAGCAATAAACCTCCTATGACATCACCAATGGCAAAAATATTTGGTATATTCGTCCGCATCTCTTCATTTACTATTATCCTTCCATTTTCAACTTTGACTCCAACGTCTTCGAGTCCAATACCTTCTGAATTCAACTTTCTCCCTATTGATACCAATACCTTTTCATTTTGAATCGTTTTGCCATTGCTTAGTGTGGAAAATACCCTGCCATCTTCTTTTATTTCGATATTTTCTACCTTAGTACCTGTTATTACATCTATACCCTTTTTACTAAGTATCCTCTGAATTAATTTAGCCATCTTTTTATCCCTTAAAGCAGGTATAATCTGTGGCATCATCTCTACCAAAGTAACCTTCGCACCAAATGAAGAAAAGAATATGGCAAACTCTACGCCGATTGCCCCAGAACCTATGATAAGAATATCTTTTGGAATTTCTTTGACTTCTAACGCCTCTTTACTTGTTATAATATTTTTCCCGTCAAATTTAAAACATGGAGGCATTAAAGGTTCGGAACCTGTTGCTATTATAATATTTTCCGCATTAATCCTTTCAATATTACCTTCATGATTAATCACTATGGTATGCTCATCTACTATCTTGCCGCAGCCTTTTTTTAAAACTATCTTTCTGGATTTCAGCAAAAGGTCTATCCCTGTAACAAGCTTATTTATTATGTCATTTTTCCTTTTTTGAATCACATTCAAATCGTAAGAAATATTTTCAGCCTTTATTCCTAATTCTTCTGAATTATTAAAATGGGAATAAATCTCCGCTGAATGGAGGAGCGCTTTAGTTGGTATGCATCCTCTGTTGAGGCAGGTCCCACCCAATTCTCCTTTTTCTATTATCAAAACTTTTTTCCCAAGGTCGGCCCCTCTTATAGCCGCAACGTATCCGGCAGAACCAGAGCCGATAATGGCTATATCGAATTTTTCAATGTTTGTCATATTATCACCCTTCTTTGTGAAATTTTAGATTAATTATACCATAATTATAAAATACATACAATATATGTATTTTAAACAAAAAAAAATTTTTTATATTAAATTAAATTTATTCCATCATAACCTTAATATCCTTCTCATTAGCAAATACTTCTTTCATGAACCTAAATTTCTTCCTCTCATCTTTTTCAAAGATGGTAAACAATGAATCTGATTTTTTTATAATACAATAAATGCATTCTAAATTAATATTCAAAATTGACCACCAAACTTCATGTTCCTGCCATGCCTATGCCTGTGACATAGACAGTTATCACATGGTTTCATATCTTCAAATTCACTGCAAAGTTTATAATTTCCGCCTTCTATTTTCAATACTTTACCGTTTATCAAACTATCTGCTAATTTTCTCCGTGCATCATTGTAAATCCGCTGTACCGTTGAACGGGCAACCCCCATTAAATCTGCACATTCTTCCTGAGTTAAACCCTCAAGGTCCATTAATTTTATTGTCTGATATTCCTCTACGGTCATATAAATACATTCATCTGGATTTTCCAAAACATCAATTGGTCCAAATGTATTTATTTCCGGTAAAATACAGACTCTTCTCCATTTTCTTGGTCTTGCCATTATATATCTCACCTTCAACATCTTTTAAATTTAAGTACATATATCAAATTAATAAATAAGAGGTGGAATGCCAATCCCAGAACCTATTATTTTTTGTAACATTACCAGCCTCTTCATTTGAACATTTACCCATTATATTTATGATTATACTCATTTATTAATCATTATGTCAATAATCTTTTTTGTTTTTATAGAAACTCAATTTTGGAAAAATCAATTTCACCTTTATCATTCAGTAATTTTTCGTCTGCATGGACAAATTCGACTTTACCTACAAACATCTCATGAGAACCTGTAACTATAGAATCAACTACCTTGCACTCTATATTTACGGGACAATCTGATAACAATGGTGCATTAACCTTTACCCCTTCTTCAACACGTAGATTTAGTTTTGAGAATTTATCCTCATTCTTGCCACTATGACTGCCAAGATATTCAAACATATCCTTTTGTTGTTTTGAAACAAGATTCACCACAAAGCAGCCTGTTTCTTTAACTAATTTGTAAGAATACCTTGATGGGACAATTCCTACCATTACCATTGGGGGATCAAAACTGCAATTACAGCAGTAAGCCACTGCCAGTGCATTGTTTTTGCCATCGGTTCCTCTGCAGGATACGAGTACCTTCGGCATAGGCTGAAGGCATGATTTCATATTTGCCTGTTTTTTTTTTCATGAAAAATTCCTCCTATATAATCTATTTTAGCCATCATCAGAAAAATATATCTGTGATGTTGACTACAAGCTTATGTCCTTAATGTGGCTTTAATTCTTGCGGGCTTTAATAATAAATCTATAGCATCAATTATATTGTTCACCACAATATCTGCTTCAAATAATGTTTTCGAAAAACATCCTTCCCTTCCAATTATCGCAATGGATAATCTGCTGCTTTTAAACATTTCTAAATCATTTTTCCCGTTTCCAATTGATAAGGTGTTTTCACTCCCTAATTTTTCAATTATTCTTTTTTTATCCTGTGAAGCATTTTCCTTATTAAATATTTCTATTTTAACAGGTAATTCACTGCATTGTTTTTTCACAGAACCATATGTATCAGAAGTGAGAATATAAAGATTAATATTTTTATTTGACAGCTCTCTTATTTTATCCTTTGTTTCTTCAATTAAAATACCGTCTTCAGCAAGTGTACCGTTAAAGTCAAAAACCACATTTTTTATTTCTATAATTTTATATCCGGGTATTTGAACCTCCCATTACTGAAGTAACAGGATTCCTGATTCATTGACTTCGTAACCTCCATCTCCACAGGCTTAAAATCCGGTAGTCCCTACCGTACTGATTGTAGCCGTTGTCTTACTCATGACTAAAGTCACGAGTAAGACAACGAGTTCATCAAATTCTATCATACTTATTATCCCCTACACCTTATTTTTATATTACACCTATTAAAGGTTATTGTCAAATGACAATAACCTTTAATAGTTTTTTTATAGGATTAATCTTCTACTATCCACTTGTCTTGAAGCTTTTCCATAACACTGGGCATTGTCGTATATTCAAGCTCATTCAGTGGTAATCTGTGAGGTTCAAAGGGTCCCATTTCTCTCATATAATCTGCTATATTTAGTGCCTTTTGCCTTGCATTATTAAAAGCCACATCTGCAAAAAGGTCCTGTGCACCAATTAATTTTCCTTCGGCAAGTTGAAATGCAAGAGCACTTACCCTCGGTGGTCCGTCAAATCTTGTAGGCATAGCCTCTTTTAAGGATACAGGAATCATCGGTCCAAAATGAGATCCCCTCATCCAGCCTGCAACAAGATGAGGTTTTGCGAATGGCTCAAGAACTTCGCCAACTGCAGGTAATCCGTTTTGACATCTTACAATCATAACAGGATCATCTTTGCCTATATATTTCCCTGCTATAAGATTCATCCTCTGTGTTGAAGAAACAGCAGCTATTTCATTGCCTTTTGTAAATACCTTTCTAATACAATATCTGCCTGTTGCTCCTATGAAAACAAGTAAATCATACATTTCTTCAGGTGTTTCAAATATGACATATTTGTGGTCAATCATGTCATATACTTCAAACTTAAATCCTTGATGCATGCTGGGATCTATTACAAGCCCAATCGTATTGAAAGGATCTGCAAACATTTTGTATAAAGGCAAATTCCATGCACCAGGTTCGGTTTTGTCAGCCATAAAAATTATCACAGGCTCACTTCTTCTTTCTTCAAATTCCATCTCTGCTATGCCGGGACCCATTCCTTTTATATTGCCTGAAAACGCATCCTCTAACAAATCCTGACCTGCCCCATATAATTTCATTTCCTTAGCTTTATCTGCGCAAGCATAAAACATATCCCATGCAAGCTTATGAATTTCTTCATTGTCAATTCCGCCTCTATGTGTCACAATAAGCTGTATATCATCACCAACATGTGTTATGTAATAATCAATAAGCATTTCCTTGTTTTTTTCTATATGTTCTCTTGCAATCCTTGAGAGTTCTGGATGTACATTTGTATGCCCGACACAACCTCCTATATCAGCCTTAATAACGGATAAAGTTAATTTTGACATTATAACTCCTCCCCCAAAAATATTTTATTAAATAGTAAGTACATAATAGTATGATTAATTTATATTTAACAGGCATAAATTTTTTCCACCTGTCAAATATAAATTTTAAAATGAAACATACTATTTACATATATATTATAGTTTTTTGTGGATTTTATTTCAATACTATTTCTTTTGACAAATAAACTATATTCTTTGGGTTGCTGAATTTAACCTTTATTAGCCTGCATATCTGTGAAGTAGATCCTTCATGGATGTTTCATAAATATTACGCCTTTAATACCTCATCTGCAATCCTTACAGCATCTTGCGCATTTGCGCCATAAAAATCTGCACCGATTTTATACGCATATTCCTCCGTAAGGGCTGCTCCTCCTACCATTATTTTTACATTGGAGGATTGTCTTAAAATTTTAATCGTTTTTTCCATGTTAAATAAGGTAGTAGTCATTAATGCACTTAAGCCAACAAGCAGTGGATTTATTTCTTTCACTCTTTCAAGAATTACTTCTGCTTTAACATCTTTGCCTAGGTCAATTACTTCATACCCATAACTTTCCAGAAGAACCTTTACAATATTTTTCCCTATATCGTGTATATCTCCTTCTACTGTCGCAAGTATTATTTTACCTCTGGATTCTGTACCACGAGGCAGCTTATCCTTAATAATTTTAAATGCCCTTTGTACCACTTCAGCTGAGCTTAGAAGCTGCGGCAAAAAATATACCCCTTTGTCATATCTGTCTCCAACCTCCTTTAAGGCAGGTATAACAATATTATCAATAATATTTAATGGTTCAGCTTCTTTTGATAAAATATCCATGACTAACTTATCAATATCCGATTTTTTCCCTTCAAGTATATTTTTATATAATAACTGCGGCTTATCTGTATCATCATAATGGGGAGAAGATATATGAGAATTATCCTCTTTTTTGAATCTTTTTATATAATTTTCGCATCTTTTGTCTTTTGCTGTTAATACCATTGATGCACGTAATATATCCATTGTCAAATCATTATTTGGATTTAAAATCACAGCATCAAGTCCGTAGGATACCGCCATTGCTAAAAAAGCTGAATTTATAAATTTGCCCTCCGGCAGTCCATAAGAAATATTGCTAAGCCCAATGGTTGTATTTACATGTAATTCACTTTTTATTAATTTTATGGCTTTTAATGTTTCCATTGCGGCAGTTTGCTCAGACGATACCGTTAATGCAATACAATCTATTATAATATCTTCTTTTGGTATACCAATCTTTAGAGCCGCTTTGATTATTTTCTTTGCATTTTCAAGCCTATCCTCAGCATTTTTGGGAAGCCCTTCATTACCCATTGCCAATCCTATTACACATGTTCCGTATTTTTTCACGATAGGCAAGACTTCTCTTAAACTTTTTTCCTGTGCATTTACAGAGTTAATTATAGGTTTACCTCTTATAATCCTTACCGCCTTTTCTATTGCTTTTATATCATTGCTGTCTATCTGCAGAGGAAGATCTGATACATTTTGTATCTCTGAAACAATTAAAGGCATCATTTTTTCTTCATTTATGCCGGGAACCCCTATATTAACATCAAGCACATTAGAACCTGCCTTTTGCTGTGCAATGGCTTCTTCTAACACTAAATTAATATCTCCTTCTTTTATAGCAGCACTTAATTTTTTCTTGCCTGTTGGATTAATACGCTCACCTATAATACATATAGGATTACTGCCACCTATAAAAACCGTTTTTGTATTTGACGAAACGGCTGTATATATGTTTGTATTTTTTAAAGGCTTAATATCCTTCACATATTCCTTTAATTTTTTTATATGCTCCGGAGTGGTTCCACAGCAGCCACCCACTATAGATGCACCGTTTTCTATGAGTTTTTTCGAATACTTAGCAAATTCCTCAGGAGAAACATTATAAACAGTTTTTCCATCTTTTATATACGGCATACCCGCATTTGGCTGGGCAATTATCGGTATATGGGCAACCTTTGACATTTTTCTTACAACATCAATCATTTTATCAGGACCAGTTGAACAATTTACACCTACAGCATCAAGTGAAAGCCCTTGAAGGCTAATAATTGCAGTTACAGGGTCTGAACCCATTAATGTCCTTCCATCTTCCTGAAATGTCATTGTACATATAATTTTAAGATTGGTATTTTCTTTGACTGCCAGTATCGCTGCTTTTGCTTCAAGTATATCTGACATCGTTTCTATAAGGGCAATATCAGCACCTGAAACCTCGCCGGCAATTGCAACTTCTTTAAAGACATCGTATGCTTCTTCAAATGTTAATTCACCATAGGGTTTCATCAATTCCCCTATAGGTCCTATTGACAATGCAACAGGCTTCCCATTAGAAGCTCTTTTGGCAATTGATACTGCCTTCGCTATTATAAGGGATGCATCCTCCGACATGTTATAAGCTTTAAGCTTTATTCTGTTTGCTCCAAAGGTATTTGTTTCTATTATATCAGCACCTGCTTCAAGATATGAAAGATGTATATTATATATCATTTCCGGTTGGGATATGTTTAAATATTCAGGACACTCACCTGTTTTCAAACCCTTTTCCTGAAGCTGTGTTCCCATTGCTCCATCAAAAATAACCACGTTATTTAAAGGCTTCTGAAATATATCCATCTGTTTCCTCCTAATAAAAAATCTCTTCACCAAAAGAAGAGATACCATATTCCTCTCATCTTTCAGCGATATGCTGCTGGAATTAGCACCGCAAAATCCGGTTGCCGAGCTTCATTGGGCCAGTCCCTCAGCTACTCTTGATAAGAGATAGTTATATTTACTTAATGAATAATATAATACATTTTATTTATTCTTTTGTCAATAAAATATTCCATGCATTGGAAAAATTATTGACGAATTATTAAAATAAGTCTATAATTATGTTAGGACTTAAAAATAGAACAAAAGAAAAAATAATAGGAGGTGCATTTAAAATGGAAGAAAAAATAAAACACGAACATGAACATACGCACCCGGAGGTTCATCATTCACATCCCCACAAACATGATGATAATACAATTCACGAACATGAACATACCCATTCGGCTACGACCCATACCCATGAGCACGCACATGAGCCGGAAAAAGTAGAAAAACACGAACACGAACATCCTGAACATAAACATGAGCATTAAAAACAAGGCTGGCAATATACCAGCCTTGTTTTTAATCTAATCTCAAAATAACCTTATTGTTTTCTTTATAAATTATATAATTTTTATTGACTCCTATTATCTTCCCGTAGGCGCTTAAAATTTTATCTGTTTTAACATCTTTTAAATCTTTATTACCTATAACATTGTATATATTACCACTTCTAAGCATTATAATAGTATTATGACAATCTACAGGTTCTTTCACAGCTAAATGACACCAGTATTTCATTTTTTCCTCAAGTGAACCATAATAAATTTCTGTTATTTTATTGTTCTTTAGCTTTCCTAAATAAACATAATCATTGCTGTCTACACCTATTAGATAGTAACCTCCACTCACAAGGGTATATCCACTGCCATTTTTTATTACACGAATTACATTATTTGATGATTCATATACCAGGTTATCATTTCTTTGCGTCTCATACATTCTGACTATTCGCTTAACAGGCAATCTTAATTCAACAATTTTACCCATTATATCAACACGGTATAACATGCTATCTCCCTGTTTGTCCACTATATTTATATAAATCATATTCGTCAATGGAGATAATGTTACATTGGTTATACAACTGCCTTTTGGTACATATATTAATTTATCAACTTTAATATCATTATTAGTATCAAGGTCATATGCCTTAATTTGTATGGCTTCCTTACCATGATAATTTGCCTTGCAATAATAAAGCAATCTGTTCCTGTCGGTCAGCCATGTATAGTAATCAATTGTTTCACCATTTATGTCTATTGTTTTTTTAATTCGAGAGGTATTTGTATCAACAATTATTAGTTCATTATTCAAGATATATGAGATAAAACCTCCATCATATGATGCTTTAATATCTTTTGCATCAAATGGCAAATTAAGCTGGATCTTTTTTCTTAATGAAATATCTTCATCAGCAACTTTTTTTATCTGTATCGTATCTGTTGATGATAAAAAATAATCGTTGATATAATACAAAACACCCATTTCAATTAAAATAGGAATTATAAACCATATAAAAATTTTTTTAAGTTTCTTCATCGTTATCACTTCATTTCGCAAAAAATATTGTTGGTACGGTTCTTTCTCCAAGTGGATTAGATGGATTGTTTATAACCTTGCCTTTAAAATACATTGTCGTTGATGACCCGCCATCAAGATTTGCAGCATTGTATGCTCCATAATCGAGCATTATATTTTGTACGTCTTTTAAAGTTGCTCCTAAGCTGCTTATTGCCCTTCCATCAATGACTAAAAATATAACCGTTCCGTCTCTTCTTTGACCTATAGCTGTTCTTGGAGCAATACCCCAACCTCCATCTCCGTTTTTTATCATAGGTTTACCATTTACTATCAATGGCGGTCTAAAACTAACTGCCTCTTTTATTGCCATTTTATTTATCTCTTGTGGAGTATGTTTGCCAACAAGCAATTTCCCGTCATATGTGAATCCTACAAGGTCTACAGTTCCATCTGCACTTGAAACATTATTATATAGCATCTTGCCATTATGAATTATAATGCCGTCAGCTATTCCGCCGCTTCCTGTCCAAGCACCGTTAACAAATCCCAAAAATCCTCCGGCATTTATCGCAGCAACAGCATTATTATTTTTAGCAATTTCGCTTGTTGTTTCTCCTTCCTTGGGCAATTTACTTGATATACCTACCTGTATTCTTGTAGGGTCATGAATCAAAATAATTTTTCCTTTAAAATGTTTACTATAAACATCATTTAATTCAATTGTACTATTATGAATATTCTTAAAATTTAAGAGACCTTGATTGCTATTTTCAGTTTTGATATTATTCATTTCTTTCATAATTTCATCAATTTTAGATTTTGGCAAAAACCAAGTTACAAGATATTTGTGGCTTAATGTTGTCATTGCCGTTGTAACTAAGGTATCCCTTATATTAGTATATGGACCGTAAAATATTAATAATGGCATTACTATAACAGCTAATATAAATTCAAATATCAAATAGAATATTATCCGCTTTAAAGAAACATTTTTTACCACGATAAAAGCCATTCCTTTCCCTTATATTTAAACATTACTTTTTATATTATACAATTAAATTATTAAAATTCTATTAAATTTTACCCCGAAAAATAAAAAATCCTGATAAAGAATTTTATATCCCCTGTCAGAACCTCCAAAAATTCCTATTGTGAATATTTTGATTCGGATAATGTTTTTTCTATAAATCTATCAAGGTTAATCATCTTCTTTTCATCTGTAAAATATATTTCTTTATTATTTGCTTTAAACACAAAATACGTGGCAGAATCTTTTATATCCGGTGCTGCTATAACAATATCTGCTTTTTTTTCGTTTAATATCCACAATGCCGTCTTTATTCCTCTTTTCTTTGTTAGATTGGTATTCTTGTTTTCTTCTATTTCTTCTGATATTATTTGCTTTTCTTTAAGGTCATAAGTAATTAATGCAAAAAAAGGCGACTCTCCAAATTTCATTGATATCTCTTTAATCTCAGGTGCTGTAAGAGGAATAGCAATCCTTACCTGTTGCTTTTGATAAGGTTCATAATGTATCATTACTTTATCAATGTTAGGCTGATTGTCATATATCTCTTCCTCTATCATATTTGAAAGCCTGTGGGCTTCTTCTAATGTAACTATATTGAATTTTAAACTAATATCTATAAATATATACCTTCCAGCTTTGCGACCTTTTATTTCGGTGATTTCAATAACTTGAGGAAATGCCAAAATTATATTTCTTATGTTTTCAATGACACTGTAATCCACACTCACATCCAATAATACCATTACTGATTCTTTAAGTAATCTCCACCCTGAATACGCAATAAATACAACTATCAAAAAAGCAACATATTTGTCTATATTCACCTTAAAAATACTCAGTAATATATTAATCATTAAAACAAATAATGAAAGCATATCTGATTTAATATGTTCAGCATCTGCTATAATACCCGGAGAACCATATTTAATACCAATTTTTTTTTCATATTTACTGTATAAAAAAACAAGTTCAACAACAAGAGCAAGAATAATAATCGTGATGATTTTGCTATTTAAAGATGTGTTTAAGGATTCTGTTCTTTCAAAAATGCCCTTTCCTATCTCAAAAGCCGTAAGTATTATCAGGATAGATACAAAAGCAGATATAAAATTTTCTAACTTATAAAGCCCGAAAGGGCAATTCTTTGCTTTCTTGTATGAAAAGAACATACCAGTTAAAACGAGTATTGATGAAAATACATCTATTCCGGAATGAATGGCATCAGCAGTCAAAGCAGTACTTCCTGAATATTTTCCTAAAAAGAATTTTATTAAAGCCAACATCGTATTAAGCACTATAGAATATAAAGAAACTAAGTACATGGTTCTGTTGACCGCATTTCTATCTACCATACCAACCTCTCCTGAAACATCTCCCTCCGCCTAAGGGATTTATTCTTTTAATATTAAAAGAACCGCATCGTGGGCACGTAAGCTGCCTTCCTGTTCCATAAGGCACCTCCCATATATTCCCACAATTAAAACATTGGAATTTTCTCATGGTTTCCATAACTACCCTTCTTTCAAAATAACCACCTGCTTAAAGCTTATCTATATTATATCATAAAATATTTGCAATGTAGATATGTAATTTTTTTCTACATCTGACACGTTTGAAAACGATATAATACTTGACAATTTGAAATAAATAAAGCTATAATATATTTGTATATAAGTGTATAATGGAAGGCGGAGATAAGGATTGACAACAATGCAAAAAAAGCAACATCCAATTGTTTATATTGTATCTGATTCTATTGGCGATACAGCCGAATTGGTTACACGTGCGGCAACAAGTCAGTTCAATTCTGGAAATGCTGAAATTCGACGCTTCCCATTTGTTAATAATGCAGATGAAATTGTCGATATTGTACAGCAAGCAGCGAAAGATAAAAGCTTAATAATTTTCACACTGGTTATGCCAAACCTTAAAGAAATACTTCTTCATGAAGCAAATAAACATAGTGTAATTGTTGTTGACATACTTGGACCGGCTCTTGATGCTTTAAAACAATTAACAGGAAAGGAACCTCATTTTGAACCTGGTCTTATAAGAAGAGTGAATGAAGAATATTTTAAAAGAATAGAAGCTATAGAATTTGCAGTAAAATATGATGACGGAAAAGACCCAAGAGGTATTAAAAAAGCGGATATCATAGTTATGGGAGTATCTCGTACAGGCAAAACACCTTTATGTATGTATCTTGCTCACAAAGGTATTAAAACAGCTAATATTCCCCTTGTACCAGAAATCGAAGTACCGGAGGAAATATTTTCAGTCTCTGCAAGACATATTGTGGGTCTCATGATTCAGCCTGACTACCTTATACATATCCGCCAAGAACGTCTTGTTAGTCTGGGATTACCTGCAGATGCTCAATATGCTAAACCCGAACGCATATATAAAGAATTAGAATATGCTCAGGAGGTAATTCAAAAAATTGGATGTCCGATAATTGATGTTACAAGAAAAGCTGTAGAAGAAACCGCTAACAAGGTTTTAGAAATTTACTATAAAACATTACGCAGCCATTAAAAAAAGGGAGGAGAAAAATTATGACTTATAAATTTGTGAAATGGTTCAACGAACTGGGGAAAAATGATGTAGGACTGGTAGGAGGCAAAGGTGCTAATCTTGGAGAAGTAACCAATGCAAAGATTTCAGTTCCTCCAGGTTTTTGTGTTACTGCAGAGGCTTACAAACATTTCATTGAAACAACAGGTCTATCATTAAAAATTAAGGATATGATTAACAAAACAGATATTAACAATCTGGAAGAATTAATGAAAAATACCTCAGAAATACGGAATATGATCACAAATACACCTATGACACCTGAAATTGAAAAGGAAATTATAGAGGCATATAAAGAACTCGGAGGCAAAGACTATCCGGTAAAAGTTGCCGTCAGAAGTTCAGCAACAGCGGAAGATTTGCCTGATGCTTCTTTTGCCGGACAACAAGAAACATATCTGAATGTTTTTGGAGAAAAAGATTTACTTGTTAATGTACGCCGCTGCTGGGCTTCCCTTTGGACGGCAAGAGCTACCGCTTACCGTCAAGCACAGGGCTTTGATCACTTTTCTGTATATTTAAGTGCTGTAGTACAAAAGATGATACAATCAGAGATTTCCGGAGTAGCTTTTACAGTAAATCCAATCACCGGAAATAGACAGGAAATTATGATAAACGCTAGCTGGGGTCTTGGGGAAGCAGTTGTTTCAGGTAAAGTAACACCTGATGAATATATAGTTGATAAAAGCAATCTACATACTATTGAAAAAACTATTTCCGATAAAAATCTTATGATTGTTGCAGACCCTAACTCAGAAAGAGGCACTATTGAAATAGAAGTTTCAAAATATTTAGGTGCAGAATTTGTTAAAAAACAATCTCTTTCAGATGAACAGATTGTATCATTATGTCAACAACTTATTAAAATTGAAAAGCATTATGGTACACCTCAGGATGTTGAATGGGGATATGAAAATGGAAACTTCTATATTCTTCAGTCTCGTCCTATAACAACCTTGAATAAAATACAAAAAAAAGGAAAGGATACCGCTGCAACCAATACAAAAAAGGTCTTAGTTAAAGGATTAGGTGCATCACCTGGAATTGCTACAGGTAAAGTAGTTTTTGTCAATAATTTCGATGATGTAACTAAAATAGAAAAAAATACTATTCTTGTAACTACAATGACAAATCCAGATATGGTTCCTGCCATGAAAAAGTCTCTCGCTGTTGTCACTGATGAAGGAGGTCGTACATGCCATGCAGCTATTGTATCACGTGAGCTTGGTATTCCCTGCATCGTAGGTACTAAAAATGCTACAGAAATTTTAAAAGAGGGTATGGAAATAACCGTTGATGCTTCCAGAGGAGTAGTCTATGAAGGACATATAAGTCTCGGCAGTGAGGATACTGAAAAATCCACCATTGGAACAACCCCATTGGTTAAAGGAGCTTTATGGAAAGAGATTGCGCCTGTTACTGCTACAAAAATATATATGAATCTTGGAGAGCCGGAAGCTATTGCCCGCTATAAAGATTTGCCCTTTGACGGAATAGGTCTCATGAGAACAGAGTTCATATTTACAGATCATATAGGTGCACATCCTATGTATCTTTTGAAAAACCATCAAGAACAAATGTTTATTGACAAACTGGCAGAGGGCATCTCAACAGTAGCTGAGGCCATTTATCCACGCCCGGTTGTTGTACGCTTTAGTGATTTTAGAACAAATGAATTTCGTGGTTTAAAGGGAGGAGAAAATGAGCCTATAGAAAATAATCCTATGATTGGATGGCGTGGTGTTTCGCGATATATATCCCCTGAATATGAAGCAGGATTCCGCCTCGAATGTAAAGCAATGAGAAAAGTCAGAGAAGAATTTCAGCTTACAAATGTTTACGCTATGCTTCCTTTTGTAAGAACAACTGCAGAAGTCCGTCAGGTTTTGAAAATAATGGCTGACGAGGGTCTTTCCTCAAGCTTGAATTTTAAAGTTTGGATCATGGCAGAGGTTCCTTCAGTCGTCTTCCTTGCAGAACAATTCTGCACCTTAGTTGATGGCTTTAGTATAGGTTCTAACGATTTGACACAGCTAATACTTGGTGCAGACCGCGATTCGGAAAAATTAAGCAATATGGGATACCTCGATGAACGAAATGAAGCAGTTATTGCTGCAATATCTCATCTGATAGAAACTGCCCGTAAATACGGAAAAACTATCTCTATATGTGGTCAAGGTCCTTCAGTATATCCGGAATTTACTGAATTCTTGGTTCATAGTGGCATAACCAGTGTAAGTGTAAATCCTGATACCGTTGCTAATACACGACGCCTTGTTGCCGGTGTGGAGCAAAAGATGATTTTGGAAAGTCTCCGAAAGCTTAATAAATAAAAAATATGCCGGGAATAGTCACATATTCCCGGCATATTTTTTATTTAAGCAAATTTAATATTTTATCGATTATACTTTTAAAGAAAGTAAATATATCCCGCAACAGTGATTTTGATTCAGGATTATTATTTACAAAATTCTTAAAGGTTGTATTAAAATTATCCAGTCCTTTCCTTACCTTATCCCAATCAATGTTGGCATTTTGGAATTTCCGAAGCAATGAAACAAGGCTATTAATCTCATCAGGTGTTAAGGTTATACCCAAATCTTTTGCTGTATTTTCTATAAGATTGCGCAGTTGTTCATCAGAAAGCTTAGAAGATTGCTTCGATAATTGTTCCTTTAATCTCTTCATAAGTTCCACAGCTTTTTCCTTGTCACCTATTTTGTCCCCAATCTGACCTGTCTGAACCATTTCTTCATTAGCAATCTTTTTAACATTATCACTAATCGGTTTTCCCGTTGCTACTTCAAAAGCTTTCATTATACCGGTCAGAGCAGCTGTACCCGAAACAGGATATGGTGCTGAAACTGTTATTGAAGCATCCGTAATACCTGCTGTTATCAAAGCATTCTTATACATACTATCTGTTACCCATGTAATGTTATTAGTTTTTATATTTAATCCCTTACCCTTTTCCTGAAAGGTTATTAATGAAGATGAAATAGCCTTTGTTCCTATAACACTTTCAGGTAAAATATGTCCTAAGTATTTATATTCTTCTTGATTTGTCACCTCAACGATGTGTATATTACTTGTATCTCTTATTCCAAATTCATCCATTAACTGTGTCCTTTGTCCTTTTGTCAAATCACTGCCAAACGTAACAAACTGGTCCCCTGGTTTAATATCAGCAAAAGCTGTTGCAGCAATTGAAGTAAATAATAGAAGTATAATAATCAAAGCTATTGTTTTTTTACAGACTTTCAGCAATATGTATCACCTCCTGAAATAATTATATACTTTTAAAGCTATAATATACAAATTTAAATTATCAATTAACCACGATATTTACAAGCCTGTTTTTAATTACAATGACTTTTTTTATTTTTTTGCCTTCAATATAGGATTTAACATTATCATTTGAAAGTGCCGTAGCTTCTATCTCTTTTTCATCAGCATTTGATATCACTTCAAGCCTGCCTCTAACCTTACCGTTTATCTGTATCGCAATTTCAATAACATCTCTTAAAAGAGCTTTTTCATCATATTGAGGCCATTTCTGATTAAATATAGAATATTCATATCCAAGTTTCTCCCACATTTCTTCCGAAAAATGCGGTGCAAATGGTGATAAAAGCCTCATTAAATCCTTAATAACATCTTCATATAATTTAAGATTTTTTAGTTTTACATTTGTATCATATTTATATAGTGCATTTACAAGCTCCATAAGCCTTGCAATTGATGTATTAAACTGAAATTTTTCCGCATCTTCGGTAACACCTTTTATAGCAAAATGCCTTGCAAAATTCAATTCTTTTTCATCTTTGTCAAATTTCTCTTTGCTTTCATTATTTTTATTTTCTAAAAAACTGTTAATAAGTCTTTCAACCCTTAATATAAATCTGTGTATAGCTTTTATACCATCATCATTCCATGGTCCTCCTTCAGTAAATGCAAAACCAAACATTAAATACATCCTAAATACATCTGAACCGTATTCATCAATATATTCATCAGGTGATATTGTATTTCCTTTTGATTTGCTCATTTTATTACCATCAGGTCCAAGGATTATACCCTGATGAATCAAGGATTTAAACGGCTCATCAAAATTCAAATAGCCAAGGTCCCTTAAGGCTTTTGTCACAAATCTCGCATATAAAAGATGCATACAGGCATGCTCCGCTCCACCTATATATTTATCGACAGGCAGCATCTTATTTATCCATTCTTTATTAAAAGCCTCTTTTTCATTTTTGTTATCAGGATACCTCAAAAAATACCATGATGAATCTACAAATGTATCAAGTGTATCAGGGTCTCTTTGTGCCTTTCTACCGCATTTCGGACATATAGTATTCATAAATTCATCATTTTTCTTAAGAGGTGATTCACCATCAGGCGTAAATTTAACATCATATGGAAGAATTACAGGCAGGTCCTCCTCTGGAACAGGAACTAATCCACAATGTTCGCAATGTATTACAGGAATCGGCGCCCCCCAGTATCTCTGCCTTGATACAAGCCAGTCCCTAAGACGATAATTAATCTTTAGACTGCCTTTACCTTCTTTTTCAAGTTTTTCTACTATCTTTATACGGGCATCTTCAGACTTCATACCATCAAATTCACCGCTATCAATCAATATACCATATTCAACGAACGGAAGGCTGTCCTCAATATCTCCTTTTCCTTTAATAACACGCCTTATAGGAAGGTCATATTTCTCAGCAAAGATAAAGTCTCTTTCATCATGGGCAGGAACAGCCATAACACAACCAGTCCCATATGTCGCTAAAACATAATCTGCAATCCATATCGGGATTTTTTCACCTGTTATAGGATGTATCGCATATGCACCGGTAAATACACCTATTTTTTCTTTCTCTGTAGACAGCCTTTCTATTTCACTTTGTTTTTTGGCATATTCTTTATAATCTTCTACATTTCGTCTGTATTTATCTGTCGTTATTTTATCCACAATTTCATTTTCAGGGGCAAGTACCACATATGTCACACCATATAATGTATCCGCACGAGTCGTAAATACTTTAAAGTTTATATCTTTTCCTTCTACTTTAAATTCTATCTCAGCACCCTCAGATTTACCAATCCAGTTACGCTGCATCATTTTAGTCTTTTCAGGCCAATCAATGTCATCAAGGTTTTTTAGAAGTTCTTCAGCATAATCAGTTATTTTTAAAAACCACTGTGTAAGGTCTTTTTTTGTAACCTCACTGCCG
The DNA here is from genome assembly GCF_056032965.2 of Aceticella sp. 75b-Ac. Lineage (NCBI taxonomy): Bacteria > Bacillati > Bacillota > Clostridia > Thermoanaerobacterales > Thermoanaerobacteraceae > Aceticella > Aceticella sp. 75b-Ac. The sequence goes on from NZ_CM190971.1 coordinate 1,316,540, forward strand.
CATCTTTCACATCTTCCTTCAACAACTTGCTCATTTGCAAGAACCGTCTTACAACTGGGGCACCAGTTTACAGGTGCCTTCTTTCTATATGCTAAACCGGCCTTATACATCTGTAAAAAAACCCATTGAGTCCATTTATAATATTCAGGAAGACATGTTATTACCTCATAATCCCAGTCAAAGGTTGCACCTATTTCCTTAAGCTGTTTTTCCATTGTTTCAATATTGTGCATTGTGGAATCCTGAGGATGTATACCTGTCTTAATTGCATAATTTTCAGCAGGTAGCCCAAAGGCATCAAAACCCATAGGATGAAATACTTCATAGCCTTGCATCCTTTTCATCCTTGCCCATGAATCAGCAGGACCATAATTATACCAATGCCCTGCATGCAGCTTTGCACCAGATGGATATGAGAACATCTCAAGACAATATAATTTTTTATCAACATTTTCAGGATGAAATTTGTACAGCTTTGTTTCCTCCCATTTTTTCTGCCACTTTCTATCAATCTCTATTGAATATGTCATTATTTACCTCCTAACCTTATATTTAAATAAAAAAGCCTCCCATCCAAGAGACAAAAGACTGTTGCTTCCGTAGTACCACTCTTATTGACAAAAGCCCACATGAACCTATAACAGTAGAAACCGTATATACCTACTTAACAATTCGGTATATATACTCCATGGCGAGTTCAGCATTATTGGTACTTCTTTTCACTACCCAGAAGCTCTCTGAAACCTTTTATGCCTATTATTCCATATCGTAGTATTTTGGCTATATACTTATATAATATTCTATTACAAAAATATTGAAAATGCAATATTTTTATTTTGTTTAAAAAGAACCCCATAAGGCAAAAGTTTATTATCATATTCACATACAACGCTGATATGAAAAAGGGGATTAGAATCAGTTTTACCTTGTATTAAATACTAAAATGTGGTAAAATAGATAATAAGAAAGGAGATGATAACATGGATAAAAATTCTTCAAAGCCCATAATAAACACACAATTTATTACAAGGACAGCAGTATTGTTAGCAATCACAATTATTATTCAATTTATTAAAATGCCGCAGCTTATTACAGGCTCTCTGGTCAATGCAATGCTTATAATTGCCGCAGGACTTGTTGGCATGTGGTCAGGTATTACTATCGGTCTTTTAACACCAATCATAGCTTTTGCTGTAGGCATCATGGGATTCCCTATTATGATTCCTTTTATAATGATAGGAAATGCCTTATATGTTTTGCTTTACTCTTTAATCAAAAATAAGATTGTTTCTATGATAATAGGTTCAATCGTAAAATTTTTATGGCTATCCATATCAGTTAAATATCTTCTTAATTTGTTCAATGTAAAAGTTCCATTAAAAATAGTACAGGCTTTCACGTTGCCACAGCTGATTACAGCATTTACAGGCGGAATTATTGCTTTAATTTTTATATCATTAATGAATAATTATTTTGCAAAAGCCAAGCAAGAATAAAAGGCAGATATCCTGCCTTTTTTCTGTATTTTCATTACTTGACTATACTCAGTTTCTTTTCAATGATCATCTTGATTTAGCAGGCTTTGAAGAAGGTGTTGCTCCTGTAGTGTCCTTTGTTCCACTGCTATTATCTGGAGAAGGTGGCTGTGTATTAGAAGGAGCATTATTTGGTGCTCCATTGCTATTAGTTCCTCCATTATTAGCAGGAACCTGGGAAGGAGATGGTTGTGTCCCACTTTGAGGTGTTCCTTCCGGAGATGTTCCTGAATTACTATTTGCTGTACCATTATTTTTATTGTCAGGTGGTACTTTTGTATCCCCACTATCTATTGCAGTTGGAATGACATATTTGCCATCTGCCGCATATGCATTTTGTGCCGCTGTTCTTCCGGGTGGATCAATAAATACCCGTTCTTTAACCAATATGGGCAATGTCCAAGAAGATGCCAGCTTTCCAGTCAAAATATTAATTTTTGCTGCCACATGTACCGTACAATAACTTGTTGGTTGTGTCCCATCAGCAAACATTTCAGTGTAAGTCTGATCACCCCTTGGATCATTCCTGCATAAATCCGTCGGCAGTAATCCTGAATCCTTACACACCGTTACATATACAATACCAGGTGGTCTTTTAAATTCCTGAGGAGCTAAATTCTCATGTACAGATTCCATAACAGTTCTCCATAATTTCGCAGGAAATGTTCCTCCAACAACAGATGTCCCATAATTTTTTACCGGTATATTATTACCCTCATCATACCCCATCCAGACAGTACCAACATAATATGGCGTAAAACCTGTAAACCAAACATTCCCTGATTTTTCTGACGTGCCGGTTTTTCCCGCTACGGGCATATTGGGCAATTGTGCATTTGTACCTGTACCATGATCGACTACATCCTGCATCATATTCTCAAGTATATATGCATTTTGCTCATTTAAAACCACATGTTTTTCTGGCTTCTTGTCAATTATTACATTACCTTGTGAATCTTTGATTTCTGTAAAAGTTATTGGGCTTATATACATACCGCCATTTGCTATAGCAGCATATCCTGCCGTTTCCTGCAATGGGGTAATACCCTTGTAAAGTCCACCTAAAGCTAATGCAGGAAGATACATGTCATTATTAGTTATATTCAGCCCAAATTTTTTGCCATAATTTGCAGATGTATTTAAACCAATTGTATTAACTACTTTTACAGCAGGTATATTTAAAGAATCTGTTATTGCTTCTCTTAATGTTACAAGCCCATGATAATAACTACTTTCATAATTATGGGGTGTATAGCTGCCAAAAGTTGTCGGCACATCATCAACCACCGTTGCAGCGGTAAGTCCACTCTCAAGTGCAGGTCCATAAACAGTTAAAGGCTTAATTGAGGAACCAGGCTGCCTGTATGACTGTGTTGCCCGGTTTAACCCCATCAGGACATTACTTGAGGAGTCATTCGTATTTCTTCCACCAACTATACCCTTTACTTCCCCCGTCCTCCAATCCATAATTACCATAGCTCCCTGAACTATATCTTTTCTGCTGGGGTCAACAGGAAAAAGCTTAGGATTTGCAAATGCCTGTTCAATATCCGTCTGAATTTTTGTATCCATGGTTGAATAAATTCTTAAACCCCCATTGTATATTTTATTCGTAGCCTCACTGTAAGATATGTTAAGTTCCTTTGATAGACTAGATGCTGCATCTCTTATAACTTGTTCAATAAAATATTTATGATTATATCCGGTTAAATTTATTTTTTTAAATTGATATACAAGCTTTTCAGAAATTGCATTATCATACTCATCTTTTGTAATATAACCCTGTTTAAGCATTTCACTCAATACAAGATGCTGGCGTTTTAAAGCGCCTTCCTTGCTTGAATCAGGGGAATACATTGAAGGATTATTTGTAATACCCGCTATCATTGCAGATTCCGCGAGGTCAAGCTGACTTACATCCTTCCCAAAATATGATAAAGCAGCTGCCTGAACCCCATATGCATTTATATGAGGACCGCCAAGATATATAGTATTGAGATATGCCTCCAATATCTGCTGTTTTGAATATTTCTGTTCAATCTCCCATGCAAGCACAGCCTCTTGTATTTTTCTTGTTAAGGTTTTTTCATCTGACAGCATCATATTTTTTACCAACTGCTGAGTAATCGTACTTGCACCTTCCACCGGTTTGCCTCCTGCTTTAATATCCGCAACAAATGCACCAATTATTCGCTTTGGATCAATACCAAGATTGTTTTTATAAAATCTTTGGTCTTCTATAGCAACAACAGCATTCTGCAAGTTCTTCGGTATTTTATCTATTGAAACCCATAATCTGTTATCTGTTCCGTGGAGAGCCGCCGCACTTTTCCACTGCCCGCTTTCATCTTTAACATATATTATTGATGACTGTTTCTGTGCCGTTAATACATCTTTTGTAAGCGGCGGAGTGTTTTTTATTATTGCAAGCACCTTACCTCCAATCACACCTATTCCCGCTAATAAAATTATCATAAATGTCCATAATATTATTTTTAAAACCTTTTTATTTTTGTTTTTTCCCCCTGAATTATTTACGTTATTTTTTTTATACCTTTCACTTCTTTTTAAATTAATGTTGTTATCCATACATATCCCCTCAAAAATGTTAAATTATATGACTATTATACCATATTATTATATCATTAAATATTTCTATTTTTATGTATAGTTTATAGCAAATTATAAAGATTTTATTAAAATATAATTAAATTTTTTTAATCATTTTTCAAAAAAGGACAGTTTCCTGTCCTTTTAAAATACCTTCATTGCTATTTTAAAATTTTTTCATAAAACCCTTTATTCTTTTTACACACTCTTCAAGATTCTCCATTGATGTGGCATATGCCATTCTTACATAGCCTTCTCCGCTTTCCCCAAAGGCATTTCCCGGTACTACTGCTACCTTTGCCTCATATAAAAGCCTTTTTGCAAATTCTGTTGATGTAAGACCTGTTTTCTTTATTGAAGGAAATAAATAAAATGCTCCTTTGGGTTCAAAGCATTTAAGTCCTATTTCCGACATGCTTTGAAGTAAGTATCTCCTTCTTCTGTCATATTCACCCCTCATAATCCTTATATCTTCACTTCCATTTTTCATTGCCTCTATACCTGCATACTGGCACATGGTAGCAGCAGCCGTTACATCATATTGATGGACTTTTGTCATATGTGATATAAAATAATCTGGTGCAGCTATATAGCCAAGTCTCCAGCCTGTCATGGCATATGCTTTAGAAAAACCGTTTATGGTTACAGTCCTCTCCCACATATTAGGAAGTGATGCAAAACTTACATGCTTGAATCCGGCATATACTAATTCTGAATATATCTCATCTGTTATTACAATAAGGTCATGCTTTTTAACAACTGCTGCAATCTCCTCCATAAGCTCTTTCGGCAAAACTGCTCCGGTTGGATTGCTGGGATATGGCAAAATCAATACCTTAGACCTTTTTGTAATATATTTTTCAAGTTCATCTGCTTTTAATACAAAGTTATCATCTTCATAAGTAGGTACAAAAACCGATTTTCCTCCTGCAAGCTTTGTACAGGGGTCATAAGCAACAAATGAGGGCTGCGGTATTAAAACCTCATCTCCTTCTTCTATGAGGGTATTTATCGCTACATATATTGCCTCTGTTGCTCCTATTGTAACAAGAATTTCATTATCCGGATTATAGATTATATTATATCTTTCGGAAAGATATCTTGAAATTTCTTCTCTTAATTCAATCAAACCGGGATTTACAGTATAACCCGTTTTTCCTTCTTTAAGTGCTTTTATAGCTGCATCCATGATATGCTTCGGCGTTACAAAATCCGGTTCACCTATTGTAAGGGATAACGCACCAGGTACCTCTTTAACCATATTAAAAAAATACCGTATGGTAGATATCTCTATTGATTTTGCACGTTTTGTTACCTTTTCTTCATGGTTCATATAAAACTCCTCCTGTCTTTATATTATCATATTTATTATATCACAGGTATTTATCATAATTTAAAGAGATAAATTTAAAAATATCAAAATATTTTATTGTGCCACTCATGCCTTGAGATTGACAACCATAATGAAATGAAGTATAATGTGTTCGTTGTCTACTCGATTCCTTGTAGACAAATTTTTTCAAATTTTACTTAATGATTTCGAGAATAAAAAAAGAAGGTGAGTTTATAAATGTCAGAAAAACATGATTTATCTTTTCAAGTAGAACATGGATTTACTGAGGAGGAGGCTTATGAAGAAGCTTCACGCTGTCTAAATTGTAAAAATCCTTCTTGTCAGAGAGCCTGTCCTTTAAAAGTAGATATTCCCGGTTTTATCCACGCTATAAAGGAAAAAGACCCGGAAACAGCTATGATGATTATTAAAGAACGCCATCCTCTGCCTACGGTATGTGGTTATGTTTGCCCCAGCAGTAACTTTTGTGAGGGGCATTGTGCTTTGGCTAAAAAGGGCAAGCCCATTCACATAGCCAAGTTAAAACGTTTTGTTACTGATTGGGAATATGCCAACAGTGTTAACGCTCAAAGATGGGCAAAACCAGCTGATATTGCGGTTATAGGATCTGGACCAGCCGGAATTACTGCTGCCTATGAACTCTTGAGAATAGGTCACAGAGTAACCATTTTAGAAGCCAATAATACGGTAGGAGGACTTTTAAGAAACGCCATACCTGATTTTCGTCTGCCAAGAGAGTTGGTAGATATGGAGGTCCAAATGGTAAAAAGATTTGGAGCCAGGATAGAAACAGGAGAGATATTAGGTAAAAACATTACTATAGAAGAGCTAAAGCGCTTATATGATGCAGTTTTAATTACCGGTGTTCCTTATAAATATAGGAAGCTAAATATTCCAGGGGAAGAATTACCTCAGGTATATCCCGGTATGGAATTATTAAAGAAAATAAAAAATTTACCCTTAAATGAGATAAATAAAATAAAGGTAGGAGAAAAGGTAGCTGTCATCGGTGGCGGAAATGTAAGTATAGATGTTGCAAGGTCATGTTTGCGCTTAGGAGCTAAAGAAGTAATGATTATTTATCGCAAGGGACCTGAAGAAATGCCTGCACATAAAAATGAAGTCAATAATGCACTAAATGAAGGGGTAAAATTCATTTACAACAGCAGTCCAATTGAAATTAAGGGAGAAAATGGAAAAGTAATAGCAATAACTATACAGAAGCCCGATGCTCAAGAAACTCTTCCAATAGATGAGGTTTATATTGCAATTGGATATATTCCTAACCCAACAAGCCTTGGTATTCCAGAATTAAAGCTGACAGAGAAGGGGTTAATCGAGGTAAATCCTTCTACTTGCGAAACTTCCATCAATGGAGTATTCGCAGCAGGAGATTTAACTTACGGTCCTTCCAGTATTCCTGAGGCTATGGCCAATGCTAAAAATGCTGCTTGGTGTATTCACAAATATCTGACTAAAATAAAGTGAGTTTCCTCACTTTATTTTATTGCGGTTTTTTCGTATTTAGCTATTTTCTTTATTATACTGTAACCTATTACCGTTACTATAGTATTTACTAATGTTGCCGGAAGTACTATCGTAACAAAAAGCAGATAAAATGCCTTTGGAAGTCCTGCTACAAGTGCTACAACAGACAAAAATACTGCTCCAGACACCAGTGTGCCTATTATTCCAACTATAGCTGATAATACCTTATCATTGATCCTGTCTTTTAATAATTTAATTATAAGTATTATGACCGTTGTTGTAACAATTTTATCTATAGGATTTGCTATTTGCCCACCCGGCATTGATGTTGTAATTGCTGTTATTATACCAGCAATTACACCGGTAATATAATCTATCTTTATATCATCAACAATCAGCAGTGATATAAATAACATAGATAGTAAAAAGTCCGGTTTCATAAATCCAAGGATTGGCGGTGTTACATAATGAAGAATATATCCTATCGCAAGCAGAAGTGCGCAAAGAATCATCTGCCTTAAACTTTTATTCAACCTTTTCACCTCCTTTCAAATTCTCATAAAATATATTTCAATACATATTATAAAACTTTTGCCGCCAGTTCTGCAATCTTTGACCTTTCACCTTTAATCAATGTGACATGTCCTGATATTTCAAATTCTTTAAATTTATCCACAACCTGCGTTATCCCGTTGCTGGTAGCATCAAGATAGGGATTATCAATCTGATCCGGGTCCCCTATAAGAACAATCTTGCTTTCCTCCCCTACCCTTGATATTATCGTTTTTATTTCATGCCTTGTCAAATTTTGCGCTTCATCTATTATTATAAACTGCTTTGGAATACTCCTTCCCCTTATATATGTCAATGCCTCAATCTCAATGTTTTTTATGCCTGCTATTATATCTTCTATATTTGTATTGCTTTTCCTTCCTCTAAAGAGATATTCAAAATTATCATATATTGGCTTTATCCATGGTTTTAGTTTTTCATCCTTATCTCCCGGCAAATATCCTATATCGTTTCCCATTGGAACAATAGGTCTTGCAATTAATAATTTATTAAATTTTTTTTCGTCCTGTGTTTTTAAAAGCCCACATGCAAGTGCCAATAATGTCTTCCCTGTTCCAGCCTTTCCCGTCATTGTAACAATAGAAATATCATCTCTTAACAGCAGGTCAATTGCCATTTTTTGTTGTACATTTCTTGGAGCAACATCCCAGACGGTTTCCGGTGAATATAGGTGTTCAAATGTATCGCTTGCCTTGTTATATCTGGAAACAGCAGATTTATTACTGCCAAACATATCTTTAAATATTATATATTCGTTTGGATAAAGGTCTTTTACCTCTCTAAGCTGTTCAATATCATCCTTTTTTAAATATTTTTCAATATAAAACGAATCTATCAAAGAAGGATGTACATCAACAGATATAAAACCCGTGTATAATTCATCATAATTGACAATCTTATCTGAGAGATAATCCTCAGATGCAATTCCAAGGGAGTTAGCTTTCACCCTCATTATAATATCCTTTGATACAAGTACCGTCGGCATAGGATTTTCTTTTTTCTTTTCTTCAAGGTGTATATTCAATGCAACCGCCAAAATCCTGTTATCATTTGTCACATCAACAAAATGCTGTCTTATCTCATCCATGGAAATATGATTTAATTCAATCTTTAGAGTGCCACCATTTCCAAGGTCAACTCCTTCGTTAAGTTTTCCTTTTTTCCTTACATCATCAAGAATTCTTGCGACTAACCTTGCGTTTCTTCCAACCTCATCTTGATATCTTTTTTTATCGTCAATTTCTTCAACTACAACAGCCGGAATTATTATTTCATTATCTTCGAAATTATAAATAGACATGGGATCATGCAATAATACATTTGTATCAAGAACATATTTTTTTTTCAAGGATTAAACCCCCTATGTGAAAAATATTTTGGATACTCCTGTTTATAATTTTATCACTATTTCACATTAATTAATATATATATATGTTAAAAACATGTAAAAAAAACCTGCTTACAGCAGGCATAAAAATATCAATTATTAATTTTCCCCAGGAATAGGCAAGCAAATAATCTGTCCCACCTGCAAATTCATAGGGTCTATATAGGGATTTAAAGCCATTATTTTATCAACGGTAGTTCCAATCCTTTGTGCAATATTCCACAATGTATCGCCAGGTGCAACTTCCCAATATACACCTGTTGGACATTCCGGTGTCTTACCATATGGAATAATCGGCGGCAAGCATATAACCTGACCTATCTGAAGATTATAAGGGTCAATTCCGGGATTAAGTTTTAACAATTCATCAACAGAACTGCCCGTCTTTTGTGCTATATACCATAATGTATCACCAGGTGCAACTTTCCAATAACGTCCTGATGGACAATATGGATATGGCATAATATCACCCTCTTTCTTTAACCTGTTATTATAATATGTTTATTAACTTCAATAGTGAATCAAGATATTTACTGATATGATTTTTAAATTTTATTTGCAAAAAGATTAAAAATCATTTGCAGTGGAATATTAAATAAGAGGTGATACAATGAGCGATATCGATGAAATAAAAAAATTAATGGATATACTTACAAAAACCGAAAAGGACAGGGAAGTTGCAAGCCGTAAAATGCAAGAAGTTCTTGAAAAATCTATAAAGGAAATAAAAAAAATCCTTTTATCACTTAAAAAATATATTGCAAAGGATAATATTTCACTTAGGAGTTACAGCGGAAAAACGTTTGATACAGGAGAAGGTATAATCATTTATGACAAAGGCATTGATGAAAAACTTGTTTTACGACCAAGCAATAAGTTTTTTTACCTTAAAGTTGAAAATGATAAATTACAGGAAACCGAAATAGAAGATTTCGATATACATAACTATATAAATTATGATATACTATTTGAGAATGTTAAAAATTCCTTAATTAAATGTATACAAAAAAATGAAGAAGATATCTTGGCATACAGAAATACCATGCTGAAAATTGACAAATATAATAAGGACCTTGAAAATATGCTTTCACTTAAAAATGTAATTGGTAATACTAATCCTGAAAATCAGGATTAGTATTACATATTTGTTACATAAATGTAATAAATATGTAATACTTTTTTAATAATTTTTTTTGTATACATGCTATACTATATATAGTAGAAAAATAAATTAATTATAAATTAAATATTTGGTTTGATAAAGGGGATAGAGGAGAAATGAAAGGGAAAGTCTTTCAAGCCATGTTACTTTCGTTAGTCTTTATTATTATAGGTTTTATGATTTCCGTGCAATTTAAAACTATTCAGGGTCAAAGCAAACTTGCAGCTTCTACTAATGACAACAGAGTAGAGGAACTTACACAGCAATTAAAAAATGCTACTGATGAAAAGAAAACACTTGAACAGCAGATTGAAGAATTGAATAAGAAAATAAATATTTTAGATAATACTTCATCAAAAACTGATGCAGCAATAAATACAATCACACAAGAATTAAACAAATATAAGGCAATAGCTGGATTTACAAAAATGACAGGTCCCGGCGTTATTATAACGGTTAATGACAGTGATATTCAACCAAAAAATGGAGAAGACCCTAATATGTTCTTGGTACACGATGAAGACTTAATAAACATAGTAAATACATTAAAAGTTGGAGGAGCCGAAGCAATTTCAATAAACGGTCAAAGACTTATAGCAACATCAGAAATCAGATGTGTGGGTCCAACCATAAATATTAATTCTACAACATATGCTCCTCCATATATTATCAAGGCTATAGGGAACCCTGATACATTAGTTGCGTCCCTAAACATTAAAGGCGGCATCATAGAAACCCTAAAATACTATGGTATCAAGGTTGATATCCAAAAATCCGACAACTTAGAAATTCCTGCATTTATGAATCCTATTAATTTCAAATATGCCAAAATAGCAAATTAATATCTTATAAAACAAAGGGTATATTCTTCTATTTGGAGAATTTATCCTTTATTTTATTTATAAGTTTATTCTCTGCAATGATATAATTTATATATAGCCTACCAATCTTTGACGGAAATGCTGCAACAAATCTAATGTTTTTCTTTTTTAAATCTGTCCAGCTTTTTTTATATTCCTCATCACCCCGTAAAAAATCGAATACCTTATCTCCAACCTCTATTGAATACTTTACAGCTAATCCTAATGCAACAGTACCAACACTTCTTTTGCTGTATTCAAGGTCATAACCACTTATATAATAATATCTTCTTCTATCCATATGATAACTTAATATACTTGCAACGATTTTTTCTCCATTTTTAAGTTCAAATAGACTTAAACAATCTTTTTTAAGCATAGATTTTGCCACATCTTTATGAAAATCCCTGATACGCTTTGAATAAAAAACACCGGGAAGATGTCTATTCCTCCACCTCTCTTGGTGCAGCTTAATAAGCTCCTCCATTGAATTTTCTATAATATCAGGATTTTTTACATATGAAAAACTGCCATCATATTCTTTAAAAAATCTTCTTGTTTCATAGTTTAGATTCCGCCTAAACTTGCCATCAAGTATACTAAGATATTCATCCCATGTAGGAGGTAATTTTATGTATGGACATATATCTTGAATATCATAATCGTAATAAAAATGCCCTTCTTTTATATATGAATATATACCACTGTTCTCCGGGATATGTTCAAGGTCCAGTACAGTATAAGGATTTATCACTTCTTCTAAATACCTTATCAATGTTTTATAAAATATATCTTCATATCCGTCTCTTACTATAAAATCAAGATAATCACTGTTATTTGAGCCGATAAATTTTATTCTTTTTATAGGGAATCCCATTTCTCCAAATGTAATCATTAATGGTGCGATACCGATTATTTTACAATCATTCTTAAAAAGGAGTATAAACATCTTTTTGCCATTCCCAAAATATTTCCACCAGTTAATAATCCATTCAAAGGTGTTAAACGGGTATATGTTCGCATTGTTTTTCAGTCCTTCCCATGCATCTTCACTTTCTATTAATGTTTTTATATCTTTAACTATCTTAATACTTATGTCAAATATCTTTCTTTCATCCACAAAAATAACCTCCAGATAATATACAAAAATAACATAAAAGCAATCATCGTGGCAAAATAATACCATATGGGATATTCTTTTCCAAATAAATTTATTTTAAGCATTTGATATGCAGCAAGATATGCAACACTTGTCCAGAAAGCTGACCATATCAAATCAGCAAGCGCAGAATAAATAAAATATACTTTAAAATTCATTTTGCTGATACCAGAAGCCCATATAGCCGGTGTTCTCGGTAAACCTATAATACGCCCTAAAAAAACCGTCAAACCTCCATATTTTGAAAACCATTTATCCATACCTTCAAGGTCCTTTACGGAAATTTTTAAATATTTGCCATATCGTTCAACAAATGCCCTTCCTTTTTGTGCTCCTATCATATATGCTATAGCATTTCCTGTTACATTCCCGGCAGCCGCAACCAAAATAACAGATGTAAAATTCATCTGCCCTTTTGATATCAGATATCCTGCCGCAAGAAAAAATAGCTCAACAGGTCCCGGCAACCCTGTGCCTTCTATTATTAAAGCAATAAAAAGCGCTAAATAACCATAGTCAACTATTATTCTGAAAAAAATACTGCTATTATCCATCTGTACACCATCCATATGCTTAAAAATATTTTGTTTATTTCTTCAATCATTTTATAGTATACAGCTTTTTTATGAAATTTAAAAGTCAATTTGAAAATAACTATTAATAGATTTAAAGGTTGCCTCAATCATAAAGTCAATATCCTCATATCTAACAACATATGGAGGCATAAAATAAATAACATTGCCAAGAGGTCTTATGATAATGCCGTTTTCAAGGCCAATTTTATATATCTGATACCCCACTCGTTTCTTCCAGTCAAATCCCTTCTTACTCTCTTTATCCTCCACAAGCTCAATCGCTCCTACCATCCCAAGCTGTCTATAATCTCCAACAAAAGGATGATTATGGGCTATTTTACTCACCTTTTCCCAAATATATTCCGATTTTTGCTGATTTTTCCTTAAAATATCCTCATCTTCAAATACGTTGAGTGATTCACAGGCTACCGCACAGGAAATTGGATTCCCCGTATAGCTGTGACTGTGCATGAAGGCTTTAAGCTCAGCATAATCAGAGTAAAATGCGTTATAGATTTTATCGGTTGTAAGCGTAAGCGCCAGCGGAAGATAGCCCGCCGTCAGCCCTTTTGAAAGACACATGATGTCAGGACTGATTCCTGCATGCTCACAAGCAAACATTTTTCCTGTTCTTCCAAATCCAACGGCAATTTCATCCGCAATCAAATGAATATCATATTTATCACACAATTGCCTGAGTTTTTTCAGATATATTGGTGGATATATTTTCATTCCTGCTGCACACTGTATAAGCGGCTCAATAATCACACCACACAAGACTTTGTAGTTTTCTTCAATGGTCCGTTCCATATACTCAAAGCATTCTGCATTGCAGCTCTTATTGCACCTTCCATACCTGCACCTATAGCAATCCGGACCTTCAACCCTGATTGTATCCAATAAAATAGGTTTGAACACCCTGCTATATAAATCCAGGTCTCCCACCGATAAAGCTCCCAGTGTCTCTCCATGATATGCATTTGACAGACATGCAAATTTTGTCCTGCTTCTTCCACCCGATTGCTGATGGTATTGAAAACTCATTTTGAGAGCAACCTCCACAGCAGATGAACCATTATCTGAAAAAAACACCTTATTCAATCCTTCCGGAGTAATTTTTACAATTCTTTCGGCTAATTCAATGGCAGGTTCATGCGTAAAATTCGCAAAAATCACGTGCTCGAGCTTTTCGATTTGTGCTTTTATAGCATTATTTATTCTCATATTGCTATGTCCAAACAGGTTTACCCACCAAGAAGAAACAGCATCAAGATATGCTTTGCCATTTATATCATAAAGATAAGCTCCCTTTCCCCTTTTAATAACAATAGGCTTTAATTCCTCATAATCTTTCATTTGTGAACAGGGATGCCATATATGAGCCAGATCCCGTTTTTGCAATTCCTCCATTTTATCCATTATTCATATCTCCCATCACTTCAAATATTTTTTGTATATCAACCTGTTTTTCAAACACCTCTTTTATTTTGCCCGCCTGCATTTTTTCAGTATCTATATTCTCCATACTTTCTATAACTGCAAGCACCGGAACCTTTGTAGTTTTTTGAACTGCCGCAATATTGTCATCCTCTGCAAAGGTACCTTCATATCCGTTTACAATTATACCTTTTACTTTAAGTCCAAGGTGTTGTGCGTATTTAACCGTCAATGTAGTATGGTTTATCGTACCAAGACCCGACCTCGTTACAAGGATGATATTCATATCTACTTCTTTTAAAAAATCATATAGCATATAAAAATCCTCATTCAGTGGAACCGCCAGACCTCCACAGCCCTCAGCGATAATATAGTCATACTTTTGGGCTATTATATGCAGACTATTCTTAATAATTTTTACATCAATGCTTTTCCCTTCAAGCCGCGCTGCAAGGTGTGGCGATAAGGGTGCTTTGAAGCTAAAAGGAGTAAGCAGTGCATTATCTTCATATAGTTCTGCTACATGTTTTACAAATTCGGTATCACCCGGTATCAGTCTATCTTCCCTGTATACAGCCCCGCTCAAAATTGGTTTGAAATAACAGGCATTAAATCCCCTGCTTCTCAGCAAATACAGAAGTCCGGCTGATACAACGGTTTTACCAACATTCGTATCGCTTCCAACTATAAAAATTCCTTTAGTCATGTTTCACACCTCAAATCCCGTTTCTCTAAGCATGTTTAAATCTTCTTCTATAGCGTTTCCTGATGTTGTCAGGAAATTGCCCACCATAAGACCGTTTATTCCTGCCCTCAAAGCTGTTTTTTGATACCTGCCGAGATTTTTTCTTCCAGCGGCATACCTTATTTCAGCATCAGGAATAACAAGTCGGAATAGAGAAATTGTTCTCAGCACTTCCACTGGCTCTATTCTTTTGATATTCTCAAATGGTGTACCGGAAATGGGAATCAGGATATTTATCGGTATATTCTTTATCTCAAGCTCCCTCAGTTCAAAAATCATTTCCAACCTATCCTTCATTGTTTCTCCGATCCCGATGATGCCTCCTGAGCATACTTTTAATCCGGCAGAAAAAAGATTTTTTATTGTCTGAATTTTATCGTCAAATGTATGGGTAGTACAGATATTTTTAAAATAGCTCCTTCCGGTTTCAAGGTTATGATGATACATATCAAGGCCTGCCTCTTTAAGCTTCAAAGCTCTATCGCAGGTACTAAAGCCAAGAGAGGCACATATCTTAATCCTTGTTTCCTTTTTCAACCTCCTGATAATACCCAATATTTTCTCAAAATCATTATCATCAAGTTCACGACCACTGGTTACGAGAGAAAACCTATGCACCCCATATGCTTCATTTGTTTTTGCCTGTTTCAATACCTCTTCTTCATTTATTAAAGGATATTCACTTATATTTGTATTATAATGTGCCGATTGAGCACAATACTTGCAATTTTCAGGGCATTTGCCTGATTTTGCATTTATGATGGTACAAAGATTGATTTTGTTCCCGCTAAAACTTCGCCGTATCCTGTCTGATACATCAAGCAAATCCTCCAACCTTGCAGTTTCTGCAATTTCCATAGCTTCCTTAAAATTGATTGATCCGCCCTTCAGAAGTCTTAATTCTATATCCTGTAAGCTGTTATTCATTCACGAAAATCTCCTTTCTAATTTATAATTAAAACACAAAAATCTTTAGCTGTTATTCATTCACGAAAACCTCCTTTCTAATTTATAATTAAAACACAAAAATCTTTAATTGTCAACTTAGTTTAATAATTAAGTTGACAATTAAGTCTTCTTTGAAATATGTATCCTAATTCATACTCCGGGCAAAAAATAAGACCCTTTTCGACAAAAAGTGCCGTAAAGGATCTTAATTGTTCTATTCTTAAGATTCTGAGATATATCTGCTGCTGTTTATGTCTAATTATCCGACCATTTGGGTTCACGTTTTTCCAAAAAAGCCCTTATTCCTTCTTGGGCATCCTTTGTAGTGCTACACAAGGAAATAACCTCGGTAGCATAGTTCAAGGCTTGAAAATCCTCCATATTGATTTGCTGATAAAAAGCCTTCTTGCCAATAGCCATTGTAGACAAGCTATTGCAGGCAATCTTACCTGCCAACTCCGAAGTCACAGCCTCCAATTCAGACGATGGCACTACTTTATTTACTAAACCATGAATCAGAGCATCCTGAGCTGACATAAACTCGCCTGTTAAAAGCATCTCCATGGCTTTTTTCCTTCCGATATTGCGACTTAAGAAAACTGCAGGAGTTGTACAAAAAAGTCCTATTTTCACTCCCGGTGTTGCAAACCGAGCATCTTCCGCTGCTACAGCCAAATCAGCTGCTGCAACCAACTGGCATCCGGCAGCTGTAGCTATGCCATGCACCTGAACTATTATCGGCTGAGGAATTTCTCTGATAGCCCGCATGGTCAAAAAACATGCTTGAAACATCTGAAGAACATCTTGGGGAGAACCATCGGAAATTTCCTTTAAATCGTGTCCGGCAGAAAAGATTTTGCCGATGCCTTTCAGTACAACAACCTTGATTTTTTTCTCCTGCCCAATTTTCAGTAAAAGCGCCGTTAATTCTTCTAATAATCCACGAGAAAGGGCATTGCGTTTTTCGGGTCGATTTAAGGAAATAAATCCGATTTTTTCTTCTTCATCGTAGAGAATATATTTAAAACTCATAAAAAATCACCATCCTATTGTATGTTTAATTATACCAGAAAAATCCCTAAGTATCAAATATCTCATCAGACAGGGGCAGACAGGGGGACAGGGACTTGACCGAGAATATAAGTTTTAATCAGTAGCCCACCCTTAATGTTGCGTTTGTTATCATGTGTAATCATGCTAGGAGTCCACTCGAAAATAACTTATCTGCCGGTTAAGAATTTTTATCATCGCATAAATTATCAGAATAATCTCTATTCAAAGAAATATATATGATTTTGTTATTGATTTTAATATGTATATTATGGCTTTATTGACCTGTTATTGCTATTTTTAATATCCTTAACCATTCTTTAAGCCGTTTTTGGGCAGACTTCCCCCTTCTTAATTTGTCTATTACAAATTTTAGAAATATGTTTCGTTATTATTTTGATATTATTGTTTATTGCTACCATTAT
This sequence comes from Aceticella sp. 75b-Ac, assembly GCF_056032965.2. Lineage (NCBI taxonomy): Bacteria > Bacillati > Bacillota > Clostridia > Thermoanaerobacterales > Thermoanaerobacteraceae > Aceticella > Aceticella sp. 75b-Ac. The sequence goes on from NZ_CM190971.1 coordinate 1,333,848, forward strand.
CATTTGCCATCTTATTTTTAATTTTCCTCTATACCTTCCTTTACGTCCGCCATGCCTGGTAAGTTCTGATATGTTTCTTTCTACATTCGGTCTTTTTGCATAGTCTTCTTTAAATTCATCTGTTTTTTGATATTCCCTTTGTTCTTGTATTTCTTTTTCATACGGATGTATATTTATTGTTCTCCCTTTTTTTGATTTTGTACATTGGTCTTTTAGCGGACAATCATTACACTCTTCTGCTCTAAATTTCACTGTAACTTGCTCATGTTTTTGTGTTTTTTCAGTATCAAATTGTTTTATATGTCCATTGGGACATTCTACTGTTCCTTTTTCTAAATCAATTTTGAATTCTTCTTTTGAAAATCCTCCACTTGGATTTGTTGCTTCCGGCACTCTAATGCAAAAATCTGTTCCTTCTTCTTTCCTTTTTTCTATTTCTTCAAAGTCACTATATGCACAATCTCCATACAGTTTATCTATATCAACGCCGTTTCTTCGGCTTTGTTCTATAAGATCACTCATATGTTCTCCATCTGCTATATTTGCTCCATCAACTTCTATTCCTACTACTACTGAGCCTTTTTCTCCTCCTGTTATAATTTCAGCTTTGTATCCATCTGATAATTTCGATGAGGTCTTTCTTCCATGGCGCATTTCATCATCTACTACTGATATTATTCTGTCTTTTGCTGTTCCTTTTATCATTTTTACATGCCCGTCGTTTGTTATTTCAACATCTTGTAATGCTACTCTTTCTAATAATTCAATTGCTTTTTTTAAATCATCTTTTATATCTTTTTTTGTTTTTATATTTTCTACGAGTGATAGTGCATCTTTAACAAGTTCTTCGAGTAATTTTGCTTTTTCTTTTTCGTTTTCCCATGCTATTTTGGGTTTTTTGATATTTTCTTTATAATCTGTTCTTTTCAGTATTTTTTTCGATTCATCTTCCATTTCGTAAAACTTCATGAAACGGAGAACCATCTTTATCCCTTGGTATATCATAGTGTAAGTATCTTGTCTGGCACAGGAACCCCAAATCATGAATGAATCTATTATGTGTAAGTTGTCTTTATCAAACAGTCCTACTTCTTTTGCCTGACTAATTGTTTTAATGAATATTTCTTTTCCTATTTCGCTGTTAAACAGTCTTTTTCTATGATCACATAATGTTACTGCATCTATTCCATCAAAATCCCGTGGTGCGGTTAATGCATATTTAATTCTGTCATCGAATCGTGATTCTTCTTCCATTTCACGATCAGAATATCCTTTTTCAAATTGTATCAGCATCGCTGTAAATGTATATACCGGAGATATGGATTCTCTGCCATAGTATGAGAAAAGTGGCTGAAACATTTCTTCATTAAGATTATTAAATACCCATGTTCTTAATCTATGATAATAACTATCTTCAGAAATTTTTCCAAGTAACCAATAATCTGAAAATGACATTTGTCTGTCTGCTTTTCCTAACATTTTTATCACCACATTTTTCTTATTATATTATTTATATTATATCATAAAAATAGCTCTTAAGTGCTTATTTCATATGTGTTCAGGAGTATTTTTTATTGTAAATTATATGGTTTTCAATAACATATTTGTTAATTTGTGATTGATGATTTCGAGTGGACTCCTAGACCATTTCCATGCAATAATCCAGCCGGGAGAAGAATTCAATATATCGGTAATAATGAACAAGATAAAAGGTAAATTCGGCAACAAGTACAATAAGATTATGTGCAGGAAAGGCAAGTTTTGGCAATCATGGTTTTATAACGAAGAAATAAGAGATAGTGAGGAATCACGAAACAAAATTGAATATATTCACAATAATCCTGAAAAAGAAGTCAGATAAATAGAGGTGAGAAGTCAGAAGCTGAAACATATTCTGACATCCGACATCCGATTTCCGATTAGTAGACATGCCTTTTTAATAAGCAGCACTAAGGGTGGGCTACTCTACTGTGAAATCAGCTTATTAAATAGTATAATTAATATTGTTAAAAATATAAATGGAGAGGCTAATATAATGGATATAAGAGGACATCACTTTTTATGCATGTTAGGTTTTCGTGGGCTTGGTTATGATGATGTTTTTATTGATAATATGTATAAAATTATTAGAAAATTGAATAATAAACAGCATATGTTGATAAAAGCTGTGGATAATGTGGATAACATCTGTGCAATGTGTCCAAATAATATGGATGGGGAATGCAGGATAGAAAATTATCCAGGCAGTGTAAAGGAAAGAGATAGAGCTGTTTTAAAGATTTTGGGTATAAAAGTAGGAGAGGCCGTAAGGTATAGGGATGTTGTAAATAAAATCAAAGAAAATATGACAGAAGAAAGAATGACTAATATATGTAAAGACTGTGAGTGGTTCAGCCTTGGGTATTGCATAGAAGGGTTTAGAAAGTTAAAAGGCGGATAGCCGCCTTAGTGGGGACGGTTCTTCTTGTTTGAAAAATTTAAAATCAAAGAAAGACAGGGGGACAGGGACTTGTCCGAGAATGTAAGTAAAAAATTATATACTTGATTTATATTGGAGCTATTGGCAATAAAAGACATATCAGACAAGTCCCTGCCCCCCTGTCTGCCTTATCCAGCTAATAAGAAAATACAAGTTTTAGATCAATTATAAGGTCTTCAAATATGCTTACCTTTACGGAATCATTTTCAGAATACACTTCAGGTCTCCCATAACTCTTATTATGAAGTGTAAAAACCATAGCAACCTTTTCTTCAGGTTCAACAAGCCAATATTCCTTTACTCCAGCCTTTTCATATAAGTTAAATTTTTCAATCTTATCTTTTCTGCCTGAAGCAGGAGAAACTACTTCAATAATTAACTCAGGAACTCCAAAATACCCCGTTTTTTGTAATTTTGATTTATCGCATACAACAACCAAGTCAGGTTGAAGCACGTTAATAACATCTTCGTCTTCCTCATCGTTTTCCGGCAAACGCAAATCAAAGGGCGAAGTAAATATATTGCATGTTTTATTCTGTAAATAATTTGCAAATTGTCTTGATAACTCCAACAATACTGCCTGGTGTTGCCATGTTGGAGCAGCTTGCATATAAGGAGTGCCATTAATTATTTCCCATCTCTCGTCCTCTGACCATGTCAAATAATCCCTATAAGTATATTTTCTATCTTCTTTTGGCAAAGGCACAAACATCCCTCCTGACCATTCAATTAATTTTGAATATTTTTTTATTATATTATAACATAAATACAGAAAAATACATGATTTTGATATTCTCTCACTAAGGTTTTAATCAGTAGCCCACCCTTAATGTTGCGTTTGTTATCATGTGTAATCATGCCAGTCCATTTCCATGCAATAATCCAGCCGGGATAGAAATTCAATATATCGGTAATAATGAACAAGATAAAAAGTAAATTCGGCAACAAGTACAATAGGATTATGTGCTGGAAAGGCAAGGTAGATAGTCCTGGTTTTATAACAAAGGAATAAATGATAAAGATTTTTCGTTAATTGCGCAAGTCGATAAGAGATTAAAAGAATATTAATATATGGCAAGCGAAACGTCCCCTTGCCTTCTTGCCTATAATTTTAAACGTTCCAAATATTTTCCGCATATTTTTTTATTGAGTTATCACTTGAAAACCTTCCTGAATTAGCTATATTATTTATAGACATTTCATTCCACTTGATTTTATCCTGATAAAGCTTGCTTATCTTTTCCTGTGCCTTTACATATTCATCAAAATCCTTCAATACAAAAAATTCATCATTATATTTAAGAAGGTGTTCATGTATATCTATAAAGCCGCTTTCCTTGACACACCAAAATCCGTTTACTAATTGATCAAGGATTTGGTGTATCCTCATGTCATTGTTATATATCTCCATAGCGGAATAACCGCCATTTTTATAATAATTTAAAACCTCCTCTGCTTTTAGACCAAATATCACAATATTATCATCACCAACCGCTTCCTTTATCTCTACGTTAGCACCATCAAGGGTACCAATTGTAATTGCACCATTCATCATAAATTTCATATTGCTGGTTCCGGAGGCTTCCTTTGATGCTGTAGAAATTTGTTCACTAACCTCAGCACATGGTATAATCATCTCCGCTAATGAAACGTTATAATTTTCTAAAAATACCACCTTTAAAACATCGTTAACGGAATTGTCATTATTTACTTTATCTGCAACGCAATTTATAAGTTTGATTATATCTTTTGCCAACTTATAACCCGGTGCGGCTTTACCGCTGAAAATAAATATTCTTGGGATAATATCAATCCTTGGATTTTCTTTTAACTTATTGTAAAGATACATTATATGCATGATATTTAAAAGCTGCCTTTTATAAGCATGAAATCTTTTAGCCTGTATGTCGAATATTGATTTGGGATTTAATTCTATATTGTTTTTTTCTTTAATATATTTTGCGAGTTTTATCTTATTCTTTAATTTTACATCTGCAATTTCATGGCAGAAGTCCTTATCTTTTATGTACTTTTTGAGTTCTATAAGACTATTAGGTTTTTTAATCCATGAACTTCCTATGGCATCGTTTATTAATTCCACAAGCTCAGGATTAATCTTTAATAACCATCTTCTATGTGTTATACCATTTGTAACACTTTTGAATTTTTTTGGATAAATCTCATATAAATCTGATAGCACCTGTTTTTTAAGTATTTCTGTGTGAAGTTCGGAAACCCCGTTTACAAAGCGGCTTCCCACAACACAAAGATTCGCCATCATAATATTACCGTTTTGTATTATCGAAACCTTGTTAATTTTATCCCAATTATTATTAAATTTATCCTTTACCTCTAAATAAAAACGCCTGTTAATTTCTTCTATAATTGTATATATACGTGGTAAAAGACTCATCATAAGACTCACAGGCCATTTTTCAAGAGCCTCAGACATTATTGTATGATTTGTATATGAAACCACCTTTGTTGTTATATCCCATGCCTTCTCCCATGTCAGATTTTCTTCATCCACTAAAATCCTCATTAATTCGGGAATTACTAATGATGGATGCGTATCATTTATATGAATGGCTACATATCTGTATAATTCCTCAATAGGTTTGCCCTTCTTTTTATATGTCCTTAATATGCTCTGAATACCGGCACTGGCAAAAAAATATTCCTGTTTAAGCCTTAAACTTTTGTTTTGAATACTGGAGTCATCCGGATATAAAACCTGCGATATTGCTTCAACCGAATATTTATATTCAACTGCTTTTGTATAATCACCTGATGAAAAAGAAGAAAAATCAAATTCACGTTCCATCGGTTCAGCACTCCACAACCTTAAAGTATTAACTGTACTGCCGTCATAACCCACAATGGGTATATCATAAGGAACGGCTAATATCGTTTCATAATTTTCATGTATTGCTCTTAATCTGCCATTTGAATTAATCATCCTTACATTTCCGTTAAATCTTACCCTGACAGCTTTTTCGTTTCGCCTTATCTCCCACACATATCCATCTTTAAGCCAATTATCGGGAATTTCAATTTGGTATCCATCCATGATTTTCTGGTCAAAAAAACCATATCTATATCTTATACCATTGCCATGACCCGGTATGCTAAGGGATGCCATCGAATCTAAAAAACAAGCTGCAAGACGACCAAGACCACCATTACCAAGACCCGCATCCTTTTCAATTACACATAATTCATCTAAATTAATCCCCATTTCCGACAAAGCTTCTTTACATAAATCCCTTATCCCAAGATTAATCAAATTACTTTCCAATATGCGTCCAAGTAAAAATTCAATTGAAAAATAATAAACCTGCCTTACTTCATTTTTGCTGTAATTTCTATTTGTTTTCATCCAGTTTTCAAACATATACTTCTTTATGACTTCAGATAAAGCAAAATATTTATGTTCCAGTGAAGCCTCCGAAATATCTTCTGCATATAGTGCTATAAGATTATCTTTGAAATCTTTTTTTAAATCTTCCTTTTTTATAAGCATAATAAACCTCCTGCTTTCTACTTAAGCAATTTTTTATACAGCATTTTATACTCATTCGCAGAATTATCCCAACTGTTATTTCTGTTCATTGCCTGTTCCATAAGTTTATGCCATGTTTTCTCGTCATTATACACACTTAATGCATATTTGATAATATGAAGCATCTCATGTGCATTATAATTTGTAAAAGAAAAACCCGTTCCTTTTCCGGTATAATGATTATATGGCTCTACGGTATCTTTAAGTCCACCGGTCTCACGAACAATAGGCAGACATCCATATCTTTGAGCTATCTGCTGACTTATTCCACAAGGCTCGAAAAGCGACGGCATTAAAAGCATATCCGAAGCAGCATATATTTTCCTTGCCATTGATTCGCTGCAATATATATTTGTTGAAATCTTTGCAGGATATATCGCCGAATAGTATCTTAAAAGGTCTTCGTAATATCTTTCACCAAAACCCAGTATTACCAATTGAACCTCCATTTTTAGTATATCCTCAATTACAGCTAATACCAAATCAATTCCCTTTTGATTAGTCAATCTTGAAACCATCCCTATCATTGGGATTTTTTCGTTTACACTCAGTAATAATTCTTCCTGCAATTTCAATTTGTTTTTTACTTTTTTATTTAATTCAGATACATCGTAATTACTGTAGATATGTTCATCTGTTTTGGGATCGTATATATCATAATCTATACCATTTACAATCCCGCTTAATTTATAACCTATACTCTGCAATAAGCCATGAAGTCCTTCTCCATAAAACGGAATTTTTATTTCCTCTGCATAGCTTTTACTTACTGTTGTAACCCAATCCGAATAAATTATACCACCTTTCATAAAGGAAACGCCATCATAATATTTCAGTCTGTTTTCATCAAAATAATAATCATCAAGTGACAGCAAATCCCCCAATATTTCTCTGCCAAATACCCCTTGATACCTAAGATTGTGTATTGTAAAGACAGTCTTGATTTCATTATGATTTGAACTACCACCGTAATGAGCCTTTAACAATACCGGTATTAAAGCAGTTTCCCAATCATTGCAATGAATGATATCGGGTTTGAAATCATCTAAAAAATTTAACATTTCTAATACAGCCCTGTTAAAAAAAGCAAATCTCTCTCCGTCATCATAATATCCATAATATCCGGGTCTTTTAAAGTAATATTCATTGTCGACTAAATAATATTGTATACCGTTATATTCCGTTAAATCTATTCCGCAATATTGCCTTCTCCATCCGACAGACACCGTAAAACTGCCCAAATGCTTTATTTTATTGCCGTAATTGAAAAATATATTACCATATTTGGGCATTATAATACGCACATCAACCCCCAGTTTTTTTAAAGCCTTTGGCAAAGCATAGGATATATCCGCAAGTCCACCGGCTTTTGCCAGTGGATATGCCTCTGAAGTAGCAAATAATACATTCATATCTATACCTCCATATTCTTTATGTCAAATTCATTTATAAAAATAAGCTATCATCATATATTACGCTTTATATGACCCTTCTGCTTTTTTGTACAGATTTTTAACAACTTCTCCCTTTTCGATAACAACCGGAAATTTCTTGTCTCCTATAAGATTTTTACCCTCTTCAACAACAACATTTTTATCCAGGATAACATTTTTTAATTTGGCTCCTTTGCCTATTACACAATTGCCAAATATAATTGAGTCCTCTATTATTGTATCATAATCTATTTTTACTGAACGGGATAAAATACTGTTTTTTATACTACCCTTAATTATACAGCCGTTTGATATCATAGAATTTTTTACCTCGGATTCTTTGCAATATTTGGTAGGTGGTGAATTGTTTGATTTGGTGTAGATTTTTCCATTTTTAAAAAATAATTCTTCTCTTATATCTGTATCCAGTATATCCATTGAGGTTTTATAATAGGACCTTATAGAATTAATACAGCTTAAATATCCTTTAAATTCATAAACCCCTATATTTATCTTATTACAATTATTGTAAATATAATTTTTTAAAGAAGAATAATTGCCATTTTCTATTGATTTATAAATACATTCAATTAAAAAATCTTTTTTCATGATTAATATATCCATAGATATATTTACATTGCAATTTAAACCTATGATTTTCCCAACGCTTAATACCCTGTTGTTCTCATCAATATTTAATACGTCACAATTTAAGAAGGTTTCATCATCACCTTTTACATTTTTATATATCACAGTTACATCATTTTTTGATTTCTCATGATACAGTGCTGCTTTCTCAAGGTCAATATTGCACAACATCCTTGATGATGCCAATATTACATAATCACCCTTGTTTTTATAAAAGTATTCGATATTTTCCTTGAATTGTATAACATCACTGATTACGGAATTGTTTAATGAATAATTAAATATAAAAAGTCCATCCTTTCTTCTATTTAAGTCCCAAGGTTTTCCTATTCCGAGATGATCCATCAATGACCTTGAATATGTCTGTGCGAATATTCCAACGCTTTTTACACCCGCATTGACTAAATTAGACAAAATAAAATCTATGATTCTGTATCTTCCATATATAGGTATGGAAGCTAATGGTCTATTTAATGAAAGAGACCTCAAATTGCTTTCATCTTCATTTAAATTTAGTATGCCTATATAATTGCTGAACATACTATCTCCCCCTTTTTATTTAACCATTTGAATAAACACCTTCTATTGTTTTGTTTTCCGGTACTACAGAGAGCCCATCAGAATTTCCAATAACTGAACCTTTTTTTATTTTTACTTTGGAACAAATTATACTGTTTGTAACACATGCATCATCTTCTATGATAGCGCCTGACATGATTACGGAATTTTTTATTTCACACCCTTTGCCGATATATACGCCATAAGATAATACTGACCTTGTAACACTGCCTAAAATCACACATCCCTCTACAATCATTGAATTTTTTATAACTGCATCTTCTCCTATATACTGTGGCGGATATGCTAAAGAAGAAGTGTAAATTTTCCAATTCTCATCAAAAAGATCCAGTTCTTTATGATTATTTATTGAAGGAAGGTCTTCTTTTAAAAGGTCCATATTAGCTTCCCAATAGCTTTCTATCGTGCCGACATCTCTCCAGTAGCCTTCAAAAGGATATGCATACAATTTGAAACCTCTGTTAAGCATATTAGGTATGATATCTTTCCCAAAATCATGCGTAGACTTTGAATTCTTTGAATCTTCCAATATGATATGCTTTAATTTATGCCAGTTAAATATATATATGCCCATTGAAGCAAGATTGCTTTTGGGGTTTTTGGGCTTTTCTTCAAATTCATATACTTTATAGTCATCTGATGTATTCAATATTCCAAAGCGATTAGCTTCTCCTATCGGTACCTGAGTCACTGCAATAGTTGCATCAGCCTTTTTTTCTATATGATATTTAAGCATTTCTCTGTAATCCATCTTATATATATGATCACCTGACAAAACAATAAGATAATCTGGTGAATAAAAATCAACAAAATATGCATTTTGAAATACCGCATCAGCTGTGCCGTTATACCAGTTGCCGCCTGCATCTTTAACATACGGAGGAAGAATCGACACACCCCCATTTGCCCTGTCAAGGTCCCATGGGACACCAATACCTATATGTGAATGGAGAATAAAAGGCTGATATTGTGTCAATATCCCAACTATCTCAATGGAAGAATTACAGCAATTACTTAAAGCGAAATCAATTATTCTGTATTTCCCGCCAAATTCTACCGCAGGTTTTGCATTGTTTTTTGTCAGGGATTTTAACCTGCTGCCCTGTCCTCCTGCTAATATTAATGCAACCACATCCTTTTTTGCCATTTTATCTCACCTCGTCATTTTCTTTCAAAGGCTTAAAAATTAATGCTGAAAGTGCCGGAAGTTTTATATTTATACAACAGGGTTTCCCATGAAGGCTTTCATCCAACACTTTTATTGAACCCTCATTAAAGATATTGTTACCACCATATTTCTCCATATCACTGTTTAAAACTTCTATATAATTATCCGCTTCCGGAACCCCCACCTTGTATTCATCATAAGTTATATTACTAAAATTGCAGATAACAACTAAAAAATCTTCTTTTGTCTTTGAATATCTTATAAACGATATTATGCTCTGACTTGCATTGTTTGCATCTATCCAGAGGAAACCTTTCTCATCATGATCAAGCTCCCATAAGGCTTTATTTTGCAAATAAAAATGATTTAAATCTTTAACATAATCCTGCATTTTTTTGTGCATGGGATAATCTAATAAAAACCAGTCAAGCTCTTTGGCAAAATTCCATTCTATAAAATGAGCAAATTCTCCACCCATGAATAAAAGCTTTTTACCTGGATGGCACATCATATAACCAAATAAAAGCCTTAAATTATCAAACTTTTCTTCATACTCTCCAGGCATTTTATCAATTAAAGACCTTTTACCATGAACCACTTCATCATGTGAAAGGGGAAGAATAAAATTCTCAGAGTATGTATACATAAGTGAGAAAGTAATAAGATTATGAAATGATTTCCGTTCTGTGGGATATTTCTGCATATATTTCAATGTATCGTTCATCCAGCCCATATCCCATTTGTAATTAAATCCTAATCCACCATCATATGTAGGATATGTCACAAGGGGAAATGCACTTGATTCTTCGGCTATCATTAAAGGATTATCAGTATTTTCAAAAACTATTTTATTCAACTTTTTTAAAAATTCTGTTGTTTCTTTGGCACCTTTGCTTTCATAATCTCCTTCTCTTTCATTTAAATATATCATGTTTGTAATGGCATCTGACCTAAGCCCATCTATATGGTAGATATTAAACCAAAAAAGTGCATTTGATATCAAAAAGCACTGTACTTCCGGCTTTGCAATATTAAAATTTGCCGTACCCCAATAGCTGTTTTCCTTAAGTGCAGGGTCATCATATTCATATAATGGTGTCCCATCAAAATGATAGAGACCATGTTCATCTTTGCAAAAATGTCCCGGTACCCAATCCATTATGACACCAATTCCATTTTGATGCAGTTTATCTACAAAATACATGAAATCCTCAGGAGTGCCATACCTGCTTGTTACTGAGTAAAAACCGGTTGGTTGATAACCCCATGACCTATCAAGGGGATGTTCCATCAATGGGAGAATTTCAACATGGGTATACCCCATCTCTTTGATATATGAACACAGCATGTCTGCTATTTCTCTGTATGAATAAAAACTCCCATCAGCTTTCTTTCTCCATGAACCAAAATGAATTTCATATATATTTATGGGTTTTTCAAATAAATTCATATTTTTTCGATTCTCAAGCCATTCCTTGTCATTCCATTCATAAACAGGAAATTTTCTTGCAATTGAAGCTGTGTTCGGTCTTTCCTCGGAATAAAATGCATATGGATCTGCTTTCAGAACAATTCTTCCATCTCTTGTATGTATTTCATACTTGTATAAATCTCCATCTTTTATTCCTTCTATAAAAAGCCACCATAAACCTGAATTCTTAACAGGAAGCATCAGGTGATTGCTGCCCTTCCAGTTGTTAAAATCACCAACAACCCCAACCTTAGTTGCATTAGGAGCCCATACGCAAAATACCGCACCATCTTTTCCTCTATAGTTAAGTACCCTGCAGCCAAGCATCTCATATGATTTAAAATTATTACCATCATGAAATTTCTTTATATCCGATACATAAATAGTGGAGGTTACCGTATGTTTACCCATTTTTCTTGAGTTCACCTCTTTAAAAATATTTTGAAAAGATTAAAAAATTTATTATACTAAAAATGCAGTATTTTTTTATGTTTAAGGTTCAACATGGACAGTTGTAAACTATTATGTAGTTATAGCTTTAAAAAGCTATGTGATACCATAAACATAAAATAAGTAACATCTTAACTTTAAAGTTGATAATAACTTAAAACCCCGCAATTCATTTTTTATAATTTTGAAAATTTACTATAAACAGATGCTCTTGTATTTTAATTTTTATTTGCTTTGTTATGAAGGAAATTCATCAATATGCTATAAAAGTTCTATACTTTAATATGAATTTAAATATATCGGTTAAATATTATATTTGCAATGACTTATTATTAAAAAAATTTCTCTTTTATCTATTGTTTTTTATTTTATTATATAACAAGGACTGATGCTATGTCAATAATATTTTTATCATTATTTCCATTTATTTTTAATTTTTCTCTGATATTAACTGCTTGAATTACATTCTTTTACAGTTTATAATTTTCAACTGCCTGCTTATACACATCATATGTTTCTTTCGCAATTTTTTCCCAGCTAAACATACCTTCGACACGTTTCCTGCCGTTTAATCCAAATTTTAAAGCTAACACCTTGTTATCAAGAAGAATTTTTATATGTTTTGCAAGGGCTTCGGAATTTCCCGGTTCCACTAAAAAGCCTGTTTCACCGTTTACTACCACCTCTTTTATTCCACCTGTTGCACTTGCTACAACCGGCACTTTACAAGCCATTGCCTCAAGATTTATAATTCCAAATGGTTCATAAAGAGATGGGCAGACAAACACATCAGCATTGCTGTACAGCTCAATAAGCTCTTCTTTTTTTAACCTCTTGTTTATCCAGATTATGTTTTTGTGTTCCCTTATTTTCTCCTTCATTTCTTCCATTACCTCATTTGTATCGGGTGTACTTGCACATAACACCACCTTTATATCCTTGGGGAGATATTTTACAGCATCAACAAGGTACAAGATGCCCTTTTGCCTTGATATTCTCCCAACAAAAAGAATGAATCTGCCGTCTATACCATATTTTTTAATTACATCACTTTTATCCTTTTTCTGGTATTCTTCTAAATCAATTCCATTATATATTACCTGTACCCTATCCTCAGGAATTTTATAGCATTTTAGAATATCTTCTTTTGAGCTTTTTGAAACGGCAATTATCCTATCTGCTGCTTCAACACCTGTCTTTTCGATCCACAGACTTAAATTATAGCCATTTCCCAGTTGCTCTTTTTTCCATGGTCTCAATGGTTCGATACTGTGCATTGTTACAACAAGGGGAATATTATAAAGCATTTTTGCCAAAAATCCCGCCATAAATGTATACCATGTATGACTATGTACAATATCGGCGGTTATGAAATCTTTAATCATGGCAAGGTCTCTTGAAAAGGTTCCGATTACCTTTTGATGTTTCTTATCACAATCTTCTTTTAAAAATTCCCACTCCCCATATCCTTTTACATTCAAATTCCCTATTCTTAAATCCTGGTCTCCAAAACATCTTACATCTACATGCATCAATTTTGAAAGAGCACGTGACAGATAATCAACATGAACCCCTGCACCGCCGTAAATATACGGCGGGTATTCATTTGTAAATAATGTCACTTTTAAATTGTCCATTTTTACCACCTCACATAATTTGGTTATTCCCAAGACTCTCTAAACATTTGATTATTCCCTTAAGAGGTATCTTAACCCACTCCGGTCTGTTATTTACCTCGTATATCCCTTCAAATAGAGCCTTATCAAGCTTAAACAGCAAAATAATCATATCGAGATATTTTTCATCAGGTAAAATATCTGGTGCATATAGCTTTACAATTTTTAAATATGTATAAATAAAAGTTTCCTCAACGATATCTTCCCATAATAAAAGAAATTTCTCTATATTCTTAAGCTCTGATACAGAGGAATTATATGCATCTTTATAGTTGAAATATGCAGAATATACAGCATAGTCAAAGGACCTTAATATTCCTGCTATATCCTTTAAAGGAGAAACCTTTTTATTTCTTTCTTGTATGGGCTTTGTCGGTTCACCTTCAAAGTCTATAATAATATAGCTTTCTTCGGTTTTTAATATTTGTTCCAAATGTAAATCACCATGACATCTTATGTATTGTCCAAAATATGGATAGAGTTTTACAATATATTTTGATGCTTTTTCTATGATATCTTTTTGATGTGATATTTTTTCAAACATTTCCTTTGTTTCTTTATCAAAAATACCGTCTCTGAGGTAATTTAACAACTGATTATAATTATTATTAATACCAGATATTAGTTCTTTTACATCGGATTCTTTTGGATTTTTCTTTAAAAATGAATTTGTGCTGATTTTCGATAATATTATATGCATATCTGCAATGATTCCAGCTATTTTTTTTATTTCTGCAAGATAATCTTCACTGCTTTTTTTTATATACTCTAAAGGAATATCATCCATATAAGCAAATTTTTCCGAGATACCTTTTAAGTATTCCTGTGTAAATTGCCACATATCTACAATATTTTCAATATATTCAAATATCATTGCGATCGTATAAATATTTTTTTCTTTATCAATATATTGAAAATAACCTCTTATGTCCTCAATACTAAGAAAGCCGTTTTGTTTAAGCATCATAGTCATTTCAAGGTCTGGATTAATACCCGGCATCATTCTTCTGAAGGTCTTTATAATTTCATCTTTTTTAAGGAATGTCAAGCTGTTGGTTGATTTGTTGCTAAATCTTTCTGATTTATATATATCATAATCTATTAATTTAAAAGCTTCTAATCTTCCACCATTATTAAAATCTATATTTTTATTTGAGGAAAGCAGGCTATCGACAAATCTTATATAATTTATATCATCAACAGCATCATACAAATATGCTGTAAAGCCGCTTCCTTTAATTATACCAATATAATTTTCATCCTCAATATCTCTCCTGATTATAAGTGGTACAAAATATCTTGATAATTTTCCTTCTTTTGAATCCGCTATTCCAATTAAAAAGTCAATTACAGCAGCAATGATTATTGCTGCATTATCCTCATATAAAACCGCATAATCATACAGTAAAATATCAAATATATTATTAGCTTTATCCTGAAACCATCTGAAATTTTTAACCTTTTCTTTATCAATATCCTTTACAATATATTTTAATTGTAAAGAAATTTCATTGAATTTTATATCTTTTTGGTACACAAAATATCACTTCCATTCGGCTTGATTTTTACTTTACTTTATTCGTAAGTTTACCTATCCCTTCTATTTCAACTGTTACAATGTCACCTGCTTGTAATGGTCCAACACCTGAGGGGGTTCCGGTAAGTATAACATCACCGGGATTCAATGTCATAATATGCGATACAAAGCTTATTAGCTTTGGTACACTGAATATCAGGTTTTTTGTGTTGCTCTTCTGCTTGACTTCACCATTTACATATGTAGTAATATCAAGGTTTGATGGGTCAAGTTCGGTTTCAATCCATGGTCCAAGCGGCAAAAATGTATCAAAGGATTTTGCCCTTGTCCACTGCCCGTCTTTTTCCTGCAAGTCCCTTGCGGTTACATCATTCCCTATTGTATATCCCAGCACATGATTTAATGCATCACTTTCTGAAACATTTTTGGTAATGTCTTTTATTACAACAGCAAGTTCCCCTTCATAATCCATCCTTTGAGACATCTCAGGTTTTATTATGTAATCATCAGGTCCAATAACTGCCGTTGCAGGTTTCATAAACAATGTAGGTTCTTCAGGTCGTTTATCCCTCATTTCTTCAATATGGTCACCGTAATTAAGTCCTACACATACAGCTTTTGTTGGTATTGTAGGCGGCAAAAGCTTAACATCATCAAGTGAATATACCTTAAAGCTCACGCCATCCATAACTATAATATCATTACCGCTTATTACGCCATACTCTTTATTCGTTTTATCAATCATAACAAATCTCATAAAAATCCTCCCTTGATTTTTCTTTTAATTCCATTTTAACATAAAAATACATTAAAATATAAAAAAATTGTTGTATTAAATACGGTTACTCCAGAAAAATTTTTATTGACATTTCTCTATATTTATTATATCATTATTTAAACAGTAAACTTAAAAACCATGACAGAGGAAAGTAAATATACTGAAGATTTAAGCGAGCCGGAGATGGTGTAAGTCTGGTATTGGAGGTATATTGAAGTTCCCTCTTGAGTTGCAAATTGAAATCTAACAGGAGAGTAGATGATGCCGGAGTTTTCCACCGTTAAAAGGAAAAGAGTATGTTTGTACTCTTGAGTGAACTTGTATTAGTTAATAAAGGTGGTACCGCGGGAATAGCCTCTCGTCCTTTTGGATGAAGGGCTTTTATTTTTACATTTTATAGGAACAGCATTTATAATAATTAAATAATACAGGACGAGAATTGTTCCGCTTGTCTTAAAAGGAGGATATCATATTATGGTTATCATAATGAAAAATGATGCTACAAAAGCTGATATTGAAAAAGTATGTGAATATGTCAAAAAATACAACCTTACCCCAAATGTAGTTAATGGAAGTGAGCGCTCAATAATTGGCATTATTGGTGATGTAAGTATATTGGAGGATAAACCTGTAAACACCATGCAGGGTGTATATGATGTTGTAAGGATTTCATCCCCTTATAAACTTGTAAGCCGTGCAGCAAAACCTTGTAATACTGTAATTAAGGTAAAAGATTTAGAAATAGGTGGAGAAAATTTTACTATTATGGCAGGTCCCTGTGCCGTTGAAAGTTATGACCAAATGCTTGAAACCGCAAAAAACATCAAAAAATCCGGTGCAAAAGTGCTGAGGGGTGGTGCATATAAACCAAGAACATCACCATATTCCTTCCAAGGACTTGAAGAAGAAGGGCTCAAAATACTAAAAAAAGTTGGAGATGAAACCGGATTAATAACTATTACTGAAATTATAGACAGCTCACACATAGAGAAACTTTCAAGGTATGTAGATATACTTCAAGTTGGTTCAAGAAATATGCAGAATTTTGAATTATTAAAGAACATTGGGAAATCAAAAATGCCGGTTCTTTTAAAAAGAGGGCTGTCATCAACTATAGAAGAGTGGTTAAATGCTGCCGAATATATACTAAAGGAGGGAAACCCTAATGTAATATTATGCGAAAGAGGTATAAGAACCTTTGAGACATATACGAGAAATACCCTTGATTTAAATGCTGTTGCGGCAGTAAAAAATCTTTCACATCTTCCTATCATAGTAGACCCAAGCCATGGCACAGGGAGGCGGGACTTAATAGGACCTATGTCAAGGGCTGCAACAGCAGTCGGAGCCGATGGAGTAATGATAGAGGTACACCCAAACCCTGAAATGGCTTTATCCGATGGTGCACAATCATTAAGACCTGATGAATTTGATAAGGTATGTAAGGAAATAAAGAAAATCTTGCTTATAATGAAAGAAGTTTAAAAATAAAACTTGTATAATTATTCTGTATTAATATAATTATACAAGTTTTTCTTGTTTTTGACCTGTTTATCATCAATACATATCAGGAAAATCAAGCTGTTTTAATGCTTCATAAATTACAATTGCTACAGAATTGGACAAATTTAATGACCTCTCTGCTTTTACCTTATTCATAGGTATTCTTACGCAATCATCATTATATTTTTCTCTAAACCATAATGGAAGACCGGCTGATTCCTTGCCAAATATTATATATGAATCATCTTCGTAAGTCACTTCATGATAAAATTTTCTGCCCTTAGTAGTAACAATATAATATTTGCACCCATGGGTTTCAGATATAAACATATTTAAATTTTCATATACTTTTAAATCAAGATATGTCCAATAGTCAAGACCGGCTCTTTTAACATATTTTTCACTCAATGAAAAACCAAGCGGTTTCACAAGGTGAAGCCTGCTTCCGGTTAAAACACAGGTTCGGGCAATATTCCCGGTATTTTGCGGTATCTCAGGTTCAACCAGTACTATATTTAAAGGCAAAATATCACTCCTTAAAAATCTATAAATCTATTAATTTTCCCCTATGCTTTAAGGTATAAGGTATATTTTATTTTACATATTTAATAATATCTATATCATTCATCATAACAATCAAGCCTTTAGTTACCATTGGAGAAATTACCTTAATAAGTTCTTTTATTTTTTCCTCCTGGTCTACAACCTCAATTACTATAGGAAGGTCACTTGACAGCACTTCAATCAAAGAGGAGCGAAATTTGCTATGTGCTCCAAAACCTTCTATGCCCCTTAATGTTGTTGCCCCAGCAAGCCCCTGCTCTTTGATTTTTTTAATTATTGCATGATATAAAGCCTCCCCTTTATAACGATCCGATTCTCCTATAAATATCTTTAAAAGTTTACCTTTTCCGCCTTCCATTTATAAGCACCTCCTAAAAAATAATCTTACACAATAATCTGCCCAGAATAACCCCAAAAAGACTTAAAAATAAATTAAGGCAGATATTGACACATGCAAATAAATAACTTCCTTCATAAAATAAACCGATCGTTTCATAGCTGAATGTCGAAAAGGTTGTTAACCCGCCAAGAATACCTGTCGTAAGAAAAAGTCTCAAGTTTGAAGGTATCAGGTCTGTTGTTAAACTGATTTCCATGATTAAACCTATCAGAAGTCCACCAATTACATTTACTGTCAGTGTTCCGATTGGAATATTGGAATTAAACCATTTTGACAATTGCAGAGAAATTATGTAACGGAGTGAAGCTCCCAAAAAACCTCCAATCCCGACATAAAAAACATTTTGCAGCATAATCATTCCTCCTAAGTAAATAAAAAACTACTATTTAAAATAGTAGGAGTCATCAGCATAACGCATTTTTGGTGAACCCCATCACCCGTTTCTTTTATAATATTTTATAACATGCTATTGTAAAAGTAAAGAATAAATTAAAAATTGCATCTGTTAAAATACATACCCTCCATAAATTCTTCCTGAAATGATGTAATACTTGAAAGTTCAATATATTTTATACTGTCTTTTATCTTTGATGCTGTAGATAGTTCTTCATCTGACAGTAATGCTAAAATAGCCCCTTTTCCTGCCGCATTACCTATTTGTACAACCTTATCCTTTAACTCATAAGGAATAAGCCCTATTTCTGCAGCACTTTCAACATTTATATAATTGCCAAAACCTCCTGCAAAATATACATTTGCGATATCCTCTGTATTTATCCCCATTTCCCTCATCAAAATCCTTATACCGGCAAGTATAGCCCCTTTTGCCAGCTGTACCTGCCTTATATCCTTCTGTGTCACATATATATCATTTTTCTTGTCAAGCAAAAATACCCTCTCACCTTTGTATTCTATTATTCTGTCGGCTATACCTTTGTCAGTATATTCAGATACCTCTTCATTTGATAATAACCTTCCTGTCATGTCAACAATGCCGTATTTTACAAAACCTGCTATAAGGTCAACTATTCCCGATCCACATAAACCTTGTGGTTCTACATTTCCAATTGTTGTATATACAGGTATATTCGTAAAATCTACATGTTCTATTGCACCGGCTATGCCACCCATGCCACAGGTTATGCCCGCACCTTCAAAAGCCGGACCTGCCGCAGCGGAACATGCAAAAAGCCTATCCTTATTTCCGAGGACTATTTCACTATTTGTACCTATGTCAAGAAGAAGGTTTATTTCTTCTTTTAAATACATTCGGCTTGACAGTATTGCTGCAACCGTATCAGACCCTATATAGGATGCTGCCATTGGCAGTGTAACAATATAACCTTCGGGATTTATATTTATACCAAGGTCATGTGCCTTAAACTGCATTTTTGATGTAAATACAGGTATAAAAGGGGAATTTGCAATGTTTTTACAGGAAACATTAAGAAGAAAATGTATCATCGTTGTATTCCCTACAGCAGTTATTTCATATATGCTATTGCGATGTATTTTGTTTTTTTTGCATACATCATCAATTAAATCATTTATCTCATCAATCATTATTTTATTGATTTTGTTTAATCCATCTTCTTTCGTAATTGTATAATTTATTCTTGATATTACATCTGCTCCAAATACTTTCTCATGATTCAATGCGGAATATACATCCACCTTTTTACCTGTGCTTATATTGTATAAATACAGTGCAATTGTCGTTGTTCCTATATCTATTGCAATTCCATATAATTCTTCTTTATCATTGATATCATCAACAGATACTATTTCATCACCACGTACAGTACAAGCTATATTATATGTTTTTTCTATAATATCAGGCAGCTTTTTTAAAAGATCGGCTGATATCGTTGCATTTATTCCTATTGCATCTAATATTCTCTTATGGTCATCTCTCTGGTCATTTAATGAAGGTTTATCCAGATTTAAATGCTTTTTTTCTATGCGAGGTCTAAATGATATAACAGGAAGTTCATTGTCATCTGTCAGTATTACAGCAGTTTTATCATTATAAGGTACAACTACATTTAAGTTCTTGTCAACTGTTATAAAACAAGAAAGCCTCATATTTTCTTTCTTATCATCATCTGAAAGAAATTTTTCTTCTTCTTCGCTGATAAATTGTTCCGTATCTACCTTTACTTTACATTTGCCGCATTTATGGTGTCCGCCGCAAAGGTTATAAACTTCTATACCGTTTTTTATAAGAAGTTCAAAAAGGTTTTCTCCCATTTCTGCCGTAATTATTTTTTTAACTTTGCCAAAGCTGACATTGACTTTGAAAAATTTTTTAGAGGTATGTCGATAGCTGCAGTTTTTTAAATCACATTGACTGCAATCATGGTCAGCAAGGGATGTTTTAATATTTTTACCTACTCCATAAACAATAGAGAGAGATTTAAGAGGTTTCATCATAAAGTCATCATTTAAACTTACTCCTATAGATTTAACATCAAGAAGGTTAAATATTTTTTCCTGATCTTTTATATTCCACCTGCTGTCACCGGGGCAAAAACTTTGGGTTATACCCTTACCTTGAGATTCCGCTTCTTCCGCCAAATCTTTCCATAAGCTTCTGCTTAAATAATCCAATGCAGAATTACTGATGGCATCGTAAATCATACCCTTCATTATGTCGCCAGATGAAAAATACTGGGATATTTTTTCTTCTATAGAACTGCCAAGTGTAATAACAGCAAATACTAAGTACTCAGCATTTTTTAAATGATTTAAAATATAATCCTCTGAAAAATCATCTCCATTCGGCAATATTAATTTATTATCTTTTTCATCATAGAAAACATTATATCTGTCATAAACTATTTTGGGCTTTATAAACTTATATGCATCATTAATTGCTTTATTAATTTTATCCATAATTTCTTCTGGTATCTTATCATTTTTATATCCTAAATATTTTAAAACCAATTTTTTTTCGATATTTACAGGATAATCTTTATAAAACATAGTTTATCTTCCTCATTTCCTCTTATTGAATAATTAAGACCTGTCTTTTCCGTTCCGTTTAAAACCCTTATAACCTCTTTAAAAAATTTTGTATTAGTTCCCAGCCAATTTCGAATTTATATATTTCAGCCCTACTTTTAAATATCTTAATGCCGTTCTGTCGCAAATTAGTATAATAAGGGAATATAAAGCTACCCCTGCCACAATCGTTCCAAATAAATTTATGGCTTCATAAAGTTTACCATCAGGCATTACTTTGCTTAATTCCCTAAAAAGATAGTAAATCATTATTCCCATTAAAAAAGAAGCCGAAGAAGCCTTAATAAACGTATTTATAATCTCCTTGCCACCAATTTTACCTATCTTTCTTCTAAGGGATATAAAAAGCATAAATGTTGTAACAATTGCTGCAACAGATGTGGAGAGGGCAAGCCCCCCAAGCTGCATATATCTTACAAGAATAAGATTTAATATTATATTAATAATAACAGCAATCCCTCCATTGTACATAGGGGTTTTGGTATCTTTCAGCGAATAAAATCCCCTGCTTAAGACATCCCTTAACCCCGATGCCGTTATTCCTATGCTAAAAAACATGAGTCCTATAGAAGTAAGGTATGTTGACCTTTCATCAAAGGCTCCTCTCTCAAAAAGAAGCCTTATTATAGGTACACGCAAAACAATAGCACAAACCGTTACAGGCAACATAACATAAATAATAGCCTTTATTGAAAAATTAAGCCACCTTAAAAAGCTTTTAGTGTTATTTAATGCGGAACTTCTTGAAAGTGACGGATATATTACCGTAACAATTGCAGTTGAAAATATCCCCAGTGCAAAACCATTTAACCTGTTTGCATAATTTAAAGCGGATATACTTCCTTCCGGCAGATAAGAAGCAATCATCCTGTCAACATAGGTGTTTATTACCTGCATTCCTGTACCGATTAAAACAGGTATGGAAAGGATAATGACTCTTTTTACCGCTTCGTCTTTGAAATTGACTTTAAATCTGAATTTAAAACCCAATTTATATAATATAGGCAGTTGTATAAGAACCTGTGTCAATGTGGCAATAACAGTTGCAACTGCAACTCCTAAGATTCCGAATCTGCTGCTGAATATTATAACGGTTCCTATTATTATAATATTATATGGAATCCCTATCATTGCCGGTGCGGTAAAATGTTCCATTGACTGAAGTGAAGCTGTCAGTATATTTGATATGGCAATTAAAATTGTTACAGGAAATAGAATCATCGTTAATCTTACCGTAAGCAAAAATACATTCCCCTCAAATCCCGGCGCCATTAACCTCACGATATAAGGAGAAACTCCTATACCTACTATTGTAAAACATACCGTTATTAACAACATGATACTAAGTAGATTGTTTACAAAATCATATGCTTTGTCCTTACCTTCTTTAGTAAGATATTCTGAAAATATCGGGATTACAGTTGTTGCTATTGCAACCCCTATCGCAGCAAAAAGGACCATAGGAATATTTTGCGCCATGTTGTATGCATCAACCATATGTGTCGTTCCAAATCTTGACCCAATAACAACCTCCCTGCCAAATCCTAAAATCTTACTCATAAGGGTTATTATCATGATAATTCCTGCGGTTTTTACAGTCTTTTTAGCTGTGGACATATATATTCTCCTTATTTATTCTTTATCCGCCAATAAAAATGCAATATCTGCTGTTGCAACAATATCTTCACCTACCATAGCCTTTCCTCTTACCTTGGCAAGCTTCATTTTAAAAGAAATTATTTCAACCTCAAGTTTTAACTGATCACCTGGGTAAACCATTTTTTTGAATTTGCATTTGTCTATACTTGTAAATAAGCCTATTTTGTTTTTATTTTTCTCTCCTGCCATCACAACAACACCTGCCAATTGTGCCATTGCCTCTATAATAAGAACACCGGGCATAATTGGATTTCCTGGAAAATGTCCCTGAAAATACGGCTCATTAACGCTTACATTTTTGATGCCAATCGCTCTTTTTCCAATTTCTAATTCAAGTATCCTGTCGACAAACAAAAAAGGGTATCTATGTGGTATAAATTCTCTAAGTTCTATATTTTCCAATTCTAATATCCCCCTATCAAATATTTTTATAAGTATTATAACATAAATCTTTAAAACCGTAAAAAAACACGCCGGAATTTAGCGTGCTATATATTTTTTGAAAGCTGTTTATACATTGTATCGGCAAGTCCTAATGATTCCTTTTCAGAAATTGCCTCGGCATATTTATCATAAAGCATTGATGTAAACACATCTGTTGCAAAGTCATCTCCTGTTATAGGGTCTTTGGGAATAGTTTTTTTCATTTCATTTAACATTATTCCTACAAATTGCGATTCTAATTCCTTGCATTCTTTTTTAAGTTTCTCTTTATTTTTTTCATTTAAGGCATTTTGTATCGCCTTTTTAAAATCAGTAGTATTATTTTGTGAACTTATCTGTGGTATATTTGTTATACCGTTTAAAGGATTTACTTCCATCTTTAGCATCCACTCCTTTATAGGTTAAATTGCACTATCTTCTGAGATTGTTTGCAATCCCCAACATCTCATCAGCAGCTTGTATAGCTTTTGAATTTATCTCATATGCCCTCTGAGCTGTTATCATATTTACCATTTCATTTACAACCTGTACATTTGATGTTTCAAGAAACCCTTGCATTATATTTCCCATCTTTCCTTTAAAAACATCCCTTTTCCCTGCGGTACCTGACGCAGCAGTCTCTTCATATAAATTGCTTCCTTTCGAAAAAAGCCCCTGCGGATTTGAAAAATTATATACACCCAATGTTGCAATTTTATTTAATGTACCGTCAGCATTTTTTGCAGTAATAACACCATCGGGAGAAATTGATATATCCTTTTGTATGCCGTCAAATGTTATTGCCTTTCCACTATCATCTAATACCGGATATCCATCGGCTGTTGTCAGGGTAGCTTTACCCCCATTGGCACTATCAACACTTAACTTGAAACTTCCATCCCTTGTATAGTATGTTTTACCATCAGGTCCTTGAATTGCAAAAAAGCCCTCTCCGTCAAGTGCCACATCAAGTGGATTCTCCGTCTGCTGCAGACTACCTTCCTTAAAGTCCTTAACAATTGCAGATGTCCTGACACCAACGCCTACCTGCATATTAACAGGTTTTCCTTGTCCCCCGTATATGTTTTCTGTCTGAAGTGTCTGATATACTAAGTCTTTGAATTCAGCCCTGTCCTTTTTAAATGCTGTTGTATTCACATTTGCAAGATTATTTGAAATTACATCAACATTCAGCTGCTGTGCATTCATCCCTGAGGCAGCAGACCATAATGCTCTCATCATTTTTATTACCCCCTCTATACTCTTCCTACATCATTAACAGTTTTACTTAGTGTCTCATCAAAAGCTGTCACAACTTTTTGATTTGCTTCATATGACCTTACTACATTAATCATATTTACCATCTCATCAACAGAATTTACATTTGAACTTTCAAGATAACCCTGTTTTACAACTGCATTTGCAGGAATTATCTGTGCTCCAGCTGCATCAAAAAGATTTTCCCCCTCTTTTTTTAAAATATTATAATTATTGAAATCAACAATATTAAACCTGTCCATGTATTGACCATTTAAAGATATGTTTCCACTTCCATCCACCGAAATATCCCCTTGTGTAAGTTTTATTGCCACATGATTACCACTTTGATCGGTATTTTTACTTAGTACATAATATCCATCTTTTGTGACAAGATATCCCTCCTTATTCAAAGAAAATGAACCATCTCTCGTATATCTTATATTTTGAGGGGTACTTAATGGAGAAGGACTTACCGCAAAAAATCCATTTCCTTCCAATGCAAAGTCTAATTTCCCTTTTGTTTCATTTATCGTACCATATTGAAAATTCGTATGTAATGTATCCACAAGAATACCATAATTCATTTTCCCGATTTTCCCATCATACGGAATATTATCACCTCCGTTTTTTGTAACAGTAAAATCAGGAAATGCTGATGTTACAACAGTGTCTCTTTTATATCCTGTTGTATTTACATTCGCAAGATTGTTTGAAACCACATCCATTATCTTTGATTGTGTAACCATTCCTGAAGATGCCGTATATAACCCTCTCAACATAAAATCACCTTCTTACTTTATTTTCAGTGCATTAACAACTGTATCAGCCTCTTCCATTATTTCAATTAAATTAAGAGCTTTTCCGGTTCCTATTACAACACAACTTATTGGATCCTCTGCAACATATACAGGCACGCTTAATTTTGATTGAAGAAGCTTTCCCATTCCATGTAACAGGGCTCCCCCACCTGTAAGTATTATACCTCTATCGCAAATATCTGCTGCAAGCTCTGGCGGTGTTTTTTCAAGAACTCCATGAATAGCCTCAAGGATTTCCTTTAGTGGTTCTTCTAATGATTCTTTTATTTCCATTGATGAAACTTCAAAACCTTTTGGAAGACCTGATACAAGGCTTCTTCCCTTAATAGTTATCTTTTCTTCTTTCTCTTTTTCATAAGCTGTCCCTATTTTTATCTTTATTTCTTCTGCTGTTCTCTCTCCAATTATTATATTGTACTTTTTTCTTATGTACATAGTTATTGCCTCATCAAAATTATCACCTGCTACCTTGAGGCTTTTTGACACTACCGCACTACCAAGTGAAATAACAGCAATATCGGTAGTGCCACCCCCAATATCAACAACCATATTGCCACAGGGTTTTGATATATCAACCCCTGCTCCTATCGCCGCAGCAACAGGCTCCTCAATAAAATAGACTTTTCTGGCTCCAGCCTGTATGGAGGCATCAATTACTGCACGTTTTTGAACCTGTGTAGCCTCACTTGGCATACAAAGTAATACATTAGGTTTCATTATTATACCGCCACCACAAGCTTTTGTAATGAAATGCTTCAACATTTTTTCAGTAATATCATAATTTGATATTACACCAGCTCTCATGGGACGAACTGCAAGTATATCACCCGGCGTTCTGCCTACCATTCTTTTTGCATCATCACCAACAGCAAGTATATTGTTTGTATTTCTGTCAATAGCAACAACGGATGGTTCTTTTAATACAATTCCTTTATTCTTCATATAGACAAGAACGGATGCCGTACCAAGGTCTATACCTATATCCTTAGAAAATGCAAACATTTAAACACACCTTTCTTATGTACTTCAGAAAAAATGGCATCTATATTGTTCTATCGTCATACATCATAAAATCTTTAATATTAAATTAATTCGACATAATATTCATAATTCCTTCTTTGTATATAAATTTATTTTAAGGATTTGTATTTCATTTTTGTTGCATATCCTCCCCTTATATGCCTCTCTGCTTTATTTTTTTCAAGTATTTCTTTTACCTCTTCATACAACTCTATGTTTATATCACACAGTCTTTCTGTTACATCTTTATGAACCGTACTTTTGCTGACGCCAAATACTTTGGCAGCTTCCCTTACAGTGGCTTTGTTTTTTATAATGTACTTTGATATTTCAATAGTTCGCTCTTCTATATAATCCTTCAATATCAAAACCTCCTTAAGTGTAAACCTATCAATATATTTATATGCCATAATTAGCTTAGTAGAATCATATAGAAAAGCAAAAAAATAACAGGGTATATTCCCTGTATTAAATATAATAATTATCTAAAGTATTGCATTGGATCTAAGTATATCCCATCCTTTATCAATTCAAAATGCAAATGGGGGTCTTCTGCTATCTCAAACTTTGCTGATGAACCTATTTTGCCTATCTCCTGTCCTTTTTTAACTTTTTCACCTGTTTTTACGAGTATTCCGTCGTCAAGATTTGCATATCTCGTTTCATAAGAACCATTTTTGATAACAACCGTATTCCCAAGTTTAGCATCATTATAAACCTTTGCTACCGTACCATCCATGGCTGCTAAAACTGCCGTGCCTATCGGGGCTTTTAGATCCACACCTTTATGGGTCGTCCACTCATCAAGGGTCTTTGAATATACAAGCTTGTCCTTTGCAAAAGCCATTATTACATCCCCATTAACCGGTTTTAAAAGAGTAAATGAAACATTTACCGTGGTTGTTGTATTTTGCGGAGCTGAATTTTGAGCAGCGTTTTTGGAGATATTGTTATCGCTTTTAACCGCATTATTTTCATTCGCTTCTGACCCTTCTGCTTTATTGTTCAATACGTTTTTATCGCCTCCATTAGTAGTTATTGTATCTTGACTATTTTCTTTCCTTAGTTGATTTGATGATGGATATTCCGTAACAAGATTTTTGGAATCTGTCTTATCCTTTGAATTAATCTCCCCCTGTTGTATACCTTCCGACATCTTTTTTAAATTATTATTTGTAACATATACTGCAGTAACTGCCACAACAACAATACATAAAAATAATACTATGTAGAAACCTTTTCTGTCAAAAAATTTTATTAAGTCATCTTTATTTATTTTCAAAGCAAATCACCTCCTTCTGGTATTTTAACCAATTTAAAATAATTTATACCATAATAAAACCACCGGCTTATTTCCCCGATGGTTTATCAAATACTTTTTTTATAAGGTCATCAAATTTCTTGATTTCAACTCCTGTATAATAATGTTTTAAAATCTCTTCGTAATTTTTACCTTCTTTTGCCATTGCCTCCGCTCCGTATTGGCTCATTCCAACCCCATGACCATATCCAATAACCGTTAAAACAACATTTCCTCCTTGTAGATTAAATGTAAAATTAGTAGAGTTCAAATTGAAAAGGTCCTTTATGTCATTCCCTGTTAAGTATGCTCCTCCAATTTTTAATGATTCTACATGCCCTGCAGGTGTTCTAATTATATTTTTTATACAGCTTAGAGCATTTTTGCTGTTTAATACTGCCTTTGGTGCCTTGCTTTTAATCCTTCTAATAAATTCATCAATTGAAACTGTAACAGTCGTTTTGAATTTTTTGGCATTTTCTTCGCCCGGTGATACAACACTTTTTAGATAAGGCTCATTGCTTTTCCAGACATTCACAGAATCCTCTGTTTTACCGCCGCTTATGGCATGATATGCAGGTTCTATAAGGGTATCCTGATAAACAATAACAAGCCCTTTGGTATCATCTACTGCTTTAGAGACTTTATCCATATATTCTTGATATTTGCTACCCCATTTTTCTTTTAGTTCGGCATTTGATTCCCATGCCTGACAGTGCTTATAATCAGTACATATATCAGCACCCGGATGCAGTTCGCATCCTTTTCCGCCTGCTGCAATCTCTTTTGAGAGTGCATACGTCCTAGCCGCAATAGCTTGTGCTTTTAATGCTTCTTCCTCAAATTCCGCCGGCATTTCTGCTGCCACAACGCCTTTTAAGTAGTCCTCAAGGTTCATCTTTATAATCCTGTTTTCCTTTACAACAAAAACATTTATTGTATTGAAGTCCTTTGTGTCCTTAATGTCTGTAGCACTCCCTTCCCTCACTAATTTTGCACCTTTATGTGGAACATCATTTCCTTTCATGAAAGAAAAACCCATCACAATTATTGACGGTATGATTATCATAACAAACAAAAGTAAAATAACCCCATATAACAAATACTTCATTTTTCCCTCCTAAGATAAATATAGATAATAAAGTATATGTCTATGGATATATATTTATAACTTAAAAAAGTGAAGATAAAAAAATAGCTGCTTAAAAAGCAGCACACCATTTGGGTTGGGGGTGCAGAATATAAATTAAATTAAATTATGGGGAAAAGGGGAATCATTCTTACATTGTTTATTATAATATGAAAAATTACTTAAATAAATAGGTCTTTAGTCCTATTTATTATTATAATTCAACATTTTTCTGCAAATTTTTCATATATATTTTTCTTTTGCTGCTATTGCTTTTGCAAGCTCATTTATAGAGTTTGTAAGGTTGTCAAGTTTTGATTCAACTCTTACCAAAAGGTATATGCTGACTACTATAGGAAAGCCTAAATTTGCTACACCGGCAAAGATTTCATTCATTTTAAATCATCCCTTTCGCTTCGCTCAAGGTACAAAACGGAATGAAACCGCTCTTTTGAGCTTATCTTAATTTAGAACTAATGGGGAAATTCCCCATTAGTTCATTTTACAGTAAATCCTTTTGTTGTTGTACTTACAAGCTCTGCCCCAACTATTTCTACAACATCGCCACCGCTTGTATTGAAAATATTCTTTGCAATAATTGTGTCCATAGCGGATTTTACCTGTGCGTCTGTCAAGTTTTCAAGAGCATCATCAACATTTATCCTGAAATTTTTCCCAAGCCTATTTTTAAAATTCATTTGAAGCTGTATTGCCATCTTAATTCTCCCCTTCCTTTAACCTTGTGTAAGTTCTACTTCATTAATTCTACTGACAGATTTAACCTGATTTGATTGAAGTCCATTTAATGCAGAAGCTACATCTAAAACATCTTGGTCAAGTGATGCACTTTTTATGCCATTATATGTCCTTGTCCTTAAAATATCCATTCCTTTTGCATCCTTACCTGTAATAAAAACAATCTGCAGCCTCGAACCTTTCGGTGTGGAAACAACTGCCATAAAAAACACCTCCATATTTTTATTTACTACATTTATAATATAGAGGATTTATTAAAATCTTACCCACAGAAAACCAATGGTTTTTGTTCTTTTTGCTTTCTCTATCTCCTACAGGATTAATTTTTCATTGCCCATTTATCATCTTTAAGCGGCAGAGGCATTGTAGCTACAACAATGTGTTTGTGTCTTAAAAGCTGTTTTTCTATATAGACCCTCGTCCGGTTGTGCAATATATTATGCCACCATTTTCTGACTACAAATTGAGGCAGAATAACCGTAATTATATCTCCCTTTTTATAGTTGTATTCTGCCGATTTAATAAACCTCAACAAAGGGCGAACAACCCTTCTAAAAGGTGAATACCTCACAATGAGCGGTATATCTGTGTTTAATAAAGCATATTTCTCTTTGATTTTTCTTGCACTTTCCTCATCAATAGAGACATTAAAAGCAATCACATTATCAGATATTGTCCTAGGAGTCCACTCGAAATCATCAATCACAAATTAACAAATATGTTATTGAAAACCATATAATTTACAATAAAAAATACTCCTGAACACATATGAAATAAGCACTTAAGAGCTATTTTTATGATATAATATAAATAATATAATAAGAAAAATGTGGTGATAAAAATGTTAGGAAAAGCAGACAGACAAATGTCATTTTCAGATTATTGGTTACTTGGAAAAATTTCTGAAGATAGTTATTATCATAGATTAAGAACATGGGTATTTAATAATCTTAATGAAGAAATGTTTCAGCCACTTTTCTCATACTATGGCAGAGAATCCATATCTCCGGTATATACATTTACAGCGATGCTGATACAATTTGAAAAAGGATATTCTGATCGTGAAATGGAAGAAGAATCACGATTCGATGACAGAATTAAATATGCATTAACCGCACCACGGGATTTTGATGGAATAGATGCAGTAACATTATGTGATCATAGAAAAAGACTGTTTAACAGCGAAATAGGAAAAGAAATATTCATTAAAACAATTAGTCAGGCAAAAGAAGTAGGACTGTTTGATAAAGACAACTTACACATAATAGATTCATTCATGATTTGGGGTTCCTGTGCCAGACAAGATACTTACACTATGATATACCAAGGGATAAAGATGGTTCTCCGTTTCATGAAGTTTTACGAAATGGAAGATGAATCGAAAAAAATACTGAAAAGAACAGATTATAAAGAAAATATCAAAAAACCCAAAATAGCATGGGAAAACGAAAAAGAAAAAGCAAAATTACTCGAAGAACTTGTTAAAGATGCACTATCACTCGTAGAAAATATAAAAACAAAAAAAGATATAAAAGATGATTTAAAAAAAGCAATTGAATTATTAGAAAGAGTAGCATTACAAGATGTTGAAATAACAAACGACGGGCATGTAAAAATGATAAAAGGAACAGCAAAAGACAGAATAATATCAGTAGTAGATGATGAAATGCGCCATGGAAGAAAGACCTCATCGAAATTATCAGATGGATACAAAGCTGAAATTATAACAGGAGGAGAAAAAGGCTCAGTAGTAGTAGGAATAGAAGTTGATGGAGCAAATATAGCAGATGGAGAACATATGAGTGATCTTATAGAACAAAGCCGAAGAAACGGCGTTGATATAGATAAACTGTATGGAGATTGTGCATATAGTGACTTTGAAGAAATAGAAAAAAGGAAAGAAGAAGGAACAGATTTTTGCATTAGAGTGCCGGAAGCAACAAATCCAAGTGGAGGATTTTCAAAAGAAGAATTCAAAATTGATTTAGAAAAAGGAACAGTAGAATGTCCCAATGGACATATAAAACAATTTGATACTGAAAAAACACAAAAACATGAGCAAGTTACAGTGAAATTTAGAGCAGAAGAGTGTAATGATTGTCCGCTAAAAGACCAATGTACAAAATCAAAAAAAGGGAGAACAATAAATATACATCCGTATGAAAAAGAAATACAAGAACAAAGGGAATATCAAAAAACAGATGAATTTAAAGAAGACTATGCAAAAAGACCGAATGTAGAAAGAAACATATCAGAACTTACCAGGCATGGCGGACGTAAAGGAAGGTATAGAGGAAAATTAAAAATAAGATGGCAAATGATAATGGTAGCAATAAACAATAATATCAAAATAATAACGAAACATATTTCTAAAATTTGTAATAGACAAATTAAGAAGGGGGAAGTCTGCCCAAAAACGGCTTAAAGAATGGTTAAGGATATTAAAAATAGCAATAACAGGTCAATAAAGCCATAATATACATATTAAAATCAATAACAAAATCATATATATTTCTTTGAATAGAGATTATTCTGATAATTTATGCGATGATAAAAATTCTTAACCGGCAGATAAGTTATTTTCGAGTGGACTCCTAGCAAATCTTAGAGCTCTTACACTTGCTTTATTTATACTTTCTACAGGCACTATAACACGAATACGATAGTGGTCGTTTAGTATATCTGTTTTTTGTAATTCTTCAGGCGTTATTTTTAATTGCTTAGCAATAGCTTTATAATGTTCATGCACCTTCAACATTGAAAATACAAGTATAGGAAGTATCAATATTACAATCCATGCACCTTCGCTAAATTTTGTTATCGCTATTATAACGACGACAGTAGCAGTTACCAAAGCACCACTCCCATTTACCAAAGCCTTGCCTATCCATTTTGAGCCACGTCCTCTTACCCACTTCACAAACATTCCCGACTGTGAAAGCGTAAATGAGATAAAAACCCCTATTGCATATAAACCGATAAGTGATGTTACTTTTGCTTTAAATACTGTTATAAGTATTATCGCAAATATCGATAATAAGACTATGCCATTGGAGTAGCTTAATCGGTCCCCTCTCATGCTTAACTGACGCGGTACATGCCCTTCTTTTGCCATAACAGCGACTAACAATGGAAAATCAGAATATGCCGTATTTGATGCCATAATCAATATCATAAAGGTTGTGGCTGTAATGTAATAAAACATAAAGCCTTTTCCAAATATATTCTCTGCCAGTTGGATAAGTACAGCTTTCTCGCCCGGCACAATATGATACATACTGGCTAATATAGAAATTCCTCCAAAACTTATAAACACAATGGTTGATAAAAGGATAAGCACTGTTTTGGCTCTTTTTGTAGATGGTTCTTTAAAGTTCGGCACGCCGTTACTTACCGCTTCAACACCTGTTAAAGCAGCACATCCATTTGAAAAAGCCCTCAGCAGTAAAAACAACGTAAGCGGTTCAACTGTTTTAAATGAGTGTGGCTGTGGTACATAACCGCTTTTTAGATTTATCAAACCCATAAACAGCATTGAAATTATACCAAATAAAAATGCATATGTCGGTATACCAAATATTCTCGACGATTCTCTTAAACCTCTTAAATTGCCTATCATTAATATTAAAACCAATATGATACATATCAAGACAGTATAAGGTCGCAAAGGCAAAAAGGCAGATGTTATCTGTTCAACACCAGATGATATACTAACAGCCACCGTAAGTATATAGTCAACAGCCAAAGCTGCGCCGGCAATAACCCCGGCTGTTGTACCGAGGTTGTCTGATGCTACTATATATGCACCACCGCCATTTGGATAATTCTCGATTGTCTGGCTATATGAAAGAGTAAGTATTATGAGAAGCCCTATTATAGCAGCCGATATATAGAGCAAATTAGCATATGCCAAAATACCTATGACAGGAACCAATACAAGCAATATCTCCTGACTTGCATAAGCCACCGATGAAATAGCATCACTTGCCAATACCGGCAGTCCCCAAAGCACCCCATATTTTTGATCTTTAATAGCTTCATTCTTCAACGGTTTCCCAATGAGAATTCTTTTTAGTTCTTTAAACATAATAATATACCTCTCTTATGGACCAATATTTTAATAATATTTATTATATTGTTATATTATAAATCCCTTCACCTGAAATTTCAATAATTTTTTTAATATCTACAAGGTGAATTTTTGCAATATCACAAGTTACTCGTCAAGTTATTTATCTCACCGAAAATTTCCTCTCCTTTTGCTGTTAATTCTTCTATCAAAGCACTTGTATTGGTTAAGGATTCATTTACATTCTCAACCATATCTTTTACTATTTTGGATACAGTGGGTAGATTGTTTATATCAGACATCAGCAACTCTACTTCATCCTTTGTATTTTTAATTTCCTGTTTCGTTTTATCAGAAAGTTTCCTGATTTCATTAGCTATTACTGAAAAGCCTTGCGAATCCTTTATCCTTGCCGCTTCAATAGAAGCATTCAAAGAATATAAAGCTATACTTTCACTAATATTCATCAATGTTTTATACACATTATTTATAATTGATGCCTTTTCAGACAAGCTTATGCTGAGTTTATCTAATACCTCCGCCTGTTTTGATAAATTATAGGCAAGACCGGAAATTTTTTCTATTTCATTGCTGCTTTCCGAATAACCGCTTGCAACTTCCTTCATGCTTAAATTCAAATTATTAGTTGCAGTTCTTATACTATCTAAT
Organism: Aceticella sp. 75b-Ac; assembly: GCF_056032965.2. Lineage (NCBI taxonomy): Bacteria > Bacillati > Bacillota > Clostridia > Thermoanaerobacterales > Thermoanaerobacteraceae > Aceticella > Aceticella sp. 75b-Ac. Next base: position 1,368,223 of record NZ_CM190971.1, read on the forward strand.
AAACCTTCTAATTTTGATTTTGTACTATTTGTTTCTTCAAATAAACTCTTTATTTCATTATTTTTTTCATCTAATTCTTGATATTCCTTAGATATTAATGTTTTAATATAATGAACACAATTTTCTTTTTTATTCAACCCATTATAAATAGCCACTATCATATCATAACATGAATGATATCCACAAGCACCGCAATTTAATGTTCTTTCTTCTTTCGTACACTTAAACATTGAATTAAATAAAGCATCAACTTCATTTTTAGTGGGATATTTAATCCCTATTTTAGTTGGTGTATAAGTAATAATAAAATCATTTAAGTTTAACTTTTTATCAAATTCATTTGTTAATTTTTTCTGCCTTCTTTTGTTTGTAATTTCCTTTTTCATATTGTCAAACTGGTAGTCTATATCGTCAACAGGTCTTGCATTATTACATGCAGTCCCTTGATTACAACCGTTTTCGCAATTAAGTACATCAACAATCGTTGGTTTGACCGTATCATTAGCATTTTTATAATCTCCGGATAAATATTCATAAACATGAGGTCCTTCTACTTGTTTTACCTTTACATCCTCTAAATAAGCTAAAACATTTTCTTTTAAACCGCCGGGTCTGCTAAATAACCTGCCCAAATATGCCTCCGGCAAATCAAATACGGAATTGCCGTCCTGACCTGCATTGTCATATTTATCCTTAATTGCCTCATATAATTTGCTAAATGTAACATTATATGCAATATAATCAGAATATTTTGATATTTCATCTTCTTTTCCTATACATGGTGATATAAATGCTATCTTATCTTTAATTCCAAGGTACTTTTTAAGATAAACAGCCAAACACATCATTGGACTGTGGACAGGAATAAGATACTTAATTAAATCATTTTCATATTTTTCTATGTAATTAACTATCACCGGACATGGTTGAGTTATGATACTACTATGCCTTTTTTCTTTAATATATTTTATATATGCCCAAGTAGTAATATCCGCCCCTAATGATACATCATAACAAGCTTTTATTCCTATGGATTTTAATGCTGCAATAAGTTTATTTATATTAAAATTTGCTCTTGCTGACGGTGCTATAACAGCAGCAATACTTAGACCCTTTTCTAAATCCTTTAACATTAATTCTGTATCATCAGAATAATACCTTGCTCCATGTTCACATGTTTTTATACACATTCCGCACTTTATACAAAACTGATTGTTCACCTCCATATGATTATTGTCTCCTACTTTATTAGCAAACTTAACTGGGCAAATTCTAATACATTTATTACAACCTACACATTTTTCATTATCTACATAAATCCCCATTTGTAAACCTACCTTTCTTTATAAACTACATATTATATCAATCGACATTATTGTATCATATCTTAAGGTCTTATATCTTTACAATTTAAAAAATTCTTCTATATTTTTTAAAAAATTAAGACTATAGAAATACTATAGCCTCATTTACCAAGAATGACTTTGATTTTATGTGTTTTATTATCATCAATCATTTTTATTTTCTTATTTAATTGCAATTCTCCATCTAAATAAACTTCCTTTACCCCTTTCTCGATACCCTCAGGATTTTTAACTTCAATAATGTACTTTGTTTCGTTCACATAATTATATTCTATGGTATATTGTCCCCAGCTTTTTGGTATACAAGGATTCACCATCAATATGTCTCCATGTTTCTTAAATCCCATCATATGCTCTAAACCAACCCGGTACATCCAACCTGCTGCACCTGTATACCATGTCCAGCCCCCTCTGCCTACATTGGGCTCTACTGCATACACATCTGCTGCCATAACATATGGCTCTACCTTATATCGTGCAGATTCAATAGGGGTTCTTGTATGATTTATGGGATTTATCATATTATACAATCTCCAGGCTTTGTCCCCTTCTCCTATCATAGCATATGCTAATATGACCCATACAGCCGCATGTGTATACTGACCGCCATTTTCCCTTACACCAGGGACATATCCTTTAATATATCCAGGGTTTAATTCGCCGTCATCGAAAGGAGGAAATAAAAGCTTAATCAACCCATTTTCATAGCTTATCAGGTAGTTCTCTACTGCCTTTAAAGCCTCCTTTACCCTGTGCTCTTTTGCCGCACCGGATATTGTTGACCATGACTGGGAAAGGGAATCTATTTTGCACTCTGTATTTTGTTGAGACCCCAATGGCATACCATTGTCAAAATATGCCCTTCTGTACCAGCTTCCATCCCAAGCGTTTTCTTCTATTGAGTTTACAATATCTGCGGCAACTTTCTCATACTTTTCAACTTTGTCTAAATCGCCATTTTTTCTGCAGACTTCTGTAAATTCCTTAAGTATAACATATAAAAACCATCCGAGCCATACACTTTCACCTTTGCCTTTGTTTCCCACCATGTTCATACCGTCATTCCAGTCCCCTGAACCCATAAGTGGTATTCCATGTTCTCCAAATTTAAGCGAATGCTCAATAGCCCTGATACAGTGTTCATATACAGTAGCCTTTTCTTCAGAAATTTTTGTCTTTAAGCATCTTTCATCCTCATCTTCTCTTAAAGGCTTACCTTCAAGAAAAGGTATTTCAATTTCAAGTATATTCAAATCTCCTGTACTTTTTATATAGTCGGCTGTCGCATAGGGAAGCCATAATAGGTCGTCAGAATACCTTGTCCTTATTCCTATACCTGTATCAGGATGCCACCAATGCATAACATCTCCTTCTGCATACTGATGTTGACAGGCATTTAATATCTGCATTTTAGCAAGTTCAGGAGCAACATACTGAACATTAATTGCATCCTGCAGCTGATCCCTGAATCCATATGCACCACCTGATTGATAGAAGGCAGACCTTGCCCATATTCTGCAGGCTATTGTCTGATACAAAAGCCATCCGTTTAAAAGAATATCCGCTGATTTATCCGGAGTAGTAACCTTTATTGTTCCAAGCAAATCATCCCAGAAGGTTGTAATTTTAATAAATTCATCTTTGGCGTAACCTCGGTCTTTGTAGTTTTTAATAAGTTTTATAATATCTTCCTCAGTTTTCCCACAGCCCAGCAAAAAAACAATGTCTTTTTCTTCATTTGCCTCCATATCAATTATTATCTGAAAAGCCGCACATGGTTCATATCCTGCTCCAACTTTATTTGATAAATTTTTTCTTTTCAATGCCTCCGGTTGTTTTATATCTCCATCTATACCCAAAAAATCCAACCTATCTCCGGTATATGTATAAATTGGTTCAGATGATGAAATAAATGCTATTCTATCCAGGGAAATAAAATTATTATATTGATTTTTAAAAAGCAGGGCATTGTTTTCTTTTTCAAAGCTTGTAACTATATACGGTGATGTTAACACATCCGTTACACCAAGTACAGGTTTAACGTAATATATAGCTGTAAGAAACCTTTTCCTTCCGCTTAAATTTTTTAGCTTTAATATACTTATCTTAACAGCATCATTTAAAGGAACAAACTCTACAAGCTGCTGTTCTATCCCATTATAAGCATGTTTAAATATTGTGTATCCATGTCCGTGCCTTATCGTATAATTCTGGCTATCTCGCATAATAGGTGTTGCCGTCCAAAAAACACCATTTTCTTCATCCCTCAGATATAATATTTCTCCCGGTTCATCAATAACCGGATCATTCGACCAAGGGGTAAGTTTAAACTCTCTGCTGTTTTCTGACCATGTATAACCGCCACCCGATTCAGATACTTGAAAACCGAATTTACTATTAGATATTACATTTATCCATGGTGCAGGTGTCATATTCTTACCATTAAGGCTTATTATATATTCTCTGCTATCAGGCGAAAATCCACCTATACCGTTATCATATTCTAATGGCACATGTTTTTCCGTTTTGAAACCATTTGTAACTTCAACCGGTTTTTCATCCCAATTCGCTTCTTTTTCTCTTATCACCCCGTCATTAAATTTCATCTGCAACTCAAGGTTTATATCTCCTTTGAATACAAGCTTTGCAACTGAATATAAAAGTATCATATCCTCCTGCGGTATTTTATCTTCCTGAATCAAAAATATACCACCGTATTTCCCTACAATATCATAGGAAAAACTGCCGTATATAATATCTTTTATTTTTTCGTTCAATAGCTGCAGATACTCACTTTTATCCCTGTTTAATATCACAAGGTCTATGGTAAGTCCTTTCATTCTCCAGTATTCATGTGCCTTTAAAAGCTGTTTGACAATATTTAACTCCTCCGACTTATTTACCTCTGCAAGTATTATAGGGACATCTCCTGAGATACCATATGTCCATAAATCTGACTGACCTTTTTTGTTTTTTAATATGATATCTTCCCTTTCCCTTTTCTGCGGGCTGTTAAATACAATATGCGGCAGCATTTTTTGAAACAGCTCAAGTTCATATCCTTTTAAATTAAGATAATCAAGCTCTACCCTGCTTCTTGAAAAAGCCATTTCAAAAGCCCTTTCTACAACAGATGCATCAGAATATTTGTCTGCAAGTTTTAAGGCTTCTGTTTTATTATCCGTAATGGCTGTTGTAAAAATAATCCTTGCTGTTTGCCCCGGCAAAAGCCTTACCCTTTTTCTTAAAGCCATTATCGGATCCAATACAGAACCAACAGTATTTGATAATGGTTTGTCCGGTTCCATCTCCTGTGGATTCCTAAGGGTCCTGCCCCGCCCAATAAATTTAGCCCTGTCCGTTTCATACTGTGTATCGCCAATTACCTCACAACCTTCAACAGCTACCGTATGAACAGCCAATAAAAAGTTCTTGCTGATATCCCTTGGTCTTTTATAAGCAATTAATGTATCTTTTTCCATTATAAACTCTGTTTTTATAAATAGCTTATTAAATGCCTGATGTACTATATCAGCATAATTATCATTAAGCACTACTTCCAAATAACTTGTAATATCAAGTGTTCTGGAGTAATCACTGTGGTTTTTTAATGTTACACGCCTGATTTCTGCATCATCCTCAGGAGACACGATTATCTCGGTATTTGTATCTATATTTCCAACTTTTTTAGTATATTCTGCCTTATCAGGTGTAAATACGACCTTGTATTTTTCCTCCTTTTCAAAACATGGGGCATAGGTTGCAGACCATACCATATTGGAATTTATATTTTGAATATATATAAATATCCCATTAATCTGATCAGGTTCATTCCTCCATCTTGTAACAGCTATATTATCTTTTTTGCTGTAACCGGTTCCTCTATCTGTCAAAAGAACAGAATATCTGCCATTTGATAATGCATGTACCTCCGGCATATAATGCTTAGGATAACCAAATACCCTTACTGCATTGACATATTCCTTGGGTACTTCTACAAATTTTTTGATTGCTTCTATTTCTTCCCTTGTTATAACCGAACCTGACGGCACCCTTTCTTGAAGGAGTATCTCGGCAGCCTTAATAACCGGGCTTTTATGAAACCTTTTCTGCATTATATTTTTATTAATAAAATTATTTAATGCTAATAGACTCATGCCTTGGTGATGGGACATAAAGCTTTTTACTATGGCATATTTTTTACCATAAGGTATCCTTTCCGGTGTAAAATCAACAGCTTCATAAAAACCGTAATTACCGTACATTCCAATCTCTTTAAGTCGTTTAAAATTATTAATAGCTGATTCCGGGTCAATTGATAATGCTAACATTGTCCCATATGGCGCAACAACAAGGTCATGGGAGAGTCCCCTTTTAAGCCCAAGCCATGGTACACCAAAGGCTTTATACTGATAATTCAAGCAGATATCAAATGCATAAAACCCTGATTCAGATATACCCCATGGGATATTGAATTTTTTCGCATATTTCATTTGTTCAGTAACAACAAATGAATATGTCTTATCCATAAGTGTGTTCTTATAATTTTTCATTATAAGAAAGGGCATAAAATATTCAAACATAGTACCAGACCATGATACAAGTCCTTTATTTCTGTTTTCAACAGCAAGCATTCTCCCAAGTCTGAACCAGTGTTCAATGTCGATTTCTCTTCTTGCAATTGCTATAAAACTTGCCTGCCTTGCTTCAGATGCCAATAGGTCATAATAGGATTTTGTCAATTCCTCATCTTCAACATCATACCCAATTGAAAACAAGTGTCTTTTATTGTCATACAACGGCATGAATTTAGTAGCATTAATCAAATCATCTAATCTATTCATCAGACTGTATGCTAATTTAAGCATATTATCAATCCTATTTAATGAATCAGTAATATCGGATTTTAAATCGCCTTCTTCACAGCCGCTATTTTTTATAATAATCCTTTCATAATAATTCTTAAGTCCTTGCAATGATAAATCTTCTTCATTGTATTCCATAACAAAGTCTTTATATTTTAACAGCGGAAAATAAACTGAAAGTTCCTGTTTAAAAATTTCCACCGTTTTTTTCGCTTTTGAAATCTTAATGTCGCACGGTTTTATTCTTTTCAATACCTCTGATACATCGTCTAAAATCTTGCTCCATTCAATAATGGACACATATCTCTCGTCTATATTATTTAATTTGACTTTAATTTCTTTACATAGAATATTAAGCATTGTTTTTAAACCTATGTTAAGATTTTCAATTATAGGTTTTCTTGTATACTCCTCTATTCCTGCTTTTAGTGTAATAAGATAACCGACAAAGTTGCCGCTGTCTACTGTTGAAACATAAAGTGGTCTCATTGGTTTAAGTGTTCTTGTATTATACCAATTATAAAGGTGACCGTTCCATTTCTCCATTCTTTCTACGGTATTTATTGTGTTTTCAATTTTTTTCAGCATTTCCTCTGTTCCAATAAATCCTAAATCCCTTGCTGTAAGTACTGATGCTAAATAAAGTCCTATATTAGTAGGAGATGTTCTATCTGCCAAACCTGCGTAGGGGTCTTCCTGATAATTATCAGGCGGCAAAAAATTTTTCTTTTCATCAACAAAATCCTCAAAATATTTCCATGTTTTGTAAGCAATCTCCCTCAATTCTTCCATATCTTCTTCTGAAATTTTATATTTTACTTCTTTAATAGGACGACTTATTATATATGCTATATATGGTGATATTGCCCACAAAATAGCAATTATAACAGCATATATCAATGCCCTCGGCTTAAAATACAAAGACAACAGGACTGAAAATAAAGCAATCATCGCTGCAATCCACATTCTACCAATGAAACTCCGCAAATCATTCTTCAACAGCTTCTCCATATCAGCAGCTGTCACCCATTCCAATAGTTTTTTCTTTGTAATCAAAACCCTAACAATCGTTCTTGTTACTGCATCTACCATCATATATGCCTGATATGGTAAAAATATAAATTGCAGTATACCGTGATAGAGGGAAACCCCTATATCATCTATAACTGAAATATAACCTTTTTCTCTAAAATCCATTTTAATACCTGTAATTGCCGTATCAATAACAGTTGTTATCAATGGGAAAAAAATTGTGCTTAATACAAGCCCCAGCCATATAATGCTATGTCCCGGCAATATACTTAAGCTTAATAGAGTCAGTACAACAACTGCCAGTGAAACAAGGCTTCTTCTCATATTGTCGATTATTTTCCATTTCGATATAGCTGTCAAAGGATTTTTTATTTTTTCGCCACGTCTATTACTTATTCTATTAAGAAGCCATGGCATAAGCTGCCAATCGCCTCTCACCCATCTATGCAGCCTCATAATATATGAATTGTATTTTGCAGGATATCCATCTATTAATTCAATGTCTGTTACAAGCCCCGCCCTAACAAAGGACCCTTCAAGAAGGTCATGGCTCAATACGGTATTTTCAGGAATAACATCCCTTAAAATGTTTCTAAAAACCTCCACATCATATATTCCTTTACCTGTAAATATACCTTCCTCAAATACGTCCTGATATACATCAGAAACAGCAGTAGTATAAAGGTCTATACCCCCCTGACCTGCAAAAATTTTTGAAAAAAGGGTGGCATTCACGCTTTCTATATTTACACTGATACGCGGCTGTAAAAGCCCGTATCCTTCCACAACAATATTTCTTTCTTTATCGATTACGGCTTTGTTAAGTGGATGAAGCATTGTCCCTATGAGTTTCTTTGCTGTATTTATAGTCAAATTTGTATCAGCATCAAGTGTTATTACATATTTCACATGGGGAATTTTATCAATATCTATACTGCTTATATAATAACTTGTATCCTTTTTACCATTTAAAAGCTCATTAAATTCAAGAAGTGCACCTCTCTTTCTTTCCCAACCAATATAACAACCCTGCATTTTATTATATTGTCTCTTACGATTAAAATAATAGAAAATATCTTTATCTTCATCTGCATATCGTTTATTAAGTTCTCTTATTCCATTTATAGCATTTTGTGCTATTTCCTCATCATCTTTTAATGATTCGGTATCTGCATCTTTAAAATCTCCCGCTAAAGCAAAATAAAGATTTTTTTCTTTATTTGCATTATAATAAACCTCCAGTTGACTTAAGAGTTCTTTGACCTTTTTTACATCTGCAAGTAATGTTGGTATAACAACCATTGTTGCAGCTTCTTCCGGTATCCCATTTTTTAATTCAATCTTTGGTATGATTTTAGGCTTAAATAAATGCGCTAAAATCCAGTTTATCCCTTGGACAGATACTTCACCGGCAGGAATTAATACAGTAAGAAAAGTCAGCAATTTAAGCCACGGATTATTGGTATATTTCCCTGCATAAAGAAAAAATACCACTTCTATAATGAACGTAATAATAAATATTGCTAAGATATAAAATACTGTTGGTTTCCTTTTGATATATCTACATAACTTAATAAACCCATTTTTTTGATGGTCTATCTTATTTTCAAGAATTCCCTTCCCTTTTCCTATTATATAAAAGCCAACATGGTTTATATAACCTGGACTGTTATTGTCATTCAAAACTTCTTTGGCACATTCTATCGCCTTTCTTGCAACATATGTTTCGGTTGTTTTGTACTTTTTGGCAATTTTCTCTATTTCATGCCGATAATAATCCCTTGATTTAAAATCCATGGAAGGATATGTTCCATCAGGGTCCTGCCTTAATATTTGTTCAACGGCACTTAATTTTTCAAAAATCTCCCTCCAATCAAGTGTTGAAACATATTTTAAGCTTGTTATTGAATTCCCTATGGATACCTGTCTTGCCGCAAGTATATTATGATCCAACTGTGTTATTTCTGTAATACTTGTATTGTATTCTGCAAGTATTTTATCAATATACTGAACTAATTTTGAAAATTCCTTACCTTCATTTCTTATTTTCTGCAAAAGTCTTTCAAAAAATGATGTAGGTATTCTATTAACAGCTTTTATTTTTTCATGTATTATCTTTCTTACCTCATTAAAGGCAATATCATTTTTTGACATGATAATATTAGCCACTTCATCCGAAAGTTTCCATTGCTTTTGTGTTGATAATATCTTCTCGCAATTGCATTTAATATTTTCTATCAGGGCTATCCTCAACATAAGACTTAATGCCCATAACTCACCGCTTGACAGCAATACCTTTGACTGATATGCACTTATAAAATTAATAATATTATCTTCATCAATTTTACCGTCTGTATGTGAAATTAGTTCCAAAGCAATACCGTAAATACGTGGATATCCTTTTAAAATACTGTTTTTCAATCCCGGCAAGCCTGAATAATACCCTTTTGATAAACTTTTCCTTATTTCTTTTACCTGTTCCTCTATTATATAGAAATTATCCAAAAGCCATTCTGCATCCTGTGACAATGTAATTGTATCTCTATTATCTATATTTAAACTTCTATAAACAGACTTTATATAGCTGTAGTTTTTCTTCATCTTTGGAATTAGCATATATGATAATTTTATATCCTTTAATATCAAATGATTTTGGGCTAAATCCTGCGCATGTTTGTTTAGTTCGTCAGAATTAAGCAAAACATCGTTTAAATTTTTAACATCTTCCTGCCTTTTTTTTATAAATCTATTAAAAATTAAGATAATAGCAAAAGCAATTAAAAAGCCTGTAAATATATGTACAAACATTGTTAAATTCAAGAAAAACACATCTCCTTTGCATATCTGTTTTGGTATAAATATTATTCCCCATTTGCCTGCAATTTAAAAAAAAATAGGATAAATAATATTATTTACCCTATTTGCTGAAAATATTTACCAAATTTTAATTCAAAATTTATTTTTGTGAAGCTTTTAAAGCATCGTCAAGGTCATTTAATATGTCATCAATATCCTCAATACCTATTGAAAGCCTTATTAAATCTTCGCTGACACCGGATGCCCTTTGTTCTTCAGGTGTTAACTGCTGATGTGTTGTACTTGCAGGATGTATGACCAATGATTTTGTATCTCCAATATTCGCTAAATGCGTAAATAACCTTAGGCTTTCTATAAATTTAATCCCTGCCTTTAACCCTCCTTTTATTCCAAAAGTAAGGATACCACCTTGCCCTTTTGGAAGATACTTCTGAGCAAGCTTGTAATACTTGCTTGTTTTAAGTCCGGGATAATTAACCCATGTTGTATATGGATGCTGATTTAAAAATTCTGCAACCTTTAATGCATTTTGACTATGCCTTTCCATTCTCAATGGTAATGTTTCAAGCCCCTGTGCAAATAAAAAAGCGTTAAAGGGACTCATACATGAACCAAGGTCTCTTAAAAGTTGTACCCTTGCCTTTGTGATATAAGCAGCGTTTCCCTTGTCTTTTACATATCTTATCCCATGATAACTTTCATCAGGTTCAGTCAATTCAGGGAATTTTCCGTTATCCCATTTAAATTTGCCAGAATCAATAATTACACCACCTATCGATGTACCATGCCCACCAATGAATTTAGTTGCCGAATGTATTACAATATCTGCTCCAAATTCAAACGGTCTCATTAAATACGGCGTTGCAAAAGTATTATCTACAATCAGCGGAATACCTGCTTCATGAGCAATTGCCGCAATTGTTTCTATATCTGCAACATCTATTTTGGGATTCCCTATCGTTTCTACATATAATGCTTTTGTTTTATCTGTTATTTTTTCCTTAAAGTTTCCCGTATTCTCAGGATTTGCAAAATTTACCTTTATGCCGTATCTTTTAAATGTTGATGCAAAAAGATTGTATGTTCCGCCATAAAGGTTTGTAGATGAAACTATTTCATCACCACAACCTGTTATATTTAATATAGCAAGTGTCATAGCAGCTTGTCCGGAGGATACGGAAAGAGCTCCAATTCCCCCCTCCAAGGCTGCAATCCTTTCCTCAAAGGCATTATTCGTTGGATTCATCATTCGTGAATAGATATTTCCTGTTTCTTTAAGACTGAATAGATTTGCTGCATGTTCCGTGCTTTTAAATGCAAACGAAGATGTTTGATAAATAGGCAATGCTACTGCCCCTGTTGTCGGATCAGGATTTAAACCTGCATGTACTGCCAGTGTTGAAAATTTATACCTTGACATCATTACATTATCCCTCCAAATATTTTTTCATCGTTTTAATATGATATTAAAGGTCAAAGCTTATATCCAATGCTTTAACCGAATGTGTAACAGCACCCATCGAAATGACATCAACACCTGTTTTTGCAACATCTAAAATATTGTCCTCATTTATATTTCCCGATGCCTCCACAATCGCTCTGCCATCGATTATTTTAACTGCCGTTTTCATCATATCTATCGTCATATTATCCAGCATTATTATATCCACACCGAATTTCAAAACCTCATTAAGCTGTTCAATTGTTTCCACTTCAATTTCTATCTTCATGGTATGTGATATGTTTCTATTTAAAATATTCAGTGCATTAGTTATTCCGCCGGCTGCTTTAATATGATTATCCTTAATCAATATACTATCGGAAAGATTATACCTATGGTTAATCCCTCCGCCAACTGTTACCGCATATTTGTCAAAATATCTTAATCCGGGCATTGTCTTCCGCGTATCAGTGATCTTTGCTTTCGTCCCTGATATTTTCTCTGTAAGTCTTTTTGTGAATGTGGCAATTCCCGACATCCTCTGTAACAGGTTTAATGCAACCCTTTCCGCTTTAAGCAAAGAATTCATATCACCGCATATTACAGCAATTACATCACCCTTTTTAATCCTATCGCCATCTTTATAATTTTTTTTAATACTTATATCATCATCAATCCTCTTAAAAACCATGTCAAAAACATCGATACCTGCTAAAATTCCACCCTCTTTAGCATAAACATATCCTTTCGAAGTGGTTCCGGTTGGTATAAGAAGGTCTGTTGTAATATCTCCCCATGTGATATCTTCTTCAAGATAATTATCTATCAACCTCTTTGCTACAAATCTGTCTATCAAAATACAACTCATCCCCTTTTATTAAAATATGTTTTCTGTATTCTTCTTTTTTTTCGGGATAATCAATTCTATAATGACTTCCGCGGCTTTCTTTCCTCAAAATAGCTGCCATTACTAAATATTTGCTTATGCTATAAAGACATAATATTTCATTCTTTTCTCTGCTTACTGCATTTATATTTAATATATCTTTATGCAGCATTATCCAATGCAGCATAGTTTTAAGACTTTCTTCGCTTCTTATTATACCTGCATTTTCTTCCATCATTTGCTTTAACTCATGTTTTATGCCTTCAGTATTAATTTCTTTTTCAATTTTCCCATTTTCTTTAAATACATCTTTTTTAAAATCCTCATTTATATATTTACTTGAATCTTTAACCGCTCTTGTTGAAAAAACAAGCCCTTCCAATAATGAATTGCTTGCAAGCCTGTTTGCCCCATGAACCCCTGTACAGGCACATTCACCACAGGCATATAATTTATTTATACTTGTTTTTCCATTTATATCTGTCATAATTCCACCCATATAATAATGGGCAGCCGGTGAAACCGGTATATAATCCTTTGATATATCTATCCTAAGTTCAATACATTTTTTATATATTGATGGGAAATGTTCTGAAAATTCTTTTTCTCCGATTTGTGTCACATCAAGGTATACATATGGTTTATCGCTTTTTTCAATTTCTTCTAAAATAGCTCTCGTAACAATATCCCTTGGAGCAAGGTCCCCAAGTTTGTGATACTTCGGCATAAAGATTTCACCACGTGAATTTCTTAAAATACCTCCTTCACCTCTTACTGCTTCAGAAATCAAAAATCTTTCTCCATTTTTGCTATATAACACCGTAGGATGAAACTGCATAAATTCCATATCCTTTAAAACGGCTCCATGCCTTGCAGCAATAGCTATCCCGTCACCGGTTGTAACAGAAGGATTTGTTGTGTTTAGAAATATATTACCTGCTCCGCCTGATGCAAGTATAACTATTTTTGCCCATATAATATAAATCTGGTTTTTTATAAGGTCTTTAACAAGAACACCCTTAACTGTATTATCTTTAACAAGCAAATCAAGTAAGATTGTATCTTCACATATATCAATACCATTTTTTACATCTAAAAAACCTTCAATAACTCCTTTACCTGTATAATCACCTATATGTAGAATTCTATTAAAAGAGTGAACTCCTTCTCTTGCAAGCTCCAAAGCATCATTTTTTCTGTCAAATTTGATACCGATTTCTAACAATCTATTTATATTTTCGGGTGCCTCTTTTACAAGCACTTCAACACTTTCAACATCACATAAGCCAGCACCGGCATACAACGTATCCTTAATATGTGAATCAAAGCTGTCAAAAGCTGATACAACACAAGCAATACCACCCTGTGCAAGGGTTGAATTAGAGTCTATCAATTTTCCCTTTGTTATGAGGGTTACTTTACCTAAATCTTTTGCAAGATATGCTGCATTAAGTCCTGCAATTCCGCTTCCTATTATCACATAATCACTGTATCTATCCTCAAGTTCCTCTGAATTAAAATTAACTGAATATTTCATTTTATATCAAGCATCCTTTTTATTGGAATAATTGCCTTTTCCCTTACTTCATCAGATATTTTAACTTCCGGTCTTAAGTTTTCAAGGGAATAAAAAACATCCTCAAGTGTTATCTTTTTCATATTAGGACATATAAGCTTATTTGAAGGCAGTATAAATACCTTATTAGGATATCTTATTTTAAGTTGATGTATTATGCCTTCCTCTGTACATATAATGAATTCTTTTGCATCACTTTCGCCAACATATTTAATTATACCAGATGTTGAAAAAACACCGTCTGCAAGCTGTAATACTTCTTCTCTGCATTCAGGATGTGCAACAACCTTTGCATAAGGATATCTTTCCTTTGTTAATAAAACTTCCTCTGCCGTCAATCTGTCATGTGTATTGCAGTATCCCTGCCACAAAATAAGCTTTCTGCCTGTTTCTTTTGATACATAATTTCCAAGATTTTTATCCGGAACAAAGATGATTTCTTTATTTGACGGAATTGAATTTATTACTTTAACTGCATTTGCCGATGTACAGCATATATCACTTATAGTTTTTACATCTGCAGTTGTATTTATATAACTTACAACAATTGCATTCGGATACCTTTCCTTTAATTTTTTAACCTCTTCATAAGCTGCCATATCTGCCATTGGACAGCCGGCAGATTTATTAGGCAAGAGGACTTTCTTATCAGGAGAAAGGATACTTGCAGTTTCTGCCATGAAATGTACCCCACAGAAAACAATTACATCAGCATTTGTGCTTGCTGCTTTCCTTGATAATTCTAACGAATCACCAACAAAATCCCCTATATCTTGTATTTCCGGTCTTTCATAAAAATGGCTCAATATTATTGCATTTCGCATTTGTTTCAAACTATAAATTTTATCTACAATATTATTTCCCATAAATCTTGCTCCTTTGTTTGATTAACATATATATTATTCTATCATTTATGAATATATATGTCTATATCGTCTTTAAATAGACAAATGGGACAAGTGGGACAAGGGGACAGGTTTCTTGTCCAACGCAGTAGCATAAGTAGCATAAGTAGCCTACCCTTAATGCTGCAAAATAAAAGGCAAGCAGTGTAAAGAGCGGGCTATTTTAAAAATTAAAAAATACATAAAGATGATTGTAAATAGCAGGAAAATCGAGTAAAATAAAGTAAAGATGAAATAACTCAAAAAAAACGGCTGAAATTGGATAAATATGACGTTATTTAAGGTTTGCACAAAATAAAAATAAATGTTGCTCTGTTTTTGGAAGATCTTTCAATGGAAAAATAATAAACATCCGGATGAGGCACACTCCGCTTAATATTCAGTAAAATTAAATAATAAAAAGGGAGATGTTGGTAAATATTTAAAAAAATTATTTCATTTCTTCTGGTTTTGACACTTCTTTCAATTTCAACTTTGAGTCCAGTTTTTGCGACTTCTAAAGAGAATAACAACAATGTAAGCATAAAAAAAATAGAAAAGACGTTAGAAAAAATTGATAATGACCTGTACCAAAAAAATCATGTTAACATAAAACGTTCGCCGGAAATATTAAAAGCTATTCAGGAAGGAAAATTAGACCTTAGTAAAGCCCCGGACTCAATTGCTAACATTAATGGTGTTAGAGTTGATTATGAATATAACCCAATTTTGATGTATCCGTCTGACCCATACTCTTGGGGACGACATTTGTTAGGAGATAAATACTATGATAATGGTAATTTATTTTTAGTAACTTATGGGTATGCAACTACATATACTACAGGTGAGGATGTAGCTGTGCCATATTATTGGTCAGATGTACGCTATGGTGATCCAGTGCGTATTAGAAATTTGGAAAATACAGCTTATGTTGTTACAGGTTATCGAAGCGATTTTGGTCCTAATCAAAGGGTGTGTGGTGATCATATAGTAGATTTAGGTTATGGCATTAATTCTCGTTTACATGGTAATGGACATTTATATTGCCGAACATGTATATGGATTAGGGGAGGAGAACATTATTAAAATATAATAATAAAATTGAAGAACAATTCTGGGAAGGTGTGATTTTGTTGAAAAAATATAAATCCTTGATAATAATTATCTCTTGTTTGATAATAATCATTTTTTGTTCTATTCTTTTTAGATCTACTTTTTTGATTGGACGTCAAAGCAATAACAAGGGGTATATTCTTGCTATAACTTCGAATGATCCAAAAGCGGTTAATCAACAAAGAAAAATTGTAGTTCTCGATATACGTAATAACAAAATAATCAAAGAGCTTTATTCATATAATGTGGGACATGATTTAGAAGCTGCAATATCACCTGATAAAAGCAAACTGGCTATAAATAAATGGGTAGATAATATGGATCTTGATCTTTTTGTAGTTGATTTAAAAACACATAAGGAAACTCAAGTTACCGATAAAATCAACGGAGAAATTAGTAGAATTTCATGGATAAATAATGATGAAATTTTATATACTTATGTTTCTCATAATGCTAAGATTGATGGTTTAGGAATGCGTATTTACATTTTAAATATCAAGAACGGTACGCGTAAGATGATAGACGGTTTGTGTTTAAAAGATAATAAGCCGATATATTGGTTTAACACAGTTCGATATATACCACAATTGCAAAAAATAGTTATGGTTAGAGGATTGGCAGATGACTTTTTTAAGCCAATAATCGATGGAACTGTTAAAGCTCCCAAAAATCAGCTATATTTGTGTAATATTGATGGTACAAATGAAAAAATGTTAGCCGAAATAAAAGACCGTACAATTGGAAGAGTTGTTGCTACTCCTGATGGAAAAAAATTAGTCATAGAAGCGAATTACATTCAAGGAGATGAGGAACCATCTGATTTATATATTTATGACCTTGGAATAAATAAATTAGAACTATTATTAAAGAGTGATCAAGTCTACAAAGAGCACTGGAATATCTTTGCACTTGATAACGAAAACATACTATTTAGATGTAATTACAAGTTGTATAAAATGAATCTCAAAACTAAAGTTATTAACAAAGTAAATATTGCTAACGTTCCTTCAGGAACAACTTTTATTGGGTTTGATTATTTTTAGCATAAGCATAAGTAGCCCACCCTTTATACTGCTTGCCTTTTTTTTTGCAGCATTAAGAGTGGGCTACTCTCTACTCTCTCTTATGCTATTTTACAGTAACCGGTTTGATTCCAATCTCTCTTGATATGGCCAATTCTTTATAACCCTTTGCAAGCATTAGCAATATCTCTGGATGTTTATCAATATATATATTTACTTTGCTTTTCTGTTATTATATAAATAAATATCGTACTTAAAATGACAAAAGATGTTAAGATAATTATAACTATATTTGTAGGTACTTCTATAGGTTTAAACAATATAAAGTTACCATAAAAGTCAAATACTTTATGCCCTAATACGGAAATTAAATTTCTTAAATCATACTTCCCTATAACAGGGAGAATAAAATCATAAACAATAAAAATTACCGCGGGATACATAAATCCTCTAAATATTAAGCCAAGATAAAATCCTATAGTTGAAAATATAAAAGAAATTGAAATACTTAGTATGAATTGTAAAACAACATTTGTATCCGATGGCAGAACAGATAATTTAAAGTCATTAACCGGAATCTGATGTGAAAGTATATAATAAAACAAGGAGCCTACAATATTTGATAAGAGTAAAACAATCAAAATTATTATGAACGACGATACAAATATTGATAATTGCTTTGAAAACAATATCTGATTCCAGTTTCTTTGGACTGCTTTTACTTTTATAGTTTTAAATTTTATGTCATATGTACTTATATATATTCCATATATAGTAAAGAAAAATGAGTAAAAGAAGAATGATAGATACTTTAAGGTATTAGTAATAATGCGGTCGGGTTTCTTCAAATCATAAATAGACAATGCTACATTGTCATAATCAAATTTTAAGGGATTATTTATAATTTCTAAACCATTTTCTTTTTTTATATCTACTGGACTATTCAATTCTTTTTCAATATTATTTCCTATTTTTTTCTCTTCAGTTTGCGTATGTAAAAATAAATTATAATTGTTTTTTACATTCGTCATCTGATTATACAAATTTAATACCGAAAACAAAAACATTGTTAAAAGCATTATAAAAAAAACATTGGAATAGAATTGATATTTTAACTCTTTTTTTGTACTATTTAATATATTCTTTATATACTGCACCTAAATCATCACCACTTTCCTTAAAATTATTGACCTTAATAATTGAATGTTCTTTTAATATAAATAACTCTTCAATAATATCGTCATAAAATTCAAACTGATGTCCTGTCATAATGATAGTCATTTTTTTTGACCATTCTTGTATTATATTCTTCAATAGGAGCATCGTATCATAATCTAACCCATTTGATACTTCATCCATGAGCAAATATTTCGGCTTTAAAAGTAAAGCAATAATTAGACTCAACTTTTTTCTTTGACCATAAGAATAATTTTTTACCTTTAATTTTAAAACCTCATGTTTTAGAAACATAGACGCAATTTGTTTTATTTCTTCAATTCCAATATTTTTATTTAATAACAATTCGATATTCCTATAACCATTAAGATTAAGATAAAAGGGTGAGTCATCATAAATAACATATACTTCATTTCTTACCTTATCTAAAGATTTACCATCATACAAAATTTCCCCATTATAATCTTCCAAGTTTAACAAGCATTTAAATAGTGTTGTTTTACCACTACCATTTTCGCCCATTAAAAATATAATCTTATTACCGGGTATTAGAATATTTACGTTATCAAATATTATATTCTTTTTATAAGACTTTGTTAGATTATTTATACTTATCATTATTAACTATCCCCTCCCTCTATAATCTTTAATTTGCTCCTTTAAAATTATAGGAAAGCACTTTTTGGTACTTTCCTATTTTCAATTTTTTACCACCTATGAAAAATTATCCAGTAAGGTTAATTTCTTAATACCAATATGCATATCCACACGGATAAATATTGGCATAATCTGTAACATCCCAATAATAAATATTTACATCACCCCAAGGTGTAACAGTTCCAGCTCCAATTGTTTTTGAAGCGCGGTATTTATGAACTGTTGATGTTGCATATATCTTCACAATTCCTTTTGCACGAACTATGTTAGGGAATATATATCCCGTTTCCTGCCAAGCATAACTATTTAAAATTTTTGACCCGTCACTATACCACTCTATATTATCTCTTGACCAAGCCAAAAAACTTCCCCTATATAAACTTGTTCTATAACTATTGATAGAAGTCGCAAAAGATTTTACTTCATTTTTAGAAGATACATTACTATTTTCAACCTTTTTCTGTTCAAAAGATTTAAGAATTTCTAACTGACTACTTGTAAGTGAGATAGGTGTTATCTTAGATATTTGAGGTAAGTTCACGTTCTGTATTTTGTCATCTGTTGACGCAAAACCTACAGATGTCGAAAAAATTAAAGTCAAGCACAGCAAAAGTGATACTAAAAATCTTCTCATCATCAACAACTCCTTTAATTTTATTAAACATTAAGCGGAGCATACCTTCTCTGTCATGAATCTGAACTCGGCATTTGAGCAGTTTCTAAATTCGTCATTTTCTATGAAATCAGCTATTTTTGTAAATTATTTTTCTTTCCCTCTCTTCCTTTTTGATTTTCTCCATCCGGATGTTTATTTCCAATGAAAGATCTTCCAAAAATAATGTAACATTTATTTTTATCTCGTGCAAACCTTAAATATTATCATATTTGTCTAATTTCAGTCGTTTTTTTTTTTTTTTTTTTTTTTGAATTATCTAATTCTTACTTTATTTTACTCGATTTTCCTGCCATTTACAATAACTCTTTATGTATTTTTTAATTTTAAAAATAGCCCGCCCTTTATACTGCTTGTCTTTCTATTTTGCAGCATTAAGGGTGGGCTACTACTACTACTACTTAAAATATTAATTAAGTTTATTAAGTTATGAAGATGTTATAGCAGCATTTTATCTAACAAGGTAACTTATAGTAAATATAATTGCAAACATCACAATCATAATAACAAAAATAATAAGTAAAATCTTTAATATTTTATTCATATCCATTCTTTAATTCCTGTATACCGTTCCATCATAATTTACACTAACCCTAACATCTTCATAAACATCTTGTATTGACCAATAATTGCCTTCATATCCTAAACCCCAGTGGAAGTTCCCGCGAGCATATGCACGACAATACTCACCACCATTTACAACAGTAGTACCTGTATCCCAATTAGAAACCTGCCATATACCTCCACAAAAGTATTTTTCATAATAACCTATAAGTCCACCTGCATACCATGCTGAACTACCATTATATCCAAATTTTGATTCAATATGAATATGAAAAAGTTTCATTCCCCAGACATTATATCCTATTCTATCGTTTGCCGCCCATTTATATTGTGTTGTCATTAAAGAAGCTCTGCTCACCTGATTTAAAATAGGTTTTGAAATAAGTGTATCTACAGCAAAGCTCCCATCTGAATTAAATTCGATTGTGGTATTGTCATTTATTTTAACTGTTTTAACCAAAGCTTTATTTTGAAAATCTTTCACTTTGTATTTAGATACATCAATTTTATGAGCCTCCATAAAAGCATCTACAGCAGTTACCACATTTTTATTTGGATTATTTTTTATATAATCAATTAATTTGTTATTTCTATTCATAAGCATAGTGGGTAAATTATCTACAATCGCTTGTTTGCCTATTAATTCAGCCGCAAAAGCAGAACTCAAACTTGAAACCGAAAGAAGTGTCAAAACCAGAAGAAATGAAATAATTTTTTTAAACATTTACCAACATCTCCCTCTATATTATTTAATTTTGCCAAATATTAAGCGGAGCGTGTCTTATCCAGATGTTTATAATATTGTTCAATGAAAGATTTTCCAAAAATAGAGTATCATTTATTTTTATCTTGTACAAACCTTATTTATTATCATATTTATCCATTTTTAGCCGTTTTTTTTGAATTATCTCAAGTTTACTTTATTTTACTCGATTTTCCTGTCATTTACAATAATCTTTATGTATTTTTTAATTTTAAAAATAGCCCGCCCTTTATACTGCTTGCCTTTTATTTTGCAGCATTAAGGGTGGGCTACTACTACTACTACTACTTCTTCTTCTATTCTGAGGAAATAAAATTATTAAGCATAAAAAAGGAGGTTTTACAGCATCTTATCTAATCCTGTCGTTTCAAGAAGGAGTTTTACGTCTGCGTCTCTTTCTAATAAACGGTCATTTAATGACTCAAGCTTTTTATCCATTCTCCTAAAATGAAAATCATATTTAGACAATTGTTCTGTATTCTTTTGGGTTTGATCATATGTAGCCTTTAAAATATATTCCATATCATCAAGTCTTTTCTCAACATTATCAAATCTTACTACCATATCATCAAGTCTTTTCTCAACATTATCAAATCTTACTACCATATCATCAAATCTTTTCTCAACATTGTCAAATCTTACTTCTAAACTATCAAGCCTTTTCTCTACATTGTCAAACCTTACTTCTAAACTATCAAGCCTTTTCTCTACATTATCAAATCTTACTTCTAAATTATCAAGCCTTTTCTCTACATTGTCAAACCTTACTTCTAAACCATCAAGCCTTTTCTCAACATTATTAAATCTTTCATTCATCTTTACAAGATTTTCATCTATGCTGTCAAATCTTTTTAAAACAAGAACCATGAATTCTTCGTTTCCCAATGTGTTCCCCTCCTCTTCTAATATTTATATTCTACCATATCAAAATCTCATAATCAATAAAAATAAAACGTTTGTTCTGGCATGTTTGAATCGTGAATGACCTTTATTTTTTATTATATAAAAAATGACCTCCTTATTTGGAGGCGTTAAACACTGTATTTTAAATTTGTATAATGTGGCAATCCATCAATAAAGGGTAAATCTATTTCACCATAAATAAGTGGTCTGGCATATTCTATAAATTCTTTTGTTACATTGTTTCCTTCTTCATTTATCATACTAAGTGGAATTTTCTTTTCTTTATTGCATACCTTGTTTAAATCAACAATGTCTATATCATATACATATGGATAATTTGATTTCCTTACTATGGAAACCATTTTTCCGCTTATACCTCTTATAGCAAATTCAACTGCCCTTTCACCAAGTACTTCCGCTTCTTCAAAATCAGTCTTTGACGCAAAATGCATCGCACATCTCTGTGTCGTTCCCAGTCTGACCATTTTGACCCTTTTATAGATGTTGTCCTTTATGATTTTTTCTATATAGTCACCGACACCTCCAAGATGTGCATGCCCAAAAGCATCTTCTGTATACATATTATTGCGTTTTGATACATATTCTCCATTTTTATCAACAATTCCTTCTGATACGGCAATGAATATATTTCCATTTCTTTTATATGCATTTTCAACATCTTCTAAAAATTTATTTTCATCAAAAACAATCTCAGGAATATATATAAGATGTTTAAGCCATGGTATTTTTTCCCTTACAAGTGCAGCTGACGCCGTTAACCAACCTGCATTTCTTCCCATTACTTCTAATACATTTATGGTATTCTTTGGATATACTTCTGTATCAAGTGCTATCTCAAGGGTTGTTGTTGCAATATATTTTGCAGCACTCCCATATCCCGGACAATGGTCTGTGAACATAAGGTCATTATCTATTGTCTTTGGAATACCAATAACCTTAACATCATATCCAATTTCATCGGCATATTTATTAATTTTATCTGCCGTATCCATGGAGTCATTTCCGCCTATATAGAAAAAATATCTTATATTGTATTTTTCAAAGGCTTCAAATATTTTTATGTAGTCATCTTTACCTTCTTTGAAGTCTTTAAGTCTATACCTGCATGAACCCAATGCTGCTGCAGGACTATATTTTATTTGTTTTAATATTTTTGATGGAAAATCAAGAATATTAATGATTTTCCCATTAATAATACCCTCGATTCCGAGTAATCCACCATAGATTTTATCAATAGTTTTACATTTCATAGCACCCGTTAATACGCCATATAAACTTGAGTTAATTACTGCAGTGGGTCCCCCTGATTGTGCCACAAGACAATTACCAACATTTTTTTGCATAATTAACCTCCATTGTGTTAATCTATATTACTATAATTTATTATATCATAAAAGATAACACAATGGTAGATTAATTTTGATGCTTTGTCTTTTTTAAATAGCTCCTTTACCACGTTCTCCAGTCCTGATTCTAATTACATCAAGAGCCTCAAATATAAATATTTTACCATCACCTATATTTCCTGTCCTTGCAACACTGACGATACAATCAACTATCTCCTCAACATATTCGTCATCTGTTACTATTTCTATCTTTACTTTAGGTAAAAGACTTATTTCTAATTCATTGCCTCTATAAATTTCCTTCTTTCCTTTTTGCAAACCACATCCAAATACTTGTGATACCGTCATCCCATGAATATTATGTTTATTTAATTCCCTTTTAACTTCCTCTAAAACTTCTGGTCTTATAATGCAATCAATCTTTTTCATCATCTTCCCTCCAAGCTTTCTTATTTATTATTGATTATTTCAGGACTTTCCATTTTCTTTTCCAATACACCGTTAGCAAATATTACAGGCGTAATCTGGAAATCTGGATATGCAAGTGCACCCATTTCTGGTAAATCAAGACCTGAAATCTCATCTTCAGGCTTAACCCTTATACCCATTATAGCATCAAGTGCCTTATAGAACAAATAACTTAATCCAAATCCATATACAACTAATACTCCTATATCTATAAGCTGAGCTATAAGTTGACCAGAGCCTCCATAAAGAATACCTGTAACTGCTCCCTTAACTCCATTTAATCCTGCGCCATATGTGCCATCAGCAAATATCCCAACACTTAAGAGTCCCCATAAACCATTTACCCCATGAACTGAAAACGCACCAACAGGGTCATCGACTTTTAATTTGTTCTCAACAAACCATACTGACAAGCAAACCAATATACCTGCTACAGCTCCAATTATAAAGGCAGATATGCCATTTACAAAAGCACATGGAGCTGTAATTGCAACAAGACCGGCAAGGGCTCCGTTACATGTCATAGATTGATCCGGTTTCCCATATTTAATCCACATATATAACATTGCTGTAAGACCACCGACAGCACCAGCAATCATTGTATTTGTTGCTACAACTGCAAGCCTTAAATCCGTACCATTAAGTGTTGAACCTGCATTAAAAGCAAACCAGCCAAAGAAAAGTATTATTGTTCCAAGAATTGCCATAGGTATGTCATGACCAGGTATTGCAACAGGCGTACCATCTTTTCTAAATTTTCCTATCCTTGGGCCTATGACAATCGCTGCAGCTAATGCCATCACACCTCCCATTGCATGAACAACACCAGATCCTGCAAAATCAATTGCTCCATTACCCAATCCAAGTTTTGTTCCGAGCTGTGAGAGCCATCCGCCTCCCCAAACCCAGCCGCCATATATTGGATAATATATCATTGAAACAAAGAATGAACCTATTACCACAGCAGAAAATTTTACTCTTTCAGCCATAGCACCTGTCGGTATTGTACATGTTGTATCCATAAACACCATCTCAAAGAAAAATAATGCATATACTCCAACATCATATGTTCCGCCGCTTTGGAGAAAGAATCCATTTAGACCAAGTAAATTCCATCCGCCTATGCTTAACGCATGATTTAATGGTGCAGTTCCACCAAGACTTGATACTGCTCCGACACCACCCATCATAAATGCAAAACCTGTTAAGAAAAATCCTACTGTACCAACTAAAAATACCATGAGATTCATTCCCATTGTATGCAAAGCATTCTTTGCCTGTGTAAAACCTGTCTCAACAAGTGCAAAACCTGCTTGAAAGAAAAATATCAAAAATGCCGTAAGCATAACCCATACAAAACTTATACCAAGCTTATTTTTCGCAACCTGTGTAATAAGCTCTGCCTGTGTTGGTTTGCCAGCAACTGCACTTGTAATATCATTTGCTGTACCGAGATTTGCTCCTGTAGGGTCACCTCCTGCTGCATAAACCACCCCTATAATTAATGATAATAATAAAACTACTGATAATCCAAATAAAATCTTCTTTTTCATAAAAAACACCTCCGAATTATTTTACTCTTAATCTTTTACCAATATTAAAATTGCTAATTGAAAATTGTTTTGAAGCTATTTCCTTTGATAATCTTTTTATCTTTACAAAGTAAATAATGCTGAAGTAAATTACCGGTAACCCCATGATAAAAGCAGGTAATTGTCTACCGATAATTATCATTGTATTATGAGTTATGATGCTGTATAGTGTAAAGAAGAAACCTAAAAATATAATAATTGTGTTTATGGTGTATAAAATGTATATTGATATTTTTGTCATTTTATCATCACCCCCTTTCAATTAAATAAGGTGCTTTATTCTCCAGAATAAAGCACCTTTGCTTTTTAAAATCTTATAAAAATCTTTATTGTTTTACATTTGATTAAAATCTACTATATTAAACCCTATTTTATATGCCTCTTCACCATGCTGTGATATATCAAGACCAGCTTCCTCTTCCTCTTCACTTACCCTTAAATCTGTAAAGAGGCTTATAAATTTAAGAATTATAAATGACATAAGACCTGCAAATATATATGTGGCTACTATACTTATTATTTGTATTATAACCTGATTAAAGTTTCCATAGAATAATCCATTTGCTCCAGCCGGATTGACGGCTTTCGAAGCAAATAATCCTGTTGCAAAAGCTCCCCATGTTCCACCAACGCCATGTATACCAAAAGCATCCAGTGAATCATCATATCCAAATTTATGCTTGATATAATTCACTGAGAAGTAGCATATCATACCGGATAACAAACCTATCATAATTGCTGATACTGCTGTTACATAGCCGGATGCCGGAGTAATAGCAACAAGACCGGCTACAGCCCCACTGGCAGCTCCCAATAATGTTGGTTTGCCATTTATTTTCCATTCAATAAGTACCCATCCTATCGCAGCAGCTGCTGCAGCAGTATTTGTAACTACAAATGCATTAACCGCAAGACCACTTGCAGATAAAGCGCTGCCTGCATTAAAACCAAACCAGCCAAACCACAAAATCGAGGTTCCAAGTATAACCATTGGCATATGATGCGGCATCATCCTCATATTTTTTCTCTTACCAAGCATAATTGCCGCAACAAGTCCTGAAACACCTGAACTTATGTGTACAACAGTACCTCCTGCAAAATCAAGGGCTCCTAATTCTTTAAGCCATCCGCCATTACCCCATACCCAGTGTGCAAGCGGGTCATAAACTAATGTTGTCCATAAAAGAACAAATACAAGAAATGCTCCAAATTTCATTCTTTCTGCAAAAGCACCTGTAATAAGTGCCGGCGTAATAATCGCAAACATTAATTGATATACCATAAAAGCCATAAGCGGTATTGTTGATGAATATGCACCATCAGGTCCAGAGCCTATTTTGCTTAATCCAATCCATTTTAGATTACCTATTATATGACCAATATCTCCACTAAATGATAGTGAAAAACCAAATAATACCCACTGTAATGAAACAATCGCTATTATCATAATGCTTTGCATCATAATGCTTATAACATTTTTCCGGCTTACCATACCTCCATAGAAAAATGCAAGACCCGGTGTCATAACCATAACCAACGCCGATGCAAAAAGTATAAATGCTGTATCACCTGTATTAATATTGCCTCCTGCAGCATATACAACATTTGGAATTAAAATCGTTAGTAGAATAATTGCAGGAATAAGATGTCTTTTTTGCAAGTTTATTACCTCCTTGTAATAAAAAATAGGCACCCCAACTACACAGGTCAAACCTGTATGTTAGAGCGCCTTTGCTCTTTTTTATTCAATTTTTATTTATTTATATTATACAGATGATTTTGCAATTTGTCAATATGAAAATATCAAATGAAATCTTTTACTTACTTTAAAATTTTAAAGGATTTTTTAAAACTTTATAGAATTTATTATATAAACATAAAAAAAGGGGGAAATTTAAATGGATGTTATTGAACTATCAGCCGAACTTATGGCATTATCCGCCAGGACAGCTCCTAAAACTCTTGGTCAAGACTTTATCGAAACAAAAATAATTACAGGTGAAGACTTGAAAAAATTAAATAATGATATGTGCAAATACGGGGAAGAATCAAAAAAGAAAAACTTCGATAGGGATGGAAGAAATGTTGAAAAATCCGGTGCTGTACTCTTAATATCTCTAAATAACCCTAAGAGGTCCGGATTAAACTGCGGCGCATGCGGTTATAATAAATGCGAAAATCTAAGAGATTTCAGAGAAGGCAGTGAATTTGCAGGTCCTGTATGCGCCTGGAGACTTATTGACCTTGGAATAGCTATTGGATCAGCTGTAAAAACTGCCAGTATTTTAAATGTTGACAATAGGGTCATGTACCGCATAGGCATAAGCGCAAGGCGTTTAAAACTTATTGAAGGAGAAATAGTCGTGGGGATTCCATTGTCTGCAACAGGTAAAAACTTATATTTTGACAGATAAATATAACAAAGGGACATATCTCATCATAATATGTCCCTTTGTTATATATCCCTAAAGCCTTCACCCATCACCTCATGTGCTGTTGTAAGTATAACAAATGCAGCAGGGTCTGCCTTTTTTACCAGTTCCCTTAAATTAGTCACCTCATTTCTTGTCACAACACAAAGAAGCACATTTTTATCCTTTTTGGAATACGCACCAACACCCTTTAATTCTGTAACTCCACGGTTCATATCATACAATATTGATTTACTAATATCCTCATACTTGTCTGATATTATTATCGCAATTCTCTCATAATCCGTTCCTTCCTGAACAATATCAATAACTTTAATCCCGAGAAACTCTGTAGCCAACGCATATAAAGCCAATTCAGGAGTAAATACTATACCTGCTAATACTATAATTATGAAATCTATTATAAGAAGTATCCGTCCGACACTTAAAAAAGGCACGTATTTATGTATTGTCATGGCAGCCATATCCGTACCACCGGTTGTTGCTCCATATTTAAACACTATCCCAAGTCCCAGCCCCATGGTTATTCCCCCGTAAACTGCTGCAAGCATAGGGTCATGTGTCAGGGGTTTTAAAAATGAAAACACATCAACTGAAACTCCCAATAGCATTGTAGAATACAAGGTTTTTGCGCCAAATCCCGTGCCAAGTATTTTAATAGATATTATAAAAAGCGGTATATTAATTAAAAGTATGACAGCACCAACAGGCCAACCGAATATATGCTGTAAAACAATGGCAAGTCCGCTTATGCCACCGGGTGCTATCCTGTTTGGTGCTAAAAACAAGTCTAAGGAAAGTGTTAGAAGAAGTGTTCCAATAGTAATCCATACAAAATCATAAATAATTTTTTTAACTTTACTATTCATATATTTCACCTGCGAGAAAATAAAACTTTTACCGCAAATTTGGGCAGTACCATCATCCTCTTATATCTCCAGGGCTCTTTTTTAAGTCTGTAAAGCCATTCCATACCCAGTTTGCGATAAATCTCCGGAGCCCTTTGTACTTTTCCTGCAAGAACATCAAAACTTCCGCCAACCCCAATAGCAAGTCTTGCATTTAATATATTCCTATTTTTGAATATCCATTTTTCCTGTTTTGGTGCTCCCAAAGCCACAAAAATGATATCCGGATTTTTGCTGTTAATCTCTTTTATTATCCCTTCCTCTTGAAAGTCTTTAAAATAGCCATCATGGATACCTACAATATTTATCCCCGGATATTTCTTTTTAAGATTTTCGTATGTTTTTTTAATAACATCCGGTGCGGCACCAAGCAAATATATTTTTTGTTCCTTCTTATCTGCTATTCTTAAAAGCTCCATCATAAGGTCAAAGCCGGCAACCCTCTCAGGAAGTTCTTCTTTATAAACCTTTGATGCAAATACCACACCGCTTCCATCTGGTACATTTAGGTCTGTCTTATTTAATATATATTTGTATTCTTCATCTTTTTGTGCCATCATGATAATTTCAGCGTTTGGTGTTGCAACAATATGAAGCCTATTTTCCTTTAAAAAATCTTCAGTCCTCTTTACCGCATCCTTCATTGTAACCTTGTCTATAGGTACGCCAAATATATTAAACCTATCCTTCATTTTTTTTGCACCTCATGTTTTATATATTCATCAAAAATCTCAAAATTATATTCCGAACGCTGTTTCAACTCATCTGCATACTTCCTTATGTTATTTATATAATCTTCTTTTTTGCAAAAAATCATATTAACATATTTAACTATATCATCAGATGTAAATTTTTCTATTTTAAAAACCTCCATATTAATAGAATTTAAAAATCCATCTATCTTGGGGTCATAAGAAATACCTACAAATGGCGTAGATGTTGCAAAAGCGAAAACCAAAGAGTGAAACCTGACACCTATTAAAAGACTGCTGTTTTTAATAATTCCCATTACTTCTTCAGGCTTATATTTACCTCTAATGATATTAGAAGGCAACTTCATATATTCGGAAACTTTTTCACTTTCAGCTTCATCCTTCTTATAATAAAAAGGAAGAAAAACCACCTTAAAACCATAATCCTGTGCAATGCGATCGGCAGTCTTAGCAATCTCTACCCTTGACAACTCTGAATTACCCCACTCGCGCGTGCAGATTATCATGTATTTATCATTTGAATCAATATTTTCTTTTTCCAATATTTTCTTTACTTGAGAATCCTCAGCTGGTTTAAGATTTATTACCGGATCTGCTGCTACTATTATTTCTTTCCTTATATTTAAATCCTTCAAATATTCCTTTGAGGCTTCATCCCTTACAGTAATCTTATTAACCTTATTTAAAATTTTTGATGTAAGCCACCTATTAAATTTTTTATCAATAGGTCCTATTCCCTGCCCTACTATAAACACCTTTTTACCCAATAAAACCCCAATTAATACAATGGCAAGATAATACCAAAGGCTTTTGCTGCTGGTCTTATCCTGAAAAAGACTTCCACCGCCGCTTAGTATCGCATCCGAGCCTTTAATAACCCTAAATATCTTTTTAAATGAATTTCTACTTATAGCGTTTACTCCATAGGATTTAGCTGTTTCAGCAGGATTGTTTGAAAAAACGGTTATATCGTTAATACCCCTCTCTTTAAGACCTGTGATTAAACAACCCAGCACAGCATCATCACCGCAGTTGTCAAAACCATAATAACCTGAAACAACAACCTTCATAACAATGCTCCTCTTTTTAATAAATTGTTTGCAAATAGTACCAGTCTTTCTACAATTACCACTGCTATTACTCCAATTATTACCCCAAAAATCCACCCATATACCGTTCTTTCTATTGCCATCGTCAATACACTTTCAACATGGCTCATGGTATTTGGTGCGGATAATATACCAATAGATGCAAATATACCCAATATAAAATTCCAACCCTTCGACTTTTTTATTGCTGCATATACTGCCAATATCAAGGCAGGGTATCCGAATAAAAATTCTTTTGTTCTCGGTCTTGCAACAAGATAATGTTCTAAAAAATCCCTGAATTTAAGTTCTATTGATGAAGGTTTAATTAAAGGACTGTTTCCTGTCCTTGAGATATAAATTATACCTATCAATGCTGCTGCTGCAATCGCCAGCATATGCCATATCTTTATATCCATATTTAAAATTTTGACCGACGTATTTAAAAATTTTTTAAAATTATCGATTTTAAACACCTTATAACAGTAATATATTACAAATATAAGTACCGGTATGGTAAATGATAGCTTAACACCACGAAAATAATCAAGTTTCAGCATATATTTGCTGTCCGCCATTATTGCAGCAATCATCAGTCCTCCAACAAAGGAAATTAAAACAGCTTTTATGAATATTTTTAACGATATAGAAATAAAACCCTTATGTCCCTTGTTGTTTATTAATCCATTACTGCTATTAACAAAATATACTATTCCAAGTGAAGGAAATATAATCGATGCTGCAAGAGCAACAGTCTTTATCCCCAAGTCATTAAATCTCGTTAACAAAACTGCTGCAGTTAACACCGTTGTCGCAATTGTCAATATAAGTGCAGGTACTTCTTTTAGCCCAAAGGATAGCAAAAGCAGTATACCTCCTGCAACAACACCAATTGCAATAAGAACTTCTATTATTTTTGACTGGTGAATCACACCCATTGGTTTTGCCATACCGGTTTTCAATCCTGCATAGTTAACGAGGGTATTCAACTGCTTCATTGCTGTTATGTTTTGCTTCATATTATACGCATGCGTCTTTAAATCATCCACCTTTGCCCTCATGTAAATTATTCTGACATTTCTCTCAATTATAGACCTGTACCATCTGTCAACTATGTCGTTTATATCATATTTTTGTGTTTCCTTTTCAGAAAGACCATAAACTTTAAGCCCCCTATATCCATCAAATTTAGTAAATTTCTCAATGCCGCTTTGCAATTTTTTACCCATTGGTGTATCAATAATACCAACCGTTATACCATTTTTCTTAAACTGGGATGCAGCATAGGATATCTTTTCCATATTGCCCAGAACATCATTGCCACCAAAGATGACGGTTTTAGTATCATAGTTTTTTAACAATTTGATATAATTCTCTATATCTCTATCTTTTATCCCATTGAAGTTTTCTACACGGGGTATTACATCAAAGCCAAGAGCCTTGACCATATTAAGGTCTTTTACATCAAAACCTAAACCTTGTTCAGAAAATGTGTCCATTGGTTCATTTATAATAAAGGCATAGTCTTTGTTTTTTTCAAGTATTGTTAATTTGTCCTGCGGAACCCTTCTGCTTAGTGAATTTTTCAAAAAATCAAATGTATCCCTGTCCCTTGTCGTCACAATTAAAAAATTACTCTGAATTTCCCTCTGTCTATCAGTAATATTCCTTAAATATTGTGTAACAGCTTCATTATCTGTTTTACCAATCAAAGTATATATATTTTGCACATCTGACATTGTATTTAAGGAAATTCTACCGATGTCTTTAAGCCTTTTTAATGATATTTCAGGCACTGCCACACCCTTCAAACCATTTGCTTTCATTTCTTTTAAGATATTGGAAATATCGCTTCCTGTGTTTGCTGACAGATTTTCAAAATTATAAAGGTCTGCGACAATTTCAACAGTATCATATTTATTTTCTACGCCAATCCTTGCCACATCAACATATATAGACACAATTACAGACAATATTATTACTGCCACAAGCATTACTTTAAGTTTCAAGCTAATCGCTCCTTTTCTCTATTTGCTACGATTATTATACCACTCATATAATATATAAGACAATATTATAAAATTGAACCCTACCCTAAAAAAATAAGGCTTCCTGCCAGCCCATTAATTTTTAGTATATTTTCCTATAACTATTATAATTGAATCCGACCTTGCCTTTATACCTCTGCCATCAGACCGTGGAAACAGTAATAGATGGTTTGCAGGTACTATTATATTGTTTTTTAAATCATTTCCACCTGTTAAATCTGAAACCCCATCCGTTTTTGTTACAATTACAGAATTTCCTGTTCTTAAAATCGCTTCAGAACCTTGATACAATGTAATAACTTCTCCAGGTTTAAGTTCTACTACTTCATAGTTATTTACTCCTGAAGATATCTGACTTAATTTGCTGTCAACATAGCTCTTTGTTGCAAGCGGATCCTGTTGGCTTCCGGGATCAGAATTTGAATCCGCATATCCTATCGTAAATACAGTCAATAAACCCATAATCAATATAAGTATATATATTCTTTTCACTATGTACGTTCCTCCTTTACCTTTTATTTTAACATGAAATAAAAGAGGTATTTTATCTACGTTTCAGCCCTTAAAAATCAATGAGTCCGAGGCTTATTTGCAGTGCTTCATTTACCTTATCCATCATTTCCTGATCGAAATGCCCTATCTTTTCCCTCAATCTTTTTTTATCAATTGTTCTTATCTGTTCAAGAAGAATAACAGAATCTTTATTTAGTCCAAATTCAGTCCCGTTTATCTCCACATGTGTAGGAAGCTTTGCCTTGTTTATCTGTGAAGTAATAGCCGAAACTATGACTGTTGGACTGTATTTATTGCCAATATCATTTTGTATCACAAGTACAGGTCTTACCCCCCCCTGTTCAGAGCCAATTACAGGGCTTAAATCAGCATATAAAATATCTCCTCTTTTTATAACCATATTAATCACACTTTTTTAATTTCCTTTCATATCTTAAAAAACATTCATTTTCGGCGGTTAGGCTCATTTCCGCAAGTTCAGCATTGATCGTACCCATCTCAAGGTAGCCTTTTTTCATGCTTTCACGTATCTTCATCTTTTTTCTTTCCCTGATGTACAACCTCATAGCTTCTCTTATGAATTCACTGCGGTTTCTATTTTCCATCGCTGCAAGAATATCAACTTCTTCAAGCAAACTCTCCGGCAAACTGACGAGTATTCTTTTTGTCTCGCCCACTATTATGACCTCCTAACGCACTTATATAATAAATTATATACTGTTATATATATTTATGTCAATCTTTATTATTTTTATACAGGATAATCAATGATGTAAATAATTTTGCACTTTTGATATCTTTCCATTACTTATATATATTCGTGGTACCCTTCTGGATATTCCACAATATACTTCATAAGAAATAGTTTTTATTTTTTTTGCTATATCATCAGGGGTTATACTTTTATTGCCTTGTTCTCCCATCAATACAGCTACATCACCTACCTCAACACCGTTTATATTTGTTACATCTATCATACATTGATCCATACATATTTTTCCTACTATCGGTGCATATTTCCCTTTTATTATAACATTATGATTATTTGATAACAACCTGTTTAAACCATCTGCATAACCAATAGGCAATGTCGCTATTTTACTTGTTTTGCTTGTTTTGTATGTTCTGTTATAACTTATAAACTCATTTTCTGAAACATCTTTAAGCTGTACTATGCGTGCCTTTATAGCCATGGTGCTGCGTAAATCCGCCTTTTTTTCTACCTCATCAGAAGGATAGCATCCATACAATATAATACCGGGTCTCACCATTTCAAGGTGTGTAAAAGGCAAATCAATAATTGCGGCACTATTAGCAATATGCCTTACAGGTATTTTGACTCCACGCTTTGAAAGCCTTTCATTTATTTCCTTAAACTTCTTAAACTGCCACAGGGTATATTCTTTATCTTTTTCATCAGAGGATGAAAAGTGGCTGAAAATACCTTCAATATATATTCCTTCTAATAAAGACATTTCTACTATTTCTTCCTCGGCTTTTCCAAGGTCATGGTATCCGATTCTGCCCATTCCCGTATCAATTTTAACATGAATCTTTGCCTTTTTCCCCTGATTATAAGCTTCTCTGGACAATTCATAAGCATATTTCAGTTCAAAAACTGTTTGTGTTAAATCATATTTAACAATTTCTTTGACATATTCTATCGGGGTATATCCCAGTATTAATATCGGTTTATCAATTCCCAATTCCCTAAGTTCGATAGCCTCATCGATAATTGCAACCGCAAGATAATCCGCTCCATTTTCAATAACTGCCTTTGAAACTTCATATGACCCATGCCCATATGCATTTGCTTTTACAACAGCCATAATCCCTGCATCTTTGTCCGTCATTTTTCTTATTTGATTATAGTTATGTTTAATATTATCAAGATTAACCTCTGCCCATGCGGGTCTATATAAATCAAATATATCAATTACCCCCTTGCCATCCCCGTCTGTTTGACAGGTTTTTCTCTTTTCTATTTAAAAGACTTGAATATTTTTAATACTTCTTTTTCACTTATATTTTGGTTTGATATTATCTTTATATTAATGCCATTTTTATACATATCATATGCTTCACCTTTTTTATAATAAATAAATCCATCAGCTTGTTTCATTGCCCAATCTTTTTTGTCGTTATTTTCTTCAATGCTTTCGACAATTTTAATTATATCATTCCCTTTTAAATATGTTAAATAAATTGAATTTGCCGATGTTTTATCTATGTTAATATTTAACAGACTATAACCTTCCGGCATAAATACAGGTAAAACAGGATTTATACCGGAATACTTATAAACGTCCTTTAAATCAATTGATTCCTTTTGATTTATATTCATATCTTTACTAATTGTAGAAATATTATCCTTATTAAATATCTTGTCTTTTATATCTGGATTATATACAAAATTCTTATAAGTAATTTTTGCATAAAGTTCCCCTTTAATTCCATATATTTTAAGGATTTGAGGTTTCAATCCTTTTTTTGAAAATTCCATCTCTTCCTTATACAAATAGGTATTTCCTTCGGGAATCGGCGTAGCAATTGTAAAAATATCAGCAGATGATTTTGCAATATTACCTGCCTTATTGAGATTATATCTAAAAGAGGTTACCATCGAATATATAGGTATATTATTGCTATTTTCCTCAATAAATACCTGATTAATCTTTGAAAAATACACATAACTGTGTTTCTCATCATACATGATTATCTTATCAACCTTACCTTCATTATCGAAAATCTCAATTCTATATTTCCCGTCTTTGTAAAACTGTTTCATGAAGAACCTTTTTGTATTATTATTACTGTGCAACTCTGCCTCGGCATCTGCAGTATAACTTTTCATGCCATTAAGAGATTTAAGAATACTTTCATATGCATTTTCTTTTGCCTTTTCACCACAACCGGCAAATAAAGCTATAAGAAAAATCAAAAGGGCGATTCGGAACTTCAAAAAAAACCACCTCTTATTTACCTGTTTTTAATGCCTCATGAATAAACTCAATTATATTTGAAGCCGTAAGACTTAATTCTCCATATTTTTCTTCCGCCATATCCCCCGCTTTGCCGTGATAATAAACTCCATATTTTGCTGCATCAACACAATCATAACCCTGTGCCATAAATGAAGCAATCATTCCGGTAAGAACATCGCCACTTCCGGCAGTTGCCATTCCCGGATTTCCTGTTTTATTAATATATATGCCTTTTGCCTTGTTTCCTATTACTGTTCTTGACCCCTTAAGCACAAGTGTGACCATGTATCTATCTACAAAATCCGATACACTTTTAAGTGTATTATTCTTTATATCATCAATACTTATACCACTAAGCCTTGACATCTCTCCATAATGCGGTGTTAAAATTAAGTCTTTCCCTGTAATAATATCAAGACTGCCACATAATGCGTTTAATCCGTCTGCGTCAATTACCATAGGTTTATTTATGCTATTAATAATGCGTTTTAAAAAGGCTCTTATTCTTTCGCTATTTGTAATGCCCGGTCCTATTGCTATTACATCACAATCGCTTGCTAAAGCCATAACCTCCTCCGCTGATTCAGAAAAAAATGTACCATCTTCGTCTTTTATGCCATGTGTTATAATTTCGCTTAATCCTCCCTGAAGTATATGCTGTATAGTTTTAGGAACAGCAAGCCTTACAAGCCCGCAACCGGTTTTTATTGCACTCTGAGCACAAAGATGTGCAGCCCCTGTCATATTCTTTGAACCGGCTACAATAAGCACTTTGCCATAATCGCCTTTATAGGTGTTTTTATCCCTTTCTTTAATCCTGACATCCTGATTCGTTATAATATTGTATTTATTTCTATATTGTTCTATTATGTCCTTTGGTATGCCTATATCTGCAACGGTAATTTCTCCGCAATATTCAACACCGGGATAAACCACAAGTCCCTTTTTTATATACTGCATCGTAACGGTTTCACATGCCTTTACACCACAGCTTTCTATATGACCTGTATCTGCATTTATCCCCGATGGTACATCGACAGATATAATATGTTTATTCGACTGATTAAGCATCTCAATTATTTCCTTTGTATTACCGCTTATTTCTCCTCTTAAACCAATCCCATAAATAGCATCAATTATTAAATCACATTCTTTAAGGTTTTTCTCCAAAAATTTTAATTGTTCTTTTTGTATTATTTCTGCAACAAAAATCCCCATATTCATAATAATATCTAAATTTTTTTTGGCATCACCTGTTATTAAAGCACTATTGGAAGTCAAAAAGACTTTAACATCATATCCATTATTATGCAAATATCTTGCGGCAACATATCCGTCACCGCCATTATTACCCTTACCTGATATTATCAGGACATTTTTCATACACCTTTCAGTTAAATATTCTTTAGCTCTTTCCGCCACCATTCTTCCTGCATTTTCCATAAGACATATTGAAGGTATACCCAAAGAATTAATAGCCGTACTTTCGATGTCCTTCATTTCCTTAACAGATAATATTATCATAAAAAATCATCTCCATATTTTTTAATGCATTTACAGTGTTATAAATCTTAAATATATTATATACTGAAAAATAAAATAAAAAAAGAAGGTTTTTAACCTTCATATTGCTATCTTACATATTTTTATATATTCATCATAATCATCTACATACTTATAATAGTTGTCGTCAATAATATCACATAAATGAAGCGGTGACACCCTCATATCCTTAAAATACCTTAAAAGCTCCTCCACCTTCTCCATATACGGACTTACATGTAATACCCTATCCACTAATTTTCTAATGAGCATCTCATTAAGAAATATCTCTTCAGAAATTTCGATTCCGTATGATGGAACTTCAATATCTTCACTGCCATTAAAGACCTTCACTTGAGATTTCACCAAAAAATACTTCCTTAGCACCATTTTCCCCTCCACACTATCAGTCAATTGATATTCACTTACTCTTTTGTAATGCATTTAAATACCCCCTTAATTCTATTTTTATACACACTTTTTAATTGATTGTTTATTAATTTGTAAATTATATTGTTATATTCTATTTCCCCTTCAAAAATCCTTCTATTTTCGGAAAATTTTTTATCGACAGAAAATGATAAAAATAACAGATTGTAAACATTTCATTCCTTTGTATTCATTGCATTTAAGCATTGATAAAAAAATCCTTTTGATAATTTATAGGATTTTAATATAATTTGCTAAAATTTGTCGATAAATTTTTTTATGAAATCGCATAATTTTTTATAATAAAAAACCCTTATTAAATATAGGTAATTTTACAATAAATATTTTTTAATTTTTTGAAGGATTTTCACAACAAACGTCGTATTTAAAATATAAAGAAAAAATGAAAGGAGTGTATCAATTGGTCACATATGTTGTTTTAATCTACGGTATTATTGCTGTTGCAATAATCGTTACCTTTTCATTGATTAAATATATCTATAAACAGGAAAAAGGTAATAAACAAATGCAGGAAATATCCGATGCCATAAAAGAAGGAGCTATGGCTTTCCTCAACCGTCAGTACAAAACAATTGGTTTATTAGCAGTAGTATTAGCTATAATTATCGCATCTGCCAATTATTTCGGTCATCTTTCACAAGGGGGAAATGTTGCAGTCGCTTATGCCTGGCGAATAAGCTTAGCTTTTGTGGCTGGCGCTCTATGTTCAGGCTTTGCGGGATTTATTGGCATGTATATATCGGTAAATACAAACATCCGGGTCGCTTCGGCTGCCAAAAAGGGGTTAAATAAGGCTTTGCAAATTGCTTTAAGGGGTGGATCTGTTACCGGTTTAATCGTTACAGCTTTATCCTTATTTGGTATTGTAACATTGTTTATTGCATATGGTGGTATGTCCGATAATCCGGATATTACTAAACTCGTCCCTTCCATAATAGTTGGATTTGCTTTTGGCGCATCGTTTGTCGCACTTTTTGCACAACTCGGAGGCGGCATTTTTACAAAAGCGGCAGATGTCGGTGCAGATTTAGTCGGTAAAGTAGAAGTCGGAATACCTGAGGACGACCCAAGAAATCCTGCTGTTATCGCTGACCTTGTTGGTGATAATGTAGGCGATTGTGCCGGTAGGGGTGCTGATTTGTTTGAATCCATCGCTGCAGAAAACATAGGTGCAATGATACTTGGCGCTGCACTTTATCCGGTTTTCGGCTGGAAGGGCATTCTTTTCCCTCTTGTAGTCTGTGCAGTAGGAATAATATCATCAATAATAGGCATAATCTCAGTCAAAGTAAAGGATGATAAAGAGGACCCCATGAATGCTCTCGGCAATGGTTATTTCATTACTGTAATTTTAAATTCGATACTGTTGCTGTTTTTTATAAAAATAATGCTGGGAAGTTCTTTGTCAAATGGCATACCGGTAAATTACTGGTTATTATACGGTTCTTCATTAACCGGTATAACCCTCGGCTATCTTTTTGTGATTTTAACGGATTATTATACATCTATGTCAAGAAAACCTGTACAAGAAATAGCAAAAGCATCCGTAACAGGTCCTGCAACAAACATTATAACGGGTATATCCGTTGGTCTGGAATCCACCGCAATCCCTATAATTTTTATATCCGCCGCCATATTAATATCTTATAAGTTGGGACAATTGGCATTGCCCGGAATATTAAATGCCGGATTCTATGGAACTGCGATCGCAACAATGGGTATGCTTTCCACAGCAGCTTATATCCTGGCAATGGATACTTTTGGTCCAATAACCGATAATGCCGGCGGTATTGTTGAAATGTCAAGGGCTTCAGATGAAATAAGATTAGTAACGGATAGGCTTGATGCCTGCGGTAATACAACAAAGGCATTGACAAAGGGTTATGCCGTTGGTTCAGCAGCATTGGCAACGTTTTTATTGTTTTCCGCTTATCTTGACGAGGTTAAAAATATCCTGGGTAAACCTTTGGATTCATGGTTCTCTGTTGATATAGGCAAACCCGAGGTCTTTATCGGAGCTTTTATCGGTGCCATGATTGTATTTTTATTCAGTTCCACAGCCATAAGGGCAGTAGGAAAAGCCGCACAATACATTATTTTAGAAGTAAGAAGACAATTTAAAGAAATCAAAGGAATAATGGAAGGTACAACAAAACCGGATTATGCAAGCTGTGTCGATATTGTAACAAAAGGCGCTTTAAAAGAAATGATAATTCCCGGTCTTATTGTCGTCTTAGCACCGATACTTGTCGGCGTTTCCCTTGGAAAAGAAGCGGCAGGCGGCTTTTTAATGGTAACTACAATAACCGGTGTTATAATGGCGTTGTTTCTAAATAACAGCGGCGGTGCGTGGGACAATGCTAAAAAATACATTGAACTTGGAAATCTTGGCGGTAAAAATTCTGATGCTCATAAAGCAGGTGTTGTTGGCGATACCGTAGGTGACCCTTTTAAAGATACCGCCGGTCCATCGTTACATGTTTTAATTAAATTAGTAAGTACAATAACACTTGTTTTTATATCCTTATTTAGATAATACAGAGTGAATATAAAG
Organism: Aceticella sp. 75b-Ac; assembly: GCF_056032965.2. NCBI lineage: Bacteria > Bacillati > Bacillota > Clostridia > Thermoanaerobacterales > Thermoanaerobacteraceae > Aceticella > Aceticella sp. 75b-Ac. Next base: position 1,408,618 of record NZ_CM190971.1, read on the forward strand.
AGGGATCTCCCCTCTTTATATTTTTATGAAGAAACCGTTTTTTTAGTCTTAAAAGTAAATAATAATCCCCCTAATATTGACGTAAACGGTGCTACGATAATCATGCCAAAACTGCCAACTAATGTGTGCAATATTTGAGCTGCAACATATTGGAGATTAAGAATATTGATAACGGGTGTCCCCTGTGCCATAAACACCATTAAAAGAGCAATATAACCTCCTGAATAGGCAAATAATAATGTTGTTGTCATTGTACCGATTACAACCCTTCCTACATTAAAACCAGATTGTATAGCCTCTCTTGAAGTTATATCAGGCTTTTTTTCTACAACCTCTTGTATTGCTGCAGAAATATCCATTGCAATATCCATAAGCGCACCAACTGATGCTATAAAAATACTTGACAAGAATATTTGGGTTAAATTTAAATGTGCATAACCTGAATAAAGCAAGGTTTCTGAAAAAGGTACCACAGCCCCATGTATCTTGAATAAATTGCCAAACAGTAATGAAAAAATCAATGTTGTTATAACACCGGAAATTGTACCAAGAAAAGCTGTAACAGCTTTTTTGGTTATCCCTGCCACAAGAAAGATGGTTACAGCTGCTAATACAATAACAACTATAAAGGAAATAATTACAGGATTAAACCCTTTTAAAAATGCTGGCAGCAATATCTTCCACATCATAAGTACAGTAAATACAAATGAAAGCAGTGCCTTTGCACCTATCCATCCGCCAAAATAGATAAGCAGCAAGACAAAAATTGAAAACAATATTAATTCATAATTTATTCTATAATGGTCAATTACATTTACAGCAATTATCTTGTTTCCGGAATGATTTATGGTGATAAGTGCTTTATCACCTGGTTCAAACATCTTATCAATTTCAAGTCTACCAACAAGAAGATTCGATGATTCAAATTCCTGACCCTTAAATTTTCCAGTTAGAATTTTCACCCTAAGTCCCTGTGTACCTGTTTTTACAATACCGCTCTGCACTATCTTGCTGTTATCTGTAGCAATGATAAGACCTTTTTCTCTTAAATATCCATCAGATTCTTTTTCAAAACCTGTGGGAATTAAAAATAAAATTATACTGAAAATCAAAACAATAATCGTAAAAATGATTTCCGGTTTTCTGAATTTCTTCAACATATCTTTCCTCCATTTTAATCTTATAGAGAAAGCGAGGAAGACTTCCTCGCTTTCTCATCATAAAATTTTAAACTGATTAACTTTTTGAAACACCCATAACAGCTAAGAATTTTTTTGCTATATCCGTATTATCATAATAACCCTGGAAAAGCTCTTGCCCTACACCTTTAGCATATACCGGTACAGGTACTCCCGTATGAGAATAGGATGTCCAGCCGATACCGGCTTTCTGATTTAGTATATGCGTTAATGTCACTGATAAGGGCTCATATCCTCCATATAGAAGATACGTTTGTTGGTCATTACCTCTCTCTTTCTTATCCTTCATATTTAAAGCAAGGGCAGCCTTTAAACTGTTTAAATCCTGCTCATTAAGAGCAAGCTGTAATTGTTTGGCAGCTTCTTTATCACCATTTTTTGCTTTGTTTTCAAGGGCAGTTTTTTCATCAGCTGTCAAAACTGTCAAACCAAAATTTTCCTTTATTAATGGCAGCAAATCTTCAATTTTTGCGTTTTCAGGTGTATGACTTTTTTTGTATTCCTCTACCTTTTTATCAAATTCATCATAAGAGATTTTTTGATTTGCTAATATATCATAATATGTTTCATATTTTGTACCTGCAAAACCGATCGTCATTCCGCCTGTTTCATGATCGGCAGTTACAACGATTAATGTCTCATCAGGATGTTTATCGTAAAATTTCATTGCCTCAGCAACAGCATTATCTAATGCCATTGTATCATATATGTTTGCTGCGGCATCATTTGCATGCCCTGACCAGTCGATTTTTCCTCCTTCTACCATCATGAAAAATCCTTTTGGATTGTCTAATAATTCAATGCCTTTTTTAGTAAAATCAGCCAATGTCAAGCTGTTTTGATTGTTATTAATGCTGTATGGCAATGCCTTAGCCTTATCAAGAACAGGATTTACGGCAATCACCTTTCCTGACTTTGAATCAAGCTTTTGAAAATCTTCTTTAGTAGTTACATATTTATAACCATTCTTTTTCGCTTCCTCTGTTACATCAGGTTTATCACCATTTTTCCCCTTCGCCTGAAGGAAACCTCCACCGGCAAAATAATCAAAATTACTTTTTGTTAATTCCATTGCTATGTCATAATAATTATTCCTTGATGGATTATGTGCATAAAAAACCGCAGGGGTAGCATGGTCAATAGATACGCTTGATACAATACCTACTTTCATGCCATTTGCCTTTGCCTTTTCAGCAGTAGACGTATATTTAATTTTCTTTGATGGATCCATTGCTATAATACCATCATTTGTTTTAAATCCGGTTGCTATTGAGGTACCTGCAGAAGCCGAATCAGGTATAAATGAATCTGCTTCATAGGTTGTCTGCATTCCTTGTGCAGGAAATTGAGTAAAATTAAGTTTCTTTATGTTTGGGTTATCACTTTTAGCAATAGAACCTTTATAAATTTCTGCTGAGCTTACTTCAGGCATACCCATTCCATCACCAATAAACAAAAATACATATTTAGCCGGTTTGCCTGAATAACTGTTTGTATTGCTTGAAGCCGTTTGCTTTGATTGACTGCCGCATCCGCTTAATAATAATGACATGACCATTATTATCAGCAATGACAGTATAAATGATTTCCTTTTAAAAATTGTTCTCATACTTAACCTCCTAAGAAATTTTTTCAATTCAGTAAAATTATACTTAAAATATGTTAACATCAAATTAAATATAGGTTAAATCTATGTAAATTAAAATTACGCCTTGACATACGGTTTATTTTGAAATATAATTATTTCGTAATCCAAATTATTTGGGAGATGATATAATTGGAAAACGAAATTTCAGTTTTAGAAACATATCTTAGAGAAATAAGCCGCATTATAAATTTATTTACAAAAAATTACCTTAATAAAAAAGGTTTAACAATGTCACGATTCTGGGTCTTAAATAAATTATCCTTAGATAACCCTATAACTATGAGTCAACTTCAAAAGGAGCTTTTGTTGTCCCCGGGAACTTTAACAGGATTGATAGATAATCTTGTGGAGGATAATCTTGTTAAAAGATGGAGAGATGATAATGACCGCAGATTGGTTTTTTTATTGTTAACTGACAAAGGATATAAATTATTAGAAGAAATCCTTCATTATCGAAGCACCTTATTATCAAATATCCCTGCCGAAAAAAATATCGATATTACACTCTTAAACAATAATTTAAAAGAGATACTTTCTGTTTTAAAAACTGCTCATCACGATTATGAAGGAGAGTGATATTATAATGTGTATGAATATTGAAACATTTAATCTTGTTAAACGATTTGAAAATCATGAAGTTGTTAAAAGCATAAGCTTTAATGTGAAAGAAGGTGAAATCTTCGGGCTTTTAGGACCAAACGGTGCGGGAAAAACAACAACCATAAGAATGCTGACAACCCTTCTGCCCCCTACCTCGGGAACAATAAAACTATCCGGTTTCGATGTAAGACGATATGGCAGTCTTGTCAGAAAATTTATAGGATATGTTCCACAGGCACTTTCAGCTGATTCTACCTTGACAGGATATGAAAATTTATATTACATCGCAAAATTGCTCCGTCTGCCAAAAAATGAACGTGAAAAAAGGATTGAATATGTATTAAATTTGCTGAATTTAAAGGATGCTGCAAACCACCTTGTGAAAGAATATTCCGGCGGTATGGTTCGCCGCCTTGAGGTAGGGCAGGCAATCCTTCATAAGCCTAAAATACTTATCTTAGACGAACCAACGGTTGGACTTGACCCCATCGCCCGCCATAATGTATGGGAAGCCCTTAAAACACTTCAGAAAGATAACGGCTTATCAATATTAATAACAACACATTACATGGAAGAGGCAGAAGCATTGTGCCAAAGAATAGCAATTATGAATATGGGACTTATTGTTGCACAAGGCACCTTGGAAGAACTTAAAAAAGCAGCAGGAAATAATGATATATCTTTGGAGGATATATTTATTCACTTTACAGGAAATAATTTGGAATCAGGAGGTGATTTTCGTGAAATGCGTCAGATGCGAAAGAGAATCCAGCGTTTCAGTTAGTATCATAAAAACCTTAATTGATTATATTAATGCATCTATTGTAATTACAGAAATGGAAATAAGAAAACTCCGTCATGACCCAACGGAACTATTTACAAGGGCAATTCAACCCGTATTGTGGCTTCTGATTTTTGGGCAGGCTCTCTCCCATATAAGAGCTATCCCAACAGGGAATGTAAATTACCAGACCTTTATGACCCCCGGTATATTAGCGCAATCCATGATGTTTGTATCCATTTTTTACGGCATCAACATCATATGGGATAAAGACCAAGGAGTCTTGCAAAAATTAATAACACTCCCTGTTCCCCGTCTCGCCTTTGTTACAGGGAAAGCGTTTAGTGCAGGCATACGGGCAATAAGTCAAGTGTTAATTATTATCCTCTTAGCTTTAATAATAGGTATAAAAATTCAGTGGAGTTTTACCGGTATCATTTTAAGTATTTTAACAATAATATGCGGTGCCGTGTTCTTTTCCTCCCTATCAATGTCATTAGCCGCAATTGTTAAAAGTAAGGAGCGTTTTATGGGGTTCGGTCAGGTTATCACAATGCCTCTTTTCTTTGCCAGCAACGCCATATATCCAATTAGCATCATGCCGCTATGGCTTCAGGTTCTGTCAAGAATAAATCCATTAAGCTATATTGTTGAATTACTTAGAAATTATCTATTAAACGGATATAGCATTAATACGGGATTTGACTGGATTATACTAATCTGTGCAATAATTATCATGCAAATTATCGCAGGAATTTTATTTCCATATATCGTTTCATAAAAATAAGATGGGTAAAATATCCATCTTATTTTGTGTTATTATTTACATCTGCCTTCCTTGTGATTTTTCTTCATCAAGTATATTTTTAAGTTCTTCATGTATTAATTTTCTTATTTCCTCTTTTGTTATTAAGTCTTCTTTTTTGGCAATATTCATATAATCAAATGTTTCCTTTAAGGCATCTTTAAATATCTTCTTAATCTCGTCTTTTTGTTCTTCACCCTTTTTTACGAGGTCTTTCACAACACCCTGCGCATCTTCTCTTGCAACTTCACCTTTCTTAACAAGTTCATCTACCATATTCTCTATTTTCTCTTTTGATAATGAATAAAGTCCAAATCCAAAGTTGATAGACTTTTCAAGAAAATTCGCCATTTCAAACATCTCCTTTTTATTATTTGATATTCTTTCCAATTATTATCATAGCATTTCTTTTGGTGAAAATCAATTTGTCTTTCCTAATCTTCAAAAATTATCGATTTTTAATCCTTTGTAATTTTTGCCATAAAGTTTTATTTATATACTATAAATATAATCGAAATTTAATTAGGCATTCCAATGTTGCCATGTTATAATATAAATATAATAAGAATTTTATATTGACATTAGCTGTTTATAAATGATAAAGTTAATGTAATAGAAGAAATAAGGAGGATTTTATGCTTAATTTTAATATTAAAAGCTTAAAAATAGGAAATTTGACCGCAAAACTACCGATTATTCAAGGCGGCATGGGAATAGGAATTTCTTTAAATAATCTTGCATCAGCTGTAGCAAATGAAGGTGGAATAGGTGTTATTTCAGCAGCAGGAATCGGTATGTGTGAAAGGGATTTTGCAACAAATTATCTAGAAGCTAATATCAGAGCACTTAAGAAGGAAATACAAAAAGCAAGGGAAAAAACAAGGGGTATCCTTGGGGTAAATGTTATGGTTGCGTTATCAAACTTTGCCGATATGGTTAAAACAGCTATTGATGAGGGAATAGACATCATATTTTCAGGAGCAGGACTGCCGCTTAACCTTCCAAAATTTTTGGATAAAACAAAAGACACTAAGATTGTTCCGATTGTTTCATCCGGCAGAGCTGCAAATATCATTACAAAGAGATGGCTGGAAAAATATGATTATCTTCCAGATGCTGTAGTTGTAGAAGGTCCAAAGGCAGGCGGACATCTTGGATTTTCTGTAGAACAAATTTCAAACCCTGATTATGCACTTGAAAAAATCTTGGTAGATGTAATAAATGCAATAAAGCCATATGAAGAAAGTTGCGGAAAGACTATTCCCGTAATTGCTGCAGGTGGCATATATACAGGTGAAGATATATACAGATTTATTAAGTTAGGAGCTTCAGGTGTCCAGATGGCAACACGTTTTGTAACAACAGAGGAATGTGATGCATCAATTAATTTCAAAAAAGCTTATATCAATTGTAAAAAGGAGGATATCGGCATAATCAAAAGTCCTGTTGGAATGCCGGGCAGAGCAATAGTAAATAAATTCCTTGAAGATGTAAATGAAGGAGAAAAAAAACCATATAAGTGCTTATTCCACTGCATAATCTCTTGCAATTATAGAAAAAGCCCCTACTGCATCGCACAAGCGCTAATAAATGCTCAAAAAGGGGACCTTGAAAATGGCTTCGCTTTTGCAGGCTCCAATGCATACAGAGCAAAAGAGATTACAACTGTAAAAGAATTAATATCAACACTTAAAAAAGAATATAATAATGCATTGAATAAATAAGAAGAAATTAAATAATATCCTTTATAATAAGGCTTAATTTTTAAAGCCTTATTATTTTTTCAATATATATGCAATTGATGGATAATAAATTGATATTGCATATATATCCGTCATATAGTATACTATGTACAAATATAGCGAAAGGTGGTTTTCATAGAAGTGCAAAAAGCGATTATATCTGTCATTGGAATTGACAGGGTTGGTATAATTTATTCAGTCTCAAAGTTATTGGCTGAAAACAATGTAAATATTTTCGATATAAGTCAGACATTATTAAAAGACATCTTTACCATGATTATGATTGTAGATATATCAAACTCCACAGTGGATTTTGATACCTTGAAACATAATCTTAATAAGCTTGGTGAACAAATGGGACTTAAAATCGATATTCAAAAAGAAGATATATTTAGAGCAATGCACAGACTGTGAGGGATAAAAATGGGATTTGCATTTAACGAAATAGAAGAAACCATAAGAATGGTACAATCGGAAAAGCTTGATATAAGAACAATAACCATGGGCATAAGTTTAAGGGATTGCACCGGAAATTCATCTGAAGAAATTTCAAATAAAATATATGATAAAATAACAAAAAAAGCAGAAAACCTTGTAAAAGTAGCAAACGACCTTGAAGCAGAATTTGGTATACCTATTGTAAATAAGCGAATCTCCGTCACTCCAATAGCTATAGTGGCAGATAAACTTAAAAGCAAAGAAGAATTTATTAATGTTGCAAAAACTCTTGATGCCGCTGCAAAGGCTGTTGGAGTCAATTTTATCGGCGGATATTCTGCTTTGGTTCATAAAGGCTTTACTGATGGGGATCTGCATCTTATTGATTCTATTCCCGAAGCATTAGCAGCAACCGAACGCGTATGTTCATCTGTTAATGTAGCAACAACAAAAGCAGGTATAAATATGGATGCTGTTGCAATAATGGGGAAAATTGTTAAAAAAACAGCTATGCTTACAAAAGAAAATGATGGTATAGGTGCGGCAAAACTTGTCGTTTTCTGTAATGCACCAGAAGACAATCCTTTTATGGCAGGAGCTTTTCATGGTATCGGTGAAGGTGAATGTGTTATAAATGTCGGAGTAAGCGGACCGGGGGTTGTCTTTGCAGCATTATCAAAGCTTGATAATCAGGCTGATTTTGGTCAGATATCCGAAACGATCAAAAAAACTTCTTTTAAGATAACACGGGCAGGAGAACTTATAGGAAGACTTGCAGCAAAGAGACTTAATACCTCTTTCGGTATTCTTGATTTATCATTGGCACCAACCCCAGAAATTGGTGACAGTATCGCAAATATATTAGAAGCAATGGGGCTTTCAAAATGCGGAACACATGGTACAACAGCAGCGCTTGCATTGCTTAATGATGCCGTCAAGAAAGGCGGTGTCATGGCATCATCATACGTAGGAGGTTTAAGCGGAGCCTTTATACCCGTAAGCGAAGATTCCGGAATGATCAGTGCTGTTGAAGCAGGAGCAATTTCCTTGGAAAAGTTAGAAGCCATGACATGTGTATGCTCAGTCGGTCTTGATATGATTGCAATACCGGGTGATACACCGGAAGAGACAATATCAGCAATAATTGCCGATGAGATGGCAATAGGCATGATAAATAAAAAAACAACAGCCGTCAGGGTAATACCCGCGCCAGGCAAAAAAGTAGGAGACCATATCGAATTCGGAGGACTTTTAGGACATGCACCGATTATGAAGGTAAATAATTTTTCCTCTGAGATATTCATAAAAAGAGGAGGCAGAATACCTGCGCCGCTTCACAGTTTAAACAACTAACAAAGAGGATTTTAACCTCTTTTTTTTATTCAAAATTATGATTCATATTTTTCTTCACATTGATAATACTACCTTTAAAGGAGTGATTTTTATGATAAGAAAAAGTAAAAAATATAACACAGGGTCTAAAGAAAAACATGATACAACTTCATTAGAAAATATTAAAAAGACGAGCAAGGAAGCAAATATAAAGCTTCCCAGTGAATCTTCCGTAATTGAAGCAAAAAAATGGGTTGAAAAAAATCAAAAATAAATTACTAATAAAAAATTTATTTTAAACAATATTGACTCTTAATTAATTTGATAATATAATAATAATAGACAGTAGTACTTGACACAATAAAAATAATATTATCAGGAGGGTTAAATATGAAGGATCTATTAGAAAAAGGGGCAATTATCCAAAGAGATGGAGAAACTTATGCAATTGCGCCACATACACCCGGTGGTTTAGTAACACCCGAAATTCTAAGGAAAGTTGCTGATATTGCTGAAAAATACGGCGCTAAGGCAATTAAATTAACCTCTGCCGAAAGAATTGCTTTAGTAGGTTTGCAAGAAAAGGATTTAGATAATATATGGAAAGAATTGGACATGAAACCCGGACATGCTATCGGTGTTTGTGTTCGCAGCATCAAGTTTTGTCCCGGAACCACTTTTTGTAAAAGAGGCAAACAGGATTCCGTCAGTTTAGGTTTGGAACTTGACAAGCTTTATCACGGGATGGATATGCCGGGCAAAATGAAAATAGGTGTAAGCGGATGCATTAATTCTTGTGCAGAAAGTACTATTAAAGACATCGGACTAATTGGTAAAGCTAACGGATGGACTCTTTTGGTTGGAGGATGTGCTACCGGAGCTCATACAAGAATTGCTGATGTATTGGCAGAAAACCTAACTACCGAAGAAGCTAAAGCTTTAATTGCTAAGGTTATTGAATATTATAAAGCAAATGCAAAATCCAAACGTCTAAGCCGTTACATAGAAGAAATAGGAATTGAAGAATTTAAAAAAGCAGTACTTAAATAAATTTTATTATATTGAAAAAAAGGCGGGGAATCCGCCTTTTTTAATTTCCTGTGCAGCTTTTTACGCTAAAAAACTATTTTTCCTAATTATATTGAATATTTTTTAATTTAAGCATGTAATTCATCTCAAATACAGCCGCTTCTATCAATTTGCTCAGCTCTTCATCAGTAAGCTTATTACCTGTTAACCTTTTTAAAAGATTCATGACTTCCGCTTTCTTATCAGCACCATTGCCAGGTCCAAATTCCTGTTCTACAGCCATAACAAATACTTTTGCCAATTCAAAATACTTCTGCGTCATATCTTTTCCAATCTTTTTATTAAGAAAATTTATTCCATATCCAAGTGCAGCCATTATCATTAGCTGAACACCAGCGGTAAGAATTGTCATAATAAGTTCCCTCATTTCTTAAACACCTCCAATACCCTATTTATTACAGCAGCTAATTCACCCCATTTTACACATACCTCCGGGTCATGATAATCAACTATTATCCCAAGCTCTTTTAATTTAATAAGGTCTTGCTGTGCCCAATTAGCATCAGTAATACTTAGAAAATTCATAATTCCGTTTGATATTGCCAATGCAAATAAATCAGGCTTAGTTATTAATAGATTCTCATCATCTTTATTTGTTATAAAAGCTGTTTCAATCAATATAGCCGGCATATCCGTATAACGCAGAACATAAAAATTTGCAAACTTAACACCTCTATCTACGGTATTTAATGTTGATACTATTGCTTTTTGAACATGATCAGCGAGTTTATTTCCTATAGAATTTTTTGAGAAGGCATAGGTTTCTGTTCCTTTTGCATCTGAATCCTTAAAACTGTTTGCATGAATTGAAATAAAATAATCAGCCTTGCTGTTATTAGCTATATCACATCTTGGTTGCAACTCAAGCATCACATCCTTATCCCTTGTCATAATAACATCAATATTTCTCTGAACAAGAATTTCTCTTAATTTTAAAGATATATTGAGATTTATATCTTTTTCAAGCAAATGTGCTCCGACTGCTCCGGGGTCTTTTCCTCCATGACCTGGATCAATTGCTATAAGCATTTGTTTCCCTCCTTCTATAAAAATTCCTATAATATAATATGTAATTTTATATAGAAAGTTATATATAAATAGATTTATACTTTTTCTTTTTATGATATAGTGATATAATAAAATTATAACAGCAGCTACTAAAATTAGTAATGGGAGTGAAATACATGATTGATATGACGATAGGGCATTACCTTGATTACATAGCCTCAAAATATCCCGAACAGGAGGCGCTTGTTGTTTCAGGAAAAGTTAAGTTTTCCTATAAAGATTTAAGAAATATTACAAACAGATTTGCAAAGGGACTCTTAAAAATCGGCATAAATAAGGGCGACCATGTAGCGATATGGGCTACAAACATACCAGAGTGGATCATTGCCCTTTTTGCAACAGCTAAAATAGGTGCGCCATTAGTTCCGATGAATACACAATATACAGAGCGAGAAGTTGAGTATATTCTCAAGCAATCGGATGCTAAGGCAGTAATATTAATGGATGGATTTAAGGATATAAATTATGTTGAAACTATTTATAAATTAATACCGGAATTAAAGAAAAATCAAGATAAAAAATTCCATTCAGATCGACTTCCATACTTAAAATCGGTAATTAATATTGGTAGAAATATTTATCCCGGAATGTACAATTTTGAAGAAATAATGGGGATGGGCAGTGTTATAAATGATAATGAATTGTATAAGATACAGGATTCCTTAAATTCTCAAGAAGTTATTGATATGCAGTATACGTCAGGTACCACAGGTTTCCCTAAAGGGGTAATGCTGACACATTACGGTGTCCTTAATAATGGTGACGCAATAGCTTCAAGGATGAAATTTACTATCAAGGATAAATTATGTATAACGGTTCCTCTTTTTCATTGCTTTGGTTACACCCTTGCAGTTATGGCTTGCCTTTCTAAAGCCTCCACAATGGTTTTAGTAGACCATTTTAATCCTGTTGTTGTTATGGATGTTCTTGATAGGGAAAAGTGTACGGCAGTACATGGGGTTCCTACAATGTTTATTTCGATGCTTAACCATCCTGATTTTGAAAAATATGATTTTTCGAATTTGCGAACAGGAATAATGGCAGGTTCTGTATGCCCGCTAAATATAATGAAAGCAGTTGTTGATAAGATGAATATGAGGGAAATAACCAGTGTATACGGACTTACAGAAGCATCCCCCGGAATAACCCAGACAAGTGTTGATAACCCTCTTGAAGACAGGGTTTCTACCGTTGGATATGTACTTCCCGAGATAAAGATGAAGGTGGTAAATCCTGATACAGGTGAAGAGGTTCCAAATGGAGTATATGGTGAGATAATGGCTAAAGGGTACAATATAATGAAAGGCTATTATAAAATGGAGGATGAAACACGAAAAGCCATTGAAGCTGATGGTTGGCTGCACACAGGTGACCTTGGCATGATCGATAAGAAAGGATATTTAAGGATTACCGGAAGACTCAAGGACATAATTATAAGAGGTGGAGAAAATATCTCTCCAAGCGAGATTGAAGAATATTTGTACCATCATCCCGATGTAAAAGATGTTCAAGTCGTAGGTGTTCCTGACGAGAAATATGGTGAGGAGATAATGGCGTACATAATCCCAAAAGAAGGTTCTATGATAAAAGAGGATGATATCTTAGCATTTGCAAGACAGGGACTTGCCCGCTTCAAAGTTCCGAGATATGTACGTATAATAGATAAATTTCCTACAACTACCAGTGGAAAGATACAAAAATATAAGCTGAGAGAAATGGCAAGAACTTAAGAGGAAGAGCAATTCAATAAATATCCATTTTTCTTGAGCCAATCTTCATGCTTTTTATAATCCGGCATTAGCATCCTTACTTTTATCCAGAAATTTTTACCGTGATTTTTCTCTTCCAAGTGTGCAAGCTCATGCACAACAACATAGTCTATTACAGAAATAGGAGCCATTATAAGTCTCAAGGAAAAGTTTAAGTTTCCATTTGAAGAACAAGAACCCCATCTTTTTTTTGCATTTGTGATATTAATTTTACTGTATTTTAAATTGCTTTTTTGCGCATACCACTTGACCCTTTCAGATATTTTCTCATATGCGGCTTTTTTGTACCAATCAATAAAAACCTCTTTTGCTTTATCTAAAAAATCCCTTGAAAGATAAAAACCATTGTCAAACTTAAGAGGAACATCTTGATTCTCCACTATGTGCAATTTATAATACCTTCCAAGATATAAAAAACCTTCCCCATTAACAAATTCCTTTTTTAAAGCTTTAGGATCTCTTTCCTCTATCTCCTTTTTTTTATTCTCAATCCAATTTGAATGCTTTTGAATAACCTCCCAAATTCTCTTTTCGTCTATACCAAAAGGCACTCTGACTATTAACGTAGCATTATCTGTAATCTGTAAAGCTATTGTCTTTCTTTTTGAACGCATTATTTTTTCAATCTTTATATCTACCATAATATCACTTCCTATAATTATGATAAGCAACTTCCAACAATTTTTGTGCTATTTCGTTTCTTTTGTTGTATACAATATTTGGCTGTAAATTGCTTGTAATATATACTTCTTCATCTTCCTTAATATTTTCATGATAATTTTGAGTAGAAGAAATTTTTTTAAGTAAATGTGAATAAATAAAGCTTTTTAAACGTCTTTGCTTAGTTGGATTATCCCAAAAATCAACTGTTTGCATTTCTCTGTTAATTAACTCTACTACATCTTTTGTTAAATCTATTAAAAAATCTATATCTTTATCTGACAGCTCATTGATTGATTTTTTGCCAAATATTTTATCCTTTAATATGCCAAAAAACGGCATTTCTTTTTTAGGGTCAAAGCCAAAAGTATCCTCATTTGCTCTTCCTTTCTTTAATTCTTCTCTCATTTTGTTTAGTTCTATATATAATTCATCCCATTTTTCTTTATATCCTTCAAGAAGTTTTTTCAATCTATCAGAAAACCTTTCATAAAATTCCGGGTCTTCCTCAAAATGTTCATCAATATATTCATTAATTGCAATCTCTAATTCTTGCGCTTTTACCTTACTTGATTTTTTATTAAGATTATCAATAAATTTATCCTCAAGTAATGGTGTAGGTGGTATTTTAGGGTCTACTCCTTTTGATATCAAATACTCTTCAATTATTTCTCTTATTTTATTGCTTGCGTCTTTTACGCTTAATTTGCTATCTCTATATCTATTTCTTGCAGACTCTTTTATAAAAGCAATAATCTTTAAATCGGCAACATATTTTAAGCCTTCGGGGTCTGGCAGAACTTCATCCATCGCACGATTAAATTTTCGAACAATATCTATAAACTCATTTCTAACTTTCTCATCAACTAAAATATCAATACATTCTTCAATATTCTGACGCCAATTTTTTATACCATTTTTAGTGAAAACCTCTCCTATTAAATTGTGATAAAACCTAAGAGCATCAATACTTTTCGCTTTATTTATCACAACCTCAGATATTTCTTCTATGTCTTCATCAGCATATATAGAAAGTGCTTCTCTCAAATGTTTTAAAACTCCAACATAATCAACCACAAAACCGCAGGATTTATTATTGTAAGCCCTATTAACCCTTGCTATAGCCTGCAACAAATTATGCCCTTTAATCACATTATCAAGATACATTACCTGCTCTATTGGTGCATCAAATCCAGTTATCAACATACTTTGAACAACTAATATTCCTACATTACCATTTATATTATCATCTGCTTTATCAAAAGGAAGCTTAAAGCTTCTGATTATTCTCTCATGTTCATTTACATCACTATAAGGTTTGTATTCAGGAGGGTCATTTAAAGCCCCTGATATAACAACACCTACTTCTAATATTTTTAATGTTTCTAAATCAATTTTTGAATTTTTCTTCATTAGCTCATCTATTTTTTCTTTAAGAGCTTTTTCAAGAGCTTCTTTATATCTTATCGCTGCAAGACGCGACACTGCAACAATCTGTGCCTTAAATCCATTAGGAAATACATGACTAATATAGTGTTCTATCATATCTTTAGCTTTATCGCGTATTACCTCTTCAGCTTCAAGATATCCTCTCCATGTAAATCTTCCCATTATCATTCTTTTTGTATCTTCATCTGCATCTTTAAAAACATCTTCAAATTTGGCATTTGCTGCCTCTTCATCCGATAACTCTGCACTGTGAACCCTTCCTTCATAAACAATACTGACAGTTACACCATCTTCTACTGATTGCCTTATACTGTATTTATCTATGTATTCTCCAAAAGTCATCTCAGTTTTTTCTATTGGCGTACCAGTAAAAGCTATTTTAGCAGCGTTGGGAAGGGATTTCCTTAAATTTGCGCCTAAAAATTTATATTGCGTCCTATGGGCTTCATCTATCATTACTAAAATTTTGTTAGATTCATTAAGAATGGGAAAATTACTTTCTAACTCTCTATCTTGAAATTTGTGTACCATTCCCATTACAAGCTCGGGAGTATTAGTTCTTAAAATTTCTTTTAGTTCATGTATACTCCCTGCTACTCTAACGGTAAATCCTACACTTTTAGATGTATCATTCAGTTGTTTTTCAAGGTCTTTTCTGTCTGTAACAAAAACAACTTTGTAATTTCCAAATTCAGGATTATGATATAATTCTCTGACCATGAACATCATTGTCAAAGATTTACCGGAACCCTGAGTATGCCATACAATACCTCCTCTATCTTCTTGGGATTTACCTTCTTTTAATTTTTTAATAATTTTCTTTACAGCACGAAATTGCTGGTATCTTGCGACAACTTTTATCACTGTACCTTTTGAATCTTCCTTAAAAATGGTATATGTATGAAGTATATCAAGTAGGTTTTCTTTTGATAGCATACCCTGTACTAAAACCTGCTGGCTTGTAATATTTCCTTCTCCTATTTCTGACAATGAATAAGGATAAGAGTCTTTCCACTCAACAAAATGCTCATACTCTGATGTTATTGTTCCATACTTTGCAACCTGATTTGACGTGGCAACATTAAAAATATTGTACCAAAAAAGCTTTTCATTACCTTCGATTGCTCCACGTCTGTTGCTGTAGCGCATAAGCTGAAGTATAGCTTCAGAAATCGGGTCAGCAATAGCTGGTGATTTGCACTCAACTACAATAAGAGGCATACCATTTACAAAAAGGGCTATATCAGGAATAATATGTTTTTCAGTTCCTGTTATATTTACTTTAAATTGGAATATTGCAATAAATGAATTATTGTCTATATTTTTAAAGTCAATCAATCTAACAGTTGGACTTTTTTCACCAGTTTTTCTGTTTTCTGATACAGAGGTATTTTCTAAAAATAAGTCATGAATTTCCTTATTTGCCTCTAATAAAGAATTAGAAAGAGGTGTTGTAATCTTTCTTATTACTTCATTTATCTGGTCATCTTCTATCCATGGATTTATTTTCATTAAAGACTCTTTTAAAATACTTTCAAGAATTACATCTCTAAAGCTTTCTCTAAATTTAACATTCCCTCCGTATAAAGGCTCTAAAGAAGAGTTAAAAGACAATATTTCTCTAACTTCTTCTGGATTATCTTTATTCTGTCTGTAGATTTTCCAACCAAGTCTTTGAAGTTGTGAGAGGAATTGATTTTCAACATAATGCTCTTCATCCAATTTCATCTATACATTCCTCCTCAATTAGATGATTCACCCTGACTTTGCCTGTGAGCAGATCCTCCATTAATCCCTTTTTAATCCCTTCAAGTTTTTCTTTATAGGACTTTTCTTTCTCTATAGCTTCATCTATTTGAGATAAGACTGTGGCTATACGTTCTTGTTCGGGAAGAGAATTAGGAATTTTTATATCTAATTTTGACAATTGATTTTTATTTATTTCATTGAAAGTTGTTCCTGAACCTAAAGAAATCATTTTGTTTATATATTGATGCAATGAATAATAAAGAAATTCTTCATCGTAAAAATCTTTATTTATAATAATACTTTTGCAACCTTGATTTGTAGTATAATTTGTTTTAACAATAGCTAAATATCCTATTGGCGCACGACTTGATAAAACAACTGAGTTTTTTGGTATGATCCTAGCAGCACAACTAAACAAACCCTCTTTACTAATTTTCCTCTGTGATGTATATATGAATTTTTTTTGTTTACTTAAGTCATCTGGTGTAATCCAAACTATCTCACCATTCCAAAATTGAGGTTTTGATGTGTCTGGAGTAGAGCCTGATACAATTTTTCCTATCACTCCCAATCTCACAACTTCCCATTCCTCCGGTATCATGCCAAGGGGCGAATCCTTAAATTTGTGAGTTTTTTCATTTCTTATCTGCCAGTTTTCATCTATCCCTCTAGTTAGTAAATCCTGCATCAATCCCTGCTTTATACGTTTATACTTTTCAATAATAGCATCGGTTTTCTCTATGGCATTATCCACTGTTTCAAGTATTTCAGCAATTTTGTGTTGTTCGGGAAGGGGAGGAAGGATAAAATTTAAGGTTATTAATCTTGAAAAATTTAAACTCTCTCTTACCGAACCTGTTGTACTATTTATTACTTGAAAATTAAATATTTTTCTTTGTATATGGTACTTAAAATATTGCGGTAATAAACATTCTTTATTCTTGAAAACTATATACATAGGACTTACTATAGCCTCATCATAAATATCATTCAAAGCAATTGATCCAACATTGATTCTTGCGGGATTATAAGCAAAATATTGCTTTCGTATAACCTTATAATTTGATGTATCTTTGCTACTTAAATTTCTACCAAAAAAATCGGTTTGGTCAATAAATCCTAATACATTCGAAATTGTTAATACCACTTGTATGTCTTGCTGTTTTTTCCTTTGACTTGATTCTTCTATAACTTCCCCCAATCTCACAACTTTCCATCCTTCAGGCAATTTAATATTCTCATTCATAACTATATCCCAGCCTTTTTAAAAATTCATCCAATTTCTTTACTTCTCCATCTCTTTCATCTTTCAATTCATTTAAGGGCACTTTATATTTATCCCACAAATTCTCAAAAATCTTTATTATTTCTTTCTTTTCGTCATTCAAATATTTTTCAAGTTGATTTTGTATAAGTTCAAAAAATTTTTCAAGTAAAAGCTCCTTTACTTCCTCTTCTGTTAAAATCTCAATTTTTTTATCTGTATTTTCTTCAACTTCTTTTTCTTTGTCGTTTATAGCTTTTTTTATTTTTTTAATTTCTCTTTCTTTTTGTTCAATTTTTTCTAACAAATTACTCCATTTTATGGCTTCTTTTCTTGAGATTTCATTACTTCGTTTATTTAAGTCTTTTATCATATCCTTTAAAAATTCTTTTACTTTATTTGCAGTTTTATCCCCTTGTTCTTCTTCATCCCAGTCATCCACTTCTTCCAAAATTTCATTTAAATCTCCCTCAACCTCAGAAAAAGCCCCTTCTAAATCTTCGATTTTCTCTAAATCTTTTTTAAAATATTTCTCTTTAATCCTTTCTCTTTCAACCAAATTTTTATTCCATCCATTATTTATTATACTTTTAAAATCATAAACAAGCTCTTCCCACCAGTTTGCAAATATGCCTGAGATTTTAAATTCATCAAAAGTTCCGATTGGCAGCAAAGCACTTTTTAATTTTGCCAAGGCATCATTTCTAAACTTCCAGAGATTGTTTCTCCCATAAAACTGCTCAATTCCTGATTTAATATCTTCCCACCAATTTTTTAAAGCTTCTTCGTGAGTCAAAACAACATTTTTCATATCAGAAGAGTTTTCAATGAATTCTCTAATTTGATTTTTTCCTTTTATTTCTTTTTTAAATTCCAAATAATCCATGTTTTTTTCATCAAGTAAAATTTCATGATTGATATGAAACTTTTTAAGTCGCTCTTCATAAATTGACACTTCCTTTTTGGGTACACCGCCAAAAAGATGTGCATGAACGTCATTGATTTCTGAATCGGGAGAATTATCTACATACCTTCTTATATTGAGGTTAAAGTCATTTTCTTCAATCTCTTTGATATCAACCAATCTTGAATATTTTGGTATATCTTTTTTACTGTCAAATACATTAACTATTTTTTCTATGTCTTCCGGTCTTAAAAAGTTTTGATTCCTGCCTTCGCCATATTCTCTATCTGCATTTATAAACAAAATCTTGTTTTTTAAATGTTCTGGTTTGTTTTTGTTTATTACAATAACACACGCAGGTATGCCGGTATTGTAAAAAAGTTTGGGAGGTAAACCAATAATCGCTTCAATAATACCAACTTTAACAATTTCTTCTCTAATTACTTTTTCCTGCCCGCCTCTGAATAAAACTCCATGAGGCATGACCGTTGCCATAATTCCATTATCCTTTAAGCTCGCAATCATATGCTGTAAAAACATAAGGTCGGCTTTTTTGCCGTTTTCAGGTGTAAATCCATATTTAAATCTCTCTTGAAACAGCATATTTGTTCTGCTGTAGTTTTCTGAAAAGGGTGGATTTGCAAGCAGCTTATCAAATCTTTTTATGTATCCATTTTCTAAAAACATAGGGCTTGTAAGGACGTCTTCATTTTCTATGTGCGCATCATTAATCCCGTGTAAAATCATATTCATTTTACAGATAGACCATGTCAGTCCATTGTTTTCCTGCCCATATAGAGCTAAATTATTTGTATTTTGACCACGCTCTTCAACATAATGAAAAGCTTCAATCAAAAAACCGCCGGAGCCTACCGTCGGGTCATAGATTAACATACCCTCCTCCGGCTTTACAAGTCTCACCATCAATTTCTTGACATGAGACGGTGTATAAAATTCTCCCCCTTTTTTGCCCGCCGAATCTGCAAATTCTTTTAATAAATATTCATAAGCAGCTCCAAGAAGGTCAGGGAATTCAAAGTTTGAAGGCAGTAACTCGTATTTATTAAAGTGATTTATTAGGTCTATAAGCTGCTGGTCTTTAAGACGTGATCTCCCCTTTACAGCATTAAAATCTATATGTTTTAAAACACCATCAAGTTCAAAATTTGCTTCTTCTAAAGCACTTAAAGCTTTATTTAGCTGGTTTCCAACATCTTCTTTAAATTTTAATATATTTTCCCACCTTGCTCTTTCAGGTACAAAAAAAGTATCACCATAAGAACTTGGGTCTTCCATTAACTCTTGAATCTGTTTATCTAAAAAACCCATTTGTGAAAATTTATTCATTAAATCTTTTCTCTTATTTTCAAAAACATCAGAAGTATACTTTAAAAAAAGCATACCAAATATGTATTCCTTATATTCGGAGGCATCCATTTTACCCCTTAATATATCTGCTGCCTTAAACAAATGTGTTTCAAGCTGTCTTAAACTTATTTTACTGTCATTCATCAATATACCTCCAATATCGTCAATCGCTTTCGCTTTTGTAAAAACTATATCTTTATATATATTCTACATGATTTCATTTAATCCTTCAATTCTATGGTAAAATTAATTTTGAGACAGAAAACCTGTCCTTTTTGTTTAGCTATTCTTCAAAATAATCGTTATCGATTCTCTTTATCTCGTATAGTTCCTGTGTTGTCACACCGACATTAAAATCTATCATATATCCAGCTAATTTATAGCCGTCTATTAAAATTATTTTTTTACTTGTTAATCTTTTAATATATTCTTTAGTTTAATGTCTATTATAATATTTCTTTGCTCTATATTACTTTTATTAAATTTATCAATAAGGTCATGTATTTTTTGAAAATCACTAAGACTTTTTGTTTTTTGTAATTGATATAGTTATTGACTATTTCTTTGCAAAGTTCAATTTGTGAAAGTATGTTTTCTTCTTCATATTCTCTTATTTGTCTTAAAAATTCTTTTTGCCTTTCATTTTTAAATGACATAAATCCCAACTCCCGTGGACTTATAACCAAATAGATACTTTATATTTAAAATATCTCTTAATAATTTCTATATAATTTTATTAATTCTTTCATTATCAAATACATTTTACAATATTTTAAAACTTTTTTTCTCAATCTCTCAAATTGAAAACCTCTTGCTTTTAATGCTTAATAATTTTATTTCTTTTTGATTTTGTTACTAACTTTATAAAATAAATTTTCAATTTGCTTGTGAAAAGTGACAATCCGGGTACGTCCCCACAATGTCCCGTCCCAAGATGGCATTTTCCCAAAAAGCGTAAAACCCAAAAATGAATATACTTAAAGCTATATGTATATGATTTTGCATGTTATATCCTTTAAAATTTCCTTCCATCTCTTCATTACTCATTTGCACCACCTCACTCTTTTAGATTATGCTCCATAAATATATATGTTCAAACAATACTGTGATCCAAACTGACTTCTAACTATTTAACAATACCTGTCAGCATGGCAAATTTTCGCAACTTTGGTCGCATACGCACTACGCACATAAAAATGGAAGGTATTCTTCTTTAATGAAAAATACCTTCCTTAAATTAAATTGATTAATTTAAATAAATCGATTAATAAATAGGTACTGCTTTGTAAATATTACCACTTACTATAGCATATACTGTTCCTGTTTTAGGATCAATTACAAGATAAGAAACTGTTCCCGTTGGTGCTCCATTATTTGTTATTTTAGTGTGAGCCCAAACTGGACCGCTTAATACATATACATAAAGCATAGCAGAAAATTAACAGAAAACGCGAGGTTACGGTTGAATAAGCTTATACTATTAGCCAAGCTTCAAGGCTATAAAATAAAGCCAGCTGTTTAGGATTAACACTTATTTTAATATTTAATTTTTTAAAAAGTCTTCAAAAAATGGCTTGTTTGCTATGCCTTTTTATTCTTATTGCAATTTATACTTTTAATTTCAATATTTATATCCATTATAAAACCGGCTTTCATCTCTCAAATTTATTGGAGAGATGAAAGCCGGTGAATCCTAAATCAACCCCCTAAAATCCACTTACTGTCAATTAATAACTGTTTTATTTGAATTAATAATATAAAATATAGTAGTTAAAATAATTAATTACTCACATTGCATTTAATATTATTGTAATTATTTAACTGTAAAAGTAATTATCTTAGAGCCTCCTATTGTATTACCTTGTTTATCTTCAAATTCTAAGTTTAATGTGTAAGTTCCTGGTTTTGTAAATGTTGTTTTAAATTTAATTGATATACCATCATTTAATTGCTTCATGTTAATTCCATCTTGAGGGAAACGTACAACACCATTGCTGTCTGTAGTAAAGTTAACCTCTGGATTATTTCCAATTGCAATTTTTATTGCTTGATTACTAACCGCATTACTATATGTTGCATCTGATACCGTAAGTGTTGATTTGCATTGTGCATAAACATCATCTGAAACATTGTTTGCTTTGGCAAATACGCTAAACTGACTTTCTTGACCTGCCTTAATATTATTAATATCATTAGAAGTAAAAGAAATCGCTTCTATCGGAATGCCACGGTCATATTTCCCTATTAAATTACCCTGTCCATCTTTTATATATATAGTAAACATATAAGCATTTACTTTGTTAATTTTTACTTTAAAATTTTTGGTTTCACTATAGCCATCTCCTATTGTAAAACCTTGTGTAGAACTTAAAGCTCCATAAACACGATCACATACCGGTATATATTTATTGTTATTTAAAAGTATATCTGACCAAGTACCATTATTGTCATATTGTAATGAAATATCCTTGTTGTCAAAAGGCGCACTTTCACATGCTATTATTTCACATGTTTCAGTCACATTCTTATAAGTTATTCCCGAAACATTATTTTTTATGGTAATATTGAAATTTCCATATAAATCTTGGGTAAAGCTTGATATACTTGATATATTCGATTTAATATCAATTGGTAATGTCTTAACAGTAAATTCAGAAACACCAGATGTGCTATTGCCGTTTATGTCTATAGGATTGCCATATTCATCTGTCACAACATAGTATATTTTATATTCAGTATTTCCATTTAAATCATTAGCATTTAAACCCCATATGATAAGTGCATATGCACTTGCATTATATGGACCAGTTGCCGATAAATCTTTTTCTTGTTTCGGTTTAATAACCCTACAATAATTTATCTTTTTTATTTCATCTATGCTTGGTTTTGTATCTGTTGGCAATTTAACCAATGCATAAACCTGCATGTCTTTTTGAACATTTCTAAATGTAAGATATACAACATTTGAACCAACTGCAGTACTAACATCATATAGTTTTGCGTATGTTGAATTATTTACTGTTGATGTATCTACTGGTCCTGATTTTCCTGTTTTTACCCCGGCAATTATCGCTGTCACATCAGATGCAATATTCATTGTAACAGGTTTTTTATCTATTATGACATTATTTACATTGATGTTTGCAGCATCAATAATACCATTTCCTGTTATTGCTGCGGCTGCATTTACTATAAGAGTGCTGACTTTTGCACCGTCTGCAATATCTATTTTCGAATCTTTGGCTAGGAGTCCACTCGAAAATAACTTATCTGCCGGTTAAGAATTTTTATCATCGCATAAATTATCAGAATAATCTCTATTCAAAGAAATATATATGATTTTGTTATTGATTTTAATATGTATATTATGGCTTTATTGACCTGTTATTGCTATTTTTAATATCCTTAACCATTCTTTAAGCCGTTTTTGGGCAGACTTCCACCTTCTTAATTTGTCTATTACAAATTTTAGAAATATGTTTCGTTATTATTTTGATATTATTGTTTATTGCTACCATTATCATTTGCCATCTTATTTTTAATTTTCCTCTATACCTTCCTTTACGTCCGCCATGCCTGGTAAGTTCTGATATGTTTCTTTCTACATTCGGTCTTTTTGCATAGTCTTCTTTAAATTCATCTGTTTTTTGATATTCCCTTTGTTCTTGTATTTCTTTTTCATACGGATGTATATTTATTGTTCTCCCTTTTTTTGATTTTGTACATTGGTCTTTTAGCGGACAATCATTACACTCTTCTGCTCTAAATTTCACTGTAACTTGCTCATGTTTTTGTGTTTTTTCAGTATCAAATTGTTTTATATGTCCATTGGGACATTCTACTGTTCCTTTTTCTAAATCAATTTTGAATTCTTCTTTTGAAAATCCTCCACTTGGATTTGTTGCTTCCGGCACTCTAATGCAAAAATCTGTTCCTTCTTCTTTCCTTTTTTCTATTTCTTCAAAGTCACTATATGCACAATCTCCATACAGTTTATCTATATCAACGCCGTTTCTTCGGCTTTGTTCTATAAGATCACTCATATGTTCTCCATCTGCTATATTTGCTCCATCAACTTCTATTCCTACTACTACTGAGCCTTTTTCTCCTCCTGTTATAATTTCAGCTTTGTATCCATCTGATAATTTCGATGAGGTCTTTCTTCCATGGCGCATTTCATCATCTACTACTGATATTATTCTGTCTTTTGCTGTTCCTTTTATCATTTTTACATGCCCGTCGTTTGTTATTTCAACATCTTGTAATGCTACTCTTTCTAATAATTCAATTGCTTTTTTTAAATCATCTTTTATATCTTTTTTTGTTTTTATATTTTCTACGAGTGATAGTGCATCTTTAACAAGTTCTTCGAGTAATTTTGCTTTTTCTTTTTCGTTTTCCCATGCTATTTTGGGTTTTTTGATATTTTCTTTATAATCTGTTCTTTTCAGTATTTTTTTCGATTCATCTTCCATTTCGTAAAACTTCATGAAACGGAGAACCATCTTTATCCCTTGGTATATCATAGTGTAAGTATCTTGTCTGGCACAGGAACCCCAAATCATGAATGAATCTATTATGTGTAAGTTGTCTTTATCAAACAGTCCTACTTCTTTTGCCTGACTAATTGTTTTAATGAATATTTCTTTTCCTATTTCGCTGTTAAACAGTCTTTTTCTATGATCACATAATGTTACTGCATCTATTCCATCAAAATCCCGTGGTGCGGTTAATGCATATTTAATTCTGTCATCGAATCGTGATTCTTCTTCCATTTCACGATCAGAATATCCTTTTTCAAATTGTATCAGCATCGCTGTAAATGTATATACCGGAGATATGGATTCTCTGCCATAGTATGAGAAAAGTGGCTGAAACATTTCTTCATTAAGATTATTAAATACCCATGTTCTTAATCTATGATAATAACTATCTTCAGAAATTTTTCCAAGTAACCAATAATCTGAAAATGACATTTGTCTGTCTGCTTTTCCTAACATTTTTATCACCACATTTTTCTTATTATATTATTTATATTATATCATAAAAATAGCTCTTAAGTGCTTATTTCATATGTGTTCAGGAGTATTTTTTATTGTAAATTATATGGTTTTCAATAACATATTTGTTAATTTGTGATTGATGATTTCGAGTGGACTCCTAGACCGCTCACACTTACATTTCCAACAACTCCCTTTTCTATTTTTACCGATACTCCTGGTGCATTGATTCTTATATTCTCAAAATTACCTATTAATCTTATTTCTGAACCTGAAGGAATTGGTCCATCAATAATTACATTTGCAAATCCTTTGTCTGTTATATTGTCTTCTTCAAGGTTTGAACCTGATTGTAATACTACTGAATCTGCTTTTGTCGTACCGCTTGCAACAAGTCTTATTTTCCCGTCATCTTTGTTTACTACTATTTTCCCTAATATGCAATTTTCTAATTCTATGCTGTGTTCGCCACCGCCATTGACTGTTGTTGTCCCTTCTACGATGACGTTTTTAAGTGTTACATTTCCATCCCCGACAGCCTTGCTTATAAGCAGATTGCCTTTTATTGTTGTGTTTTGTAATGTTACATCGGCTGCGCTGATGGTTACATCTCCATTAATGATATTCATGCCTGTTTGCGGACCATAAGTTCCTGCTTTATCATAGATCGTTGATGTTGGTGCTGAACTGCTTCCACCACCGCTACTCCCAGTATTCGATGATATTAAACTGCTTCCACCATCGCTACTCTCAGTATTTGATGGTGTTGGTGTCGGTGTTGGTGTCGGTGCTGGTGTTGGTTGCAAGTTTAATGCCCTGTTAAGTATAACAACCGTTTCTGCTCTTGTTATTGGGTTATCCGGTCCTACTGTATTGTCCGGATAGCCTTTTATTAAGCCATAGTATACGGCTGTATTGACAGTAGCCTTAGCCCAGTCTGAAACCTTTGATGCATCTTTAAAGGCTTTTAATGCATCTTGTGTGACAGGCTGAAGTTTTAAAAGCCTTGTCAGTATTGCTGCTGCTTCTTCTCTTGTTATGGAGTTGTTTGGTCTGAATGTGTTGTCTTCATAACCTGAAACAATATTTGCAGCTTTTGCTTTTTGTATTTCATTGTAAAACCAGTCTGTCGATTTTACGTCTTTGAAGTTTATGTCTGCTGTTTTTGTTAGGTTAAAAGCTCTGTTTGTAAATGTTACGAATTCTGCTCTTGTTACAGGGTTGTCGGGTCTAAAGGTGTTATCTTCGTACCCTGCAATTAGACCTTTTGATGTCCAGTCATTTATTTCTTTTTCTGCCCAATGCCCTTTGATGTCTGTAAATTGCTTGGCTGTTGTTGTGTTTGTCGGAACAGCCAAAGCGGTTGCTGCAATACTTGATACGAGCATTAATATCGCAATGATTAATGCTGATATCTTTGAAAACCGCTTTTTTGTACCTACAAGCATCTCAATCATATTCATCCTCCTCTTATTTTAATTTTTGGCAATTACTATTGCCTTATATATCTGAATTTCAGGAGACAAGATTTCCCCTAAAAATTCATTCTTTATGTTTTGAGAAATAACATTTTTAAATAATTTTGTATTAGAATTTGGCGTTTCAATTCCTTATAGGTAGGCTAAAAACCTAAACTGAAGTCGGAAATCGGATGTCTGATGTCTGAACTTGTTTCGACTTCTATCAACAAATTAAATTTCTGACCTCTCACCTCTTTTTTTCTGACTTCCGCTTTCCATAGGTAGGCTAAAAACTCCCACATTGTGTGGTTTTGCTATTTGTCATTAAGGTTTCAATCCCTTATAGGTAGGCTAAAAACGAAGAATTATATAAAATGTCTATGCAGCACAAATTCGGGTTTCAATCCCTCATAGGTAGGCTAAAAACAGGCAATTAAAACGAAAACAGCAAACAGGGTTTACACGTTTCAATCCCTCATAGGTAGGCTAAAAACTGCTTCAGCTAACTATCAGCAAGAGCCTATTGATATGTTTCAATCCCTCATAGGTAGGCTAAAAACTTAATGCAGCATGTTTATAATACAGGTAATTTTAAAGTTTCAATTCCTTATAGGTAGGCTAAAAACTGGCTATCACCTATATCTTTGTTTTGGAAACAGCTGTTTCAATTCCTTATAGGTAGGCTAAAAACTCAAAAGCAGAGCGCTGAGAAAGTATGTAAATTCAAGTTTCAATTCCTTATAGGTAGGCTAAAAACTAAGGCCATGATGAGTCTCCTCTTTGGTTCAAAGACGGTTTCAATTCCTTATAGGTAGGCTAAAAACCCCCAGGGACGCAAGAACCGCCAGGTCCTCTATGGGTTTCAATTCCTTATAGGTAGGCTAAAAACGAGCAGCTCGTCTATCTTGGCCTCCTGGCGGGTAAGGTGTTTCAATTCCTTATAGGTAGGCTAAAAACTTTCTCCACGTCTAGCTCTTCCAAAGTGTTCTTTTTGGTTTCAATTCCTTATAGGTAGGCTAAAAACTCAAGACCAAATTCCAACTTGCCATCAACCGCTTCAGTTTCAATTCCTTATAGGTAGGCTAAAAACATTATACCCATAGAGGTTACTAACAGCAACATCGGGGTTTCAATTCCTTATAGGTAGGCTAAAAACATTTTTAGTGGATTCTAATATTCAGCGGCTGCTTAGCAGTTTCAATTCCTTATAGGTAGGCTAAAAACGAAGAAATCCCCGCAAGTGAGGTTATGTTTGACTCGTTTCAATTCCTTATAGGTAGGCTAAAAACAATGGATTAGCTCTCATCTTCACAGTGCCAAATTCAAGTTTCAATTCCTTATAGGTAGGCTAAAAACAAAATCGATGGCATATATACGTGGCTTATAGGACTTTGTTTCAATTCCTTATAGGTAGGCTAAAAACTCCATCACATTATCAAAAGTGGGCAATCCGCCTTTTGGTTTCAATTCCTTATAGGTAGGCTAAAAACGGTGAGAAAGGCGATGCAATAGTATCGAGAATTGCGTTTCAATTCCTTATAGGTAGGCTAAAAACATTTTTAGTGGATTCTAATATTCAGCGGCTGCTTAGCAGTTTCAATTCCTTATAGGTAGGCTAAAAACAATGATACTTTTGTCGAATGCTTTTTCTCTGCAAATGTTGTTTCAATTCCTTATAGGTAGGCTAAAAACCATATGTTCCTCATGCGAGGAAGCAATCCTCGCAAGGTTTCAATTCCTTATAGGTAGGCTAAAAACTGGCTTGCTGCCATGGAGAGGTTGGACGCCATGGGATAGTTTCAATTCCTTATAGGTAGGCTAAAAACGTACAACACTGCCCGAGGGTTTCTCCCTCCAGTTCAGTTTCAATTCCTTATAGGTAGGCTAAAAACGTGGCTATGATGCAGGAGCATGTGGATATGGATTACGGTTTCAATTCCTTATAGGTAGGCTAAAAACAACTGCAAAGTCTTATTTCTTGTTCGGGCCATAATCAGTTTCAATTCCTTATAGGTAGGCTAAAAACAAACAACAAAAACGTTCAGAAAGCCAAAGAAAGACTGTTTCAATTCCTTATAGGTAGGCTAAAAACGCGAAATGGCCGGAGCTGCATTGGCGGTAATATTTGGTTTCAATTCCTTATAGGTAGGCTAAAAACGATAAACTTTTTTAGCCTTACTGCTGTTTGCTCCTGTTTCAATTCCTTATAGGTAGGCTAAAAACTCAATACGATATTGCAATGTTTGCTGTTTTTCTTCGTTTCAATTCCTTATAGGTAGGCTAAAAACTTATTACAGAAAATAACTATAAATCCAAGTTAGGAGGGTTTCAATTCCTTATAGGTAGGCTAAAAACTTTGTACTAAATTCACAAACCACATAGTTACATCAGTTTCAATTCCTTATAGGTAGGCTAAAAACCGCTGTTACCTGCGCAAAGCTTGCAAGAATAAAATAGTTTCAATTCCTTATAGGTAGGCTAAAAACTCTGTCACTGCTGTCTTTATCGAATAACAGCCATAGTTTCAATTCCTTATAGGTAGGCTAAAAACCTTGCCTTTGAAACAGATGGATATTTAAAGCAACCTAGTTTCAATTCCTTATAGGTAGGCTAAAAACTTTTTAATGATCCCTGGGAGTTTAGCTTCAAAGACGGTTTCAATTCCTTATAGGTAGGCTAAAAACTCTATGACTGTTTTCTCTTTTTCTTCTTCTACTTCAATGTTTCAATTCCTTATAGGTAGGCTAAAAACATCTTGATACCAATGAAGAATACAACAGGATCAGGGAGTTTCAATTCCTTATAGGTAGGCTAAAAACAAAAATTTTTTCACACATTATCACTTCCTTGTTACGGGTTTCAATTCCTTATAGGTAGGCTAAAAACTGCATTGCGTGCTGGTGCAAGTGCAAATTATTTGTGTTTCAATTCCTTATAGGTAGGCTAAAAACTTAAATCCCTTCAATGAACCGATTATAGAAAAAGGCGTTTCAATTCCTTATAGGTAGGCTAAAAACCTATCCCTCTTGTTCCATACTTTATAGCGCTTATAGCGTTTCAATTCCTTATAGGTAGGCTAAAAACACAGCAAAGAAGCAGATATTACAGAAGCAGAAATTAGTTTCAATTCCTTATAGGTAGGCTAAAAACGAATTTGTATCCCAGTGCAACAGACTATTTTGTTGTTCAGTTTCAATTCCTTATAGGTAGGCTAAAAACTAGTCTACTTGTAGCTTTACAAGCAGTTCCTCTGCATCGTTTCAATTCCTTATAGGTAGGCTAAAAACTATAAAAGCCTGTGGTAATGAGATATTGTGTTTTCCGAGTTTCAATTCCTTATAGGTAGGCTAAAAACTCCTTGTCTAGTTCTTCCATTGCAAGTCGTAAATCGTTTCAATTCCTTATAGGTAGGCTAAAAACTATTTTATTATTGCAAGCTTTGCGCAGGTAACAGCGGGTTTCAATTCCTTATAGGTAGGCTAAAAACAAAGCCTTCTCTGTTTTTATTTCTCTCATACCATTCCTGTTTCAATTCCTTATAGGTAGGCTAAAAACCAGATTAAACAGAAATATAGAAAAGCTATTAGAAAAAGTTTCAATTCCTTATAGGTAGGCTAAAAACACTCCTTATTCTTGGGTATATGTATCGCCAGGTTTATAGTTTCAATTCCTTATAGGTAGGCTAAAAACCCTGATAATCACTGGGCAATAAAAGATATTCAGTGGGCGTTTCAATTCCTTATAGGTAGGCTAAAAACGTTTGTTCTTCATCAAATGACGGAAATACAAGTAAAGTTTCAATTCCTTATAGGTAGGCTAAAAACTCCTTATTCTTGGGTATATGTATCGCCAGGTTTATAGTTTCAATTCCTTATAGGTAGGCTAAAAACTCTCTATTAATTGTGACTGCAACAATTTGTCCATCAGTTTCAATTCCTTATAGGTAGGCTAAAAACCGGCATTTCGGGATATTTCGATGATTTCTTTATTGCGTTTCAATTCCTTATAGGTAGGCTAAAAACTCGCTGCTCTGGATGCAAAGGCAGATTATATTCCATGTTTCAATTCCTTATAGGTAGGCTAAAAACAACTAAAGCGAACAAAAACTTCTCCTCTGCTCTCTAAGTTTCAATTCCTTATAGGTAGGCTAAAAACATAGTAGAACCTAAGCAGTTCGGAATTGTTATCACAGTTTCAATTCCTTATAGGTAGGCTAAAAACATATACATATAAAGGTCTTATATCATATTTTTGTACGTTTCAATTCCTTATAGGTAGGCTAAAAACAGCAGCCGCTGAATATTAGAATCCACTAAAAATATTGTTTCAATTCCTTATAGGTAGGCTAAAAACATGTGTAAGTCGTCATTGGTGCCAAATTTGAAACATGTTTCAATTCCTTATAGGTAGGCTAAAAACGAGGCTATGAAAAAGCTAAAAGAAGGATTGAGACAGCCTGGTTTCAATTCCTTATAGGTAGGCTAAAAACGCGGTGTAGTGAAGTGATAAATTTTGGTCCTAATCTTTGTTTCAATTCCTTATAGGTAGGCTAAAAACGCCAGCTTTCGGACGGAACCCGCTTAAAATTTACCGGAGTTTCAATTCCTTATAGGTAGGCTAAAAACGTAATTTTAGTAGGTTTAGGTTATGCTATTGATTTTGTTTCAATTCCTTATAGGTAGGCTAAAAACTTCCGTATAAGGGTATTTCATCCATCCTGACATTGGTTTCAATTCCTTATAGGTAGGCTAAAAACATTCGCCCAAATGACCGGGACGGGGTTGTCGTACTTGGTTTCAATTCCTTATAGGTAGGCTAAAAACCAAAAAACCCAGGGGATTGCATAAAAGTTGCGGAGGCGTTTCAATTCCTTATAGGTAGGCTAAAAACCGGTTACGCAAACCACGAACGGAAAGCCATGTGCCGGTTTCAATTCCTTATAGGTAGGCTAAAAACTGAGCATTAGCCCGTCGTCAGTCACCTTGTATTTGAGTTTCAATTCCTTATAGGTAGGCTAAAAACTCGAACTCCTCGGTCGCAGAGCCGCGTTTCTTTTTGGTTTCAATTCCTTATAGGTAGGCTAAAAACGATTAATGATCTCGCCGGTCTCGGCATCCACATTGGGGTTTCAATTCCTTATAGGTAGGCTAAAAACAATATACAACCTCTCTTTTTTCTTCTCTTCTTCGTAGTTTCAATTCCTTATAGGTAGGCTAAAAACGACTTATATGAGCTTATTAAACGAGGCGACATTGAGTTTCAATTCCTTATAGGTAGGCTAAAAACTGAGTTAGCAAGCGTATTACATATGTCGACAAGACAAAGTTTCAATTCCTTATAGGTAGGCTAAAAACACGCTTCGCAAATCATCTTCTGTAACAGGCTTGCCTTGTTTCAATTCCTTATAGGTAGGCTAAAAACAACTGAGGTCACCATAGGATTTATAAATGTTTTTTAGTTTCAATTCCTTATAGGTAGGCTAAAAACCTAACAACAATATTTCCGTACCTATCAGCTTTAATAGTTTCAATTCCTTATAGGTAGGCTAAAAACAAAAGAAAAAGAGAGTTAAACAACTCTCTTAAATAGCGTTTCAATTCCTTATAGGTAGGCTAAAAACATACTAATAATCTGCCCAAGAACACCCGACACCCTAGTTTCAATTCCTTATAGGTAGGCTAAAAACTTAATTCCTCCTTCGTATTAAACGAACTAACGTTTGGTTTCAATTCCTTATAGGTAGGCTAAAAACTTGCCGATCAGGTAGAATTTCTGTCACCAAAACAAAAGTTTCAATTCCTTATAGGTAGGCTAAAAACTAATTGTATGCGGATTTCTGGTGCGGTATGTTTTACGTTTCAATTCCTTATAGGTAGGCTAAAAACATTTGTATTGTGCTGTCAATAAGTGTTTGCGAAGCGGGTTTCAATTCCTTATAGGTAGGCTAAAAACTCGGACATACAGGACGGTCTGCATGTCCTATATTGAGTTTCAATTCCTTATAGGTAGGCTAAAAACCATATCCTATCTTCATGTTGTGCTCAACCCCATTCTTGTTTCAATTCCTTATAGGTAGGCTAAAAACGTCAACCCTTTTGGCAGGTATAGCGTTGTATATGCTTAGTTTCAATTCCTTATAGGTAGGCTAAAAACTTGACCCAGGACATGGGGGAACAGATCCGGGAGCAGGTTTCAATTCCTTATAGGTAGGCTAAAAACTGCAAACTGCGCATCTTTTACCAATTCCACGTTCGTAGTTTCAATTCCTTATAGGTAGGCTAAAAACTTAATTCCTGCCCACAGTCCTTGCCCCCATGGCCTGTTTCAATTCCTTATAGGTAGGCTAAAAACCTTATTTCAAAAATTTTAGGACATTCACAAATCGGAAGTTTCAATTCCTTATAGGTAGGCTAAAAACCCGCGTGAAAAGAACATGCAAGCTGATCAGCTTGCGTTTCAATTCCTTATAGGTAGGCTAAAAACCAGGAAACACAGGAAGGAGCCGAGCAACAGCAAACGTTTCAATTCCTTATAGGTAGGCTAAAAACTACCGCATGCAGGTACTTTTTATCATGGTGAAGGATTAGTTTCAATTCCTTATAGGTAGGCTAAAAACCGGGCTTACCTGCTTCAAAATAAGTTCTAAAAATATGTTTCAATTCCTTATAGGTAGGCTAAAAACCAGGACGGGCAAGGGAAAAGATACTTGGTTGTTTTGTTTCAATTCCTTATAGGTAGGCTAAAAACCCAGAGGCGGTTATACCTATCGAAAAGCTTACTTATAGTTTCAATTCCTTATAGGTAGGCTAAAAACTTATTTCTTTAACTCTCAATAAAACCTGCTCTCTTGTGTTTCAATTCCTTATAGGTAGGCTAAAAACAAGCTACCGGCCAGGTTGGATACATCAGCGGGAAAAGTTTCAATTCCTTATAGGTAGGCTAAAAACGTCATGCGCTTGCGCTCTTCCTCGACACGGATCTCTTGTTTCAATTCCTTATAGGTAGGCTAAAAACCCCATTTAAACATACACTATAAAAGCATTTCTTTCGTTACATATTTCCTGTCCATGTCAAGCTTATAGCTTAATTATATGCAAACAACATTATTAAGTCAATACTTTTTAAAAAATTTATAAAGCTGAAAATTTCGTCGTTCCTCCGGACTTTTTGCACTATTAAAGGTCGACGACAAAAATCAGGAACCTTTAAAATATTATTATACATTTTCATTATGTATATTCGACATAAAAGTGAAAAATCCTTCTTTTTATCAAAAATTTTTTACAAATCATTAATTTTTTTAACCCACATCTTCTCAACAAAAAACTCCGGGAATTTCTTAAAAATAATCCAATATTTTTAATGTATTGCCTATATTTACGCAATTCCTGTTATTGTTATGTTATTGATATTTCTTAATTCCAATATTTCTTCTGTTTCAATTATTCTGATCTTCGGTCTTGTAGTATAACCTTCAAAGTTTTCTACCACAATTGCAATCCTTCCGTCACTTAATTTGACACACGTTCCTACAGGATATACTGCTACTTTTCTGCTGAATACAGTTGCAAAATTTGGATCAAACAGTGTTCCCGATCCACCCATAATGTACTCCATAGCCTCGGAAGGCAACAAGCCTTTTCTGTACGGTCTGTTAGAAATAAGTGCGTCATATACATCTGCTATGGCAATTATCCTGCCAAAAACCGATATATGATCACCTGCTTTGCCATTAGGATAGCCTGTCCCATCATATTTTTCGTGATGATCTAATACCGCAATATATGACAAAGCAGGTATAGTGAACCTGTCCTTTAAGTATTGATAACCGCTCAATGGATGTTCTTTGATTTTTTCGTATTCTGAATCGGTTAGTTTGCCTTCTTTGTTCAGGATAGTTTTGTGAACTACATCGCCAATAAATTGGCGAGCTTCGTGCTCCCAATGAAACCTTGATAAAAGTTCCACCGGTACGCAGCCGGGGTGTCCAACCCCACTACTGCCGTGACAGGTTTCCCCGTCCTTTGCAGATACTTTTTCATTATATTGTATGCTCCCACGCAATCAGCATTAAACAGTTTGTTTTCTACAATATACAGCCCTCTTTGTTTGCGGTTTGCTTTATTTGCAGTTTCTTTATTTATTTCTTTTTCATAAGGGCTGCATTGGCTTGTATAGCTTTCTTCTTGCTTTTCTACAATTATTCCTTTATCTTCTGCTTTATATGTTATCAGATTTTCTATTTTTTCAAAAGGCCATTTGTGGAGTTTTTGATTGTTCACGTGTCCTATATCTTTGTTTTCCCGTATATAAGTTATATCTCCTATTATTATTTTCGTTACTCCTTCTTTTTCTGCAATTTCTACAACACGCTTTGTGGCTGCATGAAGCAGATGTTTTATTTGTTTCCTTCTTTTTGCGTATAGATTTTGTATTCTCTTAGTATCTTTGTGGTATTTGTCTTTATTTGCTGATTGTTCGGCATATGCTATGGATTGATAATATGCTATCATTTTGTCAAAATATCTGTTTATGCTTAGTAATTGTCTGCCTGATATGATAAATGTCTTGCCTGTAGTTGTATAACATGTCATAAGGTTATTTATACCCAAATCTATACTCATATATATTTCGTTATCTTCTTTCTGTGTGATGAGCGGTAACTCGGTAATAATATGAACCTTATATATCCTTGTTTTGGATAAAGGCATTATTTCGATGACTTTGGGATATTTGTCTTTATTTTTGTATTCACTGGGTATTGTTATGTAAAGATAATCAACGTTTATATTGTATTTTTCTTTTAAGTATTTTTTCTGCTGTTTGGGCAAAGATAATCTTATTTTACCGTCAATGATTTTAAATCCTTTGTTTAACCATCTTACATTGAAATTTGTATGTTTGTATCTTGGTGGTTTTGGATTTTTTATTCCGCCTGTTTTTCTTAATTTATGATATGACTGCCATGCTTCATGAAGTTGTTTTAATGTTTCTTGTGCTGATTGTGATGGCAGGTTTTTATACCAAAAGTTATTTTTTAACCTTGATTTTTGGTCATACCAGTCAGGGTATTTTTTGTCTTTATTCCAATTTTTTATTTCATAGTTTGCTATATTCCATAGTTTTGATGAAGCATATGCCAAGGAATTTAGTATTATGCTCTGTCTTTTATCAGGGTTTAATTCAAATTGTATAACCCTTTGTCTGAAATCAGGATTGTTTTTCTTTAATCTCAAATCTTCACCCCCTTGTTTTTCATAAGTACTGCTTAAATTTCTGACCTCTCATATCCGATTTTTGACTTCTGTTTTATACGCATGTTCTTACATGAATAAGATTATTTTTCTTCATACATATAGTGTATAATAGTGTATTAATAAAATCAATTATAAGCAGTATTTTTTGATATTTATATCGTTATAAAGCCGGCTTTCATCTCTCCAATAAATTGGAGAGGATTCCCGCCGGTTTGTCCTAAGCTCAGCAAACATCTATTTTGCCTTCTTTTTATACTCATTAATAATTTTTTCTGTCAGTTGTTTTCTCATGCTGTTGTGTATAGGATGGTAAGTTGTAAAATAAAGTGACGGAACAAGCAAAAATTGGACTCATGGTAAATCCGATGTATAATATTAAGTGATAAAACAAAACAATACAAAGGAGATTATACCATGAGTCAATATGATAATATCATAGAATTGAGAAAATATAAACACCTTACAGCAAAAGAAAGATACAAAATAGAGATATTGCTGAAGGAAGGACTAAAACCTTATGAAATGCACAACGAATGGGAAGAGGGACCAGGACAATTGAAAGAGAAGTAAATAGAGGGAAGGTAAGACTTCTAAATTCTGATTTAACATATAGAGAAGAGTACTGTGCAGATGCAGGACAGCGCATATATAATGAAAATGCAAAGAATAAAGGACCTGGTCTAAAGATAGGGAAAGACCATAAACTGGTTAAATATATAGAAAATAAGATAATCAAAGAAAATTACTCACCTGATGCAGTAATTGGAGAGATAAAAAAAAAGAAAATAAAATTTAAAGCCCAAATATGTACAAAGACATTATATAACTATATAGATCGGGGTGATGTATTTCTAAAACTTACAAATAAAGATCTTCCTGTAAAAAAAGAAGGAAAAAAGAGAGACTATAAGAAAATAAAAATACCACATAAAAATCTTAAAGGAACAAGCATTGAAGAAAGACAACCAGAGGTAGATAACAGAAAAGAATATGGGCACTGGGAAATGGATTGTGTTGTAGGAAAACGAGAAGGGAAAGGTGCGGTATTACTGGTATTAAGCGAAAGAAGCATACGAGAAGAAATCATTATTAAAATGCCGGCAAAGACGCAAGAATCAGTTATTGCATCACTTGACAGATTAGAAAGAAAATATGGAAAAGCATTTAAAGAGAAATTCAAAACAATAACGGTTGATAATGGCAGTGAATTCTTGGATTATGAAGGAATAGAAAGGTCTATAAAGTATAAAGAAGAGAAAAGAGTAAAATTGTATTATGCACATCCTTATAGCTCATGGGAGCGAGGGACAAACGAAAATATCAACAAACTAATAAGGCGGTTTATACCAAAAGGGATGGATATAAGCAAGATAAGCAATGCGAGGATAAAATACATAGAAAATTGGATAAACAGCTATCCAAGGAGGATATTTGGATATAAATCAGCAAAAGATATGATGACAGCATAAAAGGCAAAAAGTTTTTTAAGAATCCAGTTGACAACGAGCCTCTCCTATATGATGACCAGCCAGCGAGCCATCCCTCCATGCCCCCGAAGCATGTGCAAGGAGAAAGGCTATGGGGCATAAATGGCTGGCTATCCAGTAAGGCTATCATACAGGAACCTCTCATTATAAACCGCACTTAAAAAACTTTTTGATTAGCTTTGCAATAAACCATATTGAAATGAAATAAGTAATCAATTAACATTATACATATTTACCAAATATTTCACGTCACTTAAACTTGCAATTTTTATGTTGTGTATAGGATGAGCAATATCCTTGAACTCACCTTTTTTATTTTTCACATGTGGCATAGCAGCAAAAA
Source organism: Aceticella sp. 75b-Ac (assembly GCF_056032965.2). Lineage (NCBI taxonomy): Bacteria > Bacillati > Bacillota > Clostridia > Thermoanaerobacterales > Thermoanaerobacteraceae > Aceticella > Aceticella sp. 75b-Ac. Next base: position 1,446,030 of record NZ_CM190971.1, read on the forward strand.
GCCCATTCTTTCCTTCCATCAATTTGATTCCATTAACCACAAAAGCATCATCGAAAACAACTGACAAATAAGCCTTCACCTTTCCTTCCTTTTTGACATTTGCAATTCTTATATTTGTTATTTCCATAAAACCACCCTTTCTGCAAAAAAAAGATGCTAAAAACGTCCTGTCAGTGTTGTGAATACTGTTCCTGCAAAAATAGCAGGTGCAAAGATTGTCTGTGTCTTTAAGTATGTTTTTTCTCTAATCCCTTTAATAAATCCGTAAACAAGATTAATTAAGCTTGCTATAAACAATAAAGGAATTATGTTATGACCATATACGAATGCTAATGCGGTAAGCATCTTAATATCACCGCCGCCAAGGCTTTCAGGTGTTATATAGTATATGGTTATTAATACAGCGAAAATCAGAATCATAAAAACAAAACTTTCCAATAACTTGTCACGGTACAGCACAGCATCTATAAGAATACCGTAGGATAACAGTGCAATAGATACCCAATCGTCTATTTCTTTCTTTTTAATGTCTGTATAAGCTGCATAAGCTGTTAACAATAAGGCAGGAATATATAAATACCACATCATTTATTTTCACCCCTTAAAAAATTTTATTGATTAAACGTGAACGTTCTGCAAGACCCATAAAACCACTTCCTTAAGTAAACACTTTCTGTAACTGGGTAAAAATCTGTTTTCTTTCTTCGTCTTTTTTTCTGTATTCTGAAATAATATTCTCAAGCTCTTTTATCCTGTCTTTTGCATCCTGAAGTTCTTTTTCTTTCCTATCAATAATTTCCTGTTGTGTATTAATTCTTCTTTCATATACTTTTCTATTCTCTTCGAGAATATTTTTAATCTGTTCTAAAGCGTCATGATACGGATATATCTCTTCTTCTGTTTCTTCATATGTTGTTTGTTTCTCTTCTTCTTTTATTACAGGCTCTTGTATTTCTTCTTTTATTACAGGTTCTTGTATTACAGGCTCTTGTATTTCTTCTTTTATCATAGGTTCTGCTGTAATAGGTTCTTGTATTTCTTCTTTTATTATAGGCTCTTCTTTTGTTGTGGTTTCTTGTTCATTATTTATAATATTTATTATGTCATTAGGATTAACAGAACCCATGAAAATATGTTTTATTCCTATTCTTTCGGCTTTTTCTTTTGTTTCTGTATCATCTTCACGTATAACAAGTATTATTTTTTTGCCTGCGTTTGCCATTTCTTTCATATATTCCTCATTCTTAATTTCGGAAACAATGATTGCATCGCTTTCAGACAGGCTGTCTGTTGTGCCGATTCTCAATCTTAAAAGTTCGTCAAGCTCTTCTGATCCTGTTTTTATATATGCTTTCACGCCCGTTTCTCCTTTCATGTTTTTTGGATTTGCCGTTTTTGGCATTTTTTCAGCATCCTCTGTAATGACAGTCTTTTCTGTATCCTCTGTCATAACAGGCTTTTCTGTATTCTCCATAATAGCAGGCTTTTCTGTTTCTTCTGTAACGGATTCCTCAGTTACAGGCTGTTCTTTAACAGATTCCTTCATTATGGTTTCTTCTTTTTTCTTCCTGCTAAAGACAGAAAAAAGACCTTTTCTTTTTTCTGTAAACGCATCCGGTATAATCTTTTCAAGTATTTCACGTGAATGTGCATCAAATCTTTTGTCACCCAACCGGTTCAGGTTGGCTATATAAGGGATTGTATGCAGGATAGGGAATTTAATGTCTGTAGTGTTAATATAATTGAGCTTGCCTTTTTGTTTGTTGACTATATATGCGATTTTTTCCGTTTCGATAAAACCGCTTTTTTTTGCCCAGTCAATACTTCCAAGCACACGTGAGGTTACGGAAATTTCATCTTCAACAACAATAAGGATTATGTCTGAAAGCCTGAATATATCAATATGCCCCTCGATAAAGGTCGGTTGCATGTCTACAATTACAAGCTTATACATATCGCGAAGTTTTGAAAAAACATTTTTTAATTCTTCACTTTCGATCATTTCACATGTGTCCGGATATCCGCCTGTAATAACGTCAAAACTTTTGCCGTGCGGTCTTTGTATGGCATACTTCAAACCTCCATGTGCAGCTTCAAGTATATTTTTTTCTCTTCCTATATCAAGCAAGGGGGCAAAGCTTCCAGGGGAAAAATCATATTCAACAGCACATGTTTTCTGATTTTCCCCCGAAACCTGTGCCATGGAAAGAACCAATGTTGTTTTGCCTACCCCGCCTTTTGGTGAAAATACCGATATTATCAATTTCTTTCACTCCTTATTCTTTGACAATTTTAAAGCTGTTTGACTTAATAAACGGTGCAAGCATAATTGAATCCTTTTTAGAAACAATTACCGTTGCTATCGTGTCGGAATTCCCGCTTGATGATGATGCAAGACTGTGTATTTCAGCAACTTTTACGTCATTAACGGCATTTCCCTGTGCGTTTGATCCATTTATCGTTATAATATTAATCTGATCACCGGCATTGATTAAACTGCCATCCTCTTTTGAAAGCGGTATGTTCATAAATACCTGATCGCCTGACAGTGATATGCTTTCATTGGTAATTGCCGTTTTCGGTATTTGATCGCCTGTTGTCCTGTCAATTTTAAGGCTCTTTCCGAGAATACCGGTTTCATTTTTTACGGCGTTGGGAATTACCGCACCGGGACTGACTTTTTTCATTTCTAACATATCTGAAGTTACTTTTGTGCCTTGTGCGATAGGTTTTTTAGCCGTTACAACACTTATCATCCCCTGTGTGTTCTGCAATACAAAAAAAGCACCAATAAAAACGAGAATTCCTGATATTATTGCTATTTTTACAATCTTATTCATTTATTTTTTCACTCCTTTATATTGTTTGATCCAGTCTGACAGCAGACTGTTATAATACAGTATCTTTTTCTGACCTGAAAGATAAGGCATGAGTTCAGCCTTGACTTCACTGAATGGTTTGATTGATCCTGTAGAAGTCTTATATACCGCATATCCGCTGTTTTCTTTCTGCGGACTGCTTATTTCCTCAGGAACAACTTTGAAGTCCCCGATTTTATCGCCTGCTTTAAAGTCCATGCCTTGTCTGTCCGTAAGATTGACAGCATATTTGTTAAATACGGTATCGAAGTCTGTTCCGTTTTTAAGCTCACTTACTGCTTTTTCAGCTTTATCTTTGCTGTCGGTCAGAATTCTGTATACCTTAACCTGCGTAAACTGATCCTTATGTCTGTTATACCAGTCTTCCGCTTCCTGTTCTGAAAGCGTAATATTGTCTGTATATTTTCTGAAAAGTTTGTCGGACAACAAAATATCTTTCATGTCCTGTTTTGTCATTTTGGCATTTTTATCAAGAGATTTGAAAGCTTTGTCAACTTCTTCACTGCTTACTTTTATGCCTTCACTTTCGGCTTTTAATTCCACTGCTTTTTGTGCTTCAAGATTTTTAAGTGCTTCTTTTCTGATATCTATGCTTTTTGCGTCTTTAAAAACCGGTTTCAGCTTTTCTTCCATAGAAACCAGATCGTTTTGTGTAATTGGCTTATCACCTACCTTTTCTATTGTTTTGTTTCCACAGCCTGATAAAAGTGCTGACAATACAAAAAATACCATGAAATATAAAATAATTTTTTTCAAAATCTTCACCTCCTTATAAAAAAAAGAGACTGCCTATGCAATCTCCTCAACAAGTGCCTGCTCAAGTTCAGTAAGAGCCTGATTAATATCCCGTGTTCCAAGCTTTTGCCCCAACAGCCTCATCATTCCTTCTATCTGTGCTATTGCGGTTTCTTCCTGACTTAATCCGATTTTTTTGACTTCCTCTATGATTTTTACTTTTTTTTCTGGCACAGGTTTTTCTTTTTTTTCTATTACAGGTTTTTCTTCGGTTTCTTCCATAGTTTCTGTTTGCTTTTCCGTTTCAACAATCTCACCCGAAAAGCTCACTTTTCCTTTTAAGCCGAGATACAATTCCTGCACGTCTGAAAAGTTCGCGGGTCTTAATATTTTGTCGGTTATCTTTTCGCTTGTTATAGGGTCGAAAATAATGTCGTAAATGCCGAGTGCAAGAGCATATCCTATATATTCGGAATTTGGATCGCCCAAAAGAAGTATTATACGCTTATCCTGCTGTCTTAATGCAAACAGGAAATCTTTGAAAGGCATTTTGCACTCTGCATGCGGTGAAAGAATAACCGTGCCTGATTTATCTTCCTGCAAAAGATATTCGGGATAATGTGCAGTTCTTGATGATGGTATGGTCTGGCTGAGTTTTTCATCAAGATCGGAAAACCCCGTGTAAATTAAAATCATTGCAAATCCCCTTCCTTTTTAAGGTCATATTGTGGGATATATCCTTCATAAGGACTCCAATGCGGACTTTTAACGTATTTGTAATCTTGAACCGTCTGAGTCGTATATGTTGTTATCCAATGTGACGTGTCTTTTGTTTCTACATGTGTTACAGGTGGTACCCACTCTTGGTGTGTTACGGGCGGTACCCATTCCTGGTGCGTTACAGGCGGTACCCACTCCTGGTGTGTTATTGGCTGTGGATCGTGTATTCCATAAAATATGTTAACAACCTGATCCGGTTCCCTGTCAACCCAATATGAATAACTTTTACTATCCAAATAACAATATATTCTTGTTGCACTTAATGGATAATATTTACCTGTAAATCCAAAACAATCATATTCTGGTATATATTTAGTATATCCAAATGTCAGATTGTGTACTATAGCTTGATTTAAATTGAAAGGATAAGGATACCATGAAGGAAACTGAAGGGCACGTCCCGTGTTTACAAAATCCCATATTGCATCTTCAATATTTGTACCGGCAGGTTCATCAAAATAATAACCGTCATATCCAAGGGGTACCCAATCCCAACGACAAGCTTGGCGGCTAAAATAAAATCTTTCGCCATCCGTCACTGTTTTCCAATAACCCTGTTGGTCTGTTACTGTTTTCCAATAACCCTGTTGGTCTGTCACCGTTTTATAATAACCGGGCTGGTCTGTCACCGTTTTATAATAACCGGGCTGGTCTGTCACTGTTATCTGTTCACTGGACTGTACCCATGTTACACTGGGCACATTAACCGTATGAGAAGTGCTTGTATCTCCTTCACCATGTATCCATTTGCTGTTTAATCCCTCATTTTGAGGATTGTCTTTCATTATTGAAGCACCGGATACACCTTTGCCTTCTGCTTTTTCATACTGAAGCCAATTACTGGACTGGGGGCTTGAATCGGGAACAGGACTTACTGACGCATAGGCTGAAGAAAATAGCATAAGAATCATTAAAACGAATGATATGATTTTTTTCAAAATCTTCACCTCCTTATAAAAAAAACAGGCAGACATTAATCTGCCTTTTAGAACGAAATAGTCTGCGTTTGTATCGGTGTTTGCTTATAATACGGATTTGACGTCAAAAATCCGTAATCTGTATGATCTTTATTGTCGTTGAAATACGTTGCATTGAACCCGTTGACAGGTATATCAGCATAAACCGTAAAGTATCTGTCTGTTCCGTCCAGATACAGCTTAAAGAAGAATTTTGAATCTTCCTTGCCCGGCTTTCTGTACTGGAAACGGAATGTCGCCTGCTGACCGAAATAATCAATGCTTTGATCTACCGGAGTTTCGGTTTCATAATCGTAGTCATTTCCGTAATTTGTATATCTGTGTATGTTATGGAGTGCCTTAACATCCGATATCCATGCCCTTTGTCTGATTTCATGCGGTCCATCAGGCATATCTATTATTGAACCTATTTCCACGTCCTTCCACTTTATTGTTATGTCCATATATGCGGGATATCCGTTCTCATCAGTATGCCATTTCGTATATACAAAGTTCGGTGTTTTATTGACCGTTATGGTGGCGTGCACGTCATCGGCTGTAATTGGTTGTGGTGGTGGATTGGAGTTGTTATTCGGTGGATTGTAATTACTCGGTTCTAATGGACTGTTATTGTCTGGCGGATTGGTATTGTTATCCGGCGGAACCGGTGGATTGGTATTGTCTTGTGGATTCGACGGATTTGACGGATTGGTATTGTCGCCCGGGAGCTGTATGGTTGCTATGCCTGAATGCGTTGCATAATTTACAAGCGTATTTATAAGATAGCTTTTGCCCTCTGCAAAGCAGTTGGCACAAAAGTCGACCAGACAACCGGGGTCAGTTAAATCGAATGAGCTGTAATTGTATTTTGCTATATAATCCTTCAGTTCTCGATTAAATTTTCGCAAAACCGGTGAATCTCCGCTGAGTGTGCCTACCTGCGGGTCGTTGAACAGATCAGGTGCCCATTTCATGTTTTTAGGCAGATGGGCGGTAGTCTGCCGACAAGGGATCAGATGATAGCCCATCTGTGACCACTTGCGCAGGGTGTTAAGAGCAATATCCATGTCGGAATTGCCTGTGTTTACCGCACCTATTGCTTGTTGCCATACGGTGCTGTTCGCATACTGTGCTTCACGCTTTGTATTCTGAAGAATAAGCACACCGTGTGCGTCGTCATATGCAAATCCCTTGTCTTTCAGCATTTGAAGATCATTAGGTTTTAAATCCTTGTACGAAATTACGTATGCACCGTAGCTTGCCCAGCCGTTTTGATATTCCGTTGCGGGCACGCTTAACACGGGTTTTCCGCTGCTGTCCGTCAATACAAATGTACGCTGGTTTCCGATAATATTTGCGTCGCCCAGCATAGACGGCATGTTTGTTTTATCGCCAGTATTAAATTTACTGTCAGTATTATCTGGATGTGCATTGAAATATCCGCCTGTTGCATTCACTACCTGATTTGCTATATCAGGGTGATTTACCACCCAGTCTGCCGGCAGAACCCTGTCCTGCTCTCTTGTGGCAGAAGTTGTTCCGATGTAATTGCCGTTGGAATCGGTCATCAACAGACTTGTGTCAGTACCGCTGTAATAATAATTTGTTCCGTCATGGCTGTAACTTGGTGCTACCGAAAAATTCTCGGTGCCCCCGCCAGCTGTACTTATAGTCATCTTTATATTCCCGTTTGAATCGGTACCGACTGGCGGAACAAGATGCCCGTTGTCTGATTGTATGCCTGCACCCTGATATACCGTGTTTCCGTTCGCATCCGTTACCGTTATATTGTTGTCACCATTCCAGCGGACAGTACATCCCTCATAACTTCCGCTTTTGATCGTATAATCAGCATAAACTGTGACGGAAGAAGATAAAATAATGAGCATTAGAGCGAATGATATGATTTTTTTCAAAGTCTTCACCTCCTCATAAAAAAAACAGGCTGGAGTTTCAGCCTGTTTTTAAAGCCTGTCTTTTATATAGCTAAGCCAGTGCGTCTTTTGGTTTGTTCCGGGAATCTTCATTGTATCATATGCTGCGAATTTCCATTTGCCGTCCTGCTTTACAAGAAGGGCATAAGCATCGGTTGTTTTCCATTCTATATCATAAACTTTAAAACCATCATAGCAGTTGGCTCTTGAATAATGAACACTTGCAATATTGCCCATTGTTACCATGTCAATCACTTTATAAGAATCTTTCTGTACATAAAATTTGCCCTGTGTGGGATATGCTATCTTTCCGTCACTGTAATTGTCGTTTCTCCTGTTCATGCTGTCGACAATACCGTATTCCGACCTGTTTCCATAGCCGTCCGCAGTAGGTCCTAAGTGCCCCGGGCTTTTCCAGTCTGCATTCTGCAAGCCTTTATATATATATTTGTCAAGATTCGGGAAGAAATACCCCTTGTCATATATTATGCCCGGGCACTGCGGGTCTTGCCTAAGACCGGTATCTTCAGGATAAAAAGTCGGTTCTGCCCACGGATACAGATTATATTGCGTCACATAATCTTTTGCGTTCTGCTGGTACTCCTTCAATGCATTGTCCACGACAGGATTGTGCTTGCGATAAGGTGCAGTATACACATCAGGAACATAAGCCTGCGTATACTTGGCGCAACAATCTTCGGCATTTGCGATAACGGAAGCAGCTTCCTCATTCGTCAGGTCGCACGGAAGCAGTCTTATAAGCCTTATGAGCATTGTAACGGCTTCTGCCCTGTCTGCATTTGCAGTCGGTTTAAATGTTCCGTCAGGATAGCCTGAAATCAGCTTTAAACCGACTGCATCCGATATTGCTGGTGCGTATTTCGCCGTATTGGAATAATCGCTGAAAGGAATGGGTGCGTTTTTAAGCGGTATCTGGTATGCCACTGCTGCATTTGCAAGCCATATGGCGATTTCTTCACGTGTTATGTTCCCGTCAGGATTTAGTTTTCCATTGTAATAGTCAAGAGGAATAATGTTTTTGTTTACCAGTTCCGATACAGGTTCATAGAACCAGTCTGACGGCTTGACATCGCTAAACGGGTTGTTTATTGCTTTTACATCTAATCCTAACGTACGTGCAAGCATAGCTGCAAATTCCGCCCTTGTAACGGTATTTTCAGGCATCAGCGTTGGAATGACGTTATAGGTTATATCTCCGATCTTCCAGTCGTCTCTTTCAATTGTCGGCGGATTAGCAGGATAGCCTCTTATAATCTCGGCTGACACGGCAAGCTCCAAGTCAGGCATTGCCCAGTAGTATGCACCGTCAGGTTCTGTATATTTGTAAAAATCCTGTGCGGCATAGAAATCAGCTGCAAAGGCATTTGCGGAAAATGCCAAAACTATGGCAAGCGTTAAAACAAACGATATTATCTTTTTCAATACCATCATCTCCTTAAAAATTTTTACATTTTCATTATATTGTGTTTATAAAAAAAGTCAACTAAAAAAATATTTTTGAGTGTTTTTATTTTTAGTTTGTTTTGCATAAAACCAGCTCCTTTTTTATAGTTTCTATAAAATTATTATACATCTTTTTGCCCCAATATTTAGCGAATTCTTTGGGAAATCTTTGTTCAATATCTTTAATAATTTCTTCTTTTGTGAAATAAGGCGGATAGAAAAGCGGATATCCAAAAGGATAAGCGTCTATTCCTTCCTTCAATAACATGTTTTGCAATACGAACGTTTTTCCCATGTACTGTTGCGGTGCCATTGCATTAATTTTTCGTCACCAAGACAGGTCAGGACAATAACTTTCCCTTCACGGAATGTTCCAGCAACACCTATACCGTCATAATAAAATTCAAAAGCATTGCCGGGAAGCCTGCGCGGTTTTTCTTTTTTCGCTTTTTTCTTAACTGTTTTTGTCTGTCTTTTGACACTGCGTGAACCTACTCCACCCTATAGAGGATGGAGCTTCCTACTTCATTGACCGTTGCCTGCTGTTATTCACAACAGGTCTTACACAATCTCCATAGGCGTAACTTCGGGAGGAACCTTCCCTACAAAAATATTACTCTTATGCTGTTACGCCTAATTGTCTTAATCCTTCATGCAATATATTTATCGCTGCATTTATATCTCTGTCTATTTCTAATCCGCATTCACATTTGTGTACTCTTACCGATTGTACTGTATTATATTTTTTACTGTACGTATCCGCAATAGACATAACCTGATCAACATACCACCATGCATGATTATAATCATATACAGCAGCACGTAAGGCGTTAGTACTGCTCAATCCTTGACTTAAATGACGCTGATAATTGTAATTAAGATAATTCGCTGCCGAATAAATTGCATCATTGGGATCGAAAGGAGATACAACACCGTTTCCTTTCGCATCCACCTTAAATTTATCAAATGTTTCCGGCAGAAACTGCATCATACCGACAGCACGTGTACCCAGTTCAGGAAGATAAACCCCTATACAATTGCTCGTAAAGCTTGACTCCCTGTATGCTATCGCTGCAAGTACGGTCCACGGTATATTAGGATATTTACTGCTTGCGCCTTTGAATACATGAATAAGCTCCCGCGGTATTTCTCCCGGTTTTACATTATATTTAACCGCAGCAGGGACATCTGTTATGCTAAAACTGCCGTCTTCAAGTCCTTCCGCCAAAAGCCACTCCAAATTTTCACTGTTCTGCATTAAAGATTGTCCAAGTTTAATTACACAAGCCCTGTCCATATCACTGACAATATCTACGCTTCCATCAGCGAACTTATACATACCTGACAAATATTCCATCGGATTAACAGGCTGACCGTTTTTATTTATCTGAAAATGACAATGCGTGCCGGTAGAACGTCCTGTACTGCCAGCCTTCGCAATAACTTGTCCTGATTGAACATGGTCACCCGCTTTTACGCAAAGCTCTGAATTATGTCCGTATATTGTTTCCATTCCATCGGCATGTTTTATAACAACAGCCTTACCATAACCGCCATACCAACCTGCTGTTTCCACAACTCCTTCAGCAGCTGCAACTATATTGTCTCCGGTATTTGCTGCAATATCAATGCCGGGATGAAATTCCTGCTGACCGTTCAAAACTCTCATGCCAAATGGTGATGTTATTGTTGAACTGCTCGGTACGGGCCATGTTAATGCTCCTCCTTTTACTTCCGTTTTGTCAACCTTAATTCCCGAATTCTTATTATTGCTTAAAATATAATAAATAATTGCCCTGTCAAGTCTTGTATAATCTTTTTGAAAATTCATATATGACACTATATAATGTGTATAGCTTGAATCCTCCGTTTTATCTGTCACTTGTGTATATTCAAATGTGGTAAAGCCTTCCCATGAGTCTACGCTGGTAATAAACGTGTCCGTACCTGATGTTGTAACAGTAGAAACAGACTCCTTGCCTTTTGCATCTTTATGTCTAACCGTAGTTGTTCTTACCCAAGGAAAATCCTGATATGTGAATTTTGGTTCTAAACATTCTGCTATTTCTTTAGTTAGACGCGTATCAACCGCAGGGTCAAAATCCTTAGCATAAAGCTCAATAGAATATACAAGCCCCCACGGGAGAAAAAAGTTTTTTTCCTGCCCATTTGTTGACTTAATTGGCGGATCCAGCGATCTTACTATTGCATTAACACATTGTCCTCCTTTTTGTATCTCAGGGTCAGTATATACACCTCCGAATATTTCTATAACTATTCCATAAAATATCATAATCAAAAATACAATTCCAATTCCTGCTAACACATAGGGATTGCAAATAAATTTTTTTACACCTGCTTTTATTGCTTTTTTAGCAAATTTTTTTGCGATATTTTTCAATTTGTTCTTTGCTTTATTACCCATCTTTTTAAGTGTACTGTTCAGTTTATCTTCCGCCCCGCGCATTTCCTCACCTCCACGAAAAAAAGACTGCTTAATACAATCTCTTCTTTTTATTTTCATCTTGTTATATTTTCATGAACTACGTTAATGAACAATGTACCATAGACTTCTCTCGAAAATATTTATCCACAAAAAGAAATATCCAACTACCATTACAATTATAGTTATCCAACTGTCCGGCGGATTTATTATAAATCTATATATCCATATTGATGGCTGATACCACATGAATATATTCACTATATAATACACAATAATTTTAATATTTGCTGGTAAACTGCTTAAAAATAATTCAACTATACCGATTAAGATTATAGATGTTCCAATCCATGACCACAAAATTATTGATATATCTTTTGGAAAAACCTTAATATCAACAGGATAAAATAACTTTTGCGACAAATTTGTTGCTTCACCCGACAAAATAATCAATAAATATATAACAAAATATATTGTAATACCTATTAGGATATCGTAAAGATAAAAATAATTTACAAGAAAGGATGAAGATTTTTGTTCACGCTTGATTTCTTTTTTATAATATCTCTTTTTGTTTTTTGCATTATTATAGAATTTAATGTTTTTTACCCTTTGAACATCATTATTCCTATTATAACCATAATCTTTTTTATCAAGGTATATTTTATTAAAGTTAGCAATTATTTTCTTATAAGAAGAATTGAAAAACATATTTATCACCTCTATAAAAATAGTTTTTCCTCATTTTTGCTTTTCTGCACTCACACAAGAGTAGATATACTTACAATCTTAAAAGCCGATCTTGAAAAAGCAGTATCAAATTTAATGCGAAAAATCAAACCAGGAGATAAAATAATTGCAGAAACTCATCTGATTTCTGAAGTATATTTAAATAAAATTCCATATAATCCTAAAATAGAAGAATTCAAACAAAAACTCTTTACACGATTATATGTTCTGTTATCAGCAATATCAAGCTATATAATTAGGAAATATATTCTTTGCAAAAACGATAAACTAAATATTAAAAAACTATATAATAGAAAATGGTATTATATTATATGGACAAAACAGTCCAAAACATAATATCATCAACACTCTATCATAACCACCCGTAAAACGGGTGGTTTGCTCTGAGGCTATAAGCCTCTATTACTAGCCAGCGTCTAAAGGCGCTGGCTTTCACTTTGTTCAAGCCACCATGCATTTGTCACTTTTGCTCGTCCCTAAAGGGACAAACGTACTACGGGCTACCCCTTAAAGGGGTTCTCATATTCTTTTACACTTAATTTGTCCAACATAATATCTCGCTTTTCTTGTTCCTGAATGTATTTTTTTATTGTTGCCTCATTTAGTCCTACAGTGCTTACATAATATCCTTCCGCCCAAAAATGCCTATTGCCAAATTTATACTTTAGATTTGCATGTCTGTCAAATATCATCAATGCACTCTTCCCTTTTAAGTATCCCATAAAACTAGACACACTAATTTTTGGTGGTATACTCACCAACATGTGTACATGATCCGGCATTAGATGTCCTTCTATTATTTCCACTCCTTTGTATTTACATAGTTCTTTTAATATATCCCTTATACTTTCTTTGTATTGATTATATATTATTTTTCGTCTATACTTAGGAGTGAACACAATGTGGTATTTGCACATCCATTTTGTGCGTGCCATTTCATCTCGTTTATTAGCCATTAAATCACCTTTCCTTTTGTTATATATAATAGCTTGAACAACTCTTATTATAACGGAAAGGTGATTTTTTGTATAACTTCTGTCGCGCACCCGCATAGCGGGTGGTTTTTTGTTTCGCTCGCTTTGCGAGCTCAACAGGCTAAAGCCCATAAAAAAAAAGACTGCAACAGCAGTCTTTTTTTCCAAGGCTTTAACTCCAACGCCATTTATCAATAGACGTTTTTGGATCTCTTAGAAAGTCATACGCTTTTTTTGTTTTTTCTATACCTTTTGGAACACCATTCGGACCTGATATACTTCCTGATACTGCCCCTGCTGTCTTTGCGGTTGCTTCACTAACTGTTTCAGAATTTGTTGCACCTATGAATTTTGTGACAATTCTTGGAGAATCTGATGTGTGTCGTGCTTCATAGCCGTGTAAATTATGTGCTTCCTTTTCTGTTGTAAAAAGTGCTGTTGGAGTTACATCATCATAACCCTCCTGATCCGGCAGTATATATCTTTTATTCCCGTCATCATCAATATATCCTTTTATTGCACCGCTTCCTGAATCAGTTATATATTTTTGCTCAGGATTGCCCGAATAAATAATATCCCCATATTTGCCGGGTCTGTATCCTGACTCTGCTGCCTGTCTTTCAGTAGCAAATGTTTCTGCTGCAATTACATCATCATAACCTTTCTGTGTTGGAAGTATATAGCGTGAATTCCCCTCCTCATCTTTATATCCTTTAATAAGTCCGCTGCCCGAACTGTCAGTATACTCTTGATCGGGATTACTGCCAATATAACCGTATTTCATCGTTTCAATACCTGTCCCCAATAACGCACCCGACATTGCACCCGCCGAACTTCCCAATCGTCCTCCTAAATTGCTTCCTATCCGTGCCAAACTTGTTGCCGCACCTCCTCCAAATGTCAATCCCATTGCGCCAAGCCCAACAGCACCTACGACCTTTCCAAATCCTCCAGCTATTTTACCGCCTATTCCAGCTGCTCTGCTGACCTTGCCTGTATAATCTGAAAAACCCCCACCATCACCATAAGAATTTCCTCCGTTTTGAGAGAAATCCTGTGATACAGCTAATTCATGGCATGTCCCTATATTTGGAATTTTGCTTGCTGTACCTGATACACCTCTGGCAAGCACCGCCAGTCCCGCCAATCCACCCGTTGCCATTCCCGCGTAAAGCTCTTCATTTGCACCTAAATATTTTAGAAATCCTAAGAATAAATCTCTTATAACCTTTGATGTCGGTATTATCGCCACCATAAGCACAAACGGAACCCACCATGCCTGATTTTTAGCATGGCACATAATTCCGAATATACATATGCAAAGAGCATGTGAAGCCTGCATAAACTGGTTTGACACAATTTCTCCCAATACTGTTCCAAGCCCTTCAAAGTGCCCTGATATACTCCATGACCATACCAAAATCGGAGAAATTACAACCATCGTTATAATCACATATTTTCTTATAATATATAAAATATTAAAATATACAGTCAATCCCAAAAAGCCTAACCTGATTAACGCCTGCACCAATTCATTTTTACCGCCTATCTTGCTTAGAAATTTATCAGGACTTAAATCGATAGCAGTCTTTACGTTTGTAGCTAAACTTTTAAAAAGATCCACAAGCCCGTTGTTTAGATATATTACCAGCTTAAACAATTCAGGCATAAATATTAAAAGAAGTACCGCAAGCAGTATATGTTCAATCTTTTTCATACATTCAGCTTTTGTACCGGGATTAGCACCTGCTTTCATCATTTTGAAACCAAGAAGTCCAAAAGAAACAGCGCATAAACCAAAAACCGCACTGCTTATAACCTTGTACCAAGATAACATTGTATCCCATTCTGCATTTAAAAAAGGCGCATGCCACGAATAATCTCCGCCCGGATTAGTATTAAAAACAAGGTCATATAATCCTTTGTCGCTAAGACCTAAAAATTTGAACGCATCTGACAGCGCATTAAAAGGAATTGCAAATGCCTTTGACAAAACATCGGCATATACGATTTTAGGCTCAAACACAACAGCAGCAGCTGCAAAAAGAAACGAAGTAATTAAAATATACTTGCTGTACCCTGTATATCTAAACTTATTCAATATCTTTTTACATCTCATTAGGGTTTGTTGTAATAAATTCTCTTTCATAATTAGATGCCACCACCTTTATAGCAGTTGAATTTTTCCCAACCTTTATCAAAGACTCACCCACACCGCAGGAAAGCAGAAACTCCCTTTCACCTTGGGATAAATGAAATACATCCTGTACCGCATCTATATCTGTCGGCGACTGCCTTAATAAAAGAACCGTAGCAGCATTTGTAAGAACAGCACGTCCTTCATTACAGCTTGCGAACTCTATAAAACTCTGTGACGCCAGTGTCAAGGACGTGTTTCTTTTTCTTGCCCTTCTTGCAAGATTTTCAAGAAAAGCCATAGTACTTTTATACTTCATAAACATCCATGCCTCATCTACCATCACTATTTTCTTCTGCTGAATATTCTGTTTTACAAATTTCTCCCATACCCAGCTTGTCACAACATACAACGCATAAACCTTTAAAAACTCGTCAGTTATAGAAGAAACATCAAAGCAAATTAGCGGCGCATTTACAACATCTACATTTGATTCACCGTCAAATATACCCATCGTACCGCCCTTTAGAAAAGGTCTTAATATTTGTGCAAGTTTTTCACCTCCGGCTTTTCGACCTAATCTCTCTACAAAAGAAGATAATGTTGGCATTCTCTTTTTCTTGGCACCTATATAAAACTTTCCATTTTCTTCTTTTGCTGTACGTTCATATAAACTTTCAGGCTTGTCGTTTATCTTTCTTATACTGTATTCTTCCCTGACACAATCTTCAACAAGCGAAAGCTCCATTGCGGAAACAGGTTCTTTTGTTATGCCTTCTGCAATTATATTTATCAAATTTTTAATTTCACTTATTTTTTGTAGTATATCTACATACTCTATCCCTTCATCATCGATATCCGTTTCAATATCAAACGGATTAATTGTTGTATTTCCATGTGGTTCAAGATTTACATATGCACCTCCAACCCTCTGTATTATTCCTTTATATTCACCCTCAGGATCAATAAACACAGTTCGTATATTAAACAGTGAGCCTCTTAACGCCAGAACTTTCATAAAAAAAGACTTGCCGGCGCCTGCCTGTGCAAATACAGCAATATTAGCATTTGTTAAATAAGGCGGTCCAACGAACGGATTGTAGATTATAGGAGAACCCGTATATAAATTTATCCCGATCGGTATTCCTGTTTTATGTGAAAATTCGGGTGAAGCAAACGGAAATAATGACGTTCCTGCTCCGACATTGAAATTTTTAGAAGCATCAAGTATGCTGTTTTCAGCCACCGGCAGTAAACTTCTGAATGCATCATCTTGTCTGAATGTCAAAAGCCTTGCTCTTACAGCTTTTCCCGCAAGATAATCTTCAAATGTCTTTGATTTTTCTATTAACTTTTCCAAACTGTCAGCATTAATTGATACGATTATCGTAACATATAAAAGCTTGTCAAAATTCATCTGAATATTTTCTCTGAATACCTCAAGGCTTTGTGCAGCCTTACGCAAAATACCAAGGTTTGCAATATTTCCTTTCCTGTCGTCCGTTATAAACTGCGACTGATATTGTGTAATCTTTGCTGTAAGTCTTTTTATAGCTGTTCCGTTGTTTTCAGGATAAACATGAATAGATATATTAGCATCACAAATAAGCTTTATATCATCAAGCCATCCGACATGCAGTGAAGCAGGATAATCAACAAAACAATAATTTCTTATATATTTCCCACCAATTTTAATATAATCCTGCTCTACTGCAATACTGTCAGGCATTACAATCTCTTTTACGGTCGATATATGTGCAAAAGGATCATGAAAAGGATCGTTGTTAACCTTGATTTTTCCCTTCTTTTCTTTTTTAAATCTTTTCAACAGCAACGCTAAACCCCTCCTTTATAAAACTTAAAGAGCCGTTTTCAATCATATCCGAAGCAAAAACCTTTTTTCCTGCATTAAAATAATTATAAATTAAATCACAAAGCTGTTCTGTATTAAGTACACGTGGATTTAAATTGCATTTCATAAGTCCGTCAATAATTACCTGAGTACGCCTCATTATTTCATTCTTTACACGCTCATATTTTTCTTTCTCCTTGTTGTCATGCGTAACAACAATATAATTCTGAGTAATCATTGTACTTGTTGCGTAATGCATAAGAAACCCTTCCACTTCTTGACCGTACCTTATCATACTGCTTATCATGTTTTTCGAGTTCTTGTGAAACTCTTCAAGCGAATCTTTAAGGTCAACAGGCTGTACAACCGAAACAATCTGATAAGGAAAATTAATGCTTAGAACAAGTGATGTATATGCATGCTCCAACGCATCCTGCTCACCTTGAGACAACAAGGAAAAATTAATAGGGTCAGCAGTTATAACAGTTCTGTACCGCTTTCCTTCCAGAATAATCAGGTTGTCTTTTATGTCTATTATGCTGCTGAAATTAAGCACATTAACCCTGCTGTTTGCTTTCTTTTTCACCATCTACCGCTCCTTTCTTTTCGTTTTCTGCCGACACATTATTTAAACCATACCACGTATATTGTTTTGATTTAAAATAATATGTCAGAAAATAAATTATCAATCTATCAAAAGTAATACCATCACACTTATATAATGCAGCAAAAAAACCCGCCGCAACAGGGAACACACCTAATATTATAGAAACCTCCCACCCTAAGAGCCTTGCAGCGGTACCGACAATTATTACACCAAACATAGCCCCTGCGACTATAAAAATAATCTGTCTAAGAGAAAAAAACCCGCCTACTATTTTATCTTCTTCATCAAGCTGTAACGGCATTGGATAAAATTTCAATCCTGTCACCTCCCTATAAAAAAACACCCTTTTATAGGGTGTTTTACTGCATACCTCCTGCATGCTGAATTCCCAGCGCAATACCTGCAAACCATCTGAGAGATATAGCCACAAGTCCGCCGAATATTGCCCATACAAGTCCGCTCATTCCTTCGGACCTCCTCTGTGGATTCGTAGAGCTGCTTGCTATTTTAAAACCGTTTATACCGATAAATACCGCAGCCACAGCCAGTCCTATATCTGAAATAATTTTAACAACAGCAAATATTGCGTTATTAATGCCTGTAGAATTTACCTCCTGGACACTGTCTGCAAGAACAATATTAGGCAGTGCCGTCAAAAAAGCAGCGGAGACAACAAAATATGCTTTTTTAATTCTTTCGAGCACCATCCTCACCTCCTTCACCTTAAAAATATTGATAATGTTTTTACAAAACCCAATATAGCGGGTAACGCCATATAAACTAAAAAACCTGCCGCTGCTCCTATAAAACCACCACCTCCCATCTGCCTTAATGATTTTAATCTTAAAGCCGAACCTATTATAAACAATATTATAGAAACCAGCATCATAAACATCACAAGAGGCACAATTAAACCTGATAAAGCATTATACATAGTAGTAATCACATCTGATATACATGCAGAAAAATGGTCAGGAGAAACAGCAGGTATATTATTATTTGCTCCCAAGAATTTCACCTCCTTTCCATCATGATCACCCCTTCAAATTAATTTTCAACACGATTTTTATGGCACTAAAAAAAGCAGGCATATAAGCCTGCATAGGAGAGGAGAAACAAATCTGTGTGCAAAAGCACATAAAAAAGCACCCGATTTGAGTGCTTTTTTAAAATTCTAAGATTTTCATGGTGAATTTTTTAATTTTAATTCCTGTTTCTTCAGCAATCTTCACTTCAAGCCTGCATCCCTCACTGTTCCTCCAATCACCAAATACCCACACTTCATCACATCTTTTTAAAACATCAATACAAAGCTTTAAAACCTCTTTCCTATCTTCTTTCCTGTTATCATCATAAAACTCACCAAAAGCATGGATTGGTGAAAAAGGTACTACTTCTTCAAAATTATTTCGTACAAACTTAAAAATTCTGTTAAACTTAATCCTGTTTACATCAGGATTATTGCTGTATGGATGACATATATACACAAGTTTGCTCATCACATGCCTCCTTATAAAAATACAATTGTGAACTACATCGCCAATAAATTGGTGAGTTTCGTGCTCCCAATGAAACCTTGATGAAAGTTTCACCGGTACGCAGCCGGGATGTCCAACCCCACTACTGCCGTGACGGGTTTCCCCGTCCTTTGCAGATACTTTTTAATACATACCGACTTTCATCTCTCCAATAAATTGGAGAGGATTCCCGCCGCTGAATCCTAAATTTTTTAGAATATGTGCCGATACATATATAAACAAAATCAAATGAAAGTGAGGACTTAAATAACATGAAAACCAAATGTTGTAAAATTTTTTGGTCTTTAGTAATGTTTTTTGTTATTTTATTCTATGCAATAGTGAATATGGTGGTTGATTGGAGTAATTATTTGTTCATTAACTTAATTTTATTTTTTATTTTCAAACGCTATTTTCAATACAATCTTCATACTATAATTATATTGCTCATTTTTGTTCAGGGTATTTATTTAATAGTATTTTTTCTAACTTCGATCTTTCATTTTGCACAAATACATCTTTCAACAACCTTTATAATGAAAAGGATACTTTTCAGAAAAAACTCTTATAAAATCAATGCCTCAATTCATCCAATAACCTTTTTATGTATCAAAAAACAGGAAAAACAACTCACAAGTAAAACATTTAAACATAATAAAAATCAGTTTTTCTCTCAAATTATGACTAATGATTTTAATTTAGCAATACAAAATGCTATAAAAATATTTCAAAAAAATAAGAATATAACAACAATAACCTTCAAAACACATAAAGTATATATAGATAAAATTCAAAGTTTAATTAAAAAACTTAACGACGCCAATCAATATTATATTTCTATAAAACAAAAAAAATGGGATCACCTATATATAGAACCATTTGCTTATTTATCGCCATGGCAATCAATTGTGTATATTTTAGCACATCCAAAATCATTATGGATGCGTCGACCAATTTATGAAGTAAAAATTAAAAAATTTTTACAAGAAGAAAAATAGCAAAAGGTATAATAAAATACATACCTGAAAATATTAAAAAATCTGTGCGATCAACTGTTTCAATCTCTCTCATAGTAGTTTTATACACTAAATAAGAAAATGTTTCTGTCACAGGCTCAATTGTTAGAAAACCAATAAGCGAAATAACTACATATGCAATAAATAATAATCCAGTACCTTTTATAAAAGATAAACCTGAAACTATAACGTTATAATCGACAAGAACAAACATTATATGAGAGAAAATAAAAAGTCCAACTGAAATTAACGCTATAACAAAATCCCATATAAAATTACTAATTTTATTTAACATTTTACCATCCTCCTGATAGTACGCTTCAAATATCATTTTTTCTTCCTTGTTTTTCCTTGTTTTATCAAGTTTTTTTAAAACAATTTTATTATATGTTTTTTTATTTTGCTAAATTTGTGCTGCAAATTTCAGCAAGTTTACGCCATACTGTAATCTGAATAAAATCTGCTTCCCTCTCACCTTCTGAATTGGTGAAATTTCTATCAACAGCAAGAGTAAAAGAACATGTCGGAATATCACCAGCTTTCTTTAACTCAGGGTCTTTTGTTAATCTGCCAACCAAAACAACATTATTAATCATATCATTTTCACCTCCATAAAAAAATAAAGCCTCACCGGCCCAATGCTTCCATTTCTGTTGTACTGGTCCATTTTTCACTTTCAACATCCTGCGCATACTTCCTGAACTCACTAAAAACCTCCTTATGTACGCTGACCGATCTCGGCAGATCAAAAGGCTTCTTAGCAAAACCCTTCATAAAAACAAGTCTTTCACGTCCCGGATCATACTTATACTGACTCATGCAGGCAGCAATAAAATCAGTGCTGCTGAGCTTTTTCCCAATCGACATCTCCCTTGCATTCTGTTCCTGCTGTTCTTCCAGCCATGCAAAAATTTCAATATCCTTTTCTCTTTCCTCCTCCCTGAGCCTTTTCCTTTTCCTTTTAACACAATCCGCAATCTGCTTATTATGTTTAAGCTTATTTTCCTTTTTCCTTCTTTCCTTTTCGTTTTTATATTCAGGGTTCTTCTTTAATATCTTTGACACCGCCTGATGTGATATTCCGACAGCCTTTGCAATATCGGCACACGATAATTTCTCTTCAAAATAAAGCCTTTCAACTTCCCTCTTATCGCACATATTATTTCCCCCTTTTAGGTTGCAAATCTGTTAAGCATATTTTTGGGCATAGTTCGGCTATATACTATGTTTTTATCATCAATTTCCAGCCTTCTGTATTCTGTTCTATCCTGACTTCCTTACATACCCGCCTTAACAAATCAGCAATATGAAACAGTTTCTTTTGGTCCTTAACCGGCATAAACTCACTCCACACTTAAATTCCTCCCAAATACAATATAGAAAAATTTCATTGTTTTTATATATTGACAGCCGGATTATCAGAATCTTCTTTAATTTTTTTAAAAATCAACTCTGCCAAAGGCTGATAATACTTTATCTCATCGACTTCTTCATACCCTATTATTTCTTCGCTGTCGTTTTCAAATATACCTTGTTTAAGCTTATCCCTGCTTATAGTAGTTTTTACAATCGCTACTTTCATTTCATATTCACTCCTTTATACACATCACTCTATTTGCTATGCACTTTCTGTTTCTTGGTCGGGTGTGTTTTGCTTCTTATAGTAGCATCTATTCCCAAAAAAAATCATCTCTGGGAATAGTTCTTTTAGTGCGCTATGATATAGGCTTGCAAGTTTAGTAGCAACATTATAGCTTGGATTTCTAGTTCCATTTTCTATAAAACCATAATAGCTTCTACTTATTCCAATTGCCTTAGCAACATCTTCATGAGTCATATTATTTTTATTTCTTAGTTCGATTAATTTATGTCGTCTCATTTCACACCCTCCTTTGCTTCAATTTGTAGCTCTTGATTATATTATAATGCTACTTTGTGTAGCTGTCAATAGGTATTTTAAAAATTTTTTTATGTTAAAGCTACTTTTTGTAACATATATTTTATTGCTACAAATAGTAGAGTAAAATTAATACTAAGAAGGTGGTGATCTAGTGTTCGGAGAAAGACTTTCACAACTTAGAAAAGAAAAAGGACTTACACAAGAGGAACTAGCTAAAGCATTAAATATGACAAGATCTTCATTATCTTTATATGAAATAGGTAAAAGAGATCCAGATACAGACACATTAAGAAAAATTGCAGATTTTTTTAATGTATCAGTCGATTACCTCCTCGGCAACACCGACATACGTAATCCGGCGGATGAAATAACCGGTGTCCTGTCAGATGACCCGGAGCTGGCGGAGTTTTGGAACGAACTTAAAGAAAGAGAAGATTTAAAACTTTTATTTAAACAAACGAGGAATCTTTCACCAAAGGCTATAAAGCAGGTAATGCGTATAATAAAAGCTATTGAAGAGGAGGAAAGTAATGAATGATATGGAAAAAGAAGAATATAGAAGATGATTTAAATTTGGCACAAGCTCTATTTGAATCTTTACAACTTAGTATAGAGTTTAGCATTGACCCAATTCATAAAAAAGCTAAACAAATTGTAGAAAAAGCTAAAGATAGACACGAAGTTTTAGATAAAATTATTGAACTATGCCAAAATATTGAACATCCAAAAGCATATTATTTAATTGGCACAGCCTACGTTTGGAAAGGTGCGAAATTTAGAAGAGAAGCTATTTATTATTTAGAGAAATATTTAGATAACCCTGTTGAAATTAAAAAATCTTATTATAGCCGAGAAGGTAAATTAATAGATGGTTTCACATCTGGAGTTCAAATAAGTTTTATATATGGGGATCTTGGCAAATGTTATGAAGGAGAATATGAATTTGAAAAAGCATTGGAATACTATCAAAAAGCAGCAGAATTAGATCCTTCTGTGCCGTCCGTATATGTCCATATCGCACAAGTGTATGCAAAAATGAAAAATTTAGATGAAGCTATTAAAGTGCTTCAGGAAGCAAAAAACAGCAAATATTATACTCCAATAAAAACAATAAGTCCTATTGATGGGAGCACTCATTACGATAATACTTTTAAAATCACCATAGATAACTATTTAGAAGACCTAAAAGAAAAAAAGGAAAAAGGATATATATATAAACCACGCATAAAAAAGGGGGAATAATATGGCTCCTAAAATACTGGACAAGCTTCTTATGAAGGCTCTTTTAAATCAAGAAATCCCATTCTATGAGCTTATGACAGCGTATGATATACAAGTATCTATTGCTAATATTGATACTTGTATCTATGGCTTTACATATGTCAGTCGTCATGGCAATTATTATTTAATCTTAAACGGTAACATTGGATATGAAGAACAATGTAAAGTGTTTATACATGAAATAAAACACATCTTAGAAGATTGTCCAAAACAAAGCTATTACATAGGTTTAGACATGCAATATGAATACATAGAGGCTGAGGCTGATAAGGTTGCGGAGGATATTATGAAGTATTGCGGGTAGATAAGTTTTACTCAAATGATAATGTTTGGTACATCTAAAGTAGTTAGGAGGATAAAATTGGATAATTGGCGGGTTAGGCCTACATCCATTGACAAATGGCCAACTGGTATTGATTATACAATGTTTATAGATGAGAATAATGACTCAAATTTAAAAAGCATTATAAATAAAATCAATAGCAATGAAGAAATATCAAATATTGAACGCTATTTTACTATAACCGGTTGTGTTATTGATAAAAACAATTTTATTGTTGCAAAAGAAAATATTACTCAATTAAAAAATAAGTATTGGCGTGATGGAAAATTCACCTATTCATCTAAAGTGAAAAGAGTAGTTTTTCACTCAAGAGAAATTAGAAATAAGACAAAAGCTTTTGATCCCACTATAATTGATTATGATAATTTTTTATATGACTTGACAGATTTCATTTCATCGACACAAATGTATATTATATCATCTACAATTGATAAATATACTCATTGTATAAAATATATTACACCATTCCATCCTTACAATCTTTGTTTAGATTTTATATTAGAGCGTTTTGTAACCTTAATTTTAAAAAATAAAACAAAAAAAGGCGTTATTATTTTGGAAGCAAGAGGGAAAAAAGAAGATAAATTTATTTTAGAACATATAAAAAACATACTTAATAATGGAACTGATTATGTTTCTGCTGAAAAATTTCAAAATATAAGTGGCGTATATTTTAATCCAAAATGGTGTAAGCAATCTAATGAACAAATGTCTTATTCTGGATTAGAAATAGCAGATCTCGTTTCTTATCCCATTCACAAATATATTAGAGATGAACATAAAGATTTTGCTTTTAAAATTTTTGAAGATAAATTTTTAGGCTATCCTTCATATAAAGGAATTGGATTGAAAGTTTTTCCAATAAACCAATTAAAATAAAAAAACCGCCCTTAGGCGGCCGCCCGTGATAACGAGCCCCAAAGAGAATTCATCTCTCAAATATATTATATGCATAACTTCGTTTTTTAGTCAATAAATTTATTAATTTTTTATGACTTTTTTATAATAATTTATAGTATTTTATAATATTTTATAATATAATGAGAGGAGAAGGAAATAATAATGAATGATATGGCTGAACAATGGATAAGAAAATGTGTAAAAAATGGTTTGCTCGATTATTCATCCCATGCGATATGCAGGATGATAGAAAGACAAATAGAAGATAAAAAGATTATTGAATGTATATTATATGGTAAAGTAGTTGAATTACAACCTCAATTTAAAGATATTCATGTAATATTTCAAGAAGCAACAGACAAAGATCCAGAAATATATACAGTTGTTGCTGCTGCATATCCTTATCCATTAGTTGTAACTGTATGCAGAACTATAGAGGAAGTTTGGGAATGCTATAATGGACTTTTAAAAAGGAGGGAAAAGAAATGATAAAAAGAAAATGCTACTTTTGTGGAGCCGATATGGAAGAAAGAACTATATCGACAACAGCTGGCTGGGAAAAATATAAATTAACAATAGATGGTGTAAAAGCTTATGTATGTCCTAACTGCGGAGAAATGGTTTTTTCTGCTGAAGAGGTTCATATGCTTCAAGAGCTGGGCAAAAGTCTTTCAAATTTAAATGAAAATGATCGACCGGATATATTAAATGTTTCTGAAGTAGCTGACTTATTAAGAGTAAGCAATCAAACAGTATACAATATGATAAAAGATGGCCGTTTAAAAGCTTCAAAAGTAGGTCGTGAGTGGAAATTTATGCGAAAAGACGTGGAAAGTGTTTTAAATCCGGATACGGCTAAAATCGCTGCTCGTAATAATAACGTCCAGCTATCTCAACATGACTATGAAAAAATAAAAAAACACATATCAAATATGTGAGGTGAAATTTATGCCTATTAATAAAACCCCTGGTATTTTTGCCAGGGAACTTTTAAATGATTTATCTTTAAAAGCGCCAATTGACGTTATTTCTATCTGTAATAACTTTAATATAACAATAGAAACCGATGATATTAAAGACTGTGAAGCATTATTTATTATACATAACGGCATTAAAAAAATTATACTTAATCAAAATATCGGCTATGAACGACCTAAAACATAAACACCACCTACGGCACATTCGTGTTTTCAGCAGTTTAATTATATTATGGCATAATAGACATCAATATCAATATTAAATTATACAAGTAAAAATAAGGAGGAATATATCTAATGAAAGCAGCTGCATATTGCAGATATTCAAGTGATAATCAAAGAGAAGAAAGCATAGAAGCACAGATAAGAGCTATAAAAGAATATACCAATAGGAATAACATAGAAATCATAAAAATATATGCCGATGAAGCCAAATCTGCTACAACAGACGACAGACCTCAGTTTTTGCAGATGGTAAAAGATAGTGAGATAGGAATATTTCAAGCTGTAATTGTACATAAACTTGATAGATTTGCAAGAAACCGTTACGACAGCGCATTTTACAAACGCCAGCTTAAAAAGAATGGCGTCAAGCTCATATCAGTACTTGAACAACTTGATGACAGCCCTGAATCTATCATTCTTGAGTCTGTATTAGAAGGTATGGCAGAATATTATAGTAAAAATCTTGCAAGGGAGGTTATGAAAGGATTAAAAGAAAATGCATATCAAAGCCGGTTTAATGGAGGCATACCTCCTTTAGGATACGATATCAAAGAAGGTTATTATGTTGTTAACGAGAAAGAAGCCGAAGCCGTAAGGCTCATATTTCAAATGTATAAAGACGATTACGGCTATCGTCATATAATAGATGAACTAAATCTTCACGGCTATAAAACTAAAAAAGGAAATAATTTTAGCAAAAATAGCTTACATGAGATTTTGAAGAATGAAAAGTATATTGGGAAGTATATTTTCAATAAAGGAACTAAGCATAATCATAGAATTCGAAAGGATGATGTTATAGTTATCAATAATGCTATACCGGCAATTGTTGATAAAAATTTGTTTGAGGAGGTGCAAAAAAAGATGGAAACTGCAAAAAAGACACAAGGTTCACATAATGCTCAAAGGGTATACCTATTGACCGGTCTTATAAAATGCGGTATTTGCGGCTCCAGCATGGTAGGATGTCTCGGTAAGAGGAAATATACATACTATAGATGCAACAATAAAAACCGCAGTAAACAGTGCGGCAACAAAGACATAAATAAAGATATTTTAGAAAGATATATACTTAATGAATTATCTAAACGTGTTTTTTCTGATGCTGCTATACCTGAACTTTCCAAAAGATTAAATGAAGAAAATAAAAAACTTCTCTCTGAAAGAGAAGAGGAAAAAAAGACCTTATCTCGCAGATATGAAGAAGTGATAAACGGTATAAATGCAATAGTAGATACTATCACAAAAGGACATTTTCATGCGAGTTTAGACGTAAAATTAACCGAACTTGAACAACAAAAAGCAGAACTTAAAACCCGTATCAAAGAATTAGAAATAAAACCAGATATAAGTATTATTACAGAAGATAAGATAAAAAAATACCTGATAAAAGATAAAGAGGTGTTGGTAGCAGGTGACCAAAGAAAAATTAAATCAATTTTACTACTTATATAAATAAAATAATCGTCTTTCCTGATAGAGTTGAAGCCAACTTCAAGCTCTCAGTAGACGATACAGTTTGCGTATGGATGGTAGCGGCGAGTGGAATCGAACCACTGACACTGCGGGTATGAACCGCATGCTCTAGCCATCTGAGCTACGCCGCCTTATTTTATATTTGGTTGCGGGGGTAGGACTTGAACCTACGACCTCCGGGTTATGAGCCCGACGAGCTGCCAACTGCTCCACCCCGCGATATTCAATTGGTGCCGGAGACCGGAATCGAACCGGTACGGTCTTTTAGGACCGCAGGATTTTAAGTCCTGTGCGTCTGCCAGTTCCGCCACTCCGGCATCCTTCTCTTTCAAGCGACGTTATTATTATATTACATAAATACCTCTCTGTCAATACCCTTTAACTTAAATTTTTGTATTACATTGATTGATTTATGATAATGTCTTGATATACCACTTTTGATTATGTCGTGCTGTTTATTTTGTTTATTATATAACCTTCCAAATTATCCCATTCGCTGACTGTAATTGAAGAGATATTCAATAATTCTAAGGAAGTTAATAAAATTACTGTACCTGCTATTATAATATCAGCTCTTCCTTCCTGTAATCCAAAAATCATTTTACGTTCATCTGTATTTTTAGACATGAAAATATCAAGCAGCCGTTTTATCTCAGTTCTATTTAATATATAGCCATGCACCTTATCACTGGAATATATCTTAAGTTCTTGCGATACTGCGGCAAGGGATGTTATTGTACCGCCGATTCCTATAATATCCTCAGGAACGCTTTTGATATTATTTATAAAGGTTGATAACATATTTATTATATACATTCTTATTGAATTATATTCTTCTAATGTTGGAGGGTCATTTTTTATAAATTTTTCAGTTAATCTTACTGCACCAATATCAAAACTATTTGCAGCAAGCTCGTTTCCTTTATAGGCAAATTCGGTACTTCCGCCTCCAATATCAATCACAAGGGCGCTATCTTTATTTAAACCCTTTAAAGCTCCAAGGTATCCACACAGGCTTTCCTTTTCCCCATCTATTACATCAAAATTAATACCCATGTTTGATAATTCATCAATAAAAACATCGGTGTTTTTTGCATCCCTCATGGCAGAGGTGGCAAATGCATATATCATATCTACATTAAATTTTTTTGCGTCTTCCATATATATTTTTATAGCCTCAATACTTCTCTTTATGGCATCACTGCTTAATCTGCCGTTCTTTGCAAGACCTTCACCAATACGTGTTGTTTTTACTTCTTTTTTTATTTTGCACAGCTTATTATCTGTTACATCACATATGAGATGTCGTATTGAATTTGTACCTATATCAAAAACTGAATACCTCAAAGTGTTAACCTCCATACATAAAAATCTTCGGGATTTTACCCGAAGTTAGAAATTTGTATTCTTTTTATAACTGCTTCCTTTCCTTTTTGAATCAAAATTCTTTTTAAGCTGCTGTTGTCTTTCATCAGAATCCTTTAAAAACTTCGACATTCTTTCTTCAAATGAAATATTGTTATAATTCCTATTATCCTGTCTTTCATAATCCCTTTTGTTTCTCTCTTGTGATGCCTGATTTGGAAGAGCTTTTTTGATAGATAAACTTATACGTCCTCCTTTGTCCATCGAAAGCACTTTTACCTTAACCTTATCCTGCTCCTTTAAAAAATCCTTAATGTCTTTTACATATGTGTTTGCAACCTCTGAAATATGAACTAATCCCGTCTTGCCTTCCGGTAATTGAATAAACGCCCCAAAGTCTGTAATATTAAGAACGATTCCTTCAACTACCTCTCCAACCTGAAATGGCATATAAATGATAATCCTCCCTTTGATTTATTTAATACGAAGGTATATGATACTTTTACATGTTTCTACAAATAAAAGCAAAATTTCACTACCCCCATACAGATCGATAATGTTATTATATATTAAAAAATACTTTATATCAAGATTTAAATTTTTAATCTTTGTTGAATGTGTTTATTTTTTCTTTTGATTTATCTATGTATATTATCTCGCCTTTTTTTACAAGCCCAAGCTTTTGCCTTGCTTCCTCTTCTATAAAACTATCGCTTTGCATATATTTTATCCTGTCCTTTAAATATTTGTTTTCATTTAGAGCGGTTGCTTCTTTTGATTTTATTTCATTGCACTGTTTATCAAGCTTATTTAATGTAATCCCCTGCTGAAAAAACGTAACAACAAAATAAATTAAAAAAATTGCAATTAAAATTGGTTTTAATTTTAATTTTTTATTTTTTATCATTCTTATCATTCCCCTATATCTTATATTAATATTATACATGATTTATTCGACTTGTAAATAAAAATTCCTCTATTTTTTTTTCTTAAAAAAATTAAAATGCAAACTAATATTTTTGAAAAATTCCGATGGTATCAAAAAAATTTTTGTTAAAAATTTATATGGTATATGTAAAATCTTTAATATCATTTTAATTGGATATACGGTTGTGTTATATAATCTTATTAATATTTTAATAATTATTTTGTAAGCCTTAAGAAGCAGTTTGATTATAAAAGGACTTAAAGCGATATCATATAACAGTGCCCCTATGAAAAATCCAAGAAAATTAAACAGCCTTAATTCTACATAGTTGCTTATGTACAAAAAATATATCATAATAATTGTACCGATAATCCAGAAAATAATATCACCAATGTTGGAAATAATTTTTTTGGGCTTAACAATAATTCTAATAATCCTGTAAATATCATATATAAAAGCGATAGCAATACCCCCATAAAAGGTAACAAAAAATGCATAAAGCTGGCTCTTTACAGTTATTACCATTTACTCAACACCTCCTATGCTATATTATATTAGTATTAGAAGATGATATGATTCATCATAATTTATAAATACAGGGGGTAAAATATGAGTGTAGTTTACATAACAGGGCATAAAAATCCAGACACGGATTCAATATGTTCTGCAATAGCATATGCATATACAAAAAGAAATTTAGAAGGTTTGAATGCTATTCCCGTTAGACTTGGTCCTATAAATAAAGAAACACAATTTGTACTGAATTATTTTGATGTAAAAGAACCCATGTATATTGACAATGTATATACACAGATACAGGATATTACATACGACAAGCCTTTGACAATAACCGAAGACTCACCGATGTATAATGCATGGAAACTTCTTTCCGAAACAAATTTGCAAACCGTATTAATTGTTGATAACGAACAAAAATTAAAAGGCATCGCTACACTTGCCGATATAGCAAAAGCATATCTTTTTTCATTACAGGAATTATCAAAATATGAAATCCCATTGGATAATATTTTAAAAACATTAAACGGCAAAATATTAATCCAAAATGCAAATTTTATTAAAGGCAATATTGTAGTAGCTGCCATGTCTAAGGAAAGTGCCCTTAAAAGAATAAACGAAGGTTGTATACTTATTGTAGGCAACAGAGAAAATATACAAATAGAAGCAATAAAAAAAGGAGCAAAAACATTAATCATAACCGGAAATCATGACGTCCCAAAAAAGGTCATCAATATCGCCGAAGAATATAAATGCACACTTATTGTGGTTCCATGGGACACTTTTGACACAATAAAACTTGTTAGTCAATGTTTACCAATTTCTTATATTATGAAAAAAGAAGGAATTATTGCCTTTAAAGAAACCGATTATATCGATGATATTAGAAATATTATGCTTAAATACAAGTTTAGAAACTTTCCTGTCACTGACAAAAACGGAAGGATTTTGGGTCTCTTAGCACGAAGGCATATACTTAATTATGAAAGGAAAAAAATAATTCTTGTTGATCACAATGAACTATCTCAAGCCGTAGATGGGGTTAAAGAGGCCAAAATACTTGAAATAATCGACCATCATAGGATAGGTTGTATTGAAACCGACATGCCTATATTATTCAGGAATCAACCGGTAGGCTGTACATCAACAATAATAAATAAGATTTTCGAAGAAAACTGCCACACTCCCGAACCAAAAATAGCAGGTATCATGTGTGCAGCAATTTTGTCGGACACCCTTATTTTCAGGTCGCCGACTTGTACTCCTGAAGATATAAGAGCAGCAAAAAAACTATCTGAAATAGCAGGCATTGATATAGATGATTTCGGCAATCAAATGCTTAAAGCCGGTACATCACTTGAAGACAAATCTGTAAAAGAAATATTTTATACGGATTTTAAAGATTTTGTGATAAACAACCTGAAAATAGGCGTAGGTCAGGTTAATACCTTGTCAAACACCGAGGAACTAAAAATGAAATTACTGGAATTTATGGAAATTGAAAGGAAAAATAAGAATTATGATATGCTTTTACTGATGCTTACAGATATAATTAAAGAAGGTTCCGAAATGTTATTTGCCGGAAATCATACAGATATCTTGGAAAAAGCATTTAATGTTGATATTAAAGGCAACAGCTTTTATCTTCCAAAGGTTATATCAAGAAAAAAACAAATTATCCCACAAATTTCCGAAGTGATAAATTCTATTTAAATTTATCACTTCAATTTTTTAATTATATCGCTAAAATTATTAAATGGTATATGTGAGATATTATTTTCAATACAATAGCTTAGCAACACATTTTTTGCAAATACCACATCAGCATATTTTGCAACGCAGATATCGGAATAACCATCACCTATATATATAATCCTTGTATTATTATCTTTAAATTTCTTTAAGACATTCAACTTACACATACCGCATTTTTCACATTCCTTAGAAGTATAAAATTCAGCATTTATTATCCCATCCGTAAATTCAAGTTTGTTGCTGTAAAACTCAAGATTTATATTATACCTGCTCAATATTGTCTTAATATTAAAGTCAAATCCATCGCTTGTAATGATCACATGATATTTCTTTATTTTACAAAAATCAAGAAAATCTATGAAAGATTCATCTATTTCTATACTGTACAAAAGTTTTTCGAGTTTCTCCTGATCAACATCCATAAATTCAAATAACTTTAAGGAACACTGTTCGGTAGTTAATTTCCCTGACCTCCATTCCTCTTCTATCATTTTCCATCCTTTTTTTGCAAAGTTGTTAGCCATCGCAATGCAGGTATCTTCTTTTGTTATCGTACCGTCAAAATCAACAAGAATTACTGTATGCATATTATTTCTCCTTTATAACATTATAGTTTAATATTATAATAGGAGCAATGTTTTTGCAACAAGAAAACCGATTTGCTCAGCTCATTTAAACATCCTGCTGAAAAAACTTCCTGATTTTCCAATAATGCCACTTCTATCACTGTATGTAATGCTTAAAACTTCCCCATCTACCGCAAGCTGCCCATCATCAAGATTAAGCTTGTTTATATGAAGTTCCTGACCCTTTATCGTTAAAAGTCCAAGAGCTGTTTCAAGAATAACTGCTTCATTATCAAAGCTTACTACATTCTGCACCCCTGTCACATGAACTTTTTCTCTATTTTCAATGGTTATATTTTGAGCTTCTGCTCTATTTGTCCCTCTTGTATTTTCCATTTATTTGCACCCCCCTCTAATATTTCTATTAATTCATATGATGCTTGTATAATTTTTAGAACTAACAAATCCTCCTTTTAGGAGGATTTGTTTACCATATTTTAACAATATTTAAGTCCTTAAAATAGTACATTATTATGTCCTTTGCCTTCATACCCTGTTTTGCCATCTGATATGCACCCCACTGCGACATACCAACACCATGCCCAAAGCCTCGCCCTTTAATTGTAAGCTTGTTTCCGTCATAATTAACACTGTCAAGCATAGTTGATTTTAACCTTTCACTTCCAATTGCTATTCTAAAGTCAGGCGCATTAACAGGTGTCTTGTCAAAATTTAAATTGATCGTTCTACCAGACGCTCCTTTAGTACCTATGGTAACATTTTTAAAGTCTTTTATATTTAAACCCATTTTCTGGAGCGCTTCTGCAATTTCTTGCTTTGTAAAGCTCACTGTCCAGTGTTTTATGTCTGCGGGCGCATCAGGGCTATCATTTGACTTTACGCTCTTTATATACGGTGGTTCCGGTTTTTTATAGTTTAACCCTTCTTTTGCCATCGCTGTTTGACCTGCCGCATGTGAATGAAACCATGCGTCAATATATTTGCTGTTATAGACAGCAACCTCTCCCCTTGTTTCATCTACTGCTTTTTTAATTCTTGAATTAATATTCGCAGGGTTCCATGCCTGTGCCTCTTCGAAATCAGTGGATATATCTGCTCCGGGGTATTTTGATGTCTTTGTACTGACAAAGTTTAATACATAACTTCTTGCTAAGATCGCTTGTGCTTTTAATGCCTCCATAGGCCAATCATTTTTTATCTCTCCGGCAACAGTCGCTGTTATATATTTTTCAATGGGCATTGATTCGATTTTTCCCGTTTGTTTTACATATACCTTAAGTACTGGTTCCTTTTTTTCACCCATGCTTATCTTTGAGGGAATAGGTGGAGGTGAAACAGCGGGTTTTTTTGCAGGTTCCGTAAATTTTGATGGCTTGGTACAGGAAGATAATAATAATAAAGCTAACAAAATCAAAATAAGTATTTTCTTTTTCAAAAAAATCCCTCCCATTAATATTCTAACAATAGTATTTGAGGAATTTTTTTATATATACACTTTTTGAATAAATTATTATCATAGCAGTCTATACATACTTTGAACTTCATCTTTAAGCACATGTTCTTTTAAGCTTAAGACTTCTACCTTTACATCTTTAGAACCAAATTTTATTTCTATTTTATCTCCTTCTTTTAATATGTCTCCGGCTTTTGCAACCTTGCCATTTACTAATACCCTTCCTTTATCACATGCCTCTTTTGCAATTGTGCGTCTTTTTATTAGTCTTGATACCTTCAAAAATTTATCAAGTCTCACAGATATCCCCCCATCACTTTAAATCTTGTAAAAAAGAACCAGGTCATACGACCTGATTCTTTTTAAGAATTTACAATATCCTTTAAAGCTTTGCCTGCTTTAAATACCGGTGCTTTTGATGCTGGAATGGTTATTTCTTCTTTTGTCTGAGGATTCCTTCCTTTTCTTTCTGCTCTTTCCCTAACCTCGAATGTCCCAAAACCTACCAGCTGTATTCTTTCGCCCTGTTTTAATGCCTCTTGTACGGAATCTACAAAAGCATTTAATGCTTTCTCCGTATCCTTTTTGGTTAAATCGCTTTTCTCTGCCATTTTTGTTATCAGGTCAGCTTTATTCACAATTATACCTCCTTATAAATTATCTTACTTTTACTTATTCTACACAAAATCTAAAAATCCTTCTAAGTTTAAGCTTATTTTTCATTTTTTTTATTAAAATTATGCATTTTAGCTTCATTCCATAGTTTATCCATCTCATCCAATGTCATGTCTTCCATTTTTATACTTTGGGACGTGGCTGATTTCTCAATATATTCAAATCTTTTTATAAATTTTTCTATGGTTTTATGTACAGATAGCTCAGGGTCAATTTCCAAAAATCTCGCCACGTTGACAACAGCAAATATCAAGTCCCCTAATTCCTCTACTGCTCTTTCCCTCTGATCCCCCTTATACACCTCCTTTAATTCATCCAATTCTTCATATACCTTTGATAAAGCATCTTCCACCTTATCCCAGTCAAAACCTACTTTTGCTGCCTTGTCCTGCACTTTATAACCTCTGATTAATGCCGGCATATGTATAGGTACATCCTTAAGGGTGTCCGTATATGACTTTAATCCTTTCTCTGACTTCTTAATTTCATCCCACTGCTTTAACACTCCTTCTGTAGTTACCATATTCTTGCATTCAAATATATGCGGATGCCTTCTGATCATCTTTTTACATTCTGCATCACAAACATCATTAAAGTCAAAAGCACACCGTTCATTTGCTATCTGCGAATGAAAAACTACCTGTAACAAAACATCTCCTAATTCCTCCTGCAATTTTTCATCGGAATTTTTCTCAATTGCATCAATAACTTCGTAGCTTTCTTCAATAAGGTATTTTTCCAAGGTCTTATGAGATTGCTCTTTATCCCATGGGCAGCCAAAATCACCTCTTAAAACAGCCATTATATTTAAAAGGTCCTGTATGTCATACCTTTCTTGAACAATATCTGAAACCGGCGGGATATAAATTGATGTAAGATAATCTATCCACTCAATCCTGTCCAACATATACAATGGTATTTGCTGGATTTTCTGTTCACCTTTTATTCCCGCTCTCGATATAAGCGTAACTATGTAATTATCGCCGTAAATATCCATAAGTTCAAGTTTTATGTTAGATGCAACCATCCTGCTGTAAATCTGAGTTATTATATTGCCGCATCTTTTATCGGGTTTTACAGAGTTTAGGGTAAAGCCGTCTAATATTTTTATCCCATATACAGGGTCTATTTTCAACTCGCTTATTATGACGTCTATAAAACTTACAGCAGGTATTATTTCTATTCCTATATCGTCATACTCTTTACAAAACTTTAATATTTGTTCCACAGTTTTTTCAGCAACAAAGGGATGCCCGGGAACGGCAAAAACGACATTCTCATGTTTTTCTGCAATTCTTAAGGTTTCCCTTGCAATAGTATCATAAACCTCTTCAAAAGTCCTTCCTTTCTCATATATTTTATCAAATGAGGTGAAAATAATACCTTTTTCTTTTAAATATGAAACAACAGGATGCTTAGAAGTCCTCAAAAGAACCTTATCTGCTTTGTTCATTTTTTCAATAGTACTTATTGTTAATTGCTCATATGAACCTGGTCCAAGTCCTGCAATAGTTAGTTTTCTCATGCATATCACCTCATAACAGAATTTATATACCTATTATATCATGTTGTTTAAAAAAATAACGGTGTTTTTATACTATGTTAAAAATTTATTTTATTTTTATTTTCCCTATAATTAATTTACAATATCATTCCATGAAATTTAAATTATTTTAAAATAAATTACATTATTAAAAATTTCAATTGAAAATTTTAAAAAGTTAACTTATAATAAGTTTTATAAGTACGATAAAGGAGTGGAAAGTTTGATAGATATTGAAAAACTTGGAAGAAAAATAAGGGAAGAGAGAAAAAAATTATTCCTAAAGCAAGGAGACCTTTCAGGCGGAGAATTCTCAAAGGGATACATAAGTTTAATTGAAAAAGGAAAGATAAATCCATCTCTTAAATCCTTATCTTTTATTGCCGACAAATTAAATAAACCCATCATATATTTCCTTGATGATGATTTCAAGGAGAAGGGTCAGCTGCAGGAAGAAATATCACTGTATAAAAATGTTTTAAATCTTATTATATGTGGAAGAAAAGCATTAGACTGCGGAAATTATGAGGAGGCTATTTTAAATTACAATGAAATTTTAAAAAATAAAATCGATGATTATTCATATAATATTATTAATTTTTATCTTGCAAGAACTTATATCCTTATAAATGATTATAAAAAGTCAATTGAAATATTAAAGTTATGCTTGCCGTATTTTATAGAACATTCAATACCTGAAATATTAGTGGAAATCTACTATTATATGGGGCTATGCTATGGAAACCTACATGATTTTTCAAATTCACTATCAAATTATATCAAAGCAGCTGAAGAATTTAAAAAAAGTGATATGAGAAATTATGAACTTAAATGCAAGATACTTTTCAGCATTGCAAATCTATATAATAAATTGGGAAAATATATAAAATCAAGGGATTATTATGTTAAATGCCTTGATTATGCAACGCAAACAAAAACTGTTGATTATATAGCTAAGTGCAACAACGGTCTAGGTTTTGTAAGTTACAAGCTTAAAGAATACAAAGATGCATTAAAATACATCAGAAGTGCTCTTATTATAAGCAAAGCATTGGATTTGAAAGATGATATTGCAAATGAATATACTTATATGGGATTGGTTTATACAGATTTGAAGAAATATAATCTTGCTGAAAAATATTTTTATTATAGTTATTTGATTTATAAAGAATTAAAGGATAAAACGGGTATCGCATACAATCTAACAGAACTCGGAAGAATTCAATTTCTCAGAGGGGATTACAAAAATGCCTTGCACTACCTTGATTCATCTTTTAAGATTGCAACAGATATAAACAAAAAAGATGAGATAGGAAGAATATACACCATCCTTGGTTATGTCCACTTAAAATTAAATGAATTTAACAAAGCCAAGGAAGAACTTCAAGAATCAGTTAAAATTTTAAGCAAACTTGGATTAAAAAAAGATTTATCAGATGCATATAAGGCTCTTGGAAATTTATATTTAGTACTTACTGATAT
The DNA here is from genome assembly GCF_056032965.2 of Aceticella sp. 75b-Ac. Lineage (NCBI taxonomy): Bacteria > Bacillati > Bacillota > Clostridia > Thermoanaerobacterales > Thermoanaerobacteraceae > Aceticella > Aceticella sp. 75b-Ac. Next base: position 1,483,480 of record NZ_CM190971.1, read on the forward strand.
TGATAAAGCAAAAGAATACTTTAATAAATCCATAGAAATTTTATGTGATGTTTAAAACTTGAAAAAAGGCAGGATACCCTGTCTTTTATTCTTCCATATATATCATTTTTGCCGCGGGAAACATTTCTATAGCCCTCGGTATTATTCCCTGTACATATGCTATCATGACTCCATAATTTACGATTGGAATTTTCTTATCCCTTACATAGGAAATCCTGTACATCATTTCTCTTCTGTTTAACATACAAGCACCACAATGAACTATCAGCTTATATTCATTAAGGTTTTCCGGAAATGTCATGCCGCTTGACCAACTGAATTCAATATCTCCGCCGGCTATCTGCCTTATCCATCTTGGAATTTTTACCTTTCCAATATCATCTGATTGTCTGTGATGTGTACATCCTTCCGCTATCAGCACCTTATCACCGGGTTTTAATTTCTCAACTGCCTTCACACCCCTTGTCAGCTCCTCCAGATCTCCTTTATAACGTGCAAAAAGTATTGAAAAAGATGTCAAAGGAATATCCTTGGGGGTATCTGCACTTACTTTCAAAAAAGCCTGCGAATCCGTAATAACAAGTGCCGGTTTTTTCCCTAAGGATTCAAGGGTTTCTTTCAATTCGTATTCTTTTGTAACTACTGCCATAGCATCATTTTCAAGTATATCCCTTATTACCTGTTGCTGAGGCAGTATAAGTCTTCCCTTAGGTGCGGCTTTATCAATCGGTATAACCAAAATAACAAAATCACCGGGATTTATAAGGTCTCCTACGATGGATAATTCCATATCATCACCAGGTGCCTTTTTGATTATTGCCAGTTTCAACTCCTCAATGCCTGTTTTATTAAAAGCTGATGTTTCTATTAATTCAAGCTTTAATTTCTTTTCCCATTCTTTTCTTATATTTTCATTAATATTTAGAATATCACTTTTATTGATAACTCCTACAACAGGAATTTTTTTCTCTCTGATTTGTTTTAAAATATTTTCTTCAAATTCTGTTACACCTATTGTGCCGTCAATTATTAATAAAGCAAGGTCAGTCCTGTTTAATACTTCATGGGTCTTTTTTATCCTTAACTCTCCAAGTACCCCTGTATCATCAAGCCCTGCCGTATCAATCAATACTACAGGTCCAATAGGAAGTATCTCCATCGCTTTTTGTACGGGGTCTGTTGTTGTTCCCGCAACATCTGAAACAAGTGCTATCTCTTGATTTGTCAGTGCATTTATCAAACTTGATTTTCCTGCATTTCTCCTGCCGAACAATGCTATATGCAGCCTTGAAGATATCGGCGTTGTATTCATCATTTATCCATCCTCCAATTTCTTTTTGCCCGGTATACCCGGTTTTGTCATCTCATATTGATTAAATATAATATCAAGTTCTTCTTTCGTAAACAATCCCTTTTCAATCGCTATTTCTCTTATGGTCCTGCCTTCATCCTTTGCCATCATCGCTATCTTAGAAGCTTTTTCATAACCGATGTAAGGGCTTAATGCCACTGCATACGTAAAGCTGTTTTCCACCATTCTTGACAATCGGTCTTTATCAGCCTTTATGCCTTTTATGCATTTATTTATGAATAACCTTGTTACATTATAAAGCAGGTCAATTTCCATAAAAAGATTATGTGCAATTAAAGGAAGTGTAAAATTAAGCTCAAATTCTCCTGCCTGTGCCCCCATAGTAATTGCACCGTCACATGCAATCACCTGATATGCAGCCTGTTTGACAGCCTCAGGTATAACTGGGTTTACTTTGCCGGGCATTATAGATGAACCTGCCTGTACCTCCGGTATGGTGATTTCCATAAGTCCGCATTTGGGTCCTGATGACATAAGCCTTATATCATTTGATATCTTTATAAGATTGACAGCAGCCGCTTTCAACATTCCGGATACCTCCACAAAAACATCGTTGTTCTGAGTCGGATCCATCATGTACTCTGCTCTGGCAAGCCCTAAGCCCGTAATATCCCTTAATATTTCGATTGCCAAGAATACATAGGTTTTATCGGCATTTAAACCTGTACCAACGGCTGTCCCTCCAATATTAACCTGCCTGAGCCGTTCTTCTACCTTGTAAATCCTCCACCTATCCCTTGCTATTGCCTGCGCATATGCTCCGAACTCTTGCCCAAGCATGACAGGAACAGCATCCTGCAGCTCTGTCCTGCCCATCTTAATTGTATCTGAAAATTCCTCCTCTTTTATTTGTAATGCTGTTTGTAAATCAGCAAAACTTTCACTTAGAGGTTTTAAAAGCTTTATAGCTGCAATCCTGACGGCTGTCGGGAAAACATCATTTGTTGATTGGCTCATGTTTACATGTTCCAATGGATGCACAATGGAATAATCACCTTTTTTACCCCCTAATAGTTCAATAGCCCTATTTGATATAACTTCGTTTATATTCATATTGGTAGAGGTACCGGCACCACCCTGAAGTGCATCAACTATAAACTGGTTATGAAATTTACCGGATATGATTTCGTCACAGGCTTTAACAATAGCATTTCCTATTTTCTCACTTAAAGAGCCTACCCTCATATTAGCAATTGCCGCAGCTTTTTTAACCATCGCAAGTGCTATGATAAGCTCCTTATGAATACACTGCCCCGAAATGTGGAAATTTTCAAATGCCCGCAACGTATGAATACCATAATAGGCATCTTCAGGTACTTCTTTTTTACCGATTAAATCATGTTCAATTCTATAATTCATAACCATCACCTGTTTTTCATATTTTATTATTAATAGACTTAATTATATCATAAAGTATATCTTATGAATAGTGCTTAGTCTTTGCTATCAAGCCTTTTTGCTACAGTAGGATAAAGACTTAAATCTGTATGAGGCAAAAACAAGGCTTTTTCTAAATAATTCATATAATCCTGTTTTTCGCCAAGCTCCATATATGTGAAATTTTTACGAATATCATTTAAGACTTTATGAGCTTCTGACTCTATAAGCATTTTTTTTGCAGCTTTTAAGGATGTATTTCCAAGAATAACAAATTTATTTCTTGAAATATCGGGATATAATCCTATATTTACGGCTGCTTCTATATCAATATATTCCCCCAATGCCCCTGCTATATAAAATTTATCAAGGTCATTAATATTCACATCCATTGAGTCCAGCATGTATGAAACAGCCGCATTAGCTCCGGCTTTTGTTCTCATTAAACTGTCTATGTCATTTTGGGTTATATAAACATCATCAGTTATATCAACCTTATCACCGCTTATGATTTTTCCTCTTCTGTCTACAATGCCATTTAAAAATAATTCCGATAAAAGTTTTATTATTCCTGAACCACATATTCCAACAGGTTTACCGCCACCTATAACATGAAACCTGAACTTCCCCTTCTCGTAGGCAATATCATCAATAGCACCTTCCATTGCTCTCATGCCTTTTTCTATGCTGCCCCCCTCAAAAGCAGGACCTGCCGCACCGGAAGCACACAATATCCAATCTTTGTTGCCAAGAACCATTTCCCCATTTGTACCTATATCAATAAAAAATGATATATTATCTTTTTTCCACATTTCAGAAACCAGTATTCCCCCTATAACATCTCCGCCTACATAACTCCCAATGCTTGGCAAAATATAAACCCTTGCAAATCGGTTTGTATTAATTCCTATTTCACATGCCTTTATAAATCCGGGAGCATTAACTATGGGAGTTTTGGGAACCGTGCTAATCGTTTCTACAGGAAGATTTAAAAACAGATGAACCATAATGGTATTAGCTCCTATGCTTATTCCCAATAGATTTTCCATATCTATTCTTTCTGAAAATCTATTGATTATAAATAAAATATCCTGTATAACTAACTTCTGAAGCTCATCCCTTCCCTCTTTTTTGAATGCATAAAACACCCTCTGCAAAACATCTTCTCCAATCTTGACTTGAGAATTGGTACAAGTAGCGGAATCAATAGTCTTGCCGCTGTTTAAGTCAACAAGATCTCCTGATATTGTAGTAGAGCCTATGTCAATAGCTATTCCATAGCAATCCTTCACATCACCGGCTTGAACCCATAACAAATGATATCCTGCATCATACATAAGGGAACAAGTGAGCTTACCTTTCCCTTTTTCAAATTCTTTATAGATTTTTTCATAGAGGTTAAATGAAATTTCAACGCTTCCATTAAGCAAATTCTCCAGCTTTTCCTTCAATCTATCTACATAACCGGTATTATCACCACTCCCAGGCATTTTCACTTCTAAATATTTTTTAAAAAATACTTTTTGCATATCCTCTGCTCCTTTTGTCTTTTGTCGGCTACTCTTTCAATAAGCTTTCTTATTTAATAACTATTATACCATAAACCCCTATTTTTATCAAAACGACCTCTCTATCAAATAAACATATTTTCTCCGCCTTTTTCAAGCCCCATTATTTCACGCTTTGAATATTTAGTCGTTCTTAAAAGATAAAAAATGACTGAATCTTCTTCTTTGTTAATTATACGTGAAAGCTCTATTTTAAGCTTTTTAAGATTAGCATCTGATATGTCCCCTTCAAGAACGGAGTTCTGCACCCAGTTCAAATATTTCCTGCAGGTTTTTAAAACCTTGTTTACCCTTTTTTCATTTACATCGTATACAAGTATTATAAACATTTCATCACCTATTTCACCATTGCGCTACAAATGGTTCATATCCTTGTTCTTCCATCAAATGCTTTTCCAGTTTGTATAGTTCAAGCCTGATGAGTCTGCGATATGAAACATTGTTCCCGATTGTTCTGTGTTTTATAGTTGTTGTAAGCTTATTCTCATACTCCCCAATAAAGATTTTTTTGCCTCTTTCCTTTAATATCAGCCCTTCTGCATTGTCATCAAAATCATCTTTTTTAATCATGTTTTTACTTACCATGGAAAATATAACCCTGTCGATTATGATTGGTTTGAATATTTCTGCAATATCAAGGTTTAACGAAAATCTCCTGAAATTTGTTGAATGCAGATATCCTATTCTCGGATCTAAATGTGTCTTATATATCTCGCTTAAGACTGTCGTATACATTAAGGAATTTCCAAAGCTTATAAGGGTATTTAAGGAATTCTTTGGAGGTCTTTTACTTCTGACATCAAACTCAAAATCCCTGTTATTCAATATCACATCAAATGATTTATAATAATACTCCCTTATATTGCCTTCTATTGCCATTAATTCATTTACACTTAACGTACCATTTATAAGTTCTCCGAGTTTTTCAATACAGTAAATGATGTTTTCTAAGTCTTTATCCCTGTTTTGATAATACTTAAGTACCTGCCGTATATTTTTATAAGCACCTTCTATGAATTTCTGCGCAAGGCACAATCTTTTATTATTATCATTATAATGCTCAGCTTGCTTTAAAATCATATATCCCGAATTAAGATGTTCCCTCGGATAATACGAGCCAACATAGTATCCGTAATAATTAAAAAAGTGAAGTATTATCTCTGATTGTGATATAAACTCCAAAAATCTTTTATTAAGGCTTACCTCCCCAAATATCATTATCTCCGAGGTGTTTTCAACCGGAATGAACTTCCTTCCATTTCCACCTTCAAAAAATAATGTATTATCCTTCCTATGTAATTCACCATCTGAAAAAATATAAATTGATTTCTTCATGACATACAAAACTCCTTGTATCCGCAATTTTTACAATAAGGTATTTTTACAAAATCCGGTGCCTTTTCTCTATGAATTATATCGGTAATTTCATTTATCGCATTAAGTATTTCTTTTTCATTTGCTTTTGTAAGTTCTACGGTAACCCTTTTTCTTTCCTCAGGGAAAAATAGCTGCCCTTTTGCAATTATACCGCTTTGTTTCAGCCTGTATAGATAAAAAAGCAGCTGCATTTTAGCGCTTTTTTCAGCCTTAGAGCTTTTCTTAACCTCACCAATGAGAAAATTGTCTTTATCACTTCTCACAAGGTCAATAACCACATTTTCAAAATGAAGTTTCTTTTTATCCCTATCGTAAGAATTATCATCAATAATACGCCCCATCTCTATAAATGGGTGCTCCTGGTCAGGAATTATCTGATGTGCCATAAGCCATACCTGCCTTTTACATATGGTATAACTTTGCATCAGTGTACCTGTAACTTCCATATCCATAATATCACCTTAATCCAGTGTTTTATTTAAAAAAGCGGGATAAATCCCTTTTGGGGAAATATCCCTTTTTTGCTGTTATGGTGTTGTAGTAAATTTATATATGCTAACTGGATTTCTTACAGCAGCATATATTATCCCGTCAAAACCAGTTATCAGCGAATCAATTGTTGTTAAATTTGCAGGCCAACCGGTACTGCTGAGTTTAATCCATGTATCACCACTATCTTTCGTTTTATATACATTATTTTTTATTGCCGCATACAATATATCATTATTATAATCAATAGCTAAAGGAACATTTAGAACATCTGATGGCAATTTACCGTCGCTTATGTTACTCCAATTTTCACCCCCATCTGTCGTTTTGTAAATATTATATACTGCCATATTCTTTATTCCTGCATATACTGTACCTGTACCAGGATTGATTGCTAATGAATTGACAAATTTGCTTGATGGCAATCCGTTATTAACTGGAATCCATGTAACACCGTCGTCTGTTGTTTTATATATACCATTTGTTGTTCCTGCTCCTACATATACTTCATGTGTTTTTGGATTAACTGCCAGTGCATAAACTCCTGTTGTCGGTAAACCGTTGCTTATATTGCTCCAAGTAGAATCCCCGGCTGCAATTTTAAATACACCCCGTGTGCCACTATAATTACCTGTTCCGGCATATACCGTGCCTGTTTCAGGGTCTATTGCAAGGTAACGGATCCATACCCCGGACGGCAATCCAGTGCCTACGCTCATCCAAACGGTTTCACCCTTTGTTATTTTGTACACACTATCAATAACATTATTTGTTGCAGCATAAAGCGTATCTGTCTTAGGATCAATAGCAAGTGCATAAATCTGCTTCCCTGTAGGCAATCCACTGCCAACACTTATCCATGTAGCACCGCCGTCTGTTGTTTTATAAACGCTTTCCTTCACAGCTACATATATTGTGTTCTTGGTAGTATGAGTTACAAATGGAATAACGGTTGTGGATATTCCCGGCAATCCATTATTTACAGCTTGCCATTGTAAATTAACGATATTAACCCTGAAATTGTACCGCCCATCTTTATATCCGTCTTTTTTTGCCGTGACAGTAATATTTGCGGTACCTACCGCCTTACCTGTAACCGTTACTTTATTCCCTTCAGATGTCACGCCGGCAATATTTTCGTTATCTGACGAGGCAGTTATTACAGTATCTGATGGATTTGTACTAAATGTAAAATCTTTTGATTCACCTGTTGCAATATTCGCTCCTTCATAGTCTCCATCAGGATTAATATTTACCCTTAACTGAATATTTTCATTACCCTTTGTTGCTAATTTATAGACTCCATTACTTGTCGCGGCATATAAAATTCCTGTCTTAGAATCAAATGTAAGCGAATACGTCCTAAGTGTCAATGGTAATCCATTGCCTATACTGCTCCAACTAACACCACCGTTTGTTGTTCTGTATATATCATTTAAACTATCTCCATTAAAACCGGCGGCATATACTATTCCCGTTGCGGCATCAATTGCAAGTGATGTAATCTGTAAGTTTGTTGTTGGTAACCCTGTATTTATACTATGCCATGTAATACCACCGTCCGTAGTTTTATACATACCGTGTCCATCATCTGTTCCAGCATATATGGTATTCGTGTTATTTGGGTCAATTACAAGAGAAGTGATAGATGCACCATCGGTTGATTGCGGCAACCCATTGCTTACACTGCCCCATGAAACACCGTCCTCTGACGTTTTGTATATACCATGACCATGGTCTGTTCCGGCATATATGGTATTTGGATTATTAGGGTCAACCGCAAGGCATGTAATCCATGCTATTGGCAATCCTGTGCTTACATTATTCCAAGTAATGCCTCCATCTGTTGTTTTGTATACATTATTATAGACCGTAGCATATAAAGTGCTTGTATCAGGTGCAACCACAAGAGAAAGAATACGCAATACTTGCGGCAATTCATTGCCTATTTTGTTCCAGGTAGCACCGCCGTCCATCGTCTTATATATGCCATTATTATTTGCTGTTCCGGCATATATAGTATTGGGATTTTTAGGATCGATTGCAACGGAAGAAATTCTTACTTCTGATGGTAAGCCGTTATTTACCTTGTACCAAGTAGCACCACCGTCCGTTGTCTTGTATATGCCGTTATATGTCCCAACATACATTGTATCTGTAGATTCCTGGTTGATAACAAGTGAGGTATATATGTCTCTTGATGGTAATCCCCCATTAGCAGCTTGCCATTGCAGTTTTATAATATTAACCCTAAAATTGTAATATCCATCAGTATATCCGTCTTTTTTTGCCGTAACAGCAATATTAGCTGTACCTTCTGATTTTCCTAAAACTGTTATAGTATTTCCATTGGCTGATACCGATGCAACATTTGTATTATCTGAAACAGCCGTTATTATTGCATCTGATGGGCTTATATTAAATATGAAATCTTTTGTTTCATATACAGATATATAAATTTCGCTATAAACTTTTGAAGGAGTAATATTTACACTATACTTAGTTGCTGTTGCTGTTGCCACCACTGTTACTGCACTTGCAGGCATTATGAAAGTATATTGCTGTCCATCTTTCACTGTTGTTGTTACTACTTGTTTTCCATTACTGTCAGTTACTGTTATTGAGTTGCATTTATATCCTTCATTTGGTGTTACAGTTATCGTTACCGTGTCTCCTGCCGCCGCCGTCTGTTTGTCAGTATTTACACTTGCATATGCTGCATTAGCAACAGTTACCGCATACTTAGTTGCTGTTGAACCACCGCCACCGTTATTCCCGGTATTCGATGATGTCGAACCTGTAGCTGACTGACCGCCTATTTCGGCTGTTATACCTGATGCTATAGTAGTATTAGCAGGTTTTTGTTCTACTGTAACATTATTTGCATTGATGTTTGCTGTTTCTATCGTGCCTTTTCCTGTTATCGCTGCGGCTGCATTTACTGCAAGAACGCTGATTTTTGCACCGTCTGCAATGTCTATTTTTGAATCTTTGGCAGCATCACTTACGGTTAAGTTATTTACTGTTCCGCTTGCTACTTCTACTGATGCCCCCGCTGCATTGACTTTTACATTGTCATAATTGCCCTTCAGTGTTATTTGTGCATTTGCTCCTTCTATGCTTACAGTTGCAAATCCTTTGCCTGTTATGTTGTCTTCTTCAAGTTTTGCTCCTGATTGTAATATTACTGAATCTGCTTTTGTTGCACCTTTCGCAACAAGCCTTATTTTTCCGTCATCTTTGTTTACTACTATTTGTACTAATGTGCAGTCTTCTAATACTATGCTGTGTTCGCCGCCGCCATTGATGGTTGTTGTCCCTTCTACAGTGACGTTTTTGAGTGTTACATTGCCGTCTCCGACTGCCTTAGCTATAAGCAGATTGCCTTTTATTGTTGTATTCTGTAATGTTACATCAGCCGCACTTATGGTCACATCTCCATTAATTGTGTTCATGCCTGTTTCCGGACCATAAGTGCCTGCTTTATCATAGGTTGTTGATGTTGGTGTCGGTATTGGTGCGGGTGTTTGCTGCAAATTTAATGCCCTGTTGAGTATAACAACCGTTTCTGCTCTTGTTATCGGGTTGTTTGGTTCTATTGTATTGTCCGGATAGCCTTTTATTAAGCCATAGTATACGGCTGTATTGACAGTAGCCTTAGCCCAATCTGAAACCTGTGATGAATCTTTAAAGGCTTTTAATGCATCTTGTGTGACGGGCTGAGGTTTTAAAAGCCTTGTCAGTATTGCTGCTGCTTCTTCTCTTGTTATGGAGTTGTTCGGTCTGAAGGTGTTGTCTTCATAACCTGATACAATGTTTGCTGCTTTTGCTTTTTGTATGTCAGTGTAGAACCAATCTGTTTTGTCTACATCTTTAAAGTTTATATCTGCTGTCTGTGTTAAGTTAAAAGCCCTATCGACAAATGTTACGAATTCTGCCCTTGTTACAGGGTTGTCGGGTCTGAATGTGTTATCTTCGTACCCTGCAATTAAGCCTTTCGATGTCCAGTCATTTATTTCTTTCTGTGCCCAATGTCCATTGATGTCTGCAAATTGCTTGGCTGCTGTTGTATTTGTTGAATCAGCTAAAGCGGTTGCCGCAAGAGTTGATACGAGCATTAATACCGCAATGATTAATGCCAATATCTTTGAAAAATGTCTTTTTGTACCTACAAGCATTTCAATCATATTCTTCCTCCCCTTGTTTATATAATTTAAAGCCTCTTAACTTTTTTGCTAAGAGGCTTTAAAAGCACAAGTAAAAATTATATTACATAGTACTTAAGCAGCCTCTATACATCGTAGAGCAGCTATTACATAAATAACAGGCAGTTCTTTTGGCTTAGACTCATCGCCGCCTTATGCCTTCCCGGCTTTCGCCAGTGACATAATATAAGGCAGCTCCTCATTACAACGGCGGGACCGCGCAGGAATTTCACCCGACTTCTCTTTTAAGTTTGATATTAAACACCTGTTATTTTCATATTTTGTTTTTATAATCAACTATTCGATTTTATTTTATCACTTTTTATTTTTATGTCAAATTTTTTATCTAATATTACTTTATCGATTTTTAAATCTTATATATATTCTTACTATTCAACTTTAATCATCATTAAAAATGTAAAAGTTGCAAATACGTATTTATACCTTTTGACATCTGCCATGGCTATACTCCGTTATGTTTATTACTTTCTCTTTTTGTAATTATTTTGTTTATGTTTCTGTCCACTGGTTTGATACTCCACTCTTCTGTTATTAATTTTATAATCTGTTACAGACATTGCATATTTAAGATATCTTTCTGCCCAACTAAATACATACATCATTTCATCAAAGCTTAACCTTGAAAATTCTCTGTTTCTACATTCTACATTATTGAATCTGTAGTTTAATACTAAATAATTGCTTATGAACGTTAAAAAAGAATCTCGAAGAGCATTACCACCGCCAAGCATACCGGGATTTTTGTTCATTGCCCACATTAATCTATAAAATTTATTCTTTTTCTTCATCTCCTCATTTTCTGCTATCGCTGCACTTTGGCCCAGATTAATAATTTTGTCAAGAACATTTGTCATCTTATTGTCAACAAAATAATCGCCTATCTTCTTCGATAATTTTAAAAGTGAAGATTTATCCATATATACTCACCACCTTTAATATCCCCTCTGATTATTTACATCATGCCATGCACTTTCTATATCTTTTCTATCCCAATTTAATATTTCTCTTAATTTTAATATGTTTTGCATAACCTCTTTATCATCATTGCCATATTTTTTTGCTCTTGCTACAGCATCATTATTATCAATTGAAGTTATTTTAATAGAACCATAATATCCTGGTTTGCCATAGCCTATCTTCAGATTGATAGTTCCGTCAAGACCAAGGGCAAAGCATAAAAGATTTAACTCATTATCGTCTATGTTCTCATAAAATATTTCCCCTTCAAATATACTTTCAGGCATTATAAATTCACAGGGGGTTTTCCCTTTTTCAATTATATCAATTGTACCATGGTGGTAGAACTTGATACCTTTGAATTTGCCATTTATCTTATATGCTTCACTATTAGGTTTTGGCTGATAAAAAGAAGGTATGTTAAGAATTTTTATTCCATTCTCCTTTATTAATTTTAAATCCATGAATCTAATATTGCCCCTTTTACCCATTGCACCAAACATGTCGCATATTATGCAATTTCTATTGTCAGTTATTTTCACTTTGAATGATTCTCGACTTTGCCTAGTTGATATGCAGCATCTTGAGATACTTTCCGCGATCGTTCTTACACATCCTTTTAATGTTGAACCAGGGATGATATACTTTCCATTGAATTTCACAAAGCTTTTGTATATCATCTCATCCTTTTCATCAAAATACCCCGAGGATATATGAAGTGGTGTTATTACTTCAAGATTTAACTTAATCTTACCTTTATATAAATTTCTTTTTTTATTGTATTCTTGTGCACCAAGTAAAGGCACAAAACTATAAGGTTTCATCGAACTCCACCTTCTTTAATGTATTATCATCATATTTTATTGTGTTTAGTTTATCTTTTAACTCTTGTATGTCAAATTTCTTTTCTATATAAAACCCGTGGCTTTTATATCCTTGAAGGTCCTTCTTATCATAATATCTTAAAGAAAAATCTATGTTTAATACAGACATTCTTCCAAAACCTCTTGAGGTTACACCACCGAAGACTACATACCCTTCATTTATCTCATTTAATATGTCTAAAATAACCTTTATCTGCCAATTAAATACATTCTCCATCTTTATATCGCATCTAAAGGTGCCATTTTCAACAACTTCAGGTTCGAATAATGCACTTTGTTTTGCAGCACCTGTTATCCTATCAATCGAAACATTTGTCCTTCTTCCCATCTTAACTTCACCTATAGGGAAGGAATCTTTAAAAAGAATACGGCTTTTTAAAGCTATTGAACCAAAAATCTTACATGCTGGGCAGCTTCTTATATACCTCTCCTTTCCAGTCTCTCCTCTTTTTGCTTCTCTTGCACATGAATCTCTAAATATATCACATCCATTTAGTATTTTTTCTGCTCTGTTTCTAAATACGCCTTTTATGCTGCTACCAGGCATAACAACTGTTAATTCACCATCTTTATATGTGCGGATAAATTGATTATCAGGCAGTATTGGATCAAGCTCTTTATTTTCGGATGCCTTTATTAATAATGGGCTGTTTGTCTTTAAATCAAATTTCATAAAGCATTCATTATGTAATGTTTTAAACATCTTCACACCTCATTTCTTCATTCAATCCGTTGAAAGCATATTCTTTAAGATTTGATTTATCTACCTTGTATAATTTTTCATCGATAAGTCTTATACTTCCAAGCCCTCTGCTGGTCATACCGCCAATTGATATGTCCCCGCTTTTTAAAAGATTTATACATAACTTAAATAGACTTAAATCTTTATCATCAAGATTATCACCTATAATATAGAGTTCAAATTTGGTCCCGGCAGGTGTCACTTCATAATTATATTTTGCTCCATCCCTTGAAGTCCCTGTATCTCTATCAATTCCAACACCATCCCTTATATCATAATATTTTTTTGTACCTTCTGCACAATTTAAATCTTTAAACTGCAATTTTGCTTGAAAATTATTTGAACCAAACAGACGGCATACATTGCAAGATTTATCATAAATTTCTTTAGCAATTACCCTATAATTTTCTTTATTTTTTTTCTTGATTTCTTTTACTTCTTTATCACTGATACAAGGTTCTTTATTTACAATAAAACATGATGTAAATCCTTCAATGTTGCCATTATATAATAACCTTTCGATAGTACTTCTTAATACTCCTTTAAAGCTTGAACCTGGTATTAAAGGATAACCATTTGCATCTTTTATAACAGGTGTGTCTGCTTCTGTCGGATCCAAATTATCCCTGCCCTTACCTATGTGAAATGGCTTTTCAGCAACAATGATACCTTTTAGGATATATCTATTTATGAAGGTTTCGAACATTTGCATTACCTCCTCTTTGAATGATTAGTATAAGTATTGTTATTTACATTTGTGTTTCCGCCTTTTGTTTTATATGATGTCTGCCAATACATATACCCAAAAAATAGACTTAACGCCTTTGATAATTCTTCTTTATCTTTTACATCTTGTCTTATCTTGTCCATATATTCAACGATAACATCACCATATTTTTTACCATTAAAGCTTTCATTCCATCCATTACCTTTTGCTTGCTTATATTTTATATATAGCTCTAATTCTTCAAAACAATCCGAAGCCAAAGCCATATTTGCTAATGCACGATATTGTGTATTGCCAATTTTCTTACTATCCTTGTCATTGCTTGTATGAATTTCTAAAAATTCTCTTTTATTACAAATTTCATCTGTATATTTCAAAAGATTTGCCTTAATATCAGAGCTTATGTTCATTTTGATATCCCTCCATTTAAATGAATTTTATCACATATAATTACATCACCGTAACCATTTTTGGTATCAGGTCCTATCCCATTTTTCCCCACTGCTTTCAATTCATCTATTATCTTATTAAGGTCAATATTTGTGCCTATCATTATTACGCTACCTTTATCAATGATTGACTGGGTTTCTTTCCTCCACATATTCCACGGTCTTGATGTATCATATCCCCTATATAAGTTGCTTTCAGAATATACTTTTATAATCTCATAATCAAAATTTAATTTAAGTATTTTCTTCCATAAATCTTTAAATTCTTGCGTAGTCTTTGAAGTTAATTTGTCATTTATATTAATAATTAAGTCCGAATATAAATCAAATGATATATATGTTTTATATTCTTTATTATTTGTTATTTCGTTAACATATTTATTAAAGTCTTTGATTCTTTTTTCTAAATCATTATTCTTTTCTATATTATCTTGTTTTAATAATTCACATTTCCCCAAACCACTTGAGGTATCCGCACCAATTCTTATATCTGCAGGAAATTCAAGGTCATCTGCGCCATCTATATAACCTTCGAATATACTCCCTTCTTCTATTACAAGTAGACTATAAAGGCTTCCTTCTTTTGCAGTTTTTGTTATGTAATCTATTGCTGTTCTTGTTATCAACCTTTTAGGGATTTTTATAAACTCCTTTCCCTTGTAAAATCCTGTTGCAAATTCTATCCTTTCTCCACATTCAGGGCATTTTTCAAAATGATTGATAAGTATATCGACTATGCCATGGTCATCATTGTATTTGCATTTCATTGCAGATAATGGAAATGGTTTTGTACCTTCATAATAAAAATTAGAAAATTTAAGTTTTTCGAATCGATTGCACCATTTATAATATTTGCAGCTTTTACATCTTCCTTCATCTCTAATATATACCCAATTATACCTGCCAGTTGCATCTGCTTTATCTATATCATAAAGCATACAATTTCTCAAAATCTCTCTTGCAAAAGATGCCCTCATTACTGCACCACTTATAAAATCCTGCGTTGTAAGAAAATTCCCGACAAGATATCTGCCACCGGCAAGAAGCGGTGTTTTAAGTTTAAGTGTTATTTTCTTCATCAAAGCACCTCCTGTATGTCTACATCTACCCAGCCATAGCCCCTGCTTTTACCAGAACCTATATTTTCTATCATTTTTACAGACAAGCGTAATAATTCTTCATAATCTTTTGTCTTATCATTCATGTAGAATTCCATATATCCTGAAAATATACCGGATTCAAAAACTTCTGTTGAAAATAAAGAATTATCTTTTGTTACTCCTCTATATCTGTCAACAGACGTTGAAAATCTAATATTGCTATAATCATCTTCTATATCAAGTTTTAAATCTTCTATATATATTCTCGAAGGATTATAGCCTTCACCGCCGAACAAACTGCATACCGGGCAATCGCATCTCTTATTTGAAATATGCTCCTCTCCCACAATACTTATAAAATTTTGTTTGATTATCCCTTTCATTGTCGATGCAGGTATATACGGTTTATTGTTTTTATCTTTTATATAATATTTATCAATTAAACTTCCAAAGCTTGTTCCAGTAGCAATGCACATTGGAGATTTTAATTTTACAGTTATTTTGTATCTTTTTTTCATAAAACCACCCCGATTTCTAAACATAATCAATTATTTCAGTAATATCATACCATGGTGAATAATATTCTTCCCTTATCTTAAAAAGACCATCTTGAAATTCTGCATTGATTTTTATAATATCTTTTAACTTGTTCTCGATTCTAAATAAATCCTTATTCCTCGATTTATCATACATATAAAATAACTTGAATTCCAAAGGAATCATACGGCTTGCGGCATCCCTTATTTTATAAATATGGCTTTTGGCTGAATTATCATCCTTCATATTTTTTATAAGACCAATCAATGAAACAATTTCATCCCATGTGTATTTACCAATACCTTGTCTTATAACATCATAGTAACCCTTGTTTAATTTTATCTTGTCGCTTAAATCAATGTATGAATTACTTTCAAGTACAATAAAAGATAATGTTCCTTTCATTCCATTTATTTGTTTTGAATATTTCTTAGCCTTTTTAAGCAGGGTCAAAGCTATTTCAAACATATTTCTAATAGGTGTTGTATACTTGCTTATTACAACGCCTATAGACATTGTCGCATTATAAACATTTGATGATATATCTTTAAACTCTTCATCAAAAACTTCTATTAATTTTGATGCCAATGAAAGACTCCCCTTTGCCGGAACTATCAAGAATATATCTTCGCCGCCAAGTGCGATAATTTCTAATGGTATCTCTTTGTTTTCATTTTTGTATGTTTCATTAATCGCTGCTAAAGTCGCTTTGTATGCCGCTAATTCAGTTTTCCTACTGAAATACATCATCTCGTAAATGCTTTTTATATTTTTTATAAGGTTGCCGAAATTATTTCCATCGCCATATATAACCGCCATATAATTTTTATCACTAAACGACCCTATTTCATCAAGTCCTTCTACTTTTTTACCGCCATATTTGCCCTTTCCATTACAAGAATATATTTTCTGAAACTGATCGTGGTAGTCGTCTTTTGCAAATATACCAGCCTTTACCTTATGAAGACAACTTAAACATAGACGTGTATCTTCACCCGATGTATAAAAGGAATAGTGTGCATCCTTTATATTACATTTTTTGCAAATATCCTTGCCATTATGAGGAAGTTTCTTAACAGAATCTAATAGTTCAATCCTATATTCTTTATCATATAACCCATTATTTATATCACCCTGTGCAGGATCAATATTTATATATAATTTTAATTTTTTCCTATCTTCCAGTTCTTCTTCAATTTTTTTAATTGTATTCGTATAATCAAACAATATATCTCTTAGTGTAGTTTTATATGTAATAAATGCATTTTGTGCAACTAATGTAACTTCATTATAAATTTCTTCCAATATGTTTGATATATTATTTGTATCATCAGGTATTATCGCAAGTACATTGCCACCGCCACAGTATATGATGCTTTCTTTTATATAATTTTTTTCAAAGTATTGAGGTATCCTATGCCTGTTAATATTATCAAGAAGATAGCTTGAGCCTCTTAGACATTTTATATCATTGTTTTCCATTATATATTTTTTTGTCTTATATACACCACCCTTTACAATTTTTATAGTTTTTTCAAGGATATTATCATTTAAATTTGATTTGTCATTATTAACTAACGAATTTAATAATTCTACTGCTTTTATGACTTTTTCGTTTTGTGACCTTTTAATATCAAAAAAATGTAAGTATGTTTCACGCCTTATGTCTTTGTTATTACTTAAACAATATGCAAAGCATACAGATAATGTTGCAGCATCTTTTAATGATGGCACCTTTCTTGGATTATTTTTTATAAATGGTATTAAGTATGGTATTTCATTAACATCATTTTTGAGATACTCATATATTTCATCAGCATTTTTCATCCTTATGTTTGATTTTATCAAATCAAGGTTTTTTTCATATTCACTTTTTGTAATAAAGTATTTTGTAGAAGTAACTGCGTCTACCCAACCGTACTCATCATTACATATATTGTTTTTACTGGATTTATCTATGAAATTTATGTACACATTATCACCTCACATCTTAATTTTAGTTAATATATTCTCCAACCTTATTAATAAGCTCTCTAAGCTTTTCTTCAAATTTCCCAGCCTTCATAGACCCATCATTATATCCAGCGTGGTTGATATCATTACGCATGGGCTTTATTTCTTCATATAATACTTTTATTAAATTTTTATCATTTTCTTCGTTAAATAAATTTAAAATATCATTAATTTTATCTTTACTTTCTATGGCTTTTTTTCTCCATTTATCTTCTGGCAATGAATTATGTTTAATATATATGGCTTGTTCAATTATTTCACGATCTTTTTTAATATTTTTTTCAAATTTAAATTTATCACATAGATAACTTATAATACCTTCTTCAAGTATTGTAAATCCTTGCTGTACTTGATTATGTTCACTGCACCAGTTGACTATTTTAAGCATATTTTTATTTTCATCATTATCAAAATCATTAAAACTCATATTTAACATACGCAGCAGAGGTTTCATAGGTTTGATATAAGTCTTATCTGCTATCTTTAAAACCTCACCAAGGGTATTTTTAAGTTCTACTCCATTTTTTGATATTTCTTTTCCTCTACAAGTAGCAACATTTTTAGTATAAGTTTCTAATTTTAGTCCAAATTCACTTAATATATTTCTTTCATCTTTCATGCCTTTTAAATGTAATTCTTTAGTACCCAATTTTATTAAATGATTTATATGTCTTATATCACCTGTTTCTATAAAGCGATCAATACCTACAGTCCAGTCAAACAGTCTTACAAAAGGTGTTAAGTCAAATATAGGAGCATTCCTTGACTTAATAGGTATATTCTCAAGGTCTTTTGGTGTACCCAAAGCTTCTATTGCTCCGTAATATATACCTCTTATTTCACATTTTTTGACGAATTTAGCATAATTCAAGATAATCAATGCCAATATTGGAAGTGAGCGAAATGAATGTGTAATATCAAATATTATTTCATCACCTTCATTAATCTGTTCTAAAACATTATCGAATATTTTCCAAAGCTCATCTTCATTTTGTCCTGAAGGTATATCCACTGATCCTATACTAAGCTTATTTTTATATTTACTTAGAACTCCCTCTAAACCTGCCTCATCTTGATACTTCTTATTTTTATTCCAATTTGTAGCAGTAGCTTCTTCGGTTTTAAAAATAACTACTTTTTCTAAGCTAATACCTTTATCCAATAAAATATCAATAAGGGCTTCCTGCACATAACAACAATTATCTTTTTTAGCACCATCAAATTCATAATTACATTTAGTGTAAAATCCTGTACCAAGAAATGAAAAAAACTTAACAGCCATTTTTATACCCACCTCTCGTATTTTCTAAATCTCACATGTGAAAATACCCTGCTGATATTTACATTTTCTCCCTCTGTCTCTTCATTAACAATTTGTCTTTTTGTAGTAGAATAAACAGGAACAAGCTCATTTTTAAAGCAAAAATCCACAACTAAAAAAACCGCTCCAAAATCCCCCTGTACAAGAACATAGTCATCTTTTTTTGCATTTATTTTGAGCCAGTCAAGCAAGTCCTGCAAAAATAAAGACAGGGTTTCTTCATAAGGAGAAATATCTAACCATTTCCTCTGTAAGTTATCAGGTAAATATATAAATTCGCTAATATTTAAATTCAAGCATGCATCCTGCTTTTGCAAATCTGTAAGTTGGTGAGAAAAAATTAAAAACATTTTTTTAGTATTAATTTGCTTCATTTAATATTCATTCCTTCTAAAATTGATAATATTTTATTTGCTTAGATTTCATAGATTAATCTTTGAAAGAAGCCTACAAAGTTTTACCTTTGAAGGCTCACTCACAAAGGGGCTATTGAAGTTTAAATTGCAGCTTGGCTTCTTTATTGAATATATTATCTTGATATTGTAATACTAATCCATTGTCATTAACAGGTTCTTCAAATATTATACTTCCTTCTACTTCTCCACCTACTGCAAGGTCACCTGACTTCAGCGCAGTATTTTGATTTATAGTCGAAAATGTTTCATCGGTTATCTGTCCTTTGCTATTTTGCATCTTAAAATAAAAAGGATTATATGACAGTTTATCTTTTCCTCCATTTTTTATTTTCACAGTGACAATAACAAATTCCATACCATCTTTAGGTTTGTCAAATTCAGTACCATTGGATTTTTCAACCTTTGTAACAGTCATTTCTGCCCCATTAACCTTTGCAGTTTCACCTACATTATAAAATTGTTTAGCCTTTTCTTGAGTTGTATTATTGCTTTGTGCACTGTTAGTCGGTGAATTTGATTCACCACTGCCTATCAACAAAAGCAAAAATACTGATAAAATTAAGATTGAAAAAAATACTTTAAATTTTTTGTTCATGTTTTTCCCCTCCATTAAATTTTATTGTTATTATGGCAAAAAGAATTGCCATAATATACGCAACAATATCACCTATATCAAAAGTCCCTCTAAAAATATGCAAAAACTGTCCAAATTCATGTAATATTGCTATCGTAAATCCTACATATATAAATACATATTTAATATTAGAAACTTCATTTCTCCAAATTAATGTCATAATTGTTGTTAATGAGTATAACCACAATCCATCCGGCAATGAATAGATAATCCAGTTTAAAAAATAATTATTACTTTGTATATTCCCAGTGAATATTGTTAAAATTGAATTTGTAGATACCCCAATCCATTTGTACAATATTAAATTTTTATTTCTGAACACTACATAAATTACTATTGCAACGAAAATACTCGCCAAAGCCTTAAAATATCTCATTCTCTAACCTGTCTCTTTTTACCTTGCCCACTTCTACGAAGTAGGAGGCAATTCTGATTTCTTTTTGCGTCCTGCAAAATATTCCATAACAGCAATTATTAAAGCTAAACCACCCCAAATAGTCATATCTTTAAATGTTGTCGTTGAACCTACTGCAATACCAAATATACAAGCTATAATAGAAAAAATCATCGCAACTTTAGGTAATCCAAAAGCAAATGCCCCTCCTATAATAAAAAGTAAAGCAACTACTATTCCAACACTTCCACCTTGAGATGCTGCTTCTTCACCAATAACTGTACCTCCAACCCCTACTAATACTGATTGTAATAAAATTATAGCACCAAACACTAATGAAATAATACCAGATGCTATTTTCATACAAAAAACCTCCTCTTTTTTTTATTTGACCTCTTTTTTAAAATCTCTATTTTTATATTAACATATTGATATGTCATAATATGTCCTCAATTTTAAATGTTTTTGTAAACTTCTATTGATTTAGAAAATAATTCTTCAAAATCTTTTTCAACCTCAAGAAAATTTTGTATGCTTTTTGTTGGTTCTCCATGTACAGCACTATTTCTTGCATATTCTAATTTTTTAAAGGTATCTTTAAGATCCTTATTATTTTTTATCTCTTTCTTCAGTCTGGAATTATGATCATTTCTTGTTTCATTCTTTTCTTTTTTTATCGAATAAACCCTTGCTACTTTATCCAATATTGCTTCATATAATAAAGTCATAGCAATCAAATACTGTTTTTTATTATAAAAGAAATTTGCCCTTTCTAACATTCTTTCATCTAAATATTTAAAATTATTCATTTTATCAAATTCTTTTTTTAGATTTGAAGCTGCTTTTTTTATATAACCCTTCTTGTTTTCCAATGGCTTAATTTTTTCTATCAAATCATCAATTTCTTTTTTGATGCTTCTATTCATCTCAAGTTTAAAATAGGTTCCTTCACTATTGTTTATGCCTATATTTTTAAGCAATGGAGGAAAATAACCTGAATTTTTATATATTTCATAAGAAGTTGTAAGTGAAAATAATTGACTTATAAAATCTATTTTTAGAGCCGGTTTTACATCACTATTACCCATTTCAAGGGCACCATAATACACATCTATTCCATTAAAATTTTTAAAGCAATTAACATACATAAGTGAAAATACCATTAATACAGGCATATGTCTATATGCATGTGTCATATCAAATATAATATTTATTTCATCTTCTGGCAGCAATTCTAAAAGCTTATTGGCATATACTTCAAAATCCATAGGATCAACCTTAACTAAGCAAATGCCTTTAATGTATTTATTAAGACAATTTTGCCATATGCGTAAATCTTTATCACTAATTCCATTTTGCTCTGCGTTAAAAACCTTAAAATATAAATCTTGAATTCCATTTTGTTGATTAGAATCAATTGATGATACAATTTCAGACCATGATGATTGTTTTGTTCCAAATATAAACCATTTATCAATATCATGTTCTTTTAATTTTAGATATTTATATAGTGCTGAGCCAAAAAATGCAGTCTCATCACTTGTACATTTATCATCAAATTTATATTTTGTTTTAATATAGCCACTTCCATTCCCAAATGTCCTGCCCTTTCCTATAAATGAAATCAATATTGTTTTCATTTTATACCTTTTCCTCCTTCTCTTAAATTTCTGGCTTCTTATCTCTATTTATCGTTTCAATTCCTTATAGGTAGGCTAAAAACGTGGAACAGGTGCTGAAGAAATAGAAAAGATTAACAAGTTTCAATTCCTTATAGGTAGGCTAAAAACATTGAAAAAATTTTTTCGTAATCCATTTTTATACCTCCGTTTCAATTCCTTATAGGTAGGCTAAAAACCGATAAGAGGCTCGTGGAGATAGTAGGTTGCGAGGTGTTTCAATTCCTTATAGGTAGGCTAAAAACTCAGGCCGCGAAGGTTCTTGTAACGATCAAGGCGGTGTTTCAATTCCTTATAGGTAGGCTAAAAACTCCGGGAACGCGATAAAATTGCCGAAGAAATAGAAGAGTTTCAATTCCTTATAGGTAGGCTAAAAACCAGAAGATTTTATTACAATTACCTCAGCGAAAAAATGTTTCAATTCCTTATAGGTAGGCTAAAAACAAAAGGCCTTTAAAAGGCAATTAAAAAAATTCTTCCACGTTTCAATTCCTTATAGGTAGGCTAAAAACAGGGGTTAAATTCGCCTTATTACTCTCATACTTTTGGTTTCAATTCCTTATAGGTAGGCTAAAAACTTTAAAATGTCCATTATCTGCTTTAATTGTTGCTTAGTTTCAATTCCTTATAGGTAGGCTAAAAACTAATGGGAAAACGTGGGAAGAAATATGTGTAGAAAGTTTCAATTCCTTATAGGTAGGCTAAAAACAACGTATATAGTAAGAGAAAATTTAGAGCAAAGGCTGTTTCAATTCCTTATAGGTAGGCTAAAAACCAAAATCCTTTGTATGGTGTGCGCGTCCTAAAAGAGTTTCAATTCCTTATAGGTAGGCTAAAAACATTGCACCGGTGATTACTGCAAAAATATCACCGAAAGTGTTTCAATTCCTTATAGGTAGGCTAAAAACATATTTGTGAAAGATGGGTAGGGTATCCAAATTATAGTTTCAATTCCTTATAGGTAGGCTAAAAACAGAATTGCCGGGATTTACTTACAATCCTGAAGCATAGTTTCAATTCCTTATAGGTAGGCTAAAAACGCTGGACTGTATGGCGTTTTCTCTACAGCTGTAGGGTTTCAATTCCTTATAGGTAGGCTAAAAACGCAATAACACAGTTAATAGCCATACTTACCGACTTTCGTTTCAATTCCTTATAGGTAGGCTAAAAACTAGCCAGCCTGTTACGCACGTCGTAAACTGGTATAGTTTCAATTCCTTATAGGTAGGCTAAAAACCATCCTGCTTTTGTCAGAAACGGTGTTGAAAAATCGTTTCAATTCCTTATAGGTAGGCTAAAAACAAGGTATTCGGTGGGGCTTTTGAAATTGACAGGGTTAGGTTTCAATTCCTTATAGGTAGGCTAAAAACTCATCTCTTTGCTGGCTTCCTTCTGCCCCTGCTGGTGTTTCAATTCCTTATAGGTAGGCTAAAAACAGAGCGACCACAGCGGCATCCTATTGCACATCCCGCGTTTCAATTCCTTATAGGTAGGCTAAAAACAATTAATCAGCCAATCAAGCGGATTCGCCATATCGCGTTTCAATTCCTTATAGGTAGGCTAAAAACATGGATTCATCAAGCATATTGAAATCATCTTCTTTCAGTTTCAATTCCTTATAGGTAGGCTAAAAACGGCATTGTCAAGTTCCAGTGGCGGGAGAGGGTGTCGAGTTTCAATTCCTTATAGGTAGGCTAAAAACCTACATCGCCAATATTGTTATTGCCAGCTGGTATTGGTTTCAATTCCTTATAGGTAGGCTAAAAACGTGTTACTTCTTAATCAAAGCTAAATGACTTACCTTGTTTCAATTCCTTATAGGTAGGCTAAAAACCAATCCATCTATCTAATTCCATTTTCGTTACCTCCGTTTCAATTCCTTATAGGTAGGCTAAAAACCTAATGTTCTGCTCCTTATTTACTTTACAGAATTGCTCGTTTCAATTCCTTATAGGTAGGCTAAAAACTATTATCATACGGCGTTCACGCTTCAACAAGGTTTGTTTCAATTCCTTATAGGTAGGCTAAAAACTCTTTACCATACTTGATATATTCGGTCACATCCCATTGTTTCAATTCCTTATAGGTAGGCTAAAAACACCAGCAAACAACCGGAGGCAGAGTAGACCAGACTAGAGTTTCAATTCCTTATAGGTAGGCTAAAAACGCCACGCGCACCCACATAATGCGCAAGGTACTTCCGTGTTTCAATTCCTTATAGGTAGGCTAAAAA
This sequence comes from Aceticella sp. 75b-Ac, assembly GCF_056032965.2. NCBI lineage: Bacteria > Bacillati > Bacillota > Clostridia > Thermoanaerobacterales > Thermoanaerobacteraceae > Aceticella > Aceticella sp. 75b-Ac. The sequence continues at coordinate 1,507,975 of NZ_CM190971.1, forward strand.
CTCGTGGTTCGCTTGATCACCGTCTCGCTATCCTTGTGTTTCAATTCCTTATAGGTAGGCTAAAAACGGGAACCAAGACGACGAAACCGACGAGGCTCAGCAAGGTTTCAATTCCTTATAGGTAGGCTAAAAACCAATCCATCTATCTAATTCCATTTTCGTTACCTCCGTTTCAATTCCTTATAGGTAGGCTAAAAACCTAATGTTCTGCTCCTTATTTACTTTACAGAATTGCTCGTTTCAATTCCTTATAGGTAGGCTAAAAACTATTATCATACGGCGTTCACGCTTCAACAAGGTTTGTTTCAATTCCTTATAGGTAGGCTAAAAACTCTTTACCATACTTGATATATTCGGTCACATCCCATTGTTTCAATTCCTTATAGGTAGGCTAAAAACACCAGCAAACAACCGGAGGCAGAGTAGACCAGACTAGAGTTTCAATTCCTTATAGGTAGGCTAAAAACGCCACGCGCACCCACATAATGCGCAAGGTACTTCCGTGTTTCAATTCCTTATAGGTAGGCTAAAAACTCGTGGTTCGCTTGATCACCGTCTCGCTATCCTTGTGTTTCAATTCCTTATAGGTAGGCTAAAAACGGGAACCAAGACGACGAAACCGACGAGGCTCAGCAAGGTTTCAATTCCTTATAGGTAGGCTAAAAACACAGGTACGACCTGCTCCCTACTATTCAGAAATACATGTTTCAATTCCTTATAGGTAGGCTAAAAACCGGTCGCTCTCCGTACGCTCTCCGGATTTCTTCACGATAGTTTCAATTCCTTATAGGTAGGCTAAAAACAAGGACACGACCACGAAGGCGAGGGCCCCGAGCTTGGTTTCAATTCCTTATAGGTAGGCTAAAAACGACTGACAGAAAGCAAAGGTACGATGAAGGTGCGCAGTTTCAATTCCTTATAGGTAGGCTAAAAACTCGCTCTCCGTACGCTCTCCGGATTTCTTCACGATAGTTTCAATTCCTTATAGGTAGGCTAAAAACACTACCGGTACGATCCCGAAGCATACAAACGGCGGGGTTTCAATTCCTTATAGGTAGGCTAAAAACGAACTTCTCACCACCCGAGAGCCTCACCGTGGCAGAAGTTTCAATTCCTTATAGGTAGGCTAAAAACCCTGGAAGGCTATAACGAATATTACGCTAAGCAACTGTTTCAATTCCTTATAGGTAGGCTAAAAACCTATAACGGCCATAGAAACCCTGGTAAATGGTTTAAGTTTCAATTCCTTATAGGTAGGCTAAAAACCGGTGTCGGGTTCCGCGTCGCTTTTGCTGTATAACGTTTCAATTCCTTATAGGTAGGCTAAAAACTCTTGGTCTACCCATGATTTTCACCTTCCTTTCATGTTTCAATTCCTTATAGGTAGGCTAAAAACTGAATGCAGCGGAAATGATTACTGATGAAAAGTTCATGTTTCAATTCCTTATAGGTAGGCTAAAAACCCGCTGTTTACAAGGCTTTTCCTGTTACGGTTGAAGTTTCAATTCCTTATAGGTAGGCTAAAAACTGGGATGTCAAAGAGTTCATCAAGTATGGTGAAGAAAAGTTTCAATTCCTTATAGGTAGGCTAAAAACGTTCTGACAGGCCGCGCGTTGTCTGCATTTTTCAAGGAAGTTTCAATTCCTTATAGGTAGGCTAAAAACCAACCTTGTCTGACAGGGGTGTTGCTGCTTTGGCACTGTTTCAATTCCTTATAGGTAGGCTAAAAACGGTGTCATGCTTCCACTGCCCAAGGCAAAAGTCACATGTTTCAATTCCTTATAGGTAGGCTAAAAACCATGAATTCCTGATGAAATTTTCAACTTTTTGAACATGTTTCAATTCCTTATAGGTAGGCTAAAAACTACATCCGTTCCAGTGCTGGTCTTGTGTTTACCATCGTTTCAATTCCTTATAGGTAGGCTAAAAACCTTTGTCACCAACCTTGTGGAACATGAATTTTCCAGGTTTCAATTCCTTATAGGTAGGCTAAAAACTTATGGATGTTATCCAGTATCAAAAAAACCAAAGTTAAGTTTCAATTCCTTATAGGTAGGCTAAAAACTTTCCTTTTACCATCAACACTGGAAGCTTCAAAGGAAGTTTCAATTCCTTATAGGTAGGCTAAAAACTGATAAACAAATTGTTCAAGGCATTCCTGAAAATCGGTTTCAATTCCTTATAGGTAGGCTAAAAACGATTTATTCAAGCCGAAAAAAACGCTTCTAAATTTAGTTTCAATTCCTTATAGGTAGGCTAAAAACTCCGATACGTGAAGTAAGGCAAAATGTTATACAGAAATGTTTCAATTCCTTATAGGTAGGCTAAAAACGACTAATATATTGCAATTGGCAAAAGAAGGACAGAGCAGTTTCAATTCCTTATAGGTAGGCTAAAAACCTCTGCCTTGTCCTTCTATTATCGTCATAAAATCCTGGTTTCAATTCCTTATAGGTAGGCTAAAAACAAATATAAGAAAAGCAGCGGCTTTGGTGCTGAAATCGTTTCAATTCCTTATAGGTAGGCTAAAAACTGGCTTCTAAATATCTTCTTTGTATGCCTTTAGAAGTGTTTCAATTCCTTATAGGTAGGCTAAAAACCTAAAAGAAAAAGAAAAAGAAATAGAAAAAGAAAAGTTTCAATTCCTTATAGGTAGGCTAAAAACCTACTGGCATTACCTGCAGCATCTAATGCATCAGCGGCGTTTCAATTCCTTATAGGTAGGCTAAAAACGGAGAGTGCTGAAAAGCGGAAGAGGTTGTATTTACGTTTCAATTCCTTATAGGTAGGCTAAAAACTATATATAATTCAGACGCTTCTTACACCTTCGCTACGTTTCAATTCCTTATAGGTAGGCTAAAAACCCTATCTTAAATCCGCCATCATATATCATATTTTGTCGTTTCAATTCCTTATAGGTAGGCTAAAAACCCAAGCAGCACCATATTCAAACCTGTTCATATACAACGTTTCAATTCCTTATAGGTAGGCTAAAAACTTTGGGTTCATACCAACATCACTGAAGTAAGTGAAAAGTTTCAATTCCTTATAGGTAGGCTAAAAACTTTCAGCTATTTTACCGACTAATTCGCTTTTATTCAGTTTCAATTCCTTATAGGTAGGCTAAAAACTTTCCTGATTTTTTTCTCTCCACTCTTTCGGAAATAGTTTCAATTCCTTATAGGTAGGCTAAAAACTCTGTACCTCCTTTAGCTTCGATTCTTTCAGCTTGGTTTCAATTCCTTATAGGTAGGCTAAAAACCCGATATTGTCAGGACAGTACACCCAAAACCTGTTTCGTTTCAATTCCTTATAGGTAGGCTAAAAACTTTGTATACCCTTGTAATACGTGATTTTATACAATGTTTCAATTCCTTATAGGTAGGCTAAAAACTTTTTTCTTGCCTGCTTTAACTTCTTCCTCTGCATTTTCCGTTTCAATTCCTTATAGGTAGGCTAAAAACTAATACGAGGCGTTATGGCGGGCTACTTCGCTTGTGTTTCAATTCCTTATAGGTAGGCTAAAAACGAAGAAAAAACGAGAAAAACAACGATAATACCAAAGTTTCAATTCCTTATAGGTAGGCTAAAAACCCACCGTCCTTATATCACATGCAGGAAACATTTTTTGTTTCAATTCCTTATAGGTAGGCTAAAAACCTGCATTTCCTTTTTATCTTTTGGCGGCGGTTCTACAGTTTCAATTCCTTATAGGTAGGCTAAAAACAACCTAAAACAGAAACAAGCATAAGAAAAATACCGTGTTTCAATTCCTTATAGGTAGGCTAAAAACATAAGGGATTTTATCTTCTTGTTCTCTCTTTTCAATGTTTCAATTCCTTATAGGTAGGCTAAAAACTTAAAGTCAGAGACTCACTAAAAGACAGTTGTGACGGTTTCAATTCCTTATAGGTAGGCTAAAAACTGCTTTCTGCTACTTCCTGCGCTCCACCTGCTTTGTGTTTCAATTCCTTATAGGTAGGCTAAAAACCGCATTTTTTAAAAGATTGCTTGGCAAACCTTTAACGTTTCAATTCCTTATAGGTAGGCTAAAAACTATTTTGGTATGCTAAAACACTGTAACAGCTATAACTGTTTCAATTCCTTATAGGTAGGCTAAAAACTCATTGCTCCATTCATAGGGATACCGCTTGTGATAGCGTTTCAATTCCTTATAGGTAGGCTAAAAACTGCTCACCACCTTTCATATCAAAAGAAAAAGAGAGTGTTTCAATTCCTTATAGGTAGGCTAAAAACACGAAATAACAGGACAAGAAAGCGAAGGATGGCAAATGTTTCAATTCCTTATAGGTAGGCTAAAAACAGATAGATGCGCAGTTACAAAGGACAACTACAAGAGTTTCAATTCCTTATAGGTAGGCTAAAAACCATAGACAAACTTGCTGCTTTTATTCCCACACTTATTTGTTTCAATTCCTTATAGGTAGGCTAAAAACAGATTGTTGTAACAGGCACCACTGAAAATTCTATTAGTTTCAATTCCTTATAGGTAGGCTAAAAACCATTTAGTTTTTTTCGGGCTGTTCCCCCGCTTGCGGGTTTCAATTCCTTATAGGTAGGCTAAAAACCTCACTCCATCGCCAGGTCCCTCGGGCCGGTATGCTAGTTTCAATTCCTTATAGGTAGGCTAAAAACCCGGACATTCGAGAGAAGTTGCGGCCAAAGGTTATCGTTTCAATTCCTTATAGGTAGGCTAAAAACCTGTCACCGCGGGTGGCTTACAGCGGCAATCCGGAGCGCAGTTTCAATTCCTTATAGGTAGGCTAAAAACCCGAATTCGAACAGTTTATTCGTTGGACAGGCAGGGTTTCAATTCCTTATAGGTAGGCTAAAAACACCCGGACCCTAAAAGCGGCAAAGACGTATATGCCGGTTTCAATTCCTTATAGGTAGGCTAAAAACGCATTCAAAAGGCTAAATTAAAGCATATCTCTTTTTATATATTTCCCATGCCTATCAACCTTACAACTTAATTATAGCATAAAGCACAATTAAGTCAATATTTTTTATAAAAAATATAAATGAAAATGTCGTCGCTCCCCCATATTTTTTACGTTATTGGAGGTCGACGACATTTTCCCATTACCACATAGTAACAATTCCTTTTGTAATAAAACCTGTTTCTTTATCGTAATATTCTTTTAAGGATTCGTTGTTTACATATTTGAATCCTTCTACATCAGCCGGCATATTCTCTGTTGTTGCAGGTATAGATATTGTATATTTGTAAAAGTCTGCTTTAAATTTATTAAATAAATTTCTGCGTTCAAAAAGATTTTTTATTTCTTTTAAATCAATATATTTTTGCCATAATTCAATTGCCTCTTTATTTAGCTCTATAAATGCATCAACTTTGTAGTATCCCTCTTCTATAAGTTTAAATTTGGTTATTGCTGCTGTGCCATCATCACTATCATATTTCAGTTTATATATGGCATTTAGCATTTCAATGGCTTTATCTGATGACATTTTATTCGATACTTCACAGTAATATTTTTCAACGATATTTAAAAATTCATTTTCTTCAATAAAATCATATTTTGAAAGAATATCCTTTGTTATATTCAATAGGACCTTATCATAAATATGTGAAGAATATCTTTTGCAGTTCTCATCTATCAATGAAACAACATATACCTCACCTTTTACCTCACCTTCGTTTTCCCAGTTTCTGTTGCATCTACCCGCAGACTGATTTATGGAATCAAGCGGTGCTAAATCCCTCACAACTACATCAAAGTCAATATCGACACCTGCTTCTACAAGCTGTGTTGTGACAGCAATTCTTCCCTTCCCATCTTTAATCTTCTTCTCTATCCTTTTAAGTCTTTCAAAGGGTAATACATGTGTCGACATGTAAATTATTTCTTCGTTTGGCACCCTTTCTTTGATCATATCATAGAATTGCTGTGCTGATTTAATCGTATTGAGTATAAATAAATAGCTTCTACCATCATCTAAATCAAACTTACAGCTAAGCTCTGTTAATGTCATATCATTCTTTAACACTGGATATATTTTTACCCTATCCATTTCTTTAAAATACTTTTGTTTTTCAACAAGAGAATATATTTCATCTTCTTTAAATATTAATGGCTGTGTTGCTGTAACAAAAATAACATAGGAATTAAGTTCATTTGTAACTGCCTTTAATATTTCCTTCATTAAAAGCCAATAATGAAAGGGAATAGACTGTATTTCATCAAGTATGATTATAGAATTAGCTATTCTATGAAATTTCCTCAAGGATTTATTCCTATTGGATAATATCGTGTGGAAAAACTGAATAAAGGTAGTCACAATTATTTCAGAATTCCAGCCTTCTATCATTATTTTCGCCTGGTCTGTTTCAAATTCTGTATTATCTTTTCGATATTTTACATCTGATAGATGATGATGTTTCAATAGTGTGTCAGAATCTAAGTTTATTCCATTTGCCTTTAATATTTTTTCAAATTCTTGTGCATTCTGCTCAATTATGCTTAAAAAGGGCAATGAATAAATTATGCGGTATTTTATTCCACTTTCTTTCAAAATCTTTTCTCTAAGTTTTAATGCATATGATATAGTTGTAAAAGTCTTTCCTAAGCCAGTTGGAAGGTTTATCGACAATATCTTTTTTCCTGTATCAATCTTATCATTTACTTCTTTATATGCATTTTCTCTTAAGATATTCATCTTATTTTCTTTATATGAAAGCTCCTTCTTATAGTTGTCAACAATATCTCCTGGCAGGTTTATTTCTCTTCGTTCTACATTATCACCTACAACTACTTCGCTTTTATCAGAATCAATAAGCAATGAAAATACATAATTTATATATATGTATTTTGAAATATCTTTTCTTTTGTCAATCTTTCTTAGAATACGCCTTAAATATCTTAATTCTTCTTTAATATGGGTGATGTACGTATATACATTTTCTTTATTCAAATCTGCATTTAACCCCATACTATTCAGGTTCTCGTTTAATATCTTAAATCTATTCATATCAATGCTTTCAAGCTGCTTCTTCATTGTTTCTATATCTTCATCTTCTATTGCAGCCTCATTCATTATATCATCAAGATTCCCATGATGCTTTTTAATGACGATATAAGAGATGAAAGGAATTAGCATCCTTTCATCATCTTCCAAATTATATTTCTCCACTTCATTTTTTACAATAAAATAGCATATGACTGCAGATATCAGTGAATGATGTGTTTCCTTCATTCCTTTGAATTTCTTCTTATCGTTTGCTTTGGCATCCAAATATGTTTGAAAATAACTTGTTGATTTCCCAAGGTCGTGGCAAAGGGATATTATAGATGTAACCCTTGGCAATATATTCTTCGCCATAAGGTTTGTATCACTTTCTTTTATGAATTTATCCACCAATCTTGAGCATCCTATCAAATGCTTCTCAAGGTATTTCCCCGGATGCGAATATAAATCAGAAAAATATGATATACTCATCACCGTTTACCTCCCAGCATTTCTTGACATGGGATTTTATACTTTTGCCACTAATTTCATATATGATATCCTTATAGCTTGATACGATTCTTTCGTCATTCATATCAACAGGTATCTTCTCTTTAAAATATTTTTTGCCGTCTTCAAACTTTATTTCGTCGTCTACAATATGGTCTATAGGCAATATTGATTGTATAGATACTTCTGAGTCGCCTACTTCTTTTACATTACATAAATCAATAAAGCGGTAATCTGCTATCATTTCGCTTAATCCCAGCGACAATGTGTAGACATTTTTGTGTGCTTTTATTTTGTTCGATATATCATCAAATAGATTATTATCCACATGTGTAAAATATATCCTGAACATAGGATTTTTCAAAAATTCCGTTTTTACCTGTGTTCTTGCCTCATGATTTTTTTTCTTGTATGGTATCCAATAATTATCTTTTGTGTTAATCAGGTTTAATCCCATCCTTACCTTTTTAACAGGATTCATAATTTTTATGCCAATCTTGCAGTATTCGGATTTAAATACATTTAAATATTCCTTTTTATCTATTCCCGCTATTGCCCCCAGCATGCCTTTTACAGTTGGCGGCGGAGGAAATGAGAAGGTAAGTGGGGATGAGGTTGTATAGAATTTTCTAAAGTGTCCCAGATCCCCAAATACATCAAATATCAAAGCATCCATTTTAACATACATTCCTTTCTGTAACAGAAATCGGAAATCAGATGTCAGAATTTATTTCAGACTTCTATCTTTTCTACCGCAAAATCTTTTAATACATCATCAATCATGCATTCATTATTATTTACAGCAAATACTGCTCTTTCATCTGCAATAAATCTAATTGATTCAATCTTATCCTTATGCCTCTTTAAACCCTCTGCCAACTCGGTTATATCAATTTTACCATCCTTTATATCCCTTATCTCCTCATCTTCTATATCATGAAGGAATTTTATTCTTTTATCAAGCTCACCCATCTGATAGTTCTTTTCTTTGTAAATAACCTGAAGTAAAAACCTTGGCATATGACCCATTTTTGAGTTTGACATAAGGTTTTTCGTGCCATTCCACATTCCTTCAAGCAACAAATCCACATCTTCTTCTGTCAGTGGTATATTTTGATTTTTTGCGGCATTTTCATTTATTATGCCATAAAAGGCTATTAATGAGTATGGTAATAGATATTTTTCTGTAAACGTGCCTTGCTCTCTACCCTCTCCAGATGGCATTACAGTCGTACCTTTTATATATGTAATATTTACTTTATGCAGTGACCTGCCGTATTTAAACTGTATCGGGCCAGTCCACGTAATTGATGTCCCTTTTCCATTACTCTCTACTTGTTCTGTTTCATTTTTTTGACTTCTCTTACTTTTGTTCCCTTTTAAACCAATTGTAGCGCCAAAAAGCCTTAAGTCTATATACTTTTCTATAAGTTTTTGAACATCTTTTACTTCTTTTATACCTTCTTCTTCAATTCTTTCCTCGCGTGTCTTTTGTTTACCATCTTCTTTTACAATTTCTTTAACAAATATTTGCTCTTCCAAACCTTTAAAATTGTTTAGATAATCCCTTATCGTCCTTTTTAGTCTTACATCGGTTACAATATTTAGCCCTGTTTCTTCATCTATCCTGGGCTTGTTTTCATCAACCGGATCACCATTTGGATTTGCATAGCATACATCATAAAGAAATAAAATTTCTGAACGGTTATTTATTATATTGCTCATTTATTTTTCCTCCTCTTTTTTATAAATAATATTCGCAAAATCATCTGCTAAATTTATTCCACAGGCAAAATAAAAGTTTATTTCATCAACTGGCATATGCCAGTCATCGCCTGCTGTCAAAAGATAATTTGACGCCTCTTTAGCAAGAAGCCTCTTGCCTTTGTCAAAGGAATCATATTCTTCAAGCTTGTTTTGCACTTTTGGCAAAAGCCCTTTTATATCCTTTTCAGTCATTTTCAGTCCCTTCAGATTCTTCATAAAAGGTTTTGCTTTCCTATCACTGTATTGCTTCCTTAAAAGAAGCTCAGTAAGTGCTCCAAGAAGGATAAGCCCTCTCTTTAAAGGCGTCCTGAAATCTTCCCCATACTTTGTGAACACCTCATCAAATATTCTTTCTTCCATATCTTCAACCTCCATTTCTATAAGTTTTAGCTTTTCAAGGAATGTGACCATCATCATGCCATCGGCTATTGCAAAATTATAATTTTCATTATTTACAAATTTCTCTCTCACCCTTTTCATTATAAATTTTAAAAGGAATGTCAAGTCAAATGACTTTCCTTTAAATACCCTGTCTGTTACATCAAGGAAGTACTCATCAAGGTCACTGCTTCTTTTCTTAGAATCGGATTTTGAAAAAAAGTTGCGAATATTCTTAAATGTAAAATTATCCCTAAATATCTTATCCACCTTTTCTTTCGCTTTAAATACCTCTCCCAGATGTGACGGGAAAACATCCTCTATCAAAAGAAGTATTCGTTCAGCCGAATTTGATTTCTTTATAAATAAGAAATTTAATGTCATCGTATCGTCAGCATCTTTTAAATAATAAAGAATGTCGTCTTCATCTGTCAGAACTCTCTTTTTTGTGCTGTTTTTAAGTGATATAAGTTTATTCGTATCTTTAAATATATCGAATATATCATCTTTGACATGCTCTTTACCTATCAAAAATTTAGGTATCAGCTGATAATTAAGACCATAAAACCTAAATGCCAAATTTGTTTCTATATATTTTTTGCCTTCTTCAAGAGCAAGCCGGCATTCTTGACATACAGGATAATTCCTCCATGAGTCCTTTTCATTGAATCCACCGGCGATATATCCTATTTTATCTATGGTGTAAAATGCATACGTGTCAATTTTACCAAATACTAAATCTCTTTTTTCACCGCATATAGAACAAACCTTATCTTCAGCGTATAATTTCATGTATTTTTCACTATCCGCTTTTAAAAGCAAATCCCTGAAAAGCGGGCAATCTCCAATGTATTTGTATTGCCCATTTACCTCAAATTTAAGCATTAATAAAAGACCTTCTTTTTTGGGAAATTCGCTTCTAAATTTCTTTATATCTTCGATAATTTTACTGCCGTTTATATCCAACAGCTTATTTAGTTTCTTTAAAATAGCTTTATCTTTTTTATCTATCTTGATGCTTTTATTGTTAAGTATTTTATTGAACCAATTTTTTATCTTGATATTAAAGGTCTTTTCCGGTTCTGTTATCTTTGCTGTCGGTGTATATCCCGGTCCATTTCCGCCGCCACTTGTAAAGAGATATCTATTTAATTTCGATTTTTCATATTGTTCTATCTTAACACCATTAAATAAAAATTTTTTATCAATATTGAAATTTATAGTAATTAAATTGTTATATCTACCATTCGCATTTGGGTCTTCCAAAAGAACATCTATCAGTCCCTTATTTTCTGCATTAATAGCCATTTCTCCCAAGTCTTTTACCGCATTTATCATTGTCTCACCTCCCCCTAAATAATTTCAAAGCAGCCGAAGCCTTGCGGATTTTTAGAGCCAAGACCCGTATAATAGGCTGTTTCTAATAAGTCCGGATTGCATTCCACATCATATATACCCATCCAGCCTTTTACAACACTATTTTTGTACTTCATTATCTTTCGGTACCGATTGTCTTCATCCCACAGGGGGTGAAGTTTAAAATACGGGTTTTTTGGCTTTTCCCCATAAATAAGCTCATATTTTTTTAGTAAATTATTTAAGAGCAATGCAGAGAATTTTTCATCCCAAGGTGAATAATAATACGTGTATTTTAACCCCTTTTCCTCAATTGTCGTATACATCACAACCGGGGACAAAAACTTTATCCTTGTTTTATCTTTAAATATCGGCGGATTTGCAATGTTTAACGAATTCAGTTGAAATCTCTGATTATCAAAGCTGCAGAAGTCTTTCCTGAACATATTCTTAGAAATATCAAATATGAATTCATCTATCGGCGATGAAATAGTAAGCCTGAAAGGCGGCTTTATCACAATCTTATTTTCCCTTTTTATGATTCTGAATTCACCCTCAAGCCTTGAAAACGTAAATAACTTAAACCGCCTTTCTCCATATTTGAATCCTTCGTCATGTAAAAATTCACTGAAATCGCTGTCTGTCATCTGATTGTATATAAATCCCTGTACTATATGATTGTACTGTAGTGGAAGATAAAGATTTCTATCACCGGTAAATTCTAATGTTACCCGCATTTCAACACCCCCATTTTTATATTAACATATGAATGTTCCATAACATGTCTCGATAAAAAATTTTTTGAAAAATTTCTGTATCAAGTATATAATTCTACAATAATTTACAAATTCCTTCTTGTATCAAAAAATATTTTAAAGAATAAACAAATACAATTGATAATAAAATATATTTAATATATAATCAATTTCAAGGAGTTGATATGAGATGCTTGCCGATATAAGATTGATCGATTATGAAAATTACCCTGTATATGAAGGCAATGACCTTGGAGCAAATTATGGATATAAGGGTACAGGATTCCGGTTATGGTCACCCACAGCAGATAAAGTTGTTTTACAATTATATAAAAATGACCTAATAGAAGATTATGATATGAAAAAGGATATTAACGGCACATGGTACATCTATATAGATGGAAATCTTGATAATGTAAGCTATACATATAAAATTATAAGAAACAAAAATATTGTTGTAACAGTTGACCCTTACGCAAAAGCTCTTACCGTAAATGGAACAACAGGTGTTGTAATTGACCTTTCCAAAACAAATCCCGAGGGATGGGATAATGACATAAAACCTCCTTTTGACAAGCCTACCGATGCCATTATTTATGAAATGCATGTAAGGGATTTTTCAGCAAGCCCGGATTCGGGTATTAAAAATAAAAGAAAATATTTGGCATTTACCGAAATTAATACAACCGGACCTGATGGTATTAAAACAGGACTTTCTCATCTGACAGAACTTGGCATAACACATATACATCTATTGCCGATACAGGATTTTGAAAGTGTCAATGAATTAGAAGAAAACTACGATTGGGGATACACCCCTCATCTTATTCCAAAGGATATTCCTGCCTGTACCTTGGCAGGCACATATAATTGGGGATATGACCCTTACCATTATTTCGTGCCGGAAGGCTCTTATTCAACAGACCCGACTAATCCGGCAGCACGTATTAAAGAGGCAAAGGAAATGGTATTAGCTCTTCATAAGGCAGGAATACGGATTATAATGGATGTTGTTTATAATCATACCTTCATCACAGGAAAATCCATCTTCGATATGGTAGAACCGGGATATTTTTACCGCCATAACCCTGACGGCAGTTATTCAAATGGTTCCGGCTGCGGTAATGAAACAGCCTCGGAAAGACCCATGATGAAAAAATTGATACTGGATTCCCTTAAATATTGGATTACAGAGTACCATATTGACGGTTTTAGATTTGACCTTATGGCATTACACGATATTGATACAATAAAAGAAATCGAAAAAATTGTACATAATATTGACCCTTCAATATTGATTTATGGTGAACCTTGGGCAGGAGGTCAATCCGCATTATCCCCTGATAAACAATTTGTTAAAGGCAGGCAGTATGGTCTTTCGGTTTCGGTTTATAATGATAATATAAGAAATACCATAAAGGGTTTTCCTGACGATGATTCAAGGGGCTTTGCAACAGGTAAGATAGGACTTGAAAATGAAATAAAGCGCGGTGTCGTTGGAAGTATAAAATACAATGATGTAATATGGGATTTTGCATTAAACCCATCCGAATCGATAAATTATGTTTCATGCCATGATAATTTAACATTGTGGGATAAGATTGCAAAAAGCAATCCGGAAGACACCGAAAAAACACGTATTCAAATGGATAAACTCTGTAATATGATAATTCTCACATCACAAGGAATCCCCTTTATTCAAGGTGGTGAAGAAATGCTCCGTACAAAACAGGGAATTAATAATACTTATAATTCCGGTGATGCCATAAATCAAATAGATTGGTCGAGAAAAGCAAAATATAAAGATGTATTTGAATATTATAAAGGTCTTATCAATCTAAGGAGGCATCACCCGGCTTTTAGAATTAATGATGCAGAAAATGTAAGGAGGAATCTGTATTTTATTGAAAGCCCTGCAAATACAGTGGCATTTGTCTTGTCAGGAAAACCTCTGGGAGACAGCTGGTGCAATATAGCCGTTGTATATAATCCCAACAAAAATAATATAAATATTAAACTTCCGCACAGTAATTGGATGGTTGTTGTAGATGATATGCATTCGGGTATTGAACCCCTTGATAAAGGTAATTGGAAAATTGAAAATGATAATCTTACCGTTCCGCCTATATGCGGTATGGTTTTATACAGTTTATGCTGAATTCAACATAAACTGTTTATTTTTTAAATTCTTTACAAGCATTGTGAAATTTTTCAGCTTCATTTAAATTGCCTATACATTTATAAGCAATACTAAATAGTTCGTAAACCCTGTAATCTGAGGGTCTTAATGAAATTGCTTTCTTTAACAGCTCAATTGCTTTAATATATTGTTGTTGTTTAATATATATTTTTATATCTTCAATCATTTTATCAAATTCATCATTAAAACCACCATCAATATTTGAGATTTCCATCTTCTTTAAAATGTCTTTTATTCTTTCTGCGGTAAAGGGCTTTTTTAAATATTCAACAGCACCCATTTTTGTACATTCCACCGCATTCTTAACTGTTCCAAAGGCTGTCATTATAAAACCGGTGTTGTTATTGCTTTATTTCTTATTCTTCTCAATACTTCGGTACCACTAAGCTCAGACATTTTTATATCAAGAAATGCCAAATCAAAGATTTCTCTATCAAATAAATTAAGTGCCGTATAGCCGTCTCTCGCAGTTACAACTTTATATCCTTCTATTTGAAGACATGTGCTTAAAAGCATTCTGATGCTTTTAGTGTCATCTACCACCAGAACTTGCTTCATGTAATCTCACATCCCTTTTCTTTCCTAAATCCATACAAGTACTTATTAACTTGCCCTTTTAAGCTAACGGTAAATAAAAAGTAAATTTGCTGCCCTCATCTATTTTGCTTTCACACCATATTTCTCCACCATGTGCTTTAATAATTTCTTTAACTATATAAAGCCCTAAACCGGTTCCTCTTACTTCAGTATCCTGACCTTTGACCTGAACAAACTTGTCAAATATCTTATCGGCATATTCTTCCGGTATTCCTTCACCTGTATCTTTAACAGATACATACATTTTTTGATTTTTTACAAACGCACTCACACATATTTCATCACCCGCATAGGTATATTTCAGTGCATTTGTAATAAGATTATTTATTACCCATGCTATTTTCTCGGGGTCTGCCATAACCTTTGGCAGATTTTCATCTGCTTCATAGTATAACTTCACATCTTTTTGTTCTGCAATTTCATATAGAGGCTTTATACAACTGTCAATTATTACATCAATGGCACATGGATGTATCTTAAAGACAGCCTTATCTGATTCCAGCTTAGATAACTGCAAAAGTTCATCAACAAGTGTTGAGAGCCTTTCGCTTTCTTTCTTTATCGTATTTATTACATTTTTCTGACCAACATTAATTTCACCCAAACTTTCATTCAATATCATACTGGTTCCCATTATTATGGATGTAAGGGGAGTTTTGAATTCATGCGAAATAATTGTTATAAAATCGCTTTTAATTTTTTCAAGTTTTTTTAAATGTGTAATATTATTTAGAACAACTACCGCCCCATTTGTATTTTCATCTGTATCAGTCAATTTCGTTACAATCACATTGAAATAATATTCATTATTTATTTTAAATAATACGGTTTTTTCTTTATTTGTTTCATTTTTTTCTAATACATTTACAATATATTCGAAAATTTGTGAATTCCTTATTATCTCAAGAAAATGCCTGTTTATCGCTTTTTCGCTTGATACATTAAAGAACTTCTCACAAGCCTTATTAATCATGGTAATTTTATAATCATTGTCTATCACTATTATCGGATCGGGAATACTCATCAAAATAGCATTTGACTTGTTTCTTTCGCTTACTAATTTCCCAAGCGTGCTTTGTTCATACTGCTGCAAACGCTTTGTCATATTATAAAATTCAATGGAAAGTTCACCGATTTCATCCTTAGTTTCTATATCTATCTTATAATCCAGATTCCCTGCTTTAACATTTTTTATTGAATCTGTTAATTTATTTAAAGGTCTTAAAAATCGATTTATAAAATAAACAGACATCAAAAATCCTCCAATAACTGCCAATCCCGAAAGCTCCATTATTAAATACAGAGAACTTTGTCCGAATTTAGTGGCTGCTTCTTCATCCTTAAACATTGCGGCTTCATTCATCTGTGATAGAGTTTTTATCTCATCCTTTATTTTATTAAGATTAGGTATTATACTTGAATTATAAAAATCAACAGCTCTTTTAGTACCCTCAGTGTTTCTTATTTCCTGCAATTTTGAAAATAGTTTGATATAATTGTTATAATCATTATTTATATTCTCCGCTATTTTCTTTTCATCGGGCTCCGTTATGCTGTTTGCTTCAATATTATACCACTTAATAAATTCACCGGTATTTTCATTAAATAACTCTATGCCTTTATCCTGATCAATAGATATATAAATAAGTAAGGCACTATTTTGATTATCTATTATCCCCCTCATATTTGTCGCCGCCTGTATACTTTTATACCTATTAGCCAAAAGTCCGTCAATTGTTTTTTCTAATTTATAAAAGTGAAAAATTGAGATTGATCCAACAACAGCAATAAGCAATACAAGTATTAAATATAAAAAAGATATCTTACCTTTTAATGTTTTAAACATAATAACTCCTTTTCAATTTTTACTTTATGTTATACTCATAGTATAAAATTGTAATACTTTAAAGTCAATAACATTTTGTTGTATTTAAATAAGAAAACATGAGTAAAATATCTTAATAGAGACATAGTTTGGAATAATCGCCTTTAATAAGCAAGATAATCTTTTAAATATAATGTATATATATTTGAGAATTTTTTTAAAAAGAATATAATAATAGTTAATAACAGAAATAGAAAGGGTGATAAAAATTGGATATAGAATTCATAGTCGGGGGTATTATTGCAGTGGCAATGTTTATATACTTAGTGTATGCATTATTCAAAGCAGAAGATATATAAGAAAAAAATTAATTTTCAAATTTTAAGGAGGTAAAAATATGGATATTATTCAAATGCTAATCTTTATAATTTTATTAGTTGCTGTAACAATTCCTCTTGGCACCTATATGGCAAATGTTTTTACAGATAAAAAAACATTTTTTGACCCAATAGCAAAACCAATAGAAAAACTCATATACCGTATAATCGGTATTGATGAAAAAAATGAAATGAATTGGAAGGAATATACAATAGCTGTTATATTGTTCAATTTATTTGGATTTACTCTTTTATATTTCCTTCAAAGATGGCAAGTATTTTTCCCATTTAATCCTCAAAAATTTGGTGCTGTAGCTCCTGACCTTTCATTTAATACGGCTGTAAGCTTTATGACAAATACAAATTGGCAGGCTTACGGCGGTGAATCTACCATGAGCTATTTTACACAGATGATGGGTTTGACAGTTCAAAATTTCGTATCTGCAGCAACTGGTATAGCGGTTGTAATCGCCTTAATACGGGGTATTGTCAGACATACTACAAAAACTATCGGAAATTTTTGGGTTGACCTTACCAAAAGTGTCATATACATCCTCCTTCCAATCTCATTTGTTTTTGCATTGATTTTGGTTCAACAGGGGGTTATACAAAATTTATCACCTTATATTACGGTTCATACATTAAGCGGTAACAGCCAGACAATCGCAATGGGTCCGGTAGCTTCACAGGAAGCCATCAAAACTTTGGGAACAAATGGCGGAGGTTTTTTTGGCGCAAATTCTTCACATCCATTTGAAAATCCAACTCCGCTAACAAATTTAATAGAAATGCTGTCAATCCTTGCAATACCGGCTGCTTTAACCTATACTTTCGGTAAAATGGTAGGAAACAAAAAGCAAGGCTGGGCTATTTTCGGTGCAATGTTAGTTTTATTTATAATAATGCTTGGTACAACATACAGTGCTGAAAGGTTTGGAAATCCAGCCATAGCTCATCTGAATATATCAGGACCTTCGGCAATGGAGGGAAAAGAAGTCCGATTTGGCATAGCAAATTCATCTCTTTTTGCAATGGTTACAACAGCAGCCTCCTGCGGTGCAGTAAATACGATGCATGACAGCCTTACTCCGCTTGCCGGTCTTGTACCAATGCTTCAAATGACGCTTGGTGAGGTTATATTTGGAGGTGTTGGGGCAGGACTATATGGAATGCTGATATTTGTATTTTTAACGGTGTTTATAGTTGGTCTTATGGTAGGACGTACACCTGAATACATTGGCAAAAAGATTGAATCA
Source organism: Aceticella sp. 75b-Ac (assembly GCF_056032965.2). NCBI lineage: Bacteria > Bacillati > Bacillota > Clostridia > Thermoanaerobacterales > Thermoanaerobacteraceae > Aceticella > Aceticella sp. 75b-Ac. The sequence goes on from NZ_CM190971.1 coordinate 1,525,984, forward strand.
TTGGAAATGAAAATGTCAATCTTGGCTGTACTCATGCCGGCTGCATCAGTGTTGATTTTCAGTGCCATTGCAGCAGTAACAAAAATGGGAACTTCTTCGATATTAAATCCCGGTCCCCATGGGTTAAGCGAGATTCTATATGCATTTGCCTCTACTTCAAACAACAACGGCAGTGCTTTTGCCGGTCTTAATGCGAATACATGTTTTTATAATATTTCGACGGGTTTTGCAATGCTGATAGGTCGTTTTGGTGTTATTATACCTGTCTTGGCAATCGCAGGAAATTTGGCCCAGAAGAAGAAAATTCCTGTAAGTTCAGGTACGTTTTTTACCGATACGCCGTTGTTTTCATTCCTGCTCATTGCGGTAATACTTATTGTAGGTGCATTGACATTCTTCCCTGCACTCGCACTTGGACCAATCGTGGAACATCTTTTAATGATGACAGGAAAATTATTTTAATGGGAGGCATAAGTTATGGTAAATGAAGAAGTGCAGAAACATCCAAAAATAGACAAAAATCTTTTGCTAACATCAATTAAAGAATCCTTCAAAAAATTAAATCCAAAGATTCAATTTCATAATCCTGTTATGTTTATTGTTGAAATAGGTGCAATTTTAACAACCCTTATCACATTAAGGGATTATTATGATGGAAAAACCGCAACTGCCTTTTTTGAAATACAATTATCCATTTGGCTGTGGTTTACCGTAATATTTGCAAATTTTGCCGAAGCATTGGCAGAAGGTCGTGGAAAAGCACAGGCTGACACTTTAAGAAAAATGAGAAAGGATGTTAAAGCTAAAAAATTAACACCTGCTGGAAAAATAGAAATTGTTTCAGGTTCAAGCCTTCGCAAGGGTGATATTGTACTTGTGGAAACCGGTGATATCATACCTGGTGACGGTGAAGTAATAGAAGGTGTTGCCTCTGTAGACGAAAGTGCAATTACGGGGGAATCCGCACCTGTCATAAGAGAATCCGGCGGTGACAGAAGTTCTGTAACATCAGGCACAAAGGTAATATCAGACTGGATAAAGGTTCAAATTTCCTCTGACCCCGGTCATTCGTTCCTTGATAAAATGATAAGCCTTGTTGAGGGAGCAAAACGCCAAAAAACACCTAATGAAATAGCCTTAAACATATTACTGATAGGACTTACTATAATCTTTCTTCTTGTAACGGTGACATTAGAACCTTATGCCTTATATTCTGGCACAAGGGTATCAGTACCTACATTAATCGCTCTGCTTGTATGCCTTATACCAACTACTATCGGAGGTCTTTTAAGTGCGATAGGAATAGCAGGTATGGATCGGCTTGTTAAGAGAAATATCCTTGCAATGTCCGGACGTGCTGTTGAAGCTGCCGGTGATGTTGATGTACTTCTCCTTGATAAAACAGGTACAATTACATTTGGCAATCGTATGGCAAGTGAATTTATACCTGCAGATGGCGTTTCACCAGAACAGTTAGCAGATGCAGCACAGCTTTCCTCTCTGCCTGATGAAACCCCGGAAGGCAGAAGCATTGTAATACTTGCTAAGGATAAATACGGTATCAGGGGGCGTAATTTGTCGGAAGCGGAGGCTACATTTATCCCCTTTAGCGCAAAAACACGTATGAGCGGTATTAACATAAAGGATAGAGAAATCCGCAAAGGAGCATCTGATGCTATTAAAAATTATGTAGAACAACTTGGCGGAACAATGCCTCAGAATGTTTTGGATACTGTAAATAAGATAGCTAAAAGCGGAGGGACTCCCTTAGTAGTCGCTGAAGGGAAAGATGTCCTCGGCGTCATACATCTAAAAGATGTTGTAAAAGGCGGTATTAAAGAGCGTTTTGCCGAACTAAGAAAGATGGGTATAAAAACCGTCATGATAACAGGCGATAATCCTCTTACCGCATCAACAATAGCAAAAGAAGCAGGTGTTGATGATTTTGTGGCTGAAGCAACCCCTGAAACAAAATTGGCTTTGATTAAAGATTATCAATCAAAAGGACACCTTGTTGCAATGACAGGTGACGGTACCAACGATGCTCCGGCATTAGCACAAGCAGATGTTGGTGTTGCAATGAATTCCGGTACACAGGCAGCAAAAGAAGCTGGTAATATGGTTGACCTTGACTCAAGCCCAACAAAACTAATCGATATTGTTGAGATAGGTAAACAACTTTTAATGACCCGTGGTTCACTTACAACCTTTAGTATCGCAAATGATATTGCAAAATATTTTGCAATAATACCTGCAATTTTTTCAACAACATACCCTGTGTTGAATGTGCTAAATATTATGCATTTACAAACACCTGGAAGTGCAATACTTTCTGCCATCATATTTAATGCCCTTATTATAGTGGCACTTATACCTCTTGCACTAAGAGGCGTAAAGTACAGACCTTTAGGTTCAGAAACCATATTAAAAAGAAATATGCTTATATATGGTGTCGGTGGTTTGATTGTACCATTTATAGGTATTAAAATCATTGACATCATTATTACAGCACTTGGTATCGTACATTAGTAAACATAATGAAAGGAGAATTTGTCTATGATTAAAAATACAGCATTAAGAGCAGCATTGCTCTTAATCGTGATGACACTTTTATTAGGCTTAATATATCCTCTAACGGTAACCGGGGTCGCACAGATATTATTTCATAATAAAGCAAATGGAAGCATGGTAATAAAAAACGGTGAAATAATCGGTTCAAGACTTATTGGTCAAAATTTTAAAAACCCCGCTTATTTCCATGGACGCCCATCAGCCGCAGGAAAAGATGGTTATGATGCAACAGCTTCATCCGGTTCTAATCTTGGTCCAACAAACAAGGCATTGATCGATGATGCTAAAAAATTATCAGAACAGGTACGTAAAGAAAATGAGATACCGGAAAATCAGCCTGTACCCTCTGACCTCATTACATCTTCTGCCAGCGGTCTGGACCCTGACATAAGTATCGATGCCGCATATGTGCAGATACCAAGAATAGCGAAGATACGAGGTATATCTGAGGGAAAGCTTAAAGAACTTGTAAACAGTCATATAACAGGAAGACAATTTGGAATATTAGGAGAAAAAAGGGTTAACGTTCTAATGTTAAACATAGCCCTTGATGATTTAAAAAAATAAGCAATATAAAAAACTACCTATGCAAGATACTTTGCATGAGTAGTTTTTTAAATATATGGTATGACATGTATTTCAATATTTTTTGCTTTACTAATAAGATTTAAAAGGGTAGACCCTCTAAAAAATGTTTGAAGCTTAGACCTATTCGAATGTCCCATGATTATTTGCGTGACATGTCTTTCATTGGCATACCTCAGCAGTTCTTCGGAAGCACTTTTTCCCTTTAGTGTTACAACTTCAGCTCCAAGTTCTTTTGCAAGCTTAAAATGACCTTCCAAAATTTCTCTATCCTTTTTTGTTAATTTAGGTGCAAATATGTTTGTGCACTCAACATATACAACAATCCAGTCACATTTGAAACTTCTTGCTCTTCTAAGCCCTCGTCTTATTAATTTTTTTGCAAGGGGGTTCTGGCTTATGCAAACCATGATCCTTTCATTTGTCTGCCAATTATCATTGATACCTTGTTCTTTCATGTACTCTTCAAGGTCTTCATCAACCTCATCAGCCGTCTGTCTCAAAACCAGTTCTCGAAGCGCATTTAGATTTCCTTTCCTAAAGAAATTTTTAAGACACTGGTCTATCTTTTCAGCTGCATAAACATCTCCTCTTTTAATCCTGTTCTGAAGGGCTTCGGGTGGCATATCAATAATTTCAATTTCATCAGCATTTGCAACGATACTGTCAGGTATTGTTTCTCTTACTGTTATGCCTGTAATTTGTTTTATTGTATCGTTTAAACTTTCAAGATGCTGAATATTTAAGGTTGTTATTACATTTATCCCGGCGTCAAGAATTTCTTGAACATCCTCATACCTTTTTTTATTTTTGGAACCGGGTACATTTGTATGTGCTAATTCATCTACTATTGCAACCTCCGGATGCCTTTTGATTACAGCATCAAGGTCCATTTCTTCCATCATAATGCCTTTATATTCAATTTTTTTCCTCGGTATAACTTCAATATTACCGATTTTCTCCTCTGTACCTTTCCTGCCATGTGTTTCTAAATATCCTATAACTACATCCTGACCTCTTTTTAGCCTCCTATTTGCTTCGTCCAGCATAGAATACGTCTTTCCTACACCTGGTGCATAGCCTAAAAATATCTTAAGCCTGCCTCTTTTTTTTTCGTTAGCAATTTTAAGTGCTTCTTCAGGGGTCAATCGTTTAAAATTATCATTCATAGATATAAATCAACCTCTCTTAATAATCACAAAATTATTTTATCATACAATAATAGATTCCTCAATAAATTATTGGAATTTAAAAAGCGGTTATAAAATAATAACCACTTTTTTAAACGTGAAATATTAAGCAACCCTCTTTTTCAAAACCCCTATAACCGCAGGAACTAAGGATATTACGATTATCGCAATCATAATAATGCCAAAATTGTTCTTTACTATATCGAGATTTCCAAAAAAATATCCGCCAAAGGTAAATAGGGCAGCCCATGTAACACCACCTATTACATTATAGGTTAAAAACTTGAAATAATTCATTTCTCCTACCCCTGCCACAAATGGTACAAAGGTTCTGATGATCGGAATAAATCTTCCTATGACAATTGTCAATGACCCATATTTTTCATAAAAATCCCGTGCTTCTATAAGATGCTCCTTTTTAATAAGCTTTGTATCTGATTCATATATCTTTTTACCTAATATCTTACCAATATGATAATTTACGGTATCGCCAATAACTGCTGCAGCCGCCACTGCAATAAAAAGTGCAAAAATGTTAAGAGCCCCAATTGCAGCAAATGCTCCTGCCGCAAATAAAAGAGAATCACCGGGTAAAAATGGCGTTATAACAAACCCTGTTTCCATAAAAATTATTAAAAAAATAATTAAATATGTTTCAAATCCATATGTCTGTATAATATTGCCAAGATATTTATCAATATGCAGTATAAAATTAATTAAAGTAACAATAAAACTCATCAAATCCTCTCCTTATGACTTTACTAAATTATACTTAAATTATACACCCATTATGGATTTTAAACATTAAATTCAGATTAGAATACAGTTTTTTTTGCTGGATTTCCATCAAAAACCTCTAAGAAACGCTTGGAGAACCTATTGTCTTTTTCTTTTTTAATGTGTTTTTTAAATCTATTGCATTATAAACATCAACATCTATAACATCACAGAACTTTTTAAGTTCCAAAAGCGGTAAATCCTCTATAGCACATTTTTTATCTATTGCATATAGTACCACCTTACCTGAAATTTCATGGGCTTCCCTAAAGGGTATTCCTTTTGATACAAGATAGTCTGCAAAATCTGTTGCATTCATGTATCCATGTTTTGCAGCTTTTCCTAAGTTGTCAATCTTTACACCTACTGTTTTTATCATGCCTGTAAATACCTTAAGGCATATTTCCAATGTATCTATTCCGTCAAACAATGCTTCCTTATCCTCCTGCATATCCTTATTGTATGCAAGAGGTAATCCCTTCATAACCGTCAATATCGTTATTAAATCACCATATACCCTTCCGGTTTTACCCCTTATTAATTCTGCCGCATCAGGGTTTTTCTTTTGTGGCATCATGCTGCTGCCTGTTGAATATCTGTCATCCAATTCAATAAAATCAAACTCTTTACTTGACCATAGTATAAGCTCTTCACAGAACCGGCTTAAATGCATCATAGTAATAGATGCAAAACTTAAAAATTCTATGATATAATCCCTGTCACTGACACCATCCATGCTGTTTAATGTTATATCATCAAATCCCAGAAGTGATCCAACATATTTTCTGTCAATTTCAAAAGTTGTTCCTGCAAGTGCGCCAGACCCCAGCGGCATCACATTTACCCTTTTATACATATCATCAAGCCTTGATAGGTCTCTCTTAAACATCTCAACATATGCATGAAAATGATGCCCTAAAGTAACAGGCTGTGCCCTTTGAAGATGTGTATATCCCGGCATTATTATATCTTTATACTTATCAGCCTGCTCATTTAATACATTGATAAGTTTATTCAAATCATTTTTTATTTCTTTTACAACATCTCTCAAATATAGCCTTTCATCTGTTGCTACCTGGTCATTGCGGCTTCTTCCTGTATGAAGCTTTCGACCCGCATCTCCAATCTTTTCCGTTAAAAGCCTTTCAACATATGTATGGACATCTTCGTCATCTGGTATTTTATTCATATCTGTTTCTTCAATTATGGCATTAAGTCCTTTTTCTATTAAGTCAAATTCGCTGTCTGTCAAAACCCCAGCTTTATTAAGTCCTTTTGCATGTGCAATTGAACCTTGTATATCATACTTTAACAATCTAATATCGTAAGAAATGGAGGAATTAAACTCCTCCATCAATTTATCCGTACTGCCCTTAAACCTACCTCCCCATAGTTTCATCGAAATCATCCTTTCTATTCATATCCATTAATGCCTTAATTTTAAGAGGAAGTCCAAAAAGATTAATAAATCCTTCTGCATCTTTTTGATTATAGACTTCATCTTCCCCAAATGTTACAAATTCCTCATTATAAAGTGAATATGGAGATTTTGAACCTGCATTTATCACATTGCCTTTATATAATTTAAGTTTTACTATACCTGTTACATTCTCCTGTGTCTTATCTACAAAAGCATCAAGGGCTTCTCTTAATGGTGAAAACCATAAGCCATTATAGACAAGGTCAGCATATTTTTGTGCAACAATGTCTTTAAACCTCATTGTTTCTTTGTCAAGTACAAGATATTCAAGTTCCTTATGTGCAGAATAAAGCACTGTTCCAGCCGGTGTCTCATAAACACCGCGTGATTTCATACCTACAAGTCTGTTTTCCACAATATCAATTATGCCTACTCCATTCCTACCCGCTATTTTATTTAATTCTTCGATTATTTCAACAGGCTTTAATTCTTTGTCATTTACTTTTACAGGAATACCCTTTTTGAATTCTATAAGGACATATTCCGGAACATCAGGGGCTTTTTCCGGAGGCACTATCATATCATAAAGGTCACTTTTCGGCTCATTCCATGGGTCTTCAAGGTCACCGCCTTCATGGCTTATATGCCACATATTGTTATCAACGCTGTATATCTTATCCTTAGTAACAGATACAGGAATCCCTTTTTCCTTAGCATATTCTATCTCATCTTCCCTTGATTTCAAATTCCAGATTCTCCATGGCGCTATTATTTTAAGTGATGGGTCAAGGGCATGTATAGATACCTCAAACCTTACCTGGTCATTTCCCTTTCCTGTGGCACCGTGTGCTATCGCCTTTGCACCTTCTTTGTGAGCAATCTCCACCAGCTTTTTAGCAATTAACGGTCTTGCAAAGGACGTACCAAGAAGATATTTACCTTCATATACCGCACCTGCTTTTAAAGTTGGAAATATATAATCTTTAACAAGTTCCTCTTTTACATCTTCTACATATACCTTAGCCGCACCACTTGCCAAAGCCTTTTCTCTTACGGTTTTTAATTCACTCCCTTGCCCAACATCAATACATGCCGCAATAATCTCACATCCATAGTTTTCTTTAAGCCATGGAATTATAACTGATGTGTCAAGCCCTCCGGAATATGCTAAAACCACTTTTTCACCATCTAACATTTTTCATCTCTCCTTACAACACAATAATTTTTATATTCATTTTATATCCCCATTTCACACAGTACATCATCAAGTATGTTTAATGCGGTATTTATTTCATCTTTTGTCACAATAAGGGGTGGTACAAACCTTAAAACATTATGACCGATACAATTTAACAGCAAACCCTTCTCCATTGCTTTTGAAACTATTCCACCGGCTTCCTCAAGATTTATCTGGCAACCTATCATCAATCCTTTGCCCCTCACCTCTTTTATAATACTGTGTTTGCTCTTTAAGGTTTCAAGCCCTTTCTTGAAATATTCACCCTTATTTTGAACGTCCTCAAGAAAACCCGGTTTAGTTATTTCTTCTATTACTGCAATGGCAGCAGCACATGCAAGAGGATTTCCGCCAAATGTAGAGGCATGATCGCCGGGTTTAAATACTGCAACCTCTTCTTTTGCTACAACAGCACTTATAGGTACACCCCCTCCTAAAGCCTTTGCAAGTGTCATAATATCTGGTGCTATTCCATAATTCTCATATGCAAATAATTTCCCTGTCCTGCCGATACCTGTCTGAACTTCATCAATTATTAAGAGGATATCATTTTTATCGCATATTTCCCTTGCGGTTTTTATATATTCATAGCTTCCTTCATTGATACCCCCTTCTCCCTGTATAACCTCAAGCATAACAGCACATGTTTCATCATCGACAGCATCTAATAATGCATTGGTTTCATTAAATGGAACATATTTGAATCCTTCCAGCAATGGTCCGAAGCCCTTATGGTATTTCTGCTGTCCTGTTGCTGTTAATGCACCAAACGTTCTTCCATGAAACGAGTTTTTTGCTGATATTATCTTAAACCTTTTTTCACCGTATTTAATCGACGCATATTTTCTTGCGAGCTTTATCGCACCCTCATTTGCCTCTGCACCGCTGTTTGCGAAAAATACCTGATCCCCGAAGGAATTTTCTGCAATCAGCTTTGCAAGTTTTATCTGTTTTTCATTCCAGTATAAATTTGAACAATGTATCAAGGTATCTGCCTGTTCCTTTATGGCATCTACAACAGCAGGATGACAATGTCCCAATGAATTTACCGCAATACCTGCGACAAAATCAAGGTAGACATTCCCATCATTATCCCAAACCTTCGAGCCATTCCCTTTTATTAAGGTAACCGGATACCTTCCATATGTGTTCATGACATATTTTTTATCATCAGAGATTGTCATCATCAAAGCACTCCTTTCCAATCATAGTTCCTATTCCTTCATCTGTAAATATCTCCAAAAGCAGTGAATGCGTCAGCCTTCCATCAATGATATGGGCTCTTTTAACACCATTTTCAATTGCATTTATACAGCATTTTAATTTTGGTATCATGCCACCTTTAATTATACCTGAATCAATTAATTTTTTTGCATTATCGAAATTAATTCTTGATATAACGCTGTTTTTATCATTAACATCTGTCAATATCCCTTCAACATCTGTAAGCAATATAAATTTTTCCGCCTTCAATGCCTCTGCAATCTTTCCTGCCGCCGTATCACCATTGACATTATATGTCTTTCCTTCAGGTCCTATGGCGCAGGGAGCTATAACAGGAATATATCCTTTATCAAGCATCATTGTTATTACATCAATATCTACATTGGCAATTTTTCCAACATATCCTATATCACCATTTGATATATCTTTTTCAGCTTTCAATAATCCGCCGTCTTTCCCGCTGATACCTATTGCCTTTCCTCCCAATTCATTTACAATTGATACTATCTCTTTATTTATCTTGCCTGTTAAAACCATTTCAACAATATTCATTGTAGCTTCATCTGTAACCCTGAGTCCATTAACAAAATTTGATTTAATATTTAGTTTTTCAAGCATCTTATTTATATCCGGACCGCCGCCATGTACTACAACCGGATTTAAACCTACATATTTCATCAGTACAATATCCTGCATGACCATTCGTTTTATTTTGCAGTCTATCATAGCATTACCGCCATACTTTATTACTACTGTTTTACCGGAGAATTTCCTGATATATGGAAGTGCCTCTATCAATATCTCAGCTTTTGCAATTTCATCACCATATTTCTGCCTTTTTATCATGTCCTATAACTCCCATTTATCTTTACATAGTCATAGCTTAAATCGCATCCCCATGCTGTACTGATGAATTCTCCGGATTTCAAGTCAAGCATTATATTTATTTCCTTCTCTTTAAGGATTTCCTTAGCTAAACCTTCATCAAAATTGACATATCCTCCATTTTCGCAAACCTTGATTTCGCCTTTTGAGCTTTTTATAAATATGCTGACATTTTGAGGGTCAAATTCAGCACCGGAATATCCTGCTGCTGTAATTATCCTTCCCCAGTTAGCATCTTCACCAAAAATCGCCGTTTTTACAAGACTTGAATTTATAATTGATTTTGCTGCAAGACGGGCATCATTTTCAGTTTTTGCATTTATAACCACAACCTCTATAAATTTTGTCGCCCCTTCGCCATCTTTTACAATCATCTTGGCAAGGTTTTTATTAACATATTCTATTGCTCTGTAAAATATCTCAAATTCTTTACTATCCACCTCAATAAGCTTGTTTTCAGCCATACCGTTGGCAAGAATAATATTCGTATCATTTGTACTCATATCACCATCAACAGATATCATATTATAGGAAACATCAACAGATTTTTTCAAAGCCTTGTTTAAGGCTTCCTTCGATATATTGGCATCTGTTGTTATAAACGAAAGCATTGTCGCCATATTTGGATGTATCATTCCTGAGCCTTTAGCCATACCGCCCATTTTTACGGTTTTGCCATCTATATTGAACTTAACTGCAATTACCTTTTTAAAGGTATCTGTCGTCATTATTGCCTCTGCTGCATCATCACCGCCTTTTTCCGACAAACTTTCTGCTGCCGATTCTATCCCTTTTAAACAAAAGTCTATAGGAAGCGGGACTCCTATAACACCGGTTGAACATACTAAAACATCATTTTTATCAATTTTAAGCATCTCTGCCGTCTTTTCAGCCATTTTCAAAGCATCTTCGTAGCCTTTTTCACCCGTACAAGCATTTGCATTGCCACTGTTTACAACAATTGCCTGTGCTTCACTCTTTTTAATATTTTCCATATCAAGAAGCACCGGGGCTGCTTTAACCTTATTTGTAGTAAATACCGCCGCTGCATTCGCTTTTTTTTCTGTGTATATAAGTGCAAGGTCTTTTTTACACTTCTTTATACCTGAATGTACTCCTGCCGCTTTAAACCCTTTTGGTGATGTAATACCACCTTCTATAACCTCAATTTCTTCCACTATCAAATCCTCCTATCTGTTCATTAACCCTAATTTCTTACAACCTTTTATTTTATCTACGGGATAGTTGGTACCATATCCAAGCCTGTATTTTCAGGAAACCCAAACATGATATTCATATTCTGTACAGCTTGCCCTGATGCACCTTTTATAAGATTGTCTATAACCGACATTATTATTAATGTATTTGCATGTTTATCAATCTCAAAGCCTATCTGGCAGAAATTTGAATCATAAACATTTTTAGTCGCCGGATAATTGCCGGGTTTTAATACTTTTACAAAATATTCGTCTTTATAAAAATCTTTGTATATATCATAAACATCCTCAATTCTTGTTTCCTTTTTCAGATTACAGTACATTGTACTTAATATACCCCTTGTCATAGGTGTAAGATGAGGTGTAAATATAACCCTTGTATTTTGACCTGCGATTTTTGTAAGTTCCTGCTCTATCTCAGGACGATGCCGGTGTTTTGCAACATTATATGCCCTTATATTGTTATTGCATTCCACATACATATTAATTTGATTTGGACTGTGACCTGCACCTGATACACCTGACTTTGAATCTATTATTACATTATGTTCCACAATACCGCTTTTCAATACCGGAGCAAGACCTAAAATAGCGCTTGTGGGATAACATCCGGGATTACCTATAATCGGTGCTTTTTTTATCGTCTCCCTATATATCTCGGGAAGTCCATATACCCTTTCAATCTTATCATATTCATCACAATTCCCCGTATACCATTCCTTATATGTTGAATAATCGTCAAATCTGAAATCTGCCCCCAAATCTATAACCTTGACTTTTCCTAATGTCTTACTTGCAATCTCATAAGCATATCCGGAAGGTAATGCTATAAATAATACATCACATACTGATGCGGCTTTTTCCAAATCCATATCCTCAAGCTTATTTTCACAAAAACCTTCAAGAGATGGATAAACATCTGAAATCGCTCTTGAGTTATAACGCTGTGAAGACAAATATACAATCTTTGCATCCTTATGTTTTGAAAGTATTCTTATAAGTTCAATACCTGTAAAGCCCGTTGCTCCAAATATTCCTACTCTAACCATTGAGACTACGCCTCCAATTCTTTGTTGATAAAATATTAATTAAAATTTATAATTATGCATTAAAATGTAAAAAAATACTTTTGAATATTTAACAACTATTATATCACCATAAAATAATTTTTCAAGAGGTTTTAAAAATTTATTTTGACTAAAAAAGAAAACATTAAGCAGACAAGAGGACCGTCCCCTTTGTCTGGTCCCCTTTGTCTGCTTTGTCTGATATTTTTAAGATTAAAGTATTGCCAGCAAGGTATTATAAGCTGTTTCTACCATCTCTTCACATGAGATTTTTTTTGCTTTTAACTCTCTGCATTCTAATGTTCCGAACTTATCCTTTATATTCTTAATAAATTCCTTTGTTTTCACTGTCACCATACGTGGATCATTCTCATAATATGAGCTTATTGCCATGATACCTCCGGTTATTGCACCGCAAACGCTTCCTACCTTCATTCCCGTTCCGAAACCCAGTGCTAAATTCATAGCTTTTTCATCTAAGCCAAGGTTAAGCTTTTCGTTTGCTGCTAATAATACCGACTTACAGCAATTATGGTTTGTAAAATATACTAATGGATTTGCCATTTTTTTCTCCTCTTTGTTATAAAATTAATATTTGCTTAATGCATCAAGTGCAGCCATTACTATCGGATAAGCTGTTGGAGCCGATGTTACAAGCGGATGTGTAGCAATTTGCAAGTGTACCATTTCACTTATAGTCATTCGTTGCTGAATTGCCAGCGCAATAATATTTATCATTTCTCCTACGGAAACTCCTCCGCTTATCTGTCCTCCAATAATGTAACCGCTTCTTCTTTCAAAAATCAACTTGACATCCTGCATTGACACATCATCAAATTTACCTGGATGCCTGTCCGTAGCCGAAGCTTCTCCTACTACTACATCATAACCTTCTTCAACAGAGTGCATCTCTGTAAGTCCTGCTGAAGCCACCACAAGATTTCCAACCTTTGTAGAAAAAGCACTTACCGTTCCGAGGGATTTTCTACTTGAAACAATACCATACATATTAAGAGATGCAATCCTTGCCTCAGCAGCAGCAATTGATGCCAACATGACACCTGATGTCTTTCCTGTAAAAAAGTCCGTCTTATGTGCACAATCTCCCACCGCATAAACATCCTTTACTGATGTTCTCATATATCCGTCAACCATTATGGCTCCTGTTTCATCAAGAGATAGACTGGCATCTTTCGCAAGTTCAGATTTGGCTCTTGTCCCCAATGATAATATAACCGCATCTGCTTCCATTTTATCTCCATCATTGAAAACTACATGTGATACCTTCCCATCACCTGCTATTTCTGTAACCCTTTTGCCTTTTATTAGATTTATTCCTCTTTTTATGAGGATTTCCTCTACTTTTGAAGAGAATTTTTCATCAAAGGATTTCCATAAAATATTTTTGCTTGAGCTTATCAGGGTTACATTCTTTTTTAATTTGTTTATCTCATCCGAAACCTCTATCCCAATGAATCCTCCTCCAATGACAACAACCTTATTTAATCCCTTCAAGGCATCTTTTAATGCATCTATTTCATAAATATATTTAGTTATGGTGTAAACATTTTTCAGTTCAGTGCCTTTTATAAATGATGGTATTGTTGGATTAGACCCTGTTGCAAAAACCAGCTTTTCATATCCGAACTTTTCACCTGTTTTTGTTTCGACAATTTTTTCTTTTAAATCCACCTTTATAACCCTGTCAATAAGTATATCAATGTTTTTGTCTGTCATATTTTTGTCAGGAACAATATCTTCTGATGAACTCTTCAAAGTTCCAAAAATATAAGGTATACCGCATGGAACAGGAACCTCCGGCTGATCCCTTATAATCAAGATTGTCTTATCCTTATGAAATTTTCTCACTGTTGAAGCTGTTACCATACCCGCTGCACTCCCACCTATTATTATAAGGTCTATTTTCTTCATTATTATTTCTCCTTTCACATTTTTTGTATTTTTTACATTCCCACTATACCCGGGATATGTATATATAATATCACATAAATAAATTTTAGTCATTATATTTTTTGCTTTTTTATGTTACATAATTCAATAATAAAAAATGACAAAAGGGGACGTACCCGAATTGTCACATTTTGTCTAAAAAAACTTTATTACATCCATCACATTATATGTATTAATAACATCCTTTGCTTCAAGCCAGCCTTTTCTTGCTATGCCAATCCCATACTTAACATCCTTAAGCCCTTCTATGTTATGCGCATCAGGACATATGGCAAGTTTAATCCCTTTTTCTTTTGCATATTTTATATACCTCCAATCAAGGTCAAGCCTGTAGGGACTTGAATTTATCTCGATTATTTTGTTGTAGTAAGCTGCCGCATTGATGACTTCGTAAATATCAAAATCATAGCTGTCTCTTGATAGAAGAAGCCTTCCGCTAATATGCCCCATTATTTTTGTGTATTTATTTTTAAGCGCATTTATTAATCTGTTAGTCATATCTTTTTTATTCATCCTGAAATTAGAATGAACAGATGCTATTACAAAATCAAATTTTTTTATAATATCCTCTTCATAATCAAGTGAACCATCTGGAAGTATATCTGATTCTATTCCCTTTAATATAACTATATCCCTGTATTTATTGTTTAATGCGTCAATTTCTTCAAACTGCCTCAATATATCCTCTTCTTTAAGACCTCCAGCATAAAAAGCAGATTTACTGTGATCTGTTATGCCAATATATTCATATCCAAGCTTTCTTGCCGCTTCTACCATTTCCTCAAGGGTATTTGAACCATCACTGTATGTTGTATGCACGTGAAACAATCCTTTAATATCTTTTTCCTCTATTAATACAGGCAGTTTGCCTTTTTCCGCAGCTTCTATTTCTCCCATATTTTCTCTTAATTCGGGAGGAATATAAGACAAACCAAGTTTATTAAATATTTCTTCTTCACTTTTGCATTTTATTTTTTTCTCTCCATAAAAAAGTCCGTATTCATTCATCTTTATGCCCATCTGTTTTGCCCTGTGCCTCATTGCAGTGTTATGTTCCTTGCTGCCTGTAAAGTGATGCAGCGCATATGGAAATTCCTCATCTTCCACTACCCTTAAATCCGTATTTATTCCCGATTTTAATGTAATGCTTGCCTTTGTATCGCCTTTCGCAATTATATCCCTTACACCTTCATATGATACAAACAAATCCATCAGTTTTTGAGAATTATTAGATGATGCAAGTATATCAATATCCTTGACAATTTCTTTTTTACGCCTTAAACTTCCTGCAATCTCCGACCTTATTGCAAAATTTGTATTGTCAAGATATGCTTTTAATTTTACCGCTTCATTATATGCTTCAACAAAGAGATGCTGACCTCTGAACTGCTTGACAAACCGTATACCTTCAAGGATTTTTTTCTGGGTTTTTTCGCCAAAACCCGGAAGCTCAACAAGCCTGTTTTCTATACATGCATATTCAAGTTCTCCAATTGTACTTATGTTCAACTTATCGTATATGATTTTTATTTTTTTAGGTCCAAGCCCCGGCACTTTAAGCATTTCTATAAGCCCTTCCGGTATTGATGCTTTTAAATCCTCATAATATCCAAGCTTTCCTGTTAAAATAAGCTCACTAATCTTTTTATTAATAGCCTCTCCTATACCCTTTACATATTTTAATCTGTCTTCTTTTACAAGTGCCTCTATATCTTCATCAATCACCTCAATTGTACGGGCAGCATTATAATATGCTCTTGATTTAAAAGGATTCTCCCCTTTAAGCTCTAACAAAAGTCCTATTTCGTTCAGTATATCAACAATCACCTTTTTATCCATCTTTATAATCATTCCTTTCGCTCCGCTCAAGCTTGAAATAGCAAGTAGTGGGCTACTCTATTATTTTCTTTTCATTACTCATAATCCATCCTTATTCATTGCTTAACCTCGTGAATTTTTTATAAAGTTTTCTTTTCCAATTTGGCATGACTGGATTATTATGTTTAATAAAATAAAGCCCGACTAATTCAAGACCAGTGCCAATTCCATAACCTAATCCTACTACAAAATCCGGTAAATTTATAAAATGGTTTAATAAAAGTATTACAGCATTTTCAAATAAACCAATCGCAATTAACATCTTTGATTTTTTCATAAAGTCACATCCTTTTAAAATTTTATTTTTTATCCTGATTTATCCATATTTTAAGCCTTTTTATAAGTATATCATAAAAAATTATTTAATTTCTTTTGGTCTGCCTGCTGCAACAAAATCATAATTCGTTTTTGTATATATTGCCGGCAAACCGGCTTCATACTCTTGAACCATATATCCATTTCCAACATACATAGTTACATGCGTAATATTGTTTCCTGAACCATAGAACAATAAATCTCCGGGTTGCAAATCTTGTTGCTTTACCGGAATACATAAATTACATTGTAAATCAGCTGTTGTATCCCAATTTGAATTTCCTGTGGCATGATAAAGGATATATCCTACGAAACTTGAACAATCAAGTCCGTGTGATGCGTCCGGCGCATATCCCGATACAATTTCACCATGTCCTCCAGCCCACACATAAGGAACTTTTTTGTTTACAATATCATTTGCTATTAACATTTCTTTTTGAATAATTATGGGATATTTGCTATAATCAACATTTTTAAGATCGGCTTGTATTGTATTAGAATTATTTAATATCATATCTTTTGAATTTTTAATTTCTTGCAAATTATTTGCTATAATAGTCTGTATATTATCTGTTTTTGAAATAGCTTCTTGTGTAGCAGGTCCAACAATTCCATCTGCATCTAATCCGTTCGCTTTTTGAAAATTAATTACCGCATCTTGTGTGCATGGTCCAAAAACTCCATCAATACTGGAATTATAATATCCCAAAGTTTTAAGTGCGATTTGAAGTTTTTCGACATCTTCTCCCTGTGAACCGCAACTTATAGTTTTGCTAAATATATTTTGAGGTATATTCCTTGAAATTCCGCTTCTTGAAGTTTGAAAATTTTTAGCATCTTCTCTTTGTGAATCATAACTTATCATAACCGCATTTCTGTTATTATCCCAGTCTGCCTTGTATCCAAATGCCTCTGCCACAAATCTTGCAGGCAGATAAGTACGATTATTTCTTAAAACCGGTACAACATCCATCTGTTTAGGCTGATTATTAATATAATATGTTGTACTGCCTATTATAAATTTTAATGTTATTGTAGTATCGTCCTTTAACGTCAAAGTAGCAGTTTGTATAGCATCATTCCAAGTTATATTGTCTGGCGTAACACCTAAAGCATATGCAAGATAACGCATTGGCACATACGTACGATCATTCATTATCAAAGTTTTTGCATCCATTGTTTCTGTATTATTATCTGCTACAAATGTGGATTGATTGACTGTAAATACTGCTTTGTGAGTAGGTTTTGCCAAACCTGATACCGGCATTGAAAGGGCAGCAGAACAGAGCATAGCTCCTATCAATGCCTTTGCTGTTTTCTGTTTTGGTATTAGCATAAAAAACTACCTCCATCTTTTTGATATTAAATTTACATAAATTATTTCGACATAAATTTGAAAAATCCTTTATTTTTAAAGATTTTATAAATGATGTAGTATATTTTCACAATACCTTTATAACGTCCTTATTCTTATTTGACACTGCTTTATTATGACTATTACAATCGTATATTTTATAATGATGTTTTTGAAGATATTAAAAAAAGAGTAAGACAAAGTAGTAGTAGCCCAGATATATATTTTGGGAATAAACTTGATTAATCTTCGTCAAATGCTTTAATTGCTGTTGGTAATGACGCTGTCACCACATTCCCCACAGCTGGCAACCCGACAAGCACAGCACTGATGATTTCCTCCCTGGTCGCTCCATGGGCTTTTGCCTGTTTTACATGGAACGGGATTCCACTTTCCAGCCTGGCAGTAGCAAGAACTGCAATATAAGCAATTTCCTCTGTCTTTTTATCAAGCTTGCTTGCTTTGTCTAATTTTTGCGCTGCTTCCATCCATGCTTGTGCAGCTTCTGGCGCTTCCGTCATAAACATTTGGAACGCATTGCTTACTATCGGTTTATTCATATTGAGCATCCTCCTTCAGTATATTGAATATTTTCGGCAACTTCTGTTGCCTGATATATCTGAATTTTCAGATTATCTGCGCAGTCCTTTCAAACATCTTTTTAGATTTTATTATTAATAGAAAAGAAAATACAGCTATTGCAAAAAGAATTGTTTCTACAGCAAAAAGATTTTTAATTACTTTAACCTGATATAATGCAGCGAATATATCTGTACTAAAGTGTAGCAGCAATGCATATAAGAAGAACTTGTACCTTCCACTTTTTATACTGTAAAAAACTAAAATCGAGAGCGCTATCTGTAACGTAAAAGCAAACAATCGTTCAAAACCGCTTAACAAAAACAAATATGCAGGTGTATTAAGTATTGTTTTGAAACCTATCAATCGTCCAAATTCCTCAAATATTGCAGCGGCACCTGCCCCGTAAAATATATACGCATAAGGATGATGCATTATAGAGGTATATTTAAATACAATTGAAATAATTAGAGAGATAATAATAAATGCTATTTTTAAATTATCCACCATAATAAATTTCTCCTTCCAAAATTTATTTTATTGCATCCCCAATTATTATAAACCAATATGTTGATTTAATAAACAGGCTCTTTCATAGAGGGTGAATAACTATTTAGTAGACATCTTTTTTTAATTACCAACACTAAGGATGGGCTACTTATATTTTAGACTATCGTTTTTAAAACTTTAATGATAAAATTAGTTTAGGATTCTAAATAAAATTATACGAGGAGGAATAAAAATGGATATTAAAGTACCTCTCGATGTACCCTATGAAAAAAGAACCTCATACATTAGTAATCTCAAGCTTGCAACACAGGAAAGCGGAAGACTTATGCTTATGGCTGCAGATCAAAAAGCGGAACACCTAAATGATGATTTTTTCGGTGAAGGTATTGCCAAAGATGACGCCAATCCGGAACATTTATTCAAGATTGCATCAAATGCAAAAATTGGCGCTTTTGCAGCACAACTCGGTCTTATTGCTCGTTATGCTATGGATTATCCAAAGATTCCTTATGTAATTAAACTTAATTCCAAAACCCATCTCGTGAAAACTTCTCAGAGAGACCCTATCAGCACCGCTTGGTTGGATATTAAACAAATCGACCGTTTTAGAAAACAGACAGGGCTTAATATCGTCGGTGTAGGTTATACCATCTATCCCGGCAGTGAATATGAACATATAATGCTGAATGAAGCTGCCAAAATCATATTTGAAGCACATCAGTCAGGTCTTTTCAGTATAATTTGGGCATACCCGAGGGGCAAAGCCGTCAAAGATGAATTTGACCCTCATATGATAGCCGGTGCTTGTGGTTTAGCTGCATGTCTGGGCAGTGATTTTGTTAAAGTAAATTATCCTAAAAAAGAAAATGAAAATGTAAATGAACTTTTTAAGGAAGCCATTCAAGCAGCAGGCAGAACCAAAGTAATTTGCGCAGGCGGGTCATCAAAAGATCCAAAAGAATTTTTAAATGAACTCTACGAGCAAATACATGTGAGCGGTGTGTCAGGCAGTGCAACAGGCAGAAATATTCATCAAAAACCTTATGATGAAGCTGTGAGATTTTGTAATGCAATTTTCAGCATCGTTGTGGAAAACAAAACTTCAGAAGAAGCCTTCAGTATTTATCAAAATAAATAAAGGTTAATTATAAAGATTCAATTCAAGAATCGTCTTTGAATTGAATCTTTATTTATTGCTTTTATAAATTTGTTGCTTTTTATAGTATAGTTTATTTCCGGTGATGTGTTAAACCATATTATCATATTTCGTGTTTTTTTATATATTTTTTTTATTTTCTCTGAAAACTCTTCATCAAGGTCATCTATATAAGAATCTGTGTGAACAATAACTATATCTCCTTTAAGAATTTTGCTTATTATATTATCAAGTACCGGTTTTATTTTTGTACCTCCTCCACCGTAAAATTCATTAATTTTTTTTATAGCAGAAAGAGAGTTAATATATATATATTTATATGTTCCTACATCCCATGGAATAAGCACTACCTTTCCCCCTATATTTTTTATATATGAAAGTGCCAATCCTGTTATTGTCATTAAATCTTCCTTTGAAACAGAACCTGACGTATCCCCCAATACCCAAAGGGTATTAGGTTCAAAATACCTATGCCCGGGAAAACATGCCATTTTGCGATTAGGTTTTGTCCATGTCAAATATTTGTTTTTACCTCCCAATTCACGGGCAATAACGGTTTTAATGTAGGTTTTCCACTTTATACCCGGTTCTATGGTATCCTCGAGAATCCTTAAAAGATTGCCTTTTTTCTTTCCAGCCCCTCTTAGTCTGTTTATGATTTCTTTTTTGCCCTCTTTCCAGGCTTCACGAGCCTTTTGTATTTTATCATCCTCTTCATCATATTCGGCTTTTTTAATTATTTCAACATCTTTATCCTGTGGTAAAGTTTCTCCATGTACACCTTTAACCTCGGAATTATTATTGCTCTGATTTTTACTATACTGGTTATAATTTGACTCAATACTGTCATTTTCTATTTTTTGTTTTATTTCTTCCGGCAATTTATTAATTACCTTAGCTATTTCCATATAATACTCAATCCACAAGGCCTTTTCCGGATTTTTAAGGTCTATTTTATTGCTGATTTTTCTAAGGAGGTCAGGTGTAAGAAAATTTGACAATGCTTGTATAAGTTTTTTTTCTGAAGATATATTTAATTCTTTGACAATATCCGCTTCAGGAAATAATATATTGCATTGGGCATTAACGGTATAATCCATACATATATTGCTTAATAAACGATAGAATGTTTTTAAATTCTTATTATATTCTATACCGGCATTTTGATGTACCATTTTTATGTCCTGATTGGTATGTTCAAAAAGTTGATGTAAAACTTGGTGCATAAAGGCATATTGAACCTCTTCAATTGGATTGCCGCCTTTTTCCTTGGAAACCTTATAAAGGGTATTCCAAAAGACCGGATTGATATAAATATATCCATCATTTGCCGCAGACATGGTTTTTACATCCGCGTTATCAGGGCAAACAAGTTTAACAGGGGACATTCCTATGCCCCACGAAACAAATTCGTTATCTGGTGCTACGGATGTTGCAATAATGATTAACGCTTCCCGAAGTTTTTCTTTTATATTATTCATATCACATCTATGAAGATTTTCTCTTTCTTTATTATATAATTCTTCGAAGGTTTTTTCAGATATCAAAATATCACATCCTGGTTCAAAAAAGTTTACAATACATAACAATAATTAATTTTTGCAAACCCGGCCTCCCCATGACCAGGCTTTACACCTCCTTGAAAAAATTTTTACTGGGGCGACAGGGAGACCTTAGTCCCGGGAGTCCCACCCGGACGGGAGAACGGCACTTTACGGGCGCAAAACACGGGCATATGGAAAACTATAAGGGTTTCCGTCTTGCGTTGACCGTTAAGCGAGGCTGCTGCTCTGCCTCCCGCGATCTGTTAAATGCGACCTGCCGGTTGTTTCCGTACTCCGACTAAACGGGGTCACCTACTTGATAAAGCAAGATGCTTCAAGTCACGCCAGACGGAATAGAATGATTCCTGTTTAAAACGAGTCAGACCGTTGTAAGTAAGAATCTTTCCGTCCAGTTTCTTGAAGAGCTGTTTCACCTTTCGGGTCATCCCTCTTCCTTCCCCAGGCAAGGAATTTGCCTTTTGATTCAGCTTCTCTTTAAGGACTTGGACTTTCTGTTTTAATTCATTGGTAATACGCTCTTTGAAACCTAGTGCACGACGGGCTATGACCAATGCTGCGGCATGGTGTATTATTATGCCATACTTCTGCATGTACTTCCAGTAACCTATGGTTGACGTGTGTGCTGACCAGACCTGCTTTACACCTACGCCTTCCTTGAAAGCCCTGCGTATGACAGCTTCAACCATCTTTCTAAAAGGGAAATTGGCTGCCATGCGGTTGAATTTTTTGTTGGTATCCAGATGGTCTTTCCCGAATTCCAGATTTTCTAAGGCTATGGGTTTTCCCAAGGCTTTAGCGATGTCTACTATTACTTTAGCCAGTACACCGACTAAGTAAGTACGCCGGAAACCACGGCTTTCTGCCAGTTCGGGTATCTTGATGTAAAGAAAACCGTTTGGATGTACCGTTAAGAGAAATTCTCCGTCAAATTTGTGTAAGGCTTTTGGGTATGGTACGTTAAAATTCTCTGTCCATGATTCTGGTTGACCGGTGTAACCGACATTAGCAAGTGCTATTCCGTCAGGGTTGGTGTCCATACCTAAATAACCATAGTCGGGATTAGTTAGCAAATTGGGTGGTGTTAAGACGAAACTGATATGTACCCTGTACCTATCATCCTTGCCTTTGATCAGTTCCACTGTATAAGGTGTGCCGGATAAAAGCAGTTCATACACCTTTGAACGGTATTTATCCGGCAGCCAGAGCCTGCCTTCTACACGGGGTGCCCTGGTCATTATTGGTCTGCCTTTGATGTCTGTACCTTTTTGCTCGGACAGGTGAGAAATGGTTACTGATAAAAAGAATTCTCCATCATGCTCGCTTATCTTGATGTTCGGGTTACCGCCTTTAGTCTTATCACCACGGGCATATAACCTATCTTGACGTGCTTGCCTCCATTCTTCTATCGAAACGCTGCCTTTGCAAACTTTCTTCCACAAGGAACGACCGCCAAAGACTACTGCCGGTATGGTGCTGTTGTCCTGATGAACCTTTAGCTCATCCAGCTTGTCAGATAATTTTTTCACTCTGGCTTTGCGACCGTGTACGGTATGCTTGAATTTCCCGATTTTTACCGGATCGTTTTTCTTAATGGCTTCGTCTAAGGTTTTTTCTGCCTGTCTGAGTTTTTTCTTTGCACGGGCTAATTTTGTTTTTGTTTCTTCTATTTCCAGCTTTAAAAGTTCTTTTTGTGATTCGATTATGGCTTTAGCTTTCATTATGGCGTCATCACAGCATCGTGAATTTAAACCAAATACCTGCTGACCTTCTTTTTTTAGTTCTTCACGTGATTTATCTTCCTGCAGCCGGTTGAATGCCCAGCGCATGCAGGAGCAGAACAATCTCATCTCGGTGTTCAGCGGGTCTTCCATCCCACGGCTCCACTTTTTTAAGCGGAAGACAGGGTAGACCTCCGGGAAAAATTCGCCGCAGACGGTGCAGCTTATTTCACCGTCAGGGCTGTACGATTTATTTTTGTTCTTTTTCCTTTTCTTCATCTGACTTCACCTCCATTATCAGTTCCCGGAAACCCTGCCTTATCTTCTTACCGCCTCTGGCACCATACAGCTTAGCTGAAAAAGAAGTAACTATCGCCAATAAGTCCCTGACCAACTCGGATTGTGCGTCTTCCGGCTCTTTCTCGGCCGTGGCGATTACCTCCACACCACAGCAGTGTAAGTGCCGTTCAATGTACGAATACCCAAATCTGGCCAGACGGTCGGGATATTCGATGATAAGCTTCTTGTATTCACCACGCTCAGCCAGTTTGAGCACGTTCGTCAATCCGCGGCGCTTCTGATTTAAGCCGCTGGCTGCGTCGGTGAACTCGGCAACGACACGGTAATTTAATTCCATCGCATATTGCCTCAGCCTTTCCAGCTGCCTGTTTAAATTGCCGGCATCCGCCTGCTTTTTAGTGGACACCCGAGCATATAGAACGACGTCTTCCTGCCCGGTGTTTAGCTGTCCGGACTGCAAGAGCCTGTTGAGTTCGTCTATGGAGTACCGGCGCTGACCACTAGGCAAACGGATGGGCTTGATTAAACCCTGCTTTTCCCAGTTGCGCAAGCTGTTAGGATGGACGCTTAGTTTCTTTGCTGCTTTGCTTATAGTTAATAATTCCATATATTTATTGTATTATATTTATTATATTTTATCAAGGTTTGTCGAAAATAAGGTAGCTGTTACTTACCTCCCTGCTACGCCGGATTTAAAAATATATCCTTCGTTTAAAGCTTTTGAAAATATTGCTATTGAAATCTTTCTAATTCTTTCATAAATTAAATTCTCGGATTTTGCAAATACGGGTATGGTTTCTAAGTTTTTCCCCATATTTGTTTCCTGTATAAACTTCTCATATAAAGCTTTATCTCCAGATACCTCTTCAAATTTTTCAAGTGTTGATAAAATCATTTTTTCCGCATTTTCTTTTATCTCCCTAAGGGTTATTCCTTCTCTTGCTTCTATTAATGTTTTAATATATGCAAGTGCTTTTAAACTTTCATTAAAATGACTTCCCTTAATAAATACTTCTGTTTCATGTAAAAACACTGATATTGTTTCCGGCTGCCTTGTAAAAAGAATATCAAGATTTTTTTTCATGTTTGGCAGTATATCATGGGAAATACCGAATACTTCCCCTTTAATTGCAGTTTTAAAGATTTTTCCTGCCATAGCGCTTAATGAATAATAAGTTCCAAGGGATTTTATTTCCTTTAAATCATTTTCTGAAAGCCCGTTACAGAGTTTACCATAATAATCCTTCATGTTTTTATATGTTTGGGCAAATAAGCCCCCTTCTTTATAGCCAATAAGTGCCGGAGCAGCTTTTGATATATTCTCATAAAATTTCATCTCATTTATTATACCGGTTTTTTGCAACATCTGTTGTTTTATAATCTTATTATACAACATCTCGCAAGAACGGGGAGTTGCAAAAGGGTTCTGTTCTTCTTCTGAAGGAAGTTCCGGTTTTGAAGCTACAATAGCAAGATATGCTGCCGCATATTCATCAAAATCCATTTCATCAAAATTTTCTGCATGTTTGTTTTTTATATACTGATACCAATCATCAGCTTTTGGCGGTATAAATTCGTACATTTCCATACGATTTATAAGAGGTATGGGCAAACTTGTTGCAAGGTCGCTGTCCTCTATCCTATTCCCTGCTACAACCACCATGGCTTTATCACTCATCTTGTTATCACCAATCAATCCCTGTTGTGCTATTTTAAGAAGGATGGATTGCATTTCCTTATTTTGTATATTAGTTATTTCATCAATAAAAAGTATACCAGGATACTTCTGCAACAACACAACCCATGAAGGGGGGAAAAATTTACTTACCTCGTATTGCTCCCCATCTATATTAAATCGAACTTTTTCAGGTATCCCCGACAGGTCATACGGTTCATGTGTCTGCATACTTATATCTACGAAGAAAAATGGAGTTTTTCCCTCTTTGATTATCTTGTTTATAAATCTCTCTTGACTTTCCTTTGATTTACTTATAAGCTCTTGAAAATACACCATTTCATAGTTGTTTCTTTTGGCTATTTTTTTAGCAGCAGAGTTAACGCAAAAGGTCTTCCCTACACCCGGCTGCCCGAAAAAAGCAATGGTTTGAGGGGATTTATCAGATAATTCCGAGCTTATATATTCTTCAATAATTATATTTTCTGCATTTGAATAATCAACCTTTGTCAAATTCATTTAATAATAGCGCAAATACCCGAAGTAAACCTGAGTAATAAGCGCTTCACACCTTCCTTCCTTTATAAACTTATTTATATTATAATTCCAGTTCTTCTTCTATCTGACTTTGAATAGTTTTACCTAAGGTTTCTTTTAGCCATTCCCTATAATTTAAATGCTTATTATTTATATAATATTCTTCACGTTTGACCTGTCCGTCTTTATGATATTCAATTATGGCAGGTCCATCTTCTCTATGATATTTCCCATCTTTATAATATTCTTCACGTTCAACCTGTCCATTATCATAGTATAAGATAAATGCCGGGGCATTTTCTCTAAAATATTTCCCTTCTTTATAATATTCCATGCGTTTAATCTGCCCATTCTTGTGATATTCAATTATGGCAGCCCCATCTTCCCTGTGATATTTCCCATCTTTATAATAGATTTCAGAGGCTATTTTACCATCCTCAAAATACTTTCTTTCAACTTCTTGCACCATATCTATCCCCTATTAAACAATTTTATTTGAGTTTAACATCCAATAAATCAAGGAGGAAAACAAACATTGGAATACCTATAAGAAGCCCCCAGATACCAAAAAAATGTTCTGATATCAATAAAATCAAAAAGGTCATAAATGTAGGCAATTTTATTTTAAGAGCCATAAGTTTTGGATTCAATACATATCCTTCTAATCCATGCAATAATGTTATCATTATTATAACATCTATTACCTTAATAAAACCTCCTATATTAAAAGCTATTATGCATAATGGAATCATTGAAATCCATACACCTGCTATTGGTATCAAACCCAGAAGGAATATCATAGCACCCAGTCCCAATACCTGCGGAAACCCCATTATCGTCAGCATTATTGCAGACAAAACTCCATTAATCAAAGATATTAATAACTGTGTCTGCAATACCTTTCCAAAAGAATTCAAGAAGCTTTTCCCGAAAATCTTGTATTGTTTAATCAAAAATGAAATTTTGCTATCCTCAAATCTATTAAAAAAATCTATTATTTCCTCTTTATCAAGATTAAAAAACAAACTCAATATAAATGCCAAAAATAAATCTAATCCAACTAAACCAATGTTTTTGACAACACCCATAAGATATTTCGTACCTTCATTAAGATATGCCTGAATATTTATTCCCTTAACAATACTTTCAATTGCTGGGTTTAATTTGTATTCATTTATATTAAAATGGGAAATTTCATCTGCAATAACAAATAATTGATTGATAACTAACGGCATATATTTGTAAAAAAACAGTATAACAAAAAAAACAAAAAGTAAATATATGAATATTGCAATTATCTTTCTGGATATAAATTTTTTTAAATTCTTAAAAATATAATTCTGAATATTATAAAATATATATGATAAAATAAATGTCAGTAAAAAAAGATTTAATAAATCTTTCATGGCATACAAAATAATTATCATAATGACTAAAGCAACAATTTTTTGAAATATATCCTTTGTCATAAGTTCCTTTATCATAATATCATCACTTTTTCCTTCCATAATAAATAAAATTAAAAAGTCTTTTAACATTACATTACAAATAATGCTTTGATTTCTTCCTCGCTTAATTTAGAAATAAATGTTTCGCCGGAATTTATTACAGAATTTATCATCTCTTTCTTTTTTTTCTGCAATTTTATAATTTTTTCTTCTATCGTACCATGTGTTATAAGTTTAATAACCTGTACGGTATTTTCCTGACCAATCCTGTGGGCTCTGTCTGTCGCCTGATCCTCAACCGCTGGATTCCACCATGGGTCAAAATGTATCACAGTATCTGCGCCTGTAAGATTTAATCCGGTACCCCCTGCTTTTAATGATATCAAAAATACATCAGCATCACCATTATTAAACGCTTTAACAATCTCGCCTCTATTTTCTGATTTAACACTGCCATCAAGATATAAATAAGTAATTTTTTCTTTTTTTAAATGTCCCTCAATCAATTTAAGAGCCGTTGTAAACTGCGAAAAAAGCAATACCCTATGGCTGCCTGCTTTCAATTCCTGCAAAAGTTCCAACAAAAGCTCCATCTTACCGCTTTCACCCTTGTATTCTTCTGTAAACATCGATGGGTGACAGCATATCTGCCTCAATCTTGTAAGTGCTGAAAGAATTTTTATACGGCTTCTTTCAAAACCTTTTGAGGCAATTTCTGTTTCAATTTCTCCTTTTGCATTTTTAAGATATGCAAGGTATAGTTCTTTCTGCTCTTTTGTAAGTTCTGCTACAGAAATTGTTTCTATTTTCTGAGGCAGTTCTTTTAAAACATCTTTTTTAACCCTTCTCAATATAAAAGGCTGTATATGTTTGCTGAAATCTGTCAATACATTTTTATCGCTGTTCTTTACAATCGGCTTTTCATATTTTTCAACAAATTTTCTGTGTGACAGCAGATACCCCGGCATTAAAAAATCAAATATCGACCATAATTCTGATAATGAATTTTCAATAGGCGTACCCGTTAGGGCAAAATATCCTTTTGCCTTGATCTTTTTAACAGATTCTGCATTTTGTGACAAAGGATTTTTAATATGCTGTGCTTCATCAATTATGCAATAAGTAAATTCAATTTTTTCGTAAAATTCAATATCTCTTCTAATCAACGGATATGATGTTATAACTACATCCGACGTTGAAATTTGCTCCCTTAAAATCTCCCTCACGGATTTGTTACCGGAAATAACCAAGGTTTTTAGCGATGGAGCAAAGTTTTCTATTTCACTTTCCCAATTATATAAAAGTGATGTAGGGCATATAACAATAGCCGGACCCTTTACCTTCTCTTTTTCAGAAAGTAAAAACGCAATTGCTTGGATTGTTTTTCCAAGTCCCATATCATCAGCCAATATACCGCCAAAACCATATTGTGACAATGTCTTAAGCCATTTATATCCGGTTATCTGATATTTCCTAAGTACCCCCTTCAGATTTGCCGGTATTTCAAAATCCATATCCTGCGGCTTAATTACATTTTGAACCAATTCCTTAAATCGGAGATTCCTCTCAATGGATATATTGCTGTTTTTCAATTTTTCATCAAGGTATAATGCTTTATATTTTGGAAGCTTTATACCTCCTTTTTTCAGCTCCTTATCAGGTATCTCAAGAGAATCCATTATATTTATAATACTGCCAAATTCAGCATCCAATGGTAAAAAAGCCCCATTGGGCAGCTTGAAATATTTTTTCTTTTTCCTAAAAGAAGCCAATATCTGAGGTAAAATATTGTTATCTACTTCATCTATAGAAAAATCAAATTCCAGCAATCCCTCCTCAGATAATCTAACACTGCCGCCAAATGAATTTTTATTTAATCTCAGTTTCTTAAATTCATCTGAATAATATACTTCTGCATATTTCTGAAGTTCCGGCAAACCATTGAAAATAAAATCGAATATATCATCATCAGTATCAAGATAAACCTTACTCTCTTTTATCTTGAATTTTGCTCTTTCAAAAATATCAAGAATATTTCTTTCTTTTTCAATATCCCTAATTAAAAATGCATTTTTATCAGTAATATTTTTGCTCGGATTGTAATGATTTATATTGAATTTACCATAATTAAAATTAATATCTGCCGTAATACTCTCTTTTTCCTTGTCAAAATATATTTTAGCTGTAAGGGTTTCTTTACAAAACAATGATTTTATACTATCATCAATAACCATATTCCCGTTTTTTTCTATATGAGGCAGCACCAAGGATTCAAATTTTGGCTTGTCCTGTATTTTGAAATTAATCTTATTTATCCCTTTTCTCAGATGTATGGCATAAAATGGCATCAAAACCTTCTGTTGTTTTTCCGAAACATTATAGATATTGCCGTCATAGAAAAGAAAGCTTCCATTTTCATTTAATGGACGTATTTTTTCTATGCCGTTTATTCCAAGCAATATTCCATTATTATTCTTGCTTAGTTTAAATTCTATAGGAACATCTTCGTTTAAAATTTTTACATCATCATATCTTTGATTAGAAATAACAGCATTAAAAGGTCTTTCTTTCATTATGTCGAAAAAGCGTTTCATAATTGTTGAGGTTAGAATTAAATGCTTTCCATCAAAAATTGACCCTGCTCTATAATAAGAATTTTGTGCATCAATTTTATCAATTTCATAAACCTCTCTTACAAAATTGATTAATGGCATATCCTCATCCTTGAATGTATGCACTGCTGGAATAAAGGCAAAATTTTTCCCAAATTCTACCGGCTCTCCATTTTCTATACCTGAAAAAAGTTTCCTTATACTTTTTACTATATACAGTTTGTCCATACCTATTTTAAAGCTTATTTTGCCTCTTGCATATAAATCTTTTTCAAAAATAACCTCGATATTGACAGGTTGTTTTTCTATTAATGTATTGACATTATTTTCAAATGCCTTAAATATTTCATTTGATAAATTGTTGTATAAAAAATCTTCTATATCCTTTCTATGTCTGCTTAGATATATTAATACACATATAATATGTTTACAATCTCCCCTGAATTTTTGCTTTGCAGGACATGTGCAGTCAGTAACAATCTTGCTTTCGTAAAATTTAACACTAACATTATATGCCTTAGAACCCAATACAACAGCATCAAATGAATCGCCTGTTTGATTCATTTTGAGGTCTTTTATTTTGTGACTGTTATAATAGTCAAGACCCTTTTTATACGTCATTGTATCAAAACATCTTCTTTTTATCTCAAGTTCATTAATAATTCTATACATATAACTCACCCTTGCAAAATATTTATCCATACCTTACTGATTGTAAACATCTATTTATATTATACGTTAAAAATGTATATAATAAAAGCTCTCCTTATTTCGTTTCTTGTTTGAAGGATTTAAGTATTTCAATCATTTCATTAAGTTTGTTACAGTTAATGCTATAATACCTCCATTTGCCCGTAACTGTTTCCTTAATAAGTCCTGCTTCTTTTAAAACCTTTATATGATATGATACCTTTGATTGAGCCATATCCAAAGCATCAACAAAATTACATACACAGATGCCTTCAGGTCTCTCTTCAAGGTCCTCCACCCTACTTCCGTCAGCTTTCTCGTAGCATCTTTTGTTTTCAGCAAACATCCTTAACATATCAACCCTTTTGGGATCACTTATAGCCTTGCCGAAAAGACATATTTTCTCTATAATGTCATCCCGTTTTTTATCATATATATTATTTCCTATATATTCTTTATTTGTTCTTTTTTTCTTAATCATTATTTTTAACTCTCCATAATATATATTTTCATTCTTTTTCACTTCTGTATTTACACATAACTTCAGAAAATATTTCTGCATTTGTCGGAGGGGTATATGATATGGCATTTGCACCAGCTTCTATGGTTTCCATTATGCTTTCATCAGTTGGTCCTCCTGTTGCAATAATAGGTATGCTTGGACATATCTCTTTGACATTCCTTACGATTTTAGGTGTCTTTTTTGCACCGGAAATATTTAAGATTGTTGCTCCAGCCTCAATTCTGCCCCTTATATCTTCATGTTCAGATACAATCGTTACAACTATCGGTATATCAATGGTATTCCTCATCCTTTTTATAATATCATTTGCCGTGGGAGCATTTACAACAACTGCCATTGCTCCCTCAAATTCAGCATCAAGTGCTAAATTTACAACCCTTTTGCCCTGTGTAAGCCCGCCACCTACACCACAGAAAACGGGTATATCTGATGCCATCATAAGTGCATGTGTAATAACCGGCTGCGGAGTAAAAGGATAAACCGCCATTACCGCATTTGCATTAGTATTCCTTATAACCGCAATATCTGTGGAAAAAACCAGAGATTTTATTAATTTACCATATACTTTTATACCGGAAGCATATTGGATGACTTCGGGTACTTTTACCATTTTTTGTCTTAAAGGTGTTGTTATTTCAGGTATAAATGTGTTGCTCATTTCAACATCCCTTCTTCAAAATTAATAATCTATTTATAGTATAACATATTTATATAAAGAAAAAAGAACCGTCCCCTGTCTACATCCTTCTGTTTTTAAGCAGTGGAATTCTTTTTCTTATTTCTTCTTCTATGCTTAAATCTATATCTGCATATATTATCTCTTCATCTATTCCGGCTTTCGTTATAATATTCCCCCATGGTCCAACCACCATAGAATCCCCATACGCAACATAAGATGCTGTCTCATCCCTTGCAGGGGATATTGCCGCTACAAATACCTGGTTGTCTATTGCTCTTGCTCTTAAAAGCACTTCCCAGTGGGCAGGACCTGTTATTGTATTAAAAGCCGCAGGAATCACCATCATTTGAACACCCTTCTTTGCATATAAACTCATCAGTTCAGGAAATCTCATATCATAGCATATTGCAATCCCCAGCTTAATTTTGCCGGTATCAACAATCGTAATATCCGAGCCCGGGCTTAGTGTATCAGATTCATAAAATCTCATGCCCTTTAAATCAACATCAAAAAGGTGTATTTTTCTGTACCGTCCTGACATCTCCCCCTTTTGGTTAAATATAAAGCATGTATTGTATAATTTGTCTTGATACAGCTCCGGTATTGAACCGCCTATTATAAAGACATTATTTTCAGAGGCTGCTTTTGCAAGCATTTTTATCGTATTCCCATTAGGATAAGTTTCCGCAAATTTTACAAAATAATTGTTATCATATGGGCAGTTAAACATTTCCGGAAGACATATTATTTCAGCACCGTTTTTTGCTGCTTCTTTAATACCCATTTCAGCTCTTTTTAAATTAATATTTTTATCTTTATGTACCTTTATTTGGATAAGTGCTAATTTTATCATCACTAATCACCTTTTAAAAATTTAATAATATATTTATTATAACACAATGATTTTGAAAATAATACCATAAAACAACAAAAAAATAAGGTCCGCAATGATCTTCGCTTCAGCCTATATAAATCTCTTTACCTGTAAATATGCTTATAAAGCAATTTACAAGATATTTTAAAACTCATATAGACCTATGCTCGACTATTACAGATACTTAAGAAGCTGATACAATTTTTAAGCTGTACCATGCTTCTGTCATAAGTACATAGTACTGTTGACATATAGCACCTGTAACAGTCTTAGCTCGACTATAATACAT
The DNA here is from genome assembly GCF_056032965.2 of Aceticella sp. 75b-Ac. Lineage (NCBI taxonomy): Bacteria > Bacillati > Bacillota > Clostridia > Thermoanaerobacterales > Thermoanaerobacteraceae > Aceticella > Aceticella sp. 75b-Ac. Next base: position 1,558,830 of record NZ_CM190971.1, read on the forward strand.
CCCTTTAAGAATAGAACATATTATAATCTGCCCTCCGACTAACATCTAACCCTAAGATTAAATGCTAATCTTCAGCCGACTACAGCAGAACTTCCATCCTGCAGTAATCTTGGCTCAACCATTGCGAACCTTATAATATTATATTTCCCAGACAAATTTTTTTTATTCATAAACAAAAAATTTTCTATATATTTAAGGCTTGCTTATGCTCGTGATAATGAAAAATTAATAACTCAATGCAATTACTTTTGGCTGACCTTCTAAATCCTGTTTATTAATATTTATTTCTGTTGATGATATTTTTTCACCGCCGGTCATTTTTAAAAAATTATCCGCTGTTTCTATAGGAAAATTAATTGCCGGTGTTTTATAGTGCATTGGAATAGTAATTTTAGGCTTTAATTGCTCCATCACTTTAACAGCCTGCCTGTCATCAATTGTATAAAAACCTCCTACAGGTATCAAAAGAATATCTACAGAACCTATCTCATTTATCTGTTCTTCTGTCAGTAAATGCCCCAAATCTCCAGCATGACATAAATTCATACCATCAATCTTCATCAAAAATACTATATTTTTACCTCTTTTAGCACCATACTCATCATCATGAAATGTATTAATTCCCTTTATACGTATGCCTTTTACAACATGCTCTCCAGGTGTATTTACAATTTCAAATTTTCCTTTTACAGCTTTAAAATAATTGTGGTCATAATGTGAATGTGAAGATGTAACAATATCTGCTGTAACATCCGGCATAGGATAACCAACAGATTTATCAAATGGATCAGTAACAATTGAAATACCATTATCAGACGTTATTTTAAAGCAAGAGTGTCCAAACCATTTTATATTCATATTATACTTATACACCTCCCATATCATATTATACCACATTATTGATATATTTTAGCTGTAATTTGCTCAGATATAAGAAAAACAATACCGCACTTTTACATTTTTTCTGGTGCTGTAATTTTCAGCATATCCAGTACATTTTTTATTACTGTCCTTGTTGCAACTATGAGTACAAGCCTTGCTTTCATCAAGTTTTCATCTACACCTTTTACCCTGCAGCTATTGTAAAAGGAATGGAAAAGTGATGCGACATCCAGTATATACCTCGTAATCCTGTGAGGAGCCATTGTTTTTGCCGCAATAGTAACTTCTTCGGGAAGATATGCCAGCTTTTTAATGAGGTCTTTTTCGCTTTCTTCTTTTAAGAGGCTTAAATCAGCATTTTCAATATCCCTGATTTTTACCCCTTCTTCTTCAAGCTGCCTTATGATAGAGCAAATTCTTGCATGTGCATATTGAACATAAAATACCGGATTTTCATTTGACTGTTCTTTTGCCAAATCCATGTCAAAGTCAACAGCACTATCAGCAGAACGCATATTAAAGAAAAACTTTGCGGCATCTTTTCCTACTTCTTCTATTAAATCTCTTAAGGTCACCATCCTGCCTGTCCTTTTTGACATCTTGACAACTTCGCCGCCTTTTATAAGCCTTACAAGCTGCATCAAGAGAACGTCAAGCCTGTCGGGATTGATACCGAGGGCTTTCATAGCGCCTTTCATTGGCGCAACATGCCCATGATGGTCAGCACCCCAAATGTCTATAACCCAATCATATCCACGGGTTATGAATTTGTTTTTATGGTATGCAATATCTGATGCAAGATATGTAGGATATCCATTTGCCCTAACCAGCACATCGTCCTTATCTGCGCCAAATAAAGTTTCTTTAAACCATAAAGCTCCATCCTTTTCATAGGTATAGCCTTTTTCTTTTAGTTCTTTTATGACATTATCTACTTCGCCATTGTCATGCAATATCTTTTCCGAAAACCATACATCATATTCAATCCCATAAGCGTTTAAATCTTCTTTTATTTTTTCTATATTTTTTTTAAGGCTGTACTCTGCTAATGCTTTTCTCCTATCCTCTGATGGATAATCCTTATATCTGTCCCCATACAGTTCTAAAAACTCTTTTGCTCTATCGATTATGTCTTCTCCATGATAACCACCCTCAAGAATTTCAGACTTAACACCCAACAGTTCAAGATATCTCGTTTCAAGAGAATACCCAAATTTTTCTATCTGATTACCGACATCATTTATATAAAATTCTCTCGTTACATCATACCCTGCATAATCAAGGATTGATGCCAATGCATCGCCAATAGCTCCCCCCCTTGCATTCCCCATATGCATGGGACCTGTAGGATTGGCAGATACAAACTCTACTTGAACCTTTTTCCCTTTTCCGATATTTACACGTCCATAGTCTTTATTTCGTTCGTAAACAAGCTTTAAGGTTTCTTCAAGATATATGGTTTTAATATAAAAATTAATAAATCCGGGTCCTGCCACATCTATTTTTTCAATGAGAGAATCCTCTTTATTAATATTATTCACAATAATCTCTGCTATCTTGCGCGGTGCCATCTTCGCCTGCTTTGCCATTATCATTGCTGTATTTATAGCAAAATCACCATACTGTTTTTCTTTTGGCTCTTCTATCTCAATTTCCGGAATTTCTTCAATCGACATCAATCCACTATCAACAGCTTTTTTTATGGATTTTATCACCATGTCTTTTATCTCATCTTTTACCCTTTGTACAATATTATCCATTATTTACCTCCCGAACTGTAAGATGTAGTTCATTATTGCTTACTATTTCTTTGTTTAAATCAAGGTCATATTTAATCTCTAATTCTCCGCCATTTTCATTCATATTAACAAATAATTTGTATGGTTTTATACCAAGTAATACCTTTCCATATGGAGTAATATAATCTAATTGATATCTTTTATCTTTTTTGAAAATCATCTTTGCCTGATTTGAGCCGAATCTTATTAATGTAATTACATCATCACTTACTTTTAGGGTTGTTGTAGTCCCATCCATACCGGATATTTCACTTTCATCGTATTTTATATAATAATTATCACCTTTTCTTAAAAACTTACCTTCTGTAACAAGTTCTATTATGCCTTGTTCATTCTGGTCATTCGTTTGTATCCCTTTAACCGTTACTAATACCTTTTTCAAATCCAACTCCCTTTCTAAATCTAATTACCAATCGGTACATTTATCTTTTTGCGCTTCTATAGCAAGTTTAATAAGTTCATCAATTAATTCTGAGTATTGTTTTCCCGTAGCCTCCCATAATTTTGGGTACATACTTATTTTTGTAAAACCGGGTATGGTATTAAGTTCATTTAAGTAAACCTTGCCGGTATTTCTATCCATAAGAAAATCTACCCTTGCTAAACCTCGTAAGTCTAAAGCCTTATATGCCTTAATTGCAAGCTCCCTTATTTCCTCCATTTTTACATCAGGTACAGGTGCCGGTATTAAAAGCTTTGATTTCCCTTCATCAAAATACTTGGCATTATAATCATAAAACTCATGGCATGGAAGTATCTCACCTGCAACAGATGCCACGGGATTTTCATTGCCTAAAACCGCACATTCTATCTCTCTGGCATCTATCCCTTTCTCTACAATTATTTTTCTATCATATTTAAAAGCTAATTTCAAGGCGTCATTTAATTCTTCTTCATGGTGGACTTTTGTAATCCCTACACTTGAACCCATATTTGCAGGTTTCACAAAACATGGATAACCTATTTCCGATACTTCTTTAAGAATCAAATCAATATTCTTTAGTTCATTCTTATATATGACTTTAAAATCAGGTGTAGGTATAGAGGACTCCTTAAAAATTTTTTTTGAAAATACTTTATCCATACATAATGATGATGAAAGTACATTTGGACCGACATAGGGCATCTCCAATAATTCCAATAAACCCTGTACTGTTCCGTCTTCACCATTTGGTCCATGTAGTACAGGAAATACAACATCAATAGGATATAGTTGATTTTTCCCATCTTCAAATGCAAGTATACCTTTATATTTTGTTGACGGTCCTATAACAGCAGGAATACCTTCTTTTTCCCATTCCCCTGTTGATAGCTTCTCAACATCTCCTTTAAATAAATACCATTCTCCTTTTTTCGTTATCCCTACCATATATATATCATATTTACCTTTATCCATATTATTTATTATTGACGTCGCCGAAACCCTTGATACCTCATGTTCACCTGATTGACCGCCAAATAAGACAGCAACTTTTATTTTCATTCTATTATCACTCCTATGGTTTTATTTTATATGTTTTGAAAATATGTATTCAAGTATTAATTTATGTTAAATTATTGTAAATTCCATGATTTATAAACCTGCATCTTATTCTTTGGCTTTTTAAAAAGCTCTTCGAATAATTATAGGGTATTTAATAAACTCCTGTCAAATATAAAATTAGCATGAACTCCTCTATTGAATTTTTTTGTTTGCAAGCCCTATGTGTTAGGATAAAGAAGTAGTAACAATATTAGCAATTTTGTATAGCACTGATAAATGCCAAGTTTATAAAGCAGCAAAAAGATATTATGCTGAGATAATGATACCTTTTAGAAGCTTTATCTAAAAAAACCAAAAATATCGTTGTTATTCCATATATCTCAATGCACGGCAGCGTGAAAAATATGGAAGAATATTTAGAAGCTTCTTTAGTAAGTAAGGGTATCAAGGTTGAGCATTTTGATTTGACTGTTACTGATATTGGGGAAGCCGTGTCATAGAACAATTATCCGATATGCTTACAAATCTAAAAGCGGAGATTATTCCACCTGTTTTTATAAAGGGTCTTCCTAAGGAAGAAGACTACAAAGCACTGGAATTTATTTAAGACTTCTTCTTCTGTTCCCGTTGCTCTTGCCGGGTCATCAAGGTCCTTAGGAGGTCCCTGTAAGTTATGCAAGGAGCCCATGCTGGACCGAGTGCATGGTGTGTAAATAGAGAGAAGGCTGGACCTTAAAAAGTAGAGAAGAAGTTAAGCCTGTGTTGGTTACCACAAGAGCCATAAGTGTTTTATCAGTGCGAAAATTTCAACCGCTTACGCAAATTGATCTGTTTTTTGAAAATCTGCCTGAATAATTTATCCCGTGTCATTTCTCCGATATTTATAAAAGTATATTTATAATATGTGGAAGTAGCAGACGCAGAGTAACTGTAGGTAATTCTGCCGTTTAAGGTTAATACTTCGCCATCTTCAAACAACAATTTCATCTCAACAAGACTCCCTGTATTTAAAGAGTAAGTATTGTCACATACAAATAACAGATAATCAGCTGACAATCTTACAACTCTGACTTCTATATCCTTTCTATCCAATGTAAGTACATTTGCTTTCAAATCCCATAATATGGATACCGAATTCCTTCCTTCATGAGACCTTATTTTTGAAAGTAAATATGTATTTTCATCTATTGGAGTTGCATCAACTTCATACTCATATACTGAATTAAGTTTTTCTACAATCAGGTAAGCTGAAAGATGGATAAACTCAAAGTTGCCATGGCAGATGCAAGAAGTAATGGAAAGAAACCTGCGGTACTTTTTATTGACCTTGATAATTTCAAAACATATATCCTGACCATGGAAAAAGTGAAAAGGCTATACTTGAAAATGCGGATATAGCCATGTACAGGGCTAAAAGAAATGGAAAAGATAGTTTCCAATATTTTGACATGGTTATGAGAAGCGAGGTAGCACTTGCTAACGCAATAAAAAGGGATTTGAGGCTGGCTTTGGAAAAAGATCAGTTCTTTTTGCACTATCAGCCTATTGTTGAAGCAAGAACTGGTAAAGTAGTGAGTTTGGACAAAATAAGCCGGATTTATTCTGGCTTATATTTTTTTGTAACACAAGTATTTGATTTTGAATTAACAAAATAAATAAATTTATTTAGAATGTTTTTGTCAAATTGAGTTCCAGCGTTTGCATGAAGCTCAATAAGAGCATTTTCAAAACTTAACTTTTTTCTATAAGAACGGGTACTTGTCATTGCATCAAAGGCATCGCATATCGAAAGTAATTTACTTAATTCATTAATTTCATTGTCTCTCAAACCATCAGGATACCCTTTGCCATCAACTCTTTCATGGTGCTGTTTAATGATTTCAGCTTCAATATTTTTTCCAACAATGTATTTAACAATAATGTATCCATAATATGAGTGCTTTTTAATAATGGCGTATTCTTCGTGTGTTAGTTTTTTATTTTTAGCCAGTATTCTTTTAGAAATAGCAAGTTTCCCAATATCATGAAGTAGAGCTGAGTACTTCAACAACTTTATCTGAGCAACTGAATAGTTATTGTACTCTGCAAAACTAACGGCAAGTCTCATAACATGCATACAGTGAGCGACAGTATATGCGTCTTTAAGATTCAGCAGTAAATGTAGCAATATAATAATACTTGACTGAACTATGAATAAAGTATAATTAAATATTTTTACTATGCAGTTTAAAAGTAGAAATTTTTTGTATTTAAAGTGAAAGCTTTTGCCTTTTTTATGCCTGTGTCTTTTCATAAATTTAACCCCCTTACATTCTGTTTTTTATGTAATCTGAGGATGGAAAACCATGCTCGACTTTCTTTAGGTTATCATTTATATTAAGTATTGTTTTATCATAACAATGTACAGCGCTTATTCTGCCATTCTTGTCTAATACTCTGCAATAGGTAGTGATACCAGATGGTGAACCAACAATCCCCATTTTTATGTTTTTGCCTGCAATCAAAATTCCACCTCTAACTAAACTCGATGGCTGCTGGAATACAATAGCGTTTCTGGCAATCAGCTTGGTTTGATAACATCCTTGACCTTTTACGAGAATATTACCATTAGCTTGAATGAAAGAGTTTTGAGCATAGTGAAAAATAATATTTGCCTGTTTATCATATATTTTTTTTATTTCGGTGATATAGTTGTTTACATCTTTGTCAATCAAATATATTTGTTTAATAATATTAATAAAATCTGTATTTATATGTAAGAAAAGTGTTTGGATTTTATTTAAAATTAAACTTACTTTTTTGACATCTTCATCTGCCAAGATTGCAAATAAATTTTTAATATCGTCAATGCATTTCTTTAATTTTTCACTACTACTATTTACAATTTGTATTAATTGGTTGTCTATTTGTGAATAATTGACTGGTTTTACAGTGCTAACTTTATCACATAATTCTTTTAATATACCATGTATCTGTTCCATTTTAGGCAAAATACCTAAATAATTGATTGAACTTATTCCTGCTCGTACTGTACTTCCAATTATATTACCGTAAACTTCAATATTATAATTGGTAGTAATATTTGCATGATTTACATTACCGTAGATGATAATATTCCCTTTTGCTTCAACTTGCATATTGTCCATAATATTGCCTTTAATAACTATATCTCCGTCAAAATAGACATTTCCTGTTTCCACATCAACGTCATGCTGTATGGTTAAGACAGGCACAACACTAACAATTCCATTTTTAAATATAGGTCTTCCCGAAGCGATGGCGACAATTTTTGTATTGCTTTCCAGTAAAACAGTTCCGTTACCAGCTTTAAGTGGTAAATCTTTGCCTTGATATGCCTTAAGAATTTCGCCTGTTACTGATTCACCATCAGTACCTGGCATAGCAGGCATAATTTTTATAGCCAATACTTCACCAATGTTTACAGTAGGTATTATAGTATGGCTTAATAAATCAACTTTTTCGTTTGTTTCAAAAGCTGGATTACGGTAATTACTGTTTTGAAATAAGTATTTTATTTTGCTGTTCAGCCCATGCACAGGTGGTTTTCCCTCTGCAACAACGGAACTACCGCCGTCAGGAGAATTTACAAGGTCATAGATAGCCTGAATATTAATAAATTTCATCTGGACATTTGCTTTTATAAGCTCTGATATGCACTGTTCAACTGTAACATTGGGTGCAGGAATTTCATCATATTCTGAGCGGATATATATCGAGTTTTCAGATTGGGTATCTTTGACAAAATACTTTCTTCCTGCTTTTTTTTCTACAGTTAAGATTGCTTTTAGCTTGTCACTGGATATATCAACCTTGATCACGGTAGAAGGATCGATGTTTTTAGCTTTTAAATCTATGCGGTCTTTTTCTGTAACAATAGCAATACCAGTTATTCTTTTACCGTTAATGTATACTTCAACGTTCGGATCATCAGCTATAATTGAAGCATATTTTCCTTCAGACGAAGGATCTGTTACCTGTATTTTGCCTGATAATATCTGTACTTTACCATCCTCTTTTTTTATCAATTTCTTTTTTTGAATTTTAGGCTCTATATCTATATATTCAATGCGAAATTCTCCTGGTTTATTTACCAAACCCCAAAACCTTCGATACGGGTTTTTTATGGTTTGTATCTTTAAATTCTTTTCATCGCACTTATAAAAGGCTTTTGCCTTTGTTATTGCTTCTTCAATATCAAAAGCAGTAAACAACATTATGTATCCCCCCAATTTTCGTTTTTTAGAGGTACGCAATAAATTACATTATCATGGAATTTTACAAACATTTATTTTTTATATACAAAATATAAAATTCCCCATTAAAGTATTTTATTTATCCGAATAAATGTAACAATATACATATATTGTTACTTCTATTGATTAAAAAAACGTTTAATTACAGGCATTCAGAGAAAAAAAATATTAAATGGATAAAAAATACACTTGAATTTCTATGTATTATTTTTTAAAATATTAATGTTAAATGCTACATAAGGGAGTGCTATAATGACAGTTGAACCTATTAGAGACAAAAACAAAATTAAACAAATGTACCAATTTCTTAATGGATATAACCCTAAGTATGCATTACTTTTTAAATTTGGTATAAATACAGGTTTAAGAATTAGTGATATTATCTCTTTAAGAGTGAATGATATTTTTAATAGCAATGGACAATTTCGTGAATATCTTGTTTTAAAAGAAAAGAAAACGGGTAAGGAAAAAAAGATTAAATTAAATGCGACATTGCGTAAAGCTATTATTTCATATTTTAGCAGCCAGAATCTTTCAGATGACAGATATCTTTTCTTTAGCCAGAAAGGTGGGCATCTTAGCCGTGTCCAGGTGTATCGTGTTTTAAAAGAAGCAGCAAATATCATTGGCATAGAAAATTTCGGTACATATAGCTTGAGAAAAACTTGGGGATACTGGACATATCAAATGTCAAAATACAATATTGGTTTAATAATGGATACTTTTAACCATAGTTCCCAAAGCATAACGCTTCGCTATATTGGTATAAATCAAGACCAAAAAGACGAATTGTATTCAACTGTACAATTATAAAATCGGACTACCCCTAACCTATAATATTGGAGTTAGGGGTAGCTTTTTATATTGAAACTTTTTGAAATTAGATATAAAAATTTTATGGTTTTGCAGGAATTTTTGTTTTTTTGTCGTATTATATTAAATAAAGGGGAAATAAATATAACTATATCTAAAAAAGCAACAATATATGTATATTGTTACATAAAATCTAAATTATTCTTTTCAATTATTTTTTTATGGCATGTTTTATTCAAATCTGCATTCTTCAGGCCTAACATTATATTCAAATTGAATAAAAGAAGGAGCTCTCATCTTCATATTTTCAGACCATTCCATAAACCTGACTTTGCATGTAAGTATTGGTTTTAACCACTGTACATTTTTTTCTTTATATTTGTAATAATCATCTAAAACTTTTATATCATCTACAACTTCATAAAATGCCGATAGTTCTTTATGAGATAGACCGGATTCACAGCTTCCGATCTGTATCAGATTATTTTCATCATCATAAAGTCCTAAAATAAGAGCAGTCTTATCCGTTCTGTATCCAATAATAACAGCATTTAATACAATAAAGTGCTTGAGTTTTAGCCAAAGCCTGCTTCTTTTGCCTATCAAATATTTTGAATCAGCTTTTTTGGCCATAACTCCTTCGAGACCCTTTTTACCCGTTTCTTCAAAAAGGATTTTTCCGTGTTCAAATATAAAATCAGATATTTTCACAATTTCGCTTTGTTTAAATACTTTTTTCAGGTAGGATTTTCTTTCAATCAATGGCAACTCAATAAGTGGTTTGCCGTCGAGATATAGTATGTCCCAAGTTATAAAAACAGCGGGCATTGTTTTGCTTAAAAGATTTATTTTTATTAAATTTTGCTGATGTTTTCTTGACATAATGCTTTTATAGCTGGGTTTCCCGTTTTTTAAAACAATAAGCTCACCGTCAAGTATTGCTTCTCTTGCTTTTATATGTTTGTGAAGTAATGATAGATCAGGAAATTGATAAGTTATATCAACAAGCCTTCTATCTTGAAGGCGCGTTTTATCTGAAAGAAAAGCGATTGTTCTAGAGCCGTCCCACTTTATTTCATATATCCAATCAGGATTTTCAAATGGTTCACCAGATGATGCCAGCATAGGGGATATTCTTTCATCCATCATTGACATAGTATTTTCTCCTTCTTTTTATGCACCTTTTCTTTTGCGGCCTCTTTTTGGTTTTTCTTCATTTTCATTTTTTACCGATTCAATACTCGCTTTTAAAGCACTTACTAAGTCAAGAACATTATCAGCTGCAGGTGCTTTTTCGGGGATTTCTACATTCCTATTCTGTATCTTTGACTCAATAATTTCAATAAGTGATTTTCTATAATTATCATCATACTTTTCAGGTTTAAATTCAGATGTAAGTGTATCAATCAGCTGTTTTGCCATTTTTATTTCATCCTCATGTAAGCTGACTTCTCTTAAAGGAGGAAGCTGCTTTGTACTTTTTATTTCATCAGGAAAATGCATTGTTTCCATAACCATGTATTTTTCATTATATACTCTTATACATGCAAGGTCCTGCTTTGACCTTATTACAACCTTTGCTATCGCAACACGGTTTGTGGCTTTCATTGAATCTATCAAAAGAATATATGGCTTAGTTCCAATGTCTTCCGGCACTATAAAATATGTTTTATCGTAATATATAGGATCTATCTGCCCCATATCGGTAAAATCTACTATGTCAATGCTTTTAACTGTTGACATGGGTATTCTCTCTAAGTCTTCATCATCTATAATTACGAATTTGCCGGGCTCATATTCATACCCTCTTACTATTTCGTCATCAGAAACAGACCTGTTGCATATAGGGCATATTTTTTCATATTTTATTGGCGACTTACAGTCTCTATGAAGCTGTCTAAAATGTATCGTATGGTCTTCTGTTGCTGTATACAATTTTATCGGGATACTTACAAGTCCAAAACTTATTGCACCTTTCCACATTGAGCGCATAAAATCACCTCATATTTAATATGTCCACAAACATTTTTTTTATAACTTTTATGAGTATATAAAAAATGGCTGATCCTTAAATCACACAGCACCAACCATATTTTTTTCCCCCTAATTTGTTCTATGATTTTTTATATCTTCTATTAACTTTTTTACTTTTTCTCCAATAATATCTCTTGTTGTACGGAATTTATTTAAGACTTCTTCTTCTGTTCCCGTTGCTCTTGCCGGGTCATCAAGGTCCCAATGCATGCTTTGGATTGATGAAGGCAGTGCAGGACATTTATCTCTTGCATCACCACATAAGGTTATAACGTAATTAGCTTTGAAAAGTATATTTTCATCTAACAAATCAGAAGTTTGATTACTTATGTCAATACCTATTTCTTTCATTACTTGTACAGCTTTAGGATTTAAACCATGTGTTTCAACGCCACCACTGTATATTTCGAATTCATCTTTTCCATAATATTTCCCAAAGCCTTCTGCCATTTGACTTCTACAAGAATTACCTGTGCATATAAAATACAAAATATTTTTTTTACTTCCCATTAAAATACCTCCTTTTGTACTCGATTATATAAAATTACAGATTATAAAACAAGCTGCTTTTGTTAAGAATATGTTAAATTACCTTTCACAAATAAGAGTTAATCAAATTATTTTACGTAGTGTGATATTTGTCACAGAATGTTTAAGTATTTTAATTTATTATATAAATACAGAATAAAAATAAACAATGAATTTTCAAAAATATGAGGAGGTATAATTATGAGTATGTTTTGTTTTCAATGTCAAGAAACTGCAAAAGGCACAGGCTGCACATCAAGAGGTGTATGCGGCAAACCTGAAAATGTGGCAAATCTTCAAGACCTGTTGATTTACACATTGAAGGGGATAGCTTATGTAAATGAAAAAGCAAGAAAAGTAGACCTAAACAACGAAAAAACGGACAAATTCTTATCCGAGGGATTGTTCGCAACAATTACAAACGTTAACTTTGATAAAAATTATTTTGTAGAAAAAATAAAAGAAGGACTTGCACTTAGAGATGAAATTATAAAGCAACTTAAAAACGCAGGTATAAATTTATATGATCTCCCTGACGCAGTAACATGGACTGCTGATTCAGTTGAGGAATTTGATAAGAAAGCTGCAAAAGTAGGTATACTTTCTACTGAAAATGAAGATATCAGGTCATTAAGAGGACTTATAACATATGGTGTAAAAGGTATTGCAGCATATGCATATCATGCATATCAGCTGGGATATAAAAATGAAAAAATATTTGAATTTATGGAAAAGGCTCTGTCTGCAACTATAGACGACAGTTTATCAGCAGATAGTTATGTAGCACTTTCGATGGAAACAGGTAAATATGGCGTTGAGGTTATGGCGCTTCTTGATAAGGCAAATACATCAACATATGGAAATCCAGAAATAACAAAAGTTAATATTGGTGTAAGAAATAATCCTGGTATATTAATAAGTGGACATGACTTTAAAGATATCGAAGAGCTTCTTGAGCAGACACAGGGTACGGGCGTTGATGTATATACACATGGTGAAATGCTTCCTGCACACTACTATCCTGCATTTAAGAAATATCCTAACTTTGTAGGAAACTATGGCAACGCATGGTGGCTGCAGGACAAGGAGTTTGAAAGCTTCAATGGTCCAATTTTGATGACGACAAACTGCCTGATTCCGCCTAAGGATTCTTATAAGGACAGGGTTTACACGACGGGCGTTGTCGGATTTGAAGGAGTAAAGCATATTTCTGCAGGCGCTGATGGAAAGAAGGATTTTTCAAAGATTATTGAACATGCAAAAAAGTGCAAGCCTCCTGTTGAAATTGAAAAAGGAGAGATAATCGGCGGATTTGCCCATAATCAGGTGTTAAGCCTTGCAGACAAGGTGGTGGAAGCTGTAAAATCCGGAGCTATAAAAAGGTTCTTTGTAATGGCGGGCTGCGACGGAAGAATGAAGAATAGAGAATATTATACGGAATTTGCAAAAGCACTTCCAAAGGATACAGTCATTCTTACAGCGGGCTGTGCAAAATACAGATATAACAAATTAAATCTTGGTGATATAAACGGGATTCCGAGAATACTTGATGCCGGACAGTGCAATGACTCATACTCATTGGCTTTAATTGCTCTCAAACTTAAAGAAGTATTCGGACTGGATGATGTCAACAAACTACCTATATCGTACAATATATCATGGTATGAACAGAAAGCTGTAACCGTGCTGCTGGCACTCTTATACCTTGGGGTTAAGAATATTCACTTAGGACCGACATTGCCGGCATTTTTATCACCAAATGTTACAAGTGTACTTGTAAAGAACTTTGGTATCGCTGGAATCACCAATGTAGAAGATGATTTAAAAATGTTTATGGGTAATTAATAATAAAATGGATATATAGTTATTCTAAGAAGTACGTATTTTTTGAACGTACTTCTTTTTAACTACATGCAGTCGCTTAAGGTCATTTCCGTATCTTTGAAAGGTATATCACAGCATGTCTTTAAGCCTTTTTACATCCTTAATTATTATTTTATGCTTATCAAGCTTAATTATATCATTTTTATCCAGCTGGCTTAAGATTCTTATAAGATTTTCCCTTGTCGTACCAATAATATTTGCAAGGTCCTGCCTATTCAGATTAATTTCCAGCAGAACTCCTTCTTTTGTTTTTATTCCCTTTTCTTTAGCAAAAGTCAAAAGAACCGATACTGTCCTGCCAAGGGAATTCCTTAACGCAAGATTTTCTATTATAAGAGCTACATTTTGCAATCTTTTAGCCATTAATTTTATTATCAATAATGCTATTTCATTATTATTAAGTATCAGTCTCTCTATATCAGCGTTCTTCAGTATGATTATCTCAGAATCTTCTATCGTTTCCGCAGTTCCCGGATATCTTCCGCCGACAAACAATACCGATTCCGCAAAAATATCCCCTTCCTCCATAATTTTTATAATATGCTCTTTGCCTGTCGAAGAAGTTTTTGATATCTTTACCTTCCCTGATTTTACAAAATATACGGCTTCACCTTTATCTCCTTCCATGTAAAGTATGGAATTTCTCTTAAAGAATTTTATTGTAAAAATCTTGTCTATTTGTTCAAGAGATTTATTATTAAGTTCATCAAAATAAGGTATCTTTCTTAGATAATCAAGCCTATCCATATTGATTGCTCCATTCTGTATTTATTTTAACAGACTTCATACATTGGGACCAGCATTTTTTATTTCTTCTGGTATAATATTGTAACTGTTAATATTTTCAAAAAATTTCCTTGCAAGATTTTTTGCCTGAAGATTATAAGCCTCTTTATCTTTCCATGTATTTATCGGATTTAGAATTTCATATGGTACATTCGGGCATGATTTTGGTATTGACAGATTAAATACAGGGTCTTTGATATATTCGACATTGTTCAGGTCACCTCTCAGTACAGCACTTACCATTGACCTTGTGTATGCTAAGTCTATACGCTTACCTATGCCGTACGGTCCTCCTGACCATCCTGTATTTATAAGATACACCTTTGAATTATATTTATCAATTTTTTCACCAAGTAATTTTGCATAAACCATTGGATGAAGGGGAAGGAACGGTGCGGCAAAACATGCTGAAAATGTCGCTTCAGGGGTTGTTATTCCTCTTTCCGTTCCTGCTAATTTGCTGGTATAGCCTGATATAAAATAATACATAGCTTGTTCTTTTGATAATCTCGATATTGGAGGCAGTACACCAAAAGCATCTGCTGTGAGAAAAACAATCGTCTTCGGATGTCCACCTATGCCGGAGATTACAGCACCCGGTATGTAATCTATCGGATAAGCTGCTCTTGTATTTTCTGTAATTGCTTTGCTGCTGTAATGTAATTTTCTGGTATTATCATCATAAACAACATTTTCTAAAATTGTACCAAATTTTATTGCATTCCATATTTGTGGTTCTTTTTCTTTTGAAAGATTTATACACTTTGCATAGCATCCGCCTTCAAAGTTGAATATTCCATTATCCGACCAACCATGCTCATCATCACCAATTAAGAATCTCTCAGAATCTGCGGATAATGTTGTCTTTCCCGTACCAGATAGACCAAAAAAAAGAGCAGTATCCTTATCCTTTCCAACATTGGCGGAACAGTGCATAGGCATGATACTATGTTTAACCATCAGATAATTCATAACTGAGAATACTGATTTTTTTATTTCACCGGCATATTGTGTACTTCCAATAATTATAATTTTTTTTGTAAAGCTTATAACTATAAATGCTTCAGAATTAACCCCATCCAGACCCGGTATCGCATTAAAACCCGGAACAGTAATTATTGTAAATTCTGCTTTATGCGTTTTTAATTCTTCACCTGTAGGACGAATAAATAACTGATGCCCAAAGAGATTCTGATATGCATATTCATTAATAAGCCGTATAGGCAACCTGTAAGAAGGGTCTGCTCCGACAAATCCGTCAAAAATAAATAAATCGCGATTTTGCAGATATGCTGTAACCCTATTATACAACTTTTCAAAATTTTCTATTGATATAGCCTCATTATTTTCCCACCATATTTCGTTATGCACCTCAGATTCATCAACAATGAATTTATCCTTAGGCGAGCGTCCTGTATATTTCCCTGTATTAATATTTATCGCACCATTATCTACAAATATTCCTTCATTTCTTCTGATGATTTCTTCAACAAGCCTTGATACAGAAAAGTTGTAATATATATTTTTTGTATTTATTATATTAATATCCTCAAGATTATACAATGTTATATCCCCTTTTACATTTTAAACTTATATATGTGTTTTTTTAAAATTCTCCCTATTAGTATATTACTTTTTATAAGTATTATATCATATTATTAGCATTTTTGAAGATATGCAAAAAGTAGATAAAATATTTAAAATAAATATTGAGTATTATAAGAAAATATAATATAATAGGTATATATCCCAAAAACGAGGGGAGGGTATCAATGTGATTAATAAAAATACGATGTTGTTTGATATGCTGAGGAAATATCCAGACACCGCATATGTATTAAGGAATATGGGGATAAATTATTATGCATGAGGCAGCTCTCTTTATATGAGTATCGAGCAGGCTGCTCGAAAATATAACGTAAATTTAGAAGATTTACTTATAGCTCTTAATAATGCTATAAATAAAAAATAATTCTATGATTAACTAATTTATTTCTTTTGCTGTTCGTGTTAATAAATCCATATCAATTATTGTTATGGATTTAGAATCATATCTAATTAATCCATCTTGTCTCATTTTATTTAATTCCCGGGAAAGAGAAGGTCTTTGAATCCCAAACTTTTCAGCCAGTTCTTTTTTTGTAATCCCTAACTTGATAGTTTTACTATTTTGAGAATAGCTTTCAAATATTAAAAAGTCAATTATGCGTTGTCTTATGGTTTTCATGGATAAAGTTTCAATTTTATCTGTTAATATTAAGGTTTTATCTGAAATTGTCTGAAGAAACTTTTTTAAAAAATCAATATTAGTTTGGCAAAATTTTAAAATTAAATCCTTCTTTATGTGGAGTATAGTTGAGTCAGTCTTAGCAAGGACAGTCATAGGATAATAATTTTTATGTGAAAAGAGTAAATTTCCTCCCAAAATATCGCCAATAATAAAATTACTTATAGTTAATACATTACCTTTTGAATCGATTTTTTGAACTAATACAGTTCCCTTTAAA
The DNA here is from genome assembly GCF_056032965.2 of Aceticella sp. 75b-Ac. NCBI lineage: Bacteria > Bacillati > Bacillota > Clostridia > Thermoanaerobacterales > Thermoanaerobacteraceae > Aceticella > Aceticella sp. 75b-Ac. The sequence continues at coordinate 1,575,820 of NZ_CM190971.1, forward strand.
ATAATGTCTAAACTCATACATTTTTCATTTTGAAAATATATCACTGAATTCTTTTTATAATGTTTAACTTTATATAAATTATCAGTAAATAAACTATCCATTTCTTCATGAGAGAAGCATTTGAATAAATCTATATTTTTAAGAAAGTCTATATAATTTTTCATATATTTTATTAACTCCTTAGAAATTAGTAACCATAGTAACTGATTAATGGCTTAATCTAAATTATAATACATATAAAGATATTTTGAAAGGGGATATAGCATGGATATAGTTACTGTAATACTTTGGATTATTACCTTAGTATGGTTTATTTGGTCGATCATTAAAGACAAGGATAAAACATTTGATTCTATTAAAATGTCAAGTGGAATGATGAAAAGCATGATAGGAGAGATAATAGGGATACTTTTTCTTATAGGTTTGATATTAACATTTATTCCTCCCGACATAATAAAACAATATATGGGACAGTCAAATATTTTTATATCTACAATTGTTTCAGCATTCGTAGGATGCATAACTTTAATACCAGCCTTTGTTGCTTTCCCTCTTGTAGGTTCTCTTGTAAATGCAGGTGCAAATATAGTTCCTGTAGTTGCATTTTTAACTACATTGACCATGGTAGGTGTTGTTACTTTCCCTCTTGAAAAAAGAGAATTTGGATTAAAGTTTGCTCTAACAAGAAATTTTTTAAGTTTTGTGTTTGCTATTATAATTGCTTTATTAATGGGGGTTATCATATGAGTATAGTTATACAAAAAATAAAAAATAACAGTTTTTTAGTATTAGTTGTTCTAACTTATTTTATATTATCAGTTTTAATGCCAATCAAAGCTGTTCAGTCACTAAATAATAGCTTATATTATGTAAAAGAAATGCTTATAATAATGCCGGTAATAATATTATTAACTTCTCTTATTGAAGCATGGGTTCCTAAGAAAACAATAGAAAATTCATTAGGTGAAGGTTCAGGATTTAAAGGCTCTATATTTTCCTTTTTACTTGGAAGCTTCTCCGCAGGACCTATATATGCAGCTTTTCCAATGTGTAAAATGCTTTTAAAAAAAGGAGCAAGTGTTGCAAATATTGTGGTTATTTTAAGCACATGGGCAGTAATTAAAATACCTATGCTTGCAAATGAATCTAAATTCTTAGGACCTAAATTTATGGCTTTAAGATGGATTTTAACTACTATTTCAATTTTTATTATAGCTTATATTACATCAAAATTAGTAAAAAAAGAAGAAATACCTATGGAGAATTTATTAGTCGATGGAAATGTGCTTACTGTAGATGAGCAATACTGTATTGGTTGTGGATTATGTACAAAAATATCACCAGATAATTTTACTATTGAAAATAAAAAAGCTAAGGTTTCTAAAAAAGTTTTAAAATCAGATGAGAATGATGAGATAAAGCTAACAATTGAAAGATGCCCAGCTAAGGCTATTAAATATATTTAAATAAACGTAACTTTGGTTTCTTAATTTCATTTAATATAATGATAACATATATAGAATAACGTTGAATAAATGATGTGATTTTTATCACATCATTTATAGCATTTTTATGATATTATATATTTAAAAAAGAAATTTAGAAAAAGGAAGTGACAGTTTATGAAGACTCATCTATGGTGTCGTTCTGATCTTTGTACCGCTTGCCATGATTGCGAAACAGCTTGTGTTTTTATCCGAAATACTGATTGGAAGTCTCCAAATGACGTAGTTGTAAATGACGCCGATAAAGATAAAGTGAATACTCTTCTATGTCAAAAAGCTACTGATGAACAGGCGAAGGCTTATGTAGCCATTAGAGAAATGATTAAAAATAAGAAAAAAACTCCTACAGTTCCACTTTTATATATAATTGAAAAAGAAAATAATAACTATGCATTAACCTGTCGGCACTGTGAAGATGCCAAATGTGTTAAAGTTTGCCCAACAAAAGCTATTAGAATAAGCAGTGAAGGAGTTATTTTAAGTCCAGATCAAAATAAATGTATTGGATGCGGTCTTTGCAGTATAGCTTGTCCTTTTGGTATTCCGAATTTTCAAGCTAATGGTAAAATGATTAAATGTGATCTTTGTATAGATAGATTGAGGGAAGGTAAAGAACCAGCCTGCGTTGCAGTTTGTAACGAAAAGGCTCTTGTGTTTAAAGATTTAAAAACAATATATGCACCTAAGCCGCAAGGTAATCAGGAAGTAGGTTATGGCATCAGGGAATTATGGCATAACATTAATAAAAACCCTGAATATATGTTAAGATTTCGAGGTATTGGCGGAGGTTATTTTACCAGCGAACAATTAGATGTTATTTGTAAATGGGCAGATAAAATAGTTAAAAATAAAAATTATAAAAATGGTTATGTGGATATTTCTTTAAGACAAGCTATTGAGTTACATCATTTAAAATTTTCTAATGAAGTAGAAAAAGAAGAGTTTTTCAATGATTTAAAAAAGGTTGGTTTATCTATGGGGAATTTTGGGCCTCTTTTTAGAAACATTGTCAGCTGTATAGGTTCTTGTTGTTATAAATCTCGGGGTGATGCTAAGAGATTAGGCCATAACCTTTACAAGAGGATAAATGATATAGGTTTTAACCTTCCTGTATTAAAAGGAAAGATAAAGGTGGGTATTTCTGGATGTTTAGAAGGATGTGGACATATGCGGATGTATGACATAACAGTTGGAATTCTAAGAGATGGCGACATAGAGGGAAAGATTATTGAGAAAGTTTTACCAGGGGATGAAAAAAAGCCAACAATCTATAGGGTATTTTTAGGTGGCAATATGGGGCGGTTTCCTCAACCTGGAATAAAAGTAGCAGATATGACTAATGAACATGAGATTATTGATTTTATTGTTAAAATAGCAGAATTTTTCAAAGATCATTGTGAACTGGGTAATATCCATCGTCTTAGTTATTGGATCAGGGTAAGATATGGAAAAACCGGAGATCCATTTATTTTCAGTATAGAGGGGATTGAGTCTTTTCTCAAAGACTTTACTGCTTGGGTTGAAAAAAAATATGGCAGATTAAGTTGGCTGTCTAATATATCTATTGAGGATCCTATTCCTGATTTCGTATTTAAATTTATAGATTACCATAAAAACAAATTAACACCTATAGATATTTACAAAAGGGAAGAGGTTTTTCCACATTTAAAGGGGGTAGAATAAATGGGTCTATTTTTAAAACATCCCGGAAGAGTAGAATGGACTACTGATCAAATAAGAAAAATAAGTGAAGTAGCTCGTAAATATGGAAGAGGTAAAATTTATACTACTACCAGAGAAGGTGTTTATATCCCGGGTGTTGAAATAAAAAAAGAAAAAGTTAAAGCAGAGGTTAACCAAATTTTAAGTAATGTCAATTTAAAACCAGCTCAAATTGTTGATAAATCATGCAAAAGTCATTCTTTATTTAATTTTAATGTTTGTATTGGTCAACCTAATTGTCCAAAGGGTCTGATTAATGTGAAAGAACTGGCGGAGATTCTTCGAGATACAGAAAAAAAACATCAAGAAACAAGGTCTCTGCCTGGAGATGTCAGAGTAGCTGTATCCGGTTGTCCTAATTGCTGCGCTCGACCAGAAGTTAATGATATTGGTATCCATGGTTGCGAAGGGGTATATACTAATTCATATTACTGTATTGGGTGTCTAAACTGTGTAGAAACTTGTTATAATGTGGCTCTATATAGAGATGGTAATGGTATTATTCATCGTGACTATAATCGTTGTACTGATTGTGGATATTGCCGAAAAGTTTGTCCTTCCGGAGCTACTCAAACGAGTCAGAAATTCTTTAGGATTAGTTTTGGCGGTAGACTTGGACGTATGCCTAAACCACCTGAGTTCACTTTAGATATCTATTCTTTGGACAGGCTTATTACTGTTTTTAAAAAAGCCATAGAAATTTATTCTCAAGATGCTGGAGAGGGAGAAAGATTTTCAATTTGGCTTGAAAGATATGGAACAAAAAAATTACAAGATATTTTAATGCTTATTTAAAATAAGCCGGAAAAGAAGATTCTTTTCCGGCTATTTGGGCATATCTTAAGAGGAGACCTATGATTTTTTGTTCTGTACCATGCTTTTCTCTGCTTTCTCTATGGCAAGCCTTACGAGATTACCGCAGTTACGAGATGATACACTACCCCAACCTTCAGTCTTTACTGTATCGTAAACGCCCAACTCTTTCGCTAATTCAGCCTTAAGCTCCTCAGACATGAGATTATGACGTCTACTCATATCAATTCCTCCTTTTGGGCCCATTATTATTTTGCCTAAGAAAATAAATTTTTATTCCTTTTATTATAAAGCAATTCTGAGAAAAGGTGCTATTACATTGTAAGATTGCCCTGGTCGGTTTTAATCACTTTCAATATTTTCTCTTCCCTTCCATTTAATGCGTTTATATATACATAGAACATATCCCCGCCATATGTTCCTTTAAATTCATATGCCAATACTTCCTTGCCTGATTCCAGCGGAATAAGGCAGAGTCTTGAGGTTTCCACTTTTAAATTCTTGCTTACCTTCTCATGTGCTTCATTTTCTTTTAGTTTTGGTTTTTCAAGTTTCCTCTCTGTATGTGACATGTAATAAGGTGTTGCATCAAACCCTACTATATCTCCATTGTCAAGAGCAACTTTAACCTTTACTATGTCCGGATATATACGAATACCTTCTACAACAGGTGTAAAATTAAACTGTTCCGTACCATTTGCTTTAATAGAATATGTGTTTTCCATATTTTTGAAACCATGGTTTTTTAGAAATTTTTGTGCATAATTTATTGCTTGTGCCTTAGAAATATTAACCTTTGATATGGCACGCTGGCCCATCATCCATAATACATGTCCGCCTTTTTTACTGACATTTAAATATATCGATGGCATTTTATTGCTTGTCTTAAGTTCCACTCCATATGCATTTATTTTTCCATTATTGGTACTATACTTATTTGCCTTCTCTATAGGTTTATCTAAAAATTTCCTTGCAATTGATACCGCATGATCGTATGAAACATCAAAGCCGGTTATTCCTTTAGGAGTTAATTTTGCTTGACTTTCAGAAAATGGTCCATCATAAATTAACGTAGGGTAATTTGACATCTGCTGATTTACGGTATTCATTTTAACATCAAGTATTTTATTATTAATTTCCGCCATTTTCTTGCTTCCTTTTTTACTCAGATTGCCAAGCTCGTATCCTCCTTGTATTTTCTTTCTTAAATCCTGTAAATTTTTCCCGAGATATACCGCATAATTATGTAATTCTGCAAGCGTATTAAGGTCATCCTTAGATAATTTTTCACCATCTGCAACCTTCTTTGTCAAACTGTAAGTGTAATCGCCAATCTGTACAAGAAATTTTGATGTATTGTCTATCTCCGGCTGCCCTATGGGAAGCTGGTTTAAATGCTCCTGCCCGGAAAAAGACTGTCTCCATATATCACTTAAAATAGGCACTGCAGTATTATTTTGTGATGAAACCATCAATTTCCCTGTTGATGTTTCAATATTTTCAACATTGTCTACAAGTTGGTAAAAGGACCTGTCATATTGCGCCTGTAAATACCTGTGATATGAAACCTTCTGCATATACTGATTATAACCCCATGCCGCAACTACTATAAGCAGCAATAGCATAAAAACGGTCGAAATATTCTTCTTCATAATATCACCTCGCAAAAATATGTGCACCGATTTGAGTAATGATAGGTTTATTAAAAATCCAGTAATTTGTTACCTTTGCTGCATTATAATAATATAACGCTCCACCGGTTGGATCCCAACCCGATATGGCATCTTGTGCCGCCTTTATGCTTTCTTCTGATGGGGGTAACCACATTTGACCGTCATCAACAGCTGAGAAAGCCCCCGGCTGAAATATAACCCCTGCAATAGTTTTTGGAAATTTCGGCGACCTTACTCTGTTCATAACAACAGCTCCTACAGCAACTTCCCCGACAAATGGCTCACCCCTTGCCTCACCATTTATTAGCATTGCTAAAAGATATACATCATCATTCGTTGTTGTTGACGTAGCTGCCTGATATGATGAAGAAATATTTGTATTCGATGTGGTGTTAAAGCCAAGTGCCGCTTTTGTCTCATCATCAACAATGCCATTGACATTTAAGCCGTTATTTCCCTGAAACCTTCTTACCGCAAGCCATGTTTTAACACCATAAAAGCCGTCTACCGGACCGTTTAAATATCCCCAGTCTTTAAGACGTATCTGAACAGCATATACATCATCCCCAGAATTACCCCAGTATAAGTTTGACATTGTAGTTTTTGAAAGAAAATAAGCTGTATACTCGATTGTACCTGTTATAAATAGCATCAGTATAACTATGATTATCTTCCATCTTGGAATTGAACAATTTCCCATTGTACGCCTCCTTTAACCTTAGTTTATATACATATTTTTTGTAAAAGCACAATCTTTATACATTATGTCCTAAAACTTTTATATGCTCCATATTAGGATCTTCCATACCTTGAAGCTGGCAGTGCTGTTTTTTTAAAAGTTTTACTTTTTCTATTATATCCTTTGTAATTCTTTCACCGGGACACAGCATAGGTATCCCCGGTGGATATACCATTATCATTTCTGCGGATATCTCCCCTGCTGATTCTTCTAAAAGCACGGATTTGTTTTTCCCATAATAAGCATCTCTGGGTGCCACTATAACCTCGGGGCGTAAAATCCTACCTGTTATTAATTCTTCACCTCTCCTTCTATTTAAAGTCAATTTTTTCAAAGAATTAACTAAAAATTTAGCATACTCACTATCATCCCCAAGGCTTATAATTGCCATAATATTACTTAAATCCGCCATTTCTAATTGAACATGAAATTCCGTTCTCAAAAGCCTCATTACCTCATAACCCGTCATGCCTGTTTTACTTACATTTACCACTAATTTCGTCGGGTCTAAAGAAGATGGCTTATTTATATCATCTTTATTAAGTGCTGCAAGCCCATTATGCCCATTTATTTCCTCCTTTGCATATCCTGTAATTTCAATTATCTTATTTAGCATTTCTTTCCCTCTTGTTGCGAGCTGCTTTCTGGCTAAATCAAGCGATGCCATTAATAAATATGATGCAGATGTTGACTGCGTTAAACTTAATATTGATTTAATTATCAAGGGGTCTACCCTTTTCCCTTTAGATATTAACAAAGAACTCTGCGTCAAAGAACCCCCTGTTTTATGTATGCTAAGAGCTGCTATATCAGCGCCAAGCTGTATACCTCCAGGAGGAAGGTCGGGATGAAAATAAAAATGGCTGCCGTGTGCTTCATCGCAAAGTACAGCCATATTATTCAAATGCGCCAATTCGATTATTCTTTTTAGCTCCGATGTTATACCATAATATGTAGGATTAAGTACCAAGACTGCCTTCGCATCAGGATTTAGTTTAATCGCCTCTCCTACCTGTTCTGCGGTTATACCCATAGCTATATCAAATTCTTCATTTATATCCGGATATACATATACAGGTATTACACCTGCCAATATTAAGGCGGAAAATGCTGATTTATGCGCATTCCGCGGCATTATGATTTTATCACCGGGTTCAGTGGCTGCCATTATCATTGCCTGTATACCGGAGGTTGTTCCATTTATCAGAAAATAAGCATAATCAGCCCCAAAAGCCTTTGCTGCAAGTTCATGGGCATCCTTAATAACACCTATCGGATTTGCCAAGTTGTCAAGGTCCTCCATGCTGTTAACATCTATCTCCATTACAGCCTTCCCTACATAATCCGTAAATTCTTCTATCCCCTTGCCGTGTTTATGACCGGGAACATGAAATGCCCATACATTCTCATCTACATAATTTTTCAGTGCGTCAAATAAGGGTGTGTCATTTTGTGTATATTTTCTCATATCGATTCCTCACTTTAATGCCATTCTGATATCATCATAATATTTTTGAAATATTTCAGCGATTTTAAATTTCATTTTCGGTTTATTCGTTTCTATCATTTCAATCTCATCATTTGACAGGTATTTTTTAAGTTCCTCCTTTGTTTCATTACTTGACAGCCCATGTGTTATATCAACAAAGCAGAGGGGGGGAAACATCACACACCACCAGTTTTTACCTGCGCCATTGCCTATTATGATGCGCAGTGCCTTATAATTCCCTGCAGGAAGTGTTATTGTACCATAATATTTAGTAGGAAAGTCAAATTTCCCGTACATGGCTTTAACCTTGTAAGCTTTCCCATTCTTGTATACAACATCCTGTGCTATGTTCTGTATTTCAGAAAGATTTTCCTTAATAAGTTTTTCTGAGTTGTTCACATTTTCAATTCCCATAAACTTGGAGTTCATTTTCATGATTACTGCATCTCTTACCTTTAGTTTTAACCTTTGGTCTTGTTCTGAATCGCTGTTTGCTATAACATGTAATCTTATCAATTTATTTGAAATATCCTGTTTAATTGCATATGTATCCTGTGGTTTATTTAAAATAACTATTGAAGCAAATATAACAATAAGCATCACTGAAATTAATTTTTTCATAAGACTATTCCCCCAAATATAATTTTAAGTGTATATAGACATTCCTTCTACATACCTTCACATATACAATTATTAACCTGTAGTACAAAAAATATACAGGTAAATTTATTTATACAAACCTATCCTTCTTATATGTGTAGAAACCATCGTTTTTACTTCAATATTCGGAAATATATCACTCCATTGCGGCTTGACTTTATTCCACAGGCTCGGGTCATGTTTTTCAATATAATCTCCCACTCCTATCATATCCACCTTTAAGTCCTTCTGGAACCTATTTAGCGCTTCATTTATCATCTGTTGAATTTGAAGATTTGCTTTGCTTTCCATTCTATTTAAAACTTTTGTATCAAACATCATTGCACGATTTTCAAAACTGCATTCGGTAACATCTCCCTCCACATCGTACTTTATTTTGTAAATTATTTTCCCATTTTGTTCCTCAACATCTCTTCTCATTATCACATTTGTAATGTTGAAAGGAACTTTTACGCTTTTATTGTTTAATGGCATATTAAATGTTACATCTCCGCCCTTTACAAGACCTGTCAACCACATATATCCCATATTTTCACCATCGGTAAGCCAACCGACCAATTTATAATCCTTAATTATGGCAGACCCTGATATTCTTATTTCATCTTTGCTCGCAATTATTTTTGGTATAATAGCATTCCCATTAGTTTCATGAAGTGATTTCATAACCTTATTGTAATCTATATTTGGGAATTTAGAGGTTTTATTATATTGATTGAAAATATCTTCAATATATGCCCCCAGATTAGGATCAAATTTATAATTCTTTAATACAATATCCTGTGCTCTTCCGGGCGTAACAAGTATATGGAGCTTACGGCTTAATTCATAACTTCTGTCAAGTGTATCAACTACCTCTAAAAAATTATTCTTATCCGTAACTATATCTTCTCCGAGAATTATCGCCTTTGCATGACCCAAAAATAAATTTTTATTTAATCTTGTGCTTATGTGACGTGATGCAGAAAATACGGTATCCGCCACCTCCGATATGGAAAAGCTCGGCTTTCCGGTACCTCCGCCCCCACCGCTTGTTCCTGTAGAAATCATCCTTATATTAGGAAATTGAAATGTTACAACATAGTTTTTCAACTCCTTTGATGAATCTATTCCTATAGTCATGACAAATGCCCGATCCTCGATCTCCACTTTATCCCAACAACCTGTTAGAAATAATATACAAATAATAAATATAGATATGATTTTAATTATTTTCATTGTTTTTTCCCTCCTTATTTTTGATTTTCATAAGGATATATAACAATATTGGTAATATTATTATAAAAAACAGTGCAAGATAGTCTGAGGCATATTTAACAAATTTATATGCTTCGACTATCGAATCCGGTATTAAAGCCATCAAATATATTATCGGGATAGTAGGAAGTATAAGATATGTATGTTCTCTGGCTTTTATTAATTTTGAAATACTTAATACCGCAGCATATTGAAATGCCGAAATAGTAGTAAATACAGCAAATGTCCATATGGCAATAACTAAGCTTTCCAAGCTTTCAATAAAAAATCCAGGAAAATTTATTGATTTAATAACGGTTAAAAGAGGCCACAACTGCAGTTTCGTTTCTTTATAACCAAAAATACCTATTACATAAAAGGTTATATACATATAAAAAAGGATTATAGCAGCAAATGATACATTTATGCATTTCTTTAATTTCTCACCTTTGTTTATATATGGAAATATAACATATAAAATCTCAAAGCCAACAAAACTGTATGTTGTATTTAAAATTCCTTTTAATAATTCTAACGGAGGTGTCCTTAATATCGGCAAAAAATTGCTCAAATCTACATCCGCAATTGTTGGAAGAAAAATTAATAAAAGCGGGATTACCATAATCGGGAAAAGAATTTCAGACATCCTTGAAATCGGTTCTATTCCATATCTTACAACATAGCTTGAGGTAAACATAAGTGTAAGTATAATTATCTCCACAGGGGTATTATTTAAAAGATAAGCTTTTGAAACATCAGCAAATATCCTCAAATCAAGGCTTATAAAAATCAAAAAATATCCTATTAATATAATACTTATAATGACAGATAAAGGCTTTGTAACTAATTTTGCCGAATACTCTACAAAGGTTTCGGTTGGAAACTTTGAAGCAATATGTCCTATTAATCTTGCAAAAAATAATGCTATTATACCTCCAAGTAATAATGCTATCAGACTATCCGGTCCGGCTGATTGTGCCACATCAGATGAAAGGCTCAAAATACCTGCACCTAATATTGTGGTAAATAGCAAAATCGTAGTTTGATTTTCTGATATCTTATCATTGTTTTTTATCATTGCTTTCCCTCCTGTCCTCTTCAATGCTTTCTATCTTTTCCTCCCGTAAATCTTTAAGACGTTTTTTATCTTTTGTATTAAGGGAACCGGGTCTATTTTTTAACACCATAAATGGAGCCCTTATTAATGTATCTGCAAAATCATTCATGTTGATTTCTACAAAAGGTGAAAGATAGGGCTGTCCAAAGCTTTTAAGAACCACAAGATGTGTTAAAACTATTATAAGTCCCAGCATTATACCATATAATCCAAAAACAGCTGCAAGTATCATAAAAATAAATCTAAGCATCCTAAAGGCAATAGCAGCACTGTAGCTCGGTATAGAAAAAGACGCTACTGCTGTTACTGCAACTACAATAACCATGAGAGGACTGACAATTCCTGCCATTACAGCCGCCTGACCTATGATTAAACCTCCGACGATCCCGATAGTCTGCCCTATGGGAACAGGAAGTCTTATACCTGCTTCTCTCAGTAATTCAAAGGTAGCCTCCATAATCAATGCCTCTAAAAAAGCTGGAAAAGGAACTCCTTGCCTTGTAGCAGCAATGTAAAGTGCTAATTTAGTTGGAATCATTCCGGGATGATATTCAATAAAAGCTATATATAATGACGGTGCAAGTAATGCAACTAATGCGGCTGTAAATCTTAATATTCTTAATAGGGATGCTATCATCCATCTTTCAAAATAATCCTCCGGTGATTGAAAAAGTGTTGCAAAGGCTGTTGGAATAATTAATGCAAACGGGGAATTATCCACAAGTATTGCAATCCTGCCTTCCAATACTGATGCCGCCACTTTATCGGGTCTTTCTGTATTCAATATTTGCGGAAATGGTGAATGCCAATCCTCTTCAATAAGCTGTTCTATATATCCACTTTCTATTACTCCATCTATAACAATTTCTTTCAATCTTTTAATTACCTCATTAAGTAAATCTTTGTTAACAATATCATCTATATAAAGTACAGCTACATCTGTTTTTGACCTTTTACCTATCTGCATCTGCTTAATCTTAAATTCCGGGTCTCTTATCCATCTCCTTACAAGAGCAGTATTTACTCTTATGGTTTCAGTAAAACCTTCACGGGCACCTCTAACAACCATTTCTGTTTCTGGTGGCATAACAGACCTCATTTGCCAGCCTTTGCTTGAAATTATCACAATCTTGGGGTATCCGTCAAAGAAAAGTGCCGTATCCCCGGAAAGTATTGATGTTATACATTTGTCAAGGTCATCTATCTCTTTTATATCCCCGCCTGTTATGGTCGCTTTTTTTATCACTTCATAAAGATTGCCTTTTAATTCTTCAACAGAGGGTTTTGCTTGTCTTGCGTCAAGCATAAGGGAATGCATAACATGGTCATTTATTAATTGTTTATCAACAAGCCCATCCACGTAAATAAGGCTCATTTTATACTGCTGTTTTTCTCCAACCCAAATATCCCGGTATATTACATCATCACAATCTTTTAATTTTTCTTTTATATATTTTAGATTTTCGTCTATTTTGCTTTTTACAGGAACTTTATCCTCATTTGAATTACTACCTTCATCTGTAGTATTTTTTGTATTTTTTGTATTTTTTTTATTCTTATCATTTTTCCAAAATAAGTTGCTGAAAATACTCATGTTATTCCTCCTACAAAGGATTAAATCTTGAAAATATATATGCCGAAATATCAATAACAAGATATACTATACCTATTATCCTGCATATTTTTGAATCCCTATCAAGCCCCTTCTTCATTAAGAATTTGGGTTCTATCATGGATTCATAAATTCCTACTGTAAGCAATGTTACAAATAAATAAGAAGTAAAATACTGCTTTAAAAACATGATTATCTGCATAATGATCACCTTTATAATTATTTGCAAAAAAAAAATATATATGCAAAAAAATAAGGCTTTAAGCCTCGTTTATGCACATATATATTTATTCGCCATTTCTATATCCTCATCTTTATCAACATCATTACCAATCTCAGGATATGATGATATTATCGCTTTTCCTTTTATATTAAAAAGCTCTGAAACCTTGTCTTCCAACTCTCTTATCGTTACTTTCCTGAATATAAAGAGAAAAAGTATTTTAATTCCCAAAAGTTTGCCAAGTTTCCAAGGTTTCTTCCTATATGCTATAAACTGATTTGCGGCGTTTATGCATTTATCAATAACAGCAGGATTTACATAAAATATATTACCACCTGTAAATGTGCCATCTTTTATTTTTGCATATGTCCTCTTTGCTCCGGGAAATTTTCTATCGTTGTCTTCTTTTTTCACTATTGGATAACAGAGGTCTGCTCCTGAGGCTTCAGACTGTTCTATAAAATCTATTACTGCTTCTTTTGTAAGCATTGGAATATCACATGTAAGTATCAATATTCTTTTGTCTTCTTTAAAAGGTTTAATTCCGATAAGAATATTATCTATTATAGAATCCCCCTGTTCTATTAATAAATCAACACCATCTATACCGGATAATTTAACTTTATCCCCTATAACAGCTATTTTATCTATTTTGCCGGAATTTCTAAGGGCTTCTATGACATATGAAATCATATATTTACCTTTTAACTTAATTAATGCTTTATCAGGAAGCCTTTCTTCACCGGTACTCCCTGCAAGAATTAAAGCATTCATTTTATCACACCCCTCGCATAAAATATACCAAGTTTTATATAAATTCTATCCCTTTATCTATGGTATTTGCAATATATGCAAAAAAACCTCTCTTATTAAATTCTTTTTCAGCATTCTGTAAAAGTTTATCTTCATCAAAAATTCCAAATACGGTAGAACCACTTCCACTCATTAAAGTTCCAATTGCGCCAAGCTCTGCCATGTCGGTTTTTATCTTTTCTATTACAGGATACATATTGATTGTTACACGTTCAAGGTCATTGCCAAGTTTTTCTGCTATATTATAAATATTGCCACTATTTATTGCTTTTATCATCTTTTTTGTATAATTATTATTAATTATATTAAGGTCATCGTACCTTTTATACACTTCTGCCGTAGATATATTAATAGCAGGATTAACAATTAAAACACTCATTTTCGGTGCCTTTAAATCCTTTAATCTTTCTCCTATACCTTCTGATAATTTGGTACCACCCTCTATAAAAAATGGTACATCTGCCCCAAGTAATAAAGCTATTTCTTTAAGGTCTTTTTTGTTTAAATTAAGTTTCCAGAGTTTATTTAAAGCATGTAATGTTGCAGCAGCATTTGAACTCCCTCCGGCAAGTCCAGCCGCAATTGGTATTTTCTTATTTAAGAAAATTTCAGCTCCACTGCCCCCATACTTGTCTTTTAAAATCAGTGCAGCTTTCATAATTAAATTGTTCTCATCAAGAGGTATATCCTTATTATTGCAATTTATGCTCAAATTATCGCTTTTCTCAAATACCAACATATCATAAAGATTGACCGACTGCATTACCATACTGACTAAATGATATCCGTCCGCTCTCCTGCCAAGAACATCCAGTGATAGGTTTATCTTTGCATATGATTTTACAATTAATTTTTCCATTCTAACCCCTTATATTAAAACCAATAAATTTAATAACCATATTATACATTATTAATAAAAATCTTTCCACAATAAAATAATACGCAGCAGATTATGCTGCGTATTATTTTATTGTGCTTTAATCGGAATTATAAGCTTTGTTCCTGCTATCAGCTTCTCATCAGTTATTTCATTAATATTTAGTATCTCATCCTTAGAAGTCCTGTATTTTTTTGCTATATCCCATAGATTATCATTCTTTTGAACCATATATATCGTAATACTATGTTTGTTTTTTTCATATCGTGCCTCTTCAACCTCTTTTATATCTGTTAGTACATCAAAACTTTCTTCATAAAAAATATCAACATATACATCCATTATAAATTTCAGTTCTACTTCTTTCATTGCAATTATTTCATAAGACACATGGGAAATTTTTAAATCTAAAAAAGGCACACCTACATCATTTTGTACATCTACAAATGTTTTAAACGGAAATTCACCTTTGCTTGAATTGATATATCCCTCATCATTTAAATACATTGCATTATAATCTATAACACCCTCTATTAGAACTTTTTTATCACTCATAGTATAGTTTGATATCACCGGATATGCAATTCTATCAATTATTTTCCTGGCATTATTTTTCAACTCTATTGCTTCTTTTAATATAACCTGTGATGTAGTGCCAACACTTCTATTAATCGTTGTAATAATTTCTCTTTCAGGTTCAATATTTCTCGTTATGCTGTAAACATCAACAGGTATTTCTCTTTCCTCTATCTCTGTTACAACGGCATTTGTCTTTACTACAAGTTCTATATTTAGAATCCTATTTTCACCGTTGTCATCCTCTAAAACTTCCACATTTTTCTCTATTATTGCTTCATATGTTTTAGCATTCATATAACTTAATGCCCCTGGAATTTCTATAAAACTATCATAATTTAAATCGCATTCAAGCTTTTCAAATTCCCCTTTATTCTTTGTAGTATAAAGAACAACCGCATGTATATTCCCCTGTATCATTACCCTATTATCAGTTATTCTATATTCATCAGATTTAATAATTGTATCAATTTTTATTATTCTATCTATTTCAGGTGCACCATCAGGTATTTTTATCTGTTCTTTTAAAAATGTTTCCACATCGTTCTGACCTATTGTATTAAGATATTTAATTGTTTTTTTCAAATACTCCATATCTTCAATATCCTCTATATTAACCACGATGTCTTTCATTTCTTTTGAAAATACGCTGCTTGAAATGCTTAAAATAGCTTTTATGTTTATTTTCCTGCTGTTGATGACCGAATAGTCCACATGCTCAACCCTTGCAACTACAAGTGCACGGCATTTGCTATCACAGCCTTCCACTTCAAAAAAATGACTAAAATCTATAGATTTATCGATTTTTATTAAAGTACCTTCTTTATCTGGTGTATATAATATATTAAGCCTTAATTCACCGTCAATATGAATTTTTTCCTCATCAGCCTCAATATCGTTTATTATTGTCAATGCATTTACTGCTATTACATTTAATACATCGGGTTCATCCTCCGGCACAATAATATCATTTTCTACAAGAGCCTGACTATCTTCCTTCCCTATCAATTTATCATAGCTAATGGTATCTGTTTGCATATTTTTACCTCCTTATATCATAATAACATGAACAAATCATAACTGTACTATTATAATGATATAAAAAATAAGCTTAAAATATGCATTGTATTTTATTATCATCACCCATTAATGTGAGTTCTACCGTATCTGTCAGAATGTCTGAATAACTGTATGAGACCCTGCGGGATGTTCCCTGTCCATCAATAACTATAATAAATATACTGGGATATGTCTTTTCTAAAAATCCCTCGCGAATTATTGTCTTTTTCCTTCCGCCATTGGTCTTCAACCTAACCCTTGCGCCAAGATGATCATCAAGCCTTTTTTTTATCTCATGTAAGACTAATCTATCGGCCAACTTAACCACTCCTTCAACCATTCTGAAAATATTATAACACAATTTACATGCTATGTCAAATAAAAACCTTAATTATAACAAGGTAAATATTATTTGTCAATATTGTATTTTGCACCATTTATACTGATTTTTAAGTAAATACCTAATTTATATCGATAAAATCAACATAAATCACTTAAAACTATATTTATAGTCAAAAAAGAATTGGCAAGTCTAAATGAAACTCGCCAATTCAATATTGTCCCTTAGGAACACCATATCGAAATTTACCCATTGTTTGAAGCCCTCCTATACCAGATGAGCCCGTTATTGTATGGTCTATCAAATCTTCTATTTTTACTATTTCATTTATATGAGCATATGCCACTTTCCCACATACAAGCACAGGGTCAAGACAATGTATCAATACTCTGTTAGGAGAACTTGCATAATTTGCGCCGGCAGCTATTAATGCTTCATAGTGAGATTGACAAGCGCCTGCAAATATTACTAAGTCATCAAGGGATGGTTCATAATTTCTCGCAATATTTACAGCTTCTACAAAATATCTTGAATTCCTGTAATTGTTTAAATCTGAATAATCTCTGTTATTTTTTATACTGTCGTGACCTGTTAAAACTAAAATATCAGGTTTATATTTCTCAAGAAGATATTTTATTTTTGCCGGTTGTTCCTCTTCGGGCAGGGCAAAGCCTTTAACATTTATATTCGCTTTTTTATATGCATCAACACAGATATTTAAATATCCTTCATCACCATCAATATGAAGTACGCTCCCCGGTTTTCCATATGGTTCCTGTCGATTTGATCGCATCATTCCACCTCTGCGGGTAAATTTCTTTGAGGATGTTATTTTTTTTATAAGGTACTCTGCCTTCCTTTGATACGGCTCATCATATTCATTCACACGAGAAAGCGTCGCATGTACAAGGTCCTCCTCAGGAGCATCAGCAATTATTCTCATGGTAAGTCCATATAAAAGATAATGCTTTTCTCCTTTGTTTTCTATGATATCAATAACCTTGAACAATATATCAAAGTCATGTGATTTCCTAACTACAATATCATTTATTTTAAAAGGCATAATATCCCCCCATACATCAGTGATATAATATTATCTTATATACTATTCTATGCATGGTGAGATATATATGTTATTGATATTTTATTCTTCCATCTGTTTACCTAAAAATGTTGCAGCCGTTTCGGCTATTTTAGCCTCAATTTCCGTCAAAGTCATACCATTTTCCTTTGTAAATATTATCACTGAGCCTATTGTATCACCCCTTGAAATAATAGGGGCTATCACTTGAGAAACAGGCATAAACTCCTGTCCTTCGGCTATAGCAATCACTCCTTTTTCCTTTCCTTCACCTAATATAATTGTTCTCTTTTCCTCTATATATTTCTCAAGCTCAGAACTTATTGGTTTTTCCATTAAGTCCTTCTTAGGTATACCAGCAACAGCTATAACATTATCTCCGTCTGTGATGCATACAGATTGTTTTGTCGATTGATATATGCTATCTGCATATTCCTGTGCAAAATCTCCCAGTTCACTTATTGGAGAGTACTTCTTTAAAATTATTTCACCTTCTCTGTCAGTAAATATCTCTAATGGATCTCCCTCTCTTATTCTTAAGGTTCTCCTGATTTCCTTAGGTATTACTACTCTACCAAGGTCATCTATTCTTCTTACAATTCCTGTCGCTTTCAAAATGTGTACCTCCATTTCCTGAATTTTTAAATTCAAGATTAGTATTTATATTTTCCCATAATTCTATACATTAAAAAAGACACCATCTGGTATCTTTTTTAATCAACGGTAACCTTTATATTTTGTGGGAATTTCTCAATCTTTGCATCTTTTTTTAACTCATTATATTTCGTGTCAAATATTTCTTTCTTTTTACTATCTTCAAGATTTTGTTTTATATAATCTTTTACCTCATCAAGAGATTTAACAGTAATACCCTCGGATTTTATTATATGATAACCGTATTGAGTTTTTACAGGTTTTGAAATCTCGCCGGCTTTAAGATTGAATACCGCATTGTCAAACTCCTGTACCATCGTCCCTCTCGGAAATTCTCCAAGTTCACCGCCTTTATCTTTTGTACTGGTGTCTATTGAATATTGCTTTGCCATTTGTGCAAAATCTGCACCTTGCATTAATTTGTTATATATTTCATTTGCTGTTTTTTCATCTGCAACAAGAATATGGCTTGCTTTTACAACCTCAAACTGGCTCTTATTGCTCTCATAATATTTTTTAATATCTTCATCAGAAATTTTTACGTCCTTTGTCCAACTGTCTATAAGCTTGTTTATCAATAAATTATTTTTTGCCTCTTCTTTTGTTATATCTTTATTCGCCAATTTTTCTTTATTATATTCATCATCTATTTCTTTGCTTGATGCGGTTATATTTTGTTTTTGCGCCTCTTTAAGAAGTATCTTCTCCATTATCAGGTTGTCCATGACATTTTCCTTAACAGCATCAATCAGCTTTTTACCATTATAATCCTTATTCCATACATCTTTATTGTACTGCGGATTGCTTTTAATCTGATTTTTTACCGTATTAAAGGTATCAGTAAATTCTTTTGATGTTATATCCTGATTATTAACCTTTGCTACAATATTTTTACTTGATGAACATGATGTCAAAAAAACTGCTATGACTAAAAAAATTATTATAGTTGATGCCTTTTTTAGTATCAAATTACTCA
The DNA here is from genome assembly GCF_056032965.2 of Aceticella sp. 75b-Ac. Lineage (NCBI taxonomy): Bacteria > Bacillati > Bacillota > Clostridia > Thermoanaerobacterales > Thermoanaerobacteraceae > Aceticella > Aceticella sp. 75b-Ac. The sequence continues at coordinate 1,594,982 of NZ_CM190971.1, forward strand.
TCCTCTCATTTTTATATATTACTTATTATATATTAGATTTAATGCATCTGCAAACTTTTAAGCTTTTCCAAAAGCCCTATCAATTCTTTTGTAATGTTTTCCTTTTTATTTATTCTGTATGTCAGATATGGAGGAACCTTACCAGAAAACATTAAATTGCCCTTATATTCTTTAGTTAAAGATTCAACTATACCTGCCTTTACAGAGTTAATATCTTTAAATTTTAACAAAACAGAAGAATTTTTTTCAATTATATCAGTAATACTAACCTGTTGTGCAAGTACTTTAAGGTATGCAACATCAAGAAGTGTTTCAACCGGTTTTGGATATTCATTGAATCTATCAATAAGTTCGTCTATAATATCTTCCATATCTTCCTTCGTTTCTATTTGTGAAATTTTTTTGTACATTTCTAACTTCTGATTTTCATCTTCTATATATGAAGAATCTATATATGCATTTACTTTAATGTCAATAACGGTATCTATTTTCTCCTCCTTTAAATCCCCTTTTAAGCTTTTAATTGCTTCATCAAGAAACTTAAGGTACATATCATATCCAACTGCATCAATATGCCCATGCTGCTCAGCCCCTAAGAGATTTCCCGCACCTCTTATTTCCAAGTCCTTCATGGCTATTTTAAACCCTGAACCAAACTCCGTAAATTCTTTTATGGCTTCAAGCCTTTTTTCCGCAACTTCTGTAAGTATCTTATCTCTTCTATAGGTAAAATAAGCATATGCCAATCTATTTGATCTACCAACTCTTCCGCGAAGCTGATATAACTGTGATAAACCCATCCTATCGGCATCACAAACAATTATTGTATTCACATTAGGTATATCAAGACCTGTTTCTATAATTGTTGTACATACAAGTACATCATATTCGTTATTTAAAAAGTCTACCATTATTTTTTCTAATTTATCTTCTTCCATCTGTCCATGGGCAATTCCAACCCTACAATAAGGTATAAGTTCATTTATCAATGAAGCCATTTTATTTATCCCATTTATCCTATTGTATACAAAATACACCTGTCCTCCTCTTCCAATTTCCTTCAAGATTGCATCTCTTATCATTTCCTCATTAAATTCTACTACATAAGTCTGAACAGGATATCTGTCCTCAGGTGGATTTTCCAGTACACTCATATCCCTGATGCCTATCAAAGACATATGAAGGGTTCTGGGAATTGGTGTTGCAGATAATGACAGAACATCAATATTTTCTTTAAACTTTTTGATTTTCTCTTTATGTGTAACCCCAAACCTCTGCTCTTCATCAATTATAAGTAAACCGAGATCCCTGAATTTTATATCCTGTTGAAGCAGCCTGTGTGTACCAATTATAATATCTATAACCCCTTCATTAAGTAATTTTATTATATTTAACTGTTCTTTATGTCTCCTAAATCTGCTTAACATTTCTATTTTTATTGGAAAATCTTTGAATCTCCGAATAAAATTCGTATAATGCTGTTGTGCAAGTATAGTGGTTGGACACAAAAATGCCACCTGCTTACCATCCACCACCGCTTTAAATGCAGCTCTTAATGCAACCTCCGTTTTGCCATATCCTACATCCCCGCATAAAAGCCTATCCATTGGCTTTTCTTTTTCCATGTCTTCTTTTATTTCTTGAATGCACCTTAATTGGTCCTCTGTTTCCTCATAAGGAAATTTATCTTCAAATTCTTTTTGCCATGGGGTATCTTTTCTAAAAGCAAATCCTTTCATTGTCTGCCTTTTTGCATATAGTTTTAGCAAATCCTTCGCAAGTTCTTCAACTGCTTTTTTAGCCTTTTTTTTAGCCCTTGCCCATTCACTTCCTCCAAGTTTATTTAACTTTGGAGGTTTATCCTCAGGTCCTATATACTTTTGTATTAAATCAAACTGCTCTACCGGTATGAAAAGTTTATCACCACCTGCATAAATAATCTTTAAATAATCCTTTGTTATCCCATCAACGGTTATTTTCTCGATACCTTCATATTTGCCAATACCATAATTTACATGTACTATATATGAACCGACATTAAGCTCAGTGAAATTCTTTATCCTACTGCCATTTTTAATTTTTACTGCCTTTCTGGCTTTCCTTGATTGTCCAAATACCTCAACATCACTAATTACTGTAAACTTTGCATCAACATATTCAAAGCCTTTGCTTATAGTTCCCGGATATATTGCAATACCTCCTTCAGGGATATCATATTCCTCATCCTCGACAACCGGAATCTCAAAACCATAATTTAAAAGGGTATTTTTAAGTATCAGTGCCCTTTCTATATTACTTGATAAAATCAGTACTCTATAACCATTTTTTTTATAATATTTTAAATCCTCTGCCAATAGTTCAATCTTCCCATGAAATGGATGCATCGTTTTTGATACAAAATTAACAATTATTTTCGGTTGTATTTCATTATCAGCTTTCACAAGGGTATTCATCAGCAGATAAGTCCTGCCATCAAGCTTTTTAGTTATATCTTCATACCTGTACAAAAGCCCTGCCTGTTCTGGTAAAACCTCTCCTGCTTCAAGCAATAATTTAAAATTTTCTTCGAACTCGGTTAAAATATTATAACTTCTTTGTTTTATCCTTAAATTTTCATCTAATATTATAATAACATCATCAAAATAATCTATAAGTGAATATGTTTCAGGGTAAAAGAAATTTACCATTCCAGGGATATTAGCAAGACTTTTGGATTCAGTAATCCTCTCCATGATTTCATCAAACTTATTATGGACCTTTTCTAAACGTCCACTATTAGTTTCCTTTATCTTTGATAAATATGAATTCAAATTCCTGCTTAAATTTGTTACACCATTTTTAATATTTTCATTCTCCAGTATAAATTCCCTTGCTGGAAACAGGACTATCTCGTTAATATTTTGGATCGAACGCTGCGAGAAAATATCAAATTTTCTGATTGAATCAATAATATCATCAAATAGTTCTATCCTATACGCATCAGTATCCATAGGTGAATATATATCGATTATACCCCCTCTGATACTGAACTGACCCTTTCCCTCTATTAAAGGAACCCTCTCATATCCCATTATAACAAGGTCTTTCGCAAGCTTTTCGATATTTAGTGTATCACCCATTTTATAATTAAATGTGTATTTTTTAAATAATTCCTGTGGTATCATCTTATTCAATAGTGCATCTATTGATGCAACAAATACATGGGGCTCATCATCAAGAACATTTTTTATCGTAATCAGCCTTCTTCCGATCACATCAAGACTTGCTGCTTCTATCTTGAAAAATAACACATCCCGTGAAGGATAGAGAAAAGCATTCCCATGTGTGAATGAATCTAAGTCTTCATATATCATCCTTGCCTGTACATCATTATATGTAATAAATAATACCTTTTTTTTGAATTCTTTCATAATATAATGTGTAATATGGGACTTTTGTGAATCAGTCAGACCATAAATTAAAACCGGTGTTTTTCCGCCCGCTATAGCTTCTCTTAAATCGATTATTTCTCTTAAATTCCCTATGGTCTTTATAAACAACTTTGTATCACCTCAACATAATCCTATTCCGGTATCCATGAATTAATGCTGCAACAAATACATTTGCATATATTATAGCTGCATCCCCATATTCCCCTGCAGATAATTTATTAACCATATATGCTGTAATAATTCCAATTAATCCCGCTATTATCCACATTTTTATTTGCCGTTAAACATATTCATGGCATGTTCAACTCCGTTTTCTATAATATCAAGTACAGCTTTTGAAGCTTTTAATAATGCTCCTTTTATTAATTTTGCATCTTCCTTATCAAATTTCCTCAGCACATATCCTGTAAGGTCATTCTCTGGTTTGCCTATTCCTATACGTATACGAGGAAAATCCTCACTATTCAAAAGATATATAATCGATTTCATGCCATTATGTCCGCCTGCACTGCCTTTCTGCCTTATTCTTATATAACCGACATCAAGGTTTACATCATCATATATTACAATAAGATTTGAAAGGGGAATTTTATAGAAATTCACGATTTCATATATTGCTTCACCGCTTAAATTCATAAAAGTTTGGGGTTTTAAGAGGATTATTTTTTCTCCTTTATAACTTCCTATACCCATCAAAGATTTAAACTTAAGCATTGATACATCTATATTTAATTCCTGTGAAAGAATATCTATCGTTTCAAATCCCATGTTATGCCTTGTTCCTTCATATTCACGACCGGGATTCCCAAGCCCAGCTATTATAAACATGTTCTTACCTCCTTGCACTATTTTTTATTATATCATAAAAACAGCGAAAAAAAATACTGCTTAATTTGTGCAAAAAAACGGCTCTTTTGGTTAATCAAAGAGCCGTTTTTTGCTTTTTTATTGTGTATTTGCACTGCTTTGTAATTGAACCTGCAAATTCAATGTTTTACCATTTCTCCACAATGCAACATTAACCTTATCCCCAACCTTATGCTTATATAAGATATTCTGTAATTCTTCAAAGGTTTTTACCTGAGTACCGTCAATAGCTGTAATTATATCACCTGCTTTGAATCCTGCTTTATCTGCAGCACCATTCTGCTGTACTTCAACAACATATACCCCTACCGGAATATTATATTGTTGTGCATCCTGCTGTGTTACCGACTGCACCGCTATACCCATTGCAGGTCTTTCAACATATCCATGACTTATCAGCTGGTCTATAATCGGTTTTGCTTCATTTATTGGTATGGCAAACCCCATACCTTCTACCGGTGTCCCTTGACTTTGGAATATTCCAAAGGGATCTGCTCCTGATGACCCTCCTGTTGATGTAAGTTTAACACTGGTAATTCCGATTACCTCAGCTTTGCCGTTTACAAGTGGACCACCGCTGTTTCCGGGATTTATGGCTGCATCTGTCTGTATTAATTTGACCGGACCATAATCACTTTGAAGATTCCTGTTTAATCCACTGATTACTCCTGCAGTAACGGTTCCAGCAAAACTTTCTCCAAGTGGATTTCCTATTGCAACCGCTACTTCTCCAACTTGAAGTTTAGATGAATCGCCAAATTTAGCAACAGGTAAATTAGTACCATCAATTTTAAGAACTGCTAAATCTGTTTTATCATCTTTACCAATAAGCCTTGCAGGAAATTTTCTGCCATCTGATAGATTTACCATTATTTTAGATGCCCCGTTTATTACATGATAATTTGTAACTATATATCCTTGAGAATTAAATATTATTCCTGAACCACTCCCCTGAGGAACAAGTGCGCTCCTATATCCATTTGAATATGCTACGCTTGTATCAATACCAACTACAGCAGGGCTTACAATCTTTGCTATGTTTGCAATAAGACCGGGATTATTATCATTTGATGAAAGGGGTAAATATCTGTTTATTACCTGTTGCGAACCAATCCCTGAATATTTCACAACTCCAGCTACTACTCCACCTCCAACCAATGCTGAAACTAAAGCTACTACTACAAAATATACAAACATCTTTCTTCTAAATCTTTTAACCATTCTGCCAACACTTTTTTTATTGCTTCTAAATTCAACTCTTGAAATAGGTTGTGTATCACTGTTACCACTGGATATCTCTTGAGTATTTTCTATTGAATTGTCTTTATTAAAATCATTGTCGAAATTCATTTTCAACACCCCTTTTATTTTTTATTCTTATCTCACATTATAACAGCAATTTTTAAATAAATTATGAATGGTATGTGAATATTTTTTAAAATTTAAAATGTAGCCCGAAAATAATCCGGGCTACTATTTAATAAGGGAGGTCAAGGAGAGTTTTTTATCTCTCGCATTATATGATACACTTAATTTATGAATAAATCATGAACTAAATGTGAATTTTTTTTAATCATTTTTCAACTTCATTGTAAATGTAATGGTTGTACCTTCATTTTCCTTGCTTTCCGCCCAAATTTCTTCATCATGCTTGTTTATAATATTTTTTACGATATAAAGTCCAAGACCTGCTCCTGTATTACCGCTTCTGGATTTATCAACTTTATATAATTTATCCCATATATGCTCAATATCTTCTTCTGGTATTATTTCCCCCATATTGTGTATTGTTATATAAAGTTTGCTTTCTTTTCTTTCTGTATAAACATGAATATAACCATTTACTTCAGAAAATTTAATAGCATTATCGAATAAATTTGTTAAAACCTGTTCAATTTTATCTTTATCTCCTTGAACAATATTCTTATCATAGTCAAAATCAACTTTTACATGAATCTTTTTCTCATTGATTCGTGATTCCATTTTAATGATTGTTATTCTTATCAACTCATTTATATCAAAATCTGTGATATTAAGCGGAAATTTTCCTGATTCCATCTTTGTAATATCTAATAAACCTGATATTAACCTCGACATCCTGCGGGTTTCTTCCTGAACAATCTTTAAATATTTTATTAAACTATCCTGTGGTATTGTCCCATCAATTATTCCATCTATATACCCCTGTATTGTAGTTAATGGAGAACGCAGTTCATGGGATACATTTGCCACAAACTCTTTCCTGACATCCTCCATTTGTTCAAGTTCTCTTGACATCTTATTAAAAGATATAGCAAGGTCTGTGATTTCATCATCACCTGCAACCTGAATCTTTGTGGAAAAGTCTCCTTTAGCCATTTTTAATGCGGCTGAACTCATTTCCTTTAAAGGTTCTGATATCTTTTTTGAAGCAAATGATATAAGAACACCTCCAATGATTATAGCAATTACCATTGAAATAATCATTATAAAAAAAATATCCATCAATGTTTTATTCATCTCTAAAATGGGTGCATGCATAAATATTGCGCCTTTAATATTTCCGGATATTTTCAAAGGCAAACCTACCGTCAATACCGGCTGCGAAAATCTGCCTCCAAAATATCCCCTTTTTATAATCGTATGACCTTTAAGAATATTTTCAATCTCATCCTTGCTTAATGTTATGCCAACCCAATTTTTTTCTAAATGACTGGACTGACTGTATATGAGCCCGTCCCTACTTACAATCCATATAGTGGCATTAATCAATCTATCAACAACACTTAATTCCTGATTAAGTTTATCCACATCTACATCTCCAACCGTAAATTCACTAATTATCATATTTAACTGTTGACCTTCTTCGATCATTATTTTTTCTTTTTCCGCAAAATAATAATTCTGAAACATTAAATAAAAAAAACCCGAAAGTATTATCATGGTTATCAATATTATAAGTATATTTGTAATAAAAAGCTTTTTAAAGAGTCTGTTTTTTGCCAAACTATTTCACCTCGAATTTATATCCAACACCCCACACCGTCGAAAGTTTCCAGTTGGGACCGTCTCCTATTTTCTCTCTAAGCCTTTTAATATGAACATCAACTGTCCTACTGTCACCCATAAAATCATAACCCCAAACATTTTCAAGTAGTTGATCCCTTGTAAAAACTTTATTTGGATGTAAGCATAAAAAGTATAAAAGTTCTAATTCCTTTGGTGTTAATTCTATACTTTCACCTTTATACAAGACTTTATATTCGCTTAAACTTACGGATAATTCAGGAAATGAAATATAATCACCTTTTTCCTTATTTTGCTCATATCTTCTAAGTACAGCCTTTACCCTTGCAAGCAGTTCCTTGCTATCAAAAGGTTTTACAATATAATCATCCGCACCTATTTCAAGACCTAAAACCTTATCGAATGTTTCACCTTTTGCAGTAAGTATTATAACAGGTACATCGGAAAATTTCCTTATTTCTTTGCAAAGAGATATCCCATCAATTCCTGGGAGCATTAAATCCAAAATTATAAGTCTTGGGATTTCTTCATGTAATTTATCAAGAGCATCCTTTCCATTACTTATCTTTACCGTTTGAAATCCTTCTTTTTCAAGATATAGTGATACTATTTCACATATATTTCTGTCATCATCAATAATATATATTTTATGATTCTCACCCATAAAATCACCCTTTTTCAGATTTGAAACATCTTTGCACAATATAATTGTACCATAAATATACTCCTTTTCCTTTTAAAAAAAAGGCATATAAATGCCTATATAAATAACTTGCTTACCGACATGCCCTCATATATTCTTTTTATCGCCTCTGCAAGTAACGGTGCAGTCGATTTCACCTTAATATTGCTGATTTTCTTGCTCTCAGGCAATGGAATGGTATCTGTTATTATAAGTTCTTTTATCGGTGAATTTGCAATTTTATCAACGGCATGATCTGATAATACACCATGTGTAGCACATGCATATACCTCTTTAGCACCTTTTTCCATAAGTGCCTCTGCTCCCTGTACAAGGGTTCCTGCTGTATCTATAAGGTCGTCAACTAAAATTGCCTTTTTCCCTTTTACATCACCGATTATATTCATTATCTCCGCAACATTGGCTTTTGGTCTCCTTTTATCAATAATAGCTATTGAAGCGTTTAATTTCTCAGCAAAATATCTTGCCCTTACAACACTTCCATGGTCAGGGGATACCACTACAATATCATCACCAAGCTCTTTTTCTATAAAATATTTTGCAAGTATTGAACCTCCAAGAAGATGATCGACAGGTATATTGAAATAGCCCTGTATCTGTGCAGCATGAAGGTCCATTGTCAAAACCCTGTCAGCCCCAGCAATTGTTATAAGGTCTGCCACAAGCTTTGCGGTAATAGGGTCTCTTGCTTTGGCTTTTCTATCCTGCCTTGCATAACCATAATACGGTATCACAGCAGTAATTTCATATGCTGATGCCCTCTTAAATGCATCCATCATAATTAAAAGTTCCATTAAATTGTTGTTTACAGGATCACATGTCGATTGAACTACAAAGACATTTGTACCCCTTACGCTTTCACCAATTTTTACACTTATCTCACCATCACTGAATGTGCTTACCTCCGCATTTCCAAGGGTGATTCCTAAATTTTCGGCAATCTCTTTTGCCAGTACCGGATTAGAATTACCGGTAAATATTTTTATAGTACCTCCATACCTTGCCAATTTTATAACTCTCCTTTTTTATTATATTTTTCTATCCAACCTTCTTTTATTATCTGACGGCTTCTGGCTATCGCCATTGCTCCATCCGGAACATCATCGGTTATCGTTGAACCTGCCGCTATAAATGTATTACTGCCAATTTTTACAGGCGAAACCAAATTTACATTACATCCTACAAAAACATTATCCCCGATAAATGACTTGTGTTTTTTCTTGCCATCATAATTTACAACAATAGAACCACATCCCATATTTACATTTTTTCCAACCTCTGCATCACCGATATATGTTAAATGGGGTACCTTTGTTCCTTTGCCAATAACGGATTTTTTAATTTCTACGAAATTCCCCATTTTTACATTGTCATGTATAATGCTATCAGGTCTTATCCGGGCATATGGACCTACCTTGATATTTTCACCAAGCTGTGATTCAAGTATTTCTGAATATTCTATTTTACATCCGTTGCCTATCCTTGAAGAAACGATATGACAATTTGGTCCTATTTCGCAATCCTCTCCAATTACTGTCTTTCCCTCGATTAAAGTGCCTGGAAAAATAATTGTATCAATTCCAACTTCCACATCTGGTCCTATAATGGTATTTTCAGGGTTAATTAATGTAACACCCTTATCCATGAGTTTATAATTAATTCTCATCTGCATAATCTTTTCAGCCTGTGAAAGTTGCATCCTTGAATTAACTCCCATTACTTCTTCAGGTTTTACATTAAATGCTCCAATTTTTCCTCCCATTTCTTTTATGATTTCAACGGCATCAGTTAAGTAATATTCACCCTGTATATTATCATTTTTTATAAGCCCTAAGGATTTCTTTAAATATTCTGCTTTTATAATGTATATACCAGAATTTATTTCATGGATATTCCTTTGTTCTTCTGTGGCATCTTTATGTTCTACTATTTTTATAACATTTCCATCTTTATCTCTAATAATCCTTCCATAGCCTTCAGGGTCATTAATAATAGCCGATAAAATTGTGACAGCATTATTTTTTTGTGAATGAAATTTCATAAATTCCTTTAGATTATCTGCGGTAATAAGAGGGGTATCGCCTGTTAGAATCATTATATCTCCCTTATCGGGCAGTAAACTTAATGCAAGCATAGCAGCATGTCCTGTGCCAAGCTGTTTTTCTTGTAATGCATATTTTACACTATCTTTTAAAATCTCTTTCACTTCATCTGCTCCATGGCCAACCACCACAACGATATCATTTGAACCTAAAGCTTTTACATTCATAATAATCCATTCTATCATAGCTTTCCCACAAATCTTATGAACTACCTTAGGATGTCTTGATTTCATCCTTTTACCAAGTCCTGCTGCAAGAACAAGAGTGCTGAAATTTTCCATAATACGCCGCCCTCCACAAATTCTATTCCTTTCTTATTTTAACTATTTTCAAGAGAAAATTCAACAAAATCCAAAAAAATAAAAAGGAGGCAGCTCCTTTTTATTCTTTGCTCTGTGGTTCATCCTGTTCCTTAACTTTTTCAAATTCTGTAAGTATGGCATTCTGTATTTTTGCCCTTGTTTCAGAATTGATCGGATGTGCTATATCCTTAAATTCACCTTCCAGTGTTTTACGGCTTGGCATAGCAATAAACAGACCATTCTGTCCTTCTATAACCTTAATATCATGAACAACAAATTCATTATCAAAGGTTACAGAAACCACAGCTCGCATCTTTCCTTCTTCATTGATTTTTCTCACCCTAACATCTGTAATTTCCATAAGCTCACCACCTTCCTGCAAAATAAGACTGTAACGGGTGAAATATTTGAAAATTACTTTACCCTTTACTTTTACCTTACCTTTATAATATTCGCCATAAAATCTAAATTTCCTTCATAAAAATATAAATTTCTAAAAAAATTTTTGCTTTTTACATATTACTTTAGCCAATCACATATTTCCATTTTTATAATGCTATTATACTCATCCATTTCTTTCAATATAAATAATGATGTATAATCACTGATAAGTTTTATCGTCGGCATTGCTGTAGAAATCATAACACCAATACCAACAACTTCTGCATCAAATTCTTCCATAAGCTCCATCATTCCCTTTATAGTACCACCAGCTTTCATAAAATCATCTATAAGTACAACTTTTGAATATCTTTTTAGTGACCTTCTTGAAAGGGACATAGACCTTATCTGCTTTTGTGAACCTGATACATAATTTATCGAAACAGATGAACCTTCTGTAACCTTGCTATCCTTTCTTATTATTATTAGAGGTACATTTAATGCTCTTGCACACATTAACGCTATGGGAATACCTTTTGTTTCAACAGTCACAACAAAATCCACACTCTTTTCCTGAAATGGAAAAGAAAGAAGTTCTCCTATCTTTGTTGCAATATTTGGGGAGTAAATTAAATCTGTTGTATACAAAAATCCTCCCGGTATTATTCTTGACTTATCCTCTAAACTTTTGCAAACTTCTTTCACAAAAGAACGATAATTATATAGACTATTGATAGGAATATATTTTATCCCGCCTCCTGCACCTGAAACAGTAATAATTTTACCAAAGCCGAACTTTTCAATAACACTGTTAATTATTTCTATATCCTCAGAAGCAGTAGATTTAGCAGTATTAAACATGCTCATGAAATAATTAAGATTATATAGGGTATTGGGGTTATCTGATAATATTTTCAACATTGCACTAACCCTTTCATACCTTTTGTAAACATTCATTAAAAAACCTCCAAAAGATAAGCCTTTATATTAAATTATATTTTAAAGTTTATTATTATGCAATATGTGATATAATTTTTCTGTATGATGTTTTAGTCATTATATTTTATTTAGTATTTGCCAATAATAATAACATATTCTAAAAGAGGTGTAAAATTAATGGATATAAATATTGAAGATTTTAAAAGAGTACATTTCATAGGTATTGGTGGAATCAGCATGAGCGGTCTTGCTCATATACTTATAAATGCAGGACATACCGTTACGGGTTCTGACTTAAAAGATTCACATATTATAAAAAAACTCAAAGCTGAGGGTGCAGTTATAAATATACCTCATGAAGCAAAAAATGTTGATGGTGCAAATTTGGTTGTATATACCGCTGCAGTTAAACAAGATAATCCTGAAATAATAAGAGCTAAAGAACTTGCTATCCCTTTAATAGACAGGGCTACATTATTAGGGCAGATAATGAAAAATTTCAAGTATGGTGTTGCTGTAGCCGGAAGCCATGGTAAAACAACCGCTACCTCTTTGGTATCAATTCTATTGAAAGAAATGAATTACGACCCTACTGTATTAATAGGTGGAGAAGTCGATATACTAGGCGGAAATGTAAGAGTAGGCAATTCTGATTATTTTATAACAGAAGCCTGCGAGTATACCGACAGCTTTTTGAAATTTTACCCCTACATAGCTGTCATACTTAATGTCGATTCTGACCATCTTGATTACTTCAAAAATATAAAAAATATAAAACAATCCTTTACCCAATTTGCAAACCTTGTTCCAGATAACGGTTTTGTGGTTGCATGTGGTGACGATAAGAATACCATGAATGTCCTTCAACATATTAATCGTAATATAATAACATTTGGAATTGAAAATAGATGCGACTGGAATGCTAAAGATATATCTTTCAATAAAAAAGGCTGCCCTTCTTTTAACGCATTTTATAAAGGAAAAAACATGGGCAGATATGAACTCTCAATCGTCGGCAGGCACAATATATACAATGCATTAGCATCATTGGCGGTATGCAATTTACTATGTGCCGATATGAGCAAAACCTCTGAATTTATAAAAAAATTCAAGGGTACCCATAGAAGATTTGAAGAAAAAGGTAAAATCAATGGTATCACAGTAATCGATGATTATGCACACCATCCAACTGAGATAAAAGCCACATTATTATCAGCTAAAAATTACCCACATGAGAGGATAATATGTGTGTTCCAACCGCATACTTATTCAAGAACAAAATCACTTTTAAATGGCTTTGCCGAATCATTTGATGATGCAGATATTATAATAATAACAGATATATATGCAGCAAGAGAAAAAGATACCGGACTTGTTAATTCTAAAGATTTATCTGAATTAATTGCTAAAAGAGGTAAAAATGTAATTTATATAGAGTCTTTTACTGATATTGTTAACTACTTAAGAAATACTGCTATCCCTGGAGATGTAATAATGACAATAGGAGCAGGCAACATTTATGAGGTTGGCGATATGTATTTGAATCTGAGTAAAGCAGCAGTTGGTGCATAGATATAAAGTAAGTCAAAGACTTACTTTATATCTAAAATAATTTTACAGTAATACCGGCAATTTTCATAATTTCTAATGTAATCATAAATATAAAAATCAATATTGATGCTGATAAAGGCCAATGAAATAAAATCTTCAAATCTTCTTTAACAGGTGTTGTACTGTAAATAATATACGGATTTGTAGATTTAATAAATAACTTTAACAAAAAATATAAACATATGATAGAACCAAATACCAGTATACCATAAAATAAAATAACTGCAAATGTCATATTCGCAACATGCGGTGCAGAAGCCGTTTTTTGATAATGGGCCACAATATATGACATAACCAAAGTAAAAGTGTTATTTGTAAAATGTCCTATCATTCCTGCAAATATCGAATCTGTCCTATGTACGACATATCCTAACAAAAATCCAAGAAACAATATACTTAAAAAATTTTGTATATTTAAATGCAGCATAGAAAATAACAATGCTGATATTATTATAGCTTTTAATGATCCACGCATCTCATAACTTCTCATAATTAATCCCCGCATCAATATTTCTTCACAAAATGCCGCTATCCCTGATATAATGAATATCTGCAACATAAGTTGATAAGGACTTTCAGCAATTGGTATTGGCGATAAAGGAAGATGCCCGACTTTACTTAAAATCAAGTTTGTCAATAAAGCAAAGAAAGCAGATATAAACCAACCACATAAAGTTATACCGACAATCAAAATAATATGTTTCATTTTTATCGTATTAAACCTCAAAACATATTTTATATCAAATCTATTAAAACATAAATATAAAAGAACAGGCAAAAGCACAATCACAAATTCCGTAATTACAAGTCCTGTATACAAGGATTTCCTTTGCACATAAGCACCTATCGTTATCAACAGAATCAATACGATAAAATATACTTTATTAGCATCTTTTTCACTGGGTCTCATATAAAAACTCCTTTATTTAAAATCTAATATAGATTTTATCATAATTCTTAAAAAAACAATATTATAAATATAAAAAAATAAATAAAGATACAAATCTTTTAAAGATTTGTATCTTTATTTTAACGTTCTTGTATAAATTTTGAAAATGTTTCAGCATTTGGTGATAAGGTTATTCCTTTTTTAAGTATCATATAAAATTTTCTTAACATTCTTATATCTTTTATCGTATAACAGTTTATAAGGTTTAATTTTTTATAATCTGATACAGCCTTATAAGAAACAACAGAAACCCCCATTCCTTCTTTAACAGCATTAATTATTGCTTCAGAACTGCAGAATTCAGCAACTGTTCTTAAATGACTCACTGATAAACCTACTTGATATAGATATCTTTCAAAAGTTTTTCGTGTACCCGATGTTTTTTCACGTAAAATAAAGGGTTTGTCAAGGATTTCCGATAACGAGATTTCTTTTTTGTTTTGTGATACTGAATCATATCTTGATATTATTACTAATTCATCCTCCCAAAGTGGTACATAATCTAAACATGTTTTTTCTTCATACATGCCAACAATTCCTATTCCACCATTTTCGCTTATAATATCAATTACTTCCATTGAATCTTTTTGTATAATATTTGTTTTAACCTTTGGATAAGAATTTAGATATTCTCTTACTATTTTAGGAAGAAAATATACTGCCGGTATTGAACTCGAATATATGTTAAGTTCCCCTTCAATTTTTTTCATATATCTTAATAATTTTAAGTGTGTTTCTTCCTTCGCACTTAAAATTTTAATAGCACCCTCATAAAGTATCTCTCCAAAAGGTGTTAATATCGTTTCCCTGCCAATTCTATCAAACAGCTTAACACCTAATTCCTTCTCTAATGCTATAATATGAGAGCTTACTGTTGGCTGACTTAAAAAAATTAACCTTGCTGCTTTTGAAAAACTTTTTGTTTCAGCTACTTTTACAAATATTTTTAGCTGATGAAAATCCATAACCTCCACCTACTTAAGCATTTCGATAAAAGCTTCAACCCTTGTCTTTATCTGCTGAGTATCATTTTCGGTGTAATCAGATTCAATCAAAAGGATTGGAATATTTTTTTCCTCCAAAGCTTTTTTAACATTATAATATTCAACTGCATAAGGAGTGCAAAATTGTAAATTATATCCAATTACCCCGTCAACTTTATATTCATTAATTAACCTCAGTATATCTTCAATTCTTTTAGTGTTTGGAGTAAAACAAGCACAATTTGTTTCAAGATACCTTTCTGCTAAATTTTTTATCATCTCATCTAATGTAGTACCATTTTCATTAACAAGATTTTCAAAATACCTTGTACCCGTACATGTTTCTTCACATACCACTGCTGCCCCACTTGTTTCCACAATATGATGAAGTTTCCAATTGGGAAGTGCCATTGGAGTTCCAGTAATCAGAATCCTTTTTGCATCTTTTTCAAAGACCCCTTCCCCTTTCCTTATTCTTTCATCCAATTCATCACATAATACATTCACTTTTTGGGTAAACCGTTCAGGGTCATCATAAAAAGCTATTTGACTAATCAAAAGGACATCTTTGCCGCTAATAGGTACAGGATTTTGTTTCCTTAGTTCATAAAGTCTTTTTAAAGCCTTCCTTTTATTGTTTATCATTTTAATTGAACTTGCAAGCATATCATTTGAAACCTTGATTCCTGTCAAACTTTCTAACTTATTTTTCAAAAGATTAAGCTCATTTTCCCATTCTTTGTATTCCTGCTCTCTTTTCATTTGCGGTAAATTCATAACATATATCTCAATTGATTTATTTAATATCTCCCATACTTTTTTCTTACCATCACAGGTTGTTTCACCTATTAGTATATCACTACATTGGAAAAATGGACAAGTCTTTGAAAGTTTTGCACCTGTAAAGGATTTAATCAACGGACACAAATTTTTTGGTAAAACCTTTTCTCCATCTGGAACCCAAAATTGAGAACCTCCACAAAGACCTATACTTACGGCATTAGCAGCAAAAACCAATTCATCAGGCACATAGACACAGAAGGTGCCAACAACCTTTTTGCCTTTATTTCTTAACTCCACAAGCTCCTTAGGACGTAATCCGTGTATCGAGGAAACAACTAAATTAAAATAATTCATCCCTTCCGGTCTATTTTTTTGCGACAGATATACATCTTTAAAAAAATCCGGAAGAATCGCCATTAATTCATCATGTCTGTCTATATCTATATCAAGATATTTCCAAAGTTCATAATAATTTGACATTATAATACTTCCCCTTTTTATTTATTTTGTTCATCTAATCAATATAACTTAAATCTTTTAAAAATACAGATGAACATTAAAATAAACAATTGCAAAATGGTCCAAAATTAGATTTATTTTATTTCACTGTAGGTATCTTTAAAATAATATCTTTTCCTAATTCAACATTATATTTTTCTTTTTTCTCTTCCAAAATAGCTTGTGCCTCAGACGGAGTTATTTTTTCAATTTTTGCAGCTCCTACCTTGTATTCAGGTATGCCACAAATAGGATCACAAACCGTATTTGTAAGCTCATTACTGCAAGCCTCCCAGTAATGGAAGGTCATAAAGATTGTACCTTTTGGTACCCTTTCTGTTTTCCAAGCCCTTGCAGCTACATAACCACGCCTTGTGGATATTTTTATAAAATCTCCATCATTAATTCCAAGTCTTGCAGCATCCAGAGGATTAACCTCAACCTGTTCCTGAGGACCCATTTGATTCAAAATCGGAGATTTGCGTGTCATAGTACCTGTATGATAATGGTATACCCTCCTTCCGGTAGTTAAAACAAGCGGATATTCCTCATCAGGTAATTCGGCTATACTTCCTATAATAACCTTCCCATTCTCTTTAACTTCAAAATCCAGTTTTGTATCAGGATTCCCCGTATTAAACAATATTGAGTATATCTGTGCCTTGCCTGAAGGGGTTGAAAATTTTCCTCCTTTATAAAGGAAAGGTGTACCCGGATGGTCCTCTGTCGGACAAGGCCATTGAAGCCCTCTATTATTATCCAACCGCTCATAACTCATGCCTCCGAATTTTTCCGGAACCAATCTGCGTATTTCATCCCATATCTCTTCAACATTATTATAACTCATCCCTGTATAACCCATTTTTTCAGCTAATTTACTGAATATCCACCAGTCGAGCTTTGCATTGCCCGGCGGGTCAACAGCTTTTCTGACACGCTGTACACGGCGCTCGGTATTGGCAAAGGTACCGTCTTTTTCTCCCCAGCATGCGGCAGGAAGTACCACATCTGCCAGTCGGGCGGTTTCCGTCAGAAAGATATCCTGTACTACCAAGAGGTCAAGATGTTCAAAAGCATGGCGCAGATGGTCTGAATCCGGGTCGCTCATAACAGGATTTTCTCCAAAGACATATAGCGCACGGACACGATTTTCAAATATCCCATATGGAACCTCTGTCACTTTAAGCCCGGGAGCCGACGGTAACTTGACACCCCATATCTTCTCAAAACGTGCACGGTTCTCCTCTACGTTGACCTTTAAATACCCCGGCAAGTCAGTAGGTAACGCACCCATGTCACAAGCTCCTTGAACATTGTTCTGACCTCTTAAAGGGTCTACACCGGTTCCGGGACGACCTATATTACCGGTGATTAACGCTAAGTTTGCACAATCAACTACATTCCCTGTTCCATGGCTGAACTGTGTGATACCCATTGTATACAGGATAACCGCAGCTCCTGCCTTTCCATATATACGTGCTGCCTTTACCAAATCTTTCTGAGGAATCTCTGTAAGCTTTTCAACATACTCCGGCGTGTATCCCTCCACCGCTTTAACCAGTTCTTCAAAACCTACGGTATGCTCCTTTATAAAATCTGTCTTAACAAGACCTTCCTTGATGATTACATTAATCATTCCATTTATAAGGGGTATATTATACCCACTGGGTACCCTTAACCAAATATCTGCTTTGTTAGCCATCTCCGTCATACGGGGGTCTGCCACAATAAGCTTAGCACCCCGTTCCTTAGCCTTTAATACACAACTGGCTATTAATGGATGGCATTCAGACGTGTTTGAACCGATTATAAAGATAACATCTGAATAAGCACTTATTTCAGGAATTGAATTCGTCATTGCCCCGCTGCCCAGTGTCATCGCCAGCCCGGCGACTGTGGATGCATGACACAGGCGGGCACAGTGGTCTACGTTATTGGTACCCATCACCGCCCTTGTAAACTTTTGAGCCATATAATTGTCCTCATTGATGGACCTTGCTGAAGAAAAAAGCGCAAAGGCATCAGGTCCGGATTCCTGTTTGATTTGTTTAAGACGACCGGCAACGTAATCCAGTGCCTCATCCCATGAAACCGGGACAAGCGTGCCATCTTTTTTAACCAAGGGAGATGTTAAACGGCGAGGATCGTGAACATAATCATAGCCAAAGTATCCTTTGATACATAATTCCCCTTTATTAACAGGGTGAAGATTATCTGGCTCAACACCAACAATTTTTCCATTTTCGATATTCAGATAAAAGTTACAACCACAACCACAGTAAGGACATGTTGTCAAAACTTTTTCTATTTTATCTTTCTTCATAACAATACCTCCTTTCTCATTTTTATACGATTATACCACAACCTCTGATAAAATTATTTGAATATTAATTAATTTTATCAGAAATGATTAATCTATAGTTTTTTTCTATAGAATGAAAAATCTTTTCAAAATCTTAGATTTTTATATTCTTTTTTTGTTTTTTTAATTTCTTCTAAGGCAAGAATTGCCCCACCTAAAGCCCCTATTATCTGAGGCTCTTGAGGTATATATATGTTCTCTTTTAATCTATGTTCAATAGCCTTAACAACTCCTTTATTTTTTGCAACGCCCCCTGTCATTATATAAGCTGATTTTCTGCCAATTTTGTCAAGTAAGGAAATTGTTTTATTTGCAATTGAATCATGTAATGCTTTAATTATATCAGCCTTTTTTTTGTTTTGAGAAATAAGAGAGATTACCTCTGATTCCGCAAATACTGTACAAAAACTAGTAATATTTATTTTCTCAGTTGCTTTCTTAGCTTCCTCTCCCATCAAATCTATGGGAATTTCTAAAGCTCTTGCCATAACTTCGAGAAATCGTCCTGTTCCCGCTGAACATCTATCATTCATAACAAAATCCTCAACATCGCCTTTTTCATTAATCCTTATTATCTTACTGTCCTGACCTCCTATATCTATTACTGTTCTTATGTTATTATTTAGATAAAAAGCCCCTTTTGCATGACAAGTTATTTCCGTAATCTGTTTGTTTGCAAAAGATATGTTTATACGTCCATATCCTGTTGAAACAATATATGAGATTTCTTTTTCTGCTATACCCGCACTATCCATAGCTTGCAAAAAGGCTTTATTAGCACTGTTCAGTATCGATGCACCTGTTGGTACAATACTATATGATAGAATTTCAACATTTTCATCAAGTATAACAACATCAGTGGACAATGAACCACTATCAATTCCTGCTGTTATTATTTTATTCATATAGAAAACCCTCCTTTAATAATATTTGTCTGATCTGAATTGAAGGAACTCTTCTTCCTCTTTATAAAAACAAGAGTTTAATTTATATATGCAATACTATAGGACAATGGTCTGAACCATAAACATCTGTAAGTATATCTGCAGACTTTATATCATTTATAAGATTATCAGAAACAAAAATATAATCAACCCTCCATCCGATATTTTTCTCCCTTGCATTAAATCTATAGCTTCACCATGAATACTTAATTTCATTAGGATGAAAATATCGAAATGTATCAATATATCCGTGTGAAATAAACTTATCTATCCATTCCCTTTCTATCGGAAGAAATCCTGAATACCTTTCATTTGACTTTGGATTTTTTAAATCTATTTCCTTGTGGGCGGTATTAAAATCACCACAAATAATTAATTTCTTCCCTGCCGCCTTGAGCCTGTCAGAATAATCAAGTGTTGCATCATAAAAATCCATTTTGTATTTTAATCTCTCATCACTCATTTTTCCATTTGGAAAATATATATTTAAAAGTGTGAAATCCATGTATTCTGCAATAATAATCCTTCCTTCCCTGTCAAAACAGTCAATGCCAAATCCGTATTTTACCGATCTAAGCTTTTCTTTAGAATATAATCCAACACCGCTATATCCCTTTTTAGCGGCATGACTCCAATATGAATGGTATTCATCTATTTTCCTAATAGCGTCATTTAGTTGCGCCTCCTGCAATTTTGTTTCTTGAACACATAAAATATCTGGTTTACACTCCTCCATCCATTCTTTCATTCCTTTTTTTAAAGCAGCCCTTAACCCATTAACATTCCATGAATATATTCTCATTTTTCTCCCCCTTATCAATAATGCTTTCAAATCCATGTTAGTCCCCCTTACTTTAACTGTGAAAACATCTCCCTTGATTCACATAAAATTACTTTACATGATATTATAAATTCTACATAATTTATTGTAAACCTCCTTTGTTGTAAGAATTTTAACAAAAATTTATTGTTCTTTTAAGCTTATTCACCACCCTTGCCTCTATGAAATACATAAACAGCATACAAAAATATCTCTATATTTTTTTGCTGTATAACAGTATAATAATTGTGTAAAGAGGGAGGTATTTGAATTGCAGGATATAAAAGCAGGAAAAAAATACGAGGTATGCATTGATAATATGGCTCACGAAGGACAGGGAGTCGGCAGGATTGAAGGAGTTGCTGTCTTTGTAGAAGGAGCTTTAACAGGTGAAAAAATAATTGCTGAAATAGATAAGGTTTCTAAAAATTACGTAATAGGTCATGTAAATCAAATATTAGATAAATCCCCTGATAGAATACAACCTTTGTGTCCTTATGCAGAAAAATGCGGGGGTTGTTCTTTGCAGCATCTAAGTTATAAAGGGCAGTTAAAATACAAAAAACAAAAGATTAAAGATGATTTGGAAAGGATAGGAAAAATACAGGCTAAAGTCCATGAAACCATAGGAATGGAAAAGCCTCAAAGGTATCGAAATAAGGCGCAGTTTCCGGTTGGAATGGTTGAGGGAAAAACTGTAACCGGTTTTTATACTCCCCGCTCTCATGATATAATTCCTATAGAAAGCTGCATGATACAGCATGAGATTAGCGATAACATTGCAACAATTATAAGAAATTGGATTAAAGAATATGGTATATATGTATATGATGAAAAAACAGGAAAAGGATTGATAAGGCATGTAGTTACAAGAGTTGCATTTAAAACAGGTGAAGTCATGGCTGTTATCGTAATTAACGGAAAAAATATTCCTTGCAAAAAACAATTAATTCATGCTTTAAAGGAAGATATAAAAGGGCTTAAAAGTGTAGTGCTAAATATAAATACCAAAAGAACAAATGTCATTATGGGAGAAAAAAATATAACCATTTACGGAAGCGACAATATCATTGATTATATAAATGATATAAAATTTGAAATATCACCTTTATCTTTTTTTCAAGTAAATCCTGTTCAAACAGAAGTTTTATACGGAAAAGCGCTTGAATATGCCGATTTAAACAGAAATGAAACGGTAATAGATGTTTATTGCGGGATAGGTACCATATCGCTCTTTGCAGCACAAAAGGCATCATTTGTTTACGGCATAGAGGTTATCCAACAAGCAGTAGAAGATGCTAAAAGAAATGCCAGAATAAACGGCATCAAAAATGTAGAATTCATCTCAGGAGAGGCAGAAAAAATAATGCCTGAATTAGCAGGTAAAGGAATCAAAGCAGATGTGATTATAATGGATCCCCCGAGGAAAGGCTGCAACATCTCTGTACTTGAAGCAGTTGTAAAAATGAATCCCGAAAAAATTGTATATGTTTCTTGCAATCCTTCAACACTTGCAAGGGATTTAAAATATCTTGAAGACAATAGCTACAAAACGATAGAAGTACAACCTGTTGACATGTTCCCGTTTACATATCATGTTGAGTGCGTAGTAAATCTACAAAGGAAATAGGACAAGGGGACAGGTTATTTGTCCCAATTAGGACAGGGGGACAGGGACTTGTCCGATAAAAAAACATGGCAAGCGAAATGTCCCCTTGCCACCCTTGCCATTGCCCTATCTCGCTTTTAATGTAAAATAAAATGTTGTGCCAGTACCTTCCTCACTTTCAAATTTAAATTTGCTGCCGTGTAAATTTAATATTTCTTTTACAATTGCAAGTCCTAGCCCTGTACCTGATTTATTACCTTTATAATATCTCTCAAATATATATGGAAGATCTTTTTCAGGTATTCCACATCCTGTATCAGATACTTTTATCAGTACGTATTTATCCTCAATAGAGCTTCCAATGCTGATATTACCGTCTTTGATGATACTGTTAATTGCATTGCTTATAATGTTTATAAACACACGTTTAATCATTTCCCTATCTGCTATAACATTTATTTTAAGGTTATCAAGATTAATATCAATATTTTTTTCAGAAATCTGTATTTCAAAAATATTGAGAATTTCAAAAACCAGATTTTCTAAATTAAATATTTCCTCTTTTATTTTTACCATACCTGATTGTAATTTTGAGAGTTGAAGTACATCGTCAACAAGATTTGACATCCTTTCTGTTTCATTTATCATCGTATTTAAATATTTTTCTCTTTTTTCCTTGTCATCACCATAATAATCAAGGAGCATCTCTGAATATCCTCTTATAAGCCCCAACGGTGTTTTTAAATCATGGGTTATGTTCGCGATTAAATCCTTTCGGAATTTATCAGTTATTGATAATTGTTTTGCCATCGAATTCATTGACTTTGCAAGCTCCCTTAGTTCGTCATCATTATTGTAATCTATTTTAATATCTAAATTACCTGAAGCTATTTCTAAAGCAGCATTTTTTAATATTTCTATCGGCTTTGTAATTTTTTTTGATATAAATACCGACATCAGCAATGTTGCTGTAATAGTAATCAAAGAAATAAACCAAAACTCCTTTTTAAAGATATTGACAGTATCGCTGATTGTTGATATTGGAATGCTCATTATTAATATTGCAGGTTTATCATTGTATGAAAACGACCTTAAAATTGACAAATATTCAATATGTAAACCTGGATGTACATATCTTATTACTTTAACGCCACCATCTGTATTTAAAAGGGTTTCCGGTATTCCAATGCCTTTTCCATTTCCCTTGTTTCCAGAAATTATTATATTATTATCTGATATTGCAACAACACGGGCATTTGATTTGTCTATTAATTCACTTATTAGCCCCTCATCCTTGTTGCCAATAGCATCGACAATTTTTTGGCTGTAATTTTTAAGCTGGTTGATTTTATAATATGAGTAAATGTCGTTTATAAATGCTACTTGTGTCAACCAAAACAAAGTCAATATCATGCCTGTAATCAATATATATGATACAAAAAGTCTTTTACGTATTCCTTTCAATTTATTCACCATCCAGCTTATAACCTATTCCCCACACGGTTTTTATCAGTTTTCTCTTTTCACCAAGTTTTTCTCTCAATTGCTTTATATGGGTATCAACAGTTCTCAAATCACCGTAGAAGTCATATCCCCATATATCATTAAGGCATTTTTCCCGTGATGCCACTTTCCCTTTGTAGTCCATTAATAGTTTTAAAAGGTCAAATTCTTTGGGAGTAAGTTCTATTTTTTTACCGTCTATTGTAACTTCCCTTGAGCTTGAATCTATGATAATTCCCTTGTATTCCATTTTTTCAATATCGCTGCTGCCTTCAAACCTTGTCAGTATTGCTTTTATTCTTGCAATAACTTCTTTGGGACTGAAGGGCTTTACAACATAGTCATCAGCGCCCAGCTCAAATCCCAGAAGTTTATCGTATTCTTCGCTGCGGGCTGTTATCATCATTACAGGCACTTTTGATTTTTCCCTTATAGTTTTTAAAATACTCCAACCGCTTATATCTGGCAGCATTATGTCGAGAAGAACGATACTGATGTTGCTGTTATTATTAAAATATTCAAGACCTGCTGTACCGTTTTCTGCTATTAAAGCTTCATAGCCGTTATTTGTTATATATGTTTTTAAAATATCGCGGAGTCCTTCTTCATCTTCAATGACAAGAACTTTTTGCATAATTACAGCACCTCCTGTATTTAAGTTTAAATATTTTTGATGAGATTTACAATATGTTAAATAAAGTTTCACAAATTCCTCACAATTTCATAAATGTTACGTCAAATTCATTGGTTATTATATAACTGTAACATAAATAAAAAATAAAATTTGAAAGGAGTTGTTCTTTATGAACATCAAAAAAACAATTGCGATAGTGGTAACAGGAGGTGTCCTTCTGTCAGGAGTAGCTGCATATGCAGCAACGACAACTAATGCAGCAAATCCTGCTAATCAGAAACAGATATCTTCAACAGCACCGAGATATGGAAGGATGCAAAACGTAGATTTTCTTGCAAAACTTACAGGAAAGTCGACAGATGAAATATTAAAACTTATGCAGTCAGGTAAGACAATGGCCCAAATAGCTGAGGAAAACGGAGTAACGCTTGACGAATTCAAAAAGGCCATGTTGAACCAGAGAGAGTCATATATAGACCAGATGGTTAAAGATGGTAAGATAACTCAAGAAAATGCTGATTCAATTAAAAAGGCAATTGAGGAAAGAATAAATTCATGTGATGGTATAGGTTACAAAGGTGCAGGAATGGGAATGAGTTTTGGCCGTAATAATGCTGGACACAGAGGTGCAGGTTTCGGCGCAACAGTTCAACAATAAAAATAGACTTAAACGACGGTTCTTTTGTCTAAGACAAAAGAACCGTCCCCTGTGATTTTATTATATATCATCCTTCATCAATTTATTTAGATTATTAACAATCAATTTTGTCATACATTCAACATTATCTTCAGGACTTATAAGATTTCCTATTTTTACGATAATATTACCTCTATGTGGAATTTTCCTGCCAATAGGTAAAATCTGCCCTGTACCGTATATTGCAACAGGTAATACCGGTATTTTGCTTTTAACTGAAAAAAATGATGCTCCTGATTTTATATTTGCTATTTCACTACAACCTTTAATTCCACCTTCAGGAAATATCATAAGAACTCCGTCATTTCTTAATATTTTCAAGGCACATTTAACTGTTTTTGTAGAACTAATTGTTTTTCTTTTTGTACTTGCTGGTATTGCTCTTAGTTTTTTTAAAATAAACCCTGATACCGGCATGTCAAATAAATAAGCCGCAGAAAAAAATGTTAATTTAAATTTAAATGATGCAATCATAACAAAACCGTCTAATAAACTCAAATGATTTGCTACTATTATTAGCGGTCCTTTTTCTGGAATGTTTTCCCTTCCCTCTATTTTAAGTTTCCATATTGTTATTAACACAATTTTTATAAGAACCTTAAATACATTATAAAAATCAATAAACATATTTCACCTATACCCTTCAAAAATTATCTAAACAGCATCTAATGCATCTTATATATCTTTTTGTTCAGGACTTAATATTGCCTGTATAGTTGTATTACATCAAATAACTTTTTTAATAAATTATTAAATGGAGATAACCATATTGATAATAAATATTATAACACTTCTTACATATATTATTTAGTCTTTGTTGAATTTTCTAATTTATTTATTTCTTTTCTAAAATATATATACATCATACAACCTTCAAAAGCCCATTGTATAGCTGTTACAAGCCATACAGCTACAACTCCTAATTTTAAAACATATATAACAAGGTACATTAAAGGAAGCCTTATAAACCAACTGGAAATTGTAGAAATAATAAATGGAGTTATTGTATTACCACTTCCTTTAAGACCTCCTCCATAAACTATTCCTATAGCCATAAAAGGCTGTTCAATAGAGGCTATCATAAGACAGAGGATCCCAACTGCGATAACATCAGCATCCTTTATAAAAGCTCTCATTAACAAGTGAGGTATTGTCAGAAACAATATAGACATTGTACTCATAATAGCTACGGCGAATATTGCAGCGATATTAGTATATCTTTTTGCACTTTTATAGCTTTTAGCCCCTACCATTCGTCCTGCCATTATCGTTGCTGCAATTGCAAAACCCCACCCCGGCATAACAGATGTAGATTCAATGGTAGTTGTAATTTGATTTGCTGCAAAAGAAACTGTTCCAAGACGCATTATCATAAATATCGAAATAAGCCTGCTTATATCAAAGGCAGCCTCTTGAAGAGAAGCCGGTATTGCAAGCTTAATTATATCTGCAATTATTTTCATTTTTATCTTAAAAATATCTGTTATTTTAATAGAAAGCACTTTAAATCTTTTATAGTAAAATAATATGAAGACAAAACCGGTTATTTGAGCTATCATTGTTGCTATTGCAGAACCTTTTACTCCAAGAGGAGGAAAACCTAATTTACCAAATATTAAAATCCAATCCAATAAAATATTAACAAATATAACTATGGCAGCAACTGTCATAGGTGTTTTTGTATTTTCATGGGCTCTTAAAATAGCATTTAAAATATTCATTATAATGCTGAAAACTATACCAATTGATACGATTCTTATAAAAACTGTACCCATTGATAAAACATTGCCTTGTGCTCCGGCAATTAAAAGAAGCCTATGTGGAAAAATAAAAAGCAAAATTGCAACAGGTATTGCAATAAATATACCTATGAAAATACCATTTATGGAATATGCCTTAGCAGCATCGCAATCTTCTGCTCCACGTTTTCGAGCAATAAAGGAAGTTATACTAACAGCAAGCCCCATCGAGATAAAAATATTTGAAAATGTATACACTATTTCTGATGAAAGTCCCACGGCACTAACACAATCTTTCCCGCCATACTGTCCTACCATCATTGTGTCAATAATCCATACAATCATATATAAAAACATTTCTCCAACAGCAGGTAATGCTAATGTTAGTATTTCTTTTATTTCTTTCTTAATAGACATATATTACCTCCAAATAAAAGTAAAAGTAAAATCACTAAAAATTTCCACTATACGCAAAAAACCAAATATCTCATCATTTATATATCTATTTACAAATACCCCAGAAAAACCATCCTTTATTCCTACCTTTTTTGCTAAAATACTTTCTTGTGGTACACTCTTTTTTAAAAGATATTCTTTGCCCGCTAAGGAATAATTTAAAAAGAAATCCCCTTAATGGGGTTTAAATTAAAATTTATTTAAAAAGCTTGGAGATTTTTGATCGAATTTCAGATATCTCTCCATTAAAAGTAAAACTCTTAATATCATAAGGATTTGTAAATACTTGTGTTACAATCGAACCAGGTTCCGGATTTTTATAAATTACATCGACTTCTAATATTGTTTTGCCTCCACTTCTTACTATCTGTACATCTGAAATATTTACCATGTATCCTCCTGTTCGCATAAGACCTCTTGTAGCTATTATATAGTATGTGTTATCATCTTTTATCAGTTCAATCCTTTGAGAGTTTTTTATACTGTTTAAAACTGGGATTATCCTTTCAGGAGGATTTGTAACACTTTTAAGATTTATTTGAATCACTTCCTCCGAACTAAGATTAAATACCTCTATAAATATTATATTATATTTTTTATCTGAAATTAATCTTACGTGAAGCCTCCCCACCTACGACATTTTGTGTTATAGATGGAGCTTCCTACTGCATTAACAGAAGGACTGCCTGTCATAAATACAGTCTATGTCACACAATAACCACATCGTAGTTTAAAAGCTTAACAAGACTAATTAATGAAGACAGGGTCTGCTGGCTTCTCGCTGCAATCTCAGGAACTTTTGCCTGATACTGCAACCTCTCCTTTTCAGAAAGAGGATTTAAGATTTCACGTATATAGTATCTTGCACCTATGTTATAAGATGCATTTAAATCTGAATGATATTTCTTACCTGTGGAAAATTCGCATAAATCCTTCTTGCCGTTTCTTGTTACTTCTCCTGTTCCATCATATGCTAATGCTGATGAGTTCTTGGGATTAACCCATGATAAACGTATTCCATAGCTGTGTGCCATATCAGCGACCTTGTTCTGTATCTTTCTCTTTGCCCAATATTGAAGTTTTATCCTCATTTTTCGTGCATAATTGCCTTTTGATTTTAATTTTCCAAGATACTCAAATACTATAACATCAGCATTATAATCTACAGCAAATTTGATTATTTGATGTACTGTATCATTGATGATTTGTCTGCTTAGATTGTTTATCTTTCTCCACAGGTTAGGTTTTCTTCCAATGCCCGATATTCTTTGTGCTTTTGCTAATTTATTGATTTCATGAAGCAAACGGTCTTTTTCTATAGGCTGGTTTATAAATAATCTTCCTATGACAGTTCCATCATACTTCATTGCACTGCATACAGCAGAATTGGTCAATCCTGAATCTACAGATATTATTGTTCTGTCTTTAAGCGGTGTTTTGTTTAATTTGGCTGTCTTTTTATATGTGAAATGAAGATAATATTTTCTTCCGCTTTTTACTAACATCGGATTCATTTCTTTGAAATTCGTCATATCCCTATGCTCAAGATTTTTTGTCTTAAATTCTATGTCATGCCATACCCAGTCATTGTTTTTATATACCTTGATTTCCGCTGTATTATCTCCTGTACGCTCAAACATATTGTCTTTGTAGAATACAGGATAAGAATGTCTTTCTTCACCTAATACAGGTGGTTTATCTTTTAATGCCTTGCCTTCTGATTCATATTGTGCTTTTTTTGCAAGATAGTTTTCTAAATTAGATCTATAACTTTTTACAGCACCAAGGGCTTCAGCAGTTGCCGCTCTTCTCAGGTATGAGGGGAATTTATAAAATCTATTGTCAAAGTCATATTTTGCCTTGTTTTTCTTTGTACCGTGTATTAATTTTTCTATGAAGTTTAGCTGTTTTTTTACCGTTGACAGTATTGATATGGTATTCCACTCATTGTTAACTGCATTAATTATATATGATAATGCTTTATTGTATATTGTATATTGTATATTGTATATTGATATAGTATTACCGAAAGATTTATCTGCTGTTTTGATTTTAAATTTTACTGTTTTAATGCATTCCATATCAACACCACCTTTACAAATTTTTTCTTTCTTTATCATAATTATATCATAAAAATTTATTGAAAATTACAGCAGCAATGATGCCTTACTCCACCTACGGTTTCCATTATAGGTGGAGACTGCGGCTACTGTCTTTTTATTCAACTCCTGTTTTTAAATACTCTATCCCAACATAATCAGCATGCTTTTGCATCTTCTTCAATATTCAATATTTCTCTCAATTGAGAACCTGATATAGTCTCTTCTTTGACTAATATATCTGATATTTTGTTTAACTCTTGTATCTTGCCTTCTAATATTTTTCTGACCTTTTTTTCCTGTTTTTCAATTATCCTATTGACTTCTTTATTTATCTTTTCTTTTGAAATATCATCTTTACTTATTACCCCAAGGCTTGAAAGTCCTGTAAAAACAATTTTTTTTGCAATATCTACAGCCTGCTCAAAATCATTAGCTGAACCGGTACTTCTGTTATTTAGGATTAAAAGTTCCGCAACAGTACCTCCTAATGCCACCATTATCTCATGTTCTAACTGCTGTTTTGTATAAATAAGCATATCCTCTTTCTCGGTTTGTCTTACAAAACCCAATGCTTTTCCACGAGGTATGATAGTTACCGTTGCAACAGATTTTGGGTTTACTATCTCACCAACTACCGCATGTCCTGCTTCATGTACAGATACCCTATAAATCTCTTCTTCCGAGGGTTTCCTGTCGGTTTTTTCTCCAAGAATTACCTTGTCAACAGCCTCTAATAGGTGCTTTTGCATTATTTTATCATAACCATCTCTCATTGCAAGAATAGCCGCTTCATTGCAAAGGCTCTCAAGATGTGCCCCGGAAAAGCCAAAAGTATCTTCAGCAATAGCTTCAAGATTTGTACCTTCATCAAGAGGTTTATTCTTTGTATGAATCTTTAATATTTGAAGTCTTCCGCTTTTATCCGGAAGGTCTACGCTAACTTGTCTATCAAATCTTCCCGGGCGCAATAGTGCAAAATCCAGCATGTCAGGTCTATTTGTCGCCGCAATAACAAGAATGCTTATATCATTGTTACTTTTAATACCGTCCATTTCGACAAGTAATTGATTCAATGTTTGGTCATACTCATGATGACTATCGTTTGTTCCTCTCTTTGCACCAAGAATATCTATTTCGTCAATAAAAATTATTGCACTTTTTTTATTTTCTTTCTTAGCAAGGTTTTTGGCGGTATCAAAAAGCTTTCTTACCCTTTGTGCTCCAACCCCTGCGTACATCTCAATAAATTCACTTCCGGATGTTGCAATATAACTTGAATCTGTGTATTTTGCCGCCGCTTTTGCCAAGAGTGTTTTCCCTGTTCCGGGAGGTCCACTCAAAAGTATCCCTTTTAATGGTCTTATCCCCATTTTACATATGCTATCTTTATTTATAATAAAATCCAGTGCTTCTTTTAATTCAGAAATAGCCATATTTTGACCGCCTATATCTTCAAAACTGATTTGAAATTCCGGTTTTACAATATTGGAAGACCCGCTGACTAATCCTTTGTTCTCTAAAAGATATCCCAATAGAAAAATCATACCTCCGATAAAGAGTATTGGAGTCATATTAATGCCCAGAAGCGAAACAAATATAATAAGTGCAATGCTTATGCCGATTATAACTTCTTTAACCATTTTGATTATCCCCCTTTGCTATCTCACGTGGAATAATTCTGTATAAATAATTTGAACCATCTCTTAAATCCACATATATATTTTCCCTGTCAATATATATATGTGATAAAGCGCCAACTTTCTCTGCATCATTTTTTATTACCTCGTTCATTTTTATATAGTCACCCTTTTGTAAAGCTTCATAAATTGCAAATTGGCTGTTATAATAAATATTATTCAACTTTCCATCTGTATTGTCAATGATTCGTATATCTATTTTAACAGAATATTTTTCCGTTTTTTTCTCGATTTCCTTGTAAGTTTTCATCAAATCATCTACTCTGTTGAGTTTTATATTTGCGGCATATCCCTGTGCAGCATTTTTAACTATCACTGACTTAACATATTTTACTCCGGAAATATCCTTGGAAATTTTATCCGGAAGCAACTTGCTTTGGTATAACTGAAATGTTCCAAGTAAGATCCCAAATACTATTGCAAATGTTATTAACACAACTTGCCACTTAATTCCCTTAAGCAAAATTCTCCCCTCCAGTAATATGATATACTGAATTATATCATATTATATATATTTTCACAACTTAATTTGATATTGATCCCAACCTATTGATTTCCTTATTTATCTCATCTATTATATCTTTATTATATATCTCTTTCTTTTTGCCATTTTTTATAGAAAATATGATAAATACTCTTCCACCGTATTTCTCTTGAAATTTTTTATGCGTTTTCTCTTGCACATCTTTCCACTTGTAGTCTTCAAATGCATGTTCAAATGATACTGGTTTAATCTGGAGACCTATATGTAAAGAATTATTAATCTTTATGTAAAAATCAACATTGTATAATCTATCCCACTCATCGGGTGCAGGTTCAATAGAACAGCCCAGAATATTTTGGAGTTGTCCGTATATAGTTTGAATTTCAGTCTGATATCCTTCAAACGTCCTTTTTATTACAACGTCTTTAATATATTTTATACAATCATCTTCAGTAACTTCGGTTATTTCAAATTGTATTACTTCCGTTATTTTAGTGTATAATTTTCTGCCAAGGTCCTCTAAATATGATTCTTGATGCACATTATTATAGTAATAATTTTCCCATTCATCTACTGATTTAGGAGAACAATTTCTTATCAATTCGGAAACAGCACCGACAGATTTCTTTTTATTTAGCCCCCACCTGTTCATCGCTTGATTTAATATCCATTCTTTCGCCATTATGAGCCCTCCGATATTTTATAAATTTATCCCTGTATTTGTACTCAAGAGATGTATCTACATCAACTAAATTGCTTTTTATAAGATGCCCATTTATAAAAGTTTTGTCTTTTAAGTATAAATAACATAACAAATTATTATCTTTGTCATATTTTACTGTATCAAATTTTAAAAATACTTTTTTACCCTTTATCATATTTTTTAAAAACTCGATTGCCTCCGGTTTACTTTTAACATTTTCCTTTATGCCCAATAATTTAACTTTTAAATCATTTTCTAATATTAATATTTCGGGACTTGTAATTTTCTTAACAGATAACAGTTTTATATTTTTCCCCGAACTATCATCTATTTTCGAGCCAAAATTTAATTTTTTCGGATCAATTTTTTTATCAAATTTTATAGGATCTTTAAAAATATATGGAAGTTTTTCTATTTCTTCCTTAAAATTCATCCTTAGTTTTTCGTCTTGAATAAATTCAAACTTTGCATCAGAATCAGTATTACAATATTGAATATTTAATTTTTCTTTTATTACAGGCAAAAAATTATGATTAATTTCATATCCAATAGAATTTCTATGTAATAATTTAGCCGCTAAAGATGTCGTTCCGCTGCCAAGAAACGGGTCTAATACCGTATCGCCTACAAAGCTAAACATTTTTATTAATCTGTATGGCAATTCAAGAGGAAACATAGCCAAGTGTTTATCCTGCTTCTCGCCAGGAAAATTCCAATGTCCTGTAAAATATTGGTTCCATTCTTCTTTTGTTAATTTGGATTTTTCTTTTATGTCTTTTGTAACTTTTGGTGCATTCCCATACTTTTTAAAAATTAAAATAAATTCATAATCAAGTTTTAAAATTCCATTTCTCGGATAAGGATACGATCCCATAACAGTGGCACCGCCAGTTGTATTGCATGTAGTAACTTTTTGCCAAATAATTGCCCCCATATAATCAAATCCAATTGTCTCGCAAAATTTTATTATTTCAGTTCTTATCGGAATGATTTTATACCTTCCATAGTAAACGGACCGTGCAAATTGATCTCCAATGTTAATACATAATCTGCAACCATTGTGCAGAACTCTGTAAGTTTCTTTCCAAACTAAATTTAAATTATTTATATATTCCTCATATGTATCATCATAACCTATTTGTCCATTGCTGCCATAATCTTTTAACTGCCAGTATGGCGGCGATGTAATAACTAAATGTACAGATTCATCCGGTATTTTGCTCATTTTACGTGCATCACCAATTATAATCTTATGTAAAGTATTCACAAGTTCTTCCTCCTGATTAAAAATTTACTATGCATGAAAAAGCTTTTATATAAATTAATTATAACATAATATGATAAAAACAAATTCAAAAAACTGATTGTAAATGAAAAGACCTCCATTTTGGAGGCCTCTAATTTATTCCTATTTAATCGGCTTTACCCTTTCAACCACCTTTTTGGCAAGGTCGGTATAATATTTCGACTGTTTGCTGTCTTCAAATGCCACAGGCATTCCTGTATCACTTTTTTCCCTTACCTGTATATCAATCGGAATTTTTACAAGTATATCTGTCGATAATTCCTTTGATAATTTCTCTGTTTCACCTTCACCGAATATATTATATCTTTTATGGCAATCAGGACATTCAAAATATGACATATTCTCAACAATTCCTATTATATCAATATTCACTTTTTTTGCCATGTGTGCAATTCTCCCGGCAACGTGGGAAGCAGAAGATTGCGGTGTTGTTACAAGGAGGAAATTTTGTTCCGGTATCTTTTGCATTATAGTAAGCGGAACATCGCCTGTCCCGGGCGGAAGGTCAAGAACCATATAATCAAGGTCGCCCCAATACACATCATTCATAAACTGTTCTAATACATTGCCAAGCAGTGGTCCTCTCCATATAAGAGGGGTATCTTCATCAGCAAAGTTACCCATTGAAATTACTTTTATTCCATATTTTTCAATTGGAATTATCATATGTTCATTCAATGCATAGGATTTTTGTCCTACAATACCCATTAATCTTGGAATACTAAATCCCAATACATCTGCATCAATAAGACCTACTTTATATCCAAGCTTTCCAAGAGCAACAGCTAAATTCGCTGAAACGGTAGATTTACCAACACCACCTTTGCCGCTTCCAACAACAATTACATGAGTATTTTCAAATAACGGCTTTTTCTCTTTCTCCATATTTTGCGCAAGTCTTTGCCTTTCTTCTTCTGTCATTGCTCCCATATTAACAACTACCTCAGATACACCTTCTAAAGCAGAAAGTTTCTTTGTAACATCTTCTTTTATCTTGCTTTTTAACGGACATCCTTTAATTGTTAGCTTAATATCAACTATAACCTTTTCACCTTGTATGTCAATTTTATCAACCATATTTAAATCGACAATATTTTTCCCAATTTCCGGGTCATTTACTTCTTTTAGTGCATTTAAAACCTGTTCTTTTGTAATCACAATATAAGCCTCCTTATTTTTATCATTTGCTTTTTATTATAATACATTATGATATTAAATAAAAGCCTCTTTAAAGATTAAATTTGTCAAAACTAATCTTTCTTCTTGTTTATTAAAGCCCTATGATATAAAAGCGTGTGCTACTACGCTTTTATATCATAGGTGGGGGTGTAGGTCCATTCGGTACTGCAATTTGCCCCGTTTTAGCATCAATATGCAATAACCAATATCCTTCATCATGGCTGCCTCTCATATTTTCTTTTATAGGTTTCCAGTAGACAAATCCTGTCATGCCGCTGAAAGGTTGATCTGACAGGGTAAAAAAACCAGGCATCCCATATATAATATATTTCAACTTTCCCCTATCGTCATTTGCAAATCCTACAAGATAATGGTCATAATTACCATCTCTGTAACTCGTATTTACTCTCCACCATCTATATCCTTTAAAATCTTTTTCAAATGGATGAACTTCATCAAGATAGTTTATGATATTGTTAACATACTCTCTCAAGTATTTTATATATCCGTTATTACCTCCCTCATCTCCAATTTCAAAACCTTTGCTTTTCTTGACGGTATTTTCAACTTTTGTAGACCCATCTGGA
This sequence comes from Aceticella sp. 75b-Ac, assembly GCF_056032965.2. Taxonomy (NCBI): domain Bacteria; kingdom Bacillati; phylum Bacillota; class Clostridia; order Thermoanaerobacterales; family Thermoanaerobacteraceae; genus Aceticella; species Aceticella sp. 75b-Ac. The sequence goes on from NZ_CM190971.1 coordinate 1,630,359, forward strand.
ATTTTATCAGTTACAATAAATTGAGTTTCTGTTTCTTCGTTAAAATTATTTTCTTCAACTTCATCTTTCGAATCCTTAACTTCTTCAACCTCTTCAAATGACAACTCCTTTGGTTCATTAATATTATTATCATTTTTTATCTGTAATTTCTTATATAATGTTTTCCAATTAAATCTCCTTTTATCCAATATACTTGAGAGTGGAATTAATTTTTCCCTTCCAATATCAGCTTCAACAAACATCACCGACAACTCCTCTAACTTTGTGCCTGTATTTTGAATATTATCCGCATCAAATGTCCATTCTGCACCTCCCCTTCCTTTACTGTCTATCCTTATCGCCCCAAAATCCACTACTACAGGTATATCATAATCCTTGAAAGCTTTGATATTATACGTAAATTCAGGATTGAGATTTTGAAAAGAAGCCGTTATTCTTCCCTTATTGCCCCTTGTTTCTACTTTAAGATAACCTGATAATTCTTTATCTTCATCAAATGCGCACCCTTTCTCTTCCTCCTGAAACATTACATAGGTTCTTTTGTATATATTCCTTTTTAACGGCATTTTATAATATCCCCCTTATTTCAAATATACTTTTAGCAATATATATTATGAAAATTTGGGGATTAATATTACATATTCATTATATCAAAAATTATATTTGTAAGATCGGCAAATTTCTCTATTGAAACTGTTTCTCCTCTTTGTTTTTCATTAATTCCACATCTTCTAAGAGCTTCTAAAATTATATTTTTCCCAAGTCCAATTGAATTTAAAGAATTGCTTATAATTTTCCTTCTCTGCCCAAATGCTGCTTTTACAATCCTGAAAAATAGTTTCTCATCTTTTACAGAAACAGAAGGGTTTTTAAGCAGGTTAAGCTTTATAAGTGTTGAACTGACTTTAGGTCTTGGAATAAAAACCTCCGGCGGTAAACTAAATAATATTTCAGGCTTTGCATAATACTTAACTGCAATAGTTAATACACCATATTCTTTACTGCCTGGAAGTGCACATATCCTATCAGCCACCTCTTTTTGTATCAGTATTGTTATTTCCTCAATTAATTGAGATTGTAATAAATACATAATTATATAAGAAGTAATATAATAAGGTAAATTCGCTACTACTTTGCATTTATTCCCTTCAAAATATGTATTAATTATATCTTTTAAATTTACTTCTCTTATATCTTTATTAATGATTATTATATTATTAAAGCCTTTTACATTCTCATTTAACTTTAGAACAGCCTCTTTATCAATTTCAAATGTTACAACCTTTTTCACCCTTTTAGCCAATTCAACTGTAAGTGTACCAAGTCCGGCTCCGATTTCTATTACATTATCATCCAAATTTACACCTGAGTAATCAACAATCTTAGCCAATATATTTTTATCCATTATAAAATTTTGCCCCAGACTTTTTTTAGTATCAAATCCTCTTACTCTCACTTTCATCACCTCAAAAAACAAGACAGGCTTTAAACCTGTCTATTTTAATATATATACATTTACAGTACGTCTTCCCCAGTTACATGACTCCTCGCTTGAGGGAAAGAACACATCAATTATATTCCCCTTAATCGCACCTCCTGTATCTGCAGCAACGGCAGGTCCATACCCCTCTATATATAATCTGGTCCCTATGGGTATAACGTTTGGATCTACTGCAACTATCCCTCTACGCACCCATGCTCCTGTAGCTGTGATACTTCCTGTACTATAGTCATAAGCGGTTGCAACCATGGTTTTCATTTCACGATATCTAAAACTTTCTCCCCTTGATGTCGTAATCAAACCAAGTGTACCAACCTGAACTATTTTTGTTACAGGATTTTGTAATATGGTTTCATTTACCACATTTCTGGCAACTTCTTTACCATCTTCATAAATTAATTTTAATGTTATTTGTTTTTTACCTGTCTGTCCCTCCTGAATAACATTTGTTTGTCCTCTTAGCATATCATCATTTGTCTTGGTTTCTGTTGAAAATGGTATATCTTCCTCCTGTGTTAGTAATTTTTCCTTTACCCTCGTTATTACTACATCCATTCCTTTGTATGTGCTACTATCAATAGGCATACTGATTTTATCATATGAACCCAATACAATTTTATTCTCTTTTAAAACGTCTTTAAGTTTTGGTGCAGCTGTATATAATATTCGATTTTTCCCATCCACATGAATTGTAATTGGAAATGCCCTTTTAATGGTAATCTTCATGCCCTGCCTTAATTTAGAATCCAATGAGGGTAATACTAAATCCTCCCTCCTTAGAGCTATATGTTTGTCATTTAACAAGTCTTTTACTGTATTTTGAAATGTTGTAACAACCGTTGATTTGCCATCATCTACTACTGTAACCTGTTTCTTCAAGTTAACGTATACAGCAATACTTATTACTAAAATCACCAATGCAGCCAATGTTAGAACAGCAGCCGGTTTTTTTATTACATTTTTTGATTCGACCAGCCACTTTCTAAGGTTGCCTTTATTCATTGCAAAACCTCCTAATATTTTTATTGGGGAGTCTTTTATAATTTTAAAGTACTTTATTGTATTTGTCAAATATTTTGATAATATTTAACTTTTTTGATATATTATCCTATTTATTTCATTGTTTACTTTATATTTTATTATATGCATTATAAAATATTTTACTCACCATAATATTAGTATATGTTTCACATTGTTTTTTGCTTATATTTTGATAGTGAATAATCTTCGAGCATTTTCTGCGGTTTTTTCAGATATTTCTTCAAAGTTTTTATTTCTGATTTCAGCTATTTTTTTAGCCACATATTTTACATTTGTAGGGTCGTTTCTTTTTCCACGTAAAGGCTCCGATGTAAGGTATGGACTATCTGTTTCTATTAATAATTTATCTATTGGAATTTTTTCAGCAACTTCAACTGTCTTTCTTGCATTTTTAAATGTAACAGGTCCGGCAAGTGAAATGTAAAAATTCATCTCAATACATTGAAAAGCCATTTCAACACTTCCCGAATAGCTGTGAAAAACACCTTTTAGTTCTTTATCCCACTCTTTTTTTATAATCTCCAGTACATCTTTATGTGCTTCCCTATCATGTATAATAACAGGCAGCTTTAATTTCTTAGCAAGCCTTATGTGTTCTGTAAATACCTGTTTTTGAAATTCTTTTGCTGGTTCTTCATAATGATAATCAAGACCTATTTCCCCTATGGCAACAACCTTCTTATTTTTTGCAAATTCTTCTATCATGTTTATTTTGTTTATTTCATGTTGAGAATACTGTGGATGTATACCGACAGATGCATATATGAAATCATATTTTTTTGAAAGTTCAATGGATTTTTTTGATGTATCAATATTAGAACCTACATTTATCAAAAATGTAAGCTCCTTTTGACACCTCTTTATAATTTCTTCCCTGTCATCATTAAATTTTTCATCTTCAAGATGCGCATGTGAATCAACAAGCATTTTATCTTCCTCCTACTTTATTTTTGCACCACTTTCTATATCTTTATCAACTGTTAAAAGTGTAAGCTTGTTTTCATTTGAGGCTGCAAGTATCATCCCATGAGAATCAATTCCTCTTAATTTCTTGGGTTCTAAGTTATACACAAGTACAAGTTTTTTGCCGATAAGCTCCTCTGGTGAATAATAAGAGGCTATACCTGATACAACCTGCCTTGCTTCTTCACCGACTTTTAACTGTATTTTTATGAGCTTATCTGTTCCTTTAACCTTTTCAGCCTTCATAACTTCGGCTACTCTTAATTCTACCTTCGCAAAATCATCTATTTTTATATAATTTTCTTTAATTTCCTTCACTGAAACCTCTTTTTTAACTTCTATTCTTGGAAATATATTTTTACCTCTCTTAACCTTAATGCCCGGTTTTAATAAACCGAATTTCAAGCTCCCCCACGTCTTCATGGTTTCATCAAAGCCCATCTGCTCAAATATTTCATTGGGGGTATTAGGCATAAATGGCATTATCAATATACTTATAAATCTCAGTACCTCTGCTAAATTATAAAGCACTGTCCCAAGCCTGTCCTTCTTATTTTCATCTTTTGCAAGAATCCACGGCATTGTTTCATCAATATACTTATTCGCCCTGTTTACAAGCTTCCATATTTCAATTAAGGCATTTGAAAATTGAAGTTTATCCATATAGATTTCAACATCAGCAGGCAATTGCTGAGCCATTGATTTAAGCTCCTCATCTATTGCATCATAAACTTTATTCTCTGGTATTATCCCGCAATTATATTTTTCAATCATAGTTACCGTTCTGCTTAAAAGATTTCCAAGGTCGTTTGCAAGGTCAGAATTTATCCTGTTTATTAGTGCTTCATTTGAGAAAACCCCGTCTGCTCCAAAGGGAACTTCTCTTAAAAGGAAATATCTGATAGCATCAACACCGTATTTTGTTACAAGTTCTTTGGGGTCTACTACATTCCCTTTTGATTTTGACATCTTGCCGCCTTCAAGTATAAGCCATCCATGTCCGAAAACTTTTTTGGGAAGCGGTAGATCCAATGCCATAAGCATTGCCGGCCATATTATTGTATGAAATCTTACAATTTCTTTTCCAACAAGATGCACATCGGCAGGCCAATATTTTTTAAAATCCTCGTCATGGTCTGTTGAATAACCCAATGCGGTTATATAATTTGATAATGCATCTATCCATACATATATTACATGTTTTTGATCAAAAGGAACCTTTATGCCCCAATCAAAGGAGGTTCTTGTTACACATAAATCCTCAAGACCTGATTTGATAAAGCTTACCATCTCATTAAGCCTTGATTCCGGCTGGATAAAATCCGGATGCTCCTCATAATATTTTAAAAGCCTGTCAGCATAATTTGAAAGCTTGAAGAAGTAGCTTTCTTCCTTCACAAGTTCAACAGGTCTCCCACAATCAGGACAATTGCCATTTACAAGCTGTCTTTCCGTCCAGAACGCTTCGCATGGTGTACAGTACCAGCCTTCATATTCACTTTTATAAATATCACCCTTTTCATATAGCTTAGTAAAGATTTTTTGTACAATCTCCTCATGCTGCTTATCCGTTGTGCGAATAAAAAGGTCATTGCTTATATCCATTGTATTCCACAAATCTTTGATGCCTGCTACGATATCATCTACATACTGCTTTGGTGTCACACCCTTTTCCTTGGCTTTCCTTTGTATCTTTTGACCATGTTCATCGGTGCCTGTTAAAAACTTTACATCATAACCTGTAAGCCTTTTGAAGCGTGCCATCGCATCTGCAGCTACGGTTGTATATGAATGTCCTACATGAAGTTTGTCACTTGGATAATAAATTGGTGTTGTTATATAAAATGTTTTTTCCATAAATATATCCTCCCTTTGTCCTAAAATTAAAAACAAGCTTTTAAGTTTCCTTCTATAAAAAAAACCGCCTCCCATAATAGGGGCGAATCTGACTACCTTACACCGTGAACTACATCTCCAATAAATTGGCGGGCTTCGTACTCCCCATGAAATCTTGATGAAAGTTCCAACGGTACACAAGCGGGGTGTCCAAGCCCACTGCTGCCGTGAAGGGTTTACCCATCCTTTTAAGATGCCTCTTCATACATGAAGTATATATTAATGTATTAATAAAGTCAATAATTAATAGTATTTTTTAATATTATTTGTATTGTTTAATTTAATATACATCAAACTGTATATGTCATTAAGCAACATATCATATTTTCTCTATTTTCATTCTTTCTTCAACAAACCTTATAGCATCATTTTTATCCTCTATTTCACCATAAAACCTATTTTTTCTTATTTCATATAAAATCTGCCCTAATATTTTTTTATTCTTTAAATCAAAATTACCTATAATATCAAGAGCGGAAAGCAAAGGCTCTTCTGTTTCTTTAAAAATCATATATTTTCTAAACATCTGCAATATAAAATTTCTATAACGTTCCGCATCTTTTGTTCTGTTTATTGAGTTCTTGCATGCGGCAATATCTGCCTGTGACAGCAAAAGACATCCAATAGAATTATCCTCAAGGTCTGAAAATAATTTAAAAATTTGCTTATTAGAAAACCCTTTTGTATAGATTATAAATGGCTGTACATGGTATAATACCATCTTCTTTATGAGAAGTGCCTCTTTCTTCCCCATCTTCATCCTTTTTGTTAGACTGGATAAAATTTCTCCGCCTCTTTTATCATGATGATAGAAATGAATACGATTATTGGTATCTATATAAATGGATTTTGTTTTTCCAATCTCATGAAATAAAGCTGCCAGCTTTAAAACATCTTTAATTTTATTCCCTGCTGATAATTCTCTATTTAAATACTCACTTATCATTTCTAAAATCCCCTTAGGGAATTTAAGATATTCTGTAATTATTTCATATTCTTCAACTGTTTTTATTGAATTGTGCCATGCATCAAGAAGATGATAATAACATTTGCCCATCTCTTTCATCTCTTTAACTTCGGGGAAGATATAATCCATAAGAGTTAAATCATCTATCATTCTTAAATATTGATAAGAATTTTTTACCTTTAAGATTGTATATAATTCATACATTATTCTTTCTGAAGATATATCACTTATTAATTTTGCATTTTCTTTAATTCTAAGCTTTGTTTTTTCATCTATATTGAATCTTAAAACAGCTGAAAATCTGATAGCCCTGAGCATTCTTAAAGGATCCTCTGGAAAGGTTCTTATCCCGACACATCTTATTTTTTTATCACATAAATCCCTCATTCCACCAAAGGGGTCTATTATACATTTTACTTCAAAATAATCATTTAATCTCAAAGCCATGGCATTTATCGTAAAATCCCTATGTAAAAGGTCCTCGTAAATGTCATTACCCTTTAAACTGGAAAAATCCATTACAATATCTTTAACAACTACCCTATATGTACCCTTGTCTTGCCCATATGGAACATATGTGCCTCCGAGTTTTTCCGCTGCAATCTTTGCAATCTGAGAAACATCTCCTTCAACAGCAAAATCATAATCATTTATTTCTTTTTTTAATATCTTATCCCTTAATGTACCACCAACGATATATACCTTATTGGTATATATGTCAAGTTTATCAATGAGCTTGCAAATTATTGACATACAAACACCTACTTATTCATTAAAAATCTTTAAAAAATACAAATCAATTTGATTATGATTATATTATAACAAATATTAGTTTAAAAAAATAGTCTACTGTAAAAAACAGATGCAAGTACCGCAACTATATCCGCAAAAATTCCCGCTATAACAGAGTGTCTCATTTTTTTTATCCCGACAGAACTAAAATAAACGGCAAGAACATAAAATGTTGTTTCAGTTGAACCGTACATAACAGATGCAAGCCTTGATATAAAAGAATCTGCTCCATGAGATTTTATTAGTTCTGTTGTAATTCCCAGCGCTCCGCTTCCTGATAATGGACGTATGATTGCTAATGGTAATACTTCTGCAGGTATACCAAGTTTTACGGTTATAGGCATTAAAACCTTTGCAAGTAAATCAAATGCCCCTGATGCTCTTAATACGCCTATTGCCACCAACATAGCAAGAAGGGCAGGAAAAATCTTTATTACTATATTTATACCATCTTTAGCCCCGTCAACAAAAACTTCATATATCTCTACCTTCTTGATGATGCCGAATAAAGGAATTAAAAATATAATCAGAGGTATAAGCCAATCGGATATTATTTTTACCATAACAATAAGCCCTCCATAATCTTAAAGCTACATATTTACTATTGCCTAAAAATATCCTGCTTTTCTAAGAATTTTACTGCTATGATACCACAAATCAAGGTAGTTGTACTAGACAAAAGCACAACAGGTACAAAATCAGCAGGATTTTTTGCTCCCAGTGAAGCGCGTATTCCCACCATCATGGCTGGTATTAATTGTACAGATGCTGTATTTACTACAAGAAAGGTACACATTGAATTAGAAGCACTGTCTTTTTGATTCAACTGTTGTAAATACTCCATTGCTTTTATACCGAAAGGTGTTGCAGCATTGCCAAGTCCCAGCATATTTGCAGAAATATTCATGATTATTGCCCCAATAGCCGGATGGTCTTCAGGAACCTCAGGAAATAATTTTAATATAAAAGGTTTTAAGACGCGAGATAATAATGCCATTAAACCTGCTTTATTTGCAATCTCCATTATACCAAGCCATAATGTCATGATGCCGATAAGCCCTATTGATATTGTCACTGCAGATTGTGCAGAATCAATTATAGCTTTTGAAACCTCTTCCATCCTGCCATTTATTATTGCAATTACAATACCCACGCCTATCATAAAAAACCAAATATAATTTATCAAATTGTATCCCTCCCTATTCTGTAAAACTTTATGTTAAATTTTAAAAAAAATGATAAAAAAGTATTGACTTTTTTTTCAAATGTTGGTATTATATTATATGAAAAAAATTTGTCGGATTTTGTAAAATTTAGGAGGGGAGAAAATGTTAAAATCCACAGGAATTGTACGTAAGGTTGACGAATTGGGAAGAGTTGTCATCCCAATAGAACTGAGAAGGACCTTAGGCATCGCTGAAAGGGATTCTCTTGAAATTTATGTTGACGGCGAGCAAATCGTACTGAAAAAGTATGCGCCGGCATGTATTTTTTGCGGTAATGCAGAAGATGTAGTAAATTATAAGGGAAAAAATATTTGCAAAAAATGCCTTGAAGATTTAAAAAGTGAAAAATAATAGAAGGTATATCCTTCTATTATTTTTATTTGTCCATATGAAACTCATTGTTTTCATATGGTTCTATGTGTATTAAAACCTTTCCGACCCCGGGAATTTCTTTTTTCAGTTTTTTTTCTAATTCACTGGATATATCGTGAGCTGTTTTTATATCATTATCAGGTGCTACCATTATATGAAGGTCAATATTAATGTCATCTTCCCTTCCTCTGCTTCTTATCTGATGACAAGCTAAAACCCCTTTAATGCCTACCGCTATATCATGTATTTTTTTTGAATCAACAACAATCCTGTCACATAAAATATCTGAACTGTGTTTTATTATTTTAATACCCGCTCTTATAATAAAAATCGATATAAAAATTGACATAACCGGATCAATGTATGGTGTAATCCCAAATCTCAAAGCAAGCAATGTTATTAATACAGATACAGAGACAAAAATATCGCTTTTTGTGTGCAATGAATCTGAAATAAGTATATCGCTTTTTAATTTTATCCCTTGCTTGTACTCATATGTAAAGACAAATACATTTATTGTTAGTGTCAAAATCATTATTAGTAGGCTTTCAATCGTAACTCTTGGTTCTATTGGATTTAAAAACCTTGCATAAGCATTTTTAAGTATATCAAAACTTACAACAAATAACATCACAGATATAAAAATAGAAGCAAAGGTTTCAAATTTTTTATGCCCGTATGGATGGTCCTCATCCTCCGGCTTTGATGCAAAACAAATTCCAATAAGCCCAATAACATTCCCAGAACTATCTGAAAATGAATGATAACCATCTGCAATCAAACTTGTGCTATTTATATAAAAACCATAAAACATTTTTAAAAATGCAACAAGCAAATTTAAAAACAAAATCAGAATAAGTACCTGCTTAATTTTTTTAAAAGACTCCATTATAAAACCACCCTGAAACTATATTGATATAATGTTTATTAAACATTATATGCCTTATAAAGTCAATATGCAATTAATTTAAATAGTAAGCTTATAAACTTCCCTCTTTGGAATATTAAGCTTTTGAGCTGTTAATTTTATTGCTGTTTTCTTATCAATTCCCTCTTCTATATATTTACTCAATAATTCTTCCGGACTCATCTTTATAACTTCTTTATATCCTTCTATTAATATTATAATTTCACCTTTTACACCATTTTCCACCTTTTTTATAACATCATCGATATGCCCTCTGATAAATTCTTCATGAATTTTAGTAAGTTCCCTTGCAATAACAATATTTCTATCTTTTACATAATTTTTCAAATCAAACAACGTATCAATTAATCTATGAGGTGCCTCATAAATAATAACGGTTCTTTTTTCCTCCGAAATCCTTCTGAGTTTTTCATATCTATCCTTCTTTTTTAACGGCAAAAATCCCTCAAAAACAAATTCCCGCGTATCAAGCCCTGATGCAATAAGGGCTGTGATTAATGCAGAAGCACCGGGAAGCGGAATAACCTTTATGTCATTTTTTATACACAGTTTTACTATATCTTCACCGGGGTCAGATATACCCGGTGTACCCGCATCAGATACCAAGGCTATATTTTTTCCTGTTTTCAATTCATCAATTAATTTTGCGCCGCATGATGCCTTATTATGCTCATGATAACTTATTAATGGTTTTCTTATATCAAAATGATTCAAAAGTTTAAGGGTCTGCCTCGTATCCTCAGCAGCAATTAAGTCAACCTCTTTCAATATCCTAAGTACTCTTAATGTTATATCTTCAAGATTTCCTATTGGTGTCGGGCACAAATATAAAACACCTGAGCTATACATATGTCAAACCTCCATAATTGTATTCTTTCCGTATATATCTAATAATTCCTGAGTATATTCACCATTTTCCTTGTATACAAATAAAGGCTTCATAATATCCGTCCCCTTTTTCGCACCCTTTTTAGACTCTATTAGGACAATATTAGGTTTATCATTAACATAAGGATGAACAAATCTTATTTTTTTAGGTTCAAGATTATATGTTCTTAAATTGTACATGATATCTGCAATCCTGTCTGCACGATGAACCATAAAAAATTTGCCACCGAATTTCAAAAGCCGAAATGCCGACTTTATAAAGTCTTCAAGATCGCCGTTTATCTCATATCTCGAAATGTTCTCATGCTCATTTTTTTTATCAAATCCTGTTTTAATTGGCAAATATGGAGGATTTGACGTTACAATATCAAATTTTTCATATCCCAAAATCTCCGGTATCTTTCGTATATCTTCATTTATTATCTGTATCCTATCTGAAAATTTGTTTAGTTTTACGCTTCTTGATGCCATATCAGAAATATCCTTCTGTATTTCTACACCATAAATATATGTATCTGAGGTTTTTCCAGCTATCAAAATCGGTATTATTCCTGTTCCACAGCCAAGGTCAATTATTTTATCCCCCTTTTTAGCATGCACAAAGTTAGCTAACAATACAGCATCCATTCCAAATTTGAATTTTGCCTCATGCTGGATAATTAAAAGCCCTTTCAGGTTTAAATCATCAATTCTTTCTCCATTTTCTATCACGATAAACACCTCTTTAATATTTTATCATATAAGCGTTTCTTTATAAATTGTATTGAAAAATAAATTAAAGCAAAGTATACTATATAATAGCTTTATATATACAATAATACTTTATGTTATAATAAAAAGTGTACTTTAGCAAAAGGATGTGTTTAGCTTTGAAAAAATTAATTATTTCATTTTTGATGCTTGTAATATTTTTTTCTCTTTCATCAAATTCAGCATATTCGGCATCAATACCACAAAACAATAAAAAAGCTGTCTTAGTTATAATAGACAGAGTAAATTTAAATGATTATTTAAAAAATAATGCAAAAAATATACAGAAATTAATAAATGAGGGCGCAATCGGACTTATGAATACTCAAACAGCAAACGATTATATTCAGTCTTCAGCATATCTCACCATTGGAACCGGGACAAGGGCTTCAACAGCAGGTGATTTTAGTTCGATATCATTAAATAGTTTTGAAAATTATTTATATGGAAATGCCGAATCCTTATACAGGCTTAATACAGGTTTAACACCTGGAAATAACGATATCTTAAATATAGGAATATCTAAATTAATCGAAGCTTCTAAAAAGGAAAATTATCAAATAACACCCGGACTTTTAGGGCAAATTCTCAAAGAAAATAATATACCTGTATATGTCTTTGGAAATGCCGACTCCAAGGATGAAAATGGTACTATTTACAAAAGATATGCCGCCTTAATTGCCATGGATAAAAACGGTGTTTCTCATGGAGATGTAAGCGGCGATATCTTGAAAAAAGATAATAACAGCCCATTTTTCATTAAAACCGATTATGATAAATTGTATGAAAATTATAAAAAAATTGAAAAATCCGGCGGGCTTTTCATATTTGATACAGGAGATACATCAAGGGTCAATGACTTTTCAAGCTATACATCTTCCGATGTTACATCACGCTTGAAAAAAAATGCCATAATTGATGCAGATAACTTCATCGGAAATATTGTCAAAAGTTTAGACCTATCAAAGGATATCCTTATTATAGCTACACCGTTTCCATCAAGAAATGATATAAAGACAAATAACCTTATTACCCCATTAATTATTGATGGTCCAAATTATCATGGGCTCACGACATCACAAACGACAAAAAGGGGGGGTATAATAGTAAATACAGACATTGCGCCAACAATATTGTCTTATTTCAATTTGAAACTGCCCGTAGAAATGTTAGGTCATCCAATTAGCAGTATAAATTCTGCTAACAAATTGAACTACTTAAATAATTTGGATACTGCGATAGTCTCAACACATAATGCAAGACCTATAGTTTTAAAAAGTTATGTAATCTTTTTAATCATAGTTTTAATACTATACCTTACAATGTTTTTCCTGAAAATAGAGATTTTAAGGTATATTAAACCTATCATCCTCGGAATTATGTCAGTACCACTTATACTGCTTATACTGCCTTTATTTGGGACACAGTCAATATACGTCGATTTTATTTTAATAATTTCAATTACAATTGCCTTTGTATCTCTGCTGAAAATATCCGTTAAAAATGAATTGGACATTTTTATGATAATAAGCTTACTAACTTCTTTTGCTATTGCACTTGATATTTTTACGGGTTCACATTTAATGAAAGACTCTATTTTAGGTTATGATGCAATTGCAGGGGCAAGATTTTATGGAATTGGAAATGAATATATGGGTGTTTTAATCGGCTCAACAATAATGGGTATAATGACATTGATTCAAAAATATGATTCTAAATATGTAAAGCTACTAAGTATTGCCGTATTTATTGCGGTTTTCATGCTAATGATACTGCCGGGATATGGCGCAAAAATTGGCGGTTTTATAACAGGATTTATGGCATTTGGAGTAACGATTCTTATGATGTTAGGTGTCAAGATAAACCATAGAAATTTGACTTTGCTTTTTATTTCAATGACATTCCTCCTATTTTTGATGTTTATTGCCTCTATGTTTATTGGGACAGAAACACATATGGCACAAACAGCAATAATAGTAAAATACGGTGGCATACAATCTTTATTTGATATATTTAATAGAAAATTAAATATGGAACTAACCTTAATTAGATATACCATATGGTCATGGGTACTGATTATTTCAATTATCAGTCTGTTTATATTTTCATATAAACCAACAGGTATATTAAAAAATATATTCAAAAAATATGAATATATTTATTACGGATTTTTTGGAAGTATAATAGGAATGCTTTTTGCATTAGCTTTCAATGACGCAGGTATTGTTGCCGCGGCAACATTAAGCATATATGCTATACCACCGATATTAATACTTTTACAAAATGAAATGCACAAATAAAAATATGTAAAGAATCCGTTTTAAAAAAAACCGAATAAAAAGAAGGAATTACTCTTTGTTATTCGGTTTTTAAATCATTCCCTAATATTTCCTCATATATATTGGCATAGTCATCTTTTTTATCTTCAATAAGAACCACTTCTTCCGGAGAACACTCTTTTAATATTTCTATGCCTTCGGCGTTTTTCATCTTTACCTTAAGTTTTGTTCTTACAACATCGACTTCTGCAACTCTCATTTCCTTATCATTAACTTTTATTATACTGCCTACAGCTGGAAGCTGGGCTCTTATTTCTTCATATACTTCTTGTTCATATTTCAAACAGCACATAAGTCTTCCACAAATACCTGAAATTTTTGTTGGGTTTAAAGACAGGTTCTGGTCCTTTGCCATCTTAATCGAAACAGGCTCAAAATCACCGAGAAACGTTGAACAGCAAAGAGGTCTGCCACATGGTCCAAGCCCTCCAATAATCTTGGCTTCATCACGTACTCCTATTTGTCTTAATTCAATCCTTGTTTTAAATATTGAAGCTAAATCCTTAACAAGGTCTCTAAAATCTATGCGTCCATCTGCTATAAAGTAAAATATAATCTTATTATTATCAAAAGTGTATTCAACATCTATTAATTTCATATTAAGGTCATGCTCATGGATTTTTTTCAAGCATATATTATACGCCTCTATCTCACAAGCCTTATTATTATTATAATGTTCAGTATCCTCATCTGATGCGATTCTCAAAACCTTCTTTAAAGGTAATACAATTTCTTCTTCTTTTACTTCCCTTTCGCCTACTACAACTTCTCCAAATTCAATGCCTCTTGCCGTTTCCACAATAACATTATCGCCAACCTTTATTGAAAGGTCATTTGGCTCAAAATAATAGATTTTACCGGCTTTTTTAAAACGAATACCTACAACAGTATACAAAATAATTCCTCCTAAAGATTTAAAAGAAAATCTTCTATAGTCAGCTGAAAATTAATATTTGATTTTAAATTGTTATTAATATTTTCTATCCCATTAATTATATTATTAAGTCTATATCCCGTCAATTTTTGCGACATAACTTCTATATCACTTATTATATCCTTATTTTTAATTAATTCCTGTTCTTTTGTAAATTTATAAACCATAATATCTCTAAAATACGACATCATTATAGCCAGTATATCATTTATACGGTTTTTATTTTCTTCAAAAAATTGATAACTGTCCAATGCCTCTAATTTGTTTTGTGTTATTATTTGACACAAAAGCTTAAACAAATCTTCCCTCATTTTTATATATTCCAAATCGGAAAATTTATCTGCCATACCAAAATTCCCCTGAATAACCGGTATAAATTCTTTTGCTTTTTCCTTCAAAAATTTCTTTTCTTCCTCAAGATATTTCTTTATTATAACATCATCAACCCTATTAAACCTGATTACCGAACATCTGGAAATAACAGTCGGTAATAATCCTTCCATTTTTGATGCAGTCAATATGAAAAGCCCATATGAAGATGGTTCTTCTAAGGTTTTTAAAATACAATTTTGTGCCTGCTGTGTCATCTTCTCTGCTTC
The DNA here is from genome assembly GCF_056032965.2 of Aceticella sp. 75b-Ac. Lineage (NCBI taxonomy): Bacteria > Bacillati > Bacillota > Clostridia > Thermoanaerobacterales > Thermoanaerobacteraceae > Aceticella > Aceticella sp. 75b-Ac. The sequence continues at coordinate 1,645,555 of NZ_CM190971.1, forward strand.
TATAATAATAAAAATCTTTTTATTTGATTCATAAGGTTTTATATAGATTTTATCGATAACTTTACTCCTGATTTCCTCAACTTTTATAGAATTTCCAACAGGATTAATAATAAATATATCAGGCTGATTCCCTGACAGCATCTGAATACAGGAGGAACATTCATAACATGGTTTTTTATTATTCCCACGACAATTTACCATCATAGCAAAATATTTTGCCATGAACTCTTTTCCTAAACCCTCCTCGCCTAAATACAGATATGCATTTGCTATCTTCCCTGCAGCAATAATTTTTTCAAATAAAGAAACCATCTTTTCATGCCCGTATATCCTATACATTATAGCAACACCTTACATCCTTATCTGCTTTATAAATACATATCTATAAGCATACCTCTTATATCATCTATCATTTTTAAAAGGTCAATGCTTTTACTATTATCCTGTATAAATTCCTTTGTCATTTCCTCCAGTCGTGCATTTATCTTTTCTATAAGAGTATATATCCTTTTTCTACCTGTCAAATCCGTATATTCCCTTTTCTCTCGCCTGAACATCCTGCTTGTTGTATCTTGCAGAAATTGTCTTACCTTCTTTTTATATAAAAGCAAATTCTCAAGTGTCAAATTTTGTTTTAATTTTTGAGAAATATTATCCAGATCCAAAAGCATCTCATTTAACCTGTCATCTCGAATCTGTTTAGATTCTTTTTCAACTAACTCATCAAACCTTTGATTCCTAATACTGTATTTATTTTTTTCTTCAATTGAAGTTGTCATCGGCTTTCCTGTATTGACTTCCTGTATTCTCATTGAATTCACCTATACCCTGATAAATTTTTCAACATCAATAACAAATATCGTAGCACCGCCTATCGGCACTTCGACAGGCTGTGGCATAAAAATATCTGCTGTACCTCCCATCAGTGTAGGTGAGGTTATTATTTTATTTCTGGTTTTACATTTTTCATCAATTATTCCTATCACATCGTCAAGTTTTTCATCATTTACACCGATTAACAATGTAGTATTTCCCGCCCTTAAGAAACCTCCTGTTGATGCCACGCGTGTAAAGCTAAAATCTTTCTCAGTAAGTCCATCCATAAGTCTTCTTACGTCTTCGTCCTGAACAATTGCCAGCACCAATTTCATTATCATACCCTCCAACCTTTAAATTATTTTATTTATTATATTTATGATACTTTTTTGTACCGTAGTAATGTCCTCCATTGCGTTAATAACAACAAATCTTTCAGGCTCTAAATTTATTAACTTATGATAACCTTCATAAACCTTTTCATAGAATTCCATATTTTCTTCTTCAAATCTATCGTTTTGTTTTCTTGTTTTCCTTCTTGTTAATGCGTTTTCAGGAGTAATATCAAAAAATATTGTCAAATCAGGTTTAATTCCATATGTAGCAATCCTATTAATTTCCATTATTTTTTTTATACCAAGTCCTCTTGCATAACCCTGATATACTAAAGAACTGTCGACAAATCTATCCATGATAATAATTTTACCTTCATCCAAAGCAGGTATTATTATTTCTGCTAAAAGCTGAGCTCTTGATGCAGCATATAATAATGCTTCAGTAACCGGATAAATATAATTTTTATTGTAAAGCAGTATCTTACGTATTTCTTCCCCAATTGATGTACCACCAGGTTCTCTTAATATCATGGCATTATAACCTTTTATTAAAAGATACTCTTTTAATAAATTTATCTGCGTCGTTTTGCCGCAGCCGTCTATACCTTCAAATGTTATAAGTTTCCCTTTATACATTTTCGCACACCTTAATTTTAAAATCTTTAACACCTATTATTCTTATACCCTTATTATACAGTAAAGATATGTATTTCACCATACCTTTTTTTATTCTTTCGCCGGGACATATTATTGGAATCCCAGGTGGATATGGTATTATAAAATCACCTGAAATTTTACCCTCCGCATTATCCAAAGAAACCATATTTTTCCCAAATTGAAAGACCTCTGCCGGCATAATAACAATTTCAGGGCAATCACAAAAATCATCAATTTTTATTATATCAGTTTCCCCTTTATAATTTTTTAAACTCCTTATTGCTTTCAGTAATATATTTATTTCTTCTTCCCCGTCCGCTACTGTTATTATTGCAAGTATATTATATAAATCAGCCATTTCCATCTGTATTTTAAACTTATCTCTTAAAATTTTTTCTGCTTCCAAGCCGGTAAGCCTTAGACCACTTACATTTATTGCAAGCTTCGTTACATCTAAGTCTTTAATACCATACCTGCCTATTATATCTTTACCATGACATTTGATTCCTTCGATATTATTTATTCCATCTCTTATATAATTGCATAAATCTATAACCGAATCAAGCCTTTTATTACCTTTCTCCTCCATATATGCCCTTGCCATGTCTATTGAGGACATTAGAATATATGAAGGTGATGTTGTCTGAAATAATCTCAATGAAAATTTTAATCTATCAATATCAATCCTATCTGAACCAACATGGAGAATCGAACTTTGAGTAAAAGCAGGTAATGTCTTATGTATACTTTGTACAGCAATATCCGCACCTGCTTCAAGAGATGTTATTGGCAGTTTATCTGAAAAAGCAAAATGTGCCCCATGCGCCTCATCAACCACTAATATCCTATTATATCTATGAACTATTTCTGATATTTTTGATATATCGGGACAAAATCCATAATAATTCGGATATGTAATTATTACCACTTTAATATCTTTATCTTTTTTTAAAGCTTTTTCTACATCCTCAGGTAATACCCCCATAGCAATTTCATAATCAAAATCAATCATAGGGCTTAAATACACGGGATATGCACCTGTTAAGATAAGACCGCTATATACTGATTTATGTGAATTCCTTTGAATTAAAACCTTATCTCCTTTTTTTAATGTTGCAGCCATTGCAGCATATATACCTGATGTTGTTCCATTAACAAGAAAAAATGATTCCTTAGCTCCAAATGCTTTTGCTGCAAGTTTTTCCGCTTCAAGTATTGGTCCTTCCGGATTATGGAGATTATCTGTACCAGGTAATTCCGTAAGGTCTATCATGGCTATATTCTTAAGATATTCCCGGGAAATAATTCTTCCTCCCTTATGTCCAGGCATATGAAATGGTAATATACCATCATCAATATATTTTTTTAAGGCATCGTACAATGGTACAATCATTTTTTCCCTCCACTATTTTCTAAAATAAATGAGAAAAGAAGATTAACCTTTTCTCATTATTTTGCACCTATATTATCACATTTAAGTCTATATATTTTTAATGGTATATTTCTATCCCTATAGACAGCCTCAACAGATTTAATAACATTATCCAGCATATCATTTGAAGAAACAGCCATCATGGTTGGTCCTGCACCACTTAAAAATGCACCGTATGCACCCCCCATAAGTGCAGCTTCAATAACAAAATAAAGCTCTGGTATAAGTTCTTTTCTATATACTTGATGGAGCATGTCTTCTGTCGCATACCTTAATTTAGCATAATCCCCCGTCATAAAAGCCGCAGTCAGCAATGATGCCCTCCCAACATTAAAAACTGCATTTTTATAATCTATTCTTTCAGGCAATACTCCTCTTGCCCTTGTCGTCTTAACTTCCCTGTTTGGATAAAAAGCAATAAAATTTATGTCATCATCTATTCTTTTTTTTATATATAGGGTTTTTACTCCATCGTATGTTGCCACATTAAAACCGCCGTTCAAGGAAGGTCCCACATTATCTGCATGACCTTCCATCTCAGATGCAAGGTCAAGTATATCATCACTGCTTAAGGGATTGCCGCAAATCCTGTTTGCTAAAACCATACCTCCGATTATTGCAGCTGCGCTGCTGCCAAGACCGCTTCCTAAGGGTATCTCATTAACAGTTTTTATTTTTAAACCGCTTAATTTAATATTCAACCTGTCAAATATTTTTTTTGCTGCCTTATAAACTAAATTTTCCTCATTGCGTTCAATAAATAGCTGCCCTTCACCAGCAACTTCTATCGTCAATTCTTTTCCGGATAATTCCATATAAATATCATTATAAAGGTTCAATGCAATTCCAAGGCAGTCAAAACCAGGTCCTAAATTTGCAGTAGATGCCGGTACCCTGACATGCATCATACTTTTATCCATAAATGATTTCCTCCAGTATTTTTAAATCGGCATCAACCATTTTTATATCACTTCCACTCATCTTTATAGCTGTATCCGGGTCTTTAAGCCCATTCCCCGTCAATATGCATACAACGGTATCTCCTTCTTTAAATAAACCTTCGCGATATTTCTTTGTTATACCTGCAATAGATGCGGCAGATGCAGGCTCTGCAAATATTCCTTCCTTTTTTGCAAGTAAAGAATATGCTTCAAGTATCTCTTCATCAGTTACCTTATCTATAAGTCCACCTGATTCATCCCTTGCACGTACAGCCTTCTGCCAGCTGGCAGGATTACCTATTCTTATAGCTGTTGCAATTGTTTCAGGATGTTCAAATATCCTATTCTCAACTATTGGTGCTGCTCCCGCTGCCTGAAATCCTATCATTTTAGGAAGTTTATTGATTTTCCCTTCTTTATGGTATTCTTTAAAGCCCATCCAATATGCAGTAATATTTCCCGCATTACCTACCGGAAGTGCAAGATAATCAGGAGATTCTCCAAGGGTATCACATATCTCAAAAGATGAAGATTTTTGTCCTTCCAATCTATATGGATTTATTGAATTCACAAGTGTTATAGGATGTTTATCAGAAAGTTCCCTTACAAGTTTCAATGCATCATCAAAATTACCATTTATAGAAATCACCTCTGCACCATAGGCAATAGCTTGTGCCAATTTTCCAAGGGCAATTTTACCACCGGGTATAAGAACAACACATTTCAATCCAGCCCTTGCCCCATAAGCAGCAGCAGATGCAGAAGTATTCCCTGTTGATGCACAAACTATTGCCTTCGACCCTTGCTGTTTTGCCATACTAACCGCCATTGTCATACCTCTGTCTTTAAATGAGCCTGTCGGGTTTAATCCCTCATATTTAAGATATATTTTTAGCCCCGGAAATTCCTTTTCAAGATTAATTGCTTCAATTAAAGGTGTATTACCCTCCTTCAATGTTACAATATTTTTATCATCAATTTTTGGCATAAAACCCCTATATGCTTTAATAATACCTTCCCATTCCATCATTAGTCCTCCTCTACCCTAATTATGCTTGCCACTTTGTGTATTTCATGGAGATTATTTATCTCATCAAGTGCCTTAAATATCCTGCCGGTATTTGCATGATGTGTAATAAGGACAATCTCAGCGGCATCTTCATGTACCTCCTTCTGTACAACAGAAACAAGACTTATCCCTTCATTACCCAGTATACCTGTTATCTTACTCATAACACCCGGTTTATCAAGGGCAATAAGCCTTATATAATACTTAGACACCGTATCTTGAATCGGTATTATATCAGCATCTTCATATCCATTTTTCCCCGGAATATGATTAACAACATCAATTATATCAGCAACTACGGCACTGGCGGTAGGCATCATACCAGCACCCTGCCCGTAAAACATTAACCTCCCTACTGCGTTACCCTCAATAAGTATTGCATTATAAACGCCGTTTACACCATTTAAAGGACTCTCTTTTGATATCATGACAGGATGAACCCATGCCTCAAGCTTTTCATTCTCGTATATTTTGCCATATGCAATAAGTTTTATGGTATACCCAAGTTCCTGTGCATATTTTATATCCTCTTTGGATATAGAACTTATACCCTTAGTATATATATCATCTGGAACAACATACTTATTAAAAGAAAGTGTGCATAATATTGCTAATTTCCTTGCTGCATCAAATCCTTCTATATCATCTGTCGGGTCAAGCTCTGCATAACCTTTTTGCTGTGCTTCCTTTAAAACCCCTTCAAAGCTCATTCCCCTGTCTTTCATTTCTGAAAGGATATAATTTGTTGTACCGTTCAAAATCCCCTTTACCTCGTAAATCTTGTTTGCTGCAAGGCACTGCTTTAAAGGTCTGATAATTGGTATGCCTCCACCGACAGATGCCTCATAAAGAAGGCTTACCTTTTTTTCATTTGCAAGCTTTATAAGCTCCTTGCCATGTCTTGCAATAACTTCTTTATTAGCAGTTACAACGCTTTTGCCATTTTCTAAGGCCTTTTTTATATATTCAAGAGCTGGATGCTCTTTCCCCATAACTTCAACAACAACATCTATCTCATCATCATTTAAAATTTCCATGGGATCAAGAACAAGTTTTCCTTCTACTAATGGACTTCTTTTTTTCTCTGCATCTTTAACAAGAATTTTTTTAATCTCTATTTTTTCTCCTATTCTTTTCTCGATGCTGTCTCCGTTTTGGTCTATAACATGAACAACACCTTTTCCAACAGTTCCAAGTCCCATCAATCCTATTTTCATAGTAACCCTCCTTAATTATTCTCCTAAGATTTCGACTTTTCTAACACCTTTTTGGCTTTCAATATTGTTTAATAATGTTTCAATACTTATTTCCATATATTGTGTATCTATTGACAATGATACCCCTGCAATTCCCATTGAAGGCATACTCTGATTAATAGTTATTACATTACCTCTTAGAGCTGCAATAATATCAAGTATTGCCGATAATACTCCCGGGCTATGTTCTAACAGGAGAGAAAGTGTTATTATTTTTCCTTTACTGAATTTTGAAAATGGAAAAACATAATCCCTATATTTATAAAATGCGCTTCGGGACATACCCACTTTCTTAACCGCATCGTTGACGGTTTTGACTTCCCCTGATTCAATAAGTTCCTTTACCTTAAGGGTTTTCTTAAGAACCTCTGACAAAATTTCTTCCCTTATGATATAGAGCTTGCTATCTTCCCCCAAAATAACACCCCCTTACAATTTGTACACGAAAAATATACATTAATCCATGTATTGCGTACATTTTATCATAGCACACGGAAAAAATCAAGTTATGGAAATAAAATTTTCTCATATCTTTATTAATTCGCTTTCAATATTCCTTAAAGCCATATGTATACGACATTTAATGCCGGATTTTTTTATCATATCTGTAACGGTTTTATGTGCAATCTCAGGTTTATTATTTTCCTGACTTAAATGCCCTAAAAATACCATGCCTACCGAATTTAATTCAAATAACTTTTTTAGGGCTTCCCCCGCAGATTCGTTTGAAAGATGTCCATAATCTGAAAGAATCCTCTTTTTTAAAGCCCACGGATATTTGCCTTTTATAAGCATGTCCACATCATGATTTGACTCAAGAAGCACAACATCAGAGCCCATTATATTAGAAGCAACACCTTTACTCATATATCCAAGGTCCGTTGCAATGGTAATCTTTTTACCATTGCAAAAAAAAGAAAAACCCACCGGCTCCGCCGCATCATGAGATTTCTTAAATGATTTTATTTTTATCTCACCTAAACTGAATTCCTCCCCTGTTTTAAAATTACATTTATTTTTCACATCTATATTGCCAAGCAACCTCTCCATTACATTCCATGTGGATTGATTTGCATAGATTGGTATATCATACCTTCTGGAAAGAACACCGGCACCTTTTATGTGGTCATTATGCTCATGTGTAATTAAAATTGCCGAAAGCTTATGTGGATCGACATTAATATTAACAAGGCTTTTTTCGATTATTTTACCAGATAAACCCGCATCAATCAACAGATTTATATCCTTATAACCTATATAAACAGCATTGCCACCGCTGCCAGACCTCAAAGAACAAAATTTCATATGTAAAATACCCACAAATAGGGTATCCCCCTTTCTTAAACCTTAATTTTTATTATACCAGTTTTAAAATAATATCTGACGTACTCCCCGCCACAAGTGGCGAGAGTTCTGTTTACTTAAAGGTTTCTCCTGCACTCTCAAGATACGTTGTACAATTAGACTGCATATTGCACCTTCTACAACATACAAGCACTGACCTTGTTCAACAGACTTTACTGTCTATACACTTGTTTGGTATTAGCGACAGCATAAGGCACGGAGTCTGCGTCCCTTTTATTCTTCTTATATTCCCATACTGCTTATTAATTTTTTGTTTCCTTTTGATTCTTTTAATCTTTCTATTTCTTTATTATGAAGTTTTAAGAAATTGTCGAATTTAAAGATGCATTTATTCTTGTCTATTTTGTTATCTTCTGTGTTTTGTAGAAGAAAAGCCGAATATAAATCACGTTGTACTTTTATTTCTTTGTCATTATATTTAAAGCAATTCCATCTTTCTGAAAGTTCTTTTTTATTATAAGTGTCAGTTATATGATTATACTGGCTTGCTTTAACTTCTGCTTTGTTTACTTTAATCAGTTTTTCACCAAAATAATGAAGTTTCCTGTCTATTATATTAAGATGCAATCCCGGAGATTTCGTTCCAATGGATTTTCCGAACCGTTTTTTCCTTTTAAATCTTTTTGTCTTTTTATTTTTAGTTGTTTCTTTTGCTTTTTGGGAAAGTGCAGCATAGTTCATATCTTCAACTTTGATTTTGTTTCCTAAGGATATAATATAGTTTGCTAATTTTTCAAGGCTTTGTTTTTTTATGGTTGCTCTTTTCCGATATCTTTCCTTGATTTCATTTTGTGTTTTAATGCAGTTCTTGCTTTTCTTCCACTTTCCTTTTGTATTCTTTTTTACTGTACCATTAGAATTATAATTTTCGGGATTATTGGAACGTCTTTGTCTGTCCAATTTTCTTTGCAGACGGATTATTTCTTTATCAACAGAATCTGTTTCAGGCGCTAATTCGACAAGTTTAACCTCATTATCAGATACAACAGCTTCTATCTGTGTTCCTGCATCTAATCCCACATCGCCTTTACCAATCGTCCTTTCCTTCATGGGTGGTATTCCTTCTAATATAAGCTGTACATAATATTTGTATCTATTTTTCACATATTGGCGGAATATCCTGCAATATTTGACTCTGCTTTGAATTGCCGATTGCGCGTACTCATCCTTTGGTTTTGCAATTACAGGTATTTCTAAACCGTTCCACACTATGTATCCGTCTTTATATCTTATTCCAGATGTGTTTGTTTTTCCTTCCAATGATATTTCTTCGCCATATTTTTTAAAATATACTTTTTTTGCTTTTCTACAGATTAATTTGTTAACCGCATCTAACGCTCTTTCAGCTATTTTTTGTGCTGTCAGACTGTCAATATTCTTTTTGAATTTGTTTTGCATTGGTACAACATAGGAATCTATATATGATATTGTCAATTTATATTTTTTTCTTAATGCAGTGAATTTCTCATTTCGTTCTTTGCCTTTTGGCATTTTGCATGTTTTTCTGTATTCTTTGCTTTCTTTCATAAGTTTGTAGTTTTTATATGCTTTAGCTAAACACGCATTATACATCAATCTGCTTAGTTTAAATCTCTTATTAAGAATATCTTCTTGATATTTTTGTGTATCTAATCTTAATGTCAAAATAAATGAGGGTGTGGTTGATTTTGCCATATTATCACCTCTGTATTTTGGTATCTGGATAAGACGATAATCGATTGAAAATTTTGTGTATTTCTGATATTATTATACTATTGCAGCAATAATAATTCAAGTGGCGGAAGATATATTTGATACAAATTTTAATTATTTTTTTGAAATAATAAGCATTCATCCCCGCCACAAGTGACGAGGCTTTCCGCTAAGCTTCAGGTAAATTATGACTCCATTTTATGATTAGCACCAAAAGCATTTTGACACGCTGCAAATTTTTATTCACAATTGTATTGAATTACGACAATTTTATTAAGAAAAGTATGTTGATTTACCTCTTAATTTATCAAAATATTTATCCTTACGCTGATAACAAGTAAGTTATCCACATATACACAATCCCTTGTGGATAACTTTGCCCCATGCCTGGCACACTTAAAAAGGCTACTTAGAATACTCTAAAATAGCCTTTCTTTATAAAATCTTTTATAAAATCGTAGTTATTTTTCTTTTCTTGATTTATATTTAGTGTGTAATAAATGATGTGACTGTTTGCCAAGGGGTTCTCCTAAAAATTCATCATATAATTTTTTTATATCAGGATTTTCATGAGATTTCCTCAGTTTGAGTTCTGAATCATGTTTATATATTGCATCTTTTCTATTCTTATATGCTATTCCTCTATATTCTTCCAAAAGAACCTTTGGTTGACCACCGCCACTTATACATCCCTCAGGGCAAGCCATCACTTCAATAAAATGATAGTCAGATTTGCCCTTCTTCAAATCTTCAAGTATTGGTAATACATTTTTTAACCCTGCAACAACAGCTATTTTTAATTCCAATTCACCAATCTGAACGGTTGCAGTCCTTACACCCTCTCCTCCGCGAACAAATTCTATATCTATTTTAGGTATCGGGTTTTTAGTAATTATTTCATATGCCGTCCTAAGAGCTGCCTCCATTACACCGCCTGTGCTACCAAAAATTGTACCGGCACCTGTATAATCCCCTAATGGCAAATCAAATCCTTCATCAGGCAGATTTGTAAAATCTATTCCCTTGTCTTTTATCAAATAAGCTAATTCCCTTGTAGTTATTACTACATCTACATCCTTGTATCCGCTTGCCATCATTTCCGGTCTATCGCTTTCAAATGGTTTACAAGTACATGGCATAACAGATACACTAAATATCTTTGCAGGGTCCATATTATTTATTTTTGCTCCATAAGTCTTTATTATTGCTCCCTGCATTTGGTGTGGAGATTTACAAGTCGACAAATTTTTTAAAAGTTCCGGATACGCCTGCTCCATAAATTTAACCCAAGCAGGGCAACAGGAAGTAAACAAAGGTAAATCCTTACCTTCTGTTACTCTTTTTATTAATTCATTTCCTTCTTCCATAATAGTTAAATCAGCGCCAAAATTTGTATCATATACTTTGTTAAAACCTAAACGTCTAAGAGCAGCAGCCATTTTGCCTGGTGTTAAAGCTCCTAAATTCAACCCAAATTCTTCAGCGATAGCAACTCTCACAGCCGGAGCACATTGTACAACCTTGAAAAGTTGGGGATTTGCCAGTGCTTCTTTAACCTTTTTTGCCTGACCAATATTATATGCAGCAAATAATGGTTCTTTAACACTTTCCAGCATTCCCCTTTCCTGCAATTTCATATTAATTGGTGTTATACCATCATCAAAATAAGGTGCATAAACGCTGCATTTTTGTACACATTGTCCGCACATTATACAAATTTCTGTGTTTATTTTTTGTGGTTTGCCTTCTTCTCCTTTAATTGCATCAACAGGACAAACCTCTGCACACCGTCTACATCCAGTGCATAATTCTTGATCTATATTAATATAACTCATATTCACCGTCATATTTATGTTCCTTTCTTTTTATTATTTTTACATGTTCTTATTAACCATTAATTGTTTTTATAAGACTTAAGGCAGCTTCTTTATTTCTAGCTTTTCTCTCTTCTATCGGTGTAACTAAAGTCAATGCATTTACCGGACAAGCCTTTATACAAGCCGGTTCTCCTATATCCTCACACAAATCACATTTGTAGGCAATCACCCTTGCCTTTTGTGTTAATCCACCTTCCTCTTCTTCTTTAAGATTTATTTGGAGCACTTCTTTCCCATCGTCATATTGGGGCAATAAGTCTATTGCTCCAAATGGACATGCCAATAAACAAGTCTTACATCCTATACATGTTTTTTCATTTATAATTATAGCATTACCCTCTTGCTTAATTGCTCCTACAGGACATACATTAGCACATGGTGCATCTTCGCAATGCCTGCATTGGATTGGAATTGTTCCATGTTCAGATCTGATTAAATATAATCTCGGTATAATTGGAACTGTTACAGTACCAACTGTAGCTGCTACATGATTATTTCTATTGTGAACTGTAAAACATGCAACTTCACAAGATTTACATCCAATACATTTAGCAGCATTTGCAACAACAAAGGAATTAAGTTTTGTTTTCAAATTTCCCACGCCTTTCTTAATAATATTGATTAGACATTATTTTTACCTATATTTTTAACCTTATAATAAATAATTTTTCTTTTCCTGCATTTTAGTATCACAAATATGTTGAAAAAATCGAGTTTAATATCCTTTATGTGTTTATAATATCTTTCATTATGAATTTTATTATGAGTCAATGATGAATTTAATCCTTTTTATTAATTATATTTAAATACATCACCCTCTTTTTTTAAAAATTATAACAACAGAAACGAATTTAATAATTATTAGTAAAAATTGACAAGAATTTCAGCAGTAATCCTTATTGTATAAAAAATTATACACTTATAAATTGTCAGTGTCAATATTTAAAAATGTGTTTTTATACAAAACCTCCATCCACCGTTAAAACATGACCCGTTATAAATAATGCATTATTAGATAGTAAAAAAGAAACTGCTTTTGCAATATCCTCGGGTTTTCCCAATCTCATTAAAGGTGTATCATTTATAAGCTGTTTCTTATCTTCGTTGTTTAAAAATTTATTCATATTTGTATCAATAATACCAGGAGCAATACAATTAACCCTTATATTTGATGGTCCAAGCTCTTTTGCCAAGGCTTTTGTAAATGCAATAACACCACCTTTTGAAGCTGAATAATGTACTTCACATGATGCTCCCATAATACCCCACATAGATGAAATATTTACAATAGCACCGGATTTTTTTGATAGCATATATTTTAATACGCTCTGCGTAAAATTAAATACACTTTTTAGATTAACATCTATCATATTATCCCATTCACTCTCTGTTATATCCATAAAAGGTTTGATATGTGCAATACCTGCGTTATTTACAAGAAAATCTATACGTCCATATTGTTTATATATTTTTTCAACTATATCATTAACTTCATTTCGTATCTTTACATCGGCTTTAAAAATCTCTGCATATCCAATATCATTTTTTATATAATATTTAAGTCTTGAAGCAGTTTCAACATTTTTATTATAAATTATTGCAACCGCAGCACCCTGTTTTGCAAGTTCTATACATATTGCTTGACCAATTCCTCCTGAGCCACCAGTTACAATAGCAACTTTTCCATTTAACATTTTTATTTCACCTACTATCAAAAAAAGATTCCGCTATAAAACGAAATCCCTAATTTTCTTTGGAGCGGATGACGGGATTCGAACCCGCGATCCTCGGCTTGGGAAGCCGATGCTCTACCACTAAGCCACATCCGCACATTAATTTATATAACAAAATGGCTCCTCAGGTAGGGCTCGAACCTACAACCTACCGGTTAACAGCCGGTTGCTCCACCATTGAGCTACTGAGGATCATTATTTTTTTATTTTTAAATCCGGCAGCGTCCTACTCTCCCGCTTACGCAGTACCATCGGCGCTGGAGGGCTTCACTTCCGTGTTCGGTATGGGAACGGGTTTTTAACCTCCGCTATTGCCACCGGAAATCTTTCGTTCATTCGCTTTGCATATTATTCTGAAAAAATCTTATCAACGCTCACAAATTTCGCTTTCTATATATCATCGTTTCATTCCGCTTGTTTGGCTAACGCCGTCTATGCGCTGTGACGGCTTTCGCTTTCGCTCATACGCCAAACTACGCTACATTCATCGTGATATATCACGAAAGCTTCATTAATCGTTCGCTTTTGATAGATTTTTTCTCCATATATGCTTTCATATATGAACTTTGATAACTGCACAATGCTTTTTGTGGTCAAGTCCTCGACTTATTAGTACCGGTCAGCTGAAAGTATTTCTACTCTTACACCTCCGGCCTATCTACCTCGTCTTCTTCAAGGTGTCTTATCCTTTTCAGGTGGGAAATCTTATCTTGAGGTGGGTTTCACGCTTAGATGCTTTCAGCGTTTATCCCTTCCAAACTTGGCTACCCAGCTGTGCATCTGGCGATGCAACTGGTACACCATCGGTTCGTCAATCCCGGTCCTCTCGTACTAAGGACTGATCCTCTCAAATTTCCTGCGCCCGCGACGGATAGGGACCGAACTGTCTCACGACGTTCTGAACCCAGCTCGCGTACCGCTTTAATGGGCGAACAGCCCAACCCTTGGGACCTACTTCAGCCCCAGGATGCGATGAGCCGACATCGAGGTGCCAAACCTCCCCGTCGATGTGGACTCTTGGGGGAGATCAGCCTGTTATCCCCAGGGTAGCTTTTATCCGTTGAGCGACGGCAATCCCATTCTCTACCGCCGGATCACTAAGCCCGACTTTCGTCCCTGCTCGTCTTGTTGGACTCACAGTTAGGCTACCTTCTGCCTTTGCACTCTCTCGCGCGATTTCCAACCGCGCTGAGGTAACCTTTGGGCGCCTCCGTTACTCTTTTGGAGGCGACCGCCCCAGTCAAACTGCCCGCCTGTCAGTGTCCATATGCCGGCTTACGGCTTATATGTTAGAATTTCGGTAATCTCGGGGTGGTATCCCAACGTCGGCTCCGGTAAGGCTTGCGCCCTACTTTCTCCGCCTCCCACCTATCCTGTACGGAAATTACTAAAATCCAGTGACAAGCTGCAGTAAAGCTCCATGGGGTCTTTCTGTCCTGTCGCGGGTAACTCGCATCTTCACGAGTACTACAATTTCACCGGGTCCCCCATCAAGACAGCGCCCAAGTCGTTACGCCTTTCGTGCGGGTCGGAACTTACCCGACAAGGAATTTCGCTACCTTAGGACCGTTATAGTTACGGCCGCCGTTTACTGGGGCTTAAGTTCTGTGCTTCTCTTCTCAGATAACACTTCCCCTTAACCTTCCAGCACCGGGCAGGCGTCAGCTCCTATACTTCGTCTTTCGACTTAGCAGAAACCTGTGTTTTTGGTAAACAGTCGCTTGGGCCTCTTCTCTGCGGCCTTTCGGCACTCCTTCTCCCTAAGTTACGGAGTCATTTTGCCGAGTTCCTTAATGAGGGTTCTCCCGCTCGTCTTTGGATTCTCTCCTCGCCTACCTGTGTCGGTTTGCGGTACGGGCACCTCTAACCTCGATAGCGGCTTTTCTTGGCAGCCCCTTTGAGTCTTCGCCTTTCGGCTCCCCATCACAGCTCTTATGAGTTTGGGGTCTTCCCTCCATACTCTTTTCGTCGCTGCTTGGACGTGCTCTACCAACCGCACGCTCCTCTTATCTCGCTGCGTCCCCGCTTCTCTTTTACGGTCTTTGGTGGTACCGGATTCATTACCGGTTGTCCATCGCCTACGCTTTCGCCTCGGCTTAGGTCCCGACTTACCCTGGGCGGATTACCCTTCCCCAGGAATCCTTAGGCTTTCGACGGTAAGGTTTCTCTCCTTACTCTCGTTACTTATACCGGCATTCTCTCTACTGTACTGTCCAGCTTCGCTTCCGCTTGGCCTTCTTCCTGTACAGTACGCTCCCCTACCATCTCTTGATCCGAAGCTTCGGTGGCATGTTTTAGCCCCGTTTATTTTCGGCGCAGGACTTCTCGACCAGTGAGCTATTACGCACTCTTTGAATGTATGGCTGCTTCTAAGCCAACATCCTGGTTGTCTTGGATATCCTACTTCCTTTCCCACTTAACTTGCTCTTTGGGACCTTAGCTGTCGGTCTGGGCTGTTTCCCTTTTGACTACGGATCTTATCATTCGCAGTCTGACTCCCAGGTCTTGATATGGCATTCGGAGTTTGATAGGGTTCGGTAGCCTTTCTGGCCCCTTTCCCATTCAGTGCTCTACCTCCATATCTTCTACCCTGAGGCTAGCCCTAAAGCTATTTCGGGGAGAACCAGCTATCTCCGTGCTCGATTGGAATTTCTCCGCTACCCACAATTCATCCCATGACTTTTCAACGTCAACGTGGTTCGGGCCTCCACCAGATCTTACTCCGGCTTCACCCTGATCATGGGTAGGTCGCACGGTTTCGGGTCTATGGCATGCAACTTCCGCCCTCTTTAGACTCGCTTTCGCTTCGGCTCCGCTCTCGCTTAACCTTGCTGCATACCTATAACTCGCCGGTCCGTTCTACAAAAAGTACGCGGTCGTCTGCTTTCGCTTGACTTCCACTGCTTGTGGACATATGGTTTCAGGTTCTGTTTCACTCCCCTCCCGGGGTTCTTTTCACCTTTCCCTCACGGTACTATGCGCTATCGGTCACTTAGTAGTATTTAGCCTTGGGAGATGGTCCTCCCGTCTTCCCACCGGGTTGCCTATCCTGTGGTACTCTGGATCCCACTCGGGTATCTTCCTTTCGCCTACGGGGCTTTCACCTTCTTTGGCAGGCCTTCCCAGGTCCTTTCGGCTTCGTTTGATACTCCTTTTTGTGGTCCTAAACCCCGGTATCTATGATACCGGTTTGGGCTCCTCCCTTTTCGCTCGCCACTACTCAGGGAATCGATTGTTTTCTTTCTTTTCCTCGCGTTACTTAGATGTTTCAGTTCACGCGGTTTCCCTTCTGCTGACTATTTATTCATCGGCAGATGCTTAAGTATTGCCTTAAGCGGGTTTCCCCATTCGGATATCTCCGGATCTCGGTCTGCTTGCGACTCCCCGGAGCGTTTCGCCGCTGGCTGCGTCCTTCTTCGGCTCTAAGTGCCTATGGCATCCTCCATACGCCCTTTGTAACTTGACCTATTCTCCTAACTTGTATTTTTTGCAATGTTTTACGTAAATATTATTATCGCTCACAAATTCCGCTTTCTATATTTCATCGATTCACTTCTCTCGTTTGGCTAAAGACGTCTATGCGTTGTGACGTCTTTTATACGCCAAACTTCGCTTCGTTCATCGTGATATATTACGAAAGCTTCATTAATCGTTCGCTTATAATAATATTTAATAGACAGTGTTTTGTAAATACTGTTAGTTTTTGGTTCTCATTGGCTGGGAACATTCCACGCAGTGGTGTGTCCCCATTCTTCTATACTCGTTTGTTTTGTTGTTACCCATTTTTTTCGCATTGTGCAGTTTTCAAGGTTCACATTTGAGGAATTTTACCCTCAAAATTGAACAGTAAGTTTGCCTTTGTTTTATAGTATTTCTCCTTAGAAAGGAGGTGATCCAGCCGCACCTTCCGATACGGCTACCTTGTTACGACTTCACCCCAATCACTTACCCCACCTTCGGCAGCTGCCTCAGTACAAGTACTGTTAGCTGGCTGACTTCGGGTGTTGTAAACTTTCGTGGTGTGACGGGCGGTGTGTACAAGGCCCGGGAACGTATTCACCGCGGCATGCTGATCCGCGATTACTAGCAACTCCGACTTCATGCAGGCGGGTTGCAGCCTGCAATCTGAACTGGGACCTGTTTTTTGGGATTCGCTCCGGATCGCTCCTTCGCTTCCCTCTGTTCAGGCCATTGTAGCACGTGTGTAGCCCAGGGCATATAGGGCATGATGATTTGACGTCATCCCCACCTTCCTCCGTGTTCTCCACGGCAGTCTCGATAGAGTGCCCGTCTCTACGCTGGCAACTATCAACAAGGGTTGCGCTCGTTGCGGGACTTAACCCAACATCTCACGACACGAGCTGACGACAACCATGCACCACCTGTCTCACAGCTCCCCTAAGGGCACTGAGTTATTTCTATCTCATTCTGTGGATGTCAAGCCCTGGTAAGGTTCTTCGCGTTGCTTCGAATTAAACCACATGCTCCGCTGCTTGTGCGGGCCCCCGTCAATTCCTTTGAGTTTTAACCTTGCGGTCGTACTCCCCAGGCGGGATACTTATTGCGTTAACTCCGGCACGGATGTTGTCACACCCACACCTAGTATCCATCGTTTACGGCGTGGACTACCAGGGTATCTAATCCTGTTTGCTCCCCACGCTTTCGCGCCTCAGCGTCAGTCCAAGTCCAGAGAGCCGCCTTCGCCACTGGTATTCCTCCTGATATCTACGCATTTCACCGCTACACCAGGAATTCCGCTCTCCTCTCCTTGACTCAAGTCTCTTAGTTTCAGATGCACTCCCTCGGTTAAGCCCAGGTTTTTCACATCTGACTTGTTAGACCGCCTACGCGCCCTTTACGCCCAGTAATTCCGGACAACGCTCGCCCCCTACGTATTACCGCGGCTGCTGGCACGTAGTTAGCCGGGGCTTTCGTATGGTACCGTCATTATCTTCCCATACTATTGAGCTTTACAACCCGAAGGCCTTCTTCGCTCACGCGGCGTTGCTGCGTCAGGGTTCCCCCCATTGCGCAATATTCCCCACTGCTGCCTCCCGTAGGAGTCTGGACCGTGTCTCAGTTCCAGTGTGGCCGTTCACCCTCTCAGGCCGGCTACCCATCGTCGCCTTGGTGGGCTTTTACCCCGCCAACTAACTAATGGGACGCGGGCTCCTCCTTTGGCGGATTTCTCCTTTCTTCATCTTATGATGCCATATGATGACTTTATCCGGTATTAGCACCCCTTTCGGTGTGTTATCCCGGTCCGTAGGGCAGATTACCCACGTGTTACTCACCCGTCCGCCGCTGCCTTTTGTTCAATAAATTGAACATCAGACCGCTCGACTTGCATGTGTTAGGCACGCCGCCAGCGTTCGTCCTGAGCCAGGATCAAACTCTCATGTTTAAATCCTTTTTCTCATTCTTTTTCTTTACTGGCTTTCTTACTGTTCAATTTTCAAGGTTCATTCCCTCGCCTCTTTGGCGACATTGTTTATATTATCATATCTTTTCTATCTTGTCAACTCTTTTTCTGTCTTTCTTCTGTTTATCATTATTGCACAGAATTTTATTCCAAAATTTATTGTGATATTTACATTTACTATTTTAGCATATATTTATATCTTTTACAACTATTTTAGCATTAAATAATCTTTAATATTTCCTTCTATGTTGCTTTAGCTTGTTTATGCTCTTTCTTTTTCCTTTTTATATTGATTTATAAATTAAGAGGCATATATATGCCTCTTTTTGACTTATTTTTTATTTGAAAATATATTTTGCTGTACCTGTGCCGCCTGGGATTGCTGATTTAATTTGTTATTTGAATTTACATAATTCAATCTATTGTTAAGCATATTTACATGTCTTTGCATGTCCTGCTGCATTTGCTGAAACATCTGCTTTGCAGAGGGGTCATCAGTGGAACTTGCAAATTGAGCATAAGTTCCCAATGCAGACTGTGCAGCAGCTGCTGCTTTTTCAAGGTCACTTTTTACTGTCATATAATAACCTCCTTATATTTATTTTCATTTCTATTATTTCTAATAATAGAACTTTTTAATCCTGTTGTATTTTTGTATTTATGGTATTTTAGACTATGTATTGAAGTATTATTAAAAGTATAATACCTGGTATTCCTAAAAATCCAGCAATTAAAGCTGTTACCGGGTTTATTCCAACATATAATCCAAAAGATTTTCCGGCAATATCTAAAAAATTTAATATTACGACACCAAAAATTCCATTTAAAATCAAACGCAGTAAAAACTTCCTTGGTACCACAAGAAGCCATCCAAGAATATAAAGCAAAAAAAGTCCAACTACATATGCTATTATGATATTGTATTCAATGCTTAAGTTCATAATAATTCCCCCTCAATACTTCTATAAATATTATATTAAATGGAGGACAAATTATGATATGAGTGAATCAAAATTATTAAAATTTATACCATTTTCTTTAGCCTTTTTTATTAAATATATATATTTTTTCTTTAATGATTCAAGATTATAAATAGCCTGATCTATAAGATCTGGATCAGTAACATTTTGAAAATACATTTCCGCATCTTTAATCTGCCTCATTGTTTGTTTGACTTCATTAACCAATAAATAATTTTCATCTTTTACTTCTTTTGTAAAAGAAAGTTCTTTTAGAGCGTTATATAATAACCCCATAAGTTACCACCTCACCCATATTATTATCAAAAATATGAGTGAATATACATCATAATAAATTTGTGAAGCCTCACTAATTAAATTTAAAAACATGGTTAAAGAGAAAACTTTTTCTACTTTAACCATGTTTTGTAATAATCTTTTATTTATGATATATGTTTTTACATATCCCTTCTGCCTTCTAATGCCCTTGAAAGTGTAACAGCATCAGTATATTCGAGGTCGCCACCTACAGGTACTCCATATGCTATCCTTGTTACCTTTACTCCAAGAGGCTTAATTAATTTTGCAATATACATAGCTGTTGCTTCACCTTCAATATCTAAATTTGTAGCAAGTATAACCTCTTTTATTTCATTTTTCTTAAGCCTTTCAAGGAGTTCTTTTATTTTTATGTCCTCAGGTCCTATCCCATCCATTGGTGATATTACGCCATGCAGTACATGATATAAACCATGATATTCGCGAGTCTTTTCCATGGCAGCAACATCCTTAGGATCTGATACCACACATATTAATGAAGGATCTCTTGTTTTATCCCTGCATATATTGCATATATCACTGTCTGTGAAATTATAACATATCCTGCAGTACTTGAGATTCTCCTTTGCTTCTATAATAGACTTGGCTAAACTTATTACATCACTCTGCGGCATATTAATGATAAAAAAAGCAAGTCTTTGTGCTGTTTTGCTTCCTATGCCAGGAAGCCTTGACAATTCTTCAATGAGTTTAGTAATTGACCTCGAATAATAGTTCATTTATATATCACCTCAAAATAGTCCCGGTAAATTCAAGCCTCCCGTTATTTTACTCATTTCCTGCGCTATCATCTGTTCAGCACTTCTTAATGCTTGATTTACTGCAGCTAAAACAAGGTCCTCAAGCATTTCTACATCATCTTTATCAACAACAGTCGGATCAATCTTTATGCTTATAAGTTCCTTTTTGCCATTTGCAACAACCTTTACAGCACCTCCACCTGCAGTTTCTTCAACAGTCCTGCTTTCTAACTCTTCCTGCGTTTTCTTCATCTGTTCCTGCATCTGTTGGGCCTGTTTAAGCATATTGTTCATGTTAAAACCGCCCGGAAATCCTCCTTTTGCCATTAATAATACCTCCTATGATTTTTTATAACTACTCTTATTTATATGCTTATTCTGGATAAATAGTGAATATTATTATTCTTTAATTTCTATGTCACCAAAATAATTTTTAACCTGTTCTATCAATTCTTCTTCTTCACTTTTTTTCACAGCAAATTTTAATTTTAGTTCCATCCCTGTAATTTTACATAATACATCTTTAATATAATCTTTATTTTCAATTTTACTAAGTTCATCAATATACACCTTATCTTTATGAGAATATTTTACCACAATTTCATCATCTTTTAAATATGGAATTCCATAATTCATAAAAGAAAATAACAGCGGTCTATCTCTCTTTACAATATTTATTGCATCATTCCATATTTTCTTTATGTCTTTTGATACTAAATTATTTTCTGCCACTTTCTCCTTAATATTTTCGGCAGAAATAATTTTTGCTTTTTCCTCCATTTTTTTATTATGCTTAATTAAATCTGTTTCTTTTTTTTCTGATTTTGTACATGACATTTCACTGTAATCATTAATATTTTTAATCTTTTCGATCTCTTTTTCGACATTTTTAAGCCTATTTAAGATACCGGATAAATCAGTCGATATCTCAGGATTAATAAGCTTCAAGATAGTAACTTCAAAAAGAATCCTCGGTGATACGGCATAACGTATTTCTCCCTGAAGAGACATAAATTTATCAAGAACATTTGTGAGATATTCCAATTCAAAAGAAGCCGCTTTCTGTTTGACTCCTTTTAATTCTTCATCAAGGATAGTTTCAGCATTATCACCACAGGTTTTGTAAAGAAGTACATCCCTTAAAAAGCTTGTAATTGATTTTAACATATTACTTATATCTATTCCATAAAGCATTAAATTGTCAATGTATTTCATTGCTTTTGATGCATTTTTTTCATATATACTACTTATAAAGGCGTATATTGTATCATCATTTACTGCTCCAAGAATATCACATACATCTTCATATTTCAAGATATCATCGCTATATGACGCACACTGTTCAAGAATACTTATGGCATCTCTCATGGAACCATTACCGTATTGAGCGATTGCAGTTATAGCCCTATCCTCTATTTTTATATTACTGCTTTCACATATTCTTTTAAGATTTTTAGCTATTATTTTTTCCGGTATCCTCTTGAAGTCAAACCTCTGACACCTTGAAAGTATTGTAACAGGAATCTTATTTGGCTCGGTAGTCGCTAAAATAAATATGGCATGTGACGGCGGTTCCTCCAATGTCTTTAAAAGGGCGTTAAATGCACTTGTTGATAGCATATGTACCTCATCTATGATATATACCTTATATTTAGCAATAGATGGTGCATATATTATCGTATTCCTTAATTCTCTTACATCATCAACACTGTTATTCGATGCTGCATCTATCTCAATAATATCCATTATTCCATTACTATCAATAAGTTTGCATATCTCACAATTATTACAGGGCTCTCCTTTTGTATTATTGGGGCAGTTCACTGCTTTTGCAAAAATTTTGGCAATGCTTGTCTTGCCGGTACCCCTCGTTCCGCAAAAAAGGTATGCATGTCCCACTCTTTCCATTTTAATCTGATTTTTTAAGGTTCTAACAATATGATCCTGTCCCATAACTTCATCAAAACTTTGCGGTCTATATCTTCTATATAATGATTGGTACATAAAAACACCCCATTTATTTTATTCTAACAAAAAAAAGGATGTTTTTCTATATCCTTTTAATTGATTATCAAAAGCTGTTCTCTAATTTTACCTTTTCTATTTCTTCTTTTTTATTCATATATAATGATACAATACTATCAACAACAACCGGATTAAACTGTGTTCCTTTATATTTTAAAAGCTCATTTATTGCATCATCTAAGGAAATTCCCTTCCTGTAAGACCTGTCTGATGTCATTGCATCAAGGGAATCTGCCACACATAAAATTGCTGCTACTAATGGAATATCGCCATCATCAAGACCATATGGATATCCCTTCCCATCAAATCTTTCATGATGTTTTGCTATGCCCTCCATTATTTCTTCAGATAAACCTATAGGTTCCAGTATTTTTCTTGATATCTTCGGATGCACTTTTATTAGATTATATTCTTTATCCGTAAGTTTGCCGGGCTTTGTTAATATACTGTCAGATATTCCTATCTTCCCTATATCATGAAGTATTCCTGCAATACGTATTTTCTCAATTATATCATCTGAAAGTCCCATTTGCTTTCCTATTAATGCGCCATACTTTGATACCCTCAAAGAATGACCTTTTGTGTATTTATCCTTCGCTTCTACAGCATATGCTAATGCCTGAATTGTATTCATATACCAATTTTTTAAATTGTCATATAATCGCGCATTTTCTATAGCTATAGATAAACTGATAGAAAGCGACTTCAATAAATTCATGTTTTTCCCCGTACTTGATGATGTAAGAATATTCATTACACCTATTATATCATTTTTTGATATTAATGGGACAACAATAATTAAATAAGCCTTTCTTTCTATAAGATCCGACTTTATTCTATCATGAAATGGAAAATTATCAATTCCTTTTATTACTATTTCCTTTGATATAAATAATCTCGTATTATCATCCTCTGTTAAACTAATCTCTTTAAGCATAGGTCTGTCCTTTAATTCACCATTTTTTACATATAACTCAAGTTTGCCGCTCTCTTTATTATATGTTCTTATTGTACATAAAGGTGATTTGAACAAACGCACAATTTTTTCTGCAATATTATCAAGTATATCAAATAAACTTAGATTTGTTGATAAAAGTTGTGTTATATCTCCTATTGTAAGAATTTCTCTATTTTGCTCTAATATTTGATTTTTGGCATTATAATAGTCCGTTATATCTCTTGAAATCCCTTGAAGCCCTATGATATAATCTTTTTCATCTCTTATTACCCTTGCTCTTGTTTCCGTTATAATATTTTTTCCTTCTTTGCCTATAAAGTTAATTTCTGCCATATTTATTCTGTCCATCATCATATCCCATAATAAATCAGCATCTTTTTGATCTACAAATTTCAGTAAATTTTCCCCTATCATTTCTTCCGGCAAAAAATTCATGTATTTTAAAACCCTTAAATTAACAAACTCTATATTGAACTCTTTATCAACATACCATAGGATATCTGCCATATTATCCACAAGTGTCCTGTATTTAGCCTCTGATTTTTCAAGTTCCCCTGTTAACGCCTCTAATTGCTCATATGAAGCCTCTAATTCCGAATTGAAATCCTGTAATTCATTATTTTTATCTATTAATTCTTCTGTACGTTTTTTTAAAATATCATGTGCTTTTTTCAATTCTTGGACCATCAAATTGAAATCTTTTGATATTTCAATAAATTCTTCAGAATCATTTATATCAATTTTATAATTATATTCTCCTTCAGCTATCTTATTTGCAATATTATTTAAACCTTCAATAGGCTTAGATAGATTCTTGGACTCTTTAATAGAAATAAATAAAGATATGAGAATAATTAAAAAGGATACCAGTACATTGTTTCCAAATGTCTTAAAATTATGCAAAAATGATAATAAATATACCATAATAGATGTACCAAATATTACTATAAACAATCGTTTTCTATAATTCTTATGCATAATTACCTCCAAAATGATGACATTACAATTATAGTATCGGAAAATATCGATAAAACTTTAGAGGTATAGAGGTCCTAAATTTTTCAATTTTAGGCCTTTGTTTTATAAATAAAATAAAGGCCGTACACCCGACTTCGATATACTACCATAAGCGTTACATAAACAGTTGGCTCAACTTAAGCACCCCTACGGCACACGAAAGTGTTTGCTTACCGTTGCTTCCTTCCAGACCTGGCGGGATTCACAAATTTTCGTTGCGTAGGACTCAAGCATCATAACTACTTATTTATGCCAGCCTTACAATAAACAGACCTCAGCTCGGGACTTCAACCCTGCTATAGCGGATTGCAGGTTACAGGGCACCGCTACCTCCCCGTCTAGTACGGCCGTTTAACTCGATAAAATCTTCCTTATTAATTTGTCCCATTTTACAAGAATTATACATAATCAATTAAAGTAAAAACAAAATCTTTATAAATGGCGGAGAGAGAGGGATTCGAACCCTCGTACGGCTATTAACCGTAACACGATTTCCAGTCGTGCGCCTTAGACCAGCTCAGCCATCTCTCCATATTATTATGTGGCGGAGAGAGTGAGATTCGAACTCACGAGGCAAAAAATTGCCCACTCGCTTTCGAGGCGAGCGCTTTCGACCCCTCAGCCATCTCTCCATTTACCTTAATTTTTCAAAAAAATTTTTTAATAGATTTTTACATTCCTCTTCCATTATACCAAAATAAATATCTGATGTAGAATTTAAACTTCTTTTGCCAAGTATATCATATACAGTACCTGCTGCACCTGAATTTGCATTTTCAGCACCAATATACACCCTTCTTATGCGTGTTTCAATTATTGCACCTGCACACATAGGACATGGCTCAAGTGTTACAAACAAGTCGCAATCACTTAATCGCCAGTTGTTGAGATTTCTGCAGGCATTTTTTATCGCAATAATCTCGGCATGCATTGTACCATCATTTGAGGTTTCTTTAAGATTATGCCCTCTACCTATTATTATTCCATCTTTAACAACGACAGCACCAACAGGTACTTCGCCAAGATGCAAACTTTTTTCAGCTTCATTTAAAGCTTCCTGCATAAATTTATTAAACATAGTTATCACAACATTATCTAAAAAATGGTGCGCCCGAGAGGACTTGAACCTCCGACACACGGTTTAGGAAACCGTTGCTCTATCCTGCTGAGCTACGGGCACATGTAAATCTATAGTATAATATTTTTTATTATTCTTATTACGTCGCGACGAGGAATTCAAACCTCCTCACCCTTTTGATTCGTGATTTCGACAAATGTATTTTATCAGACATTTATTGAAATGTCAAGAGCGCCTTAAAGACATGAAAGACATTCTACTGCTATCTCAAGAACATTATAATAAACATCATAGCTTTATAATTTTTGGAATTACCTATATTTATGATATAATATTATTGTAGTTTAATGATAATATGAAAGGATGGGATTTTATGCCAGAGTTTGGAACCCCTTTTTCAGGACTCACTGAAAAGAAAAAAATAACCCATGAAGAGTTGGTAAGAGCTATACGTTTTATGGTAGCTGCAGAGTATGAAGCAATCCAGCTTTACACACAATTGGCAGAAGCTACTGATAATGAATTAGCAAAGGAAGTTTTAAATGATATAGCGGATGAAGAAAAAGTACATGCAGGAGAGTTTTTAAGGCTTTTAAAAGAATTAGCTCCAGATGAGGAAAAATTTTATGTTGATGGAGCAAAAGAAGTAGAAGAAATGATTGAAAAAATAAAATAAGCCATAAAAATTAAAGGTATCCGCCTTCGTTCAGCATCCGCTTTTGCGTCTGCTTTACTTCGGCGTCTAGGTAATTTTCAGTGTTTTTATAGTATTTTCGGTATAATTTTTTCCAGTTTAAACTGATGTTTATTTTTTGTATTTTTAAGCATGTTCCTTATAAACATGATTTTTTATCATGCTCCAAAGGTAGGCTTGATATTTTTCTATATTTTTTAATCAAGACGATTTGCTTATTTTTCAATACTTTAAAGGCAATTTTTACATTAAGGACTAATAAATTATATGTACAGCAATTGTAGTTTTAAAATATTAAGAAGTAAGGTTTTATTATTTAATTTCAAGTGAACTACATCTGGTGACTTTATCTTTGCATAACTTGCTGCATACCTAATAGCCTGGAAGTGAAGCCTCCCCATCTAAACATTTTGTGTTATAGATGGGGCTTCCTACCGCATTAACAGTAGAACTGCCTGTCATAAATACAGTCTATGTCACGCAATAACCACATCGTAGTTATACAGCTTTAACAAGACTAATTAATGAAGACAGGGTCTGCTGGCTTCTCGCTACAATCTCAGGAACTTTTGCCTGATACTGCAACCTCTTCTTTTCAGAAAGAGGGTTTAGGATTTCACGTATATAGTATCTTGCACCTATGTTATAGGATGCATTTAAATCTGCATGATATTTCTTGCCTGTGGAAAATTCGCATAAATCCTTCTTGCCGTTTCTTATTACCTTTCCTGTTCCATCATATGCTAATGCTGATGAGTTCTTTGGGTTAACCCATGATAAACGTATCCCATAACTGTGTGCCATATCAGCAACCTTGTTCTGTATTTTTTGCTTTGCCCAATATTGAAGCTTTATCCTCATTTTTCGTGCATAATTGCCTTTTGATTTTAATTTTTTAAGGTGCTCAAATACTATAACATCAGCATTATAATCTACAGCAAATTTAATTATTTGATGGACAGTATCATTGATGATTTGTCTGCTTAGATTGTTTATCTTTTTCCACAGATTAGGTTTTCTGCCGATACCTGATATTCTTTGTGCTTTTGCTAATTTGTTGATCTCATGAAGCAAACGGTCTTTTTCTATAGGCTGGTTTATAAATAATCTTCCTATGACAGTTCCATCATGCTTCATTGCACTGCAAACAGCAGATTTGTTTAAACCTAAATCAACAGATATTATTGTTCTGCCTTTAAGCGGTGTCTTGGTGAATTTAGCGGTCTTTTTATACGTGAAATGAAGATAATATTTTCTTCCGCTTTTTACTAACATCGGATTCATTTCTTTGAAATTCGTCATATCCCTATGCTCAAGATTTTTTGTTTTGAATTCTATGTTGTGCCACACCCAGTCATTGTTTTTATACACCTTGATTTTCGCTTTATTATTTCCTGTACGCTCAAACATATTATCTTTATAAAATACCGGATATGAATATCTTTTTGTTCCTAATACAGGTGGTTTATCTTTTAATATCTTGCCTTTTGCTTCATATTCCGCTTTTTTGTTAAGATAAGTTTTTAAATTTGAATGATAGCTTTTTACTGCACCAAGGGCTTCAGCAGTTGCCGCTCTTCTTAAGTATGAAGGGAATTTATAAAATCTATCGTCAAAGTCATATTTTGCTTTATTTTTCTTTGTACCGTGTATTAATTTTTCCATATAGTTTAACTGATCTTCCACAGATGACAGTATTGATATGGTATCCCATTCGGCATTTATTATGATGATTATATATGATAATGCTTTATTGTATATAGATATAGTATCATTGAAAGATTTATCTGCTGTTTTAATTTTAAACTTAACTGTTTTAATGCATTCCATATCAACACCACCTTTACAAATTTTTTCTTCCTTTATTATAATTATATCATAAAAATTTATTAAAAACTACAGCAGTAATGATGCCTTACTCCACCTAAATTTCCATTATAGGTGGAGACTGCGGCTACTGTCTTTTGGTTCAAATCTTTAAAAGTAGAAGTACTAATCTCAGTTTCACTAATAGTCATTTTATTTTCAATGCTTATCGGGATTAACATCCTTTTTCACTCCTTACACAATACAGGCAGATAATTCTTTGTAAACTTTCCATTAATATAACATGGTACAAACTCAAACTACTCTACCCCAAGTGCCTTAAACACTGCATCCTCTGGACTCTGGTAGAATGAAATCTGAAACTTTGCAAACAATTCAGGCGGAACGGTTGGAATATCTACCGCAGATGCCATGGGAAGAAGCACCCTCTTGGCACCCGAATCAAAACATACCTGCAGCACATTTGCCAATTCCTCAACCTTAATAATTGTGCCACCTATGCTGAGTGAACCCAGAACAACCAACTGGCTCTGTGGCGGCTTACCCAATGCCCCTGAACATAGGGCAACAAAGGCTGCCAATGCAAGTTCAGATGTCATTCCCACTCCATGTATATCCTGTACATGCATCAAATAATCCTTTGTGGTAACACTTATACTTCCACTTACATTTTTGCTGTTTGCCCTGAAGTACCTGAAGGCTGTCTCTATACTTTCTTTCGCCTCTCTATCAGAACCAAGGCCTGTCTTTTCAAATTTACCAGTGCCTGATATAACCTGGGTTTCAATCTTATAAGCCCCTATCATACCTGATTTTCCTCTGGCAATGGTATAAAGGTGCCCAGGCTTTCCCATGCCTTCAGGTATTATTTTGCCACCGCCCTGCTCGGAAACTGAAACAAATTCTTCGCTCATTGTTTCATTATCTATGTAGGAGAAATGGACATCATAAAATTCCATACCGCCGATTTTTTTCAACTGCTCTTTAACACGCCTTCTTCCCACCAGTGCATAACGCAGTATTTCTTCGATATCATCCCTTGTAAACTCACCGTTAGGGTATATAAGTTTAACAAGCCCTGAAACTGTTTTTCTTACTGCAATAACATCTCTTTGATTTAAGTTGTTACCCAGTTTAAAGAATTTATCCAATGCATCAGAGTAGGACCATTTTCTCATTTCCCTCATAAACTCTGATACATAATCTGTAATAAAACCATATTCATCTGTAAAAAACTCTGGACGCATTTTAGGTATCTCCCACCCAGGTACGTAATAATGCATCCTGTCAAAAAATGCAGTGTCATTTGCCATTGCCTCAGGGAACGGCTCAAATAGATGGGATGTTTTTAGCAGTACATCCACACTTTGATTGATATTACCCACAAATACCATAGAAGCAGAAGCATTCTTCTCTTCCTTCCCTCTGGCAAAAGAACCCGAAGCCATGTAGTCCTTCATTATCTGAATTCCATCTTTATCTTTAAATGTAATCCCGGCAACCTCGTCGAAGGCCACACAGTCCCAAAGCCCCACAAGGCCTATCTGCCTTGAAGCCATGTTATAAAATAAATTGGCTACCGTTGTCTGCCCGCCTGATACCAGGATGCTGTTTGGAGAAATCTCCTTATATACGTGGGATTTGCCCGTACCCCTTGGCCCCAGTTCGCAGAGATTGTAGTTGTTCTCCACCAGAGGTATCATCCTAGCCAGAAGGTGCCACTTCACATTATTTTCGAATCTTGTAGGCTCCATCCCTATAGACCTTAAAAGAATATCTACCCATTCATCTTTTGTGAAATATTTTCTGCCGTTTATTATCTCTTCCATATCGAGATTAGGCATTTGTATGGGGGTCAAATTGCTTATATTAAAAGGGCTTGTCCCTCTGGCCTCTTCATCATAATAGTAGTCCATCTTTATGATGCACCATATGCCGCCACACAGGAGTTTTTCATATTGTTTTACATAAGTCGGAGATATAGCGACTCCCTTTATGCCCAAATTTGAAAATTCGGCCTCATAGACATCCTTCTTTTCATTAAGTTTTACACTAACCTTATCAATAACGGTGTATTTTCCTATTTCCCTAATCTTGGATTTTACCTTTTCTGCTTCATCAGGACGCACAAAATTTTCAGCCAGAATTCTTTTTACTGTTTCAACTCCTTCGGCTATACCTTCTTCATCATCTGTGGCGCAATACATGCCCAAAAGATATTCAAGAACATATACGAGTACATTTGCTCCTTCTTTTATCTTTTTTGTTAAGTCCTTTCTTACAACTCTGCCAGCAAAATATTGATTTAATTTTTTGCTTAATTCACCCATAGGTATCCCTCACCTTAAAATCCAAAATCATCACTTATGGCTATATCAATAATAAACGGTATCTTCTCATACATCTTTTCTACCGTTTCCTCTTCATCTTCCATAATAAGATAATACTTCTTGGTTTTATCATACTTTCTGTTCTTTAATACAAACTTTTCCCTAAAACTTCTGTCCTCATAAATTTCAGACTTGCTATCGGCAATAATTATATTTTCATTGGATATGCGGCTGCCTTCTTCATCTATAAAATATACTTTGAGCCTCAATGGTACACGCTTATCCTCTATCTTCTCCGTCTGGAAGAATTCCAAATACGATATAGTGTTGGTTATTTTCCGTGTAATGCTTGTGAGTTTTACATCAACTTTCTTCACTTCATTTTTACTGCTCTTGCTTCTGTCATTTTTAAATCTCACTATAGGGACAATAATTTCCTGCAGGGATGTACCGCCATGTACATAGTTGGCTCCAGCGCCTTGCACTTTAAACCTGTTTACCCCCCTCGGAGTTATAAAGTTAAGATTGGTATCAGGCCCAAGTAAGTACTCCATGCTAAACGTTAAGGTCCCTTCCAACTGCTCAGGCTTTGTACTCAATACAAACCTTCTGTTTTCATAAGCATCTTCGATAGAACCTTTTGCCACCTTGTCGCTTTCTATAAGGTTTCCACGTTTATATATAAATCCGTGGTCGGCTGTAATAATGATATTGGTTGCCGTAACATTATTTACAAGATTATTTATCAGCACCTTTAATTCTTCAAAGGCTTCTTCTACCGCATCAAAAACTTCCCTTTCGGTCTGAGCATGGTCTCCTCTGGCATCGATAGTATTGTGGTAAATATAGATTAAATCTTTTCCTCCGAAGGTTTTGCGTAAGTCATCCCGCTTCATCTCAATTACATCCTCAAATTGTATTGCTATGGATTCCTGACTGTAATCCTTTAAAATTTTGTTTCTATTATCCGTTCCCTCTGAAGATATACCGTCCACATATACCTTATAATCCTCATCTATTGTAATGGCCTTATGGGGTAAAAGGGCTGCAAGACATAAGCGTGTGCTGGATGGTATACTGCCTTGCATGAATACAATATCCGTAGACCCTTTCCTTTCTTTGTTGAGGATGTTGCAAAACTCTTTAGCAGCCTCATAACGGAATGCATCTGAAATAATGACAAATACTCTTTCACCACGGTTCCTGAACGGTTTTACATAGGTATTATAAAAATCTTTCTGCATAACCGTACCAGGAATTGTCCACTTTCCATTTAGAGTTTCCAGACTGTCAGACCACTTGATGGAGAGGGTATTGAGATACCCGTTGACATAAATATTTTCAACCTTCTCCTTTAGTTCCATCAGCAGTTCCTTGTTTTGCAGTCTATCGAAAGAAGTATAGAATTTTCTATAGGCAGTATCCAGTTTATAATACTGCTCTGTATATCTTTCAATAAATTCTAAAGGAGTATACTGTCGTATGTTCTGGCTTATATTCTTCCAGCAGTCAAACAATTCGATAGCCCAGTAGATACACTCATATTCAAATTTAAACAAATTGTACCAGTGCTTTGTCCTCCTGGCTTGAATAAAATCCCTGTATTTTTCAAATTCACCAATACTGATAAGCAGTTGTTCTTTGAGTTTCTTTATGATTGCTTCGTCAAAGGCTTTGAAAGTATCACAGTTGATATAGTCCTCCACTTCCCAGTTATCGATATGTTCACGTAACTTCAGTTTCCCCTCCATGCTGTTTGCCAACCTGTCATAAGCAGCAGAGCAGAGAGAGTGATTCATGAAGTTGCTCAAGAATACCACACAGTCAGCCTTTCTTGAAGAAACATATTTTCTCCATGTTTCAGGTATTTCACCATTAAGGGAATATGCTACATTTGTAACCAGCATGAATACAGCCAGTTTTTCGAGGGTTGGTTCCTTATCATTATACCCGTAGTACTTATCAGCAAGTTTCCACAGTACACTGATATCCCCAAACTTCTCGATAGCCTCGAGGTACTTGTTGTTTTTTAAATCTTCTTCCATCAAAAGTACTCTTAAGCATTCATCAAAATCTGGATAAGGCTGTCTGCACAATGCCGACAGAACAGCCATATCCACTGTTTCTTCTGTGTACCTTTCTATTTCATATCCTATAAAAATTTTGTACCTGTCCTTGTTGTTAAAGAATTTTATATACTTCCTAAACACGCTCTTTAAACTGTCATCCGAAATATTCAAGTCTCTCATGATGACAGCAGCCTTGTCAGTAGAGAATTCCATACTATATTTTAATACATCCAATAAGTAATTCTCTTTTGGGGACGGTTTCTCAAAAGGAGCATAGAGAAGATAGTTAGAATCCATATCTACCTTCTCCAATTGATACTTCACGTAAAAATAATTGTTTTTACTTAATTTAATTATCTTTGCATTTTCAAGATTTAGTTCATCTATATCTTCCTTGAATTCCCCATCATCGTCATACCAGAAAACGATATGGCGTTTCTTGCCTTCGCTTAATTCCTTACTAAACGTATCTTCAAGAAGCGTTTTTATCTGAGTTAAATCCATAATATCCCACTCTTTTCTCTATATTTTCGCCAGCAAGTCCGCTTTCAATGGCCTCCTGCCTTCGCCCTGAGGTATCTCAATCCCTTGGAACTTAGCATAGTTTACACTTACCCCGTCATCTAGGAGTCCACTCGAAAATAACTTATCTGCCGGTTAAGAATTTTTATCATCGCATAAATTATCAGAATAATCTCTATTCAAAGAAATATATATGATTTTGTTATTGATTTTAATATGTATATTATGGCTTTATTGACCTGTTATTGCTATTTTTAATATCCTTAACCATTCTTTAAGCCGTTTTTGGGCAGACTTCCCCCTTCTTAATTTGTCTATTACAAATTTTAGAAATATGTTTCGTTATTATTTTGATATTATTGTTTATTGCTACCATTATCATTTGCCATCTTATTTTTAATTTTCCTCTATACCTTCCTTTACGTCCGCCATGCCTGGTAAGTTCTGATATGTTTCTTTCTACATTCGGTCTTTTTGCATAGTCTTCTTTAAATTCATCTGTTTTTTGATATTCCCTTTGTTCTTGTATTTCTTTTTCATACGGATGTATATTTATTGTTCTC
Organism: Aceticella sp. 75b-Ac; assembly: GCF_056032965.2. Classification (NCBI taxonomy): domain Bacteria; kingdom Bacillati; phylum Bacillota; class Clostridia; order Thermoanaerobacterales; family Thermoanaerobacteraceae; genus Aceticella; species Aceticella sp. 75b-Ac. The sequence goes on from NZ_CM190971.1 coordinate 1,679,271, forward strand.
CCTTTTTTTGATTTTGTACATTGGTCTTTTAGCGGACAATCATTACACTCTTCTGCTCTAAATTTCACTGTAACTTGCTCATGTTTTTGTGTTTTTTCAGTATCAAATTGTTTTATATGTCCATTGGGACATTCTACTGTTCCTTTTTCTAAATCAATTTTGAATTCTTCTTTTGAAAATCCTCCACTTGGATTTGTTGCTTCCGGCACTCTAATGCAAAAATCTGTTCCTTCTTCTTTCCTTTTTTCTATTTCTTCAAAGTCACTATATGCACAATCTCCATACAGTTTATCTATATCAACGCCGTTTCTTCGGCTTTGTTCTATAAGATCACTCATATGTTCTCCATCTGCTATATTTGCTCCATCAACTTCTATTCCTACTACTACTGAGCCTTTTTCTCCTCCTGTTATAATTTCAGCTTTGTATCCATCTGATAATTTCGATGAGGTCTTTCTTCCATGGCGCATTTCATCATCTACTACTGATATTATTCTGTCTTTTGCTGTTCCTTTTATCATTTTTACATGCCCGTCGTTTGTTATTTCAACATCTTGTAATGCTACTCTTTCTAATAATTCAATTGCTTTTTTTAAATCATCTTTTATATCTTTTTTTGTTTTTATATTTTCTACGAGTGATAGTGCATCTTTAACAAGTTCTTCGAGTAATTTTGCTTTTTCTTTTTCGTTTTCCCATGCTATTTTGGGTTTTTTGATATTTTCTTTATAATCTGTTCTTTTCAGTATTTTTTTCGATTCATCTTCCATTTCGTAAAACTTCATGAAACGGAGAACCATCTTTATCCCTTGGTATATCATAGTGTAAGTATCTTGTCTGGCACAGGAACCCCAAATCATGAATGAATCTATTATGTGTAAGTTGTCTTTATCAAACAGTCCTACTTCTTTTGCCTGACTAATTGTTTTAATGAATATTTCTTTTCCTATTTCGCTGTTAAACAGTCTTTTTCTATGATCACATAATGTTACTGCATCTATTCCATCAAAATCCCGTGGTGCGGTTAATGCATATTTAATTCTGTCATCGAATCGTGATTCTTCTTCCATTTCACGATCAGAATATCCTTTTTCAAATTGTATCAGCATCGCTGTAAATGTATATACCGGAGATATGGATTCTCTGCCATAGTATGAGAAAAGTGGCTGAAACATTTCTTCATTAAGATTATTAAATACCCATGTTCTTAATCTATGATAATAACTATCTTCAGAAATTTTTCCAAGTAACCAATAATCTGAAAATGACATTTGTCTGTCTGCTTTTCCTAACATTTTTATCACCACATTTTTCTTATTATATTATTTATATTATATCATAAAAATAGCTCTTAAGTGCTTATTTCATATGTGTTCAGGAGTATTTTTTATTGTAAATTATATGGTTTTCAATAACATATTTGTTAATTTGTGATTGATGATTTCGAGTGGACTCCTAGTTTCGTATAAATCCCTTCGATAAGCACCTTAAAACCGTCATTTATCCTGTCAACAGGATGCTTTTCCTTAACCTCAAGCCTCTGGGAGTTGGCATACATATCTGCATTCCTGATGGCTTCGGTCAGAAGGAATTTTACCCTCTCCTTGCGTTCTACCAGTTCCCTTCTTTTTCTATCCTTGATTTCTTCAATCTTTTGAGTAAAGGCAGTGCCTCCCTTTCTACGCAGGAAGGTTTCAATTTTCAATACTTCCTCCATTTCGTCGAGAAAAGTAGCATCATTGGGAAGTTTAACAATTAAGTTGTTTTCCCTTGCAGACATAAGTTTAAGTTCATTATCTGTAAGTTCTACTCCTGTGTCATAATAGGGTGTAATAATTTTAAGGCCTATATCATTCCCTTGATTACCCCTGAAGAACCTGTCATCCACAACCTGGTTAAAACTAAAGTTGTATCTTGAGGAGTATTTATATTTTTTATCGATGTAGATTTCTTCAAAGATGATTTCAGAAACTTTCTGGATAACCTCTCCCAAATCTACACTTATATTTTTTATCTCCCTATTGATATCCTGTTCCTCATGGGTAAGAAAGATATATTGGTCCCCGTTTTTTTGAACCAAAGTTTCCTTTATCAGTCTCTTTAAAGAATCCTCTATTTTCTTTTTAAGGTCTATCTTATCCTCGTCAATATGGCTTACCATAAGGGTAGCCAGATTTTCTATATTTGCAGGTATTTCTTTAACATATTTAATCATAAAAAGAATTTTCAAAAGTTCCACATCAAAGTCATTCAGATTTCCGTTCTCCTGAGCATGGATAATAACCGTCCTTATATTAGAATCAAGGAAGGCTTCAATGGTGTCATAAAAGGCTGAAAAGGGTATGAGAGTCCCTTCCTCTCGGTTCATATATTTGATGGCAGATTCCTGGAAAGAACTAATCATGGACCTTTCACCTTCTGCCAGATGCTTGCCTGACGCTCCGTGTATCCTTATAGAAGTCAACACCTGCTGCAATAGATAAAATTGGTATGGGATAAAGGGGTAACTTTCTGCAAAATCCTCACTGTCTTTATATACCTTCTTCTCTGGAGTGTCTGCTGAAAAGGTAATAAGGTTTTTAAGTATAGCATTTTTATTCTCATAAAGGAGTTTTAATGTATCCTTCGCCACATCGTTTTTAAGAAGTATCCTTTTCCTTATTACCTCATCAACATTGGCGCTGGAAAGGCTTAAACGAGTATTGAATCTTCCCTGTATTTTTGAAAAGTCATTGCCTTTTACTTTTGTAACAGAGTCAATATCCTGCTGGCTTGTCACAATGACCCAGGCCTTGCCGCCGCATTCCGTTCCCAGGTCCTCAACAACGGTTTGGAGATTGAGCATCAACTGGGAGTTATCTCCGATATATTGCCCGATTTCGTCTACCAGGAAAATAACATGATGGTTTTTACCTTTCCTTTCAATATATTCCCTTACCCTTCTGGCAAACTTCTCAACGCTTAAAGAATAATTTTCCTCGGCTTTCGCATACCAGTTCCGTGCTGCCTCGATACTCATTTTGGTACTCTTTGAAAGGGCTTCTACAATAGCGTCTTCCTCATAGTAAAAATCTTCCCTTGCATCTTGCCACTCTTTTCCTGACACTTCTTTAAATGTCTTTTTAAAATCCTCATAAACGCCATCCATTACCATTTGTCGCTCTAAGTCTGCTATCCACGGAATGGAACCACAAAAACCCTGTATTTCGTTAAATACCTTATTGAACACTTTGACAATGGCATCCTTGTTGGCTTTAGAGTCAGAATCACTCTTGGAATCAATATTAAAGAGAATAACATCCGCAGAAGTGTCACCTGCAAGTTTCATATCAGCCAGAACCATGCTGTCCTGGATTTTGTCTTTGAAGTATTCAATTGCCTTCTTTCCATTGACTTCTTTGTTTTCAAGGAGATAAGAGAGTATTTTGAGAAAGTGGGATTTACCGCTTCCAAAAAATCCAGAAATCCATACCCCCATTTTGTCGGTAGTACCCACAATACTCTTTTTATATGCTTCAAAAAAATCGTTAAAGTGCTTTGTCAGTTCCCTTGTGACAACATATTCTTCAAGTTCCTGGTATACATTGCTGTCATCGCCCTGGCCAATCTTAATAACTCCCTTGATATCCCTGTCTATGGGTTTATAAAACATTTCTTTTATACGCATATGTACATCCCCCTTAAAAAATCAATATCTTTCTACAAGTTTGAAGGCTCTATAGTAATTGTCGTCTTTTATTTCTTCAAACAGCACCAGTTCAAGTCCGTCGTATACTCCTGGAAAGAACATAACTACTGGAACTTCGTCCAAAACCTGATGAAGATTATTTAGCACCATATGCGAGCGGATAATCGGCCATACCTTTCCTACGCCAGTGATAAATACTACGTCGCCTTTTTTGACCCTATCCTTGATATACTGGATAATAAGGTCGTTCTTCTCTGTAAGCCTTAGTGCCTTTTTCGTAGCGTTAAATACAAACTCGCTTCCCTTATCCTGTTCCATCTTAAAGTTCTTCTCAAGATAACCTTTTGTCTCAAGAAGTTCCAGCATTATCTCATACAGGTCAAATTCCTTTATAGTAAAGCCGTAGTTTCCCTCATTGATTTTTTGTTTGAGAAACTGCACGTAATCTCTAACAAGCATTTCATATTTGGGTTCATAATCGAATATGTAATACCCGACTTCATTTCCGAGACCTGTATTTTCCCTGAAAGACTCTTTCGTTATACACTGCATTATTTCATCTAACCTGTCATAAATGGTTTTCATTTACATCTCCCCTATCAGTGCATTAAGGTATTTTGTATCTCCAATTTCTTTAAAATGATATGCTACATCCTCTTCAATAATTGGCCGAGCAATTTCCCTATCGTTTTTTTGGTTTTTTAGAAAACCAGCCTCAAACAGGATGCGAATATATACCTGCTTTAATTTATAGAAGGTATAGTCATCCCATGAGGCCACCCTTTCACTTTGTTCCTTCTTTCTATCAAAAAAAATATTAAAATCCTTGTCCTGCAAGGTAAAATCCCGAAGCAGTATCTTCTCTCTAAACACCTCATACATGAATTCAAAAAACAATCTATCTGTTTTCATAATGGCATATACAACTATCTGTTTACTGGTATCAACGTTTCCCTTTGCTATTTTTTCAATCAAAAAATCATCGAGGACCTTTAACCTCCGCAGCACGATTGACGCAATTTCACTTCTTCTTGTTTCTGTATTCACCTGAAATATATTATCGTTTTTGGCTTTATTTTTTATCTCAAATTCCTTAAGCCCTTTATTTATAAGTTCCGCGACCTTTTTTGTTTCCTTAAAAAAAAACGGTCTTGATTTAATTGTGGATTTATATTCCAACTCATTAACCATACTTTTCCTTCTTTCTGGTCCACTTTTTTTTACAATCATTATATCATTAAAATAAATTTTGTACAAATTAAATAATAAAATTATAATATGTCTATAACCTGCAAAGTGTACTATAATTATGCTTTACTGTAATATTTTTTTGTAATATTTTTTACTTTGATTCCTGATGTTTTACACACAGGACATGTATTGTCATTTTCTATTTTATATGTTGATTGAGATTTGCTGCCACAGCAGCATTTATTCATTATCCCATTATCCATTTTATTTTTTCTCCCCAAATTAAAATATGGTAATACTTTTCCACATAAAGTTCTATCATTCCTTAATCGTATTCTATTACCATTATACATTAAATTTTATTTTCATAAGTACCTTTTCCATTATAATTGGTTTCATTTACATAAATGTGCTAAGCACAGATATTCTACCTATTTCATTCATTTTCAAGAATTAATGTCTCAATTAAAAAAGGCATTAACAGAAAACCGTTTAGAGATTCGATTAAAATATTTTTCAAAGTATAAAGTGTTAATAATAGACGAAGTAGGATGTTATATCAATAAAAAGACCTTCATATAGATTATCTCCCCCACCAAAAGCAAACCCCGCAGCAAATCAGGTGTTATTCTGCATTTACTACGGGGTTTTGGAATGAACTTTATTATCATAGAGTCAACTTTATTATTGTTGAGCGGAGTTTATTTTCTGTATACAATTATATACAGACACGGGGACGGTTCTCTTGTCTATCTATCAGAATTTGATTTGCTCTATCTTTCTTCAAAATATCATCCCTTCTTTCAACAAATAGTCAATTGCTTTTTGAAGCTCTGCCTGAACCTTTTTATCCCACCACTGTCAAGCTCATATCTTACTCTATGCTTATTCCTTCTCATAATAATACTTCCTTTTATCTTTATTTGTTACGGTCAGAATTGCAATTAACAGCAGTTCTGACACGCTTCTTTAAACCCAGTATTAGTACTGTTTATTAAAAAGCTGTTTTATCACCAATGCAGGTATAAAGGCAAAAACTCCAAACAAGACACCAAGTTTTGTATCCTTTAAAGAATGATTCTTGCTATTTCTTTAATAGCATCGTCTTTATTAAATATGGAAAGCACATCTACTTTCTTGATTATTTTATCTACGAGACCTGACTGTTTATCCCTTTTTAATCCAATCGTTTCTTTTATTTTATTCACTATTTCTTCATAAGAATAGACTCTAAACCTCTCAAGCTGGCAAATTTCGGCTGTTTTATCTATTAAAGCCAAAATTATATCTTCATAATCGGCATCATTACTTAGATCTAAGATGCCTGATAATTTGGGAATAACGAATTCAAACAAAGCCCTCCTGTAAGGAATACTTTTATTTATACCAAAAATCTTATTTATTTTTAATACTTTACGTTCATCCAAATTTATTAAATAATCAAAAAAATACTCTTTATTCTTTTCAACTTCAATATAGTATTTTTTCCCTTTTAAACCTTTAAAAGCTTTTAAACCGTCAAAATATCCCAATTTAAGATTGTATCTTGCAACATCCTTGTCAAAATCTAATATTCCGCTTAACTCTTCTTTTGAGGATATGGTAATAATGTTAAACCCTTTTAAATTCATCTTTCTGACAACACCAAAACCATGTGTTCTTATTAGTATCAAATTTTTATATCCCTTGTTTATTAGCAAATTAGCAGGAAGATTATTATATATTCCTCCATCAACATATCTTTTCCCATCAATTTTTTCCCTCTTGAATATAGGTAAATAAGCACTTGCCATTAAATAATCTACTAATTTTCCCTTGGGAATATTTTCAATATATAATTCCAAAGGTTTTAAATCGGTCAGAGATACCGTAACAATTCCAAAATCTTTTCCTGAATTTCTTATTTTCCCTTCATCAATAATTTCTTTTAATAAATTCTTTAAAGGGGTTATATCTAATCCCTTATCTTCAATAATCCCTTTTAACTTTTCTTTTAATAAAAATATATCCTCCTTATTTAAATTCCCTTTTTTGAATTTTTCTATTTTCTCATCATCGGCATTTATAACCCTTGAATAAGACATATCATACCATAAGTCATAAGCCTTCTCAAAATCCTCCTGTACTATCATGGCACCGTTTAACGCCCCTACAGAAGTACCGGCAACACCCTTGACCTCTATACCCATTTCCACTAAAGCTTTAAAAGCTCCTATCTGATACGCTCCTCTTCCTCCCCCACCTTCCAAAACCAAACCATACATTTTACTTCATCCCACCTCCTTTAGTTTATGATATATGTCAATAATTGTTTTAATTTTATACTTGTGTTCTTTTACAACAAGTACAATAAGATTATGGGCAAGGAAGGCAAGTTATGGCAATCCAGATTTTATGACAAAGATAAGAGATGGTGAGGAATTACAAAATAAAATTGAATATATTCACAATAATCCTGTAAGAGCAGGGATAGTTGAAACACCAGAAGAATACGAATTCTCAAGCTACAATTACTATTACGATAAGGTGAATAATTATTTTATAGGAATGCTTTTTAATAAGCAGCACTAAGGATGGGCTACTCAACTACTATCCTTTTTAAAAAAGATCTTAAAAGATTTTATCTCCATATTTTCTTTTTCTTTTTTCTGTTAATTTATAGCACTGACTTTCACCCCGTTTCGAGATAACAACAATATTCATTATTTGCCTATCCCGGACCAATGTATAAACAACTCTAATTCCTATATTTTTATACTTTATTTTAAAAAAACCTGTTAAATTGTTTCCCCTTTTATTCCCTAATGGTTTTCCGTACCCACCTTCACTTTGTGGCAAAGGATTTAGTCTGACTTTTTCAATACCTGCATACACAATAGTTCTAATGCTTTTATCCAGTATAAATAAATCTTTCTTTGCATCAGGCATAAAAGAAACTTTCCACATCTTTATTCAATCTCCACTGTTTCAACATATTTATTTAATTCTTCTTTCGTTAAGCCTTCTTTTTCAAGAATTTCTTCAAAAGATATCAGATCTTCTTCCTTTAAATCTTTTGTTCTTTCTTGTGCAATTTGTAAAAGTTCAAAATTCTCCTTTGCTTCCATAAGATCAATATATTCATTTATTGACATGATTACTGCTTCAGGTTTATTATTTTTAACAACTATATACTGCTCTTTGTTCTTTCCAATCCGTTGTATAATCTTTGAAGCCATGCCTCTGCTTAAATCAGAAACAGAAATAAGCTTATTAATTATATTTCTCAAATCATGTTTAGAAATTTGTGACACGGTATTTCCCTCCTTACTATTTTGCAATCTATACTTTATATTATATACAAATTCATAATAATTTTCAATATTATATTCATGAAATTTCAACATAAACTTGAAAGAAGTCTCCCATCGCAATCAACTCGCAATCAAAAAGGGTATATGCCTTATCACATATACCCTCAAATATGCTATTTTACTGGTGCGCCCGACAGGATTCGAACCCGTGGCCTTTTGATTCGTAGTCAAACGCTCTATCCAGCTGAGCTACGGGCGCATAATCTTTTTTTATAATAACATATTTCTATACTTTTTGCAAATACTTTGGGGATAATTTTTTCCCTGATTTTTTATAAATAAAGGGTTGTAAGTTTGCCTTACAACCCTTATTTTAGAATTACTATAACCTTTCCTTTTGAGAAATCTGTTGCTAAAAACCTGTTATACCTTGCTGTGCCTGTTGCTGTTGCATACCGGCAGGTTGAGGCTGTTGAGGCTGTTGCATGCCGGCAGGTTGCTGTCCCGGCATTTGAGGAGTCAACTGCTGCAATTGCTGATTTGAGGAATCTAAAATCTTGCTCATTTGAGCAAATACCTGATTTGCCTGTATGCTTTGCTGTGCCTGCTGCAGTGCTGCCATAGCCTGCTGTAACGCCTGCTGTACCTGCATATCTGTTTGATTTTGTTGCTGTTGTGCCTGAGTTTTTACCTGATTTAATAATTGCTGGAACTGCTGTGGAGTAACATTTATACCCATGTTTTGAAGCTGCTGCTGTACCTGCTGTGCCTGTTGCTGTGCTTGTTGTTGGTCTTGTTGATTGGGTTTTCCAAACCTTGAACTCAGCTCTTCTGAAACTTCACTGTTGACCTTCTCACCAAGATAATCCTCAAATTCTTTCCTATTCATGTTAACCCTCCTTTTAATTATTTTCCCCCAAATTAATATTCCCTCATATTTGCATATTAATAAAGAAATTTTTTCTTCTATTGAATTTGTTGGAGATTATTGATTATATCGTCAAATACTTTTATCTTTTCTATACCTTCTTTTGCCATACATACATTCTGAAAAGCAGAATTTAAATTATTAATAAGCTGAGGTGGTATATCATACACATATTTAATTTTTTCAACAGGTGGTTTTTTATTCAACTCAATATTAAGCATTATGTCCTTTTCTATCATAGATTTTAAAGTATTTATATTATTCTTTAAATCCTTTATTTTCTCTATTGAAATTCCATTATTATAGATATCTGCTTTCATATTTTTTATTAACTCTGAAATTTGATTAAGTATTTCTATCTGTCGGTTTTTAAATTCAATTTCTAAATCATTTTTCTCTTTATAATTATTATTTAAATAATTTAACAAACTTCTTTTGTTTTCATTTCCTATGGATTGAATTTTTGTAAAATATTCATTTATAAGTAAATCTAATTTTGATATATGCTCTTCAATCTTTATAATATTTTTTAATAAAATATTATTTGATTTATTAAGTTTTTCAAATATATATTCTGTTTCTTTTATGAGATTTTCTATTTTTAATGCCGATTGAATTATTTCCATCTATATCATCACCACCATTTTTATTATTTCCTTTTTTAGTTTAACTAATATAACAAAATTTTCTATATATATTGCATTTGCTTTATACTTTTCAATAGATTTCCATATTTATTTTATTGCTTAAATCCAATAACTGATGTATATTATTAATAAAATAATAAACATAGGATGAGATATGAGATGAAAAAAACTTTTAAAATTATTATTTTAATTTTTCTATGTATATCAATTGCAATAGCCGCAGGAACCTTTATGTTTTATATAAATTTAAACATTCCTGTAAAAAGTAATGAAATTCAGAGTAATATTTCTGAAAAAAATAAAAATATTCTTTTTGTAGGAGATGCGGATGGCTTATCAGATACAATATTTGTAGCAAGTTATAATATTCAAAAGAAAGAAATCAATTTGTTATCGATTCCAAGAGATGTATACTATCCACGACCCGGTTATTATTCACCTGAAGAAATGAAAATTAATGCGGCATATTCAGAAGGTAAAATCGATACACTTAAAAGTGCTGTTGAGGATATACTTAAAATAAATATTGATAATTATGTTATTTTAAATTATGACGGATTTAAACGTATTGTAGACGCCATCGGCGGCGTTGAAGTCAATGTTCCTTTTGACATGGTATATGATGACGATGTTGCAAAACCTCCACTCCATATAAATCTTAAAAAGGGGCTACAGATTTTAGATGGAGAAAAAGCATTAGAATTTGTAAGGTATCGTCATGGATATCGTAATGGCGATATTGGAAGGATAAATGCACAACATGATTTTTTTAAATCCTTTATAAATAAAGTAACATCACCATCAATACTACCAAAAATACCCTCACTTGCAATTACTTTAAGCAGAAATATAAAAACCGATTTATCAATATCTGATTTGACAGAATATGCCGTAAACTTTGTCAAAAACAAGCCTGATAAAATTAATATGGCAACTATACCTGGTGAAGGACGCTATCAAAATGATGTTAGTTACTATTTTATTGACACAGGTCAAACAATAGACCTTGCGAACCTATTTTTTAATAATAGTGCAGCTAAACCGAGTACGTATAAAAATATTGATAATTTAAATATAAATGTTGAAGTGTTAAATGGGACAGGCATTCCCGGTCTTGCTACAAAATATGCGGATAAACTAAAAAAGCAAGGTTTTACTGTAGTAAAAATAGGGAATGTTGATGGTATAAACTATTCAGCATCTATTGTATATATAATCAGCAGTGAAGAAAAGGCAAAAAAAGTTGCAAAAGCTTTATCTATAAATTTTATTGAAAGAAACGTTAAAAAAAATCCAAATATTGATGCAACTGTCATAATAGGTGAGGATAAAAAATAAAAAGCAACCTTTTAAATGGCGGAGAAGGAGGGACTTGAACCCTCGCGCCGGGTTTCCCCCGACCTACAGTCTTAGCAGGACCGCCCCTTCACCAACTTGGGTACTTCTCCATAGGTTCTTAAGTTGCTTAATTTTGTTATTTAATTGTATGGCGGAGAGGGTGGGATTCGAACCCACGGCTCCGTTAAGAGACACTGGTTTTCAAGACCAGCTCCTTAAACCCCTCGGACACCTCTCCTTGCCGCTATAACGATATAAAGTATATCATATACCGGCATTCTTGTCAATAACCCTGTTTGTGTAATTTATTAATTTTCTTATTTTTTAAGTATTTCTAATTTCATATATGGTTTCAAAGCCTCAGGTATGATTACAGACCCATCCTCCTTCTGATAATTTTCAAGTATTGCGGCAAAAGTCCTTCCAACTGCAATCCCTGAACCATTCAATGTATGGACAAATTGGGCTTTTCCTCCTTCTTTAGGTCTGAATTTTATATTTGCCCTTCGAGCTTGAAAGTCTTCACAGTTGCTACAAGAGGATATTTCAACATATCTTCCGTAACTGGGCATCCAAACTTCAATATCATATTTCTTTGCTGCTGTAAAACCAAGGTCTCCTGTACAAATTGCAACAACTCTATATGGCAGTCCAAGTTCTTTGAGGACATCCTCAGCATCATTTGTCATTTTCTCAAGCTCTTCATAGGATTTATCAGGTTCTGTGAATTTTACAAGTTCAACTTTATTAAATTGATGCTGCCTTATTAGCCCTCTTGTATCTCTTCCGGCAGAACCCGCTTCCTGTCTGAAACATGTACTGAATGCACAGTGATAAATCGGAAGCTTGTCACCATCAATTATCGTATCACGGTACATGTTTGTTACAGGTACTTCCGCTGTTGGTATCAGAAAATAATCTGTCCCCGCCACCTTAAATGCATCTTCCTCAAATTTAGGAAGCTGTCCTGTGCCATACATGCTCCTCCTATGTACCATAAAGGGCGGAAATATTTCTGTATAACCGTGTTTTTCTGTATGAAGATCCAACATAAAATTAATAAGCGACCTTTCAAGCCTTGAACCTAAACCTTTATAAAAAGTAAATCGTGAACCTGTAACTTTTGAAGCAGTTTCAAAATCCAATATATCAAGGTCAACACCTAAATCCCAATGGGGCTTTATCTTAAAATCGAATTTTCGCGGCAAACCCCATTTCCTAATCTCAATATTATCTGCATCACTATCGCCTACAGGAACACTTTTATCAGGTATATTTGGTATTGTCCATATAAGTTCATCTATCTTTTCCTCAACGTCCTTTAATTCTGATTCCATTTCTTTTATTCTTTCAGATATACCTTTCATATCTGAAATTAAGTCGGAAACATCTTTACCTTCACTTTTTAGTTTCGCGATATTTTCTGACTCTATGTTCCTTTTATTTTTTAATGATTCAAGCCCTGAAAGCATCTGTCTTCTTTTCTCGTCAATTTTTAAAAATTCATCGATATTAGTATTTTCTTTTTTTAGTTCAATGGCTCTTTTTACCGCTTCCGGATTATTTCTTATCCTCTTAATATCCAACATAAAAAATACCTCCAAATTCTATCTTAATACTAATTCCCGCCCTTAATACTAAGGACGGGAATTCCCGTAATTCTATCTGTTAATATTATACTACTTATCATTCACAAATTCAATATTTACTTACCTTCTATCGAACCTATGCTATCTAATGGCCATATTCTAAAAACAATTTTACCCAAAATAGCATCTCTTGATACATATTTATGTGTCCAATATCTGCTATCATACGACTGATTCCTGTTGTCCCCCATCATAAAATAATGATTAGGCGGTACCTTATAAGGACCGAATGTCCCTATCATCGGTTCTTTTAAGTATGGTTCTTTCACTTCTTTGCCATTTCTGTATAAAATGCCATTTTTTATTTCAATGATATCTCCACCTATTCCAATAACCCTTTTTACAAAGTTTGTAGAAGGTTTATCCGGAAATTCAAAGACAACAATATCCCCTCTTTTAATTGGTTCAATTCTGTAAATAAATTTATTTTCAATAAATTTATCACCCAACTGAATTGTATTCAACATAGAACCTGTTGGCACATCAACAAGTTCAAACACGTATGTTCTAATAAACATAGCGATTATAAAAGCCAATGCAATTGTTAAAATCCAGCTTATAATTTCTTTTCGCGTATTAGTTTTCATTTTTCAATCTCCTTTTACTAAGTATATTTAGATTATAACACAACATAAAATACATATAGAAATTTTTTTAATAAAAATAACTTTTTATGAATATTTTAATTAATAATGTTAATAATTACTATATAAGATAATAAAAGGGGGTATACAATGGATGAAAGGAATAATATCCCACAGCAAAATTGTAAAAAAATCAAAAAAATAATAAAAACCGCCCAATAAAATCCGTTAAAACCGGATTTTATTCATTTAACCATAGACAAAAATATATAGACCATATTATAATACTAATAAGGGAGGTTTTTTTGTGAAGGAATTTTTTATAATTTATAAGGAAATAATTAAAAAAAGTCTGACAATATTACTTATATTTGTTTTGCTTTACCTCTTGACATTTAAAATAACACCTTTCCTGCTTCCGTTTGCAATCGGCTTATTCTTTGCAATTTTAATTGACCCTGCTGTAGATTTTTTTGAAAAAAAAATTAAAATCCCAAGAGGTATTTCATCATTAATTCTTATTATTCTTTTAATCGCTATAATAGGATTTTTTATAACTTTAATTATTTCACAGCTTATTTATGAGCTAAATACACTTGCTGAATATGTTCCAAAATACACTGAATCAGTTGATATGATAATATCAAATTTAATAGATAGAATAAGAATGTACTACAAAACTCTTCCTCCAAATGTAACAACATTTTTTGAAAATAATCTTCAACTGCTTCTTAATAATATTTCTATATTAGCTAAGAATATTGCAACAGGACTTTTAGGATTTGTCGCATCACTACCTAATTTTTTCTTTATATTCTTATTATCGATTGTGTCAACATTCTTTATGAGTAAAGATAAATGGCTTATACTGAATTTTTTAGAAAAACAATTACCTCCAAATTGGATAAAACATGCCGTAAATATAAAAGGGGACCTTTTCCAAACCCTTATAGGTTTCTTAAGAGCAGAAACCATTATAATGTTTATAACATTTCTTGAGGTTTCTATAGGGCTTACAATCATTGGATTTAATTATGCTTTTTTATTAGGTTTAATTGTAAGCTTTATTGATATTCTTCCTGTATTAGGTTCTGGTTCTGTTCTTGTACCATGGGCAATTTATAACATAGCAGTAAAAAATTATATGGTAGGTGTGTATATTTTAATACTTTACGGTATTGTAACAATTGTAAGACAGCTGATTGAGCCAAAAATAGTAGGACAAAGTATCGGCTTGCACCCACTTGTTACCCTTCTTTCAATGTTTATTGGAGCAAAACTTTTTGGTGGTTTTGGACTTATAATGGGACCTGTCTTTGTTGTTATTTTTAAAGCCTTCCAAAAAGCCGGAATCATTCCGGCTTGGAAGTAAAAAATAAGGGCACGAATAGCCCTTATTTTAGTTCATCTATTAAATTTACCATCTCTATTGCTGTTACTGCCGCATCAAAGCCTTTATTCCCTGCTTTTGTTCCTGCCCTTACAATAGCCTGTTCTATTGTATCTGTTGTCAATACCCCATATATAACAGGCATATTTGTACTGAGTCCTACATTTGCAATACCTTTTGAAACTTCGTTTGCCACATAATCAAAATGAGGCGTTTCTCCCCTTATAACTGCTCCTAATGCAATTACTGCATTGTACTTTTTAGATTCAGCCATCTTTTTTGCTATGAGCGGTATCTCAAATGCACCGGGTGTCCATGCAATTTCAATATCCTCCTCTTTGACACCGTGCCTTTTTAAGGCGTCAAGTGCACCCTCTAAAAGTTTATTTGTAATAAATTCATTAAACCTGCTTACAACTATACCAAATTTTTTCTCTTCCCCTATGAGTTTTCCTTCGTATATTTTCATAACTGCGTTTCCTCCTTTTTATTTGTTAAGACAAAAGAAACGTCCCCTTGTCTTTATTTGTCCGAAAGCATGTGCCCCATCTTTTCTTTTTTTGTTTCAAGGTATCTCCTATTATAGTCATTATAACATATTTCAATAGGTACCCTTTCAACTATTTCAAGCCCATATCCTGAAAGCCCTGCCATCTTTTTAGGGTTATTTGTCATTATCCTTAATTTTTTTAGCCCAAGGTCTTTTAAAATTTGCGCACCTATTCCGTATTCCCTCATATCTGCTGGAAAACCAAGTTTAAGATTTGCCTCAACAGTGTCATATCCTTCATCTTGAAGGTGATATGCCTTAATCTTGTTTAAAAGTCCTATACCTCTTCCTTCCTGACTTAAATAAATAAGCACACCACCTTCACGTCCAATCCTATCCATTGCTGCATGAAGCTGGTCTCCGCAGTCACATCTTAAAGAACCTAGTACATCTCCGGTAAAACATTCGGAGTGTACCCTAACAAGGGTAGGTTCTTCACTTAATACCCCTTTCACCAGTGCAATATGCTGCTTACTTGTCAATATTTCTTCATAACCATAGATATCAAAATCACCAAATTTTGTAGGAAGTTTCGCCTGTGCTACCCTTTTTATAAGGGTTTCATTTTTTCTTCTATATTTTATTAAATCTTCAATAGAGATAATCTTTAAATCAAACTTTTTTGCAAATTCCATAAGTTCCGGAAGCCTTGCCATTGTTCCGTCATCATTAATTATTTCACATATTACAGCAGCCGGCTTTAATCCTGCAAGCCGTGTAATGTCTACAGATGCTTCCGTATGTCCGGCCCTTTGAAGAACACCTCCGTTTTTAGCCATAAGTGGAAATACATGTCCGGGTCTTGTAAAATCCTCTGCTTTCGAATTATCATCTACTAATTTTTTAATTGTCAGTGCCCTTTCAAATGCTGAAATTCCTGTTGTACATTCTTTAAAATCAGTTGAAACCGTAAATGCGGTTTCTTTATGGTCCGTATTATTTTGAACCATAGGATTTAAATTTAAGGTATTTAACTTATCCTCTGTCATTGGTACACAAACTAAACCACGTGCATATTTAATCATGAAATTAATATCTTCACCTTTTACCTTTTCAGCCGCCATAACAAGGTCGCCTTCGTTTTCCCTATCTTCATCATCTACAATAATAATCATTTTGCCGCATCTTATATCCTCTATCGCTTCTTCTATCCTGCTAAGCATTCTTTTACCTCCTTAAATAAGTTTTTAAACAAATCCGTTTTCGCTTAAAAAATCCTTCATGTCTTTTTTATTTATTAATTTCTCCACATACTTAGAAAGTATATCAACTTCAATGTTGACACTATCTCCAACATTCTTATAATTAAAGGTGGTTTCCCCCATTGTATGTGGGATTATTGAAACAGTAAAATAATTTTGCTGTGCATCAACAACTGTTAAACTTATCCCATCAACTGCGATACTGCCTTTTTGTACAATGTATTTTGAATATTTTTCCTTTGTTGATATTTTAAATATATATGCATTTTTCTCCTGTCTTTTACTTAAGATATCTCCTGTAAAATCTATATGTCCTGAAACAATATGACCGCCAAACCTTCCGCCGGCTTGCAATGCTCTTTCAAGATTTACCCTGTTCCCATTTTTTAAGTCCTTTAAATTACTGGCTCTCAACGTCTCCGGCATTACATCAGCGGTAAATGAATCTTTTGAAATATCGTTAACAGTCAAGCATACCCCATTTACCGCAATACTATCCCCAATTTTTGTTCCTTCAAGAACCCTGTTACATTCTACTATAATTTTTGAAAAATTACCATATACAATGTTTTTCACTATACCCATTTCTTCTATTATCCCGGTAAACATCCTGATTCCTCCACTATAATTACTTTATATGCCCTGAAATTAATATATCATCTTCTATCTTTTCTATCTCAATGTCCCTTAAATTTATCGAATCCATCACCTTAGAAAAACCCTTACCCTCTACTGACGTTATAGCATCTTTCCCACCTATAATCTTAGGTGCAATAAAAAACATTATTTTATCTGCTACAGCTTCTTCAAGGACAGACCAATTTAATGTTCCACCTCCTTCAATAAGCACGCTGTCAATACTTAGCTCTCCAAGTTTTACCATTAACTCTTTTAAAGGTACCCTCCCATTACTATTCTTTAATTCAATTATATCTATATCCCTTTCTTTAAGCTTTCTCCTGATGTTATCAGACATAAGCTCTGTTGTTGCAATTATTGTCCTTGCGGATTTATCATTTATAACATTTGAGTCAAGTGGAATCCTTCCTTTGCTGTCAACTACAATTCTTGTAGGACTTTTATAACCTTCTATCCTTGCTGTAAGATGGGGATTGTCTTTTATCACCGTATTTACACCAACCATAATTGCAGAAACCCTGCCTCTTATATTGTGAACATATTTTCTTGATTTTTCACCGGTTATCCATTTTGAATCCCCCGTATAACAGGCAATCTTTCCATCAATACTCATAGCAGATTTTAATATAACAAAAGGAAGTTTTGTTGTAATATATTTTATGAATATTTCATTAAGCTTCTCTGCCTCCTTTTCCATCATACCAAGATATACATTTATTCCGGCTTCTTGCAGCATTTTTATCCCCCTCCCTCTAACCATGGGATTGGGGTCCTCCATTGCTATATATACCTCCTTTATGCCCGATTTGATTATAGCATTACTGCATGGAGGAGTTTTACCAAAATGGCTGCAGGGTTCTAAGGTTACAAACATTGTTGCGCCATCTACATCATCAACCGCACTTTTTAACGCATTTATTTCTGCATGAGGACCTCCAAAATATTCATGATATCCTTCTCCTATTATTTTTCCATTTTTTACAATTACAGCGCCGACCAGAGGGTTTGGATTAGTATGTCCCCACCCTTTTTTTGCAAGCTCCAAAGCCCTTTTCATGTACTTTTCCAATAGAATCACCTCCAATTAATACTTGAAGTTTAAAAACCCCTGAGTTTAAAACTTCAGGGGTTTAATTACATTTTTAAATTATTTAGTTTCACTTTTAAGGTAGGATTTTTAATACCTTTGAATGATACCAATAATTTTTCCTTCTTCCATCCAGACTTTTATACTGTCGGCTCCGGAATTACACCAGATCTGCCATAAGGCTTGCGGGCTTTACCGCCGGTACGGAATTTCACCGATCCCTGAAGGTCTATTATTTTATTTGATTAATATCATTATACAACTATTCTATGGTATTTTCAACTGTTCCGCCTGCTGGAATAAATGGCAGAACCATTTCATCTTTGTCTATCATACACTCTATAACATAAGGCTTATTTAATGATATAGCCTTTTTAAAGGCGTTTTCAAATTGTTCTTTTGTATTAATCCTTTCAGCCTCAACACCGAAGGCTTCAGCAATTTTTGTGAAATTTAAATTTGCATTTAAGTCTGTATGAGAAAATCTTTTATCATATAAAAGATTTTGCCACTGTCTTACCATTCCAAGTGCCTGGTTGTTTAATATTATTGTAATAACAGGAATGTTGTAAATGGCTGCTGTTTCAAATGCATGTATATTCATTCTAATACTTCCATCACCTGCTATATTAATAACCCTTTTATCAGGTCGCCCTACCTGTGCCCCAAGCGCCGCAGGTAATCCAAAACCCATTGTACCAAGACCTCCTGATGTTACAAATGTTCTTGGCTCCTTAAATTTAAAATACTGTGCTGTCCACATTTGATTTTGTCCAACTTCTGTTGTCATAATAAGATTGTCTTTTCCTATTTCTTGTATCTTTTCAACAATCCACTGTGGCCTCAATATATCATCATTCTTATATTTAAATATGTTTGTTTCTTTCATTTCATGAAGTTCATTTATCCATTCTTCATGTCTAATTACAGGAATTTTATCATTAAGAAGTGTCAATATTTCTTTTATATCTCCAACAAGAGGCACATCTATCTTAATATTTTTTCCTATTTCAGCAGGGTCTATGTCCATATGAATGATTTTTGCCATGGGTGCAAATTTTTCGCATTTCCCTACAACACGATCACTAAACCTTGTACCGATTGCTATTAAAAGGTCAGATTTATATACCGCAAGGTTGGCAAATTTACTGCCGTGCATTCCTATAAGTCCTAATGAAAGTTCATAGTCCTCAGGAAAACTTCCAAGCCCCATTAAAGAGGTCGCTACAGGTATTTGCATTTTATTTGCAAAATCTAATAAAATCTTGGAGGCATTTGACAATATGACACCACCACCTGCAAATATAACAGGTCTTTTACTTTTTAATATCAGCTGAATGGCGTTATTCAAATTATCTTCTTCAACCCTTAAATTTTCTTTTTCTACATAATGGTCTTTTCTTTTAACATAATCTATATCGGCTGTTTGAATATCTTTTGGTACATCCACAAGTACCGGACCCGGTCTTCCCCTCTTGGCTATATAAAATGCTTCTCTTAAAATATCCGGCAATTTTTCAGGTGTTTTAACAATAAAATTATGTTTTGTTATTGGCATTGTTATACCTGCAATATCAACCTCCTGAAAAGAATCCTTGCCTATCATATTTGTCGGCACCTGACCCGTTATTGCAACAATAGGTATTGAATCCATATATGCATTTGCAATACCTGTTACAAGATTTGTAGCTCCCGGACCTGATGTTGCTATACATACACCAACTCTTCCTGTTACCCTTGCATATCCATCAGCCATATGTGCTGCCATTTGTTCATGTGTTGCCAATACGTGTTTTATATCGGAATCATACAATGCATCATAAAGCGGAATTACTGAACCCCCCGGTATTCCAAAAATAGTATCAACACCCATTTCTTTCAATACTTCTATAATTACTTGGGCGCCTTTTAATATCATAATACCACCTCCTTTATAACCTTCAAACAAGAATGTAAATATCCTTATTTATTAACTTGAACCTCCCATTACTGAAGTAACAGGATTCCTGATTCATTGACTTCGTAACCTCCATCTCCACAGGCTTAAAATCCGGTAGTCCCTACCGTACTGATTGTAGCCGTTGTCTTACTCATGACTAAAGTCACGAGTGTGCGACAACGAGTTCATCAAGATATCATTTAAAAACTGCCCCTGTACTAGCTGATGTAACCTGATTCGAATACCTTCCCATATATCCTTTTTTAATCTTGGGTTCAGGTTTAATCCAATTCTGAAACCTTGATTTTATCTCATCATCACTTAACTTCACATTGAGTTTCCTTGCAGGAATATCAATTTCTATAATATCTCCATCATTTATTATAGCTATTTCTCCACCTTCCATCGCTTCAGGTGATACATGACCGATACATGCACCCCTTGTAGCCCCGGAAAATCTTCCATCAGTTATTAATGCCACATCTTTATCAAGTCCCATACCTGCAAGTGCCGATGTTGGAGAAAGCATTTCCCTCATCCCGGGACCTCCTTTAGGTCCTTCATACCTTATAACAACAACATCACCTTTTTTTATCTCACCATTGTATATTGCTGATATAGCCTCATCTTCAGAATTAAATACCCTTGCAGGACCTTTATGTTTAAGCATTTCTTCTGATACGGCAGATGCTTTAACAACAGCCCCATCTTTTGCAATGTTACCAAACAATACTGCAAGCCCGCCTGTTTTGCTATAAGGATTTTCAACAGATTTTATTACATCATGATTTTTTATATAAGCATCCTTTATATTCTCACCAACTGTTTTACCTGTTACAGTAATTAATTCCGTATTTATTGCATTTATCTTGGTAAGTTCATTTAATATTGCCGGAATACCACCTGCAAAATGTAAGTCTTCTATGTGGTATTTCCCTGCAGGACTTAGTTTACAGAGATTTGGTACTTTTGCACTTATTTTATTTATTTCATCAAGTGATATTTCAACTCCCGCTTCATGTGCAATTGCTTTTAGATGCAAAAGGGTATTTGTTGAACCCCCAAGTGCCATATCTGCACAAAAAGCATTTATAAATGCATCTTTCGTAAGAATATCACAAGGTTTTATATCTTTTTTAATAAGCTCCATTATCTTCATTCCGGCATGTTTTGCAAGCCTAATCCTGTCTGAATATACAGCTGGAATTGTACCATTACCCGGAAGCCCCATACCAAGAACCTCTGTTAAACAATTCATTGTATTTGCGGTATACATTCCTGAACATGACCCACAAGTGGGACATGCAGATATTTCCATGTCATGTAAATCTTTATCGGAAATTTTCCCGGATTTAAATGAACCAACGGCTTCAAATAATAAACTAAGGTCATTTGGAGCGTCTTTATATCTCCCTGCAAGCATTGGACCACCGCTTACTGCGATTGATGGTATATTAAGTCTTGCAGCAGCCATCAACATTCCCGGAACAATCTTATCGCAATTTGGTATAAGGACAAGACCATCAAAACCATGTGCCATTGCCATTATTTCTACGCTGTCTGCAATAAGTTCCCTGCTGCCAAGTGAATATTTCATTCCCTTATGGTTCATAGCAATACCATCACATACACCTATTGTAGAAAATTCAATAGGTGTACCTCCTGCCATTCTGATACCTGCTTTTACAGCTTCAGCAATTTTATCAAGGTTTATATGCCCCGGAATTATATCGTTTTTTGAATTTGCAACACCTATAATAGGTCGCTCTAACTCCTCATCTGTAAGTCCTAAAGCATATAATAATGACCTATGGGGCGCCTTCTCCGCACCTTTTTTTACCTGATCACTTAACATTTTACCACCCCAATATATTCTGCTACCTTATCTCCCATTTCTTCAGTATTGACCATCTTTCCTTTGCCAAGGTCAGCTGTCCTATATCCGTCTTCCAACACCTTATTAACAGCTTCTTTAATCGCATTTGAAGCATCCTTCATATCAAAGGAATATTCCAGCATCATAGCAACAGATAATATCGTAGCAAGAGGGTTTGCTTTCTTTGTTCCCGCTATATCCGGTGCAGACCCATGTATAGGTTCATATAATCCTACTTTATCACCTCTTAAGCTGGCAGATGGAAGCATTCCAATAGAACCTGTCAGTTGTGATGCCTCATCACTTAAAATATCTCCAAAGATATTTGATGTAAGTATTATATCAAATTGAGAAGGATCTTTTATAAGCTGCATAGCACAATTATCAACATACATGTGGTTTAACTCCACATCAGGATAATCATTGCTTATCTCATTAACAATACTTCTCCAAAGCCTTGAAGTATCAAGTATATTTGCTTTATCAACAGATGTAATCTTCCTGTTTCTTTTTCTTGCCGTTTCAAAGGCAGTTATGGCTATCCTTTTTATTTCTGCTGTTTCGTAAACCTCCGTATCATATGCCTTAAAACCGCCATCTATTTTTTCTGTCCCTCTTGGTCCAAAATACATACCACCTGTTAATTCTCTTACAACAAGAATATCAAGCCCATCCTTTAACAGTTCATCTTTTAAAGGTGATGCACTTTTTAAGGGTTTAAAAAGTGTTGCAGGTCTTAAATTTGCATATACACCAAGACTTTTTCTTAAAGCAAGAAGCCCTGCTTCCGGTCTCTTATCTCCATCAAGTGTATCCCATTTATATCCGCCAACAGCTCCCAATAATACCGCATCACTATTAAGACATGCATTTTCTGTTTCCTTTGGGTATGGACATCCAAATTTATCAATAGCTATACCTCCAAAGGCATATTCTTTTACATTAAATTTTACATTAAATTTTTTTGAAATAACATCTAATACCTTTAATGCTTCATTTATTACTTCCGGTCCTATTCCATCACCAGGAAGCACTGCAATTTTATACATTATTTCACCTTCCCCTTAACATAATTTATCAGTCCGCCATTATTAATAATTTCTTTAATAAAATCTGGAAACGGTTGTGATTTATATATCTCACCTTTTGTGATATTTTTTATGATTCCACTTTCAGTATCAATGGATATTAAATCACCTTCTTCAATGGCATCAACTGCATCACTGCATTCTAAAATTGGAAGACCTATATTAATAGAATTCCTATAAAATATTCTTGCAAAGGATTTTGCTATAACACATGAAATACCGGATTCTTTTATAGCAAGCGGTGCATGCTCCCTGGAGGACCCACATCCAAAATTATAGCCTGCAACCATGATATCTCCCTTATTAACCTTATTCTTGAAATTTTTATCAATATCCTCCATACAATGTAATGCAAGTTCTTTTGGATCTGATGTGTTTAAAAATCTTGCCGGTATAATAACATCTGTATCTACATTGTCTCCATATTTTATTGCTTTACCCTCCATTAAACCACCTCCTCAGGACTTGCTATATATCCCTTTATAGCTGATGCTGCCGCAACTGCCGGGCTTGCAAGGTATACTTCACTTTCTGTATGACCCATTCTTCCTACAAAGTTTCTGTTTGTGGTAGATATTGCTCTTTCACCCTTTGCAAGAATTCCCATATGACCACCAAGACAAGGTCCGCATGTAGGTGTTGATACAGCTGCACCTGCCTTTATAAATTCTTCAATATATCCTTTTTTTATACTTTCAAGATAAATATCCTGTGTTGCCGGGAATATTATAAGCCGGACATCTGGATGTACTTTTTTTCCTTTCAATATCTCGTAAGTTATTTTCATATCTTCCATACGACCGTTTGTACATGAACCTATTACAACCTGATCTATTTTTATATCTTTCACTTCATCTATCGACTTTGTATTTTCAGGAAGATGTGGAAATGCTACTTGAGGTTTTATTTCAGATAAATCTATCTCATAAACTTCACTGTATATAGCATCTTCATCTGCTTTAAATACCTTATATTTCCTATTTGCTCTTTCTTTAATATACTCCTCGGTAATTTCATCAAATTCAAAAATACCGTTTTTAGCCCCTGCTTCTATTGCCATGTTTGCAATTGTAAATCTATCATCAATTGAAAGTGAACTTAAATCACCTGTAAATTCCATTGATTTATAAAGAGCACCATCAACACCGATTTTTCCAATTATATACAAGATAACATCCTTACCACTGACCCATTTTGATAATTTTCCTTTCAGATTAAACTTAATAGCTTCAGGCACTTTAAACCAAGCCTTGCCTGTCGCCATTGCACAAGCCATATCTGTACTGCCTACCCCTGTTGAAAAGCAACTGATTGCACCATAGGTACATGTATGTGAATCTGCACCTATGGCAATCTCTCCAGGCAATACAAGACCTTTTTCAGGCAAAAGGGCATGCTCTATACCCATCTGACCTACTTCAAAAAAATTAACTATTCCATATTCTCTTGCAAATTTTCTTACTATATTTACCTGCTCTGCGGATTTAATATCTTTATTCGGTACAAAATGATCCGGTACAAGGGCAATCTTGTTTTTATCAAATACATCTACACCAATTTTTTTAAATTCTCTTATAGCAACCGGTGCTGTTACGTCATTTCCAAGAACCATATCCACATTAGCTTCAATCAATTCTCCTGCATGTACCGGATGACCTACCTTATGTGAAAGTATTTTTTGCGTCAAAGTTAGACCCAAACTTCTCCCTCCTTTAATTTCTTATCTTTTTCAAGCTGTTCTTTTATGATATTTACTATATCTTCATCTTCTACTATTTTTTTCTCATCTGCAAGCTCTTTAAATTTTTTAAATGCTTTATCAATTTCATCATGTGAAAGTTTATATCCAAGTTTTTCAACCTTTAATTCAAAAGCATTTCTGCCTGATAGCTTACCTAAGACGAAATGTTCTGTTTCAATACCTATATCCTCCGGATTTAAAATCTCATATGTCATCCTGTTTTTCATTACACCATGTTGATGAACACCTGCCTGATGCCTAAAGGCATTTACACCAACAATCGGCTTATTGGGCTGTAATTTTATACCTGCAATTTCACTTACAAGGCTGCATGTTGAATATATTTCTTTTTTATTGATGTTATGGAATACATTAAAATAATCCTTTCTTGTATCAAGTGCCATAACAACCTCTTCAAGTGCTGCATTTCCTGCTCTTTCACCAATACCGCATACTGTAACCTCTATCTGGTCTGCACCATTTTCAATTGCTGAAAGAGAATTGGCTACTGCCATACCAAGGTCATTATGACAATGTGTACTTAAAATAACATTATCAATATTGGGAATGCTTTTTTTCAAATATGCAATCATCTTGCCAAATTCCCCTGGTACAGAATAACCTACAGTATCTGGCACATTAATTATACTTGCACCTGCATCTATGACTTCACTGAAAACTTTCGTCAGAAAATCATAATCGCTTCTCGATGCATCTTCTGCAGAAAATTGTATTTCATCAAATTTACCTTTTGCATATTTTATACTTTCAACAGCTCTTTTAAGTACTTCGTCCTTTGTCATTTTTAATTTGTATTTTATGTGTAAATCTGATGTTGCTATAAATAAATGCATTCTTGATTTTTCAGCATGCTTTAAGGCTTCATAAGCTCTGTCTATATCTTCTTTTACCGATCTTCCCAGAGCAGCTATTGTAATTTCCTTTAAATTTTCTGCAATGTTTTTAACAGCTTCAAAATCTCCGTTAGATGCAGCCGGAAAACCCGCTTCCATAACATCTACACCAAGTTTTTTAAGCTTTTCAGCAATTTTATATTTATCTTCTTTATTAAAACTAACACCGGGTGTTTGTTCACCATCTCTTAAAGTGGTATCAAAAACAATGACTTTTCTATCCCCCATATAATAACCTCCATATCAATCCTTCTTCAACCACGCCATCATACTACGCAAGTGATTTCCTACCTGTTCCACTTTTGAATTTGCTTCCCTTTCTCTTATTGCATTAAATGAAGGTCTTCCAACTTGATTTTCCAAGAGCCATTTCTTTGCAAATTCACCATTCTGTATCTCTGATAAAACATTTTTCATTTCTTTTCTTGTTTCTTCTGTAATTATTCTTTTACCTGTTACATAATCACCAAATTCTGCTGTATCAGATATTGAATATCTCATTTTGCTGAATCCGCCTTCATATATAAGGTCAATAATTAATTTCATTTCATTGATGCATTCAAAATATGCTATTTCTGGTTGATAACCTGCCTCAACAAGTGTTTCAAAGCCTGCTTTCATCAATTCCGTTACACCACCGCAAAGTACCGCTTGCTCACCAAAAAGGTCTGTTTCAGTTTCCTCTTTAAATGTGGTTTCAATAACACCTGCTCTTGTTCCACCAATCCCCTTCGCATATGCTAATGCTGTATCAAATGCTTTACCTGTAAAATTCTGATATACCGCAACAAGGTCGGGTACCCCTTTGCCTTCTTCATATACTCTTCTTACAAGATGACCCGGTCCTTTTGGTGCCACCATAAATACATCAACATATTTTGGCGGAACTATCTGATGAAAATGTATGTTAAATCCATGTGCAAATGCCAGTGCATCCCCTTCTTTTAAATGTTTTTCAATGCTTTCCTTGTATACCTTAGATTGTTTTTCATCAGGAATAAGCATCATTATAACATTAGCAGCTTCCGCAGCATCTTCAACACTCATTACTTTAAGACCTGCAGCTTCAGCTCTTTCTCTCGATTTACTTTTTTCATAAAGCCCTACAACAACATCAAGACCTGAATCCTTGAGATTTAAAGCATGAGCATGACCTTGACTTCCATATCCAATTATCGCTATTTTTTTACCCTTCAAAAGATTTAAATCCGCATCTTCATTATAAAACATTTTAGCCATATTAAATTTCCTCCTTATATTCTTTTAAAGTTCTACTTCCTCTTTCAAGAGAAATTAAACCTGTTCTCACGAGTTCTTTTACCTCAAATTGCTTGATTAGGTTAATAAAAGCATTAATTTTTTCACTATCACCAGTAATTTCAATAATAAGCGAATTAAGTGAGATATCGATTATTTTTCCTCTAAAAGTTTCTGTTATTTGAGTAATATTATCCCGTGTATTTGAATCAATCCCTACTTTTACCATGAGAAGCTCTCTTGATACATTATCATATGCACTTAGGTCCTGTACTTTTATTACTTCATACAATTTTTTAAGCTGTCTCATGATCTGTGTTATAACATAATCATCACCATTGACTGTCAACGTTATTCTGGATATATCTTTTTGTTCGGAGGGACCAACAGCAAGACTTTCAATATTGTAACCTCTCCTGGAAAAAAGACTTACAACCCTTGATAATACTCCAGAATGATTTTCTACCAAAACCGAAATTACATGTAATATATTCACCACCTCCTTAAAAAATAACCTCGCCCTAAAAAAGTCAGGGCGAGGAACTGTCCACGCGATACCACCTGAATTCGCTATTATCTCACGATAATAACCTCAGCAAGTAATTATACTTATCTTTAACGCAGACCTACGGTATAGCCTACTTATGTTTCAACTATACTGCTCCGGAGCGATCAAATATACATGCAAGCACCGATTTGCAGCAAACATCGGCTCTCTTCAGCTTACATAATATACCCCTCTCTTTCATCGCTGAAAATTAAAATATTAAATTAAGTGGATTTACATGCTATTTTATCAGTTTTATATATTTAAGTCAAATTAATTTTTTGTAAATTTTAAATAATCCATCGTTTACATTTATTAAAATTTTTAAATAATTAATCAATAAAAATTCACTTCTTTTTATTATAGCTTATATATTATGAACCATTTTATAGTAAAATGAAGGATAAAACCACAATAAATTGTGGTTTTATCCTTCATTGTTTATAAGTGCGGTTGATACAACTCTATCCCATTTATCAAGTTTCATCAAAGTTACACCTTTAGTTCCCCTGTGCATTTTTGATATATCAGAAACATTTATCCGTATTAAAATTCCATTTGCAGAAATTATCATAATCTCGTCATCTTGGTGCACCGACCTTATAGCAACAAGTTTACCGGTTTTTTTGCTTAATTTGATTGCTATTAATCCCTTTCCCGCCCTTCTCTGAAGGCTATATTCTTTAAGTTCCGTTCGTTTGCCAAATCCGTTTTCTGTAACAATTAAAATATCCTTATCAGGACTTACAAGGTCCATACCTACGACCATATCTCCCTCTCTTAGAGAAATAGCTTTGACTCCTCTTGCCGTCCTTCCCATATGCCTTACATTTTTTTCATTAAATCTGATAGAATATCCATTTGATGTTCCTATTATTATCTCCCTTTTTCCATCAGTAAGTTTTACATTAATAAGCTCATCATTTTCATCAAGATTTATTGCAATAAGACCGTTTTTCTTAATCGATGAAAATTCATCAATAGAGGTCTTTTTTATTATACCTGACTTAGTACACATTAAGACATATTTTACATTTGAAACCTTTTTAACCGGTATTACGGCATTTACCTTCTCTTCTTGTGATATCTGCAGTAAATTTATAATTGCCGTTCCTTTGGCTTGTCTGCCAAATTCAGGTATATCTATCGTTCTTAAACTATAAACCTTGCCTTTGTTTGTAAAAAACAAAAGTTTTTCATGGGTTGTTGTGATAAAAACATCTTCCACAAAATCATTTTCCCTTGTAGATATTCCCGATATACCCTTTCCTCCTCGCTTTTGAGATTTATATACATCAAGAGGCATCCTTTTAACATATCCAAAATGTGTCATTGCTACAACCACATCTTCAAGTTCCACAAGGTCCTCAAGATTAAGTTCATCTTCTTTTGCTACTATATGTGTACGTCTTTCAGTAGCAAATTTATTTTTTATTTCTGTAAGTTCCCTTTTTATAACATCAAGTACCTTCTTTTCATCTGCAAGTATATTTTTTAATTGTTTTATTCTGTCATATAATCCATTCAATTCTTCTTCTATTTTATGCCTTTCAAGACCGGTAAGTCTGCCAAGCCTCATATCAACAATTGCCTGTGCCTGCTTCTCACTTAAAGTGAATCTTTCTATTAAATTTTGTTTAGCAATTGTTTCATTTTTTGAACCTCGAATTATATTTATAACTTCATCAATATAATCAAGAGCAATCTTAAGACCTTCTAAAATATGTGCTCTTTCTTCAGCTTTTCTTAATTCAAATTTAGTTCTTCTTGTAATAACATCCACCTGATGGTCTACATATTTTTCAATTATCTGTTTTAAATTTAATATCTTTGGTTCACCATCAACAAGCGCCAGCATAATTGCACCAAATGTCTGCTGCATCTGTGTATGCATATATAATTTATTTAATACGACTTTCGGGTTTGCATCTCTTTTTAGTTCTATGACAATCTTCATACCGTTTCTATCCGACTCATCCCTTAAATCAAAAATTCCTTCAATATGCTTATCCTTTGCAAGTTCGGCAATTTTTTCCACAAGCCTTGCTTTGATAACCATATATGGAATTTCTGTTACAACAATTCGATTTCTACCATGATATTCTTCAATTTCAGCCTTAGCCCTAACAATAATTTTACCCCTGCCTTTAGTATATGTTTCCCTTATTCCATCTTTACCAATTATTAAGCCTGCTGTCGGAAAATCTGGTCCTTTAATATACTTCATAAGGTCTTCTATTTCTATATACGGGTTATCTATATAACTTATAATACCATCTATTACCTCAGTAAGATTATGTGGCGGTATATTTGTCGCCATGCCAACAGCTATGCCCTGTGAACCATTCACCAGTAGATTTGGAAATCTTGAAGGAAGCACAACAGGCTCTTTTAATGTTTCATCAAAATTTGGGATAAAATCCACTGTTTCTTTATTAATATCTGTAAGCATTTCAAGTGATATCTTAGAAAGCCTTGCTTCAGTGTACCTCATGGCAGCAGCAGGATCCCCGTCTATACTTCCAAAATTTCCATGTCCGTCAATTAATGGTTCTCTCATGGAAAAATCCTGCGCTAATCTTACCATAGTATCATAAACGGCGGCATCACCATGTGGATGATATTTTCCAAGAACTTCACCGACAACAGCAACACTCTTTTTGTATGGCTTATCAGGGGTCAATCCTAATTCATTCATTGCATAGAGAATTCTTCTGTGTACAGGCTTTAACCCATCTCGTATATCAGGCAATGCCCTCCCTACGATTACACTCATTGCATAATCTATATATGATTTTTTCATCTCATCTTCAAGGTCTACCGATAGAACCCTTTCCATCTCATTACTCATTTATCTCACCACCTTATATATCAAGATTTCTAACAGTTTTAGCGTATTTTCCAATGAAATCCCTCCTGGGTTCAACCTTATCACCCATTAAAATTGTAAATATTTCATCAGCTGCCATTACATCCTCAAGGTTTACCCTTAACATCGTTCTCTTTTCAGGGTCCATTGTCGTATCCCACAACTGATCTGCATTCATTTCACCAAGACCTTTATACCTTTGAATATTATAGCTTTCACGTCCAATCTTTTGAAGCAGTAAATCAAGTTCCTTATCAGAATATGAATAATAAACCTTTTTACTTTTTTCAACTTTATATAAAGGCGGCTGTGCAATATAAACATTGCCATTTTCCACTAATGGTCTCATAAATCTATAAAAAAATGTCAAAAGCAGTGTTCTTATATGACTTCCATCAACATCGGCATCTGTCATTATAACTACCTTGTGATATCTTAATTTTGATATGTCAAAATCATCTCCAATACCTGTACCCAGTGCCGTAATCATAGCCCTTATTTCTTCATTTGATAAAATTTTATCAATTCTTGCCTTCTCAACATTTATTATTTTACCTCTTAATGGGAGTATCGCTTGAAACTTACTATTTCTTCCCATTTTTGCAGACCCTCCGGCAGAGTCACCTTCAACTAAAAAAAGTTCGCATTTTGAAGCATCTTTTTCGGAACAATCCGAAAGCTTACCGGGTAATGCTGTTGATTCAAGTGCGGTTTTCCTTCTCGTTAATTCCCTTGCTTTTTTTGCAGCTTCCCTTGCTCTGGCAGCTGATGTTGCTTTTTCAAGTATTATTTTTGCAACTTTTGGATTTTCCTCCATAAATGCTGTTAACTTTTCTGTAACAATTGAATCAACAATTGACCTCATCTCAGTATTGCCGAGCTTTGTCTTTGTCTGTCCTTCAAACTGAGGATTCTTTAATTTTACGCTGACTATTGCTGTAAGTCCTTCTCTTACATCTTCACCCTGTAAATTCTTTTCATTTTCTTTTATTACATTAAACTTTCTTGCATAATCGTTAATAACCTTTGTGAGAGCAGTTTTAAATCCTATTAAATGTGTTCCACCTTCTCTCGTATCTATGTTATTGGCAAAGCTGAATATATTTTCTGTATATGTGTCATTATACTGCATACAAACTTCAACATCATAATCTTCCGACTTTGCCTCCATGTAGATAGGTTCTTCATGAAGAACTTCTTTATTTCTATTTAGATATTTTACAAATGATACTATACCACCTTCATAGTGTAGTATTTCTTCCTTTCCATCCCTTTCATCAATAAGCTCTATTTTTACACCTTTATTAAGAAATGCTAATTCTCTAAGTCTCTGTAGTAAAATATCGTAATTGTATTCTAATTCTTCAAATATTTCCTTATCAGGTTTAAATGTTATTGTTGTACCGGTTTCATTTGTTTCACCTATTATGTTAAGCTCTGTTTTCGGCACACCTCTTTCATATTCTTGCTTAAATATCTTCCCATTCTGCTTTACGATTACTTCTAATTTTTCCGAAAGTGCATTTACAACAGATACACCTACGCCATGAAGACCACCTGACACTTTATATGCATCATTGTTAAATTTTCCTCCTGCATGGAGTATTGTAAGAGAAACTTCCACCGCAGATTTGCCAACTTTAGGATGAATACCCGTTGGAATCCCTCTACCATCATCCTTGACAGTAATTGAATTATCTTTATGAATTATTACAAGTATATTTTTACAAAAACCTGCAAGTGCTTCATCTATGCTGTTATCTACAATCTCATATACAAGATGATGAAGACCTTTTGGACCCGTACTTCCAATATACATTCCCGGACGTTTACGTACAGCTTCTAAGCCCTCAAGTATTTGTATTTGACCTGCATCATAACTATCATCTATTGCCATTAATATACCCCCGTACATTATTTATTATTTTTATTTTATCATATCTTTAAGTTTTTTACAAGAATAGATATTTTAGGATTTTTAAGGAAAACTTCATAATAAACCATATTAAAACAATTGCAAAAAATTTTTCATTTTCATTTTACATTGTAATATAATATACTTAAAATAAAACAATTGCAATACCTGTGGCATTTGTTCTAATTTATTATAAAATTTGATATAATTATTTTTTAATTTTTCTATTTAAGGTGGTGTTTTTTTTGAAATTTTTTAGTACGGAAATAGGAAAGTTTACTGTTTTTGCATGTAAAATAACAGGAAAAGGCGGAACTTCTTTACCTGGAAAACTTGCATTAAAAGTAAACCCTAAAATTATAAATGAATTAATAAAAGGAATAAAAGGTGACAAAATCGTTATCACAGGTACAAATGGTAAAACAACAACATCAGGACTTATTGCAAGTATATTGAAAACCACAGGTAAAAACGTGATTCATAACAGAGAAGGAGCAAATATGTCAAGTGGTATTGCAACCGTTTTGATAAAAAACAGCAATATCTACGGTAAATTGAAGGCGGATATAGGAGTATTTGAAATAGATGAAGCTAATATGCCCCTCCTTCTTGATGATATAAAACCAAATATTGTCGTTATAACAAATTTTTTCAGGGATCAATTGGATAGATACGGAGAACTTGATACAACCATAAAAAAAGTTAAAGAATCTTTAAATAAACTATCAAAAGATTCAATAGTGCTTTTAAATGCAGATGAACCTTTCACAGCCGCAATTGGTAATGATTTAAAATTAAAAGTAATGTATTATGGAATAAATGACCATATTAATAGAGGATATGGATTATCACCTTCTTTTGAACAGAAATACTGTCCTTCGTGTGGAGATAAATATGTTTATAAGGAAGTTTTTTATGGACAACTTGGTGATTATTATTGTCCTTCATGTGGTAAAAAAAGACCAAAGCTTGATTTTAGTGCATTAAATATAGACATAAACGAAGATGGTATCTCTTTCGATTTAAAATATAAAGATAGGCTCTTTAAAATTAAAAGCCATCTTTTTGGCATATATAATATATATAATGTAATGGCTGCTGTTACAGCAAATTTACTTCTTAATACAAATATAAGTGATATCATTAATGGACTGGATAATTATAAACCTATAGCAGGAAGACTTCAAAAAACAACTTTAAATGGAAAAAAAGCAATTATAAATCTTATAAAAAATCCTATTGGGTTTGATAGTACATTAAGCATGCTGAAAGAAATAAAAAGGCCGTTAAATCTTGTCATTGCAATAAATGATAACTATGCCGACGGACGTGATGTTTCATGGTTATGGGATGTGAATATAGAAGATTTTGTTGTAAATTCAAAGATAAATTCTGTCGTAGCGTCAGGTTTAAGAGCAGAAGACATGGCTCTTCGATTAAAATATGCAGGTATTGATACAAAAAAAATAGAAGTAATTAATTCTATTGAGAAAGCTCTTAATTATATATCATCAGTTACTAAAGATGAACTTATAATTGTATTACCAAATTATACTTCTTTACATGAAGTTAATACATTCTTAAAGTTAAGAGGTGATGACAAATGAAATTAACAATAGGACATATGTACCCAGACCTTTTAAATTTGTATGGTGATAGAGGAAATATTCTAACATTAATTAGAAGATGTGAGTGGAGGGGAATTGATGTTGAAGTTAAATCCATTACAATTGACATAAATACAAATTTCACTGATATTAATATACTTTTTTTAGGTGGCGGTTCGGATAGGGAACAAAAAATCGTAAGTGATGACCTTACATTAAAAAGAATGAAAAATTTTAAATCAGCTGTCGAAGATGGCATGACGGTTTTAAGCATATGTGGCGGGTATCAATTGCTGGGTAAATATTATCAAATTGGAACAAATAATAAGCTTCCAGGTATTGGCATATTCGATGCTTGGACAATTGCAGGAAATAAAAGAATGATAACTAATGTAATTATTGAGGCACAAATAAACAATCTAAAATTTAAAATGGTGGGTTTTGAAAACCATTCTGGGAAAACCTATCTAAAAAACACAAAACCTCTGGGGAATATTATAATCGGCAATGGTAATAATGGAGAAGACCATACAGAAGGAGCATATTACAAAAATGCTTTTGGAACATATCTTCATGGTCCTGTACTTCCAAAAAATCCTGAATTTGCTGATTATTTAGTATTAACTGCTCTTAAGAGAAAATATGGCAACGTTGTTTTACAACCACTTGATGACACATTTGAGCATAATACACAAAATGCGATTATAAAAAGATTTTCAAAAATTTAACTTTTTTAAATAGAGGATTATCCTCTATTTAATTAATTTGTTTCCTCATTCTTTTTAAAATTGTTAGTGATGAAACAGGTGATAAATAAATAACACTTTTTTTATTTTTCTCGGTAATAATAAAGGATTTTGGTTTTTCCTCTGATATATTTACTATAAATCCCTCTTCATCTGAAATTTTTAAAAATTGTAAGGTGGCATCAGAAATCTTTTTAACATTTATATCAATAATAGCTATTATATCACTACCCGGTATAACCACATTACCACCTAAGTGTACATACATTATTTTGTCCTCCTACTTTTTGTTAATAAAACCATCTTGAATGTAAAAATATTTATTTTACCATATAACATCTTTCTTAATTTATATGTGTACATACATTATTTCATCCTCCTACTCTTCGTTAATAGAACCATTTTGAATATGAAGGTATTTATTACCATCAATATCTTTTTTATCTACATGTGTAATAATAACCTGTGAACCTTGTATCATATTATAAATATATTTCTGCCTATCCATATCAAGTTCTGACATAACATCATCAAGAAGTAAAATAGGTTTACTTCCAGTTTCTTTCAGTATTATTTCCTGTTCTCCAAGTTTAAGGCATAATACTGCGGTTCTCTGCTGTCCCTGTGACGAATAAATTTTTGAATTATATCCATTAATATTAAATTTAAAATCGTCCCTATGTGGACCAAATTGTGTTTGGCAGTATTTTATATCATTTTTTTGACTATTCTTTAAGTTATCAAGATACTTTGATTTTATGTCAATTATATTTTCTGTGTCAATATTTATATTGTTTTCATACTTTAAATTAGCATTTTCACCAGATATATCATGTAAAAGTTTTTTAATTACTATATCAAGATTTTTTATGTATTGCTGCCTATATAAAATAATCTTTGAACCATAATTTACAATTTGTTCATCTAAAATATTTAGTAATTCTTTATTAGAAGAATTAAATCTTAGCTCCTTTAATAACTTATTTCTATTATACAAAATTTTGTTATATTGTAATAAATTGTATAAATAATTTCTTCTTATCATTGAAATCGTTGTATCAATATACCTTCTTCTTATAGATGGGCTGCCTTTAATAATATTTAAGTCTTCCGGTGAAAAAATTGTTGTTAATATATTTCCCACCAGCTGTATTGTATATTTTATTTTATTATTGTTTATTCTTATTACTCTATTCTGGTCTTTTTTATAGCTGATTTCTATTATTTTTTTATCTATGTCGTCATCGAATACTCCTTTTATATAAAAATAACTGCTATTGTAATTAACCATTTCATTGTTTTTACTATTTCTGAATGATTTTCCAATACTTAAAAGCCTGATAATCTCTAATATATTGCTTTTACCCTGTGCATTTTTTCCATACAATATATTGATTTTATTTGAAAATTCGATTTTTTGTTTTTTTAAATTTCTAAAATTATCAATAAATAGCTCTTTTAAATACAAAGCAATTCCTCACTTTATGATATAACTTTGGTTATTAACTTCTACTATATCATTTTTATATAGCTTTTTTTTCCTTTTGTTCTCGATTACCTTATTTACCTTTACATTGCCTTTAAGGATGATTTCTTTTGCCTTTCCTCCAGTTTCAGAAATACCTGCAAATTTTAAAAACTGGTCCAAAGCAATATAATCTGTACTTATTGCTATTTCTTTCATTTAAAGTTACATTCCTTTCTACTCATGTTTAATATTAATTATTTAACTTCACTGGCAATATCATATATAAATAGTTGTCATTTCCAACTGGTGTAATAATCATTGGATTTATGTTATTTATAAAACACAAATTTATCTCTTCCTCATCTATTACCTTTAAAGCCTCTAATAAATATCTTGAGTTGAAAGCTATCTCTAATAACATTCCTTCTAACTCAATTTGTAGTTTTTCAAACATTTTACCTATATCGGAATTTGATGATATTATTAATTCGTTATCATTTATTGTAAACTTTATTAAATTATTTTTACCCGATGCCAATAATGATGCTCTTTCAATACCTCCTATTAACATTTGTTTATTTACTTTTACTATCGTTTTAAAATCTTTTGGAAGTACCGCATTATAATTCATATAATTTCCTTCTAAAAGTCTTGATATAAGTTTTGTATTATCCATTTCAAATAATACTTGATTATTTGTGAAAAAAATATTTATGTATTCTTCATCATCATCGATAATTTTAGTAAGTTCATCTACTGTTGTACCTGGTATTACTATATTAAAATCATTTTTTTCTGTGTTATTTAATACAATATCCTCTGAAAAATATTTTGTCAGAGCCATACGATATCCATCAAGTGCTACCATATTTATTTGATTTTTATTTATTTCAAAAAGTATACCTGTAAGAATAGGTCTTGTCTGTTCCTGTGCGGTGCAAAAGGAAGTTTCCCTTAGCATATCTTTTAATATATTTGCCTTGATGACAAGACTCTTTTCTTTAATTATTTCTGTTATTTCAGGGAACTCTTCTGAATTGCTACCTGAAATAGTAAAATTTGATGCTCCGCATTTTATATTTATTATATTGTTATCATCACTTTCAAAATAAACTATATCTTCAGGAAACTTTCTTATAAGTTCTGAAAAAACTTTTGCTGAAACTACAATATTTCCCCATGATTCTATATTCGCCTCTAAGGTACATTCAATTCCTATTTCTAAATCTGTTGAATACATTTTTATGTTATTTTCATAAGCCTTAATAAGTATACCTTGTAGTATAGGAAGGGTGGTTCGGGGGGTTACCCCCTTTATAACTTTATTTACAGCAGTTAATAATGAATTTTTGTCACATGAAAATTTCATTTTAATTTCCTCCTGTTTTATGCATAAATTTAATATATAAAAAATATAATAATAAAATAGTAGTAGTAATAGTAATACCTGTTAATTTGTTAATAATGGTGTTAATGGTATGAATTATGTCGATTTATGTATGTTAGTAATATGTTGATGGAGATGGATAATTATCAACAATATCAACAGGTACATATTTTATTTACTTATTAACAACTTATAGATGTTTATATGTTAACAACCTTTTATACGCTTTTTAAGTTCATCTATTTGTTTTTTTAAGGTATCGTCATTTTTAATATCATTTGATATTTTTTCATATGCATGTATTACCGTAGTATGATCTTTATTAAATTCTTCACCTATTTTAGGAAGCGACAAGTCAGTCATTTCCCTTGATAAATACATAGCCATTTGTCTTGGATATGCAATAGTCTTTGTACGTTTCTTTGATTTAAAATCTTCATATCTTATATTGAAGAATTTACATACTTCCTCTTGAATAAGTTTTATTGTTATCTGTCTTGTCTTATTTGATATTAAATCTTTTAATGCATCCTTAGCCAGCTCAGTATCAATATTTGCTTTTGTAAGGGAAGAGAATGCAACTATTCTTATTAATGCACCTTCTAATTCCCTTATATTTGAAGGAATTTTTTCAGCTATATATGCTAATACATCATCAGGTATTTCCAAATTATCGTTTTGGGCTTTTTTCTTAAGTATAGCAATTCTTGTTTCATAATCCGGTGGTTGTATATCTGCTATTAAACCCCATTCAAATCTTGACCTTAGTCTATCCTCAAGTGTCGGTATTTCCTTAGGCGGTCTGTCACTTGATACTATAATCTGTTTATTGGCTTCATGTAATGTATTAAATGTATGGAAGAACTCTTCTTGTGTTCGTTCTTTTTTTGCAATAAATTGTATATCATCTATCAGAAGTATATCCATATTTCTATATTTATTTCTAAATTCTTCATTTTTGTCGTCTTTTATAGAATTAACCAGTTCATTTGTAAAGGTTTCTGATGTAACATACATTATCTTCATATTACTTTTATGACCTATTGCAAAATGTCCAATTGCATGCATGAGGTGTGTTTTACCAAGACCTACACCACCGTATATAAATAAAGGATTATAGGCTTTTGCTGGGGATTGTGCAACTGCAAGGCAGGCAGCGTGTGCTAACTTGTTACTATTACCGACAACAAATGTATCAAAGGTATATTTTGGATTTAAGGTTGTCGATGTTAAGGATGTATCGTTAGATTTCTCTTGTATTGATTTTTTTATTTGATTGTATTCTTCTTCATCTTCTGAAATAATTTTTATTTCTATATTTGTATTTATGGCTCTTCTTGCAGCATTATATATTACTTCAATATATCTGCCATTTATTATATTTTTAGTAAAAATATTTGGTGTACTTAATATTAATGTATTATCAATAAAAATTATTGGTTTAAGATGTACGAGCCAAGTATTATAACTTGTTAAAGTTAACTCATTTTTAAGTATGTCGAAAATTTTATTCCAGAGTTGGAAACAATCATCATACATTTTTTGACCTCCTAACCCTTAAAAAACAAACTGTTTATAATTTTACAGTTAAATTTGTTAATAAGAATTTTATGTTGACATTTAATTGTTGATTTTGTTTATTAAACTAATACATGCATTGTATTTTTATAATTATTTAAAATAATGTGTATAAATAATTATGCATAAAATTATATTTTAAAAGGCTTTATTTGCCTTGTATATAAATAAAATTTATTTTTATATGGTTAAATAATAACAACTTATTCACAGGTTTATGCACAACCTGTGAATAAGTCTATATTTTTAGTTTATAAAATAATAAAGTTATTCACAGTTCGATTAATATAATATCAGATTATTAACATCTTATCAATATAAAATTATTATATTATGAATAAAAGTTTTTGTATTGTTAATAACTTTATTAAAGGAATAATTTATTGACATAATTTTAAATAAACGATATAATCTTTATAGCATTTTTAGGTTTTATAGGAGGTGTTGTAATGCTACGTACTTATCAACCAAAAAAAAGACATAGAAAAAAAGAGCATGGTTTTAGAAAAAGAATGTCTACTAAAAATGGTCGAAATGTTCTTAAAAGAAGAAGGAAAAAAGGTAGACATGAATTGACAGCATAAGGCCTTTTTGGCCTTTTTTGCAATTGGGGGTTTCATGTGATTAAATTAAAAAAAACATATGAATTTAAAAATGTATATAATAACGGATGTTCTTTAGCAAATAAATATTTAATATTATATTACTATAAAAATAATTTAAACTACAATAGAGTTGGTTATTCTATAAGCAAGAAAATTGGGAAAAGCGTTATAAGAAATCATGTACGCAGATTAATGAATGAAAGTCTAAGGTTAATGGATTCAAAATTAAACACAGGATATGATATGGTATTCATTGCAAGAACAAAGATAATAGAAGCGGATTTTCATATGATTAATAATGCAATAAAAATGTTGTTAAAAAGAACTCCTATTATGCCGGTGAAAAAAAGATGAAAATAATTATAATATATTTAATAAAATTTTATCAAAAAGTTTTATCACCTTTAAAACCAAGGTGTTGCAGATTTTATCCCACGTGTTCACAGTATGCAATTGATGCAATTACAAAATATGGTATTTTTAAGGGTGGTTTAATGGCTATTTGGAGGATATTAAGGTGTAATCCTTTTAATCCAGGAGGATATGATCCAGTAAAATAATTTTGGAGGTTTATTATGGCATCAATTGGAATGTATTTAGGTCAAATATTAGAGTTTATAAATAAATATGTAGGTAATTACGGTGTTTCTATAATTATTTTTACAATTTTAATTAAAATTATTTTAGTCCCTTTTTATATACAGCAGATGGCTACAATGAAAAAAATGAAGGAGATTACTCCACATGTAGAAAATTTAAAGAAAAAACATGCAAATGACCCGCAAAAAATGAATGCGGAATTAATGAAATTATATAAAGAAAAAAATGTAAATCCTTTTGGCGGATGTTTGCCTATGTTGTTGCCTTTGATTATATTATGGCCGTTATTTGCTATGTTGAGGACTTATCATCCGTTTGCAACAGCATCGTTTTTATGGTTAAATAACCTCTCAGCAAGAGATCCATATTTTATTTTACCTATTCTATCTGGTATAACAACATATATTTCATCATCAATGATTGCAACTGATAAGAGTCAAAAAACCATGAATACTATTATGTCGGCTGTTATGGTTTATATGACAGCATCTTTGCCATCAGGAGTTGGTATTTATTGGGTAACAAGTAATATCTTTCAGATTATCCAGCAGTATTTCTTTTTAAGACCTACCACTGAAAGGGAGGGGGAGTCTTTAAATGAGAGAAATAATAAAAATGGGAAAGACGGTAAATGAAGCTGTTGAAGCTGTTTTAAATGAATTAAATGTTTCAAGGGATATGATTGATATTGAGGTGCTTGAAAAGGGCAGCGCGGGTTTTTTTGGATTACTTGGAAAGAATGCAATTGTAAAAGTTATAGTAAGAGATGCAGCAAAAGAAAATGCCTCAAAATTTTTAAAAGGTATCATTAATTTAATAGGGATAGATGTAAAATTTGAAATAACTGAAAATGATAACAATATTCTAATAAATTTATCTGGGAAAGATGTTGGTATTTTAATTGGTTATAGAGGTGAAACCTTAGATTCATTGCAATATCTTATTGGTCTTGTAGTTAACAGGTCAAATCCTGACGAGATTCATAAAAGAGTTTTTGTTGATGCTGAAAATTACAGAAAGAAAAGGGAAGAAATTTTAATTAAGTTAGCAAGAAGGCTTGCAAAAAAAGTTAAGGAACAAAAAAAGAGTATTACACTTGAACCTATGAATCCAAATGAGCGAAGAATAATACATCTTGCATTACAAGATGATATTGAAATTGAAACATATAGCGATGGTGAAGAACCGAATAGAAGGGTTATAATAGCATTAAAATAATACCTGCCTTAAACAGGTATTTTAATTTTTTGATTGAAAATAAGTTTTTCTTGATATATTATCATATATAGATTAATTATGAGTTGGTGATTTTTTATGTTTTTTGATACGATAGCTGCTATATCTACTGCTCCCGGAGAAGCAGGAATAGGTATAATACGTATAAGCGGAAATGACGCAATTAAAGTTGTTTCACATATATTTAAGTCAAAAAAGAATGTTGATTTTAAAAATTATAAATCACATACAATACATTATGGAAATATAATTGATCCTGAAAATGGAGAAATTTATGATGAAGTTTTAGTTAGTGTTATGAAAAAACCAAATACTTATACAAAAGAAGATATTGTTGAAATAAATTGCCATGGTGGTTTTATAACTACTTCTAAAATACTCGAGCTTACAATAAAATATGGTGCAAGACTGGCAGAACCAGGTGAATTTACAAAAAGAGCTTTTATGAATGGGCGTATAGATTTATCACAAGCAGAAGCTGTTATAGATATAATAAAATCAAAAACGGTTCTTTCAAATAAGTATGCACAAAAACAACTTGAAGGTGATTTGAAAAATAAAATTTATTTAATAAAAGAAAAACTTGTTGGACTTATTGCACATATTTATGCTTTAATGGATTTTTCTGAAGAAGATATTGACTTATTTAATGATAATGAATTATTAAATGGAATTAAAGATGCTATAGATAATATTGATATATTGTTAAGTACATCTGATTCAGGTAGAATTTTAAGGGAGGGATTAAAAACTGCAATAATTGGAAAACCTAATGTTGGAAAATCTTCTTTATTAAATGCACTTTTAAAAGAAAATAGGGCAATTGTTACTGAGATTCCTGGAACAACAAGAGATATCATTATTGAATATCTTAATATAAAGGGAATACCTGTAAAATTAATTGATACTGCAGGTATAAGAAAAACTGAGGAAATAATAGAAGGAATCGGTGTTGAGAGAAGTAAAGAGGTTATAAAAGATGCAGACCTTATAATTCTTATATTCGACTCCTCACGTCCGTTAAATAGTGAGGATTATGAGATTTTAAATTTAATAAATAATGAAAATGTAATATATGTACTTAATAAAATTGACTTGCCTATGAAAATTGATATTAATACAATTAAAAAAATTTCTTCGGGTAATTTTATGCAAATATCAACAAAGGAAAATATAGGATTAGAAGAATTAGAAGATGCTGTTTATAATAAAGTATTTAAGATTAAGAAATATGAAGGTAATGATGTTGTAATAACAAATATGAGACATAAAGATGCTTTATATAAGGCAAAGGATCATCTTTTGGCATGTTTAAAAACAATTGAAGATGGTTTGACTGAGGATTTTGTTTCTATTGATTTAAATTTAGCTATAGAGTGTCTTGGACTTGTTACTGGTGAAACTGCAAGTGAAGATTTGATTAATGAAATTTTTAAACGATATTGTGTTGGAAAGTAGGTAAAAGGATGGGTTTTTATGTTGGAGATTATGATGTTGCTGTAATAGGTTTAGGTCATGCTGGTTGTGAGGCAGCTCTTGCTTGCAGCAGGCTTGGTTTTAAAACTGTAGCATTTACTATAAATCTTGATGCTATTGCAATGATGCCTTGTAATCCATCAATAGGTGGTCCGGCAAAAGCAACCCTTGTAAGAGAAGTAGATGCTCTTGGCGGTCAAATTGCAATTAACACAGATGAAACATTAATACAGGTGAGAACGTTAAATACAAGTAAAGGTCCTGCAGTAAGGGGTTTAAGAGCACAATCAGATAAAAAAAGATATCAATCAAATATGAAATACACATTGGAAAAACAAGAAAACCTTGATATAAAACAAGCGGAAATTGTTGATATAATTGTAGATGAAAATTCTGTTAAGGGTGTAATAACAAAAACTGGTGCTATATATAATTGTAAAATTTGTATTGTTACAACAGGTACTTATCTAAGAGGTAAAATCATAATTGGTGATGTAAGTTACAGTGGCGGACCTAATGGACTTTTTCCTGCAAATGAGTTATCAAAATGTTTTGAAAGATTAGGTATAAAATTGATGAGGTTAAAGACCGGAACACCTTCTAGGGTTGATATGAAATCCTTGGATTTTTCAAAAATGATTATACAACCTGGTGATAGTATAATAACACCCTTTTCTTTT
Source organism: Aceticella sp. 75b-Ac (assembly GCF_056032965.2). NCBI lineage: Bacteria > Bacillati > Bacillota > Clostridia > Thermoanaerobacterales > Thermoanaerobacteraceae > Aceticella > Aceticella sp. 75b-Ac. The sequence goes on from NZ_CM190971.1 coordinate 1,722,986, forward strand.
ATGACAGATAAAATCGAAATAGAACAGGTACCTTGCTGGCTTACATATACAAACAAGAATACACATGAAATTATACTTAAAAATATTGATCGTTCTCCCTTATACAGTGGTAAGATAGAGGGAATTGGTCCTAGGTATTGTCCTTCCATCGAAGATAAGGTTGTTAAATTTCCGGATAAAGAAAGGCATCAAATTTTTATTGAACCTGAGGGATTAAATACAAACGAGATGTATGTTCAGGGGATGTCTTCTAGTATGCCGGAGGATGTGCAGATTGCGTTTTTGAAAACAATTGAAGGATTAGAAAATGTTAAAATTATGCGAAATGCATATGCCATTGAATATGATTCAATTGATCCTACACAATTAAAATTAAATTTGGAATTAAAAAATATTTCAGGTTTATTTTTTGCCGGTCAGGTGAATGGAACTTCAGGTTATGAAGAAGCAGCTGCACAGGGAATAATTGCTGGAATAAATGCAGCTATGAAACTAATGAAAAGAGAACCTCTAATCCTTTTAAGGTCACAGGCTTATATTGGACTTTTAATAGATGACCTTATAACAAAAGGGGTTGATGAACCATACAGAATGTTAACCTCCCGTGCTGAATACAGGCTTATTTTGCGTCAGGATAATGCTGATCTTAGGTTAACTGAAATTGGTAGAAGGATTGGTCTTGTTGACGATAAAAGATATAATAGATTTTTAAAACGCAAGCAACAGCTAAATGATGAACTAAAAAGACTAAAAAGTGTTATGATTACGCCAACTGACGAGGTTAATAATTTTTTATTAGCACGAAACAGCAATCCAATAGTTACAGGAGTTTTATTATATGATTTATTAAAAAGACCTGAGATTGATTATAAATCCTCGTTTTTAATTGATAAAGATAGACCTGAAGTAATGGATTCTGTTGCAGAGGAGATTGATATTAATATTAAGTATGAAGGATATATTTCAAAACAAATGCAGCGGGTAGAACATTTTAAAACTTTAGAAAATAAAAAAATACCAGAGTGGATTGATTATGAGAATATTAACGGAATAAGTACTGAAGCAAAACAGAAATTAAAAAAAATCAAGCCTATTTCAGTTGGACAGGCATCAAGAATTTCTGGTGTTTCTCCTGCAGATATTTCTGTTTTATTAATTTATATACAGCAAGGGAAGCGTATAAGAAATGGATAGAAAAAATATAGATAAATTAATTAATGGTGCGGCTAATTTTAATATAAATTTAAGCATGTTCCATGTGGAACAATTTGAAAAATATTCTAAACTTCTTATTGAATGGAATGAAAAAATAAATTTAACCTCAATTACTGATGAAGGAGATGTGATAACAAAACATTTTTTAGATAGTTTATCTGTATTTAAATCGGGTAAAATTACTGGAAATGAAAATATAATTGATATAGGTACAGGAGCAGGCTTTCCTTCTATACCTTTAAAGATTGTTTTTCCTAATATTAAATTAACCTTATTAGATTCAATAAATAAAAGGATAGTATTCTTAGAAGAAGTTATTGATAAGTTAACTTTAGAAAATGTATATACTGTGCATGGACGTGCCGAGGATTACGGTAACAAGGTGAATTTTAGAGAAAAATATGACTTATCGGTTTCAAGGGCGGTTGCGTCTTTAAATATTCTTGCTGAGTATTGTATACCTTTTGTAGCAGTAAATGGTTATTTTATTGCTATGAAAGGTCCATCTATTGATGAAGAATTGAAATTATCAAAAAATGCTATTAAAACCTTAGGTGGAGTTGTAGAAAATGTTGTTGATGTTGTAATTCCTTATACTGAAATTATGCATAAACTTGTTATAATAAAAAAGGAAATAAAAACGCTAAGTATTTATCCGAGAAAACCGAAACTTATTAATAAAAAGCCACTATAGGAAAATATTTTATTTCATATTATTAATTTCTTGTTTTTTTTGCCCTGCAATAAGAGTATTTTTATTCTGATTGTAGGGCTCTTATTTAAAAAGATATTGTATTAGTTATATAATTTGAAAAATTTCACTTTTTATTGAAAATTAAAAAGGATATTAATAATATTCGTCGAATATAATAGTAAGATATTTTATTTTGTGAGGTGTCGTTAATGGTTTCAATTAAATCAAAAGAAATTCGATATTTACCTATAGACGATATTAAGCCAAATCCTTATCAACCTCGTAAAATATTTAATTCGGCAAATTTACAGGAATTATGTGAATCAATTAAAGTATATGGGGTTATTCAACCAATAAGCGTTAGGATTGTAAATGGCAGTTCATATGAATTGGTTGCCGGTGAAAGACGATTACGTGCTTCAAAGTTGGCTGGATTAAAAACCATACCTGCAATTATAATTGATGCATATGATGAGGATTCCGCAGTTATTTCCCTTATTGAAAATCTCCAGAGAAAAGACCTCAATTTTATTGAAGAGGCAGAAGCTTATCATAATCTTATTACTGACCATAATTTAACACAAGAAAAGCTTGCTAATATGATTGGAAAAAGTCAGTCTACTATTGCTAATAAAATGCGGATATTAAAACTTAGTGATAATATAAAAAATAGACTTATTGAAAATAATCTTACAGAGAGACATGCAAGGGCGTTATTAAAACTGCCGGATAGTGAATTACAGGAAATTGCTATTGAAAATATTATAAACAAAAAATATAATGTTAAGGAAACTGAAAAATTTGTTAAAAGTTTAATTAATAAAATAACAACAGATAAAGATAAAAAAGAAGAAAAAAAGAGAATTATGAGGTTTTATAAAGACATAAGGATATATATAAATACCATAAAACAGGCAATTGAACTGATGAATAAGGCAGGTGTTAATGCCGAGTATACAGAGAATAATTTTGACGATTATATTGAGTTTAATATTAAAATACAAAAAAAATAGTGCTTATATAAAATATAACTTTTGTTCCATGTGGAACAATGATATAATTACACTTAAAGAGTTCAAAATAAATATATATTTATGTAATTTAACTATATAACCCATAAATAAGGAGTGGTAAGGTGGAAAAAATTATTGCGATAGCCAATCAAAAAGGCGGTGTAGGTAAAACAACTACTACAATTAATTTAGGATATTCATTATCATTAAACGGGAAAAAAATCCTATGTATAGATATAGATCCACAAAGTAATATGACCAGCGGATTTGGAATAAATAATGAAACGCTTAAATATACAATTTATAATGTACTAATTGAAGGTGTTGAAATGGAAAAGGCGATAAAAAAGCCAAAGGATATGGAAAATATTTATATAGTTCCATCAAGTATTCAATTAGCAGGTGCAGAAATCGAATTAGTTCCGATGCTTTCAAGGGAATTCAGATTAAAAAAAGCACTGGATAAAATCAAAGGGGATTATGATTATATTTTAATTGATTGTCCGCCTTCACTTGGGCTTTTAACATTGAATGCCTTAACTGCATCGAATTCAGTGCTTGTACCTATTCAATGTGAATATTATGCTTTGGAAGGTCTTACACAACTGGTGAATACAATAAATCTTGTAAAGAAAAATATAAATCATAATCTTGATTTAGAAGGGGTTGTACTTACCATGTTTAATGCAAGAACAAATCTATCTATACAGGTAGTTGATGAAGTTAAGAAATATTTTAAAGGCAAGGTATATAGGACTATTATTCCAAGAAATATAAGACTTGGAGAGGCGCCAAGTTTTGGCAAACCAATAACTATTTATGATCCACGCTCAAAAGGTGCTGAAGCATATGATGATTTAGCAAAAGAAGTAATAGAAAAAGGCGGTGAAATAATTGAGTAATAAAAGAGGACTTGGAAGAGGTTTACAGGCTCTTATACCGGAATATGAAGAGAGTAATAGTCAGGGAGTAGAAAAAATAAAGATAACTGATATTAAACCAAATCAATATCAGCCAAGGAGACATTTTAATGATGACTCCTTAGAAGAATTGTCAGAATCCATTAAAGAACATGGGGTGATTCAACCTATTATAGTTAGGAAAATTGACAATTATTATCAAATAGTTGCAGGTGAAAGGAGATGGAGGGCTGCAAAATTAGCAAAACTTTCTGAGGTTCCTGTCATTGTTAAAGATTTCAATGAAATGGAAGTCATGGAAATTGCCTTAATAGAAAATCTTCAAAGGGAGGATTTGAATCCAATTGATGAGGCAAAGGCATATAAATCTCTTATAGAGCGATTCAATTTAACACAAGAAGATATTTCTAAAAAAGTCGGAAAAAGCAGATCATCAATAGCAAACAGCATACGACTATTAAATCTTGATGATAAGGTACAGGGTATGGTTATGGAAGGGAAATTGACTATAGGGCACGCAAAAGTCATATTATCATTACAAGACATGGAAAATCAACGATATATTGCTGAAAAAGTCATTGAAAAAAATCTTAATGTTAGAGAAACAGAAAATTTGATAAAACAAATTTCAAGTAATAAGAGACAGAAAAAGAAGAAAGAAAATAGTTTGTATATTAAAGAAATGGAAGAAAATCTCTGTAATTTTTTTGGAACAAAAGTAAAAATAATATCAAATAAGAACAAAGGTAAAATTTTAATTGAATATTATGGGGAAGAAGATTTAGCAAGACTTGCTGAGATTATATTTGATAAAGAAGATTAGCAATAAAAAAATGTATTTGATTTAATCAAATACATTTTTTTATTGCTAATAAGCTGAAATAAATATAAAATATAAATATACGAAAACACGCCAGATATAGCATTTAAAAATACCCTGCATATAATATTGATAAACAAATATATAAAGAAAGCAGTAATAAAATTGAGCAAGAATAGGGGGTTATAAATTGATTTATTTTGATAATGCTGCAACTTCATGGCCTAAACCAGATGAAGTGTACAATGAAGTTAATAGGGTTATGAGAATTTGCGGTAATCCCGGCAGAGGAAGCCATAGAATGGCTATTGAATCAGGAAGATTTATTTTAGATGCGAGAGGGGAATTGTGTAGTCTTTTTAATATAAAAAATCCAATGAGATTAATTTTTACATTGAATACCACCGATTCATTGAATATTGCTTTAAAGGGGTTATTAAAGACAGGTGACCATGTGATAACATCAGGTATGGAGCATAATTCCATGATCAGACCATTAATGGCGTTAAAAAATAAAGGAATAGAATTAACAATTGTGAAATGTAATGAGAAGGGTAATATTGATATTGATGATATTAAAAAAGCTGTTAAATCAAATACAAAGCTTATTGCATTACTCCATGCTTCAAATGTTATCGGTACAATAATGCCAATAAGGGAAATAGGAAGTATTGCCCGGGAAATGGAAATAACATTTTTAGTTGATGCAGCCCAGACAGCAGGAAATTATCCTATTGATGTTGAAGAGGACAATATTGATATTTTAGCATTTCCCGGGCATAAATCCTTATTTGGTCCGCAGGGGACAGGTGGTTTATATGTAAGGGATAAAATAAACTTACATACAATTAAAGAAGGAGGAACGGGCAGTATATCAGAATCCATATTTCAGCCTGATATTATGCCGGACAAATTAGAAAGTGGAACACCAAATACGCCGGGTATAGCAGGACTAAAAGAAGGTGTAAAATTTATTAGGAAAATAGGGATAAAAAATATAAGAAATCATGAAAAAAAATTAGTTAAAAGGTTTTTAGAGGGTGTCAAAGATATTCCCAATGTGATATTGTACGGTGAGGATAATGCAGAAAAAAGGGTAGGTATTGTATCCCTTAATATTAAAGATATAGATGCTGGGGAGGTTAGCTATATACTTGATAAAGCTTTTGACATTGCAACAAGGGCAGGATTGCATTGTTCTTCATTGGCGCATCAGACAATAGGAACTTTAAGAAGTGGAACTGTAAGGTTTGGTTTTGGCTATTTTAACACAGAAAATGAAATTGATAAAGCTATAACCGCATTATGGAAAATAGCTAAAGAAACAGTATAATATTTTAAATTAAACAACTAAAAATTAATTTTAATAAACGGAGGTAAACATTATGCAGCAATTATTGACATTGATTAATAAATATATCGTATTAATTGTATTGTTTATATTTTTATTAAATATATTTGAACTTTTAATTATTTTGGCTATTAATTCAAAATACTCAAAATTAAAAAGGCAGTATAAAAATGTTATGAGGGAAATTGGAACAAACGATATAATTGAGATTTTATCAGAAAATATCAAAAAAACCGAGGAGTTTAATTCGAAACTTGATAAATTTCGCATGGAACTAAGCATGATAAATAATGAGATGAAGGCAGCAATAAAAAAAGTAGGTATTATTAGATACAATGCATTCAATGATGTTGGTTCAGACCTCAGTTTTTCTATAGCATTACTTGATAGTGAAGATAATGGCATAGTGCTTTCTGGAATATATGGGAGAAATGAAACCGCAACATTTGCAAAGCCGGTAGAAAAAGGACAATCAAAATATCCTCTTTCAGCAGAGGAGATTCAGGCAATTGATAAAGCAAGAAAAGCCATAATTTAATAATAAATTGTATATTGTAATATACCTTCAGGCATAATAAATATGTATACCTGAAGGTATATTTATTTTCAGAATTGGAGGAAATAAAATGGAGAATATTGCAGGAGGTAATCTTGTAATAATAGGTGGTGCTGAAGATAAGAAAGGAAAATGTGAAATATTAAAAGAAGTAGTTAAACTTTCAGGGGGAAGGGATGGCAGAATAATTATTATGACAACTGCAACTGAGCATTCTGAAGAAGTAGGAAAATTGTATATAGATATTTTTAAAGAAATAGGAGCGGCAGAGGTTGAATCGGTTAACATAAATTCTCGTGAAGATGCCAATGAAAAAAAAACAGCAGAAAGAATAAGGGATTGTACTTGTGTGTTTTTTACAGGAGGCGATCAATTAAGGATAACGAGTATACTTGGAGGCAGCGGAATTGATAAATTATTAAAAGAAATTAATAGAAACGGTGTATTAATAGTTGGTACAAGTGCCGGTGCTTCCGTTATGTCAAGGACGATGATAATAGGTGGAGACGATGAAGAAGCTCCGAGAAAATGCACGATAAATATGGCTCCGGGATTAGGGCTTTTGAATGATGTGGTTATAGATCAGCATTTTGCACAAAGAGGTAGGATAGGCAGGTTATTAACAGCAATAGCAGAAAATCCTAATAATCTTGGGGTTGGAATAGATGAAGATACAGCAATTATAGTTGAAGGAAACAGTTTCAGGGTAATTGGTTCGAATGCTGTTACTATTGTAGATGGCAGGACATTAAAAAATACAAATGTGTCTGAATCAAGTCCTAATGAAATACTTGCATTGACAAATGTAAAACTCCACATACTTCCTTCGGGATTCGGATTTGATATGAAAATGAGGGAACCTTTAAAGAAAATCAAGGAGGAAAAATAATGATTATAAAAGACATAAGGGTATACCGCGGCAGAAATATATATTGCCATAGACCTGTAATAAAGTTAACTGTTGATATACAGGGGGAAAATTTACCTACGAAAGATATACCGGGATTTAATGATAGGCTAATAGAGCTTTTGCCTGGCTTAACAAAGCATAATTGTTCTTATGGATATGAAGGAGGATTTTTAAAAAGGCTTAAAGAGGGTACTTACATTCCACATGTAACTGAACATATAATACTTGAGTTGGAATATTTGCTTGGATATAATTCAAAGTTCGGCAAAGCCAGGATGGTAGAAGGTGATATCTATAATATAATATTTGAGTATGGTCTTGAAGAATGTGCTTTAAGACTTTCTAAGCTGGCGGTTGAAATTGTAAATAAATTAATAAATAAGGAGAATATTAATTTAGAAAAAAAATTAGAAGAGATTAGAAAAGTAGTTGTTGAAATAGAGCTTGGACCTAGCACAATGGCAATAAAAAAAGCAGCTGAATATGCAGGAATACCTGTAAACAGAGTAGGAAATGGAAGTATCTTAAGACTTGGATATGGAAGATATCAAAAAATGGTAGAAGGAACTATATCTCAGAATACAAACTGTATCGCAGTTGATATTGCCTGCGATAAATTACTGACAAAACAAATATTAAAAGAATATGGTTTTGCTGTTCCCGAAGGCAGTATTGCCTATAATGAAGATGATGCTATTTCAATTGCAGAAGAGATAGGATATCCTGTAGCTATAAAACCGTATAATGGTAATCAAGGCAGGGGCGTATTTTTAAATTTAACAAATAAAGAAAATGTTCTTGTTGCATACAGAAATGCAAAAAATATTAGTGACCTCGTAATTGTAGAAAAATATATAAAAGGCAGGAATTACAGGGTATTAGTAGTTGGTGATAGGGTTGTTGCTGCTGCTGAAAGGATTCCTGCAAGAATTATATCAGATGGAATACACACTGTTAAAGAATTAATAGAAATTGAAAATAGAAATCCTTTAAGGGGTTTAGGACATGAAAAACCTTTGACAGAAATAAAAATTGATACAATATCTAAACTGCTTTTAAAGAAACAAGGATTTGAACTTTATGATATACCTCCAAAAAATTCTTATATCTATCTTAAAGAAAGTGCGAATTTGAGTACCGGTGGTACTGCTATAGATAAAACAGAAGAAATTCATCCTGAAAATATAAAATTAGCTGTAAGGGCTGCAAAGGTTATAGGACTTGATATAGCAGGAATTGATATAACAATGGATAATATATCAAAACCCTTGACAGATAAAAATGGAGCTATTATTGAAATAAACGCTGCTCCAGGTATAAGGATGCATCATTATCCAACAAAAGGGAAATCAAGAAATGTAGCAGCAGCGGTTATTGATATGCTTTTTCCTAAGGGAAGTAAATCGACTATTCCTATAGTTTCAGTTACAGGAACAAATGGTAAGACAACCACGGTAAGGATGATAGCACAAATTTTAAAAACTTTTGGATATACAGTTGGAATAACATGTACAGATGGAATTTATGTAGATGATGTTTGTATTTATAAAGGCGATAGTTCGGGACCTAAAAGTGCTAAAACATGTCTTTCAGATAAAAATATTGATGCAGCAGTGTTAGAAACTGCCAGAGGAGGAATTATAAGAGAAGGACTTGGCTATGACCTTGCAGATGTAGGTGTTATTACAAATATATCTGAAGATCATATGGGTATTGATGGTATAGAAACTGTAGAAGACTTAGCCTTTGTAAAAGCACTTGTCATTGAAGCGGTAAAAAAAGATGGTTATTGCGTATTAAACGCAGATGACCCTATGACATCGTATTTTAATGAAAGGGCAAGGGGAAGGATAATATATTTTTCAAGACATGAAAACAATCTTACAATAAAAAAACATGTAGAAAATGGAGGTATATCTGTATATGTTAAAAATGATACGATAGTAATAGCAAATGGTCAGATAATACCAGTTGTTAAAATAGATGAAATACCTGCAACATTAAATGGAAAGGTCGAATATAATATTGAAAACGCTCTTGCAGCTATTGCATCATCTTTTGGTATAAATGTACCAGTAAACATTATTTCTAAGGGTATAAAAATATTTTATTGTGATGAGAACTATAACCCTGGAAGATTTAACATATTTAATGTTGGAAATTTTAGAGTGCTTGTGGATTATGGGCATAACATAGCTGGAATAAAGAAGGTAATAGAATCAGCACAAAAGCTTAATCCAAATAGATTAATTGGTGTTATTGGAGTGCCGGGAGACAGAAGTGATTCAAGTATACTAAAAATCGGTGAAATTTGTGGAAATGGTTTTGACAAAGTATTTATAAAAGAGGATATTAATTTAAGAGGTAGAAAATCAGGTGAAATAGCTAAACTTCTTGAAATCGGGGTGTTAAAAAGTGGCTTATTAAAAGAGGATATAAAGATTATTTTAAAGGAAACAGAGGCATTTAAGACAGCAATGTATAAAGCACAGCCCGGTGATTTAATAATAGTATTTTACGAGAAATATAAACCGATTATTGATACAATAAATGATTTTGTAAGAAATAAAGTTTTTCCAAACAAAGTACAGGAAATAAAGTTAGAAAGAGCTTAATCAAAAGCTCTTTCTTTAAAACTGAATTTTATATTATCCAAGGTTTTATACATACCATTTGTAATAATATCTGCCATTTTCATTACAGTATTAAGTCTTGTATTTTGAAGAAGCATGAATTCCATAAAGCCAGATATATTAACTATGCCTGTCACAAACATATTTCCAACAACCGGAAGGTCCTTTGATACGCCGGCACCGGGTTTTATTCCTCCCTTGCCAATAGATATATGACCGACATGTTTAAGTGAGCCAAGGCATGCATCAATTGCTATTATAAAAGGATGTTTATATTCTTTATAAATTATATTTAAAATTTTATTTATGTTTTTTGCATGTACAGGTTCACTTAGTGTCCCATATAAATTAATTTTACATGATAAAAGTGGTTTTAATTTATAGCCGATTATGGGTCCTAAACTGTCGCCGGTTGACCTATCTGTACCTATACAAATGATTATGACATCAGAAGAATAATCATATAATTCATTAAAATGTTTTGAAAAAGATTTATAAAAATTATAGTAGCATGTTTTATCTTCAATATTTATAAAATCCATAAATTTTGCTCCTTTTTATTTATGTGGCATTTTAATAATATATATTTTTAACAATTATTATTATTTTAATACATAAAATAAATTTATAAGATTTTCACTATAACATATCATTAAGAACGGTTGAAAAAAAATTTATTAATGTGTATTATAATAATAAAAAGAATTATTGGTGATATAATGAATATTGTTGATTATATAATTATCGGTATAATTATATATTTTGTGTTTATGGGATATTCCAAAGGGTTTATCCTTACATTGTATGGAATGGTAAGCATCCTTTTGTCATGGTATATAACGGTAAACTATTACCCTTATGTATCAAACTATATAATGGGGAATAAAATATTTTTAAATATGATAACCAAGATATCAGGGTCATTTAGTTTGATGCTTTTTAAAGTATCAACAATTGCACCATTAATAAACCTGATAAGTATAGTTTTTACTTTTATATTTTCATTGATTTTATTAAGAAGTTTTGCAATTTTAATAAATCATTCCCTGAGTTATCCATTAATTAAAACAGTTAATAAAATCAGTGGAGGAATTTTAGGATTTGTTGAAGGTTTTGTACTACTTTTTATGGCTTTTAGCCTTTTTAAATTTTTTAATGGAATTTTGCCAACAGATTACTGGGTATATATTAATAATTCACAATTTGCAAAAATTTTTCTTGATAGCGGGAATATAATAAAATTTATTATATGAGGAGGAAATAAAATGAAAAATACAGTTGATGCAAGAGGAAAAACCTGTCCAATACCTGTTATAATGACAAAAAAGGCACTTGAACAAATATTAGAAGGTACATTAAATGTTATAGTTGATAATGAAGTTTCAAAAGAGAATGTGGTAAAATTTGCAAAAAGTTCAGGTTGTGATGTTTCAGTCAAAGAAGAAGGAAAGGAATATCATATAAATATTTATAAAAATAAGCAAAATCTTCAGCAAAAGAAAGACAGTTATAATATTGCCATAATGTCAGATAGATTTGGAGAAGGGGATGAAAAACTGGGTAAACTCTTAATGAAAAGTTTTATAATATCATTGAAGGAACAATCAAGCCTTCCTGAGTCAATAATTTTCGTAAACAGCGGAATATTCCTTACAACATGCGGCTCGGAAGTGATTGATGACCTTAAGGAGCTTAATCATATGGGAGTAGAAATAATATCCTGTGGAACATGCCTTGATTACTACGGATTAAAGGAGAAACTTGAAATAGGATCCATATCAAATATGTATACAATAGCTGAAAAGATAACACAGATAAGAACGATAAAAATTTAAGGAGCATATAAACTATATGAATCAGATTTTAGATTTTTACGGCAAAATAATAAGCCTATATGATATTAAGATATTTAAGGTCTGCTTTGATATTTTAAAGATAATTATTATTGCTTTTATTTCAAAAAAAATAGGATATTTTTTAATTGATAGATTTTATATTATGCAGGAGAGGTCAAAGATACAATTTCCAGAAAAAAAAATGAAGACCCTTTCATCACTAACAAAAAATGTTTTAAGATATGTTATATATTTTATTGCAGGTGCTTCCATATTGAAAATTTTTGGTACCGATATGAGTTCGATAATTGCTGTTGCAGGTATTGGAAGTCTTGCTATCGGATTTGGAGCACAAAGTCTTGTCAGAGATATTTTAACAGGATTTTTTATAATATTTGAGGACCAGTTTAGTGTTGGTGATTATATAACAATAAACAATTTTTCAGGTACAGTAGAGGAAATAGGGCTTCGTATAACTAAAACAAGGGATTTTTCTGGCGAGCTTCATATTATACCTAACGGAGAGATTAAAATTGTTACAAATCATACAAGAGGGGGAATGAGAGCACTTGTAAATATAGGTATTTCCTATGAAGCAGATGTTGATAGTGTAATAAAAATATTAAATGAGATATGTGATGATGTTAAAAAATCAAGAGACGATATATTAGAAGGACCTACTGTGCTGGGTATCACAGATTTTAAAGATTCTTCAATAGGAGTAACTATTGTTGCAAATACAAAGCCTATGCAACAATGGGCAGTAGAAAGGGAATTAAGATACAGGATAAAGCAGGTATTTGATGAAAAAAATGTAGAATTTCCGTATCCACATCTGGATGTAACGATAAAAGATGGTATTAAATGAGGTGGTAGCAGTGCATAAAGAGTTTAATGTAGGTGATATAGTAAAAATGAAAAAGATTCATCCTTGTGGCGGTGATGAATGGGAAATATTAAGAGTAGGAATGGATATAAGGATAAAATGCTTAAAATGCGGCAGGATGGTGTTAATATCCCGTCAGCGATTTGAAAAAGGAATTAAAAAAATAATAAAAAGTATTGAAAAATAGTATAAACAATGATAAAATACGTTTATGGATTGCCGCCTTGCCCATGATGGGCCGTAAGTCCAGAAGGAGGTGAAAAGATGAGATCGTATGAAACCATATTTATTCTCTCACCAGAAATAAATGATGAATTAAAACAATCATTAATTCAAAAATTTAAAGGTATAATTACTGAAAATGGTGGAGAAGTAACAAATGTTGACGAATGGGGCAAAAGAAAGCTTGCATATGAAATAAAGAAAAAAAACGAAGGATATTACGTTTTAATGAATTTTAATGCAGATATAAATGTTCCACATGAGTTAGAAAGAAATTATAAGATTACAGACGGTATTTTAAGATACCTGATAGTTAATCTTGATAAATAAACAAAGATAGGTGGGTTAATATGTTAAATAAAGTTATTTTAATAGGCCGTTTAACAAAGGATCCTGTCCTTAAATACAGTTCAAACAACATGATTCCTGTTTCAACATTTACAATTGCAGTTAACAGGAATTATACCACACAAAGTGGTGAAAGACCGGCTGATTTTATACCCATCGTTACATGGAGAAAACTTGCGGAAGTTTGTGCAAATAATTTAAAAAAAGGGAGATTAGTAGCTGTTGTAGGGAGTATACAGACTCGTACATGGGATGATACAAACGGTACTCGTCACTGGGTAACAGAAGTGGTGGCAGATGAAGTTAAATTTCTTGATTCAAATCGAAATGGCGGTGTAGTGTCACCGAATATAGAGACTCAAAAGGCGAGTCATGATATAAATGAAGATATAGTAAATGATGATTTTGAAGGATTTACTCCCGTAGGCTCAGAGGATGATCTTCCATTTTAAGGAGGGTAGAAAATGTCTAATAATGGTAAAGAAAGAGATAATTCAGCTGCAAGAAGAAAAAACAGAAAAGCAAAAAAACGTGTTTGCAGTTTTTGCGTTGACAAAGTAAAGCATATAGATTATAAAGATATAGGGAAACTTCGCAAATATATAACAGAGAGAGGTAAAATTCTTCCAAGAAGGATTACCGGTAATTGTGCAGTACACCAAAGGCAGCTTACAATTGCGATAAAAAGAGCAAGACAGATTGCACTACTACCATATACAGCAGAATAATGATATAATATAGAGGGCAATGCCCTCTTTTGTTTTTGTTATGATAAGAGCTGCTTGTATTTATTTAAATAGTAATATATCATTAAATCAGGACAAGTTTAATTTCTTAGACCAAGTGGGGGGATTAAATTGGAGAGTAATTTTGATATAGCAAAAAATATTAAAAATATCGAAAATTTAAAGATTCAGCTTCTTAATTATACAGCTTCTCTTTTCAAAGCTTTTAATGATGATGATAAATCATTGGAATTAATTGATGATATTTGCAATATTTTAATAACGGCATACCTCTTAGGAAATAAATTGGGATATGATTTTACTGAAATTGATGAGGAAATAAGGAAAAAAATTAAATTAATACCTTCTGATATAAAACAGAATGATGAATATAATTATAAAGAATTTGCTGTATATTTGCAGAACAAACAAAGGTGATATTTATGAATACTAAAAATTTAGTTTTTGCTTCCATGATGACAGCATTAGCAGTTATATTATCTGTAATAGGATTATTTGCGCCGGTATTATTTTTCACCGCATTTTTGATACCTGTGCCAATAATAATTGCAACAGTGAAGAGCGGTAGAATGTATGGATTTCTTTCTACAATTGTGATTTTTTTAATTAATCTTATTATTAGCGATATTATTACTGCTTTGATTTTAGCCGGATTTTGTTTAATTGGTTTGATTGTTGGATATTTTATAAATAAAAATCACTGTGGGGAGGATACAGTAAAGGAAACAAGTATAATTTCTTTGTTTATATTGATATTTGCTCTATATGTGTTAAAAGCTTTTAAAATAAATGTCATAGAAAATATACTTAATTTATTTTCAAAAACTAATAGCGAAGTTATATCTTTTTACAGTAAAACGGCAAATTTAGCTTCAGTAAAGGATTTACTTTCTACGATCGAAGAAATGGTGAGAATAAGTATTCCATCAGCAATAATAATTTTTATTGCAATATTAGTTCTTGTTAATTATATTTTTGCTTCAAAAATATTGAAAATGCAAGGGATTAACGTATCAGAACTTCCACATTTCCAGGAATGGAGAATGCCCTATATAACTGGCTGGGTTTTTATTGGTGCACTACTTTATAATTATATTTGGACTTATGATATAATATCATCAAATATAATTATACTTTTAGCTACAGGATTTACTATAAGCGGTCTTGCATTTGTTAAATATTATTTAACAAACAAGCTCAATATTAAATCTGCTGTAAGTACTGTAATATTAATTTTGCTGTTATTAATACCGATAGGCTCATATTTATTAATACTTATAGGAATTGTTGATACAGGAATGAATTTAAGGAGATTCTCTTGAGAGGATGTGTAAATCTATGAATAAAAAAAATTTTAAATTAATATCCTCTGCCAATATAATAAATTTAATATTATCGTTTATATTAACTGTGTTGATGTTTCATTACAATATATATATAGCCTTTATATCTTTAATTTTATTTATATATGTTCTTATGAATGAATATTTTGGATGGAGAAAAAAACGTTCAGAATTAGATAGATATATTGAAAGACTTTTTTTCAATGTTGACAGGGTATCGAAAAATGCCATAGCATTTATGCCTATTGCTGCGGCTGTAATAAATAAAGAAAGTAAAATTATTTGGTATAATAACAAATTTAATGAAACATTTAAAGATAAAAAGGAAATAAATGATGCAATTGAAAAATATGTAAAAAATTACAAATTTGAGGGAAAATTGCACATTAAAATTGCTGATAGATATTATTATATAATTGGAACAGAGGCACAAAAAAAGCATAAATCAAGAGAAAATGATAAATTCTATAATATTTTTTTAATCGATGAAACTGATTATGTTGAAATTTCCAGCAAATTAAATGAAAGCAGACCTGTTCTTGCATATATACTTGTCGATAATTATGAAGAGGCACTTCAAGCAACAGAGGACTTAAAGAGACCGGTAGTTGCTGCTGAAATTGAGAGAAGACTTTCAATATGGGCATCTTCCATGAATGCATTTATTAAGAAATATGCGGCAGATAGATATGTGATGTTTATGAAAAACAGAGAACTCCTTAACCTTGAAGAAAACAGGTTTGAAATACTCGATTTTATAAGGGATATAAATGCAGGAAATAAAATTCCCGTGACATTAAGCATAGGGGTTGGTGCTGATGCTGATGAATATATATTGCTGCATGACTATGCATCATCAGCAATAGATTTGTCTCTTGGCAGAGGAGGGGATCAGGCGGTTGTAAAGAGAGGCGAAAAAATTTCAATATATGGAGGTAAGACACAGGCTGTTGAAAAAAGAACAAGGGTTAAAGCGAGGGTTGTTTCACATGCCATAAGGAAACTTATTGAAGAATCATCAAATGTATTTATTATGGGACATAATTTCATGGATTTTGATTCCTTAGGAGCAGCGATAGGTATGTATAGGGGAGCTGTTGCACTTGATAAGAGTGCCAAAATAATCCTTGACAAATCAAATCCTGCAGTAGAATCAATGCTACAAAAAATAGAAAATGAAGAAGATTATGATAATCCATTTATAAACATAAGCGATGCAAAAAACAGTATAGATAAAAATTCACTTCTTATAGTGGTAGATACTCATAGACCAGAGTATTTAACAAATCCTGAGATATTAGATTTAATTGAAAGGATAATTGTCATAGACCACCATAGAAGGGGAAGAGAATTTATTGATAAGGCTTTGCTTGTATATCTTGAGCCATATGCTTCATCAGCCAGTGAGCTTGTAACAGAGATTTTGCAATATATAAAAGATAGAATAGATATAAAACCAATTGAAGCGGAAGCGCTTCTTGCAGGTATTGCGGTTGATACAAAAAATTTTACATTTAGGACTGGTGTCAGGACATTTGAAGCTGCCTCATATTTAAGAAGAAAAGGTGCAGATACGACATCTATAAAGATACTGTTTCAAGATGATTTTAAATCATATATAATGAAATCGACAATAGTTAAAAATGCAGAGATTACCAATGATGGAATTGCGATAGCGATAAGTCCGGAGGATGCTAACAACGTAGTAATTTCACAAGCTGCGGACGAACTTTTGAATATAAAAGGTGTCCAGGCATCTTTTGTATTGTTAAAGCGAGAAAATGATGTGATAATAAGTGGGCGTTCACTTGGTGATATAAATGTTCAGGTTATTCTTGAAAAACTTGATGGTGGTGGACATCTTACAGTTGCAGGCGCACAGGTAAAAAAACCTCTTGATGAAGTTTTAATGGATTTAAAGAAAGCGATTAATGAATATTTAAAGGAAGGTGAAGAATAATGAAGGTAATATTAAATAAAGATGTTAAAGGTATTGGAAAGGCTGGAGAAATTGTTAATGTAAGCGATGGTTACGGGAGAAATTATCTTTTGCCAAAGGGGCTTGCAGCAGATGCAACAAAAGCAAATCTTCATGCATTAAATGAAAAGAAAAAAGCTGAAGAGAAAAAAAGACAGCAGGAAATAGAAAAAGCACAGGAAATGGCGAAAAAAATCGCCTTGGAGACCATCGTTTTAAAAGTGAAAGCCGGTGAGAATGGAAAACTATTTGGTTCTATTACATCAAAGGATATACAGGATGTATTAAATAGAAAGGGATTTGATATTGATAAAAAGAAAATAAATCTTCCAGAAGCTATAAGGTCAACGGGAAGCTTCAATGTGGATATAAAATTATATCCGGGTGTTTCAGCTAAGGTAAAAATTCAAATAGAAGCAGAATAGCAATATTTTAAGGGGGTTGTGAAATGAAGTGGAATAAAATTCCTCCTCAAAATATTGAAGCCGAACAGTCTATATTGGGTTCTATGCTTTTATCCAGAGATGCAATTATTGATGCATCGGAGGTATTAAAGGGAGAAGATTTTTATAAAGAATCGAATAAAAAACTTTTTGAGATAATAATGGATATGTTTGAAAAAAACATACCCGTTGACCTTATTACGATTGTTGATGAACTTAGAAGGCAGAACTTATTAGAAGCTGTTGGCGGTATCGAATATATAACCAATTTATCCTCCAGTGTAATATCAACAGCAAATGTTTCCCATTATGCTTCTCTTGTGCGGGAAAAGGCTATATTAAGAAGGCTTATCAAGGCATCATCAGAAATAATGGAAATGGGATATCAAGAGGATGATGTTCGCAATGTTCTTGATATAGCAGAACAGAAGATATTTGATATTGCACAGGGTAGGAATACAAGCAATTTTGTGCCGATTAAAGATGTCTTAATGAATACATTTTACAATATAGAGAAGTTATATAAAAACAAAGGGCATTTAACGGGTATCCCATCGGGTTTTCCAGACCTGGACTTAAAAACATCAGGTTTTCAGCCTTCTGATTTTATTTTAGTTGCTGCAAGACCTTCCATGGGGAAAACATCTTTTGCTTTAAATATAGCACAGAATGCCGCATTATTTACGAATTTGCCTGTTGCCATATTTAGTCTTGAGATGTCAAAGGAGCAGCTTGTTAACAGGATGATATGCTCAACAGCAAACATCGACAGTCAGAAACTTCGTACAGGAAACCTTGATGATGATGACTGGCCTAAATTGGCGGCGGCAATGGCTCCCCTTTCAACCGCACCTATTTACATAGATGATACCCCGGGTATCTCCGTAATGGATATTAGAGCAAAATGTAGACGGCTGAAACTTGAAAAGAATCTTGGAATGGTGCTTATTGATTATCTACAACTAATGCAGGGCAAAGGAAATCCGGAAAGCCGACAGCAAGAGGTATCGGAGATTTCAAGGTCCCTTAAAGGACTTGCAAGGGAACTTCAGGTACCCATAGTTACCTTATCACAGCTTTCACGAGCACCAGAGGCAAGGTCGGATCACAGACCGGTTTTAAGTGATATAAGAGAATCTGGAGCAATAGAACAGGATGCAGATATTGTTATGTTTTTATATAGAGATGATTATTATAATAAAGATTCAGAAAAGAAAAATATTGCAGAATTAATCATAGCAAAACATAGGAATGGACCTACAGGTACAGTAGAACTCTTATGGATGGGGCAGTTTACTAAATTTGTCAGTATTGATAAATTCAGAGATGAATAGAAAGTAAGAACTATGAGATATAACGGTCATAAAACAATATTAATAAAATAGATTTATTATATGAAAAATTGTGAAATTTTATTGTAAAAGGAAAAAAGCTATGTTATAATTTTAATGCAAAAAAGAATATAAAATCGTTAAGTGAGGCTCCTATACGGATATATGCTGATGCCCGGAAACATCGAGAGATGCCAATGGGTTAACAGATTTTGCCGTTCTAAGGTTTAATCTAATGCAGCTGGTATGTCCTATGCCGTATAGTGCTAAATCCCAACGAAAGTGTTGAGTTTTGAGCCTTTTACTTTATGTAGAAGGCTTAAAAATTTAAATAAAGGCAGGTGGTAATGATGGATTCTGGTCCTTATTATGAGCGAATAAATTCTCATTTAAAACAAAAAAATATGGGGGAGGAGTCTGTCATTTTACCGGTCTCTCCCTTAAAAGGAGGAAAAATTAATGAGTATTAAAGTTAGAACAAATTTTTATTTAAGCAGAATACTAAATAACAAGGTATTTTGTGATAACAAATCAATTGGTAGATTGCTGGATGTAGGAATAGATATCAACTCTAATATACCAAATATTGTTATCGCAAAAATAAAAACGAACAAAGGAATCAAATATCTTAGCTGGAAGAGTTTTAATGTTAGAAAGATAAGTGGTCAATATCAGTTAAATGTTAAAAAAATAGAATATGTTGAACCAGATAAAAACATATATTTTCTTGTTAAAAATATACTTGATAAGCAAATAATTGATATAAATGGCAGAAAGGTAGTTAGGGTTAATGACATAAGGCTTACACAAACTGATAATGAGTTGCTTGTAATAGCTGTTGATATCGGAATTGAAGGTATATTAAGAAGGCTTGCTATTGCGAAACCGCTAAAAAAATTCCTTAAAATATTTAATATAAATATAAGCAGCAAACTAATATTGTGGAGAGATATCGCCGCATTAATACAGTCTAATGAGAATATTATGCTTTCTACAACATATGAAAAATTATCTACCCTTCGACCCTCAGACCTTGCCGATATAATTGAAAATATTGATTCAAAGACTGGAATAGCAATCTTCTCCAGCCTCGATGATGCAAGAGCCGCAGATGTCCTTGAAGAACTTGAAAAAGAATCTCAAATTAATATATTGAAGACACTTTCGAAACAAAAAGTAGCTGACATATTAGAGGAAATGCCGGCTGATGAAGTGGCAGATGTTCTTGATGACCTTAATAAAGACATGGTAGAAGAATTGCTTAATAAAATGGAAAGAAATGTATCATCAGAGGTCAGGGAGCTTATGGAATATCCGGATAATACGGTTGGTAGTCTTATGACGACAGACTTTATTGACTTTAAAGAAAGTGATACAGTTGAACAGACTATTAATAGACTTAGGGAGTTAAAGCCCGAATCTGATGTAATATATTATTTGTATGTTGTTGATTCAAAAGATAAACTTACAGGTGTGGTTTCTCTTAGAGACCTTGTTATTTCCGAGCCTGACACAAAACTATCAGAAATAATGGATAATAAACCCATATATGTAAAAGACATGGATTCAATTGAATCCCTAATTAAAATTGAAACAAAATATAATTTAATGGCAGTTCCGGTAGTGGATAATAATATGGTTTTAAGAGGGACAGTAATAATCACTGATATTATATACGAGCTTTTGAAAAACAGAAGATTAAAAGCTTAACTGGGAGGTGTAATTTAATGAGTGGAAATAAAAAAACATTTTTTAAAAATATGCTATTATTTTTAGCATTAATGGGACCCGGTATAATTACAGGAAGTGTTGATAATGATGCCGGAGGTATAACGACATATTCAGTTGCAGGAGCAACCTATGGATATAAAATTTTGTGGACATTAATACCATCTTTCATAGTTCTTCTTGTTATTCAGGAGATGAACGCCAGAATGGGTATTGTTACAGGTAAAGGTCTTGCTGACCTTATTAGAAAAAATTTTGGTGTGAAAATAACATTTTTTATTTTCTTAGGACTCTTTACTGCCGATATCGGAAATACAGCGACAGAATTTGCCGGTGTTGCAGGGAGTATGCAGGTTTTTGGTATAAGTAAGTATTTGGCTGTTCCACTTGTTGCTATTGCAGTATGGCTTCTTATTGTTAAAGGGACATATAAGTTTGCAGAAAAAGTATTTTTGATATTTAGTTTGTTCCTTCTATCATATGTAGTATCTGCAATTCTTTCAAAACCTGATTGGTCTCAGGTTGGAACGGCGATAATAAAACCGACGCTTGAATTTAATACGGATTATTTAAGTGTGACAATAGGTATAATAGGTACCACCATAGCACCATGGATGCAGTTTTATATGCAATCCTCAGTTATAGAAAAGGGAATAAAATTAGAAGATTATAAATATACAATATGGGATGTTATCATAGGATGTATTGCAACAATTGTGGTTGCGTTTTTTATAATAGTTGCAAGTGCTGCAACTCTTCATGTAAATCATATTAAAATTAATGATGCAAAAGATGCTGCAATGGCATTGAAGCCATTGGCTGGCGCTCTTGCTTCAAAGGTTTTTGCATTTGGACTTTTTATAGCTTCTGTTTTTTCGGCTGCAATTTTACCTATAGCTACTGCATTTTATATTTGTGAAGCCTTTGGATTTGAAGCAGGGGTTGATAAAAAATTGGAAGAAGCTCCACAATTTTATTTCCTTTTTACTACAATAATGGCTATAGCCGTTGCTATTATTTTGATACCAAATGCGCCACTTATTGCTATAACCATATGGACACAGGTGATAAATGGAATATTGCTGCCGGTGGTGCTTATATCAATGATAATGCTTGTAAACAATAAAGATATAATGGGGGATTATATAAATAAACCTGTTAATAATGGAATTGCATGGAGTACAATAGTTATCTTGATCGTACTTACGGTAGTATTAGTTCTTTCATCTATTATTCCTAATATCTTATAAAAGGGGCATAATATCAATGATTAAATTAAAGCGATTAATAAATAAACCTGTTTTGACACCATTGAAAGAAATTAATTGGCAAAGTGCGGCTGTATTTAACTGTGCAGCCATATATGACAATAATTTATTTCATTTAATTTATAGAGCAACAGACATAGGACCCAATAAAAGATATGGAAATTACATTTCAAGGCTTGGATATGCGGTATCTAAGGATGGGATAAATTTTACAAGGCGTTTACAACCTATATTAAGCAATGATGTAGAACAAGAGTTAAGAGGATGTGAAGACCCGAGAATTGTTAAAATTGATGATATTTATTATATGATGTATGTAGGCTTTGGCGGTAGATATGATGAGGATTACAGAATATGTTTAGCCACATCAAAAAATCTGATTGATTGGAAAAGACATGGCATTGTACTAAATGAACCTAATAAGGATGCAGCATTATTCCCGCAGAAAATAAATGGGAAATATGTTATGTTTCACAGGAGGCATCCGGATATATGGATTGCTTTTTCTGATGATTTGAAGAACTGGTATGGGCATAAAAGAATTATTAAACCAATTGAAGGGTCATGGGAAAGTATAAGAGTAGGTATTGCAGGTCCTCCAATTGCAACAAAAGAAGGATGGTTTTTGATATATCATGGTGCAGACGATAATCATGTATATAGGTTAGGAGCTGCTTTATTAGATTTTAATGACCCAAGCAAGGTAATTGCGAGGCAGAAAGAACCTATTTTGGAACCGGAACTGGAGTGGGAAATCAATGGATATACTCCAAATGTAGTATTTAGCTGTGGTAATGCGATTAAAGACGGGATAATATACGTTTATTATGGGGGTGCTGATACGGTAATCGGTGTTGCTGCACTTGATATGAAGGATATTAAATTTGAGTAAAAAGACCTTTAAGTAAAGGTCTTTTTACTTATTAAGATAAATTTTGGTAATATTATACTTGACATAAGTAATATTATTAAGTATAATGAAAATAATAGCAGCCAAACATTTAAAGTGCTAATCATATAATAACATTTTAAATCACATATAAACATACAAAATAAAAATTTATAATTACATTTTTAAATTCATTTTACATTAAAATTAAGTTATTTAACAAAACAATAAAACTTAATATATTTTTTATAAAAAACAATTGTAGAGGAGGAATGCTTATGAAAGCCTTATTATTAGCTGGAGGCAAAGGCACAAGATTAAGACCTATTACAAATAATTTACCTAAACCAATGGTTCTTATTATGGGGAAACCCCTTTTGGAAAGAACCATATTAAATCTTAAAAATTGTGGGGTTGATGAGGTTGTTTTAAGTACCTGCTATAAATCAAAGCATATAAAAGATTTTTTAAAAGATGGAGCAGAACTTGGTGTAAAAATAAATTATATCACAGAGGATATTCCTCTTGGTACAGGTGGAGCAATTAAAAATGCTGAAGAATTTTTTGATGATACGTTTATTATTTTAAATTCCGATATTGTCAGTGACATAGATTATGCCGAACTTATAAGATACCACAAAGAAAAGAAAGCTCATGTTACTATTGCAATGACCGAAGTTCA
Organism: Aceticella sp. 75b-Ac; assembly: GCF_056032965.2. Classification (NCBI taxonomy): domain Bacteria; kingdom Bacillati; phylum Bacillota; class Clostridia; order Thermoanaerobacterales; family Thermoanaerobacteraceae; genus Aceticella; species Aceticella sp. 75b-Ac. The sequence goes on from NZ_CM190971.1 coordinate 1,746,797, forward strand.
AGACCCTTCCCAATATGGAGTTATTGAATTTAATGACAGTGGATTTGTAACAGCCTTTAAGGAAAAACCAAAAATCGGTGAAACTTCTTCTAAGTTTATCAATGCGGGTGTATATATATTTGAACCTGAGGTATTGAAGGAAATACCGGCAAATAGTGTAGTATCAATAGAAAAAGAAACATATCCGTCCTTACTTAAAAAAGGATATAATTTGGCGGCATATAAATTTCATGGATATTGGATAGATATAGGCACGCTAAATAAATATAAGAAGGTTCATGAAGATATACTGACGGGAAAGTGCAGAATCTTATGTAAAAACAAAGGGGAAATTTTATTAGATAAAAAAGGCATTATTATTGAAAAGGGCGTAAAAATACATCCAACCGCAAGAATTTTTGAACCTGCATACATAGGCAATAATGTTTTTATAGATGCTTATGCAAAAATTGGACCATATGCAGTAATAGGTAATGAATCATATATTGGTTACAAAAGTATGATTAAGTCCAGTGTAATATGGGATAATGTTAGAATAAATGAATCTGTTAAACTTTGCAATGCCGTTATTACATCAAAATGTATTGTAAAAAGGGATACCGAAGTTCTTGATACCGTTTTAATTAGTTAGATAAAGGGGGTTTTAATAGTGGGCGAGAAATCAATAGGTAAAAAAATAGCATTTTTAAGCACATATCCGCCGAGAGAATGCGGAATTGCTACATTTACACAAGACCTTGTAAATGAGATTAAAAAGATTAAGCTTATTAATCCTCCTATAATAATTGCAATAGACAATGGTGATTATGAATATGATGAGGATGTTAAATATGGATTAAAGCAATATAATAGAGATTGTTATATTAAACTTGCAGAAAAATTAAATAAATCAGATATTGACCTCTTGGTAATAGAGCATGAATATGGAATATATGGCGGGGAGGATGGAGAATATATCATAGACCTTATAGATAAGCTGAATATTCCATTCATAACGGTATTTCATACCGTTCTTTCAAATCCCAGTGAAAAGCAGCTTTTTATTTTAAAAGAACTCGGTAAGAAAAGTGATAAAATCGTGGTAATGGCTAAAAATGTTATACCATTGCTTAAAAATGTGTATGAAATAAACAAGGATAAAATTGAAGTTATTCCACATGGGGTACCAAGTATACCTGTATTGCCTAAGGAAATTCTTAAAGAGAAATATGGACTTAAAGGAAGAACAATTATAAGCACATTTGGACTGATTAATCCGGGTAAGGGCATAGAATACGGCATTGAAGCTGTTTCAAAGGTCGCAAGGAAGTATAACAATATATTGTATCTTATTTTAGGTGAAACACATCCTAATTTAAAGAAAAAATTCGGTGAAGAATACAGGGATAAACTTAAAAAACTTGTTAAAAATTTGGGTATAGATGATAATGTAAAATTTATTAACAAATTTCTTACTAAGAAGGAAGTAATAGAGTATCTTAACATATCAGAAATATATATGACACCATATCCTGGGAAGGAACAGGCAGTTAGCGGTACAATGGCATATGCTGCCGGTTTAGGAAAACTTATTATATCAACCCCGTATAAATATGCTGAAGAAATTTTAAGTGAAGGCAGAGGATTATTTGCAGATTTTAAAGATTCTGATTCCTTAGCCAAATGTATTGAATATGTACTTGAAAATCCAGAGAAAAAAAGACTTATGGAATTAGAAATAAAAAAATTCGGCAAGTCTATGATGTGGGATAATGTTGCACATATGTATGTAAAGCTATTTTTGGCGGTATTGGATTCTTGCGAAACAAAGGGTAAAGCTGTATGAGGAAGAAGGATTTATCTGTTGACCATATCTTAAGACTTACCGATGATACAGGTATTTTTCAGCATTCACTGTACGCCACACCTGACCTTAGCAAAGGATATACGACAGATGACAATTCAAGAGCACTTATTGCCATATCAATGCTATATGAAACATATAAAGATAATAGACTTTTGGGGCTTTTATATAAATACATGTCTTTCCTGCTTTATGCTCAAAATGATAAAGGCATGTTTAAAAATTTCATGGATTACAACAGAAAATTTATAGAGGAAACCGGTTCAGAGGATTGCTTTGGCAGGTGTTTATGGTCTTTGGGATATATTCTGAATATCTCGTTACCAAAAGGGCTTAAAAATTCCGCTATTCATTTATTAAAAAAAGCGCTGCCCAATGTTTATAAGTTGAGTTACGTTAGAAGTAAAGCATATACACTTATAGGTTTATGCTATTTGTATAATTCTAAAATTAGCAGTTTTAATGTAAATGATATAAAGGATATGATTAATTTACTTTCAAATGACCTATTGGAGCAATATAATAAAAATGCAGATGAAAAATGGAAATGGTTTGAAGATACGATAACATACAGCAATGCGTTAATTCCATGGGCATTAATAAAGTCATATAGTGTAATAAAGAGAAAAGAGATTTTGGATGCAGCAGTTGAAAGTATGAATTTTTTGGAAAGGATATACTTTAAGAATGATTATTTTAAACCAGTGGGTTGCAAAGGCTGGTTTAAGAAGAATAAAGAACCGGCTGAATTTGATGAACAGCCTATAGAGGCATGTGAAACAGCATTAATGTATGTTGAAGCATATCATGTTTTAAAAGAGAGAAAATACATGGAAAAAGCTATAAAATGTGATAAATGGTATTTAGGAGAAAATTCAAAAAAGATAAGTCTTATTGATAGTGAAACAGGTGGATGTTATGACGGTATAACAAATGAAGGTGTTAATCTAAATGAGGGTTCAGAAAGTATTATCTCGAGGATAATTGCAAATATGGCGGTTAATAATGATTATTTGATATTTTAAAAAGTATTAGATAAAAATAGAGGGTAAAGCCCTCTATTTTTTGTAAAAAGAAAAATATAATAATATATATAAAAACATTATAATTTTTGTGATACAATTATCTCAAAGTATAATAGAGGGAGGGGAAACCATGGCTAAAATTGAAGCATTTGAAAATTATTTTATGGAATATGAAGAATGGTTTGAGAAAAACGGCTTTGCATATGAATCTGAATTAGATGCAATAAGACTTCTTATGCCGGAATTTAAAAAGGGGCTTGAAGTAGGGATTGGAACAGGGAGGTTTGCGGTACCCTTAAATATTAAAAATGGCATTGAACCATCTTCCAAAATGAGAGAAATAGCCTTAAAACTCGGATTAAATGTTATTGACGGCATTGCTGAAAAGCTCCCATATAAGGATAGTTCCTTTGATATGATATTGATGGTAACAACCATATGTTTTGTCGATGATATAAACAAGGTTTTTAAAGAGTGCTATAGAGTATTGCAGGACAATGGAACTTTACTTTTAGGATTTGTTGACAGAGAAAGCTTTCTTGGTAAAATTTATGAAGCCCATAAAGATAAAAGCTTGTTTTATAAAAATGCGACATTTTATTCCACGGGACAGGTTGTAGAATTGCTTGCTGACTCAGGTTTTAAAAATTTTAATTTTTCTCAGACAATTTTTAAAGGACTCAAGGATATAACAGAAAAAGAACCAGTAAGATATGGATTTGGCGAAGGGTCATTTATAGTTATAAAAGCTGAAAAGGAATAAATTAATAAATTTGGAGTGTGGTTGTATGGCAGAATTAATCTATTTTTTAATTCGTGCAAAGGATAGTACAAAAATTAATCCTGCTGCAATGGCAAGAGCTATACCGATGGTCTGTAAGCATAATTCAAAGGCTTGTGTATAGTTCCCTTGAATTATTGCAAGGATTGTTTTATAAGAATACACACCTGGGACTAAAGGTATTATTCCGGGTATTATAAAGATTGTCGAAGGATTTTTCTTTTTACGTGCAAATATCTCGCCGGTTATCCCGATAAAAACTGCAGCTATGAATGTTGCAGCAATTGAAGATGGGTATATATACATCATTATTATATATCCTGCCCAGCATATTGCGCCGGATAAACCTGATATAATTATTGAGTCTTTCGGTAAATTGAATAAAATAGCAAATCCAACCGTTGATAAAAAACCAAAAATCAACTGATATATCATAATATACCTCCAAGAATAAACCATATTTTAAGCAGTGCACCAACACCTACGGCTATACTTATGGCAGCGACAACAGCTTCAATACCTCTGGAAACACCTGATAAAAAGTCACCTGAAATAGCATCTCTTACAGCATTTGTTAAAGTAACACCAGGCACAAGTGTCATAATAGAACCGATTATAATACCATCAAGAGAACCTATTCCCATCTGAGAAAATAAAATGGCAAATACAGAAACGAAAGAACCGCCAAGAATATTTATAATAAAGGTTGAAAATTTAAGTTTTTCAAAATATGCTACAAGAGCCTGCAAAAGTATTGCCGTAATAAATGTTGGGATAAAATCATGTAATTTGTTTCCTATCATCATGCCGGATGCAGCTGCAGCAATACCTGCTGATGTTATCCTGAAATAATAATTATATTTTTTCTTTTTGTCAATATCATTTAGTTCCTTCATGTATTTATTACAATCGATATTATTGCCTTTTTCCTTGGCAAATCTTCGAGAAAAGTCATTAACAAGCGCTACTTTATTTAAATCTATTATCCTTTTTTTAACCCTGCGAACAATTGTTAATATTTTACCATCTACTTCTACTGATGCAAAGATACCTGTTGGAGTTACGAAGGTTTCGACAATATCCACTTTATTTTCTAACATTCTTGTTATCGTATCTTCGGTTCGGTACGTTTCCCCACCATTTTCAAGTATTATTTTTCCTGCAAAAACAGCTAATTTTAAGATATTATCTGTATACATAAAACCATCACCAAAATATATTATAACATTTATTTTGATTTTAAATAATCAGTGAAATAAAATAATATTGACATATTGTTTTAGTAATATGTTCAAATAGCATCTTCGCAAAAATCTCCTTAAATAAATTAAGATAAATAAAGATATTTTTTTGTTATTACTTGCTTTTTTCCAAAAGTAATGTTATTATTTTAATATAAGTAACACAATATTTTGTTTTAAAGGGAGGAGAAAGGATGATAATAATACGCAAAGGTTTTATAGAGAAAACCATTGAAAATATTGATACTGCATTTAAACAGATGTTTTTTTCATCTGCTACCGCAGATAAAAATGGATTATTACAAAAGATTTCTCCCAAGTATAAGGTTTTATCAGCAATAATTTTCGTAGTAATATCTCAGCTAATAAGGAATGTTCATATTCTTCTTTTTATATATCTTTATTTGCTTTTACTTGCGTATTTATCCAAACTATCGCCATTTTCTTTAATTAAAAGAGTCCTTATGATTGCAGGGTTTATTTCTGGGATTGTTTTAATTCCCTGCATATTTAATATTGTTGTTCCAGGCACTCCAATATTTTTTATAACAAAGAATTTTTATATTACTTCTGAAGGAGTTACAGATGCCTTCAGGATTCTAATGCATACCATTTTATCTATAACAATTATTTTTCTTTTTACGTCAACAAGCAGGTGGAATGAGCTTTTAAGCTCATTAAAATCTTTGTATGTCCCAAAGATTTTTGTCATGGTAATTGAAATGGCTTATCGGTATGTATACCTTCTTTTAAAGATAACTTTGGACATGTTTTTATCCAGAAAGTCAAGGACCATAGGAAAATTGGATTTAGAAACTAAAAAAAAGGTTCTTAATAATACGTTAAGCAATATGCTTTTAAAAACCCTTTATATAACTGATGAAGCATATAAGGCGATGCTTTCCAGAGGTTATATCGGTAAACCAAAATTTTTAAACAGATATAAAAAGGTAGAAAAAATGGATATTATATGGGGGATTATAAATTCTGTATTTATAATAATAATATTTTGGGGGGATAAATTCTTTGGAAAATGATTATATTTTTCGTTTAGAAGATGTATATTATTCCTTTAATAAGGGAAATCCTATTCTCAAAGGCATAAATCTAACAGTAAGAAAGGGTGACAAGATAGCCTTATTAGGTTCTAACGGAACAGGCAAATCTACACTTTTGAAGATTCTTGACGGTTTAATTTTCCCGGAGCAGGGTAATTTTATAGCATTTGGAGAACATATAACAGAAAAAAAGATGATGGATGAAAAATTTGCTTGTTTCTTTAGACAAAAAGTAGGATTTGTATTTCAAGATTCGGATATTCAGCTTTTTTGTTCAACCGTATGGGAAGAAGTAGCATTTGGACCTGTACAGTTACACAGCGATGAGGAGTGGATAAAGAGGCGAGTTGATAATACATTAAAGGTTCTTGGACTATATGACCTAAGGGACAGACCCCCATATACATTAAGCGGAGGCGAGAAAAAGAAGGTTGCCATTGCATCTGTTTTAGTTATGGATCCTGATGTTTTACTTTTTGATGAACCCACCAATGAGTTGGACCCCAAAACCAAATATTGGTTTATAGATGTAATAAATAAGTTAAATAAAGAGGGAAAAACCATCATTATATCGACACATCATCTTGAAATGGTTCCGCTTATAGCTGAAAGTATTGTTATTCTTACAGAGGACCACGAACTTATTACTGTTGGAGATTTACATAAAATGATAGGCAATATGGATACACTTTTAGAAGAGAGGTCAATGGCGGATCCGTTAACAGGGGTGTACAATAGGAGATATTTAGAAATCTGCATTGATTTTATAAAGGGATATTTTAAATATGTCTTTATGGTAGATATAGATCACTTTAAAAATATCAATGATACTTATGGTCATGATATTGGAGACTTGGTTTTGAAGGAAACGGCGAAGATTTGTGCAAAAACCATCAGGTCTTCTGATAGAATTATAAGATTTGGGGGAGAGGAGTTTTTAATTTTTTTAGCGACCGAGGATGATGATGTAGCTTATACAGTTGCCGAGAGGATAAGGAAAAACATTGAAGAGATGGAGATAAGGCTTTCTGATGACAAAACAATAAAACTTACCATTTCAGTTGGTTGCACAAAAATTTTACCCAATGAAAAAAATCTTGATTTTGCAATTAAAAGAGCTGATGAAAAACTTTACAAAGCAAAAAATACAGGAAGAAACAAGGTTATTTTTGAATATGTCAATTAAAAATTGCATTAAAAACCCGGGAAAAATTCCCGGGTTTTTATCTTAATATTCAATTCTTCTTGATGCATAATGTGTATGAAGTTCATGATGAGCTTTTTCACTATAAGGTTTTTCATAGTATTCTTCATACATCTTTTTGATTTCTTCATTTTCATGGGATTTTCTCTTAAGGGAATTCCTATCATTTTTGTATATCCCTTCAATCCTCTTTTGTCTGAATTCAGGGTCATCGGTGTATGGTTGACCGCCACCACATGTACAACCGCCGGGGCATGCCATAACTTCTACAAATTCATATTTTGCTTCACCACTTTTAATCTTCTCTATAAGTTTCTTAGCATTGCCAATACCGTTTGCAACAGCTATTTTTACAGTTTTTCCGTTGATTTCAATTGCTGATTCTTTTATTCCCTCAAGACCTCTAACAGCAGTGAATTCTACTGCATCACCCTTTAATTCTTCACCTGTAAGAAGAGAATATGCCGTTCTAAGTGCTGCTTCCATAACACCACCTGTTGCTGCAAATATTGTAGCAGCACCTGTAGATTCTCCAAGAGGTGAATCATATTTTTCTTCTTCAAGTTTAGTAAAATCTATGCCTGCTTCTTTTATCATTCTTGAAAGCTCTCTTGTTGTTAAAACTGCATCTACATCGTCGTCAAACTCGGGTCTTGTTCTTTCGAATTTTTTCGAGATGCAGGGCATTATTGATACTACAAATAAATCTTCAGGCGCAATGCCGGCTTTTTTTGTATAATAATGTTTTGCTACAGAGCCAAACATCTGCTGTGGGGACCTTGCTGTAGATATATTTGGAATAAGCTCCGGATAAAATTTTTCTACGGCAAGTATCCATGATGGGCAGCAAGAAGTAAATAGTGGAAGGTTTTCACCTTTTTCAAGCCTTTTTACTAATTCTGTACCCTCTTCCATTATAGTAAGGTCTGCACTAAACTGTGTATCAAAAACTTTTTCAAAACCAAGCTGTTTTAAAGCTGCAACCATTTTTCCTGTTACAATCTCGCCGGGTTCCAAGCCGAATTCTTCTCCGAGGGCAACACGGGTAGCAGGAGCTGTCTGTACTACCACATGTTTTTTTGGATTATTAAGGGCTTCATAAACCTTATCAATTTCTGAGTTTTCTACAAGAGCACCGGTTGGGCAAACCCTTACGCATTGACCGCAGAATATACAATCCGAATCAAGGAGGGATTTTTCATAAGGTGCACTTATATAGGCACCAAAGCCTCTATCTGCAAAATCAATTGCGCCGATTGTTTGTACTTCATGGCACATACGAACGCATTTTCCGCAGAGTATGCATTTGTTTGGATCTTGAATAATCGGACCAACAGCATTTACATGAAAATCTCTTTTTTCTCCATCAAAACGTATATTATTGATATTTAATTCATAAGCATATTTTTGAAGCTTGCAGTGTAAGCTTTTATCGCATTCAAAGCAGTCAGCATTGTGACTTGATAAGAGAAGCTCTAATATAAGCCTCCTTGCATTTATAACCTTTCGGCTATGGGTTTTTATATTCATGCCTTCCTTTACTGGTGTATGACATGATGCTACAAGATTACCCCTGTTATCTTCAACAACACATAAGCGGCAAGCTCCAAAGGGTTTTAAATCATTGTCATCGCAAAGTCCCGGTATTTCAATTCCTATACTTTCTGCTGCCTTTTTTATAGTGGTTCCCTTTTCAACCTGAACCTGCTTACCATTTATTGTTAATGTTACCATATCCATCTATCATCGTACTCCTTTCTTTCTTAGATTATTAACCTCTATATATTGCATCTTTTGGACAAACTTCCATACATGTGCCGCATCTTATGCATTTTTCCTGGTCAATAACGTGCGGTTTCTTTTTCTCCCCTGAGATTGCTCCAACTGGACAATTCTTTGCGCACTTGCCGCAACCAATGCATTTTTCAGGGTCGATTTTGTATGAAGCGAGGGCTGTACAAGCATTAGCAGGACATTTCTTGTCAAGAATATGTGCTTCATATTCATTTCTAAAATGTTTTATCGTGCTTAATACTGGATTCGGAGCTGTTTTTCCAAGACCGCAAAGGGAACAATCTATGATCATTTTCCCTAAGTTTTCAAGAAGTTCAATATCTTTTTCTTCTCCCTTGCCTTCTGTAATTCTCTGGAGGATTTCCAGCATTCTCTTGTTACCCTCACGGCAGGGTATGCATTTTCCGCAGGATTCTTCAACAATAAAATTCAAAAAGAACTTTGCGAAGTCAACCATGCAGGTATCTTCATCAACTACAACTGCACCACCAGAACCCATTATTGCTCCGGCTTTTTTAAGGGAGTCGAAATCAATAGCCAAGTCTAACTGGCTTTCAGGTATGCAACCGCCAGAAGGACCTCCCATCTGTACAGCTTTAAATTTTTTATTGTTAAGGATACCGCCGCCTATATCAAATATTAACTCACGCAATGTCAAACCCATTGGTACTTCAACGAGTCCTGTTCTGTTTACCTTACCTGTAAGAGCAAAGGTTTTTGTTCCTGTGCTGTTTGCTGTACCAATAGAAGCGAACCAATCGCCGCCTTTTAAAAGTATTGCTGGTATAGATGCAAAGGTTTCAACATTGTTTAAAACAGTTGGCATATCCCAAAGACCTTTTTCATTTGTTCTTGGCGGACGTACCCTTGGCATACCGCGTTTTCCTTCTATGGAATAAGTAAGAGCTGTGGATTCACCGCAAACAAAAGCACCTGCGCCTTCTCTTACATGAAGCTTAAAGGAGAAATTTGTTCCAAGGATATTATCACCAAGCAAGCCAAGTTCTTCGCAGTCTTTAATTGCCTTTTTTAACATTTGAACAGCCAGAGGATATTCTGCACGGACGTAAATATATCCTTCATCACATCCGATGGCATATGCACCTATCATCATGCCTTCGATTACTTTGTGCGGATCTCCTTCCATGACACTTCTGTCCATGAAAGCACCAGGATCGCCTTCATCACCGTTACATATAATGTATTTTTTAGGACTCGGGTTTTTATAACCACCCAGCCATTTTTCTCCTGTTGGGAAACCGGCGCCACCGCGACCTCTAAGCCCGGATTTTATAACTTCATCTATTACCTCTTTACGATCCAAAGATGTTAAAACCTTAACAAGAGCAGAATAACCATCTTCAGCGAGATAATCATATATTGATGCCGGATCAACAGTACCGCAATCTTTTAAAACAACACGGGTTTGTTTTGCATAGAAAGGATTTTCATCCCTCTTAACATAAGTTTTGCCTGAAGCTGGGTCATGATATAAAAGTCTTTCAATTATTTCGCCTTTTTTAATGGTTTTTTCAACAACTTCTTCCATGTCTTCAGGTTTTACTCCAACATAGAATATATCCATAGGAGCAATTGACATAAGCGGACCTTGTGCGCAGAATCCTTGACATCCAGTCATTTTAATATCTACTTTGTTTGTACTTTCAAGGCATTCATGGGAAAGGCTTACATCAACATCCATAAGACCTTCTCTTTTTAGTATCTTTACAAGTTCATCATGGACATCTGGAGAGCCTGATGCCCTACAACCTGTTCCACCACATAAACGAACTGTTATTTTTTCTTTGCTTGATACTAAAGCATCTTTTAATTTTTTTCTCAGGTTTTCCAGATCCTGTACAGATTTGAACTTTTCCATAAACTACACCTCCAATAATTATTTAATTTTTTACTGTGCAGCAGCAACTGTTTCCATTTCGTTATATTTTTGTAATACTTCATTTACTTTTTCAGGGGTCATTTTACCATAGGTTTTTTCATTTACCATTATAGTTGGTGCTAAACCGCATGCACCGAGGCATCCAACGGTTTCTAAGGTGAATTTCAAATCCTCTGTTGTTTCACCAGGTTTTATTCCAAGTTGTTTTTCAAACTCGGCTAAAATCTTATTTGCTCCACTAACATGGCAGGCAGTTCCAAGACAAACCCTGATAACATATTTTCCTCTCGGTTTTAAATGGAACTGTGCATAAAAAGTTGCAACACCATAAATGGTACTAGCTGGAATTTGTATTTTTCTTGCAATGTAATAGATTACGTCTTCTGGTAGATAACCAAATTCTTTTTGAGTTTGCTGAAGAATCGAAATGAGGGAACCTTTTTCTCCTTCAAACTGCGATAAAAATTTGTCAACCTTTACAAACTTGGGGTCTTTACTTCCTTTGCAGCATTCACACATGAATTTTAAACCTCCTTCAAAGATTTTTTAAATTTTATAATTTGATGATGAAAATAAAGTAAATTAAAAAGTATAAAGAAACTATCGCTTTCCTGTATTTTAGTATGTTTTTTAAGTAATAAAAGGGATAAAAATTTTCTCCTTTTTATTAAGCCTGAAATTATATTTTTCTAATACAGATAAAAGCGAAATTCTTGTATATTTAAATTATACACAAATTAAAATTATAATGTCAAGCTATTACAAGGAAGAGATTAAAAGAAATATTACAAAAAATTTTTTAAATATTTTTGTTGACATAAAGAAAAAATGTGATAAAATAAAATCAAGAAATTAAATATGGAATTTAAATAAACTTAGGTAACAGGTGTTTAATTCATCAATTAAACTTAATAGAGAAGTCGGGTGAGATTCCCGCGCGGTCCCGCCGTTGTAATGAGGAGCTGCCTTATATTATGTCACTGGCGAAAGCTGGGAAGGCGTAAGGTGGCGATGAGTCTAAGCCAAAAGAACTGCCTGTTATTTATGTCTACAGTTGCTCTACGATGGATAGAGGCTGTTGCAGTTTCAAGCATATATTTATGTTAAATTATCATATTTTCACATAATATATACATAACTTGTCCCTGTAAAGCCTCTTAACAAAAGTTAAGGGGCTTTAAATATTATAAAAAAGGAGTGTTTAGCTTTGTTTAAAAAACAAAAAGTAGTATCAATTTTACCATTTTTATTAATACTTACACCATCAGTGGTTTATGCCATGCATATTATGGAAGGGTTTTTGCCGCTTAAATGGTGCATATTTTGGGATGTTTTGTCACTGCCTTTTGTCTTGTATGGATTGTTTTCTATTAATAAGCTTGTTAAGGCAAATCCAAAGATGAAGATGCTTTTAGCTTTTGCCGGTGCTTTTATCTTCGTTGTATCCGCACTAAAGATTCCTTCTGTAACAGGCAGCTGTTCTCATCCAACAGGGTGTGGTCTTGGAGCAATTTTATTCGGACCTACGGCTGTTGCTGTATTAGGATTGATTTGCCTTATTTTTCAGGCGCTTTTGCTTGCGCACGGGGGAATAACAACACTTGGTGCAAATACGTTTTCGATGGCAATTGTAGGACCATTCGTTTCATATTTAATATACAAGGGAACAAGAAAGGCAGGAGGGCCTCAGTGGTTGGCAGTTTTTTTGGCAGCTACCTTAGGAGATTTGATGACATATGTTACAACAGCTTTTCAGTTATCTTTTGCTTTCCCATCGCCAACAGGAGGATTTATGGCATCCTGGGCTAAATTCATGAGTATATATGCAGTTACACAGATACCTTTAGCTATAAGTGAAGGTATATTAACCGTCATAATTATAAATATGCTGACAGCTTACAACAGAGATGAACTTAAAGAACTATCCGTCATTTCAAAGGAGGATTAACATGGAAAACAAAAAGAAATTTTTCACAACAAATATTGCACTTGTTTTATTGGTGATATTTATTGCCGCTGTTCCTCTTTTTTTAGTTCAAAAGGGTGAATTTGCAGGTTCAGATGATAAAGGTACAGAGGAAATCCAAAAGATTGATAAAAATTATAAGCCTTGGTTTAAGCCTATATGGGAACCGCCGAGCGGAGAAGTTGAAAGTCTTCTTTTTGCAGTACAAGCGGGGATGGGAGCTGGATTTTTAGGGTATTTTCTTGGTCTTGCAAAAGGCAAGAAAAGTGTGAATGAAAAGGAAAAAGGGAAATGTTAATTGATAGTTTCGCTTATAAGAATAACTTAATAAATGTTCATCCAGGTGAAAAAATGGCTTTTGCCATTGCAACAATGATTTTGTGTTTCAAAGCCAATATTTATATAGATTTATTAATTATATTTTTAATGGCTTTTTTGGTAATAGCAGTAGCGGGGATACCAGCTAAGGTTTATCTAAAATTAATGTCTATCCCCCTTTCTTTTCTTTTTATAGCAATATTTACTATAATTATTAATATTGTTCAAAAAGGGACTCCTTGTGTAATGTGTATTAATATTTTTAATGTAAATCTTGGGATAACAGTGGAGGGCATAAAACTTGCATCAGTCCTGTTTTTCAGGTCTCTTTCAATAGTTTCCTGCCTTTATTTTATGTCATTAACGACTCCGATGATTGAAGTTATCTCAGTCTTAAAGAAGATAAAGGTACCAGCTCTTTTTATAGAGTTTATGTATCTTATTTATAGAATAATTTTTATTCTCATGGAAACAGCTGATGAAATATATACTTCACAAAATTCCAGAATGGGTTATTCTTCAGTTAAGACAGGCTATAAATCACTTGGAGCATTAATTACCTCCCTGTTTATAAAGTCTTTGAGAGATTCAGAGGATATGTTTGTAGCACTTGAAGCCCGCGGCTATGATGGAGATTTGAATATAATAGAAAAAGATTATATGATTTCAAAGAAAAATTTAGCTTTGATTATTTTTGAAATATGTTTAATACTTTTTATTACTATAACAGGGATAGGGAGAGTATAATAATGGATAATATTCTTGAAATGAGAAACATAGATTTTAGCTATTCTGATGGAACCCATGCATTAAAGGGTGTCTCGATTGGTATTGAAAGAGGAAAAAGAACAGTTGTTGTTGGAGCTAACGGTGCAGGAAAGTCAACCATGTTTTTACATTTGAATGGTATATTAAGACCTAAAAAAGGCAAGATTTTGTTTAATGGTGAAGAACTTATTTACAAGCATGCTTTTTTATTAAAATTACGAAAAAGTGTTGGTATTGTTTTTCAAAATCCAGATGTTCAGCTTTTTTCTGCAAGCGTATATCAAGAGATTTCCTTTGGACCAATGAATCTTAATTTACCCAGACAAGTTGTAATAGACAGGGTAGAAAGTGCTATGGAAGCTACCGGAACATCGGATTTAAAAGATAAGCCCACACATTTTTTAAGTTACGGTCAAAAAAAGCGGGTATCAATTGCTGACATTCTTGCAATGGAATCTGAGGTTATTATTTTTGATGAGCCAACAGCATATCTTGACCCTAAACATATTGACCATGTTATTAATATTATGGAAGAATTAAATAAAAAAGGAAAGACTATTCTTTTATCTACTCACGATGTGGACCTTGCATATTCAATTGCTGATTATGTTTATGTTATGAAGAAAGGAACGGTCTTAGCTGATGGTTTACCGAATGAAATTTTTAGCAATGAGGACTTGTTAAAAGAAGCAGACCTAAAAAAACCATTATTACTTAAAGTTTATGATATATTGAAAGAAAAGGGGATAATAAAAGGGGATAAATTGCCAAAAGATTTAAATGATTTGAGTCAGTGTTTGAATGTCATTAACAATGAAAATGTCAAAGATATACCGGTTAGTTGCAATTCATAACGAGTTGATTCTACAAGTATAAAGACCGTCGAATTATCATTAACGGTCTTTATAAAAATATATTTTTCCATTTTCTATAAAGTAATTAATAAGGTTTTTGTCTCTCATATATGTTAGAAATGCGGAAACTGATGATAAATAAAAATAATATTGGGGGAAGTTTATAGGAAGATTATTTAACAATATCATATTTTGCAATAGGTCTTCTCTTGTTTGAGGCTGTTCTAAAATTTCAAGCAGGGTTTCTATATTGTTATTGATATTCGCAATATTTTTATCTGTAAGGTCATCAATTTCTTTTTTATTAAGTATTTTTTTTATATGGCTTATTAGGAAATAGTCTGCATCGATTTCTTTTAAGTTTTTTAGTGTTGCAATACTTTTTTCTATGTCAAATAAAAATGGCAGCGAATATTTCTTAAGGATATTTTCGCTAAATATGCTGTCGCTTAGAAAGCAAACCCTATCAGGTGTGATTACACCTATTTGTTCAATGGTATGCCCCGGCAAAGGAATTATTTGGAATTTTATATCACCAATTTTGTTCATGTTGTAATCAAGAACATGATTTACAATAGATGCCTTGTTTACATTACAGAAATCCTTTATTGGATTTGCAGAAAAGAAAATTATATTTCTAAGTTCAGGATTTTCCATGAAAACACCTTCTTTCTCAGAAGTATATACTTCGCATCCTTTATAATTATTTTGAAAATATATATTTCCCCCACAGTGGTCAAGGTGATTATGAGTATTGATAATATATTTAGGATGTAAATTATTTTCGATTAAAATATTATCAGCTTTTCTTGCCTGTCCGTTATTTATCCCTGTATCAATCAACAGGCAATTTTTATTTTTAAATATATATACTCCGATATTAGTAGAATTATCAATGTAACAAGTATTTCTATTTATTTTATTTAGTTTCATTGTTTTGCCCCCTAAAACTAAGATATGTTTATTTTTATTTTATAACAAATCGACAGGAATTTAAAATTAGATTTAATTGATGGCTAAAATAACAACAATTATATTGTTTTTATATCTTATATGTGACATAATATAACAGGAGGATTAAAATAAAAAAGAAAGGATGTGTACATAATGACACCAACATTCAGTTATTATTTTATGACCTTTTTGAATTTTTTTGCAGCCCTTGCTACGCCTATAGCAGCAATAGTATTTGTTACTTATTATATAATAATAAATAACAAAAAAATGAAAATGCTTGCTTCAATCGAAAAAAGCATTTATAAGATATCAGGCATATCACCAGTAAAAGATGAAACAGCACAAACTGATTTTGGAAAAGACTTAAATAAAGACGAAGAAGATAAATAATAATGAAACCAAATAGCAATATTTATCAGGATGTGGATTAAATATGATTTGTGATTATCTTGAAACACCTATAGGTATATTGAAAATATACTTATCAAGTAAGGGGATATGTCATATAGATATTGCGAAAGTAAATAATGACCATATATTTAATAAAAAGGGTGAAAATAGTCGGATTGATGAATGTAAAAGCCAATTATTACAGTATTTTGATGGACAACTTAAGGAGTTTGATTTAAAACTTGATATACAAGCCGCTGAGTTTCAGATGATGATATGGAATGAAGTAAAAAAAATACCTTATGGTGAGATTGCAACATATAGTGATATCGCAAAAAATATAGGTAAGCCGGGTGCTTCAAGAGCAGTCGGCGGTGTATTGAATAAAAATCCGATCCCGATTATAATCCCTTGTCATAGGGTAATAGCAAAAAATGGCAGCCTTACAGGCTTTAAATGGGGATTGAAGCTTAAAGAATATTTACTAAGGCATGAAGGTTGAAACAGTCAGTTTGATAAAAAGGTAGACTTGCTAAAAGAAGTCTTCTTTGTTTGTACAAGGGAGATTTCTTATTTTTTCATTGTTATTTTGTAAAATTTATTGGTTACAAAAAATCTTGTTAATGGTATAATATTAATTGAATAATTATTAATCAAATTAAATTTAACACAATTATAATATAATTTTAATTAAATTTTAATAATTCAATGAGATAATTTATATAGTGAGAATGAGAGGGACTGGAAATGAATAAAAAAAAGATACTGATTTTATATGAGGATATAGGGACTGGTCATAAAAGGACAGCACTTGCTTTGAAAAAGGCATTTGAGAAATATGACAATATTGAGGCTCTTGTGGCGAATCCATTTGGTGAAAAATTTCCTGGTCTTTCGAATTTAACAGCACAGATATATTTAAAAACAATTAAGCTGACACCTGATTTATATGGTTATTTGTATGAGATGGAAAGGGATAAGATTGAAAGGAAAATAAATAAATTAGTTGGAATTTCAGTATATAAATTTATAAAAGATTATGTACTGGATTATGCACCAGATGCTATAATATGTACACATCCCTTTTCTTGTTCAATATTGTCACATATGAAAAAAAATCTTGATATACCAGTATATGCAATATTAACAGATTATGATGTTCATGCATACTGGATACATTGGTATATAGATGGCTATTTTGTAGGCAGTGAAGAAATGAAAAATCAAATGATGGAAATGGGTATTAAAGAGGATAAAATTTATGTAACAGGAATTCCAATTGATGAGGCTTTTTATAAAAAAAATGACAAAACAGAAATGAAAAAAAAGCTGAACTTTGATTTGAATAAAACCCTTATACTTATAATGGGAGGGGGATTAGGACTTGGAAATATAAAAAAAGCAGTTAAGGTGTTGCAGAAGAATGAAGATTTACAATTAGCGGTTATTTGCGGATATAATAATAATCTTAAAAATACGCTATTAGAAAATACAGGAAAAAATGTATCAGTATATGGTCATGTAGATAATGTACATGAATTTATGGATGCATCGGATATTTTGATAACTAAAAGCGGTGGGTTAACAATAACCGAAGCAATAACAAAAAGGCTTCCCATAGTTGTGTTTGATCCAATTCCCGGTCAGGAGGAAAGAAATCTTAAATTCCTTCTCAAAAAAAGAATAGCATTAAGGATTAAAGATATAGATACATTGGACAAGAAAATATTTACTCTTATTAATGATAAAACTAAACTTGAGAAAATAAGTGAACGTATGGCAGAATTGACGATTATGTATTCAGCTGATAAGGTATGTGAAATTATCATAAAAAAAAGTCAAAAAAATATAATTAATGTTTAAGGAGGTATCCCCCGTGACAGCAGTTAAAAGATTGTTAATAACGGAGGACAGGAATATTTTCTATATATTAAATAAAAAAATTAAATGTAATACCTTAGATAAGATTATGCCTAAAATAACTCATATAGGAGGTCCTTACTTTTCTGTTCTTTCATGTTTATTATTTATTTTGTTAGGTAAGGACAGCTTAAAGATATCGGCTATTGAAGCACTAACAACCTTAACCAGCAGTCATTTATTTGTACAGATATTAAAAAGACTCTGTACAAGACCGCGGCCATATATGATTTTACCAGAGGCAAATACATTTAAATATTTATTAAGGGATTATTCTTTTCCATCGGGTCATGCAACGGCAAGTTTTTCATTAGCTGTATCATTTTCATTTTTCTTCCCATGGTTTGCCGCTCTATTTATTATTTTAGCAGTTGTTATAAGCATATCAAGGATTTATATGGGTTTACACTATCCCTCAGATGTTTTAATAGGTTCAAGTATAGGGATTATATTTTCATATATAACACATATTTATGTTGCAACCATCCTCTTTTGATACATTTAGACAGGGGATGGTTTTTTGCATTTATTTTGCAAAAGTTATATTGACTATAATATAATTTGGGTTTATAATAAAATAAACAAATCAAAAAAATTTGATTGAAGAGATAAGAGGGCAAAGGGACGTTTTGTTTGCCACATACTTAACTTAGAAATGGAGGATAAAAATGGAAGAATTATCGATAATTAAGGATTATAAGATGAAACTTGATTATACAGCTTGTCATGCCGGAAGCGAGAATCTTGTTGCAACATTAACTGTAGACCGCGACCTTACAGACTTACTTCCGTATATCAATGCTACAGCCGAGAAAGCAAAATATATTTCTAAGCTGAATTGGATAAAATTTAACTTTAGAGGATTCCCAGAAAAATATAAAGGCAAACCATGGACTGTTGCAATTCAAGGGGAAACAGTGTCTATAAGGTCTTTTGTAGAGAAAGATACGGCTAATAAGATTAGCGAGGAGTGTATTAAATACATCAATGATATCATTCTCCAGAGAGAACAAATTGAACCGAGTTACAAGGAATGGAAACAGCCAAAGGCAATTGATATCTTTAAATATTTGCCTAAGAGTAATTGTAAAAAATGTGGTTTTTCGACCTGTATGGCTTTTGCTGCTAAACTGGCATTAGATGAGGTATCGCTTGCGGATTGTCCGGAACTGGTGCCGGACTCGGAAAATTATATAAAGATATCAGAGATGCTCTGAGAATTTATTCATAAGCATATAAGGAGGCTTTTATTATGAAGTATGGATATACCGTTTGTATATGCTGGTGGGATGGTTATTAATTTTCCTTTTTTAATTCGCTCTACTTAAATATTAAATAAGGAGGAGATTTAACATGAGTTTAACGACAGAGATTATAATTTTACTCATAACCGGTGCGGCGGTAGGCTTTGCTTCAGGTATGCTTGGCGTGGGCGGATGCTTTATTATGGTTCCGGTTCAGTTCTGGCTTTTAAAAAGCTTAGGTGTGGATCCTACTATTGCTATAAGAGTGGCTTTTGGTACTAACTTGATGGTTGTGCTTCCTACATCCATCAGCGGTGCGATTACACATCATTATAAGGGAGCCGTCAGATGGAAACAGGGAATGCTTCTTGGAATATCAGCTTTTGCAGGTTCTTTTTTAGGTGCGTATATTGCTTCTAAGACACCAGGTGCAGTTCTTACAGAGGCATTTGGTATTGCTGTAGTTTTAGGTGCTATAAGGATGGCAACTGCAAAACCTATAAAACAAGATGAAGAGCCTGTAGATAGTGTATGGATATATGTAATATGCGGTATATTATTGGGTATTGTATCGGGAATTATTGGAATCGGTGGTGGAGTATTGATGGTACCTGTTATGGTTCTTGCTTTAAGATTTAAAATGCATGAAGCCATTGGGACATCTATGCTTATGATGGCATTTTCTGCTTTAGGTGGTGCAATATCCTACTTGATAAATGGCTTAGGAGTTGCTGGATTGCCTTCATATTCCACAGGTTATGTCAATTGGGTACAGTTCTTGGCTTTAGCAGGTACAAGTATTCCATTGGCAGTGGTTGGGTCACTAATTGCCCACAAAGTTCCTGCAAAGCAGCTAAAAACCATTTTCGTTATTGTATTCTTGTATATGGGATTAAAAATGATGGGTGTATTTGCATGGCTGCATTTGCCTATATAAATAAAAAGACACTGGGACGATTCTGTTGTCTAAAAATTGCCCTGAACATTATATAATGTTTAGGGCAATTTTTTTTGTACTTTACACTAAAGTGATGATAATTTTAAGCAAGTGGCGTAAATTTGAGATATTGGGATATATCAATAATAAAATGAAGATAATAACCTTATAACAGCATATATTAATAAAGATTTCAATATTGACTATTAATATTTTAGTAGTATAATATTAATACAATAATATAATTATTTAATTAAATATTATATATTTTTTGAGATAGGAGTTGATATTGATGTATTTATGTTAATAAACTAAAAATATTGTTTAGAAATGTGATACAATGTAAAATGAAGGAGATGTACCGTAGATTAAATTCAATAAAATGGCTGATAGGAGGAATAAATTATGGGGCATCACCATGACCATGAGGAAATAAGTGGTAAGAATCTGATTATAACAGTGTTTTTAAATTTTGCAATAACAATTGCGGAAATTGTAGGAGGTATCTTGGCTGGAAGTCTTTCGCTTATATCTGATGCTCTCCATAATTTCAGTGATGGCATATCAGTCATAATAAGCTATTTTGCTTTTAAGATATCAAAAAAGAAAAACAATGAAAGAATGACCTTTGGATATAAAAGAGCAGAAATTCTGGCAGCTTTGTTTAATGCTTTAGTGCTTGTAATTGTTTCAATTTATCTTTTTAAAGAAGCATATTTTAAATTTTTAAGACTGGAACCGGTAAAGGGTGTATTAATGATTACAACTGCAGTTATATGTCTTGCAGCCAATATATTTTCGGCTCTTATTTTAAGAAAAAATGCAGTAGATAATTTAAATGTAAAATCTGCATATATTCATATGTTGGCAGATGCTATGTCCTCATTTGGAGTTATTGTTGCAGGAATATTGATATATGAATATAAAATTTATTGGATTGATCCATTATTAACAATATTGATAGGTATCTATATTATTAAAGAAAGCTTTGAAATTATAAATGAAACATTAAAAATACTGATGCAAGGGGTACCGGATTGTATAAATCTTGATAAAATAAAGACAGAAATTGAGGAACTTCCGGAAATTAAGGATATACATCATGTACATGTATGGCAGACTAATGATAAAGATGTATATTTTGAATGTCATATTAATGTAAAAGAAGATATTAAATTGAGTCAGGTAAGAGAGATAATAAAACAGGTTGAAAGTATTCTCAAAGAAGCTTTTAATATACATCATGTTACGCTGCAAATTGAGTATGAATGTTGTACTGGTGTAGGTCTCATAAAGCAATAAAGATATGGGGACGGTTCTCTTGTCTATCTCTTTTAGGACAGGGATTAAGCATGGCAGTAGGAGGAACAATAGCATACTTTTTAAATTGGAGGTGTGTATTTGCAGCATATTCGCTTCTTTCTTTAATACCTACTATATTCTTGTTAATAAATTATAAAAAACTGCCTTCTGAAAAGAATCCTAATAGTGAAATATTAAAATCTTATTTCAGACTTATATCTGATTCAAAAAGTTTATTTACTTATTTAATAGTTTTGCTTGAAGGAATGTTTATAGTTGGGAGCTTTTCATATACAGGTTCCTATATTGAAAAAACGTACCATTATAATTACTTGAGTATAGGTTTGATACTAACTGCTTTTGGTATAATGTCCGTTATCGGAGGAAGATTAAGCGGAAAACTTGCTAATAAAATAGGGCAGAGAAAAGTTTTAAGCACAGGATTAGTATCTGCTGCCATTGCAGATTTAATCATATTTTATTTTGGTAGCAATATATATTCATTAATTATAGGAGTAGGATTTATGGGATTAGGATTTATCTTAGCTCACTCAACCTTGCTTACAAGAGCAACAGAATTTGCAGAAAAAGCGAGAGGGGCTGCAATGTCATTGGTTGCATTTTGCTTTATGGGGGGCGGCGGAGTTGGAACTGCCATTGGTGGAAAAATTATAGAAGTCTATAACTTAAATAGTTTATTTATGATATATGGGTTTGCATTATTTATAACACTTATATTAAGTTTTGTATTAATAAAGGATATATATGTTGATGATTGCTATATGCTGAAATGGAAAAGGTTGCCCATTAAAAGGCAACCTTTTTTAACTGCAAGATCCAGTCTTTTTTACTGTAAATTCATTTCCGTTTTTTATTACTTCAGGATTTTTAATTAAAAATGCAATTTTATTATCAGCTACAAATTTTACTCCTTCAATTTCTGCAACAACATCATTTTCTTTTTGTTCATCCAGAACAATATCAAGAATTGGGCCGCTTCAGCCAAAACTAACAAGAACAAACCGTGCGGCAGTTTTTTCTTCTTTAGCTAATCTTTCCTTTAAATCTTTTAAAATATCAGATTTGATTTTAATATCCATAATTCTTCCTCCCAAATTAAATCATTTTAATAATTACAATAGTTCTTTTGGTATACTAAAAAACATTGTTTGTAAAAGATGATGGCAAGCGAAACGTCCCCTTGCCACCTTGCTGCCTCTTTATATTTTATCAAATTTTTTGCATATTTCTTCTGCAACTTTATCTACCATTTTGTAGTGTTCTTCTGTTAAATCTTTTATAGAAACAGTTTTATTTAAAGCAACATCTTCTCCTAATATATCTGATACAACCACAGTATCACTTACTTTTCCGCTGTATTTTTCTGTTGCTCTTTTAGCACAGCATTTACTGCATCCATCTACTGTAATAACAGGATAGGCCTTTGCAAAAAATCTTTCTTCTTCTCCGCCTGCAAGATACAATGGAAGGCAGAGAGTAACGGTTTTACCCGGACGGAGTTCTTCAAGCATTTTTCTTGTAGCCAGTCTTGAAATAGTACCACCAAGACATTCTTCACCACTACAGGATAACACTCCAATTTTTGAATTAGTCATACTATTCAGCCTCCTTTAATATCTCATCAACTTTTGCACAAACTTTTTCTGCGAGTTCATTTACTATTTTCCACCCATCCTCTGTAAGCATTGTTGCAGTACCAGCATCTACGCCTTTATGGGTTTTCATTTCATCGACTGTTCTTAATTCTTGTTTTACTATTCCACCAGCAAGAGAAACATTTTTGGAAGCACATAATTTAGGACAGCCATCTAAGGTTATACAGGAATATCCCTTGATTTTTTCTGTAGCATCTGCATCTCCTGTTACTATATGGCCAAGGCAAACAGTTTCAGTATCATTAGGTCTCAAGTCATTTACAACCTTAAAAACTGTTTCCCTTGCCATAAGACCAAATACTTTACCAATACCACTACATGGTATAACTTTTACTTTAGACATGAAATTCATCCGCCTTTCTTTTTATTATTTCAAAGTATTTATCAAAGTCATAAAGAAACTCTTTATCACTTTCAAAGTCAGATAACTCTATTTCTGCAATCCAGCCTTTTTCATATGGATTTTCATTTATAAGTTCAGGTGATTCTACCAGTTTTTCATTTACTGCGGTAATTGTACCACTTACAGGACATACTATTTCAAAAACAGCTTTACCTGATTCTATAGAACCTGCTTCTCCAAACTGTTCTATGTTGCTTCCTACCACTGGCGGCTCAAAGAATATTATATCTGATAAACTCTGTTGAACGTAATCTGTCACACCTATTCTTGCTTTATTACCTAAAACATAAACCCAGCAGTCATTTTCATTAAAGTAAAAGCCTTTCTTTGGTATCCTGAATATAAACTTGTCTTTTGCATAAATCTCATATTCAAAACTTTCAGGAAATACACAAGAGTTGACGGTTTCTGATTTTTCCTCTTTTTTAGTAAGTTTATCAGTTATAATATCAGCAAGTTTTAATTCATTGGCTCCAATCCTTAAACTGCTTCCTATAGTTAAGTTATTTGCTTTTGCTTCATCACTTATGTTAATTTTTTGAGTAATTTTGAGCCCTTTTTCAGAGGCAAGTTTGCTGGCACATCTTGTGGCACAGCCATCAATTACAAGAAGAGGTTTTTCGGAAACTACTTTATTGTATCTTGCATCAGCTATCCTATATAAAACCGGACAAACAATTTCACTATCTGTAATTTCGGTGAGTTTTATAGCAACTTCTCTTGTAATACAACCGGCACATTTATCAAGTCCATTGCATGGAAGGATAGCATAAGATTTACTCATTACCTTCCATCTCCTTCCTTATTTCTTTAATCATTTTTGTTGTTTCGTTTTTATTTGGGAAGGATATTGCATCAACGCCACAGGTTTTACCACAGGCACGGCAGAACACAACGCAGTTGTTAGGATTCTTTACAATAAGTTTCTTTTCTTCATTTTCTCTGACTTCATAAACATCATGAGGACAGAATTTTACGCATTCCATGCAGTAGTTGCATTTATCGTAATCTATTCTTGGACTCCAATCTATTTTTTCCCTTGGAACGCCCATAAAAGTTGATTCACTCATATCTACTCCTCCTCAAGTCCTAAATCTTTTAAAGCATTTTTAACTACTTCAATGGCTTTTTCATTAGTCATATCTCTTATGTCCAGCATAACAGTGTCCTTTTCTATATCAAGACCCGCATCTTTAAAAGCCTGTTTAAACATTTTTCTTTGCATATTTGGAGCACAGGCACCAATTATCACTTTTCTACGAGCCTTTAAGAAATCAGCAAGGAATCTGTCACCATCTTCTTCACATAGTTGTGGGTGAATAAAAGCATATTCTACAGGTAGTTCTACTCTAACCTGATTGATAAAATCCCAGATATCCATTGCCTGAAATCCTGGACACTTTCCTGTACATACACACATAATAAAACCGGGTAATTGTTTTTCTTCCATAATGAAACCCTCCTAAGTTATTATTTAATAGATTTGTGCTTTATACTTTAGTATGTTCATAAGCATCTTCATAAATACATAATTAAATGCTTATATATAATTATACACGTTTATTTTTTAAAGTCAATCTTAATTTTTATAAACAAGATATGTAGTATAAAATATAAGTATTTAATTAAAAAAACATTTTTTGTAGTATAATATATAATATAGATGAAAAACCTCGGGAGGGATAAAATTGAATCAAGATGATTTAATAGTAAAAATATTTAAAGCACTTGGGCATCCGGTGAGATTTAAAATAATGAAATTTTTATGTGATGGACCTAAATGTGTATGCAAGTTAAATGAAAGGTTTGAATACAGTCAAGCAAATTTATCACAGCATTTGAGAATTTTAAAAGATGCAGGATTAGTTAAAAGTGAAAAGGTAGGTCTTGAAATGCACTACAGGCTGTATAATGACAATGTTAAAAATATTATAAAATGTGTTAGAGGATATGTGCTGGATTATGTAAATAGTTTAAAAGATAATCCACCGGATTAAAAATTGAAGAAAACATAGATATAAATTTCACTAATCGGTATTCCTTTACATTTGATGTATATGCTGATAAAATCAAATTATAAATTTACCAAGAAACAAGAAAGAAAGGTGTGGATAATAAATGAAAATTGATGCACATGTACATATTCTGTCTCCTGATTTTATAAAGGATATCAAAAAGAATATAGAAAGGGATCAACATTTTAAACTGCTTCATTCAAATCCAAAAGCCAAATTTGCTGTTGCAGAAGATGTTCTTAAAGATATGGACAAAACAGGTATAGATAAGTCCGTAGTTTTTGGTTTCTCCGCTTTAGAAATGGGAATGTGCAGAGAAGCAAATGATTATATCATTGATGTTGTAAAACGTTATCCTGACAGATTTATTGGCTTTGCTATTGTTCCTCCAAAGGATCCTGGGATGGAGAAAGAGCTTGTTCGCTGTTATGAGGCTGGGTTAAAAGGTGTAGGTGAGATAATACCAGATGCTGTTCATGTTGATATAAGTAAACAAGAGGAGATTGGAAAATTTGCCGCTTTATGCCGAGAACTTAAATTTCCGATTCTTATGCATAGCAATGAAACCGTTGGACATTATTATCCGGGGAAAGGTAAGACAGGTCCTGATGAGGCATATCTTTTCGCCATAAATAATCCTGATAATATAATTATATATGCTCATTGGGGCGGAGGGCTTTTCTTTTATGAATTAATGCCTGAATTACAAAAGGATTTAAAAAATGTATATTATGATACTGCGGCATCTCCATATTTATATAAGCCACAGGTATATGAAGCAGCAAGAACTGCAGGAGTATTAAATAAGGTTTTACTCGGGAGCGATTTCCCTTTGCTGTCCCCCTCCAGATATTACAAGGAATGGAGTCAAACAAATCTTACAGAGGAAGAAAAGTTAAAAATCAATGGGTTAAATGCATCAAGTATACTTTTATCAGAATAAAAAGAAAAATTTTATTATAAGATATATTAAAAGAAATATTTTTTTCTTTAAGAATCTTAATTTAAGAAGGATATATATTATTTTTGTCGAATAATAATATACGGCTATATGTATTCTTATTAAAATCAAAAAGCAGTAGAATATAGAAATGCAGGACGTACAGATTATATTTATAAAGAATCCTTGATATAGAAGCTTCAAGGACTTTTAAAGGTCATGAAGAAAATAATGAAAGGGTGATGAGAAGATGAAGTTTGAAGAAATTTTAAAAGGTAAAACAGCAGAAGGGAAAGAAAAACATGTTCCAATCATTGAAATAGGTAAAGGACATGGGAAAGAAGATGTGGATATTGTAAGGGTTATAGTTGGAAAAGAAGTTCCACATCCAAACACGGCAGAGCATCATATATCATGGATAGAACTTTTTGGTGTAAAAAAAGACGGTCAAGTAATTCAACTTGGAAGAGCGGCTTTTGCTCCTGTTTATACAAATCCTAATATTAGATTTCAAGTTAATGTAAAAGAATTTAAAGCATTTTGTGCTTTAGCATATTGTAATATACATGGAATATGGGAAAATTGTATTGAAGTTGAATGAACTATATAAAATGATAATGTAAATGGGGATACATATAGCCTTTGTATTCTTTTTTTGTTGTTAAGGCTTATTTAATTTTTTAATGCTACAATGTATAATTTCGTTATTTTTTTATTATACCTATTGACAACTTTACAATATAATGTTATCATAATACTGCAAGTAGCACTGCAAAATAATCGCTGAGGGGGTATGCCTTAGGGTAAAGTTAAACGATAAGCATACAGATATCTGGCAGGATTAGCAAATGTATTATTTGCAACAATGATGTATACTCTGATGGGCATAACTATTCTGTAGTAATTATTATAAAAAATTAAAAGATATATCCTGTGATGGAGGTAAAATTATAAAAATAAAAGTGGTAATAGATGTAATGCTTATAATGACTACAACAGAATAGAATCCAAAAAATTAAAGGAGGAATATTAATGCACATTCCAGACGGTTATTTAAGTCCCCAAACTTGTGCAGTTATGGGAGCTGTTATGGTTCCTGTACTGGCGGTTGCTACAAAAAAAGTGAATGAAACATTTGAGAAGAAAGATATACCGGCTATGGCAATAGGTTCTGCATTTGCATTTACTGTAATGATGTTTAATATCCCAATACCGGGAGGCACTACAGCTCATGCGGTAGGAGCAACACTTCTTGCAATAGCATTAGGCCCGTGGGCTGCAACTATTTCGGTTACAATAGCTTTATTGATACAGGCATTATTTTTTGGTGATGGAGGAATTTTAGCATTAGGAGCAAATACCTTTAATATGGCTTTTGCTGCGCCATTTATCGGATATGGGATATACAAGCTCTTGCTTTCATTAAAAACAAACAAGGTTATTTCATCAGCCGTTGGAGCTTATGTTGGTATAAATGCTGCGGCTTTTTGTACAGCGATTGAACTGGGTATTCAGCCTATTTTCTTCCATACAGCAAATGGCAGAGCTCTTTATTTCCCATATGGTTTAAAGGAATCAATACCGGCAATGATGCTTGCACACATTACAGTGGCAGGTCTTGTAGAGGCGCTTATCACAGGACTTGTTGTATATTACCTTCAAAAGACAGGTGAAGATAACATATTGTATCAATTTTCGCACAAGTTAAGGGGTGAAGCAAAATGAAAAGCAAAATGAAAAATTTATACATTATATTTGCTATTATTATACTGCTGACACCATTAGGTCTTTTAGCCCCTGGTGGAGCTTGGGCTGAATGGGGAACTGATGAAGTACAAAAGATGGTAGGTTATGTTCCTGCAGGTATGAACCGCTTTTCAGAAGTCATGAAGGCAGTACTGCCTGATTACAGCATACCAGGTTTTGATCAAAGCTTTTTGCAGCAGGCACTGGGTTATATATTTTCAGCAGTTGTGGGTATTGCAGTCATCCTGATTGTATTTGCTATTTTGAAGATGGTTATGGGTAAACCCTCTGAGAAAAATGAATAATTTTATTGAAAAAACAATTAACGGAATACAAAAAATTTTTGAGGATATGTTTTACTCTGATGAGATTGCAGATAAAAAGGGTATAATGCAGATGATTGACCCAAGGGTAAAACTAATATCAACTTTGATATTTATTATTTTAGCTAATAGCGGAAGGACTATACAATTTATGGTGGTGCTGCTTGTATATGTACTTTTCTTAGCTATATTTTCGAGAATACCAATGAAAGAATATTTTTTGAGGGTATCAGTTATTTCAATAGTGTTTACGGGTATTATTTTGATACCCTCTCTGTTTAATATAATAAGACAGGGGGAACCTCTTTTCTATATTACTAAAAGTATATATATAACAAAGCAAGGGCTTTACAGTGCTGTTATGATGATGATGAGGTCTTTTATGTCTATATCATTAGTATATATTCTGGGTTTGTCAACGAAATGGGCGAATGTAATGAGGTCCCTTAGAATATTTAGATTACCTCAGATTTTTACGGCAACCCTTGAGATGGCACAAAGGTATATATTCCTACTTTTGGAGGCAGCCACAGATATGTTTCTTGCCCGTAAAAGCAGGAATGTTGGAAAGATCACCAGTAGTGAAGGAAGAAAATTTGTAGCAGGAACCATAGGACATCTTATGATAAAGTCAAACACCCTTGGTGATGAGGTATACAGTGCAATGGTATCTCGGGGTTACACCGGCAATTTTATAACAATAGATACATTTAAAATTAGGTTATATGACTGGATATGGATAATATTTAACATTGCTTTTATCTTATTTTTAACTGTATTTATAGGGGGCTTATTTTGAATACAATACTTGAATTAAAAAATATATTTTATTCTTATACGAAGTACAGTCATGCATTGAAAGATATCAGCTTAACAATAGAAAATGGTGAAAGATTGGTCATGCTGGGATCAAATGGGTGCGGTAAGTCAACACTGCTTAAGATAATGGATAATTTACTTATACCTGATAGTGGTGAAGTAAGAGTATTTGGTAAAATTTTAAAGAATTTAAAGCCTTCTGAAGAATATGAATTCAGGAAAAAAGTAGGATTTGTGTTTCAGGACTCTGATGTTCAGCTTTTTAATACAAATGTTTTTAATGAAGTAGCATTTGCACCTCTTCAGATGGGGATGAAAAGCAATGATGTAATAAAATTAGTTGAAGAGACCTTAAAATCTTTTGGGTTATGGGAATTAAAACATAGGTCTCCGCACAGGTTAAGCGGTGGTGAAAAAAAGAAGGTTGCCCTTGCATCTGTCATGGTGATAAATCCTGAAATTTTGCTTTTAGATGAACCTACAAATGGGCTTGATCCGCGATCAAGAAAATGGCTTGTAAAGAAATTGATAGAATTAAATGCTAATGGCACAACAATAGTCGCCGCGACACATGACCTTGAAGCTGCAAGAATTCTTTCAAATAAAATTATAGTTATGAATGAGGACCATCAGATTGAGGCTGAAGGTGAGACAGAAGAGATTCTCAATAATGAAGAACTTTTATTGAGGGTCAATCTTATATAGGGTATAAAAGCTTATTATTATTTTTTTGTTTTTATATATTTATACAATCTTGAAACATATAAAAATCCCCTTAATTTTTGCAAGGGGATTTTCAGGTTTATGACCTTTGGTATATTATTTTTTTTCATCTTCTTTTTTATTTTCAGGTTTATTAATTTTATTGATATTAAAAAGCTTATCTGTCCATTTAACAAAAAGTACCTGAATCAAAAGTAAGATTGTAGTTGTTGCAATTGCAAAAAGAGAAATAATTAAAAAATATTTTTCCATTAAAATTCTTCTCCTAAAAATTATAATTTAATAAAAAATTTATATTACAATATTAGCATATTTAAGATTAAATATCAAGCGTATTAATTTACCCTTAAAAAATGGATGAATATTGAGGCTTTAATTTTATCAGTAAAATACTGCTTTCTGAGTTTTTATCCGTCCCTTTTCTTCCTGCTATGACATAACCGCCATCATTAGCTTGGAAAATCCCATAACCGCAGTTAAAGCCTCTGCCCTCTATTGCCTTTTCCCAAATCCGGTTGCCATTTTTATCTGTTTTAACAATATTAATGTCATAACCGTTTTTATTTGTTTCTTTCTTTCCAGTAAAGATATAGCCACCGTTTTTTGCACGGCATACGGCATATGCCGAATTTGATGTACTATCGCCGTAAGTCTTTTCCCAAAGCTTATTTCCGTTGTGATCGGTTTTTATTAAGTATGAGGCAAAACCTCCTCCTTGATTTGTAGTTATTTCTTTCTCTCCTGCGATTAAATATCCATTGTCATAGTTTTTTATCAAAGACCAACCATAATCACAACCTTTTCCCCCATAGGTTTTTTGCCAGATTAATTTTCCATTGGAGTCAGTTTTTATAAGATATACCTTGGGATTTTTTGTTCCTGTTCCAAAAGAGGCTGAATTTCCAACAATGATAAATCCACCATCATTGTCCTGCTGTAAAGCGTATCCGCAGTCGGATTCTTTACCGCCGTAGGTTTTTTGCCAAATCTCTTTTCCTGAGGAATCAATTTTGATCAGGTAGACATCATATATTCCGGCACCGAATGATTCCGTACCACCGGCAACGGCGAAACCGTCTTTAGTTTGTATTACGGACCAGCCATAGTCACAGTGGCTTCCTCCGTAAGTCTTTTCCCATATCCTATTTCCGTTTTTATCTGTCTTTACCACATATACATCATGGTCATAACCGTATTTTGATTTTGTTTCACCTACAATAAGGAAGTTGCCATTATTTACTTCTATTACACAGTGTCCACTACTGTATCCATTGCCGGTATATGTTTTAAACCATAGTTGATTTCCATATTTATCAAATTTTGATAGAAAAACATCAGAGCCGTCTTTATATGATGCACTCCAGCCGGTTAATACATATCCTCCGTCTTTTGTCTGTATTACAGAATTGCCTTCACCTTTTCCGAAGGCTTTTTCCCATTCTATTGTCGGAGCCTCAGTAGAAGCAGTATTTTGATTTTTAATAAAAATTATGCCTGTTATTGTTATAATTAGAATAAGCGTCAACAATAAGAAAATCAATGATTTTTTCATTGAGTTGTTGCCTCCTTATAAAGATTTTAAATACTGTATATTCATTTTTTTATGAAAATAACTTAGAATTTTTACGGTTTGTGAACCTAAGGCTAAACAAAATAGAAGATTTCCAATTGCCCTCATTGAATCAAAGCTGAATCCTGCAGCCCATGTTAGGATATAGGTTTTTAATGTCAATGGGTTCATAAAGACACTCCACTGCCATAAATCCATGATAGCGCCATAAAGATATCCCCATATAAAACAAAGTACTGTTAAGGTTTTATTGCCGGCGTGTGGGAAAATAACCTTAATCACTGCTCCGGAAATTCCAACCATTCCCCAGCAAATCATCTGCCATGGGGTCCAGGAACCTTG
Organism: Aceticella sp. 75b-Ac; assembly: GCF_056032965.2. Lineage (NCBI taxonomy): Bacteria > Bacillati > Bacillota > Clostridia > Thermoanaerobacterales > Thermoanaerobacteraceae > Aceticella > Aceticella sp. 75b-Ac. The sequence continues at coordinate 1,778,856 of NZ_CM190971.1, forward strand.
CCCCATAAAAAAGTTTGAAATTAATGGTGTCATAGCACCTACAAAGAAGCCAACCCTTGCCCCATATACAAAGCCTGAAATTTCAACTAAAAACATTGTGGGTTGCAAGAAAAGCAAGCCAACACCTGTTACTGCTCTGCCGGCTGCACAAATAGCAGCCAGTACTGAAATAATAGATACCTGACGTGCATTTAATTCGCCTTTTTTCTCCATACCGTACATGAGTATAGCAACAGATAAAATACCAATTAAGGTTGTATATAGACCCCAGTTTATTTTCATCGTATGTTTACCTCCATTTTTTGTTCTGCTGACGAAAGTCTCTGTTCTAAGAGGGGAAAGATTTTATCCTTTGCTTCCTTAAAAGAAAGCACACCATCATATATACCGCGGCATATTTTTCCTATTTGTGAAGAATAGAATATAGAGGTATCCATAACCTCATGCTTTTTTCCATGGCTTACAATCCTTCCGGCAAACATCATTACGATACTTTCGGCAAATTCAGCGGCAAATTCTACATCATGTGTTACTACTATAACTGTGGTGCCCTTATTTGTTTCATTATGCAAAAAGTTGCCAAGTTCTTTTTTTAGGCTTAAATCAATGCCCCTCGTTGGCTCATCAAGAATGATAAGCCTTGGCTTTGTAACCAAAACTGATGCTAAAGCGACCCTTTGTCGTTCACCACTGCTTAAGTCCCATGGATTTTTACTTCGGTATTTTACCAAATGAAAGGTTTCTAATATTTCCTCAATGATAGATAAATCCTTCAAGTCAAAATTTTTCATTGTAAAAAGAAGTTCTTCTTCTATTGTGTCATGAAAAAGATAATCATTAGGATTTTGAGACAAATATGCTGTAAATTTCCGAATTTCTTTAAAGCTATTTTTGTCAATGTTCTTTCCAAACATCTGTACAGATCCGCGATCAGGTTTTAAGAGTCCTGTTAAGACTTTCAGCAAAGTTGATTTACCAGCACCATTTTCACCCATGATGGCTAAAAATTCGCCCTCTTTTATATTCAGGCTTACGTTTTTTAATACCTCCTGTCCATCTGGATAGGTAAACCATAGATTTTTTAAAGAAACTATGCTTTCCCGTTCTTTTAAGTTTTCTGAACAAGTTTTTTTACAGGTTAAAATTTCTTGCTTAATATCAGGAGAGGTATCTTTATTAAAAAATGAATGTAAAAGCTTTCTTCCTTCTTTTACTGTTATAGGGACAGAAGGGAAATCTAAGCTTGCAAAAAATCTTGCCACAGGAGGTATAAAAGGCAGGTTCTTTTTTATAATTTTATGAGATACTTCCTGAGGTTTTCCATCGCAAGCAATTTTTCCATTTTCCAGCAGAATAACCCGATCTGCCAAATGGAAACAACGCTCCAACCGTTGCTCAATCATAATTATAGTAAAACCCATTTCTTCATTGAGCCGTTTTACCAGATTCAAAATTTCCTCAGCTGAAACCGGATCCAGTTGCGATGTAGGTTCGTCAAGCATAAGAACATGTGGCTGCATTGCCAAGACAGAAGCCACTGCCAGTTTTTGCTTTTGACCGCCTGAAAGATTCGCTGTAAAAGAGTCCATAATTGGAGATAGATTCATAAAACTGACGACTTCGGCAATCCGCCGAAGCATTTCTTCAGGACATAGCCCAAGATTTTCAAGACCAAAGGCGATTTCTGCCTCTGCATATGTCTGTACAATCTGTTTTTCCGGGTCTTGGAAAACCATTCCAATTTCTCTGCATAATTTTCTCCGATCCATTTTTCCGATGTCATTACCTTTAAAAAAGACTTTGCCACCGATTCTGCCTCCATAAAAATCAGGAATCAGCCCATTTAATACCCTGACAAGAGAAGATTTTCCTGAACCCGACCCGCCTATAACAAGGATAAAATCCCCTTCTTCAATTTCAAGATTAATATTATCAAGTGCAGGTGTATTTGATTCAGGATAAAAATATGTTAAATTTTCGACTTTAAAAAGCGACAATTTTTCCACCCCTCTTTTAAAATAAGCGGTATAGACAGATAAAAGATTACTATTAATAAAACAATCAGTGTTGTGCTGTTTTTAATAAGGTAATCTGCTTCAGGATAAAAGGTATACTGTCCATACCCATATTGAAATCCCCAAAGTGCAAAAAATAACCCCAAGAAACTGCCGATAATAATTATAATATCCCGGGGTCTTATTATGCTTCGTTTGTATACGGAACGTTTACCACTTCCATAAGCCCTTGCTTGCATAGATTCAGCAATCTCCATAGCACCATGCAGGGAGGATAAAAGCATAATATTATAGAGATAAGAATATTTTTTAGTTCTATTCCATAAACTTCCTTCATCAAAATCAACCCCACGTAATTCCTGTACCTCTTTAATTCTTTTCAAATCCCTGACCATCGTAGGAAACATTCTTGTTGATAGAGAAATCATTAAAATAGATTTTGCTGCAACGAAGGAAAAAAGATTTAAAACCTTGTCCGGATTTATCATCAGGTTATACAGACAAAATATGCTTATTACAACCAAAAGCCTTATGCTTGAAGCAACTCCAAAATACAAAGCCTCCATCGATATATCGAGTTTGCCAAGAAAGGGAAGGTTGGGACCATGCCAAATGATTGTATTGCCTGCTTTTATTACAATGGGGTTAATAATCATGATAATAAGCATTAAAAAAACACCGGCTTTTAAAAATCCCTTCCATGCCTCAAATCCATCCACATTGATAATTAATATGGCAAGTAAAATCAGCATTGATAACAGATAAAGGGGATTTTCATATATAAGGCTTAATATAAGAAGTACCGAAAGATATATTAAAACAGCAGCAGGATGAAAAGTTTGCAAAAAAAGTCCTTTTTCCTGATAAAATAACTTCTCAAACATTTTTGTATCCCCTTTACTATTTATGAAGCAGACTATCCCAGGAAGGAGGCGGCTGGTCCATACTTTTGCTGTACCACCATATAATTTTATCACCTGTTTTCACCGGATGTTTATCAGCCATATGATTTGGAACCTCACCATTTACTGAGTACATCCATCCACTCATACCGCTGTTGGCTTGACCTGCAATGGAATCAATGAAATCAGGCCATGTTGGCTTTCCGACATAAGGAAGACCTGTGGCATCAAGTGCACCAAGGGCAGTTGTACCCCATTTATTATTATCTTTTACAATAACCTGCTGTGGTTTAAAGAGAAACTCGCCATTTTTTCCGACAACAGCAATCCATACCCTGCAGCCATTTTCAGGGGTTACAGATGTTGCATTATTGCTGGAATTTGTACCATTGGTTGATGCATCAGCCTGTTGATTTGTGGTTGTGCCAGATTGATTTGCATTTGCAGCAGTCTGTGTTTTGTTATCGGCATTTGTTTCTGAAGGACTGGATGCAGGCTGAGAATTATTTTCTGAAGAAGACGCTTTCTGGTTATCATTCGTTTGATTTGCATTTGCTGAAGACTGACCCTGATTATTTTTAAGATTGTTATTTGTCTTGCTTTCTTCTGATTGCTTATATTGCTGTTGAGGATGAAAAACCTTGTTCATATAAAGTGCAGGTACAGCAACCGTTGCAATGATAATCAAAAATATTGCAAGATAAGTAAGTTTTTGTTTCATCAAATCACCCCAAGTTAAAATATTAATAAAGGCTTTATTCAAGCTCCTTCCCATGTTATTTTACAGGATGGATTTGAATAAAGCCGGCTATTGGTGGTAGTTAAAAACTTCCATACCACAAACAAAGACAATTTCCCCATCCTGCGTAAGGAACATTGTGATATCACAGGTTTCAGGTTTCCTGACTAAGGTTCATTGTTTCTCCACGCCTTCCCGGGTTTTACCAGTGGCATTATGTGGAGTCACTCCCCTTCACAGTGGCGCGACCGTGCCGGATTTACACCGGCTTCCCTTTTGCCTGCTGTAGTATTTACTTTAGTGATATATAAACATGTGCTTTGAATAGATTATATATAAAATTTCAGGGCATGTCAAGAATCTGTCACAGGAAAGATATTATCTTTAAATATACTAATGTTTTTCATGATTTCATTGACATAACATAATCATATATTATATAATAATAAAAATAGATAAAAGCAGCACAGTTCTTAGTTATCGAATATACAAAGTAAAGTTCACTAAATTACGTTATAAAAAATAAAGTATAAGCTATAACAAATATGCAAAAAATGTATGTAAAATTTAAGTAAACCTTTAATTAATTAAAAATTCCTTTATATCAAGAAAAGAAATGGCAGTTTTGTTTCTGTTGTAAACAGTCAAATTTAAAGAAGGAGGGTTTATTATGCAGCAGAAGGAAACAAATAAAGTGCTTACTGTATGTCCTTATTGTGGTTGTAGGTTTTATATTTTAACATTAATGTAAAAAGTTGAAATAGAAGAATTATATATACATTGTAAATAAAGAAGGGAAGATGATAAAATGGCTAACCGTTTTGTAATTGCTAATCCAAACTATTGTCTGGGTTGTTATACATGTATGGTTGCATGTGCTTTTGTGCATAAAGAAAATGGGTTGCAACCTTACCCGCGTCTTTACATTACGTATACGAGTGAAGGTACAATGCCTATACAGTGCCGTCACTGTGAAGATGCTCCATGTGCCAATGTATGTCCTGTAGGAGCGATTAAAAAGGAGGGGGATGCTATAATAATAGATGAGAAAGCCTGTATAGGATGTAAGACTTGCTTATTAGCCTGTCCATTTGGAGCTATTGACTTTTTACCTCAATATGACTCTGAACAGGAAACATTTCAGTGTGTAAAAGAAGGGAATAATAAAGAGGTAGAAACTATGGAACAGAAAATTGTTGCTGTAAAATGTGACCTGTGTTATTTCAGGGAAGAAGGTCCGGCTTGCGTACAGTTTTGTCCGACTAAGGCTTTGAAATTAGTTAAAGAAGAAGAAACAAGGAATGTAATTAAAAATAAAAGGGTTACTAATGTTGAAAGATTAGTTTCTGTTTATGAAGGAAAAGAATAGAAGCCTTTTTTCCATAGTAAGTATAATTTAAAGAAGGAGGGTTTATTATGCAGCAGAAGGAAACAAATAAAGTGCTTACTGTATGTCCTTATTGTGGCACCGGCTGTGGACTTTATATTAATGTAGAAAATGGAAGGATAGCAGGTATTGAAGGAGACGAACTTCATCCTATAAATAAAGGGGAATTGTGCATAAAGGGATATTATGGATACAAGTATGTCAATGATGCACGCCGTTTAACATCTCCTTTGATTAAAAAAGATGGCACCCTTGTCCCGGTTTCATGGGATGAGGCACTGGATTATGTTGCCGGTCGTCTTAAACAAATCAAACAGGAATCCGGACCTGATGCCTTTGCACTTTTTTCTTCAGCAAGGTCCATCAATGAGGACAATTATATGGCTCAAAAGTTTACAAGGGCGGTGATGGGTACCAATAATGTAGACCATTGTGCCCGCTTGTGACACTCTGCTACAGTCGCCGGGCTGGCGATGACACTGGGCAGCGGGGCAATGACGAATTCAATTCCTGAAATAAGTGCTTATTCAGATGTTATCTTTATAATCGGTTCAAACACGGCTGAATGCCATCCAATGATAGCCAGTCATGTATTAAAGGCTAAGGAACGGGGCGCTAAGCTTATTGTGGCAGACCCCCGTATGACGGAGATGGCTAACAAAGCAGATATTTGGTTAAGGGTACCCAGTGGGTATAATATACCCCTTATAAATGGAATGATTAATGTAATCATCAAGGAAGGTCTTGTTAAGACAGATTTTATAAAGGAGCATACCGTAGGTTTTGAAGAACTGGTTAAAGCGGTGGAGGGATACACGCCGGAGTATGTTGAAAAGCTTACAGAGATTCCTCAGAAAGATTTGGTAAAGGCAGCACGTATATATGGAAAGGCAGGAGCTGCGGTTATCCTGTATACAATGGGTATCACACAGTTCAGCCATGGAACAGGGAATGTAGTTGATTGTGCAAACTTAGCGTTAATCACCGGTAATATAGGTCGTCCCGGAACCGGTGTAGACCCTTTAAGAGGTCAGAACAATGTTCAAGGAGCTTGTGACATGGGTGCGTTACCTACTGACTTGCCGGGGTATTTAAAGGTCAACGTAGAGGAGAACCGTGCACGTTTTGAGAAGATATGGGGTGTCAAGTTACCGTCGGCTCCCGGGCTTAAAGTGACAGAGGTTCCATATGGGATATTTGAAAATCGTGTCCGTGCGCTATATGTCTTTGGAGAAAATCCTGTTATGAGCGACCCGGATTCAGACCATCTGCGCCATGCTTTTGAACATCTTGACCTCTTGGTAGTACAGGATATCTTTCTGACGGAAACCGCCCGATTGGCAGATGTGGTACTTCCTGCCGCCTGCTGGGGAGAAAAAGATGGTACCTTTGCCAATACCGAGCGTCGTGTACAGCGTGTCAGAAAAGCTGTTGATCCGCCTGGTAATGCAAAGCTTGACTGGTGGATATTCAGTAAATTAGCTGAAAAAATGGGTTATACAGGGATGAGTTATAATAATGTTGAAGAGATATGGGATGAAATACGCAGATTGGTTCCGGAAAAATTCGGAGGCATGAGTTATGAGCGGTTGGATAATAATAGAGGGCTTCAATGGCCTTGTCCGACAGAGGATCATCCGGGTACACCTTTCCTTTATAAAGGAGGAAAATTTTCAACCCCTTCAGGCAAGGCACAGATATACTCAATATTGTTTAATACGGGGAATCCTGATACAAGACTGGATTTTGAAGTTAAAGAGAATGGGAAGGTTATTATAGGAAGTATAGCTGAATTGCCTGATGAGGAATATCCGCTTGTTTTAACTACCGGAAGGAGGGTATACCATTATCATACAGGTACTATGACACGCAAATCTCCGATTTTGAATCAAATGGGTCCTCAGGAACAGGTGGAGGTTAATCCTCAAGATGCTGCAAGACTTGGAATTAATGATGGAGATTTTATAAAGATATCCACAAGGCGTGGTTATGTAGCGTCACGTGCTTGGAAAACAGAAAGGGTACCAAAAGGTACAATCTTTATGACCTTCCATTACTGGGAGGCTTGCAGTAATGAGCTTACAAATACGGTTTGTGATCCTATTTGTGGCATACCTGAATACAAGGTAGGAGCTGCAAAAATTGAAAAAATAACTCCGTCTGAGGCACAAGCTATTTTGGAAGAGAAAAAAGAAAAATATCAGGTTGAAAAAGAAAAATTATATATTCATTGCAGATAAATAAAGATTATCCTGCCTTAAAGGCAGGATAATCTTTATAAAAGCTCAATTTCTACTTCTTCTCCGCTTAACAGTCCTTCTTTGTTTGCAGGGATTTTTACAAATCCATCAGCCTTAGACATTAAAGATATAAGTCCGGATTTTCCGAGCAATGGATTGGCTATAAGGATTTCTTTAGAAGGAGTCAGACTGACCATAACATATTCTTCTTTTCCATGATTTGACGGATAATTTTGTCCCCATACAGCCTTTATCTTATAAACCATCTGTTTTTCTTTTTTTAAGATTATATCTAAGAAAGGCAATACAAGGCGTTTTAATATAACAAGGGCTGAAACAGGATGACCCGGCATACCCCAAATAGCCTTATCTCCAACCTTTGCAATAATTGTTGGCTTGCCGGGTTTAACAGATAGACCATGCGTTATGATTCCGGGTTTACCGAGAGAATTGATGACATCGACGGTTACATCCTTTGTGCCTACAGAACTGCCGCCGGATATAATTACAAAATCAACATCCGGCAAAATTTTTGTTATTTTATGTTTTAAATCTTCAAACCTATCTTTTGCATAGCTATGCCCTATAATATTTGCACCTGCTTTTTTTAGTTCCGACAACATTGTATATGTATTTATATCATTGACCTGTCCTATACGGAGGTTTTCTGTAGGAGATACTATTTCATCGCCTGTTGATATTATGTAACCCCTTGGTTTTCTGAAAACTTCAACTGAACTTTTCCCGATAGCTGCTAAAGCGCCAATATCCTGAGGCTTCAAAAGATGACCTATTTTAAAAAGGATATCATTCTTTTTTATATCATCACCCTTTAAAATAACGTTTTGATTTGGTGAAACGGGTTTTAATACATTAAGTGTTATGTCATCTAATTTTTCTGTGTATTCCAACATAACAACGGCATCAGAACCTGAAGGCAACATTCCGCCTGTAGGGACATATGCACATTGCCCGTTTTCAATAAAAAGTTTTGTTTCTTCCCCCATATTTACTTCACCGATTATTTCAAGAAAAGCAGGAAGAGATTCGGAACAGCCGAAGGTATCAATTGCTTTTAAGGCATATCCGTCAACCGTTGAGCGATTGAATTGGGGGACATCGATTTTTGATATTATATCAGAAGCCAAAATCCTTCCTTCTGCTGTATCAAGAAGAAGGTTTTCTGTGCTTAGTTTAAATCCATCAAAATGTTCTTTTAAAAGTTCTAAAACCTTATCAACCGGTTTAACCTTAAACATTTCCATTTAACCACATCCTTTAACTGTAATAGACGTTTTTTCAAATTAACTATTGTATTTAATTATAACATATTTTTTTTGCCTGTTAAACGCTAACGGATATTTTACAGCAATTGTCATGACAAACAAAAAACTCTACATAAAAAATTATTGAGTTTTCTTCTTTCTATATATATAATATAAATAAAGTAAAAAAATATGAAAAAAATCGAAGAAATGGGTGATGAACTTGAAAGCGTTTGCGGTATCAGGCAAAAAGAATTCAGGGAAGACGACAACGGTTGAGAACATAATTAAAGAACTTAGGAATCAAAATTATACAGTAGGCTCTGTAAAAGATATTCATGATAACGTGGATTTTGATAAAGAAGGGAGCGATACAGATCGACATAAAAAAGCCGGAGCCCAGTTGGTAACTGCCAGAGGTGTTGTGGAAACAGACGTAATGTTTCAAAGAAGGCTTGAACTCGATGAAATTTTGAATTTTTACAGTTATGATTATGTGGTTCTTGAAGGTTTTAAAAGTTTTTCACTGCCAAAAATATTATGTGCGAAAAGCCTTGAAGAGATTGATGAATTGATGGATGAAGACGTTTTTGCTGTTTCCGGGCGTATTGCAGAAAAGATAGAAGAATATAAGGGTTGTCCTGTAATAAATTCTATAGATGATGTTGAAAAACTTGTACAACTGATTAAAGATAAGGTTGGAGATTGGAGCAAAGATATGTCGGATTATCAATTAACCTTATCTATTGGAGGAAAGGATATAGCTATGCTTCCATTTGTACAAAATATTTTGCTTCACGGCATAACAGGTATGTTATCTCAGCTAAAAGGATATACACAAAAGGGGGATATTGTGATAAAAATAAGGCGATAAAAAGGGGGATGTTTAACGAAAATTGTTATATTATTAGCAAAATTAAAAATAAAAAAATCATTTGCATTTTGCATTTTTCAATGTTATAATATATACTGCCGGACTAATAGAGAAAGGGGTGATATATGTGGAAATGAGCCAGCCGGTATTGTTTACGATACCATTGTTTTCTGGTATACCTGTATCAAGGACGGTTGTTGTGACATGGATTATCATGGCTGTAATCATACTGTTTTCCTTGATTTCAACGAGGAATTGGAAAACAGTACCAACAGGCATACAGAATTTTATGGAAATGGTTATTGACGGGATTAATTCTTTTGCGAAGGGATTGTTAGGAAGTCATTGGAAAACATTTACCCCATATCTTGGTACAATAGCACTTTATCTTTTTGTGGCTAATACCATCGGTATTTTTGGGATTACGCCGCCGACAAGCGATTTGAGTACGACAGCAGCAATGGCGGTTATGTCTGTAGCAATTGTTATTTTTGCATCAATAAAAGCAAAAGGCATCATTGGTTATACTAAGTCCTTCTTTGAACCATTGCCTATTATATTTCCCATGAAAATAATTGAAGTATTTGCAAGAGTCCTGTCACTGGCAGCTCGGTTATTCGGTAATATATTTGCGGCATTCATAATAATGGAGATTGTTAAACAAATTGTTTGTATCATATTACCGGCGGTATGTAGCTTGTATTTTGATTTATTTGACGGTATCTTGCAAATGGTGGTATTTGTATTTTTAACCACCCTGTATTTACATGAAGCAGTAGAATGAAATTTAAAATATCATAAATGTAGAAAAGGAGAGGTATACTTATGAATTTATTAGCTATAGGAATTGGAATGGCAACAATGGCATGTTTAGGTGCAGGTCTTGGATTAGGATTTGCAACAGGAAAGGCAGTTGAAGCTGTATCAAGACAGCCGGAGGCGCATGGAAGCATTATGCAGTTATTGTTATTAGGTGGTGCATTATGTGAGGCAACTGCAATTTATGGTTTACTTGCAGCATTAATGATGATCTTTAAAATTAAGTAATAAATTAAGAAAGAAGGGTAAGGTTTGGGCATAATAGACGGTAGTACCTTTATATGGACAATTGTAAACCTGGTAGTACTGTACCTGATATTAAGACTAATTTTATTTAAGCCTGCGACAAATTTCTTGGAGGCAAGGTCAGAAAAGATAAAAAATTCTCTTGAAGAAGCAGATATGAAATTACATGAAGCATATGATTTAAAATCAAAATATGAAAACATTTTGAAAAATGCTGATATGGAAGGCAAGGAGATAATAGCAAAATTAGAAAAGTATGCAAATGAAAAAGCAGATAAAATCATTGAAAATGCAAATATTGAAGCAAACACAATAATTGAAAAGGCAAAAGAAGAAGCAGAGCTTGAGAAGATTAAGGCAATGCATGACCTAAGAGTAGAATTGTCTCACCTTATCGTGGCAGCTGCATCACGTGCACTTGAAAGCAATGTAAATATAGATGATGATAAGATAATAAATGAAGTTATTAAGGAGGCAGGTGCATCATGGCACAGGTAGTTGCAAAAAGGTATGCACGAGCTCTTTTTAATATCGCAAAAGAAAATGATGCTTTTGAAAAATATGTCGAAGAATTGAAAAATCTTGATAAGATACTTCATTGCAAGGAAGTGTACAGGATAGTAGCGAATAGAAGCATTCCAATCAAAGATAAAATAGATTTAATAGATGCATTAATAGGTAACAAGTTTGACGTCAATGTTGTAAATTTTATTAAATTAGTAATTTCAAAACACAGGGAGTCTATTTTAGACGAAATAATTTATGAATTTATAGCCATGTGTAAGGAATACTATGGAATAGTAGATGTGGAACTGGTATCGGTACATGAACTAAATGATGCTGTAATTGAAAAAATTAAAAATAATCTTGAATTAAATCTTGGCAAAAAAGTAAATATATATTGTAAATTAGATCCTTCCATAATCGGGGGCTTAAAAATTATTATCGGCAACAGGGTTATTGACGGTTCAGTTAAAGGAAGGTTAAATAATCTTATGAAGTATTTAGAAGAAGCAATGTAATTTTGATTCATAGAGGGTGAATATATGATATTAAAACCGGAAGAAATAAGTTCTGTATTAGAAAAAAAGATAAAAAACTTCGAGTATAAGCTTGAGACTCAAGACATTGGGCATGTAATAATATCCGGTGACGGTATTGCAAAGGTATATGGACTTGATAGTGCTATATACGGAGAAATGGTAGAATTTGAAAATGGGGTTTACGGAATGGTGTTGAACCTTGAGGAAGATAGTGTTGGTGTTGTTATACTTGGTGACCCCTCAGATGTTAAAGAAGGAAGTACAGTAAAAAGGACTGGAAGAGTTGTTGAAGTACCTGTTGGTGATGGCATGCTTGGGAGGGTTGTAAATTCCTTAGGTCAACCAATAGATGGCAAAGGACCAATAAACGGTGAAGTTACAAGACCTATAGAATATCCTGCTCCACCAATTATAAAGAGGCAGCCTGTTGATACGCCTTTACAGACTGGAATACTTGCAATTGATGCAATGATTCCGATAGGCAGGGGGCAGAGGGAACTTATAATTGGTGACAGGCAGACAGGTAAAACAGCTATAGCAATTGATACAATACTCAATCAAAAGAAAGAAAATGTATATTGTATATATGTTGCAATTGGACAGAAGGCATCAACAATTGCAGGTATTGTAAATATACTTGAGAAACATGGGGCTATGGAATATACGACTGTTGTTGCATCAACTGCAAGTGATTCTGCTGCATTGCAATATATTGCACCATATGCGGGATGCGCTATGGCAGAGCATTTTATGTATGACCATAAAGATGTGCTTATTGTTTATGATGACCTTTCAAAACACGCTATAGCATACAGAACTCTTTCGCTCTTGTTGAGAAGACCGCCGGGCAGGGAAGCATTTCCGGGTGATGTTTTTTACCTTCATTCAAGGCTTCTTGAGCGTGCTGCAAGGTTATCAGATGATTTTGGCGGAGGCTCTATAACTGCGCTTCCCATAATAGAAACCCTTGCTGGAGATATTTCGGCATATATACCAACAAATGTAATATCAATAACAGATGGACAGATATACTTAGAATCTGAGTTATTCTATTCGGGTATTAGGCCGGCTATTAATGTTGGGTTATCGGTATCTCGTGTTGGTGGTGCTGCACAAAGGAAAGTGATGAAAAAAGTATCAGGGAAATTAAGGCTGGAACTTTCCCAGTACAGAGAACTTGAGGTATTTGCACAGTTTGGTTCAGACCTTGACAAGGCAACACTGGATTTATTGGAGCAAGGCAAGAGAATAATTGAGATGACAAAACAGGCGCAATATATGCCTATGACTGTTGAAGATCAAATAATAACGATTTTTACTGTCATGAATAAATATATGACAGATGTGCCTGTTGAAAAAATAAAAGGATATTTAAAGGAGCTTTTAGAATTTATCGATTTAAATCATCCAGAAATAAAGAAAATGATAAGAGAAAATGATAAAATGGATGATGAATTGACCGGCAAATTAAAGGCTGCTATTGAAGAATATTTCCAAAAATTCGCATCAAAGGGTGTTGAATAATGGGTAAAAGAGATATACAGCTTAGGATAAAAAGCGTTAAAGAAACAAGAAAAATAACAAGGGCAATGAAACTTATTTCTGCAGCAAAATTTAGAAAAGCCAAAGTTATGCTGGACAATGTAAGGCCATTTTATGAAAGAATACAGTTAACAATGAAGGATATTTTAAAGCATAGCGGCGAGGTATCATCACATTATTTTAAAAATCAACATGAAACAAAAGAAGAAAGAAAAAAAACATTGATTTTAATAACGGGTGATAAGGAGTTATGCGGTAGTTATAATCACAATGTCATAAAAACGGCTGAAGGCTTTATTGATAATAATACCGGCAAACTTATGGTAATAGGTGAAGTTGGAAGAAGTTATTTCAAATCCAAAAAATATGATGTTGATTTGGATTTTAACTATAATGTACAAGACCCGACAACGGAAGATGCAGAAGAAATTTCTAATTTGCTTATTAATATGTACAATAAGGGCTTAACAGATGATATATTTGTTATTTTCACAGAAATGAAGGGACTAAGCCAAGTTGTACGAACGGTTAAGATACTTCCTTTGGAGCAAAAAAATTTTGGTGATGCTGCCAAAGAAGATAATAAGGTATTAAGTGATATGATATATGAACCGTCACCTATAGAAGTTTTTGATTTGCTTGTACCACAATATATAAAAGGGTTGATTTTTAGTATGATGATTGAATCTTTTGCATCAGAGCAATTTTCAAGGATGGTTGCTATGGATGGTGCGACATCAAATGCAGATAAAATGATTGGAAAATTAGTACTGAAATATAACCGTATTAGACAGGCATCAATTACACAGGAGATTTCTGAAATTATTGCAGGTTCGTCTGTTTAAAGGAGATGTTAAATTGAACAAGGGATATATTACACAAATAATCGGACCGGTAGTTGATATAAGGTTTGAAAAAAATCTTCCTCCGGTCAATAATGCAATAAAAATACCATTTGAAAATAAAGAAGTCATTGTGGAGGTTGCTCAACACGCAGGAGATAATACAGTAAGATGTGTTGCAATGTCATCAACTGATGGATTGAAACGAGGGATGGAGTGCATTGATACAGAAGGACCAATAACAGTTCCAGTTGGCAGAGCTACCCTCGGAAGGATGTTTAATGTGCTTGGACAGACAATGGATGAGCTGGGGGATGTAAAAGCCGAAAAATACATGTCTATTCACAGAAATGCACCAAGCTTTGAAGAGCAAAGCCCTGTTACGGGAATACTTGAAACAGGTATAAAGGTTATAGACTTGCTCACACCCTATGCAAAAGGTGGAAAAATAGGGCTGTTTGGCGGTGCAGGTGTTGGAAAAACAGTTCTTATCATGGAATTAATCCGTAATGTTGCGACTGAGCATGGTGGTTATTCAATTTTTACAGGTGTTGGTGAAAGAAGCCGTGAAGGTAATGATTTATGGCGTGAGATGCACGAATCAGGGGTTATAGATAAAACCGCATTTGTTTTTGGACAGATGAATGAACCGCCAGGTGCAAGGATGAGAGTAGGACTTGCAGGGTTGACTATGGCTGAGCATTTTAGGGATGAAGAGCATCAGGATGTGTTGCTATTTATAGATAACATATTCAGATTTATTCAGGCGGGCTCAGAAGTATCTGCACTTCTCGGCAGGATGCCATCTGCCGTTGGTTACCAGCCTACGCTTGCAACTGAATTGGGGGCACTGCAAGAGAGGATAACCTCTACGAAAAGTGGATCAATAACATCAGTACAGGCTGTTTATGTTCCGGCTGATGACCTTACAGACCCGGCTCCTGCAACAACATTTACCCATCTCGATGCTACAACAGTACTTTCAAGAAGTATTGCAGAAATGGGTATTTATCCGGCTGTTGACCCTCTTGATTCTACATCAAGGATATTGCAACCCGGTATAATAGGTGAAGATCATTACAAAACAGCCAGAAAAGTACAGGAAGTGCTGCAAAAATACAAAGAATTGCAGGATATTATTGCAATACTTGGTATGGATGAATTATCAGAGGAAGATAAGCTGATAGTATACAGAGCAAGAAAAATACAGAGATTCTTATCGCAGCCTTTCTTTGTAGCTGAAACATTTACAGGTACGCCTGGTAAGTATGTTCCTTTGAAAGAAACAATAGAAGGTTTTAAAAAGATTGTAAATGGTGAAATGGATGAAATACCTGAATCGGCATTCTTTATGGTAGGGAATATTGACGAAGTTTATAAAAAAGCTGAACAGATGAAATGAGGTGGCAGTTATGAAGAAATTTCACCTCGAAGTATTAACATTGTATAGGAAGTTCTATGACGGGGAAGTTGATGAAATAGTTATATCAACAAGTGTCGGTAAAATCGGTATTCTTGCGGGTCATGTACCAATGGTAGCGGATGTTGCCATCGGTACAATAAAGATAAAAGTAGATGACAAATGGAAAGAAGCGTTTGTTTCAAGCGGATTTATGGAAGTACAGCGTGATAAGGTTACAGTGTTTGTAGAATCAGCCGAATGGCCAGAAGAGATAGACATATTACGTGCTAAAAGAGCAAAGGAAAGGGCACAGAAAAAAATAAAAGAGAAACTGAGCCGTCGTGAATATATATTAGCAAGAGCAGCATTACGGCGTGCCCTTGTAAGGATGAATATAGCAGAGAAAAATAAAGATATTTAAAAAAAGTACGCAATAAATTGAGTACTTTTTTTATAAAATTTAATATTATGTTTAATAATTACTTTCTTAATGATATAATTAAAATATGAAAAAATATGGTTTCATATTCTTTATTAGTATAAATAAATTTAAAAAGGAGATGGTATAAATGGATAATAAGCATGCAAATCATGAATCCGAGGTTCATCATCATAATAATGGTCACAGTCATACACACGGGGTTGTTGATCCTTGGGTTTTTACATCCCAAAGGGGTATATGGGCTGTAAAATGGGCTTTTGTGATATTGATTATCACAGCTTTATTTCAGATTGTTGTTGCTTACATATCGGGCAGTGTTGCATTGCTGGCAGATACAGTTCATAATATAGGTGATGCGGCAACAGCTCTTCCATTATGGATAGCTTTTACGGTTGCCCAATGGAAACCTAACAGAAGGTTTACCTATGGTTATGGGAAGGTTGAAGATTTGGCTGGAGTTGCTGTAGTGCTGATGATTTTAGCCAGTGCTGTTGTAGCAATTTATGAATCTGTTGACAGTTTTTTTCATCCTCGTCCTATAGAACATCTTTGGGCTGTTATAGCGGCGGCACTTATAGGTTTTCTTGGCAATGAGATAGTAGCAATATTTCGTATGAAGGTTGGCAGAGAGATTGGAAGCGCTGCTCTTATTGCAGACGGTTACCATGCTCGTATAGATGGACTTACAAGTTTGTCAGTGCTTCTGGGTGTAGTAGGTGTATGGATGGGTTATCCTATATTGGATTCCTTAGTTGGTTTTATTATTTCTCTTGTTATTTTAAGGATTGTATGGGAATCAGGCAAATCCGTCTTTGTTCGCATGATAGATGGAGTGGATGTAAAAATAACTGATGAGATTCTTCATGGGGTTAAGCATGTTGAAGGGGTTAAAGATGTTACTGAGGTACGTGTCCGCTGGCTTGGTCATAGGCTCCATGCTGAGGTAAACATAACAGTCGAGCCTGATATTTCTGTAAAAGAAGGTCATGAGATTGCGAAAGAAGTTAGACACCAACTTTTACATCACCTGAAATATCTTTCAAATGCGATGATACACATTGATCCTGTAGGTGAATCAGGGGAGGAAAGCCATGCTTTTATTAATCATACCCATGATGGGTTGTCAGAACATTCACATTTTTGATAGAATTTAAAGGGTGATAAAATTGGAAGAAACGATGAGGGATGATATAAAAAGAGTAGCAATAAAGGTGAAGGGTATAGTTCAAGGGGTGGGTTTTCGCCCTTTTGTTTTTAGCCAAGCCGTTAAATACAATTTAAATGGTCTTGTGTTAAATAGTTCATCTGGTGTCTATATTGAACTGGAGGGTAAGGAAAAGGATATTGCAGCTTTTATTAAGGTTTTAAAGAATGAACCTCCTATTCTTGCAAAGATTGATAAAATAGAAATTCAGAAATTGGATTATAAAGGCTATGATAAATTCAGCATAGTAATGAGCAAAGAAGATGATGGAGTTATCTCGGTATCGCCTGATATGGGTACCTGTGAGGACTGCTTGAGGGAAATGAGGGATAAAAAGGATAGAAGATACGGTTATCCCTTTATTAATTGCACCAATTGTGGTCCAAGATTTACTATCATTAAGGATATTCCTTACGACAGGGATAAGACCTCTATGTCGATTTTCCCTATGTGCAGTGAATGTAAAAAAGAGTATGAAGATCCCCTAAATAGGAGATTTCATGCTCAGCCTGTAGCATGTTTTCAATGTGGTCCATCCCTTGCTTTTATTGGGGAGGAGATGGGAAAGGATGAGATAGAAAAGGCTGCCAAACTCTTGAAAAAGGGAAAAATCCTTGCAATAAAAGGATTGGGAGGCTTTCATTTATCAGTTAATGCCTTAAATGAGGAAGCTGTAAGGCTTTTAAGAAAACGAAAGAATAGATATGGTAAACCTCTTGCTGTTATGATGAAAGATATAGAACAGATAAATGAATATTGCTTTATAATGGAAGAAGAAAAAAAACTTCTTGAGAGCCCTAAGAAGCCTATTCTGCTTTTGAGGAAAAAAAACCTCAATCTTGCAAAGAGCATATCCGATAATTTGAATCGGGTAGGTGTTCTGCTTCCTTATACTCCACTGCATTATCTTCTTATGGATATGATTGATTTTCCTGTTGTGATGACAAGCGGTAATTTTAGTGAAGAGCCTTTGTGCAAGGACAATGAGGATGCGTTGAATAAGCTTTCTTCAATTGCAGATGGGTTTTTGCTGCATGATAGAGATATTATGAACAGAATTGATGATACTGTTACATCCTTTGTTGGAGGAAGAGAAAGAATAATTAGAAGAGCAAGGGGGTATGCACCACAGCCTTTGATTTGCCATAAAACTATGGAAAGTATTTTGGCTTGCGGTTCTTTTTATAAAAATACATTTTGCTTAACAAGAGATAATTACGCTTTTTTAAGTCATCATATTGGAGACCTTGATAATGATAAAACTTACAATTATTACAAAGAGGAGATAGAGAAGTATAAAAAACTTTTTAAAATTGAACCTAAGATTGTTGCATATGACATGCATCCCGGGTATGTTTCAACCTTGTATGGGAAAAATCTTAATCTTCCCCATATAGCTGTTCAGCACCATCATGCACATATTGCAAGTTGTATGGCAGAGTATGGTATAGATGAAAAAGTTATAGGTGTGGCTTATGATGGAACAGGTTATGGAGAAGATGGCAAACTTTGGGGAGCAGAGTTTATGATTGCAGATTTTAAAAGGTATAAACGAGTCGGTCATTTGAATTATGTATCTTTGCCCGGTGGTGAATTGGCGATTAAAAAGATTTACAGGGTTGCTCTTGGATATATATATAAGGATATCAAGAATTATAAGGAGTTTTTAAGTAGATTTGACAAATATGAAATTGATTTGATTTTAAAACAGATTGAAAGGGGTATAAATACTCCAAAAGCTTCAAGTATGGGAAGGCTTTTTGATGCTGCAGCATCTCTAATAGATATAGAAGATGAAGTGCTTTATGAAGGACAGGCAGCTATGGAGATGGAAAGCATAATAGAAGAAGATAAGAGTTATTATGATTTTGAAATTATTTCTGAAGAGGGCAGTTATATAATTAATACAGAGGGTATTTTTCATGGGCTTTTTGAAGATTATAGAAGGAAGGTAAGGAAAGGGATTATTGCTGCGAGATTTCATAATTCTGTAATAAAGTTTACAATCGAAATGGTAAAAAAGCTGCATTATAAATATAAGATAAACAAGGTCGTATTAAGCGGTGGAAGTTTTCAAAATGTTTATTTATTAGAGAACATTATAAATATACTGTCAGGTTTAGGCTTTGAAGTATTTTCAAATAGTTTAGTTCCTTGCAATGATGGAGGAATTTCCTTAGGACAGGCTTTTATTGCAAATGAAATAAGGCAGATTAAGAAATGATTTTGAAAAATACTCCTTGTGAAAAAATAATCTTTCATTGACATTGATATATAAAAATACTATAATACGAATGTACTTAATATTGAAAAAAATGATGAATACTAACTGGAAGGAGGTATTTATGGGCGGTAATATTTTTTTAAATTTTAAAGTAAAGGATTGCAAGTCTTTCTAAAATTTAAATCGTAAGGGGGTAATTAGATGGCAACATTCTCTCCGGCAATATTGATATTGTGTATGCTATGGGCTTTTTTATTCGACTTAGTAGCATTATTCCAAAAAAACATAAGGAAAATGCTGGTTTTTTCAGCTATTGCGGGTTTTGGCTTTATTGCAGCAGGTTATTTTCTTAAAGATGCCGGTAGATTTCTGGGAACACAGGAATTGGTCAATTATATTATTATGCGTAGCTTGATGTTTTTGACAATTGGAAGTATGGCAGGCTCATCAAAGTATATTGATGATTTAAAGGGGAGAGGTACGGTATTAAAAGGTCAGGGAATTTTATATACCCTTGCTGTTTTAGCTGTACTTGGAGTTTCACCTATTAAAAGTTTGACAGTAAGACCTGACATATTTTACAGCATGATAAAAGATGGTGGTTTGGTAGCGGCAGTAATAGGATTTTTAGCGGTGATTATGGAGTTCTGTTATTTATTAAGAAGTGTGCAAAAAATCATGTTTGCTCCATATGAAGATAAAAATATTAAGCTTAAAAATAATTTTTTAAGCTATTTGGTGGGACTTATGGCTGTGGCTGCCTGCGTTTTTAATGCAGATGTGCAAAGCTATATTGCAAATATTATTGGGACAAAGGCAGAATCCATATCAGGTACATGGCCTATGGTTATTGTTATCTTGGCAGTTTCTGCTTTTGTAGTATATGCAGCGACGAAACTCAATAAGATATTTGGCGGAATTTTAGCTGTTGCAGCAACAGCATATGCTGCATTTTATGCCACAACGGCGTATCTATCGAATACTTCCTCAATAATACATCTTATAGGAACTTTAATGCTTTGGCTAATAGTTCTTGTTGTTGTTTACATGATTGATTCAATAGAAAAAGATAAGATTGCAGGGTTGTTCTTTTTTACTATTTATTTAAGTGCATCAATAGTTGGGCTTATTACTGCGGCAAGTTCAATGGAATTTTACGAATTCTGGGAATTGCTGACAATATCATCATATTTTATGGCGGTGATAGTTTCAACAAAAGAGGCAAGGAAAGCGGCATTAACATATTTGTTAGCGGCGGTTTCTGCCGGTTATGCAATGTTTATTGGGTTTGCAATTTTAAGCAGTAACGCAGGAAGTTTTGAATTCGATAAAATAAGGGAATTTACAGGAACAATCCCCATTTCTATAGGAATAGCTGCGGTTCTTGCTATAATTGTGGGACTTGGCTTAAAAGCAGAACTTTTTCCACTTTATGGATGGGTTCCGGGATTGTATAAAAGTGCTGATTCTTCAGTCTCTGCACTTTTTGCAGGTGTAATGAGTAAAGCCGGCGTTATAGGCTTAATAATAGTCCTGTATGTTCTTTTAAAAGGCTTTGCAGGAGCTAATGATATTTACATGATTGTAGCTTGGCTTGGTGCTCTAACGATGCTTTTTGGAACAATGAGAGCCTTGATGGAGGATGATGCAAAAAGACTTCTGGCATACTGTTCGATCAGTCAGATGGGATATGTGATTACAGGCTTGGCTATCGGAAGCTCACTTGGATTTGCAGCCGGGATGTACCATGCAGTAAACCATATGATGTTTAAAACATTGTTATTCCTTTGTATTGGGGCTGTAGTTATAAGAACAGGAACATCTGACATGAATAAACTTGGAGGTTTAGCGAAAAAAATGCCTGTAACGACAGGAGCTGTAGTGATAGGTGCTTTTTCAGCAGCAGGTATACCTCTTTTCTCTGGTTTTGCCTCTAAGTGGATGATTTACCAAGCACTTATTTCAGAGCATAATATCAACTATGTGGTTATAGGTGTAATATCAATGATTGCCAGTACAGGTACAATACTTTATATGTTAAAATTTATTCATTCAATATTCTTTGGAAGATTACCTGAAAATTTGCAGGATGTAAAAGAAATTGGATGGTTGATGCAGTGTACAATGCTTATATTATCACTTGTTAATATTGTACTTGGCGTGGTACCCGGGGTTATTTTAAAACCAATATCTGACGGAATGGCTGAGGTTGGTCTAAAGGGTATTTCTGAAAGCATATTCAGTATAACAGGGGTACTTGAAACCTATAAAACAAACTGGCTTATCTTTGTACTTGTGGTGTTGGGGGCAGTTGCGCTTTTCTTTATCGCTATAACACCCAAAAGAGGTATTCCAAGAAAAACTGTTCCGGTTTTTGCTGGGGGAGATGAAGCAAAATACAATAATATAACAAATAGTGAAATGCAGATTTCAGGTGTGAATATATTTGACAGTATAGTTTATATAATGAAAGAATTCTTTAATGCATGGTCATTTATTAAAAGGATTTTTTCACCTATAGGCAAATTATTAAATAGTGGTGAAAATTGAAGGAGGGATTCGGATGTTAATGGAAATCTTAACTAAATTATTAAATGTGCTGATTTTTCCCGGATTCCTGTATACAGCATTGGTTGGTTTATTGTTTTACGGGATTCATATGAAAATTATGGCAAAAATACAAAGAAGGATAGGTCCTCCGGTATCGCAGCCGTATAAAGATTTTGCCAAATTAATGCTAAAGAATACCTTGGAAATAGAGGGAGCAACAAACTGGCTTTTCAAGTTAGCACCTTTTATTATGATTGCTGCAATTGTTGCATCAATGATGTTCATTCCTGTCGGTATGCCTGCGGCTTTAGCAGGAGCCGGTGGAATTATTGTACTGCTCTATTTAATTGCTGCATCAGCGATAGGAGTTATACTTGGGGGTTCTGCTTCATCGTCACCTTATTCAGTTGTTGGGGCTTCCAGAGAGCTTGCTTTGATGCTTTCTTATGATATATCTCTGATTATTGTTTTTATTACGGTTGCTCTAAAAACAGGAATAGGTTTAAATACAACCGTTGCATTTTCCTTTGATGATATAGTTAAATATCAATTGGCACATGGTGCTTTTATTACCAATTGGGTTATGATACCTGCTTTTCTTGCAATAATGATGATAATACCTGCGAATCTTGGATTGCCGCCGTTTGATGTGGTAGAGGCTGAAACGGAGATTGCAGGGGGACCAATGGTTGAATATTCAGGGAAAAATCTTGGATATTTTTATCTGGCAAATACAATGAAAATAGTGGTATTAACATCAGTAATTGTTGCATTGTTTATACCTTCACCAATTACTGGAAATGTTTATTTAAATGTAATTTGTTTTACAATTAAAGCATGGCTTGTGTATTTCATCGGTGGGACACTCGTTGCTGCTGTAACGGGAAGAAGAAGGATTGATCAAGCTGTAAGATTTTATTTGACAGTTCCTCTTAGTCTTTCTCTTTTAAGCTTTATACTTGTTTTAGCAGGTTTTTAAAGGAGGTGTGTATATTGAGTATTATTAAGGAGAAGTTAGCAAATCTTGCAGCAGGTTCTCCCTGGGTTTATCGAATAAACACAGGCTCATGTAATGCTTGCGATGTTGAAGTGGCTACGACGGTTTTGTGTCCTAGATATGACCTGTCAAGGTTTGGAGTAAGAATAGCCGGAAGCCCCAAACATGCTGATATCGTCGTAATCACAGGACCTGTTACTGAAAGATGCAAAGGAGCCGTTTTAAGAATACTTGAGCAGGTTCCTGAACCAAGGGTTATCTTAACGATAGGAAACTGTCCTGCCTCAGGCAATGTTTATCAAGGCAGTTATTCCTTAGCAGGACCGGTTAGTGAGATAATTCCTGTTGATGTAAGTGTTCTTGGCTGTCCGCCAAGTCCTTGGGCTATAATAGACGGTGTGGTTAAGGCAAAAGAAATATGGAAGAAAAAGCTTGGGGAGATTGTAAACAAATAAGTTATAGAAAAGAGGGGTGAAAATGTTAAAGACACTTGGAGCAGTTTTGGCAGCTTTAAAAAAAGGAAGAGCCACGGTAAATTATCCCTTTGAATCTGTTGAGGCACCGAAAGATTACAGGGGTAGAGTGGAATATGATTTTACAAAGTGTATTGGATGTGGCACCTGTAAATTTGTCTGCGGAGGTAAAGCTATAAAGATAGATGAATACAAAGACCATTTTGACTATATATTATGGGATGCAGCTTGTACCAGATGCGGAATGTGTGTAGAGTTTTGCCCGACAGGGGCTTTAACTATGACAGAAAATCTTCATAATGCTATTTCAGGTGAAGATATTATAAAAAGAATTTTTTACAGTAATATACCTTATGAACGCTGCGAAATATGTAAGAAATACATTAAACCTCTTCCTGGAGTTGTATATCAGGAGATATTAAAAGGTAATAATGATGCCTTTAAAGAAAATTCTCATATCTGCCCTGACTGCAGGAGAAAACTTCAGGCAGGAAAATTATTTAAAGATATGAACAATTTAGCGTATAAATAATCAAAGGGGGTAAATTAAATGTCAAAAAAAGTATTATTTGAACCTAATATTTGTGTAGGCTGTGAAGAATGTGTAAGGGCATGTGCAAGATGGCATGAAGGAGAAACAAATGCTTATGTTGAGCAGATGGGAATCTACAATATTCCTATGAGGTGTATGCACTGCGCTGATGCGCCGTGTGTAGCGATTTGCCCGGTCAAAGCAATTTCAATCAATAAAGATGGTGTTGTACTTGTTGATAAGAGTAAATGTATTGGCTGCGGAAGCTGTTTGCTGGTTTGTCCTTTTGGTATACCTAGGATTGACACTTCTGCAAAGATAATGAGAAAATGCGACCTATGTATCGACAGGGTAAAAGATGGTATGGAACCAGCCTGTGTGCAGTTTTGTAGCGTAGGTGCATTAAAATTTGTTGACCCAGAAGAAGTTGAAAAGAAAAGAAGAGAAAGAGCTGCTCTAAAGCTTAACGACCTTCAAAATCAAGCTAACATTGTTAGGGAGGTGAAATAACAATGATAAAATCAAGACTTTTACCTATGGATAAAATACTTTCTCAGCTGGATAAAAGTGACAGGATAGCAATTATTGCCTGTAACGATTGTGCCAGAGTCAGCGGCGTTGGAGGAAGAGAAAAAGCTGAGGAGATGGAAGAAAAATTAAGAAGTGAAGGGTACAATGTTGTAAGTATATGCGACTTAGTAGTTGCCTGCAATGATGCGTATTATGCAGATGCAAATATTAATCCTGCCGCAAATACCATTATCATGTTAAGTTGTGCTTCCGGTGAAAGACTTGCAAGGAGATTGTTTAAGGATAAAAAAGTTGTAACAGCAACAGAATTAATAAGCGGCATAATTGTATCACCGTCAACGGGAAGATATAAATTAGTAGGTGCTTTTACTGGAAAAGAAGATTTTGAGGGTAAAGAATATAAATATTATACAGATACTGCATTTAAAGATACAAAGTTATAAAGGAGGAAGAGATATGGAGATTGTTGTTAGAACGAAAACCTATGAAGAGCTAAAGGAATGGTTAAAACCCGATGACAAAATAGTTCTTATGAGCTGTAATGTATGTGTTAAAGGCTGTGGACTCGGTGGTAAAAGAATACTTGAAAGGCTGCAGAAAAAATTAGAGAAAGACGGCTATAAGGTAATTTTCAGTGAATTAGCAGGATTTACATGCAACAGAGATATTCTGGAAGACATGAAAACGAGTCCTGTTACGAAAAAATATTTTGATGAAGCAACAGCAATAATTCCTATAGCGTGTCACGATGGAATCGAAAATGTTGAACATGTTTTTAATGATAAAAGAATATTCCATGGATTCAAGTCTTTGGGTGTTGGATCTATTTCTCTAAAAGAAGGAGTAAAATTAGAGGTGCCCTTTGATGCAAGTCTTATAGAAAAGCTTGGCATCGGTGATGATGGGATACTAATAAAGGATGCAGCTCAAAAGCTTGGCTATTATACAGGAGGGTTTTAAAGGAAGATAAAAAAAGTCTTCAATAAAAGAGGTGATTAAATGTATCCGAATATTAAAGAAGGACTATCAAGGATTCTGGGAAAAGAAGTCGATGTAATTGAAAATAAAGGCAGCAATTGGGCGATTTTAGAAGATGTTTCAAAAATACGTGATGTTGCAAAATGGATTAAATCGGTACCGGGTCGGTGTATGACTATTGCTCCTTTGATGAGGGGCGAAGAAAAAGAACTTGTATACAGTTTTGATTTTTATGAAGGACCGATATTTAATCTGAAGGTAAAATTAAAAGAAGATGGAATCGATTCGATTAATGACATATTAAAAAGTGCATTTTTTACAGAAATGGAATTATCAGAAACATGGGAGGTTCCTTTTAAGAACCTGCCTGAGATGCGCTGGGGAAGATGGATTGTTGACGACGGCATTGAGAAGGGTATATTATATGCCGGATTATCCGAGACTATGAGTCCAGAAACTGAAACAAAAATGTGGGAAAAAATAAGAAAGAATATTAAAGAAAGTTGAAAAAGATAAAGAAAGAAGGTGAAATTAATGGCAAGATATGCATTACCTATAGGACCGATTCACCCAGCCTTAGATGAGCCCCTGTATTTTCGATTTGAGATGGAAGGGGAGACGGTCAAAAATACTGAACTTATGTTTGGACATGTTCATAGAGGTATGGAGAAAATCGCCTTAACAAATACACTTTCACAGAATGTTATACTCTGTGAAAGAACCTGTGGTCTCTGTTCAAGCAATCATGCTTTATCATATTGCAGAGTTATGGAAGCCATAGGAAATATAAAGGTGCCGGAAAGGGCACAATATTTGAGGGTTATAAATGATGAATTAAAAAGAATAACTTCCCATGCATTTGCTGTTGCCCTTATTGCACATGTAATAGGATTTGATACGGTATTTTTATATGCCTTCCAAGAAAGAGAGAAAATGATGGATTTACTTGAAGCCTTTGTTGGCAACCGCTTTCACACAAGTATAAATCTCATTGGTGGTGTAAAAAGAGATTTATCAGATGACCTTGCTAAAAAAATGTACGATGAGTTGGAAGCCTTTAAACCGGTTTGGGAAAAAATAGGTGAAATATATGCGACAGATCAAAGTATTTTAGAAAGAACAAAAGGTGTTGGCATACTCACAAAAGAAAAGGCTATTGAATACGGTGTAGCCGGACCTGTAGTAAGGGGTTCGGGTGTGGCTGTTGATATAAGGAAACAGGAGCCATATGCAGCCTATGGAGAATTGGATTTTAATTTGATAACAGAAACCGGCGGAGATGTTTATTCAAGGGTATTTGTTAGAATTAGGGAACTTATGGAAAGTATCAAAATAATTCAGCAGTGTATTAAAAAAATGCCGCCAGGGGATATTAATTCTGGATTTTATTCCAGGATACCGGCGGGAGAAGCCATTGTAAGGTCTGAAGCCCCAAGGGGTGAAATAGTATATTATGGGAGGACAAATGGTACTGAAAAACCGGTACTTGTAAAATGGAGGACACCTTCCCTTGTAAACTTACCTTCGCTGGTAGAAATGTTTAAAGGAGCAAAGGTGGCAGATATACCTGTTATAGTTGCAGGAATTGACCCGTGTCTTTCATGTACTGAACGATAGAAGGTGAAGAAAATGTGTCTTGCTGTTCCAATGAAGGTTTTAAAGATAGAAAATAACAAGGCTGTTGTAGAATTAGAAGGTATAACAAGAAAAGCAAGGGTTGATTTAATACCTGACCTGAAGGTAGGAGATTATGTAATTGTTCATGCAGGTTTTGCAATTGAAAAGATTGATGAAAAGATGGCAAAAGAGGTACAGGAAGTTTTTAGGGAGATAGAGGAATATGAATAATGCTATTGATAATCAAGAACTTTCAGAGAGGTTAATAAAGAACATTAAAAATATGAAATTTGATAGAAAGATCAATATAATGGAAGTCTGTGGAAGTCATACAATGGCTATCGCAAAGTATGGATTAAAGGGAATACTTCCGGAAGAAATAAAACTGCTGTCAGGACCGGGCTGCCCAGTTTGTGTGACTGCTTCAAGCAGGATAGATGCTATATATCGTCTTGCGATGGGGAAAAAAGTTGTTATTGCTACCTATGGAGATATGATAAGGGTTCCCGGCAGCAGTCCGGATATTTCTTTAAGAAATGCAAAAAGTTTCGGAGCAAGGATTAAAATCGTATATTCTGCTGAAGATGCTTTGGATTACGCCAAGAAATATCCTGATGAAGAAGTAGTCTTTATTGGAATAGGTTTTGAGACAACATCACCTACTGCAGCATTGATAATCAAGGATGCAAAGAGAGAAAATATAAAAAATATTTCCATTCTTTCTCTCCATAAGGTTGTGGAACCGGTAATGCGTTTTCTTCTTGAACAGCCAGATATAAAGCTTGACGGCTTTTTATGTCCCGGTCATGTAGCAACAATAATCGGGGCTAAGGGCTTTGGCTTTATATCAAGGGATTATGGTAAAGTTGGAATTATAACAGGCTTTGAACCTCTTGACATAATTGAAGCACTGTATATGATATTGACAAAATTGAAAAAAGGTGAAAGCAGTATAGAAAATCAGTATGCAAGATGTGTGAATTATTCAGGCAATAAGGCTGCTGTTAATGTAATAAAAGAAGTCTTCGAACCCTGTGATGATGTATGGCGTGGAATAGGCAACATAACAAATAGCGGACTTAAAATAAGAGAAGAATATAGAAATTGGGATGCGGAAGCTAAGTTTGATTTAACTTATGAAAAGGAAAAACCGACAGCATGTAAGTGTGGAGAGGTGTTAAAGGGTAAGATATCTCCATATCAGTGTCCATTGTTTAAAAAGATTTGCAATCCTGATAATCCGGTTGGACCCTGTATGGTTTCATCAGAAGGCAGTTGTGCAGCAGCATACAAATATAACTGAAGATAATTTTGGATATATGGTATAAAATTTATTTTAAGGAAGAAAATACTTAGGGGATAATTTTAATGCATGAATTAAGTATAAGTGAAAATATATTATATATTGTTGAAAATGAAGCACATAAGCATAATTTAAAAAGAATAAAAGAAATCAAAATAAAAACGGGGGAAATTTCTGATATAATACCGGAAAATCTTGAATACTGTTTTGAGATAATTAGCAAAGGTACTGTTGCAGAAGGGGCTAAAATTATTGTGGAAAAACTACCTATAAAAATTTTGTGCCTTGATTGTGGGAAGGAATTTACAATTAAGAAAAATAACTTACAATGTCCTGAATGCAACAGTAAAAACCTTAAAATTATCGGGGGAAACGAATTTTTTATTGAAAGTATGGAGGCGGAATAGGATGGAAATCAAAGTACTTAGAAATATTTTTGAAAGCAATATCAAACAAAGTGATGAATTGAAGAAGATTTTTAAAAATAAAGGAACATATGTTGTAAATATAATGGGTTCGCCGGGTGCAGGGAAAACCAGCGTAATAGTAGAACTCATAAAAAAGCTGAAAGACGAATTAAAAATAGGAGTTATAGAGGCAGATTGTGAGGGGAAAATAGATGCTGAAAAAATAAATAGCCTCGGTATACCTGTTGTTCAACTTAATTCAGGTGGTGCATGTCATATAGAAGCTGCTTCTGTTGATAAAGCAATGAATAATTTTGAAAACTGGGCATTTGATTTAATCTTAATAGAAAACATTGGCAATCTTGTCTGCCCTTCCGATTTTGAAATTGGTGAAGACCTTCGCATGGTGGTTTTAAGTATACCTGAGGGGGACGATAAGGTTGCAAAATATCCCAAAATGTTTTACACATGTGATGTTATGGTTATTAGCAAGTTTGATGTTAAAGACTATTTTAATTATAACATGCAAAGGGTTTTAACAGATGTCCAGCGGGTCAATCCCAAAATGGAGGTTTTTCCGGTATCGTGTACGACAGGTTACGGTATTGATAAGCTTTCAAAATTGATAAAAGATAAGGTATTTGAAAAAAAATTAAGTTGAATTTTTTTAAAACATATGTTAAAATAAGTATAAGGTTAAGTGACTACATGTTTTAAGCATTAAAAACATTTTCAATAATATGATAAGCATAAGTGTGTATGAAGAATCATTTTAAAGGAGGGATATGCAGTGAAAAAGATTAACTTTAAAAAAGAGCTTTGTATGGCATGCCACAACTGTGAGCTGGGATGTGCTACTGTACACTCAAAAGGCAAATCATTGATTTCAGTCATGGAAGAAAATGTTATGCCAAGGATCCATATTATTTACAATGAAAAAAAGAGTTCTATTGTAGCTGAACAGTGCAAGCAGTGTAAAAAGCCCAAGTGTGTTGAAGCGTGCCCTGTTGGAGCCCTTTCACAAAATGAAGAAGGAATGATAGTAGTTGATTTTGAAAAATGTACTGGGTGTGGAGAGTGTGAGAAGGCTTGTCCCTTTAATGCAATCAGAATTAGGGAGAAGTGTATAAAATGTGACCTTTGTGAAGGTGTTTCTGACATACCTGCATGTGTTATGTATTGTCCTGCTGGTGCTTTGACATATAAAGAATCTTGAAAATTATTAAAAGGAGGAGTCAATTATGGAAGATAGCAGAACTATGGAAACTGCAACAATGAAAATGATTGAAAAAGCCAAGAAAGATAATGTAGAAACTGCATGGGACAGGGCAGAGAAAATGAAACCCCAGTGTGGATTCGGGGAAACAGGTGTATGCTGCCGTATTTGTACAATGGGACCCTGCAGGATTGACCTTGTAGGAGATGGACCGAAAAGGGGTGTATGCGGTGCTGATGCTGATACTATAGTCGCAAGGAATCTCATAAGAATGATTGCTGCAGGAGCTGCTACGCACTCAGACCATGGAAGGGATATTGCCCATACACTTTTAATGGCTGCAGAAGGTTCAGACTATGAGGTTAAGGAACCTGAAAAGTTGATTGCTGTGGCAAAGGTTTTTGGTATTGAAACAGAGGGTAAGGACATTAAAGAGATTGCAAAAGAAACAGCCATAAAGGCATTAGAAGATTTTGGAAGATATGAGGGATTGACAGTATATCCTTGTACAGCGAATGAAAAAAGAAAAAAGATCTGGGAGAAAAACGATGTATGGCCACGTTCAATTGATAGAGAGATTGTACAGATAATGCACCAGACACATATGGGTGTTGATGCAGATTATGTAAACCTTATACAGCAAGGTGTAAGAGCCTCCCTTGGTGATGGCTGGGGCGGTTCAATGATAGCAACTGAAATAAGCGATGTGCTTTTTGGTCTGCCTAAACCGATTGAAACAGAGGCTAACCTTGGTGTTCTTGAAAAAAATATGGTAAATATTGTTGCACATGGACATGAGCCGACACTTTCAGATATGATTGTACAGGCTTCTCAGGACAATGAGCTTTTGGAAAGAGCAAAAGCGGTTGGAGCAGAAGGCATTAATGTAGTTGGAATGTGCTGCACAGGTAATGAGATTGTCATGAGGCATGGCACAAGAATGGCAGGAAATTTCCTACAGCAGGAAGCTGCTATTGTAACGGGAGCAGTTGATGCTATGATTGTTGATGTACAGTGTATAATGCCCTCAGTTACACAGGTTGCATCATGCTATCATACAAAGGTTATTACTACATCACCGAAGGCAAAGATACCTGGGGCAATTCATATTCAGTTTGATGAAAAGCATGCATATGAGATTGCAAAAAAGATAATCCTTGAAGGTGTTGAAAACTTTAAGAATAGAATACCTGAAAAGGTGCATATTCCTGAAGAAAAAAGCCAAGCAATTGTAGGTTTCAGTGTAGAGAGCATAGTAAAGGGACTTGACAAGGTTGTTATTGCATCGGCACAGCCTACAGGAACAGTAAAGCCTCTTGTAGATTGTATTGTTTCAGGTGTTTTAAGAGGAGCAGCCGGTGTTGTTGGTTGCAATAACCATAAAGTGAAGCATAATTATGGACACGTTGAACTGATAAAAGACCTTATAAAGCATGATGTAATAGTTGTTGTAACAGGTTGTACAGCTTATGCCTGTGCTGAAGCAGGTCTTATGAAACCTGAGGCAAAGGAATTATGCGGACCTGGACTCAAGACAGTTTGTGAACTTGTAGGTATTCCTCCGGTACTTCATATGGGTTCATGTGTTGATTGCAGCAGAATATTGATTTTATTGAATGAAGTTGCTAAGTATCTCAATCTTGATATAAGCGATCTTCCTGCTGCAGGTGCTGCGCCGGAATGGATGTCAGAAAAAGCGGTTTCAATAGGAACCTACTTTGTAACATCAGGGGTTTATACGGTTCTTGGTGTATGCCCACCTGTACTTGGTTCTAAGAATGTAACAAAACTGCTTACAGAAGATGTTGAAGGTATTTATGGAGGTAAGTTTGCTGTTGAACCTGATCCTCATAAAGCTGCACAGCTTATGATAGATCATATCGAGGCTAAGAGGAAGGCTCTGGGGATCTAATGAATGTTAAAAAGGGCACTATGTGCCCTTTTTAAACATTATATAGCAAAGAATACGGGTATTCATCGAAAATAGATAAACAAAAGGAAGTGAAAGGTATGAAAATAGCTATAACTGGAAAAGGCGGTGTTGGTAAAACTACTCTTGCCGGTGTTCTTGCAAGGCTTTATGCATCAGAGGGAAAAAAGGTTTTAGCTGTTGATGCTGATCCTGACGCAAATTTGGCATTGTCTGTAGGTTTTTCATCGGAAGAGGCTGCAAAGATTACTCCTATATCTGAGTTAAAAAAGTTAGTAGCTGAAAGGACCAGCGCAAAACCCGGTGTTTTTGGTCAGATGTTTAAATTAAATCCAAGGGTTGATGATATTCCTGATAAGTATTCGAGAGAACATAAAGGTGTAAAACTTCTTATAATGGGGACAGTAGAAAAAGGAGGCAATGGGTGTGTTTGCCCTGAGAGTGCATTAATTAGAAGCCTTATGAAACACCTTATTATATTTAGGGATGAAGTAGTTATTATGGATATGGAAGCAGGCATAGAACATCTGGGTAGGGGAACTGCTGATGCAATGGATGCTCTTATAGTAGTTGTTGAACCGGGTGCAAGAAGTCTTCAAACCTATCATAAAATAAAACAGCTTGCGTCAGATATTAAGATTAAAAATATATTTGTTGTTTTTAATAAGGTAAGGAATAAAGAAGATATTGAATTTCTTAAATCCAATATAAAAGATGAATTTCTTGGCTTTATTTCTTATGACCAAAATATAATAAAAGCAGATTTAGAAGGCGTTTCTCCTTTTGATACAAGTCCTAAAACCGTTGAAGAAATCAAAGAAATAAGAGATTCTCTAGAAAAGAAACTGTTATCTAAAATAAATTAAATATATAAGTTGTTGTAAATAAGATAAAACTGGATTAGAATATTAATTGATAAAAGTATAAAAGGAGAAGGGAAGATATGAAAAGACTGCCTGAATGGTTAACGAAAAGGCCCCCCAAAGCCATTTTGTTAAAAGAACTAAAGGAATTCTCAAAGGAGCATAAATTGCATACTGTTTGTGAAAGTGCACGATGCCCTAATATTGGTGAATGTTTTGCAAAAAGAACGGCTACCTTCATGATTTTAGGGGATACATGTACAAGAAATTGCCGGTTTTGTTCAGTAATGAATGGAAAACCTTTGCCTGTAGACCCAGATGAACCTGAAAGGGTTGCTGAGGCAGTTAAGGAGCTGAGGATTAAGCATGCGGTAATAACGTCTGTTACAAGAGATGACTTGAAGGATGGAGGAGCATTAATTTTTGCAGAAACAGTAAAAGCCATACGAAAAGAGTGCCCTAATTCTACTATTGAATTACTTATACCGGATTTTAAGGCTTCATATGAAGCAATAGAGATGGTTGTAAAAACACATCCGGAAGTAATTGGGCATAATGTTGAAACCGTACCGCGGCTTTACTCTATTGCAAGACCGCAGGCGGTTTATAGGCGTTCACTTGAAGTATTAAAAACTGTTAAAGAGATGGAACCCTCTATATATACAAAATCTGGCATGATGCTGGGATTAGGAGAAACGAAAGATGAAGTACTGCAGGTTATGGAGGATCTTCTTGAAAATAATTGTGATATGATTACATTAGGGCAATATCTTAAACCCTCTAAGGAACAATTGGAAGTAAAAGAATTTGTTACTCCTGAAATGTTTGAGGAATATAAAGATGAAGCACTGAAAATGGGATTTAAATATGTATCATCATCTCCTTTTGTAAGAAGTTCCTATAATGCAGAAGAATTTTTTAAAGAAATAGAAAAACGATAGCAATCCTTTCTTAATTATAGGACAAAAATAAAAACTTAAACTCCGGAAGGCTTGCTATTGTATGGGATAGATAGTATAATATAATCATCAGGTTAAATATCCTATATAAAGATTAAGCTATGTATATACATAAATGGTATAAGTTTTATAGAATCGAAAAATAATAAATACAATTTTGTAATAAACATGAACAGGTATTATTAAAAAACATGTTCATGTTTATAAATAAAATATTTAAGGAGGAATATAAAATGAATTTTCCGTCAGATATCAAGTATCACAAAGAACACACCTGGGCTAAAGCTGAAGGTGACACTGCAGTTATAGGGATTACAGACCATGCACAGGATCAGCTTGGGGATATATTATATGTCGAACTTCCAGGTGTTGGAGATGAAATCAAACAGGATGAAACCTTTGGAACAGTTGAATCAGCTAAAGTTGCTTCAGACCTTTATGCACCAGTAAGTGGTAAAGTTATAGAGGTTAATCCAGAATTGGAGGATTCTCCCGAAAAGGTTAATGAGTCCCCATATGGTGATGGGTGGATGATTAAAGTAAAGATGACTGATTCTTCCGAATTAGATAATCTTATGTCAAATACAGAATATGAAAACAGTATAAAATAAGGAATCTAAAAACAAGCCACTTTTTAAAGTGGCTTGTTTAAAATATTTTTATAAAAAGTATGAGGGTGAAATAATGAAAGAATGGCGTCTTATTCATATAGAAAAACATAATGCCTTTCAAAATATGGCAATAGACGAAGCTATTATGACTGCGTGTAGAGAAGGAAAAGTTCCTCCGACTCTTAGATTTTACACATGGGATCCTCCCGGTTTGAGCTTAGGATATTTTCAAAAATATGACAAAGAAGTAAATGAAGATATGTGTAAAAAATTCGGCATAGATATTGTCAGAAGACCAACCGGTGGAAGAGCGGTTCTTCATGATGCAGAGCTGACATACAGTTTTGTAATTCCAGAAGTGAATGATTATTTGGACAAAACCATAATGGGTTCATATAAAAAGATTAGTGAAGCCTTAATAAGAGGATTGAAGCATACAGGAATTGATGCAAACAATGTCCATAAGGCAGAGCAAAGCAAGTCTTTGTCAGCAGCTTGTTTTGATGCCCCTTCATGGTACGAGATAGTAGTAGAGGGGAAAAAGCTTGTAGGAAGTGCTCAAACACGGAATGAGGGGATGTTGCTTCAACATGGTTCTATAGTTATTGATTGGAATCTCGATATGTTTATTGAATTGTTAAGATTAAAATCTGAAAAGACAAAAAACTTTTTAAAAGAAAATCTTATGAAAAAATCCACAACAATCAAAAATATCTTAAATAAAGATATAGATATAAATTTATTAGCAGATAATATAAAAAGAGGCTTTGAAGAAGAATTTGAAATATCTTTGAAAGTTGAAAATATTACTGATTATGAACGTAAGATTGCTGAGCAGCTTACAGAAAAATATGAATCTGATACATGGAATAAAAAAAGATAAAAAAACTATATGGAAGGGATACAAATGAATTTATTTAAAAATATTGATATTGAAAAATATAAAAATGGGTTTACTGATAAGGTGTCTGATAATATCATTATAGAATACATATTAAAACTTTTTATAAACAATGTCGAAACAACATCTTTTTTCTGTACTCCGTCAGCTTTAAAGTATTTAGTGGCAGGATACCTTCAATCTCAATCTATTATTGAAAGAAAAGAAGATATAAAAAAAATTTCCATTAATGAAAACGAGGGAAAAGCGGAGGCAGAAATTTCAAAAAAATTAAATATTTCTGCTTTTCAAAATATAGCTATAATGAGTAGTGGTGAAAAAAACATTTGTATGCATGAGCCCTTTAAAATAAGACAATTAAAAAATGATATTAAGTACAACTTAAAAGATGTAATTAAATTGGTAGAAAAATTCAATAATGGGTCGAATTTATTTAACATAACAGGTGGAGTACATAGTTGTGCTGCTGCTGATGGCAAGAATTTTATAATCTTTCAAGAAGATATCGGCAGGCACAATGCTGTTGATAAGGTTTTAGGACAGGCTCTTTTGGAAGGTATAGACCTTAAGGATAAAATTATTTTTACAAGCGGAAGGATATCCTCTGAGATGTTGTTAAAAGCCGCTAAAAGAGAAGTGCCTATGGTTGTATCAGTTTCAGCCCCAACAGCCTTATCTGTTGAGCTTGCAAGAAAATTAAATATAACCCTTGCAGGTTTTGCAAGAGGTGATAGAATGAATTTATATTCCTGTTCTGAAAGATTAATATGGTAAATAAGAATTTATAAGATATTGGAGGAATAAAATTGGACTGTATCAAATTAGCCCATGGCGGCGGTGGAAGCAAGATGCAAAATTTAATAAATGATATTTTTGTACGAAATTTTGGAAATGAAATTTTAAATGCCATGGAGGATGCGGCAAAGCTTTCTGGTAATCTTGCATTTACAACAGATAGTTTTACTGTAAAGCCTATATTTTTTCCGGGGGGAGATATAGGCAGATTAGCTGTCTGCGGTACAGTGAATGACCTTTCTATGAGAGGGGCGAAGCCTTTATATATGAGTTCTGCCTTTATCATCGAGGAAGGATTTCCCATGGAGGAACTTGACAGGATTGCAGCCTCGATGGCTGAAGCATTAAAAGAAACCAATATTATAATTGTAACAGGTGACACAAAAGTTGTGGAAAAAGGAAGCGTCGATAAAATATTCATAAATACAGCAGGAATCGGTGTTATTGCTGACGGAATAGATATTTCAATAAAGAATGCAAAGCCGGGAGATGTGGTAATAGTTTCAGGAAATATTGGCGATCATGGTATGGCTGTAATGATGGCAAGGGAAGAATTTGATTTTAAAGGGAAGATTTTGTCGGATATAGCTCCATTAAATAATCTTGTAAAAGATATTTTAGCACTGGGGGGAGATATAAGAGTTTTGCGAGACCCCACAAGAGGAGGAGTTTCGGAAACCCTCTATGAGATTGCAAATATGAGTGGTGTGGGAGTGGAGATTTATGAAGAGAAGCTACCTGTAGCTTCAGGCGTGAAAGGTATGTGCGATATACTCGGGCTTGATTATCTCCATTTAGCTAACGAAGGGAAGTTGATTGCTGTGGTAAAGAGGGAATCGGCAGATAAAGCCGTTGAATTGATGAAAAAAAATAAATATGGGGAAAACGCAGCGGTTATTGGGGAAATCAAT
Source organism: Aceticella sp. 75b-Ac (assembly GCF_056032965.2). Lineage (NCBI taxonomy): Bacteria > Bacillati > Bacillota > Clostridia > Thermoanaerobacterales > Thermoanaerobacteraceae > Aceticella > Aceticella sp. 75b-Ac. Next base: position 1,815,616 of record NZ_CM190971.1, read on the forward strand.
GATTCAGGGCTAGTTACTATAAAGACAGCATATGGAACATCAAGAATCCTTGATAGACCATCAGGGGAACTTTTGCCGCGTATATGCTAAAGAGGTGAAATAAATGGAAAGAAAAATATATCTTGAAAATACTCCTTTGGAAAAAGCCATAAACATGTTTTTCGAAAAAGCTGAAGGGTATATAAAATATAGAAAAACGGAAAAAATAAATTCACAAGATTCGTTGGGAAGGATGACAGCTTCTCCGGTTTTTGCGCATCTATCTTCACCACATTTTCATGCTGCTGCTATGGATGGAATAGCTGTAAAAGCCGAAAGAACCTTTAAAGCAACGGAATTAAATCCAGTAAGGCTTAAAAAATGTGTAGACTATGTGGAGGTAGACACAGGCAATCCGCTTCCGGAAGGATTTAATGCAGTTATTATGATAGAAGATGTGGTTAGTGTGGATAATGAGACTGTGGAGATTATACAGCCAGCTGTTCCCTATCAGCATGTGAGACCTATAGGGGAAGATATCGTTGCTACGGAACTTATACTTCCTACAAATCATAAAATAAGACCATGGGATTTGGCGGCTCTTTTGGCAGCCGGTATAGATTTTTTGGAGGTCTATAAAAAGGTTGAAGTTGGCATTATACCTACAGGGGTTGAATTGGTGCCTGCCGGTACCGTACCGGAGATAGGACAGATAATCGAGTTTAATTCTCATTTTTTTGCAGCACTGGTAAAAGAATGGGGTGGTATACCACATTCTTATGATATTGTTCCAGATGAATATGAAGTTTTGAAGAAAACAGTAGAAAAGGCTCTTTCGGAAAATGATTTTGTAATTATAAATGCAGGTTCTTCAGCAGGTAGAAAGGATTATACCTCAAAACTTATTTCCGAAATGGGAGAGCTTTTAATACATGGTATTGCCACCAAACCGGGAAAACCTGCAATACTTGGATTTATACAAAATAAGCCTGTGATTGGGGTGCCGGGTTATCCGGTTTCTGCATATTTTGTCATGGATTTTTTTGTAAAGCCCCTTATTGCAAAATTAAACTTTCAACAATTAGCTTATGCAAAGAAAATAGAAGCTGTTATATCCAGAAGGGTGGTTTCTTCACTGAAAAGCGAAGATTTTATACCTGTTAAATTGGGTAAAGTGAAGGAAAAGATTGTTGCAACACCTATAAATAAAGGTGCCGGCGTTATTATGTCATTAGTTCAGGCTGACGGGGTTATGTGTATTCCACAGCATATTGAAGGGATAGAGGCAGGAGAAAAGATAAAAGTAGAATTGTGGAAGTCCCTTGAGTCTATTGAAAATACGGTTGTGTGCATAGGAAGCCATGATCCACTTATTGATATAATTGGGGATTTGCTTTCTTCTCATTATTCCTTGTTTAGTCTTTCCTCTGCACATGTAGGAAGTATGGGTGGAATTATGGCATTGAAAAGAGGCGAATGTCATGCGGCAGGTATTCATCTTCTTGATGCAGAAACAGGTCAATATAATATACCATATATTAAACGTTATTTGAAAGATAATGAGGTTCTTTTGTTTCATCTTGTAGAGAGGATACAGGGATTTTTGGTGCAAAAAGGGAATCCCCTGAATATAAAAAATTTTTCTGACCTTATACGTCCGGAAGTTACCTTTATTAATAGACAAAAAGGTTCAGGCACAAGATTGCTTTTAGATTATAAGCTTAAAGAGTCAGGCATAGATTCTCAAAAGATTATTGGGTATAATAGGGAAGAATTTACACATTTGGCGGTGGCAGCAGAGGTTAAAGCAGGTTCTGCTGCAACCGGACTGGGTATTATGTCGGCGGCAAAAGCTATGGGACTTGATTTTGTTCCGGTATGCAGTGAGCATTATGATATTGCTATATTGAAGGAATATATGAATTTAGAATCTGTTAAAGCTTTTATTGAGATTATTAGGAGCAGGGAATTTAAAGAAAAGGCTGAAGGACTTGGAGGATACAATACTGAGAAAGCAGGTATATTATATTATGAAGGATAAAATTGGAAGGGAAATTGATTATATAAGGATTTCTGTTACAGATTTTTGTAATCTTCGCTGTATATATTGCATGCCCAAAGAAGGTATTGCAAAAAGAGAACATAAAGATATTTTGAGATATGAAGAAATAATTACCATTCTAAAAGAATGTGTTAAACTTGGTATAAATAAGGTAAGGATAACAGGCGGTGAGCCTCTGGTAAGAAAAGGGATAGTTGATTTTATAAGCATGGTTAAAGAAATTAAAGGGATAGAAGATATAAGTATTACAACAAATGGGATTTTACTTGCGGATATGGCTTTGGCTTTAAAAGCAGCGGGTTTGAATAGGGTTAACATAAGTTTGGATACATTGAATCCTAAAAGATACAAAATGATAACAAGGGGCGGTGATGTAGATAAGGTTTTTGCAGCTTTGGATGCATCTCTAATGGCAGGATTGAACCCTGTCAAGATAAATATGGTTGTCATAAGGGGAATAAATGATGATGAAATTGAAGAATTTGCAAAACTTACTATAGAAAGACCTTTTCATGTAAGATTCATTGAGCTTATGCCTATAGGTGAAGGAGCAAAACTTGGCAGTGAATCTGTGGTGGAAAGTGATGAGATAAGAGCAAAGGTTGAAAGAATAGGAGAGTTATATCCTGCAAAAGATGTCAAAAATAATGGACCTGCTGTAACCTATAGATTTAAAAATGCAAAGGGAACAATCGGTTTTATTAATCCTATAAGCCATGCATTCTGTTCTCAATGTAATCGTATCAGACTAACTGCTGATGGCAAATTAAAACCATGTCTTTATTCTCAAAAAGAATTTGATATAAAAATTGTTGTAAAAAACCATCCTGAGCTTTTGGGGAAGATAATAGAAGAAGCCATATTATCTAAACCTGAAAGACATGGATTTTACAGCAAAGACATGAATAAAAGCCAGAGGAATATGTATCAGATAGGAGGATAGAAAATGGAATTGACCCATTTCGATGATGAAGGAAGAGCCAAGATGGTAAACGTGGGAGACAAGGGGATTACAGAAAGAGTGGCGGTTGCACGTGGGAGTATTTCGATGAAGCCGGAAACACTGGAATTTATTTTAACAAACAGAATAAAAAAAGGTGATGTATTGGCTGTTGCGCAGATTGGCGGAATTATGGGCGTTAAAAAGACAGGTGACTTGATACCAATGTGCCACAACATTATAATAGAAGGAGCAGATATTAGATTCAGTATTGATAAAAATAATTCCAGAATAGATATAGAGGCAGAAGTACATACAACAGGAAAGACTGGGGTTGAGATGGAGGCATTGACGGCTGTCAGTGTAGCTGCCCTAACAATATATGACATGTGTAAAGCCGTTGATAAAACCATGACAATTGATAATATCCGTCTTATAAAGAAATCAGGCGGCAGATCCGGAACTTTTATTAGAGAGGTGCTATAAAATGAATGGAGTAGTTTTATCAGTAAACATAAGTGAAAAAAAGGGTGTACCTAAGACACCTATATCAGAAGGTTTTTTCAAAAAAGACTTTGGGCTTGAAGGTGATGGTCATGCAGGAGGGAATCCTGTCCGTCAGGTAACATTGCTAAGTGTAGAAACCATTGAGGAGATGTCAGCTTTAGGAATTCAAGGGTTAAAACCCGGTATGATTGCCGAAAATATTACGACTAAGGGGATAGAGATTTATAAGTTGCCCATAGGTACAAGACTTAAAATTGGTGAAACAATAATGGAGATTTCAATGATAGGAAAAGAGTGTGAAAAGCCCGAAAACTGTTCTTTGCATATAGATGTAGAAAAGTGTATAGCAAAGGAACGGATAGTTTTTGTAAAGGTTATTGAAAGTGGTAATATCAAGCCGGGAGATAAAATTAAAGTAATTGAGGAGGAATAATATGATAAAGGTTGGAATATTAACCGTTAGTGATAAGGGCTTCAGAGGTGAAAGAAAAGATACATCCGGGGCATTGATAGAAGAAATGGTTGAAGGAATAGACGGAAAGGTTGAAAGATATACTATTGTGCCTGATGAAGAGGACATGATTTCAAAGGAACTTATAGAAATGAGTGATGTATATCAGCTTGACCTTATTTTTACAACAGGTGGGACAGGTTTTTCTGTTAGAGATGTAACACCGGAGGCGACCTTGAAGGTGATTGAAAAGGAGGCTTTAGGTATAGCTGAAGCGATGCGGTTTAAATCACTCCAGATAACCCCGAAAGCCATGCTGTCAAGAGCTGTGGCTGGAATAAGAAAAAAATCCCTTATAATAAATCTTCCCGGAAGTGAAAAAGCTGTTAAAGAATGTTTAGAATTTATTTTACCTGCACTTCCTCATGGCATAGGTATTTTAAAGGGAGAAATAAGGGAGTGCGGGAAAAACTAAAGCAAAATCTTTTCGCTGTTGGGGGTTAACCAATTGGAATGGTTTAAAACTGCTGCAATACTGGCTGGGGGGAAAAGCACAAGAATGGGTTTTGACAAATCCATGCTGAAGATTGAAGGGATTTTTTTAAGTGAGGTACTGATTTGTAATCTTAAGAAGATTTTTGATGATATATTGGTTGTTACTAACAACAAAAAATTTTATCAAAAATTTGATGTTAGAATTGTAAGTGACCAACTTACAGGAGGAGGACCTTTAAATGGCTTTCATGCAGGATTAAAGGCTTCCTTAAGCTATTATACTTTTTTTATTGCCTGTGATATGCCTTTTCTATCAATACCATACATAAAGTATATGATGAAGCTTTTAAGCTATTTCAAAGCAGATGCGGCGGTGTCAGAAAAAGAAGGTTATATTGAGCCTTTTCAAGCGTTTTATTCTAAAGATATTATTGAAAATATTGAGGAATCTTATAAAAAAGGGAATTTAATGATTAAAGAGGTATTGAAGGATTTAAAGGTAATAAAAATAGGAGAAGAAAAATTAAAGGAATTTTCCCCCAAATTTGAAATATTCACAAATTTAAACAGACCGGAAGATATTATGAAATTAAATTCAATAGCAAAAGATGAAGGGGAGTATAATGGCTTGATATTGCCATATGACAGTCGGTTAAATTTGAGAAAAAATTAATAAAGAGTATTGACTATTTTAAAATAAGTTTATATAATATAGACATAGAGAATTATTTTTTAAGATTACCTTCCTTGAAAAAGATATCAAAAGAAATATTGAAAGAGAAGGATATGTTTTTTAATGAAAGATTTTTTTATGCTACATAAGGTAAACGATATTTTTATTTGTAATACCATCAAACCAAATGCAGGATTATGTTATGCTTACCCATCTCCTTATAAATTATTAAGGGGATAAAAATAAAAAACAATTATTAGAAAGGGGTCAATAAAATGGGTTTCAAAAGTGACATTGAAATTGCTCAAGAAGCTAAAGTTGCAGACATAAGGGAGATTGCCCAAAAAATCGGTCTTACAGAGGATGAGATTGAATTATATGGTAAGTACAAAGCAAAGGTTGATTACAACCTGTTAAAGGAATCAGCAGACAAACCCAATGGCAAGCTCATACTTACCACAGCCATATCACCTACACCTGCCGGTGAAGGTAAAACAACAACGACTGTAGGACTGGGTGATGCACTATCAAAGATTGGCAAAAAAACAATGATAGCATTAAGAGAACCATCATTAGGACCTGTTTTTGGAGTAAAAGGAGGTGCTGCAGGAGGCGGATATGCACAGGTAGTTCCCATGGAGGATATAAACCTGCATTTTACCGGAGATTTTCATGCAATTGGAGCAGCAAACAATCTTTTGGCAGCAATGCTTGACAACCATATATATCAGGGAAACAAACTGTGTATTGACCCAAGGAAAATAACATGGAGAAGATGTGTTGACATGAATGACAGACAGCTCAGGTTTATAGTAGACGGACTTGGAGGCAAAGCCAACGGCACACCAAGGGAAGACGGCTATGATATAACCGTTGCATCAGAAGTTATGGCTGCTTTCTGCCTTGCAAACGACCTAAAAGATTTAAAAGAAAGACTTTCCAGAATAATAGTAGGATATACCTATGACGATAAACCAGTAACAGCAGGAGATTTAAATGCACAAGGAGCCATGACGGCACTTTTGAAAGATGCATTAAAGCCGAATCTTGTACAGACACTTGAACATACACCGGCATTTGTACATGGAGGACCATTTGCCAATATAGCACATGGATGCAACAGCGTACTTGCAACGAAGATGGCATTAAAACTTGCCGATTATGTAGTTACAGAGGCAGGATTTGGAGCAGACCTTGGAGCAGAAAAATTCATAGACATAAAGTGCAGGATGGCTGGATTGAAACCGGATGCGGTAGTTATAGTAGCAACCGTAAGAGCTCTCAAATATCATGGAGGAGTACCGAAAGACAAGACAGGAGAAGAGAATTTAGAAGCCCTGAAGAAAGGCTTGCCAAACCTGTTAAAACATATCGAAAACATAACAAAGGTATTTGGAATACCTGCGGTAGTAGCAATAAACAGATTCCCGCTGGATACAGAAGCAGAGCTTAAGCTTGTAGAAGATGAATGCAAGAAACTGGGAGCAAATGTAGCACTTTCAGAGGTTTGGGCAAAAGGCGGAGAAGGCGGTATAGAGCTGGCGAAAGAAGTATTGAGATTAATCGATGAAGGCAAAAATGATTTCAAATTCTCCTATGATGTTGAGATGTCCATAAAAGACAAGATAAATGCAATAGCAACAAAGGTATACGGAGCAGATGGAGTATTATACACAGCAGTAGCAGACAAACAGGTTAAGCAGCTGGAAGACCTTGGATTTGGGAAATTACCTATATGCATGGCAAAGACACAGTATTCGTTTAGCGATGATCCAAAGCTGTTAGGTCGTCCGGAAGGATTCAAGATTACAATAAGAAATATCAAGGTATCAGCAGGTGCAGGATTCTTGGTAGCGTTGACAGGAGAAATAATGACAATGCCGGGCTTACCGAAGGTACCTGCCGCTGAGAAGATAGATGTTGATGAAACAGGCAGAATCAGCGGGTTGTTCTAAGAACGATATGAAAAAAATGTATCTGGCTGGAGATTGATAATTTCCAGCCAGAATACAAATTTTCAATATTTAATAAGGAGGGGCTGCTATGTCGTTAGCAGAAAAAACATGCACAGGATTTGTTGAGGTATTGGCATCAAAGGCAGCGGTTCCCGGTGGAGGAGGAGCGGCGGCATTAGTAGGAGCAATTGGGACAGCACTTGGCAGTATGGTATGCAATCTTACGATAGGCAAAAAAAAATATGCTGAGTATGAACCTCACGTAAAAGATATACTTAAGAAAGCCGGGGTTCTTGAAAAAGAACTTCTAAAAATGATTGATGATGATGCAGAGAATTTCTTACCGCTTTCAAAGGCATATGGTATGAGCACAGCTACTGAGGAAGACAAAAAGATTAAAGAAGAAACCCTCGAAAAAGCCCTTAAACAGGCATGTTCAGTACCTGTTGCCATTGTAAAGTCATGTTATGAAGCAATTAAACTACATGAGGATTTGGTGGACAAATGTTCCAAACTTGCAATTAGTGATGTAGGTGTTGGCGTTCAGTGCCTCAGAGCTGCAATAATAGGAGCACATCTAAATGTTATTATCAATATTAATTCTATAAAAGATACAGCTTATATTGAAAAGGTTAAATCGGAAGTCGAACCTCTAGTGGAGAATGGAACAAAAATTGCAGATGAAGTATATGATAAAGTTGTAAAAATATTGACAAAATGATGACAAATATGTAAAATGAATTGGATACACAGTCCATTTCAAAAACTTAAATTTATTTTTTCCATATAATAATTATATAAAGGGGATATTGTTATGGGTGAGATTATAAAAGGTAAGCCAGTTGCAGATGCAATTTCCGAAGTTTTGACAGCAGAAGTTAATGACCTTAAAGGCAAGGGCATAACCCCGAAGCTTGCAATAGTCAGAGTAGGGGCAAAAGGAAGCGATATTGCTTATGAAAAAGGTGCACTTAAAAGATGTTCTTCTATCGGAATAGAAACAGAAGTAAAAGAATATCCTGAGGATATTACTCAAGATGCTTTTATCGAAGAGCTTAAAAAAATCAATCAGGACAAAACGGTAAATGGTATTTTGATATTCAGACCATTTCCAAAACAATTAGATGAAGAAGTAATAAAATATGTTATTGCTGCAGAAAAGGATGTAGATTGTTTTAGTCCTATAAATGTTGCCAAGCTCATGGAAGGAGATAAAACAGGTTTTGCTCCATGTACACCAACAGCTGTAATTGAAATATTAAAACACTACAATGTGAACATGAAAGGCGCTAATGCAGCAGTAATTGGAAGGTCAATGGTTGTTGGCAAGCCGGTATCAATGTTATTGTTAAATGAAAATGCCACAGTAACAATTTGTCATTCAAGGACTAAGAATATGCCTGAAGTTACATCAAAGGCTGATATATTAGTTGTTGGCGTTGGTAAAGCTAAAATGGTAACAGCCGATTATGTAAAAGAAGGAGCGGTTGTTATCGATGTTGGAATTAATGTTGATGAACAGGGCAATTTATGTGGCGATGTAGATACAGAAGCATGTGTCGGCAAAGCTTCAATGATAACGCCGGTCCCGGGAGGAGTCGGGTCTGTCACAACTTCGATTTTAGCTAAACATGTTGTTGCAGCATGCAAGATGCAAAACAATTTATGATTTTAATTTAATTATGGAGGTGGAATGAGTTATGGTTATTTCAGAGAAAAAGCCTTTTGAAGAAATACTTGAATATCTTAAAGATGCTAAAAAAGTGGTTATTTTAGGATGCTCACTTTGCGCTACTGTATGTAGGGTTGGTGGGGAAATAGAAGTCCTTGAGATGAAAAAGAAACTTGAAGAAAATGGAAAACAGGTTCTAAGTTATAAAATACTTGATCCCGCTTGCAACTATATGCAGGTTAGAAAAGATTTAAAGGGTTTAAAGCAAGAGTTGTCAGAAGCAGATGCAGTAATTTCCCTTGCATGTGGCGATGGCACACAGACAATAGCAAAGCTCACTGATATACCTGCATATCCCGGTAATAACACCATGTTTATCGGCGAGGTTGAAAGGGTAGGACAGTATGAGGAAGTTTGTTTAGCATGTGGTAATTGTCAGCTTGGATGGACCGGTGGTATATGCCCTGTTACAAAATGCTCCAAGGGATTGTTAAATGGACCATGCGGCGGTGCTACAAAGGATGGTAAATGTGAGGTTAAACCAGAGCATGATTGTGCATGGATACAAATTTATGAAAAATTAAAGAAGCTAAATAAGCTTGATAATTTTGATGTTATTAGAGAGCCAAGAAATTACGCAATAAATGCACACCCAAATAGAATAGATTTAAAAGAAGTATGCAATAAATGCACACTCTAAATAAGCAATAAGACAAAGGGGGATAATAATAATGAGCCTTTTAAAAGAAGCTTTTGAAAAAGGAGAATTTGCAGTTACTGCAGAAATGGCGCCGCCAAAAGGTATTGATTTTACACATCTTATTGAATGTGCAAAAGCCATAAAAGGTAGGGTTCATGGTGTAAATGTAACTGATTTTCAATCAGCAACCCTTAAGGCAACATCTCTTGCTACATGTAGGATTCTTCAGGAGCAGGGATTAGAGCCTGTACTTCAAATTACCGGCAGGGATAGAAACAGGATTGCAATTCAAGGTGAGCTGCTATCTGCCGGAGTATTTGGAATTGAAAATGTGTTGGCATTAACAGGTGACCATACAACAGTAGGAGACCATCCGGGTGCAATGCCTGTTTATGACCTTGATAGTGTCGGAATACTACAGGCAGCATCTACATTAATGGAAGGTAAAGACATGTCAGGCAATGAACTGGCAGGAACACCAAAATATTTTTTAGGAGCTTGTGTTACACCAAGATATAACCCTGTTGAGCTTCAGGTATTAAAAATGAAGAAAAAGATAAAGGCTGGAGCAAGATTTTTCCAGACACAGGCGGTATATGATATGGAAACTTTAAGGAATTTCAGGGAATTGACAAAGAACCTTGATGCAAAACTTATGGTGGGAATAGTACCGTTAAAATCAGCAGGTATGGCAAAATATATGAATAATAATGTACCCGGGATATTTGTTCCCGATGAATTGATTGAAAGATTAAAAGCAGCAGAGGATAAGGTTAAGGAAGGAATAAAGATAGCCGGAGAATTTATAAAAGCTGTAAGGAAAGAGGGGCTATGTGATGGAGCCCACATTATGGCAATTGGTGCGGAAGAAAATGTGCCTGCTATTTTAGATGAAGCCGGCTTATAAATGATTAAGGAGGGCTTTATGAAATTAATTGTAATTGGCGGGGGCTATGCTGGTTATGTAGCTGCAATAAAAGCAGCGATGCTGGGTGCCGAGGTTACTTTAATTGAAAAAGGGAATATTGGGGGGAATTGTATTAATGTAGGCAGTATATCCTCAAAAGCCTTGCTTGCACCATTAGAAATAATGGAAAATGTATTTACAGCTGATAAATTTGGTGTTAAAATTGAAGGAGAAATAAAGCTTGATTTCAACTACATGGTTAGTAGAAAAGATAGTATATTAAAACAATTGGTTAGTAGAATTGAATACATTTTAAAAATAAGAGGGGTTAAAATAATAAGAGGCACTGCTAAGCTTTTAAGCAATAAGACAGTAGAAGTAATAATGAAGGATGGAAGCAAAAAAATATTAGAAGCCGACAAAATAATAATTGCAACAGGTTCAGTTCCTGTTGTACCCCCAATGTTTCCATATGACGGCAAACATGTTATAACAAGTGATGAAGTGCTCAGTCTGAAGAAGGTGCCAGAATCCTTGGTTATTGTCGGAGGCGGACCAATAGGTTGTGAAATAGGGCAGTTTTTTAGCAAACTTGGAACAGATGTAAAAATCATAGAAAAGCATGATTGTCTTATTTCTTCATTTGAGGATGAGGAACTGGCTAATGAGCTTCAATCTGTTTTAAAAAGGGATAAGGTTCAGCTTATTTTGGGAGATTCAATAAAATCAGTTGAAGTTAAAGATGGTAAGGTATATACAAATCTTGAAAGCGGCAAAAAGCTGGAGTCAGAATTAATGCTGCTTTCAGTTGGCAGGAAAGTCTATATAGATGGTCTAAGGCTTGAAGAACTGGGAGTTGCAATTGAAAGAGGAAAAATAGTTGTCAATGACAAGTTAGAAACAAACATTGAAGGGATATTAGCCGTTGGAGATGTTATAAATACCCTTGCCCTTGCCAATGTAGCATTAATGGAAGGTATAGTTGCAGCAGAAAATGCGTTCAATAAAGACAAGAGAATGAATTATAAAGCAGTTCCAAGGTGCATCTTTACTTCACCTGAGATTGCAGCAGTTGGCGTTACAGAAAAGCAGCTAAAAGAGAAAAATATAAAATATAAAGTTGGCAGATTTAATTTTGCAGAACAAGCGAAGGCAGAAATACAAGGTAAGACTCAAGGTTTTGTAAAAGTAATTGCTGATATGGATGATAAGATTATTGGTGCTTCGATATTTGGAGCACATGCCACAGATTTGCTGGCAGAACTGACCCTTGCAGTACATCTATGCTTGACATGTCAGGAGCTTGGGAATGTGATTTATTCCCATCCGACACTTTCAGAGGCAATAATGGAAGCACTGCATGATGTAAACAACGAATCTGTTCATTCTATAAAATAATATATTATTAATGTTGAGTTTTATGAATATAAGGAGAAGATACTATGGGATATAAAATCGCTGTTGCAGGAAAAGGCGGCACCGGCAAAACAACCTTTACTGGATTATTAGTTGACTATTTAGTTAAAAAGGGAGAAGGCCCGATCCTTGCAGTTGATGCAGATGCAAACGCCAATTTAAATGAAGTATTAGGAATAGAAGTTGAAGGGACAATAGGTGAAATCAGAGAAGATGTGCTTCATAAAGCGCTTAAAGGTAATGAATATCCGGGTGGAATGAGCAAAGCAGATTATTTTAAATATAGGCTTAATTCTGCAGTTTCTGAGGGTGATAATTATGACCTATTAGTTATGGGTCGTTCTCAAGGACCTGGTTGTTACTGTTATGTAAATGACATTTTAAAAGCATTAATAGATTCTCTTTCTGCCAACTATAAATACCTTGTGATTGATAATGAGGCAGGTATGGAGCATTTAAGCAGAAAGGTAGTTGATAATATTGATGTATTATTTCTGATAAGTGATTGCTCCAGAAGGGGAATTCAAACGGTAGGTCGCATAAGAGATTTAGTAGATGAGCTGAAGATCAGGGTTAATAAAATATATTTGATAGTGAACAAAGCACCAGAAGGGAAAATCAATGAGGGTATAAAAGGAGAAATAGAAAAGCAAAACCTGAATTTATTAGGGGTATTACCGATGGATCCGATGATATATGATTACGATTCAAATGCGATACCATTGGTTAAATTACCGGAGGATAGTATATATAAAAAAGCATTTAAAGATATACTGTCAAAAATAGAATTTAAAAAGTAATTGAGGAGGTATTAAGACATGTTTAAAAAATCAGTACAAAAATTTCCAGGAAAGATTTGCGAAGTAGAATTAGGAACAGGTGAAAAGGCGATAAAATTAGGTGGGGCGCAGGTATTACCATTTTGTAGTTTTGACGGTGATACAGGTAACACACCAAAGGTAGGTATGGAGATACAGGATATTTATCCTGAAGATTGGATTGACACCTTAAAAGAATTATATAAAGATGTGGCATCTGACCCTGCGGCATGGGCAAAATTTGTTGAGGATAAATATGCACCTGATTTTATTTGTTTAAGGCTTGTAGGAGCAGACCCAAACGGCTTAGATAAACCTGTTGATGAATGTGCAAAGATTACAAAGGCGGTTGCAGATGCAATAACATTACCGCTTGTTGTAGCAGGAACAGGCAACCACGAAAAGGATGGGAAATTATTTGAGGCGGTTGCAAAGGAATTGGAAGGGAAGAATGTTCTGTTAATGTCAGCTGTTGAGGACAATTATAAAGCGGTTGCAGCAGCAGGTGTATTGGCATATAAGCATAAGATTGGAGCTGAATCCTCAGTTGATATTAACCTTGCAAAACAGCTTAATATTTTGCTATCACAATTGGGCATTCAGAACGAAAGCATTGTTATGAATGTAGGCTGCGCGGCGGCTGGATACGGATATGAGTATGTAATATCAACAATGGATAGAATCAGGCTTGCAGCCCTCGGACAAAATGATAAAACACTTCAAATGCCGATTATTACACCGGTTTCATTTGAAACATATAAGATAAAGGAAACAGTATCAACAGAAAGTGATGTGCCTGAATGGGGCAATCAAGAAGACAGGGCGATTTCAATGGAGGTATCGACAGCATCTGGTGTTCTTGTTGCAGGTTCTGATGCGGTCGTACTGCGTCATCCGACATCAGTAAAAATTATAAAAAATCTTATAAATGAGTTAACTGCTTAAACCAAAAAAGATATATAAAATAGATAAAGATAGATAAAAATCTACTGCTTAAACCAAAAAAGATATTAAAAATGTAATTAAATAAGGAGGATTTAAAATGGCTTTATCAGGATTAGAGATATTTAAGCTATTACCGAAAAAAAATTGTAAGGAGTGCGGGTTTCCAACCTGTTTAGCATTTGCTATGAAGGTAGCGGCAGGTGGTGCTGAAATAGGCAAATGTCCGTATATTTCTCAGGAGGCATTAGATAAGCTTGCTGAAGCAACAGCTCCGATAATGAAGACAATAACAATAGGCAAGGGTGATGCTGAGTACAAGCTTGGAGGAGAAACGGTTTTATTCAGGCACGAAAAAACATTTGTAAATAGGAATAGATTTGCTCTCCTGCTTTCAGATTCTATGACAGATGCAGAAATTGATGAAAAAATCGCTCATATAAAGAATGTTAATTATGTAAGAATAGGCGAAGAAATGAAAATAGAGATTGTTGCAATAAAATTTGATAGCGACAAGGATAAATTCATCTCTATTATTAATAAAGTTAAAGACAGTGATTTAAAAAATGCTTACATGCTTATATGTGAAAAACCGGATGTAATGAAAGAGGCATTGGAACTGGTTAAAGACGAGGTTCCTGTTGTATATGGAGTAAACAAGGACAACTTTAAAGAGATGGTGGAACTTGTTAAAGGAACAAAGATTCCTTTAGGGCTTAAAGCAGCAAATCTAGAAGAATTATATACTTTAATTGAAGAAGTGCAAAAGCTTGGTCATAAGGATTTAATTTTAGATCCTGGTGCCACATCAATAAAAGAGGTATTTGAAAATGCTATTCAAATAAGAAGGATTAATATTACTGGGAATGACAGAACATTTGGCTATCCTTCGGTAATCTTTGCAAATGAACTTGCAAAAGGCGAAAAATATATGGAAGTTGCACTAGGCACAATATTTACAATGAAATATGGTTCAATCATAGTCTTAAATGATATAGACTATGCAAGAGCATTGGCGCTTTATCCTTTAAGACAGAATATATTCACAGATCCTCAAAAACCAATGAGGGTTGAACCAAATATATATCCAATAAATAATGCAGATGAAAATTCACCAGTACTTTGTACAGTTGATTTTGCTTTAACATACTTTATCGTTTCCGGTGAAGTTGAAAGGTCAAGAGTTCCGGTTTGGATGGCAATACCTGATGCAGGTGGATATTCCGTTCTGACTGCATGGGCTGCTGGTAAATTTACCGCATCCAGTATAGCTAAATTCATAAAGGAAAGCGGAATCGAAAATAAGACAAAATCAAGAAAGCTGATAATACCTGGAAAGGTTGCTGTTTTAAAAGGAGACTTGCAGGAGAACCTTCCGGATTGGGAGATAATCGTTGGAACATTAGAAGCAATGGAAATTCCAAAATTCCTGAGGGAATTAGCAGGTTAATCATATAATTATTATTTGATGTGTTATTTATCATTCTGCAGGTGGCGAAGAAGCTCAAAATGAGCTCCTTCCAATATACCTCAGAATGCAAAATAAAAAAAATTAAACTAAATTTTATAAGGAGGTAATATAATGGAAAAATTCTTAATAATAGGTGAAAGAATACACTGTATATCACCGGCAATAAGAAAGGCATTTGAAGAAAGAAACCCTGAGCAAATTTTAAAGAGGGCAAAAGAACAGTTGGATGCAGGTGCACATTATCTTGATTTAAATATCGGACCAGCGGAAAAAAATGGTGTTGAGCTTATGACATGGGGAGTTCAGCTATTACAGAGCGAATTTGATAATGTTCCATTAGCTCTTGATACAACAAATAGAAAGGCTATAGAAGCTGGAATCAAGGTTTATAACAGGTCAAAAGGTAAACCGATTGTAAACTCTGCAGATGCCGGTGAAAGAATTGAAAACATAGACCTTGCGGCTGCAAATGATGCTATGGTTATTGCATTATGTGCAAAAGAAGGAATACCTAAGGATACCGATGAGAGTATGGCATACTGCACTGAAATGCTTGAAAGAGGCTTGTCATTAGGATTGGAACCAACAGATATGTTATTTGACCCATTATTTCTTGTAATAAAGGGAATGCAGGACAAACAAAAAGGTGTTTTAAAAACCGTCAGGATGATAAGTGAGATGGGATTAAAAACCACATGTGGATTAAGCAACGTATCAAATGGTGCTCCAAAAGAAATAAGACCTATTATGGATTCAGTATTTGCAGCAATGGCAATAGAAGAAGGTTTGACTTCGGCAATTATGAACCCATGCGATTTAAGGCTTATGCAGACAATTAAGACATGTGACGTTATAAATGGAGCTGTATTATATGCAGATTCATATTTAGATTTATAATAAAAAGGAGGATTTAAAATGAGTTTATTTCAAATAATATTTACAGGTTCAAAACAAGCCCTTTCTGCAGCAGAAGGGCTTGTCAAAAAGGCTGTAGAGGAAAAGGGCAGAGACCATAAGGTTGCATTTCCGGATACAGCTTATTCCCTTCCTGTTATTTATGCTGCGACAGGAAAAAAGATAACAAACCTTGGAGAATTAGAAGAAGTTTTACCTATTGTAAAAAGTTTGATTGTAGAAGAGGAAATACTTGACAAGGCATTAAATGCAGGACTTGCAACAGCTATTTCTGCTGAAATAATTGAGGCGGTTAAATATGCTACTATGGAAACACCGTACAGCGCTCCATGTGCAGGCTTTGTATCTGATGCGATAATTCGTTCACTTGGTGTACCACTTGTAACAGGTGATATACCCGGTGTAGCTGTTGTATTGGGGGAGTGTCCTGATGCCGAAACGGCAACTAAGGTAATAAAGGATTATCAGTCAAAGGGTTTGATGACCTTTTTGGTAGGGAAGGTTATAGACCAAGCGATTGAAGGAAAGATTAAAATGGGGGTTGAGCTTAGGGTTGTTCCACTTGGATATGATGTTACATCTGTTATCCATGCAGTAACAGTTGCTATAAGAACAGCTTTAATATTTGGAGCTATTAAACCGGGGGCTCTTGGTGACCTTCTGAAGTACACAAAGGAAAGGGTGCCGGCATTTGTAAATGCCTTCGGACCTCTCAGCGAATTGGTAGTATCTACTGGAGCCGGAGCAATTGCACTTGGATTCCCAGTAATAACAGATCAAACGGTACCGGAAGTTCCTACACTATTAATAACTCAAAAAGATTATGATAAGTTTGTAAGAACCTCTTTAGAAGCAAGAAATATAAAGATAAAGATTACAGAAATTCCTATACCTGTTGCATTTGCACCTGCCTTTGAAGGTGAAAGAATAAGAAAAGGTGATATGTTTGCTGAATTTGGCGGCGGCAAAACGAATGCATGGGAATTGGTTATGGCAACAGACCTTGCTAATGTAGAGGACCACAAAATTACGGTAGTAGGTCCTGATATTGATACAATTACTGAAGTGCCGGGAAGATTACCTCTTGGACTTTTAATTGAAGTTGCAGGAAAGAATATGCATGCGGATTTCGAACCTGTACTTGAAAGAAGGCTTCACTACTTCTTGAATTATATAGAAGGTGTAATGCATGTTGGACAGAGGAATCTCGCATGGGTCAGAATAAGTAAGGATGCATATGAAAAAGGCTTTAGATTGAACCATATAGGTGAAGCAGTATATGCAAAAATGATGGATGAGTTCTCAAAGGTTGTTGACAGATGTCAGGTTACAATCTTTACAGATGAGGAAAAGTGTAAGGAATATATGGAAAAATATGCATTGCCAAGATATCAAGAGAGGGATGACAGAATAAGCTCAATGACCGATGAAAGTGTTGATACCTTCTATTCTTGTATTCTTTGCCAGTCCTTTGCACCTGCCCATGTTTGCGTTGTTACACCTGAAAGACTTGGGCTTTGCGGAGCAGTAAGCTGGTTAGATGCTAAGGCAACATATGAGTTGGATCCTACGGGACCTTGTCAGCCGGTGCCTAAGGAAGGGTTAATCGATGAAAATCTTGGTATCTATGAGAAGGTTAATGAAACAGTAAGTAAACTTTCACAGGGAGCACTTCAGAGTGTTACATTATACAGTATGCTTCAAGACCCAATGACATCCTGCGGCTGTTTCGAGTGTATCTGCGGCATTATGCCTGAAGCAAACGGTGTTGTCATTGTTAACAGGGAATACAGCGGCGTCTGCCCACTTGGTATGACATTTGGAGACCTTGCATCGATGACCGGTGGTGGTGTACAGACACCAGGCTTTATGGGACACGGACGTCTTTTCATATCTTCAAAGAAATTCATGAGAGCTGAAGGTGGTGCTGTACGTATAGTATGGATGCCTAAGGATTTAAAAGACTTCGTAGCTGAAAGGCTAAATGCAACCATTAAAGAAGTAAATGGTATAGATAATTTCACAGACATGATTTGCGATGAAACAATAGCTACAGATTCAGAAGGAGTTCTTGCATTCTTGGAAGAAAAGGGACATCCTGCACTTACAATGGATCCGTTAATGTAAAGTTATTAATATAAAGGCTTTCTGATTACAATATGCCAGTGAAGCACTTACTTTGATCGACAGTGTTTCACTGGCATAAAAAAAATAAGGACAAATAATAAATCTAATAAAAGGTTAAAATAATATCAGCTTAAAAGGTGCTTTTAAGGAGGTAAGTAACAGCTACCTTATTTTCGACAAACCTTGATAAAATATAATAAATATAATACAATAAATATATGGAATTATTAACTATAAGCAAAGCAGCAAAGAAACTAAGCGTCCATCCTAACAGCTTGCGCAACTGGGAAAAGCAGGGTTTAATCAAGCCCATCCGTTTGCCTAGTGGTCAGCGCCGGTACTCCATAGACGAACTCAACAGGCTCTTGCAGTCCGGACAGCTAAACACCGGGCAGGAAGACGTCGTTCTATATGCTCGGGTGTCCACTAAAAAGCAGGCGGATGCCGGCAATTTAAACAGGCAGCTGGAAAGGCTGAGGCAATATGCGATGGAATTAAATTACCGTGTCGTTGCCGAGTTCACCGACGCAGCCAGCGGCTTAAATCAGAAGCGCCGCGGATTGACGAACGTGCTCAAACTGGCTGAGCGTGGTGAATACAAGAAGCTTATCATCGAATATCCCGACCGTCTGGCCAGATTTGGGTATTCGTACATTGAACGGCACTTACACTGCTGTGGTGTGGAGGTAATCGCCACGGCCGAGAAAGAGCCGGAAGACGCACAATCCGAGTTGGTCAGGGACTTATTGGCGATAGTTACTTCTTTTTCAGCTAAGCTGTATGGTGCCAGAGGCGGTAAGAAGATAAGGCAGGGTTTCCGGGAACTGATAATGGAGGTGAAGTCAGATGAAGAAAAGGAAAAAGAACAAAAATAAATCGTACAGCCCTGACGGTGAAATAAGCTGCACCGTCTGCGGCGAATTTTTCCCGGAGGTCTACCCTGTCTTCCGCTTAAAAAAGTGGAGCCGTGGGATGGAAGACCCGCTGAACACCGAGATGAGATTGTTCTGCTCCTGCATGCGCTGGGCATTCAACCGGCTGCAGGAAGATAAATCACGTGAAGAACTAAAAAAAGAAGGTCAGCAGGTATTTGGTTTAAATTCACGATGCTGTGATGACGCCATAATGAAAGCTAAAGCCATAATCGAATCACAAAAAGAACTTTTAAAGCTGGAAATAGAAGAAACAAAAACAAAATTAGCCCGTGCAAAGAAAAAACTCAGACAGGCAGAAAAAACCTTAGACGAAGCCATTAAGAAAAACGATCCGGTAAAAATCGGGAAATTCAAGCATACCGTACACGGTCGCAAAGCCAGAGTGAAAAAATTATCTGACAAGCTGGATGAGCTAAAGGTTCATCAGGACAACAGCACCATACCGGCAGTAGTCTTTGGCGGTCGTTCCTTGTGGAAGAAAGTTTGCAAAGGCAGCGTTTCGATAGAAGAATGGAGGCAAGCACGTCAAGATAGGTTATATGCCCGTGGTGATAAGACTAAAGGCGGTAACCCGAACATCAAGATAAGCGAGCATGATGGAGAATTCTTTTTATCAGTAACCATTTCTCACCTGTCCGAGCAAAAAGGTACAGACATCAAAGGCAGACCAATAATGACCAGGGCACCCCGTGTAGAAGGCAGGCTCTGGCTGCCGGATAAATACCGTTCAAAGGTGTATGAACTGCTTTTATCCGGCACACCTTATACAGTGGAACTGATCAAAGGCAAGGATGATAGGTACAGGGTACATATCAGTTTCGTCTTAACACCACCCAATTTGCTAACTAATCCCGACTATGGTTATTTAGGTATGGACACCAACCCTGACGGAATAGCACTTGCTAATGTCGGTTACACCGGTCAACCAGAATCATGGACAGAGAATTTTAACGTACCATACCCAAAAGCCTTACACAAATTTGACGGAGAATTTCTCTTAACGGTACATCCAAACGGTTTTCTTTACATCAAGATACCCGAACTGGCAGAAAGCCGTGGTTTCCGGCGTACTTACTTAGTCGGTGTACTGGCTAAAGTAATAGTAGACATCGCTAAAGCCTTGGGAAAACCCATAGCCTTAGAAAATCTGGAATTCGGGAAAGACCATCTGGATACCAACAAAAAATTCAACCGCATGGCAGCCAATTTCCCTTTTAGAAAGATGGTTGAAGCTGTCATACGCAGGGCTTTCAAGGAAGGCGTAGGTGTAAAGCAGGTCTGGTCAGCACACACGTCAACCATAGGTTACTGGAAGTACATGCAGAAGTATGGCATAATAATACACCATGCCGCAGCATTGGTCATAGCCCGTCGTGCACTAGGTTTCAAAGAGCGTATTACCAATGAATTAAAACAGAAAGTCCAAGTCCTTAAAGAGAAGCTGAATCAAAAGGCAAATTCCTTGCCTGGGGAAGGAAGAGGGATGACCCGAAAGGTGAAACAGCTCTTCAAGAAACTGGACGGAAAGATTCTTACTTACAACGGTCTGACTCGTTTTAAACAGGAATCATTCTATTCCGTCTGGCGTGACTTGAAGCATCTTGCTTTATCAAGTAGGTGACCCCGTTTAGCCGGAGTCCGGAAACAACCGGCAGGTCGCATTTAGCAGATCGCGGGAGGCAGAGCAGTAGACTTTCGCTTAACGGTCAACGCAAGTTGCGCCCGTAAAGCGCCGTTCTCCCGTCCGGGTGGGACGCCCGGGACTAAGGTCTCCCTGTCGCCCCAGGAAAAATATTTCAAGGAGGTGTAAAGCCTGGTCATGGGGAGGTCGGGTTTACAAAAATTAATTATTGTTATGTATTGTAAACTTTTTTGAACCAGGTAGGAAAGTGTATAAAGTAAGATTTCTGCCAATGGAAAAAGAAATAGATGTATTAGAAGGTGAAACCCTACTGGAAGTAATAAGAAAAGCGGGAATTTTTATTGATAGTCCATGCAACGGAAACGGCACTTGCGGCAAGTGTAAAGTAAAGGTATTAGAAGGTAAGGTATATAATTCAAAAGCAAGCAAGGCTATTACAGATGAGGAAATAGAGGAGGGTTACGTTTTAGCATGCTGCTCAAAGGTGATTCAGGATATAACCATAAGAATCCCTCAAGAATCTTCTTCTGCAATGTACGGTATGAAAATTGAAAGTCTTGTTGGTTCTAAAAAAAGAGAGATACTTAAAAGAGCAAAGGATCAGGTACTGAATTACGGAATGGAATTTGTGACATATGTCAGGAAAGATTATATAGAATTAAGTATACCTGATAAACATGATAACATATCTGATGTTGAGAGGTTAAAAAGACATGTAAGGAAAATACTTGGATATACACAAATATATTTCAGACTACCTTTATTAAGAAGGATTCCTCAATTAATAAGAGAAGCAGATTATAAAGTTACAATAACACATATACCTCGCGGAAAGGGTAAAACTACTATTATTAATATGGAAATTGGGGATAAAACCAGCAGGCTCTATGGAGTTGCAATAGATATTGGAACGACATCGGTTTCTACTTGCCTTGTTGATTTATACAGCGGGGAACTGATTGCAGAAGCTTCATCAGGTAATGCACAGATGAAATATGGGGCAGATGTAATTAACAGGATTATTTATTCAACTAAGATAAATGGTATGGAAAAATTAAATCATGCCATTATTAATGAAACAATAAACCCGCTTTTATATAAAATGTATCAAGATGCAAAAGTAAGCAGGGACGAGGTTGTATCACTTGTTGCAGCAGGAAATACGACAATGTCTCATCTTTTTCTGGGTGTTTACGCTAACTTTTTAAGGATGGAGCCATTTATACCTGCCTTTGTAAAAGCACCTTTTATTAAAGCTTCTGAACTAGGAATTGAAGTAAATCCTGAAACCTTTATATATCTTGCACCATCGGTTGCCAGCTATGTTGGAGGTGATATTACAGCCGGTGTATTGGCATCGGGGCTGTGGACATCAGATGAAAATGTGCTGTTTATTGATCTGGGAACAAACGGAGAGATTGTATTTGGAAACAAGGATTATATGATGTCCTGTGCCTGTTCGGCAGGACCGGCTTTTGAAGGCGGAGAGATTAGCTGTGGTATGAGAGCAACAAATGGTGCAATAGAAAAGGTAACAATAGATAAAACGACATACAAGCCCACATTAAAGATTATAGGTGAAGGAAACCCTATCGGAATCTGTGGGTCGGGTATTATTGATTTGATATGTGAGATGATGCTGACAGGTGTAATTAATAGAAAAGGCAGACTCAACAAAGATTTAAATACTGACAGGGTTCGTTTTGATGAAAATGGGATTGGGGAATATGTATTGGCATTTAAAGAAGAATATAATTTAGAAAAGGATATTTACATTACAGAAGTAGATATAGATAATTTTATTAGAGCAAAAGCAGCTATATATTCTGGTGTAACAACATTGCTTACCAGTTTAGGAATGGATTTTACTAATATAGATAAACTCTTGATTGCCGGAGGTATTGGCAACAGCTTAAATATAGAAAATTCAATTATGATAGGTATGCTTCCGGATATTGATAGAAGCAAGATTGCCTATATAGGAAACAGTTCATTGATGGGATGTTATCTGACTATGATGAGTGAAGATGCAAGACGTAAACTGGAGGAAATCGCAAATCAAATGACATATGTAGAACTTAGTTTAGAGCCCGGTTATATGGATGAGTTTGTATCATCTTGTTTTTTACCTCATACTGATATCAATAAGTTTCCCAGTGTTAGGGAACGGTTTGAAAAGTTGTAAAAGAAAGGAGGCAAGGTATCATGTGTGAAGCAAATGCTTATTTAATTACACCGGATGGTGAAGAAAAAATAATGGATTATGTTATTGAGGTAAAACCAAAAGGAGATGAAGAAATACTTTTGACTGATTTATTCGGAGAAGAAAAGCTTATAAAAGGAACGATCAAAGAGATAAAATTACTTGATAATAAAATATTAATAAACAGGAGTGAAAATAAATGAATAATGATTTTAATCATGACCACGACCACGGACATACCCATGACCATGAATGCGGGCATACTCATAATCATACTCATGAACACACACACGAACATACACATGGAGTACCTTTAGAAGAAATTGCTTGCAGTAAAGACGAAAAAACGCTGGATATTCTCTTGGCACATTGGGTGGACCATAATAAGTCTCATGAAGAAAGCTTTATAGAATGGGTTGAAAAATCAAAAGCCATGAATAAAATGGAAACTTCTAAATATATAGAAAAAGCAGTTGAATACATGAAAAAAGCTGATGAGATGTTAATTGAAGCTAAGAAGCATATGTAATATATAGAAACTCTGAAAGGATTGGGAATATGGACAGAGCAGCAATTGATGAGAAAAGAAAAGATAAAATACCATATGAGTATAACAGAGAATTGTTTAAAAAGTGTAATCCAGAAGAGATATATAAAAGAACAGGATGTAAATATAATAGCGATAATAATGAATTTATTGTTAAACTTATGGGAACTAAATACATTGTTAAATTTCCATCCGGGGAAATTCTCAATCAGGATTATAGTGAAGTAAATAATTATCCTTTAAAGACACTTATTTTGAGATATTTAATAAATAGCAAAAAAGTTCCTCCAACAAATAAATATATAACATATAGGGATGTCTCCGGTGGTAATGTTTATTACAATAATTTTTATGGCAGGTGCATTTTTAGGCTTTCAAGGACATTTGGCAATAAGTTGGATAAGTTTAATGAAGCTTTAGAAAGTCTTGGAGCAGAAAAAATTGAGATGGGGGATGCTGCTTATAAATTTGAATTTATAGATAATGTATATTTAGTCTTTGCAATATGGAGTGGTGATGAAGAATTTTCCCCATCTGCACAAATTCTTTTTGATGGCAATATTTCATTTTACTTTACCGCAGAGGATTTGGCATTTGTTGGAGAAATAGCCATTGCAAAATTAAAAGAACTTTCCAATAAATAAGGTAAAAGATTAAATATCCATAGTAGTCTTGTGGTATTCTTAGAAGAATACTTTTTTCTTTTTTAAAATTTATTTAAAACACGAACATTAAATTAATTTTACAGAATATAATTCGAATTTTTCTTGAAAATATGTTAGTTTTTTGTTATCATACAATAGGGGTATTTGCTTTTATTAAAACAAAGGAGTGTTATTAATGAAATTATATGATGTAATAATAATCGGGGGAGGTCCTGCAGGATTATTTACATCTCTTGAGCTTGTTAAAGAAATTGACGGTTTAAAGATATTGCTTCTTGAAAAAGGGAAAAATATACGTGAAAGGCTATGCCCCATAGGCAAATACGGTTCCAAATGTTTAAATTGCAAACCCTGTTCTATTACATGCGGTATTGGAGGAGCAGGTGCTTTCAGTGACGGAAAACTAACATTGACATCTGATTTTGGAGGTGTCCTCGATGAATACCTTGAAAAGTCAGAATTAAATGAGTTTGTAGGGTATGTAGATGATATATATGTTAAATTTGGAGCTACAACAGAGGTTCATGGAACAGATAAAGAGAAGATTAGAGAAATAGAAAGAAGAGCTGCAGCCGCAGACCTTAAATTGATTCCTGCGGTAATCAAGCATCTTGGTACAGAGAAGTGTTATGATATTATTAAAAATATAGAGGATTATTTAAAGGATAAGATTGAAATAAAGACAAAAACGACTGTTTCTAAAATACTTGTTAAGGATAAAAAGGCATATGGTGTTGAAACAGAAGATGGTAAAATCTATACAGGAAAATATATAGTTGTTGTACCGGGCAGGGAAGGTGCTGAATGGTTTAAAGAGGAAGCTAATAGAATAGGACTTGAAACTAAAAACAATGCAGTAGACATAGGCGTAAGGGTTGAGATACCGGCTGTTGTAATGGAAGATATTACAAAGGAGATATATGAATCAAAATTTATTTATCATTCCAAATTATTTGACGACAGGGTGAGGACTTTTTGTATGAATCCATATGGCAAGGTTGTTGTTGAAAACAATAATGGCTTAAAAATAGTTAATGGACATAGTTATAAAGATATTAAAACAGATAATACAAATTTTGCGCTACTTGTAAGTAAGGAATTTACAGAGCCATTTAACCAACCGATTGCATATGGAAGATATATTGCTGCCCTTGCAAATATGCTGGGGGATGGAGTATTAGTGCAAAGGCTTGGGGACTTTTTATCAGGCAGGAGGTCGACACCTGAAAGGTTAAAAAGAGGTCTTGTAGAACCCACTTTAAAAGATGCGACACCGGGGGATTTAAGTCTTGTACTGCCATATAGATTTTTGCAGTCAATAATTGAAATGTTGCAGGCGCTTGATAAAGTATCACCGGGCGTTTTTTCAAAACATACACTTTTATATGGAGTAGAGGTTAAGTTTTATTCATCAAGGGTTAAACTTACAAATAATTTTGAAACACAGGTAAAAAATCTTTTTGCAGCAGGGGATGGTGCTGGAATAACGAGAGGGCTTGTTCAGGCATCAATTTCCGGTGTTGTTGTTGCAAGAGAAATTTTAAACAGGATAAAATAAGAAAGGGGCATAATAATGTCAACATTGGTAATTGTAGGTTCACAGTGGGGTGATGAAGGTAAAGGAAAGGTTACGGATTATTTAGCTGAAAAGGCTGAAGTAGTCGTAAGATATCAGGGAGGGAATAATGCCGGTCATACGGTTAAGCAGGGAGGTATACAGTATAAGCTCCACTTAGTTCCATCTGGAATATTATACCCTGAAAAAATATGCATAATAGGCAACGGGGTTGTTATAGACCCTGCTTCACTCATAGAAGAATTAAACACTTTGAAATCACAGGGAATATGTACAGATAATTTAAAGATAAGTGATAGGGCACATGTAGTTTTTCCTTATCATATAAGGCTTGATGAACTTGAAGAAACAGCAAAAGGGAAAAATGATATTGGTACTACCAAAAGGGGTATAGGTCCCTGCTATATGGATAAATCAGAAAGAATAGGCATAAGAATATGTGACTTACTAAAAAAAGATGTATTGAAAGAAAAATTGAAATTGAATATTGAAAAGAAAAATAAAATATTTAAAGAGGTTTATGGCACTGATGCAATGGATTTCAATGAAATATATGAACGCTACAGAAGATATGCTGATATCTTGAGACCATATGTTACAGATACAACATTACTTTTATATAATTTGATAAAAAGCGGCAGAAAAATTTTATTTGAAGGGGCACAAGGTACTTTGTTGGATATTGACCTTGGCACATATCCATTTGTTACGGCATCACATCCAATAGCAGGTGGGGTTACAGTAGGTGCAGGTGTTGGACCAACAATGATTAATGATGTTATTGGGGTTATAAAGGCATATACAACAAGGGTTGGCAAAGGACCATTTCCAACCGAATTACATGATGAAAATGGAGATTTCTTAAGAGAGCGTGGTAATGAATATGGTACTACCACAGGCAGACCTAGAAGATGTGGCTGGCTTGATACGGTAATACTGAATTTTTCAGTCAGGGTTTCAGGTATGAAGGGATTTGTATTGACAAAACTTGATACACTGACAGGGTTAAAAAAGATTAAGATATGTAAAGGATACAAATATGAAGGGAAAGTCATTGAAAACTTTCCTGCAAGTCTGGAAGACCTTGCATTATGTGAGCCTGTATATGAAGAGATGGATGGCTGGGATGAAGAAATAAGTACCGCAAGAAGTTTCGATGAATTGCCTAATAATGCTAAGAAATATATTAAAAGGATTGAAGAATTAATAGGGATAAATGCATCAATAATATCGGTAGGACCTGACAGGGAGCAAACAATAGTATTGAAGGAATCCTAAAAAATCTTTTTGATATAATTTTTTAATATAAAATGACCTTTAAAGCTTGACATGATAGTTATAATATAATATAATATAAAAGTCGTTCATAAGTGTGAGGGGAGGGATACCCAAGGGGCTAAAGGGGGCAGACTGTAAATCTGTTGGCACAGCCTTCGATGGTTCGAATCCATCTCCCTCCACCATATTACGACCCATTAGCTCAGCCGGCAGAGCACCTGCCTTTTAAGCAGGGTGTCCCGCGTTCGAATCGCGGATGGGTCACCATTTTGATGAATCAGAATAGTTATCTCATATATGGGATAACTATTTTTTTATTCTTATTTATAAACTTTATTTTTATTATGTTATAATATATTGTAAATAAGGATAAAGTATTAGAAAGGGGTTATTAAATATGCTGATGACAAAGCTTACAAAAGAGCAGGAAAACTTGTTAAAACGATTTGTTACTAACATATATGGACCGGTTTATTTCATACATTCATTGCCGGAATTTATAATTCCGCCAATAAATTCCAAGGTCAGCAGAAAAGATACCAGTTGGAGACTTAATATAATAGAATCATTAACAGACGGTGACCTTGATATAAATGAATTTATTTCATCTGGTGAACCTTCTATGGAAGCTGCTATAGATAAAGCAAAATTATTTCATGAAAAATGGGTAGAAAAATTTGGGCATTCCTCAATAGCAGAACAGCATCTTATGCACCTTTGTGTTGAAGATATTTCGAGATATTTGTCTGCATATATAGAATTAATCAATAAAAGACCTTCCTTTATTGAATGGAGTCAAAGATATCAGAAGCCCACAAGAGATAAAGTTATTATTCCTAATGAACTGAAAAACTATTCGGATTTAAAAGATAAATATTTAAAAACATGGAACATATCTTATGACATGTACGAACAATTAGTAGAAAAACTTGTTACATATTTATCAAATACAGTAGAAAAAGAAAAGAATGAAAGTGAAAGAAAATATCAGGACAGAATAAGCAAAATAGCTTTTGAGGATGCCAGATATGCTCTACTATTATCAACCCGTACGAGTTTTGCAGTAGCACTTAATGCACTTGATTTGCTGGATATTTTAAGGAAATTATTGGCACATAAGACGGAGGAGGCAAACACTATAGCACAAAAAATTATTGAAGAGGCAGAGAAAATATCTCCAAGTATGATGAGGCATGTAAGACCTTCAGAGTATCAAAAAAAGGTTGAAAGCAGGCTTGTGGAAATTGCAGGTAGATTAATTACGGAGACGGATAATGTAAAAGATGATGTTGTACTGGTTGATTATACAGGAAGAGATAACGGCATTAAAATGGAAGATGTTTTGATTATGCACATATTATTTTCATATTCCGGCAAATCAATTGAAGCGATAAAAAAAACAGTAAGCAGGTTAACAATTGAAGAAAAATCCAACATAATCAATAAGGCATTTGAAGATATAAATCAATTTGACCATTTGATTGAACCCTTCAGGTCAATAAGATTCAAATTCCAGCTATGTATAAGTGAGGCAAATTGGCACCAGCTTTTAAGGCATAGAACGATAAACTTTAATGTTTATGAACCGACAATTAAAAATGGATATACAGTACCGCCTAGCATAGAAAAGGCAGGGTGCGTTGATTTACTTGAAAATGCAATAAGAGCGTCAGAATTACTCTATGAAGAGTTAAATGAGAAAATTCCTGAAGCAGCTCCATATGCAGTGACAAATGCACATAAAAGGCTTGTGCTTATGGATACAGATTTATGGGCATTTGACCACTTTGCCAATTTACGCTGTACACCTGAAGCACAATGGGATATAAGAAATACAGCATATAAAATGCTTGATTTAATAAAAGAAATTTGTCCTGAATTTTCAAGATTTTTAGCAAGAAGAAAACAGGCTTAGGGGGATAAAAATGGATATGAAATATAAAGAAATAAGTCTTCCCCGCCTTAACAATCTTACACCTTCACTTGAATCCACTACGCTGAAATTGATGGAAGAAGCCGGTGAACTGGCACAGGTCATAGGAAAATTCAGGGGATTAAATGGTGAAAATGTAAATATGAGTGATAAAGAAATTACGGAGAAAATTGCCGAAGAGCTCTTGGATGTTGCTCAGGTGGCGGTATCAATGATGTTTGTACTTGAAGAATCCTATGATATAGATATTAAAGAACAGTTAGAACAGCATATAAATAAATTAAGAAATAAAGGGTATATTAAATAAATTTTACATTAAATATATGGTTAATTGCCGTATATTTTTTTTATGTATGTAAATACTAACAATGAAGTTAATGAAAGGAGGAATTAAAATGCCGCAAATAACAGGTAAAGAATTGTTATATACCGATGATGCTCTTTCCTTAGAAGACCACATGTGCAAATGCCTGAAGGATTGCGCTACAAGGTTACAGGATCAGCAATTAAAGGTGCTTTGTCAAAATCTTTCTGAGAGATGCTGCAACAATTTTAATTCATTATTAAAAAATATAGAATAAGGAGGCATATATATGCAGCGTAATGCAGGTGTAACCGATAAAGATTTAATAATGGGTGTTCTTGGAAATTACAAGCTTGCTATAGAAGTATTATCACATGCAGCAGTTGAATCTGCTAATGACAGGATAAAAGGTAATTTTGTGAATGTACTGAATCAGACTTTTGATGACCAAAAAGCAGTTTGGAATGCAATAAATCAAAGGGGATGGTATCCAGCAAAGCCGGCAATGCCACAGGATATACAAGAAACCAAAAATAAATTTATTCAACCTGTAGGCATAATGTAAACAAATAAAAAATTGTGATATAATAATGGAAGTAGTGTTCACTACTTCCATTATTATATAAGGAGTTGGTTTAAATGTATGACTTGATAATATTAGGCGGAGGACCAGCAGGGCTCACAGCTGGACTTTATGCATGCCGTTCGAAACTTAATACCTTGATGATAGAGAAAATGTATCTTGGTGGGAGGATAATTAATGCACATAAGATTGAGAATTATCCGGGTTATGATAATATAAGCGGTCCTGAGCTTATATCAAAAATGGAGGCACAGACTAAAAAATACGGGCTTCAAATTGTTAATAAAGATGTTGTTGGGCTTGATATAACAGGGGATGTCAAAAAAGTTCAGACAGAGGATGATATATATGAAGCTAAGGCAATTATACTTGCGATGGGGACAACAAATAAAAAATTAGGTCTTGAAAAAGAAAAAAAATTTATTGGTTCAGGTGTATCATTTTGTGCAACTTGCGATGCTGCCTTTTACAAAGAAGCAGATGTTGCTGTAATAGGTGGTGATAATACTGCTGTAATAGAAGCGCAGTATCTTACTAAATTTGCTAAAAAGGTATATATAATTTATAAAGGGAATAGTCTCACTGCTGCAAAAGCTGAACAAGACAAGGCTTTTTCCAATGAAAAAATTGAAATTATTCTTGATAGCGTTGTTAAAGATATTGAAGGCGACAATCAGGTTGAAGGCTTGAAACTTAAAAATCTTAAAACAGGTGAAGAAACTACTATTAAAATTGACGGTATGTTTATATCAATAGGAACGGCTCCTAATATTGAAATTTTAAATGGCGTAATTGATATGGATGAACATAGTTACATTATTACAGACGATGATATGCGGACAAACATACCGGGAGTTTTTGCAGCAGGTGATATAAGACATAAATCCTTAAGGCAGCTTGTGACGGCAATGAGTGATGGTGCAATAGCGGCTTATATTGCTGGAAAATATATAGAAGCGTTAAAAAAATAATCAGGGATTTAACCCTGATTATTTTTTTCCTCATTATTATCTTCTATTGAAATATCATCTTTTTTATCAGTTATATCAATAGTTTCATTGCATTTTGTGTCATCAGTATTTATATCTATAGTGATGGGTGGAGTATTAAACAATAATGCATTCCATGTATTACTATCAACGATACCGGTTGCTGTTAAGCCTCTGCTTTTTTGATACTCTTTAACTGCTTCTTCTGTCTTTGTTCCAAAAATACCGTCAACCGTCCCTTTATAAAATCCCAAGGATTTAAGTCTTGACTGTAGGTTTACTACAAAGGGTCCTGTGTCACCCAACTTAAGCGTGGGATATTCTACTGGTGGTGCTGAGGGACATGGGATAATAATTGTCTGTCCCGGATAAATCAAATTTGGATTAACGATGTAATTTGCCTTTATCAAAGCGTCTAAGGATACTCCATATCTGTTTGCTATGTCCCATAGAGTATCACCAGGTCTGACAACATAGTAAAAAGGACAGGTTGTTGACGGTGGAACCGGCGGAATTGGCGGTACAGGTGGAGCCGGAGGCACAGGGCAAATCGGCGGTACAGGTGGAGCTACTTCTACCGCACCTGGAATAAACAGCATTTGACCTGGATATATTGTGTAAGGAAATACAAGGTTATTAACATATATGATTGATTCATATGGGACACCGAATTTTTCTGCTATTAAATATATGGTATCACTATGTTTTACTGTATAGTATATTCCCTTAACAGGTATTATTAACGTTTGTTCAGGGTGTATTAGGGATGGATTTATGATATTGTTTCTTGTCATTATAATTTCTACAGAGGTATTGAACTTTTTAGCAATTAAGAATAATGTATCACATGATTGTACAACATATGTGAATTCAAATGTAAGCATATTTTTTCCTCCTTTCTTTATTCATAATATGATTTAAACAAAGGAAAGTGACATAGTTATTTTTAATTTGAATAAATTTTATATTAAGAGTGAAAAAGGAAGGGATTCTATATTATGAAGGTCAATAAGTATATATTGATTGCATTTTTATTGTTTTGTATATCGCTGGTTTATAGCTGCCTTAATAAATCAATTGAAATCTTTAATAAGATTCCTGTTTCTAATAAAATAATAATAATTGATGCCGGACATGGCGGCGGTGATCCGGGTAAACCCGGTAAATATGGTAAAAATGAAGATGAATTAAATCTTGAAATAGCAACAAAGTTAAAGGAACTTATTGAGGAAAGCGGTGGTGTAGCTGTAATGACGCGGCAAGGAGATCCATTATCTGATAATTTAATGCAAGACCTTAAAAACAGGGTAAAGAAGGGTAATAATGCCAATGGGGAAGTTTTTATAAGTATACATCAGAATAGTTTCCCGCAGCAGCAGTATAAGGGAGCACAGGTGTTTTATCATAAAAATTCTGAAAAAGGAAAATTCCTTGCAGAAATTCTGCAAAAAGAATTAAAAAATACACTTGATGAAAGTAATGATAGAATGCCTAAGGAAACAAGCACATTTTACATATTAAGAAATGCTAAAATGCCGGCAGTAATAGTTGAATGTGGTTTTATGTCAAATCCTGAAGAGGAAAAATTATTAAATGATAAAAAATATCAGTACAAGATAGCATGGGCAATATATAAGGGACTTATGAGATATTTTAATGAAATTTCATAATTTGTATTTCTGATTATTTATTAAATACAGTAAGACAAATTGACATATATAAGAAAAAATATATAATTAAGATATACAGGGAAGAAATTTTTCCTGAGAGGGGATTTGATATGGTTTTAAGTTACGAGCCCGGAGCAAAAAGCAGAATTATGGTTTGCATAACTCCGCAGATAAGTTGCCGTAGGCTTGTTGAAAGAGGCGCCGAAAGGGCAAAAGAGACAAATGGTGAATTTTGTGTTGTATATGTGAATAAAAATAACGATATTTATAATGATTTGAAAGAACATAAGATTTTAATTGAGCTGTTTGATATGGCACAGAAGATGGGAGGAAGGGTATCGATTTTGGTAGGCAAAAAAATTTCAGACACCCTCGCTGAATTTGCAAGAGATAACGATATCACTGAAATTATAGTTGGCAAATCGTTAAAATCGGCTTTTGAAGTTTTCGTGTATAGTGATGTCATAAATCCACTTATTAAACAGGTAGAAGAGAGCAATATAATGGTAGAGGTCATAGAATAGTTTTTCTATGACTTTTTATTTATATAAATATTTCAAACATAAGATTTAGCAAAATATTTTTTGTTATAGTAATTATATTGTTGTATAATTACTATAAATAAACATTAATTTATTTAAAAATTATTATGCCTCAGGGAGTGAATATTATTGTTTAATGACCTTATTGATATTATAAAAACCATAAGAATCAATGATATTGTAGATATTGCAATTATAGCATATGTTATGTACAAATTTATTATAGTAATAAGAAAAACAAGAGCAGAGCAGCTTCTTAAGGGACTTGTGGTGCTTATCGTTGTAACAAAACTTAGTGAATGGCTTCAATTAAGAACTGTTAATTACTTACTAAAGAATGCTATGACCGTTGGAGTAATCGCACTTTTAATTGTTTTTCAACCGGAATTAAGGCGAGCCCTTGAATCTTTAGGAAGGAGTGAGTTTTTTAGAAAAAATTTTTTTATTATCAATGATGATATGAAGGATATAAAAGAGGTACTGGGGGAAATATGTGATGCTGTTCAATTTCTTTCAAGGTCGAAAATTGGAGCGCTTGTTGTAATTGAAAGGAAAACCGGTCTTAATGAATTTATTGAAACAGGAATATTTATGGATTCAAAGATATCAAGTGAACTTTTGATAAACACATTTATACCTAATACTCCACTGCATGATGGTGCAGTTATTATAAGAGACGATAGAATAATGGCGGCAGGATGTTTTTTACCTTTAACCGACAGCCAGAACTTAAGTACCGAACTTGGAACAAGGCATAGAGCTGCTATTGGTGTTACTGAGGTATCTGACGCCTTAGCAATAATAGTATCAGAAGAAACCGGTACTATATCACTTGCACAGAATGGCAGAATATCAAGACATCTTGATATAAAAACTCTTAGAGAGGTACTTATTAGTATGTTTAAAGCAAAAGAAAACAAAGCGGCGAGTTGGTTGAAATGGGGGAATAAACATGCTGACTAAGGATATAACTATTAAAATCTTCTCGGTTATTCTTGCCTTTCTATTATGGTTATATGTAATGGGGGATGAGAATCCCGAAATTCCATATGAAATGGCAAATATTCCTGTAAAAATTGTAAATATAAATACACTGGAGAAAAAAGGTCTTACAATTGTTGATGAAAAAAATTATTATGTAACATTAAGACTTAGAGGAAGACGTAATGACATATTAAAGTTGAAATCGACTGATATTACAGCACAGGCAGATTTAAGCAGGATTACCTCTAAGGGCATAAATGTTATACCAATAGATATTAATGGGCTTCCGAATAATATAGCACTTGTTTCTATAAGTCCGTCTGAAATCAAAGTTAATGTGGACTATATTGCACAAATAGAAATGCCTGTAAATATTGAAATAAGCGGAAATATTGCCGAAGGATATGCAATGATGCCGGCGGTATCAAAACCTGAAAAAGTATTGATAAGTGGACCAAAAAGTAAAATCAATTTGGTAAAAAATATTGTTGCACAGGTAAATGTATCTAATAAAAATAAAGATATGAATATATCAGTTCCTGTAATTGCACTTGATAAGGATAATAAAGAAGTAAAAGGAATTAATATAGACCCCAAGTTTGTGAATATAAATATTGAAGTTAATAAAACAGTAAAAGTACCGGTTAATGCTAAAATTATTGGTAAAGTACAGGATGGATATGACATAGCTTCAGTAAATGTGATGCCGGAGTATGTATATATTACTGGTTCTGATAGTATTTTAGATAAGATTAAGAGTATTAATACAAAACAAATTGATATAACAGGTTTAAATCATAAGATAACCCAAGATATACCGTATGACCTTCCTGAGGGAGCAAAACTAGTAAAAAATGATTCAACGGCTAAAGTTTTTATTGATATACAAAAAGTTATTACTAAGGATATCGTAATAAATAATATACAGGTTAAGGATAGTCAAAATAGAAATCCTCAGCTTAGCAATCAAACTGTGACTGTTACAGTGTCTGGTGTTGAAAGTGTTGTTAATTCGGCAGTACCGGATAATTTTAATGCATACGTAGATGTTTCTAATTTTGGTTCAGGCAAACAAAATGTAAATATTAATGTTACCACAAATTTAAATCTTAAAATAATAAAAATAAATCCTGATACAGCAAATGTAACTATACCTTAATTAATAAGGTGAGGGGAAGATCATAGGAGGCAAATAATGGATTTTAATAGGCTTACTGTTATACTTGGGCATTATGGCACAGGTAAAACTGAAATTGCAATAAATTATGCTAAATATATCAAGAAATGCGGCAAAAATGTGGAGATTGTTGACCTTGACATAGTAAATCCGTATTTTCGTTCAAGGGAAGTCAGAAAAGAGCTTATGGAAACATGGGGGATAAAGGTAACTGGGACAGAGGAGAAATATATGAATGCGGATGTACCAGCTCTTTCAAGGAATATTTATGGAGCACTGCAGAATAAAGAAAAATATGCGGTAATTGATGTAGGAGGTGATGATGCGGGTGCTGTGGCATTTGGACAGTACCATAATATAGTAAAAGATCAGAATGCAGATATATTATTTGTTGTAAATGTAAATAGACCTTTTACAAAGGACGCAGATTCTGTTATAGAATATATAAATCTTGTTGAGACAGCGGCAAGGGTGAAGATAACGCACCTTGTCAATAATACACATCTTTTAAATGAAACTACAGTTCAGGATGTGTTAAAAGGGCATAAAGTTGTCAAAGAAGTAAGCCAAAGAACTGGTATAGCTATAAAGATGGCTGCAGTAAAAAAGGAATTAGCATCAGAGGTTCCTGATCTAAGTTATTTGGTATTACCTATAGAATTGCATATGAAAACACCATGGAATATCTGAAAGGAGGGTTTTTTGTGAAAGAGGTAATTTTCAATGAAGATTTGTGCAAAGGATGTGAGCTATGCAGGGCAGCATGTCCAGTACATATAATTGAAATGGATTTGAATAAGCTAAATTCAAAAGGATACCATCCTGCTACAATAAGACCTGAAAACATGGTTTTATGTATCAGCTGTGGATCTTGTGCAATGATGTGTCCGGATATTGTGATAACAGTCAAAAAGTGAGGAGGGATTGAAGATGGCAAAGGTATTAATGAAAGGCAATGAAGCATTGGCAGAAGCTGCTATACAAGCGGGATGCAGGTATTATTTCGGATATCCTATTACACCCCAAAATGAAATAACAGCATATATGGCAAAAAGAATGCCACAGGTTGGCGGGGTATTCTTGCAAGCTGAGAGCGAAGTATCTGCAATAAATATGGTATATGGTGCTGGGGGAGCAGGTGGGAGAGTCCTTATAACTTCCAGCAGTCCCGGAATAAGCCTTATGCAGGAAGGCATTTCATATATAGCAGGTGCAGAACTTCCCTGTGTAATAGCAAACATTATGAGAGGAGGTCCCGGCTTAGGAGGTATACAGCCATCACAGTCGGATTATTTTCAAGCTACAAAGGGGGGCGGGCATGGCGATTATAAATTGATTGTCTTGGCACCGTCAACAATACAGGAGATGGCAGAACTTACGATGGAGGCTTTTAATATAGCTGATAAGTATAGGAATCCTGTTATGATCCTTGGAGATGGAATGATAGGTCAAATGATGGAACCTGTTGATTTTGAAAGTATTAAAAAAACAGATGAGGTTTTACCTGAGAAAACATGGGCAACAACAGGAAAAGGCAAAAGAGGCAAAAAGAATATTATTACTTCATTGGAACTTGACCCGCAGTTACTTGAAAAGCATAATTTTGATATATTCAAAAAATATAAAGAAGCACAGGAAAATGAGATAAGATATGAAATGAAAGATTGTGAAAATGCAGATGTAATACTTGTAGCATATGGTACAATAGCACGTATTGCAAAAGATGTTATTGAAAAAGCTAAAAAACATAAAATGAAGATAGGGCTTATAAGACCAATTTCATTGTGGCCTTTTCCGCAGGAGCCATTTAAAAAAACAGCAAATAAAACATCGGCATATTTAGCCCTTGAGATGAGTATGGGACAAATGGTAGAGGATGTGAGACTGTCGGTTAATGGCAGGAAACCGGTGTATTTTTATGGGAGGACAGGCGGAATGGTGCCTGAAGTAGAAGCCATATTAAATGAGATTAAAAAGATTTTAGGGGGTGTACTTTAATGACAATTGTATTTAAGAGAACAAAGGGGCTGACAGATATACCTTTTCACTATTGCCCCGGCTGTACACATGGTATTATTCACCGGCTTGTGGCAGAAGCTATGGAAGAACTAAACGTGCTTGATATGGCAATAGGTGTTGCACCTGTTGGCTGTGGAGTATTTGCATATGAATATTTCAACTGTGATATGC
Source organism: Aceticella sp. 75b-Ac (assembly GCF_056032965.2). Classification (NCBI taxonomy): domain Bacteria; kingdom Bacillati; phylum Bacillota; class Clostridia; order Thermoanaerobacterales; family Thermoanaerobacteraceae; genus Aceticella; species Aceticella sp. 75b-Ac. Next base: position 1,852,864 of record NZ_CM190971.1, read on the forward strand.
AGGAGGCATCGCACGGAAGGGCACCGGCAGTTGCAACAGGTATAAAAAGGGTACATCCTGAGAGTATTGTTTTTACATATCAAGGGGATGGAGACCTTGCGGCAATAGGTACGACTGAAATAGTTCATGCCGCGGTAAGGGGTGAAAATATTACGGTGATATTTGTAAATAATGCAATATATGGAATGACAGGTGGGCAGATGGCTCCAACCTCATTAATAGGTCAAGAGACATTGACAACACCCTATGGTAGAACACCGGATAAAAACGGCTATCCAATAAGGATATGCGAGATGCTTTCCACATTGGATGGAGGCGCATATATTGAAAGGGTTGCTGTATATGATGTAATGCATGTGAAAAAGGCTAAAGAAGCTATAAAAAATGCTTTTACAGCACAGATAAAGAAAAAAGGCTTTTCACTTATCGAGGTACTTTCAAGCTGTCCGACAAACTGGGGGTTGTCTCCCATTGAGGCTTTAAAATGGGTAAAAGAGCATATGGAGCCTTTCTATCCTCTTGGAATATATAAAAATACCCTTGAGGATGTAAAATGCACTGTGCCTGCTTTTTCCTATCCTCCTATAACTTATATATAAAAATATTTTTGAGGGAGTAAAATAGATTTATGTGGATAATTATGGAGATGATAAAATGGAAGAAAAGATGATATTTGCGGGATTTGGAGGACAGGGTGTTATGTCAATGGGGCAGCTTTTGGCATATGCCGGTATGATGGAGGGCAAGAATGTATTATGGCTTCCTTCTTATGGTCCTGAAATGCGTGGAGGAACAGCCAACTGCCATATTACAATTTCTGATGAACCTATCAGTTCACCAATCATAACAGAAGCAACAATTGTTGTTGCTATGAATAGGCCTTCTTTAGAAAAGTTTGAAAATAATTTAATACCGGGAGGCAAATTATTCATAAATAGTTCAATAGCCGGTGAAAAACCTCAGAGAACAGACATTGAAGTATATGAGATACCGGCAAATGACATAGCAAATGAACTGGGAAATTTAAAAGTAGCAAACATGGTAATACTTGGTGCACTCATTGATAGAACGAATCTTATTAAAAGAGAATCCCTGCTTGAAGCATTAAAGAAGGTTTTAGGGTCTACTAAGGAACACCTTATTTCAATAAATGAACAGGCACTTACAAGAGGTGCTGATATTGTAAAGAAACAGCCTTTATAATGACATATTATGTATATTTGTAGTTTTATAGTGCAAAATATCAAATAAATAAATCATGTGAAGACAAGGAATGGTTTTATACCCTTGAAAAAGTTGATGAAATGAAGAATATAGTTATGGATAGAGTAAAAACAATGGAGGGATAAAAAATATGAAGAAAGTTGGGCTTGTTCTTGGCGGCGGAGGTGCGAGAGGATATGCACATATAGGGGTATTGAAGGTAATCGAAAAATATAATATACCGGTGGATTTTATTGTAGGCTCCAGTATGGGAAGTATCATCGGTGCATGCTATGCGGCAGGAATGCCCATTGAAGAGATAGAAAAGACAGCTTCGAACATGAGTCATTTGAAATTTTTACAGCTACTTGATTTCAATTTTCCGAGAAAGGGGCTTATATCAGGAAAAATACTTGAAAGATATTTCGATGAATTGATAGATGGAAAAACTTTTAAAGACCTTAAAATTCCCTTTGTTGTTACTGCAACAGATATCATCACAGGACGGGAGATAGTAATTAAAGAAGGCTCTGTTGCAAAGGCTGTTAGGGCAAGTATATCTATACCGGGTATTTTTGTACCTGTAAAACATGATAAATACATCCTTGCAGATGGTTCTATAATTAATTTTTTGCCTGTAAATGTAGCAAAGGCAATAGGGTCAGATATAGTGATAGCGGTTGATGTAAGTTCAGAAATTGATAGTACAAATTCATTTATAAATATGAAAAAATCCGTTGATGGCATGAAAAATTTCTTTGAAAAAAATAGGTATATTGGAAAAGAAAGGCATGGCAATATCTACAGAAAAATAAGAAATACTATTCCTGATGTTTTTAAATACACTTACAGGTCGCTGCAACTTGTTGAATCAGATACTACCGAAGAATATTTTTACAGCAATTGCGATAACAATGATATAATAATTATTAAACCTGATGTCAAAGATATAAAGTGGTATAAATTTGACCTTGCTGGTGAGTGTATTAAAAGAGGTTTTGTATCAGCGGTTGATAAAGCAGAAGTGATAGTAGAGAGAATATCTTCTTAAATATTCTCTCTACGGGGGGTGTTAAATCTTAAAGTAGCTGTGTACTCTTGGGTCAAAATTTTTCATACTTGAAAGGGGTGAAGTTTCTTTTATAATTTCACCGGTCAAGGTCAAACCGCGGGATATAATATCAAAACCGTATTTCTCCCGGATTTTATCAACAACGGTGTTTAATTTTTTAAGTTTTTCATATCTTAAGTTTTGGGAAAAACAGATTTGGACTTCTTTATCTATTTTAACAAGATTTGATATACTGACACCCAGCATACGAATTTTAAAACCAGAAGGATAATTTTCCATAAAAAGTCTTAGAGAGGTTTCAAATATATCTTCTGTAAGGACAGTATAATTGATTGAACATGAGCGTGTTATGGTTTTAAAATTTGAATCTTTAACTATGAGGTTTATTGTTTTACCCATAAAATTATGTTTTCTCATTCGATTGCCTATCATTTCTGAAAGGCAAAGAAGAGCCCGTTTTATATCTTCAATATCCGTATAATCCTTAGGAAGGGTGATTGTATTGCCAAAGGATTTTGCATCTGTTGCATATGGTCTGACAGGGCTTAAATCAATTCCATTGGCAAAATAATATATATCTCTTCCACATTTTCCAAAAAGCTCTATAAGAAAACTCAAAGGAGTATTGGCAAGATTTCCGATTGTATATATACCAAGGCTTTTTAATTTTCTTTCCCTTGCGCTGCCTATCCATATAAGTTCATGTACATCAAGAGGCCATAGGACATCCTTTATATCTGACAGAGGGAGATATGTGATGCCCATAGGCTTCTTCAATTCAGATGCCATCTTTGCTACAAGCTTATTTTCAGATATACCTATAGAACATGGCAAATCAAGATTATTCTTTATTTTTTTCTGTATTTTATCAGCAATTTCCAGAGGATTTCCAAAAAGCTTTTCACATCCTGTGATATCTACCCATGCTTCATCAATAGAGAATTGTTCAACTAAGGGAGAAAACCCCTTTAAAATATTTATCATATTTATGGAAAATTGAGTATAGCAGTCAAAATCAGGTTTTAGAAAAACGGCATCTGGGCATAAAGCCTTAGCCTGCCAATTTGGCATTCCTGTTTTTATGCCAAATTTCCTTGCTTCATATGAAGCAGTAAGGACGATGCCATGGCGTTTACAGGGGTCACCTGCTACAAGTACAGGCTTCCCTTTTAAATTCTTATTTTTTGCCTGTTCACAAGAGGCGTAAAAAGCATTCATATCGACATGCAGTATATTTCGCATATTTTCACCCCATAGAAACATGTATTCTTAAAACTTATGTTCGTATAATAGTATATATTATTTTTTATAAAAAGAAAAGAGGTTTTTTTATACAGCTTAAAATTTATCGTAAATTGCATAATTTTTGTTGATGTGATATTATAATATCGAATGTTTTACGAGAGGAGTTAGAGAATGGCAAGATTATTTGGTACTGATGGTGTCAGAGGAATCGCAAACAGTGAGCTTACACCTCAATTGGCATTTGAACTTGGCAGAGCTGGTGCATTTGTATTGACAGAAGGAACACACAGACCTAAGATTATAATCGGGAGAGATAGCCGTATATCTGGTGATATGCTTGAATGTGCATTAACAGCAGGACTTACATCAGTGGGGGCGGAAGTCATAAGTGTTGGTATTATCCCAACACCTGCTGTTGCGTATCTTACGAGGCTGTATAGCGCAAATGCGGGGGTTGTTATATCAGCATCTCACAATCCTGTTGAATATAATGGAATTAAGTTTTTTGATAAAAATGGATATAAACTTCCTGATGAAGTTGAGAATAAAATAGAAAAGATAATGAAAGAAAAAATAGAGCTGCCGGTACCAACAGGTACAGGTATAGGAGTACGCAGAGAATGTGCAGAAGCTCAAAGGGACTATATTGAATTTTTGAAGTCTACAATTGAGGGTGATTTAAAGGGATTAAAAATAGTCCTTGATTGTGCATATGGTGCCAGCAGTACAACAGCTCCTATCCTCTTTAAGGAGCTTGGAGCGAATGTTATACTATATGCAGCAGAACCCCTTGGAGAGAAAATCAATGTAGATTGTGGTTCTACACATCCTGAAAAATTACAAGAACTGGTTTTGAAAAATGGTGCTGATTTAGGTCTTGCATTTGACGGAGATGCAGACAGGCTGATTGCAGTTGATGAGAAAGGAAATATCGTAGATGGGGACCACATCATGGTGATATGTGGAATATATCTTAAAACCCATGGAAAGTTGAAAAATAATACTGTTGTTGTAACGGTTATGAGCAATATAGGACTTGATATAGCACTTAAGCAACATGAAATAAATATTGTTAAAACAAAGGTTGGCGACAGGTATGTGATAGAAGAAATGATTAAAGGTGATTATTCTATTGGTGGAGAACAATCAGGGCATATAATATTTTCTGAACATAATACAACAGGAGATGGAGAAATAACAGCGCTTAAAGTAGCAAAACTTTTAAAAGAAAGCGGAAAGCCTCTTTCTGAGATATCCTCCTGTATGGTTTCATATCCACAGGTTTTAGTAAATGCTAAGGTTAAAAATGAATTAAAATATGAATATATGAGAGACGAAGATATAAACAGGGAAATAGAAAAACTAAAAAACTGCATGAAGGGAGAAGGACGTGTTTTAATAAGACCTTCCGGTACGGAACCACTCGTTCGGGTTATGGTAGAAGGCAAAGACCATAGTAAAATAGAAGCAATGGCAAAAGAACTTGCTACTCTTATTGAAAAGAAGCTAAATTAGTATGTAATAAAGAAAGGAGATATGTTTCTATCGAAAGGGGGAATGTGTAATGACAATGACAAATGAATAAAAGCGCCTGGACTTAAGGTGTTCCTTAAGTTGACGAGGACAGGGTTTATCGAGATTTCGGCGGATACCCTGCGGTTTGCTGCGACCGAAAAGAACCGGTAAAACCATGGGCGACCATGACATAGAGCGGTTCGGGCAGAAAAACACTAATTTCGAGAGGAGACTTAATATGTGCGGAATTGTTGGATATATTGGCGATGAACAGGCGACGCCAATATTGTTGGAAGGTTTAAAAAAACTTGAGTACAGGGGCTATGATTCAGCAGGTATAGCAGTTCTGAGGGACGGTAATATAGAAATAAAGAAATCTAAAGGAAGAATAAGTGTATTAGAGGAAGCAATAAAAAAAGATGACCTTATTGGTTCGGTAGGTATTGGTCATACAAGGTGGGCAACACATGGGGAGCCATCAGATAACAATTCGCATCCTCATTTATCACAGTCCGGTATTATAGCTGTTGTCCATAACGGTATAATAGAAAACTATCAGCCATTAAAAAAATTGCTTGTCCAGGAAGGTTATAAATTCAAATCAGAAACGGATACTGAGGTTATTGCGAATTTGATGGAATATTATTACAAAGGGGATATAGTAGAAACGGTAAAAAAGGTATTAGATAGGATAGAAGGCTCATATGCACTGGGTGTTCTTTCAAAAGATTGTCCTGATATGATTATCGCAGCAAAAAAAGACGCACCTCTTATAGTGGGACTTGGTAAAGGCGAAAATTTTATAGCTTCCGATGTCCCGGCAATATTGAAGCATACAAGAGATGTTTATTTTCTTGATGATAAGGAAATAGCCATAATTAAAAAAGATAGCGTTAAGATTATTGATATATTTGGGAGAGAAATAAAAAAATCAGTGTATAAAGTAAAATGGGATGTTGAAGCTGCTGAAAAAGGTGGATATGAGCATTTCATGCTAAAGGAAATACATGAACAGCCAAAGGCTATAAAAGATACCTTAAGAGGTAGGATTGTCGATGGATGTGATATAGTCTTAGACGATTTAAAAATAACAAAAGAACAGCTTGCAAATATTGATAAAATATTTATAGTAGCATGTGGTACAGCATATCACGCAGGTATTGTCGGCAAATATACTATAGAGAAATTTGCAAGAATACCGGTTGAGGTTGATATTGCATCAGAATTCAGGTATAGAAATCCTATAATAAATGAAAGGACACTAACTATTGTTATCAGCCAGTCAGGAGAAACGGCAGATACAATTGCAGCGCTAAAAGAAGCGAAAAGCCATGCCTCAAGGGTTATTGCTATAACAAATGTAGTTGGGAGCACTGTTTCAAGGGAGGCAGATGATGTTATATATACATGGGCTGGTCCCGAGATAGCTGTTGCATCAACAAAAGCATATACAACACAGCTTGTTGCCATATATCTCATAGCACTGGATCTTGCATTAAAGAAGGGTACTATTACAAGAGAATATGCAGCTGAAATCTGTGAAGGATTAAAAGCCCTGCCTGAGAAAATACAGAATTTCCTTGATAATAAAGATGAAATACAAAAATTTGCATCAGAACATTATAATACAAGGGATGTTTTTTATCTCGGCAGGGGGCTTGATTATGCTGTTGCAATGGAAGGTTCTCTTAAGCTGAAGGAGATTTCATATATACATTCAGAGGCATATGCGGCAGGAGAATTAAAACATGGCACCTTAGCATTGATAGAAGATGGAACACTGACAATAGCAATAGCTACACAGGAGAACCTGTTTGAAAAAATGCTCAGCAATATAAGAGAAGTAACGACAAGAGGTGGTTATGTATTGGCATTTGTAATGGAGGGTAATACACAGCTTGAAGGTGTTGTTGGAAAAGTAATCTATTTACCGGAAACATTAGAAGAAATAGCGCCTATTATGGCAGTAGTGCCGCTTCAGCTTCTTGCATATTATATGGCAGTCGATAAGGGCTGTGATGTAGATAAACCACGTAATCTTGCTAAAAGCGTTACTGTAGAATAAAGAACGAGATATATATGTTGTATTTGTTTCCCCCTAATATATTCACTCCAAACAGGAGGCAATAGAAATAAAAAAGTCGGGGGAAAAGGAGATAAGAGTAAAGGGATAAGGTTTAAGTCTGGAATGACTTTATTATGCCAAATATAAAAAAGTCATTCCAAAATAGATATAGAAAATAGAGAGACTTAATTAGATGTGGAAAATTACAAAGGCAGTAGTGTCAAGGGTTTTGAGGAAGGGGAGTGGAGAGAGTTTATTAATTTTTTAAAAAATAACGCCAACATTCCATGTTTGATTTAACAAAAGCCTTTTTACAAATTTTACTTTAAGCATCTTTCATCACCTTTTTCCCTGCATATTAAGAAATCTATATCAATAAGAACAAGGGCAAAATCTTTCCCATCCCATTAACTTAGCAGTCCCGGCAGCCGTTGTCCCAAAAAAGATCAAGGGTTTTCGGACCTTTAAAATATTCTCAATCGTTCCATTAACAACAATACTCCCTGTTACCAATGCAGGTATGTCAAACTTGCTCTTTAAATACTCTGCTCCGCTTCCTCTGAATCTCTGCACAGTGCAAAGGTAGCCAATGAGTTAGACATATCTTCGATTTCCTCTAATTTTGTACCTCCTTTAGGATAATAAGGAATTGATTGAGGCGGACGCAAAGGTGCATCAAGAGTATCTGAAATATCAAACAGTATTATGCCTTCTATACCCATTTCTTTAAGAAGATGCTTGATTTCCCGTATATCACCCGGTGTTATTATCCCTGGGATTATATTTACTTTAGACCTTAACCCTTAATCCACCGAACAACTTTATTCCATTTCATTTGAAATTCTTAAACCTAATCCACAGTAAGACTTTATTCCATGGAAAAAGATGGGCACTACGGAAATCAAGGATTGAGAGAGGGGGGAGGGAAAGGGTTTATTTCAAATATACAAGAGGAATTTTAAGGTTCTTTCCATAGTTAGTTGATTTTGCGCATATGTTCAGACAAAAGCACTTTAGCTTTTAGCATATCAAAGCTACACCTTCCATACATAATTCTTTTAATTACTTTAAACTTATTGACACTGCCTTCTGCAAGACACCATTATTAAAATCATAATTATTGCATTTAAAACAGCATCTATATCGTGACTAATAGGTAAGGCTTTGATGTTATCTCCGCCTTTCCCCCCACTCTAATCTGTACGTGAAACTTTCGCTTCATACGGCTTTCCAACGATTAGTCGCCATTATAGAGACAAGCTTTAGTGTCGCCACTATCGCCTGCTTGTAACAATTCTCTAAACTTATTCGCTTGCAATCTTATTGTTTATATACATGAAAGGCCACTTCTTTTCATGGTTCATTACCTATATTTCAAGGACTTTCAAGATTGCGTTGAGAATTAATCGTAGATTTTTCGAAGTATGTTAATGATTGTATATAACGTAGGCAACTAAAAACAGCTCTCAATAAAAATAACTAAATCACTCACAGGTTTAAATTATTCCACCTTTTATATAAAATTGCCTTAGAAAATTTATCCTATAACAATATTGAAAATTCTAATAATTATGAACTATCTAAATACAACTCGTTAGGAATATTTTACATCAGCGTGATACCCAATGTAGATAAATTACATATATACCTAACAATTTTGTGTATCTTTTAAAACACATCTATTTTATTCACAAATATTCTATTATTACCAAATAAAAGCTGATAAAGCGTATTGCCACTTAGTATTTTCAGCTGCATATAATAAAACCATATCCCCAGATTTAAAAGAATTTTTACTAATCGCATTGGATAATGCAATTGGAATTGCGGCATTTAATAACGCTCCACCTTTGGCACTAATACTGACTATTTTATTTAAATCCATATCAGGAAAGACAGTTAGAATTTCTTGTTGCATTTTTTCCGATACAACAGGCATCAAGTAATAATCAAAATCACTTATACCAATACTTGTCTTATCTTTGAATTTCTGTAATGCATAAATTAAAACTTTGGGTAAGTATTCATCACTTAATCCATTAGCCTGAAATATTGGCCAACGTTCACGAGGAATTTCGTTTATAGGATAAGGATATCTTGACCCTCCTATCTCAATTATAGACCCATAAGGAACATTCGCCATGTTAGATTCCATATCATAATAGAAAAATCCTGATGAATTAGACTCATCAGTATTTTCCAAAACAACGGCTCCAGCACCATCTCCAAAGAACATAAGATTAAATAATGTCTTTAACGTAATAGAAGACTTGTCTTTTAAAAATTCAGAAAATCTACTGGATAACAGATCTGAGCCTACAACCAATACCCTTTGTACCATTAAACTTTTAATAAGATTTAATGCAAGATTTACTGCAGTACCAAAGCCTGCGCATCCGGAGCGAATATCAAATCCCATACATTTAGATATTCCCAATTTTTCCTGTAACAAGGCAAAGCATGGTGGCACAACATAATCAGGAGTAGCTGTTGAGTAAATAATCATATCAATATCTTTGGGAGAAAGATTAGCATTTTTTATGGCCATTAAAGAAGCTTCATATGCCATTTCAATATTAGTAGTATAAATATCTCCTGTATTCAGATCTATAGCGCAATATCGATTATGATGGGGTAATATTTTGGAAATAGCTCTTGCTTTTTTTCCAAACAATTCGATATAAAAATCATCAGAAATCGACTGAGGATTAAACGCACCGGTACCTGCAATTCTTCCTTTCATGATTCATATCCTCCTCTGCAGTCAAAGCATTTAAAAAAGGCTGGTCTGTCTCGCAATACATTACACTGTTTTGCTATGTCTAAAGAAAAATCGGTAGGAATGGGAGTTATAGTTGTGTCTACTTTTTCGCGGGATAAAACTCTCCCTAAAATTTTTCCATAACAGATCCTTCCAGGTATAGGAAAGAATTCTCCCATACGTTCAAATATATCTTTAAGATTATCTTTATAAATATTCCCAAATGATAAAGGAACTGCAACGCAAGGAGTAACACAACCATTGTTGTTAATTGCCATATAATTGACTCCTGCTTCACACCCTAAATAACTAGAACTTTCAATTTCACAAAAATTTACTATAATGGGCATGACTGCCGATGAAGAATGCTCTTTTTTGAATTGTTTAACAAATTTGATGGTATCAGAGTATAAATGACTGAAATTTTGTCCCTTCAAATTTCCTTGTGGAATAGGCATGATAATCCTTAATTCATTTATATTTAAAAATTGAATAAATTCAAAATATTTTTGTAAGGCACCTGGTTTTAAAAGTTCATTAGTTATACATACTGTAACCGCTGTATAAATATTCTGCTCAGTTAACACTCTGATTGCTTTTAGAGCTTCTTTATATGCGTTTGGATTATGACGAAGCCCACATACAATTTCTTCATCATAGTGATCCAAACTTACAATGCATCTAGTTAAATTAGAGTCTTTGATTTTTGAAGCAAATTGCACATCAATATTATGACCAGTAGTAAAGAGCTGAGCTTCAATACCATCTGGAATAGAGTAAATGATATCTAAAATATCTTTATGTAACATGGGTTCTCCACCTGTAATTCCAATAGTGGTTGTACCCATGTCGTATAATGAGCTAAAACATTGGCGAATGGTTTCTATGCATAGATCTTCATTATTATCTTTCGATCTAAAACAGTGTCAGCAATTACAATGACACTTTCCTGTTATAACAATGTCAGTCTGAATCGGGATTCGCTCATTATGTACAGCAATGTCGTAAAAGTCTTGAACTGTTCTGCTCCATGCAAAACTTGGAAAAGAGGGAAAGAAACTATTGATGAAGTAACGCCCACTTTCGCAATTATAGTTGTATTTCTCATTCTGCTTCTTGAAAAACTCTATGATATGAGAACAAGATTCTTGCATAACATTGTTTAACATAGCCTCAGAAATTTCTTCCGTCAATTCAGTAAATCTTTTGAACTCTTCCATAAAATATTACCCCCCTAAAATTTTAATTCCTATTCCACTGATTTTAGCGATTCAATCATATCTAATTTTTTTACTTTTCGGCTTATTAACATACACACAAACATAGATGTTCCTATAGTAATACAACTTGCAACGATAAAACTAAGCAGAGTGATCATAGGTTTATATTCAAAATTATCCGTTGTAACAGAACCTACGTAAATCTTTAAAAATTGAATACCAATTGGCACACCTAATAACCAACCAATAACCGTGTTAAAAACACTATCTCTAAAAATTATTGTGCGAATCTCCTTTTGATGAAATCCCATAACTTTCATTGTTGCGTACTCTCGTTTTCGCTCTGTGAAATTTAAGGCTCCCAAATCATATAAAACAATTACATTTAATAAAACAGCCACAGCAAGTAAAAGGAAAACAACCATTTGTACGCTATCTAAAACATTGTTAACATCATCAAGTTGTTTCTGAAGTGTTGTTGTTTCTTTGACATAAGGCAAATTAGAAATATCATCAATTTTCATATTAGTGCCTGATAGAAGTGCAGTGGGTTTAAATGAATTACCATACTTTTCCCAACAGTCTTTTGATAAATAAACACCTTGTGGATATGGAATAGTTGTAATATCTGAGACATCAGCAGTTATATAATCAGTATTTCCTACAATGTGAAATTGAATGGTTGATCCCTTCTGAATGCCCATTTCTTCGGCAAGTTTATGAGTTATTAACACACCAGAAGTTGGAAGTGGAATAACAGCACCACTTTCATCCTTCAGGTGTATAAAACAACCCCTTTCAAGAATTTCTACTGCGATATTTTTTTGATTTTTAGCTGTACGTATTTCTCCATTTTTTTCTTCTAACCATTGACCATTTTTATTTACCAAATTAAACAAACTCATACAATTATCTTCTGTTGCACCTGGCTGTAAAATAATTTTAACAGAATAGTCATATTGTTTACCATATAAAAATTGATTAGTTCCTACAAGAGAATCCCGTAAACCAAAACTTGCGATAAGTAGCATCATGCAACCAATAACGCTGATTATCCCCATAAAGGTACGTCCTTTATTTCTGGAAATATCACGTAGCGACCATTTCCACTCAAAGGAAAGTGTACTCCAAAAGCCTGAAAAATGTTCCAATAATATTTGTTTTCCACCTCTGGGAGCTTCATTACGAAGTGCTTCGGCTGGCATTCCGATAACACCTTTTTTACTAGCTAAAATTGATGCTATAGTACAGCAAAGTATAACAAGTCCTGCTACTCCATATGCTACAAATGAATTTTGCCCTTTCCAGACTGGCATGGAGTAGAACTTTTTCTGTAAATTTAATAAGATCGGAGTAATGGTGTGTGGTGCTGTAATTAATCCTACAGTTACTCCAAGTAGACTTATTATAAAACCGTAGAGACCAAAATGTAACAGGAGTTGTTTATTATGATAACCCAAAGCTCTTAATGTACCAATTTGCGTCCGCTCTGTTTCAATTAATCTTTTCATTGTTGTTTGCATCGTTAAAAGAGCAAGAAGAAAAAATACAAGTGAAAATAATATTGAAAGTTTCCTTATTTGAGCAATCTTATCGATATAATTTGAAATACCTCTAAAATTGGTGCGGTCTGAAATATTGTAATATTTTGCACCTAGTATATTTTCTATTTTTTGCTCCAAATCACTGAAGTTAGTATCAGATGAATAAATAAGCTTCAGCTGATTATATCCAGAAACTTTTAATATTTGTTTCATAGTTTGTTCTGAAACATAACCGTATCCATATTGTTTATAATCAGGCTGAAGCGCTGTTGTTGAACCAGTATAGCTAATGTATTCTGGACTTAGAATTAATCCCCTAACAATAAGTGTTATCTGCTTTTTATTAACTGAGACTTTAATATTGTCATTAATATTAATATGATTTTCTTTGGCGAAATCTTCATTTATCCATACTGCATTTTGTGATTCAGAAAAACTGTCACCTGCTATTATATAAGGTTTAGATATACTATTTCTGTTTGGATTTATGCTCATCAATTGTAAATCATGAGTATTATTTAAAATATCTGCTTTTGTATTAATTACCATAGTAGGCTGCACTTCTTTTATCCCATTTAAATTCTTTATTTTTGAAATATCATCACCAGAAATCATATTTCCGCTCACCCATGCATCAGCCAGATTACTGGTTTTTATCCATGCATTGACTTGTTTATCCATACCAAGCCAAACACCTTCTATTCCTGTATAAATTAACACTCCAAGAAAAGACATTAAAAATACAGAAAAAAATTGTATCCTCATATCCCACAAATCGCGAAGAAGTTTACGCAGCAAATATTTCAATTTACCACACCACCTTTTCCATAGGTACAGGCTGTTCATGATCTTCTATTTGAACTACACGCCCGTCCTTTAGATGAATTACTCTGTCGGCAGCAGGAACAATAGCAGCATTATGTGTTACTACAATAACGGTTTTCCCTTTCTTATGAGCCATATCCTGCAAAAGTTGCAAAATATTTTTCCCAGTTTCACTGTCCAGTGCTCCCGTAGGTTCGTCGCACAATAGTATTTTAGGATTTTTGCATAAAGCACGTGCAATAGCGGTTCTTTGTAACTCACCACCAGACATTTCGGCAGGAAAATTTTTTGCTCTATTACTTAAACCAACGGCTTCTAGCATTTCCTTTGGATCAAGAGGGTTGTCGCTCAAATCGGCAGAAATAGCTACATTTTCATAGGCATTCAAGTTAGGAATTAAATTATAGAATTGAAATACGAATCCCACATCGGTGCGGCGATAATTTGTTAACTGTTCATCTGAAAGATTAGTAATTTCTTTTCCATCCACAAAGATATTACCTGACGTAGCCCGATCCATTCCTCCCAATAAATTTAGTATTGTAGTTTTGCCAGACCCACTTGGACCTAAAATACAAGTAAATGTTCCTTGTTCAATAAAAAAATCTATATTTGATAATGAGTTAGTTGATTGTTTATGTTACATTAAAAATTAAATTAACAAATACATTACAAATATTTGTTAGACAATTAAAAATGACTGTAGTATAATGAAATAAATTGAATGTTTTTTAATAAGGTGGTGCAATGCACATGGCGATTGAAACAGTAGGCATACATCTTGATTTGCCTAAAGATACTGTCAAACTTATAGAAAGCCTTGGAATATCCAAATCAGTAGATAAAAACATAAAACAGTCTATTGCAATAGCTCTTTTCATAAGCAGGAGTGTTTCATTGGCAAGAGCTGCTGAAATCGCAGAATTACCGCTGGGTGATTTTGCCTTTTTCTTGAAGAGCAAGAAAATACCTTGGGGTGAGTACACAGAGGATGAAATGTTACTTGACGAACTGGCAATCAATGATATAAAGAAGGAATTAGGTAAAAATATAAATGAAAATAGTATGTAATTCAAGTCCCATTATTGGTTTATCTCTAATAGGAAGGCTTGATTTGCTGTGGGAAATATTTGAAGAAGTTATCATTCCCAACGAGGTGTTCAATGAGATAACCAACGAAAAAGCAGTAAACAAAGTAGGGGCTGAAGAACTAAAGGCTGCTGTGAAAAAGCAAAAAATAAAAGTGTACATTGTTAAGAATACACAAATGATTGAGCAGCTAATTGGCAGGTTGCACAAAGGAGAGTTGGAAGTAATATTTGCAGCGAAGGAACTGGGTATAAATCGAGTTATCATTGATGACAAGCCAGCAAGGTATTTTGCAGAAACAATGCTATTGAAAACTATTGGATTGATAGGTATTTTAGTGCTTGCAAAGGACTTGGGTAAAATTGAAAATATTAGGTCATATATGGATGTTCTGCTACAGAATGAATATAGAATTTCGTTAAGGCTTTATAATGAAATTCTAACAAAGGAAAATGAGCTATAATATTACTAAACTTTTGCATTTATAATTTGAGATGTATACAATAACCGACACGGACAGTAAATCATGATTCTTGATTTCATATGCTTGATCCTTTATCCTTTTTTTCAAAGACCAAGGGGATATTTTCTTTAAAATCCCTTTGGTCTTTTTGTTATGTTTAGAAATGTATGATGACAGCAAAATCATTCTTAACGTTTTTAGCTTTATGCTTTCAGTTTCCATTTTCAGGAATTTCACAGCCTCTTTCGCAAATTTTACATTTCACTGTTATTACCTCCTTTCATAATCAACCATAATCCTGATTCATCCATAATAACCTTATAATTCTTAATTCCTGCAAGACTTAATTGATTATCGAGCATTTCTACCGGGTTATTGCCAAAAGTCTGAATCATGCCTCCATTCCACTCTTTATTCCTTCTTTTCATATTTATTGCTACCTGTTCTTTTAATTTTGCCGTGCCGAATCCACCGCCGATATATGCCATTCCATCTGGTGTAAGTATCCTGTAAATTTCTTTAAAGGCTTTTGGAAGGTCATGCCAAAAAAATATTGACCCTCTGCTTATTACAAGATTAATAGTCCGGTCTTCAAAAGGTATACTTCGATGCCTACTTAAAGTTGAATAATTAACTTTTGTTTTCTGAATTATATTGTTGAATATATTATTATAAATTTAACATGTCAATACCTTTTTAAATAATTTTTCTATCTTTTTTCTATGTCGCAGGTTCAATTCCTGTCAGGCGCACCAATATTTACGCAGATTAAAGAGTATGGAATATTTCTTCCATACCCTTTTTGTGCAAATTGTTTGCTTTTTCTTTACAGAAAATAACGCCAACATTCCATGTTTGATTTAACAAAACCTTGACAACTGTAAAACTTGAGAGCTTTTACATTGTCTTTATCAACCAGAAGAGTAATTCTTGAATATCCTTTCTCTCTTACAAAATCTAAAATGGTATTCATGAAAAATTTACCTCTTCCCTTTCCTCTTTCTTCTCTTTTTATAATAAAATCTTCCAGTATAATAACCTTTGTCCCCATAGCAGTACTGACAGTAATCAATAAATTAGCTATTCCAAGAATCTTATTTTTTTCTTTCAAAAGTAATATATACCCGTATTGTGGATTATCAAGGATTATTTCCAGTCCCTTCCTTTGCTTATCATAATCTGGTGAAAAATCTTTTTCAAGTTCAAAAAGCTCTTGTAATAAAAGGCATATTTCATTTATATCTTCTTTCCCTGCTTCTTTTACTTCCATTCTTGAACCTCCTCAATATAAACAAAAAGGATATATTTCAACCGCATTGCCCATCAAGCACTTTGATTGAACTTCATTATTATTTCTCCTTTGTCTTCACCTTTTTCAGCCTTAAAAACCTTATCGCCAAGCTCTGCTTCACATCGGCAGTGTGTAACCAAAACAAAGGGTATATTCCACTGTCCATGAAGTTCTTTTATTTCCTTGCGCAGCCTTTCCCTTAGCTTCCTGTCCATAGCTGAAAGGGGTTCATCCAGCAATAACAAATGAGGCTTTGTTATAAGGGTTCTTGCCATAGCTACCCGCTGTCTTTCTCCGCCTGAAAGCTGAACTGGATATCTTTCAGCCAGATGAGGTATATCAAATTGTTTAAGTATTTCATTAAGTTGTTTTTCTTTTTCCTCCTTTGGCAAATTCTTTACTCCGTAAGAAATATTATCTTTTACTGTTAGATGATCAAAAAGGGCATATTCCTGAAATATATATCCGATACCTCGTTTGTTTGGAGAAAGATTGATTCGTTTTGATGAAGAAAAAAGGATTTTCTCCCCTAATATTATCTCTCCGCAATCTGGCTTTTGAAAACCTGCAATACATTCTAAAACAGTTGTTTTGCCAGATCCTGAAGGTCCAACAAGAACCAAAATTTCTTTATCAAGCAATAAGTCAACTTTAAGAACAAAATCAGGAAGCCTTTTTACAAATTTTACTTTAAGCATCTTTCATCACCTTTTTCCCTGCATATTAAGCAATCTATATCAATAAGAACAAGGGCAAAATCTTTCCCATCCCATTAACTTAGCAGCCCCGGCAGCCGTTGTCCCAAAAAAGATCAAAGGTTTTCGGACCTTTAAAATATTCTCAATCGTTCCATTAACAACAACACTCCCTGTTACCAATGCTATATCGCACCATTCTATTGCATCCTTATAATCTTTCTCTCCATCCAGTATCAAAACACCCCTTTTTTCTTTACCTATGTTATCTTTATCCAGGTCGAGCACTTTAACAGGAAATTTGGAGGCACAGGCTTCTACTAACGCAGGTTGCAGCCCCACAAAGCATATACGCGGTTGTCCGTATTTTTCAATAATGAAAGGAACTATTTTCTGAGCACAGTTTTCTAAATCGTTGTTTTTACAGTGTACTGTGTGATCAGATAAACCCAGATACCGCATAATTGCATTTAAGGATGAAATAAAAATAGCTCTTTCAAAGTTGTTTTTAAGTGGAAGTTCCAGTATCTTTTCAATAGAACCATGAAAATCATTTAATGAATCAGTAAATGCCTGTCCATAAGAACCTTTAAATTCTGCCTGCATAAGTTTTTCTTTACCCTTTAAAATAACATAATCCTTACGTTTTGTAATGCCAATAGCATCTTTCGGAGAAAGCAGGCAGGCTTTAATCTCAACATTTTCGTTCAATAACCTATTTTCATCAACAATTTCCCTTAACTTGGACTTTAAGTTATTGTAAAAATCCATAAATCTATCTCCTCACATAATTAATTTCAGATTATTTTCTTCCTTTTTCTGTATAATGCAAAATTTTCTTTTTTGAGAGCCAGTTTATGTAATATATTAAACCAAAAGATAATAAAAGAATTACAATGACAAAATATCCGGCGGTTTTGTAATCTCCCCCCTCTGCTGCAAAATAAATTGCTATTGGCATTGTCTGAGTCTTGCCTGGGATATTACCTGCAATCATCAATGTTGCTCCAAACTCACCAATAGCTCTCGCAAATGAAAGAACTATACCCGATAGAATACCAGGCCAGGCAAGAGGCATGGTAACAGTACAAAGAACCCTAAACTCATTTGCACCTAAAATACGAGCAGCCCGCTCCTGTTTTATATCTACGCTTTCAAAAGCTGCTTTAGCACTTTGATACATCAATGGAAAGGCGACTATAGAGGATGCAATTACAGCAGCCCACCATGTAAACAGCAATTGACCGTTAAATATTTTCTTAATGAGAAAACCTACAGGTCCATATTTGCCAAAAAGAATCAGGAGAATAAAACCCGTAACCGTCGGGGGTAAAACCATTGGGAGGAAAAAGAAGGCTTCGATGATTCCTTTTCCGGGAAAGCTTTTTATTAAAAACAGGCGGGCAAAAAAGATACCCGCTATAAAGGATATAAGAGTAGCTATGATGGCTACTTTTATTGACAGAAATATAGGATATATCATTTTCCCCACCCCTTTTTCCACTTTGGATTTATTGTTTTTGTTCTAAAGGTACAAATCCATATTTTTTGAAAATTTCTGATGCTTCTTGACCTTTGAGATAGTTTAGAAAATCAAGAGCTGTTTCTTTTTCCTTACTGTTATTTATAACTGCTCCTCTGAAGAAAACAGGAGGACAGGAATTTTCAGGTGCTTCTGCAGCAATCCTAATCTTATTATCATTTGTAGTATTTGATTTCCATATGAATCCGGCATCCACATTTCCTGTTTCTACATAAGCTCTGACTTGCTGTACATCCTTTGCAAGAATAAGTTTAGAATTTACTTTCTCTAAAAGCCCTAAGCTTGTCAAAGCTTTTTTAGCCCATTCACCACCAGGTACAACAGCAGGATCTCCAATGGCAATTTTATTAACTTCAGGTGAAGTAAGGTCTTCAAAGCTTTTTACTTTCTGGCTGTCTTTTGGCGTAATAAGAACCAGTTTATCAGATAAAATCTTTTTTTCTGTTGTTTTATCAATCAAATTTTCACTTTGTAATGTATTCCATTGTTTTTCTCCGGGACCTATAAGTATATCACAATATGCTCCCTGTTCAATTTGCTGTTGTAAGGTGCCAAGACCAGCGAAATTGAAGGAAAATTTTACATCAGGATGAATTTGGCTGTATTTTTTTGACACCTCCGGCAGGGCATCTTTAAGTCCAGCTCCTGCAAATATCATGATGCTTTTTGTATTTGCATTTTTCGTTTTATCGGCAGGTGTATTTGTCTTTTCCTGTCCACACCCTCCAAAAAGCAATAAAGTCAATAATCCGCATGCCAATAAAAATATCCATTTAATTTTAATTTTTCTCATCTTATTTCTCCTCCTTTAATGAAATTTGAGATTTTTTATCTTCATAAATATTCAAAAGCTCTTCCTCAGTAAGACTGCGTTTGTTTTTTACAACCCATGTGTGTATATATTTTAAAAGAAAGGCGGCATCTCTTTCTGTTAATTTTATTCCTAAACTTTGATATTTACCGACAATTGCATGTATGTCAGAATGTTTACCGATGACCAATTTTGCCGATAAACCAATCTCTTCAGGTACAAAAATTTCATCATAAACAGGATTATTCTCTAACCCTTTTTCGTAATTAAAAATTTCTCCTCCTACAATTGCTTTGTTGGAGGGAATTTCTCTTTTTGATGCTAAAGCGACATAACGGGAAAGTTTATATAATAAATCTGTTTTGATTTTTAAATCATATCCGTATAAATATTTCATTGCCATAATAACCTCTTCAAAAGCAACATTACCTGCCCGCTCTCCAAGACCATTTATAGTTGTACTAACAAATTTTGCTCCAGCTTTAAAAGCAGCAAGAGCATTGGCAGTAGCCATACCAAGATCGTTATGAACATGTATTTCAATATCTATATCAACAGCTTCTCTAAGTCTTTTAACCTCTTCATAAGTTCTAAAAGGGTCTAATATTCCAACTGTGTCAGCATAACGAAATCGTGATGCCCCTTCCTCTTTTGCAATTTTGGCAAAAGTATACAAAAAATCCCTATCGGCTCGTGAAGCATCTTCGGCACCAACAGAAATTTCACAATCAAATTTTTGTGCATATTGAAGAACCCTTTTTAAATTGTCCATAACCCATCTTCTGTCTTTTTTTAGTTTTGAATTTATGTGAATGTCAGAGACAGGAGAGGAAATATGCAAACATTTTACACCACAATCAATAGATGCTTTTACATCACTTATTACGGCTCTATTCCAGGTAAGAATTTTTGCCTTCAATCCGAGATTTAATATCTCACAAATAGATTCTTTTTCTTCTCCTCCCATTGCAGGAATGCCGGCTTCAATATATCGAACTCCAATTCTATCAAGCATTTTAGCAATACAAACTTTTTCTGGCATCGAAAAAACAACTCCAGCGGTTTGTTCTCCATCTCTTAAAGTAGTATCAATTATAAAGACATTATTCATATGGCATTCCCCTCATTGATGTTATCATTTCACTTTTTTTGCCAAATCATGCAACACCCTTTCAACGGAATCCTGCGATTCAACAATCTTAATTCCTCTTTCTTTTAATTTTTCTTGTGCACAATGACCTGCCTTACCACAGTAAACTATAGAACAGTCAGATAAAAGATCTGCTATTAGATCTAAATGCTCCTTAGCACTTCCATCACAACATTCCCCGGAAATACCGCTGTTAGTTTTTCTCAGTTCCATTAAACTTATTTTATCGCGTAGAAGCTTATAAATTAAAAACTGATTTGCTTTTCCAAAATGTTCATTTACCATAATTCCATCCTTTGAAGCAACAGCAATTTTCATAATCTTATTTTCCCTCCTTTTCTCGGAAACAAATTTCCAAACAGGAGCATAAATTGCTTGATAAACATCCTCAGCAAAATTGCAAAACCCTTCAAATCCGGCATAAGGACTTGTATTTTGCGGAAACAGCAAAAAGGGGACTCCCAGTTTATGTGATAGGTATTTTTCCTTTGTACCACCAACAAATAAATCTGGTTTATAAATTGTCAGCATCTCTTCGATTTCCATATCATTTGCATCATCAATAATCAAAGTACCATCGCTGACATTCTTAGCAGCTTCTTCATAATCCTCCTGCCTTCCAAATTGGGAACCTGTAACAATTACTTCCATACCTAAATCTTCAAAGGCTTTTACCATGGTACCCATTCTAGAACCGCCAAAATACATGGCGACTGATTTTCCTTCTATTTTTTTACGAAATTTCTCTGTTTTTTTCCAAGTCATTTCAATTTCTTTTTTAATTATGTTTTCTGCTTTTTCACCTATATCAAAGAAGTATGCAATCTTGCGCAGAGCCTCTGAAGTCTGTTTCACTCCAAAGAAAGAAACCTTCATTGATGGTATTCCATATTTTTTTTCCATTTTATCTGCAAAGTAAGCCCCGGTTTTGCGGCAATGAAGAACATTTAATTTCGCATAATGGGAATAGGAAATTTTATCAATTGAGGCATCACCTGTAAAAGTACATAAAACTCTTACTCCAATTTTTTCAAGTAAGGATTTGATTTTTTGCAAATCCCCTTTTACATCGTACTCTCCGATAATATTAATATCATAAAGGGTAGGGCTTTCCAGTACCTTCGTCCCTACAAAACGTTCCATTAATATGTCATAGGCAATTCTGTGCCCTTCCGATTGGCTAACACCGCAAAAACCGGGACAGTTAATCCAGATTACAGGGCGTTTAACAACTAACTCAGCAATTTTACAAGTATAACCGATATCATCGCCAATCAGGCTCACAGAGCAGGTTGTATATACAAATACAGCCTTTGCTTCAGGGAAAAGTTTCACTGCATTTAAGATAGCCTCTGAAAGCTTTTTTTCTCCTCCAAAGATAATATCTTTTTCCTGAAGGTCAGAAGAAAAAATACGATAGCTTTTTCCTCTTATCACTTGCCCATAATAGGCACAGCCCACAGGACCGTGGACAAGATGAATTGCATCCTTGATTTGCCCAAGCACCCACCGAGCTCCATAATAAGCACAGCTTCTCTGACTCATTATACCCGGAATTGTCTGCTTTTCACATTCCGGCAAGGATTCAGGGGACCATCCCTTTATACAGACATGCTTTTTTCTTTCATCAACAACATAATCTGACATACTCAATTTCACCTCCAATCAATTAATAAGACATAATAGAAAGGATTGTGGAACTAAATTCATTCCACAACCACCCTTCTGCTAAATTTTACTATAGTTGATGTGTTCTATCATCAGGATATTCATAATCGAGAATAGAATTAACGATATTTTCCAACAAAAGTTCTCCTCCTCTGTAGCCGACAATAGGCCTCTTTTGAAAACCAAACCTATCATATACGGGAAAACCAAAACGAACCAAAGGAACCTGCATCTCTTTTGATACATCCACTCCTCTTGAATTTCCAAGGATAATATCAATATTCTTTGTTCGTATATATTCCTCAAACTCAAAAAGGTCGCTTCCGTTCATTATCTTAGGGGAACATTCATATTCTTTTGCAATTTCCTCAATTTCCTGCGTAAAAGTCGGACTCTTGGTACCACTCAACACAGCAATCGGTTCCATACCTAATTCGCATACGAACCTCGTAACACCAACAGTTACATCGGGATCGCCAAAGATTGCAACTTTTTTCATCATTGTATGATGTAAGGTATCTGCCATCGAATCTAACAGCCATCCCCTTTCATCAAGAATACTTTCAGGTATGGTTTTTCCCGTAAGTTCACTTAACCTGTTCAGAAAGATATCCGTATTGTGAACACCAATCGGTATGGGCCCTAAAAATGATGTTATGTCAAACTTGCTCTTTAAATACTCTGCTCCGCTTCCTCCTGAATCTCTGCACAGTGCAAAGGTAGCCAAGGAGTTGGGCATATCTTCGATTTCCTCTAATTTTGTACCTCCTTTAGGATAATAAGGAATCGACTGAGGTGGGCGCAAAGGTAGATCAAGGGTATCCGAAATATCAAACAGTATTATGCCTTCTATACCCATTTCTTTGAGAAGATGCTTGATTTCCCTTATATCACCCGGTGTTATTATACCTGGGATTATATTCACCTTATTATTGGGATTAGTTTTCTTAGTTGCTAAATACTGCAAATATGCCTTGGAAGCATTGTCATATCCTTTAACATGGGAACCTGCGAAACTGGGGGTATGAATCGGTACAATCTTTACACCGTACGCCTTTTCTTCTCCAAGTTCTTCAACCATCATTTTTTGTGCAGCCTTAATAAAACTTTCAATATCATCTCCCATTATCTCACTGGAACACGTAGTTACAACACCGATTATTTCAGGTTTGTACCTGATAACAAGATTTCTTATAGCTGTAGTAAGATTTTTTCTTCCACCAAAAACCGCTGCATCTTCATGGAAAGAAGATGTTGCGATAACCGCCGGTTCCTTGTATACCCTTGAAAATGTGTAACGTACGTAAGTCGTACAACCCTGTGCACCCTGTACTAAGGGAATTGTTTTGTGAATCCCCAGGGTTGCTAACATAGCGCCCAGAGGCATGCAGGTTCTGTTTGGGTTTATAACAACCGTCCTGTTCTCTGATGCTACCAGCTCGGGGTCCCTTTCCTTATATGCGCAAGTTGCAGGTGTTTTTTCTATTTTTATCTGGTCATAGGTTATACCTTCAATTGGAATTTTCTTAATCTCCATAACTTCACTCTCCTTTTGATTTATCTTTCAATAAACTTCCATACAGGGGCATAAATTCCCTCGTATATATCTCTTGCGAAATTCACCATTCCGGCGAAGCCTGCGTAAGGTCCCTTCTCATAGGAGTGGGAATTGACTGTAGGTATGCCCATTTTCCTTGCAATATACTTTTCTTTAAGACCTGTCAGGAAGAGGTCTGGTTTATACTCTTCTAACATTTCTTCAATCTCATATTCATTAGGTGCATCTATAACCAACATTCCTCCCGGATGCCTTGCATTGATCTTTTCATAGTCATCCTCATGTGCAAAGGTACAGGCACCTGCCACGACATCCATCCCCAGTTCCTCCATCAGTTTTATCCAATGCCATACCCTCGGACCTCCTACATATACAGCCACCCTCTTGCCTGTAAGCTTTGAACGGTAAAAATCGATAGCATCCTTTATTTTTTCCATTTCTTCCGAAATAATCTTTTCTGCCTTATCTTCAAGCCCGAAAAATGCTGCCGTATCTCTTAACGCCTGAGATGTCTGCTCAATTCCAAAAAGGGAACATCTTATGAAAGGAGTATTAAAACCGTCTTTTATCATTTGAGCTATATACTCCGCAGAACGCTGACAGTGTACTACATTTAATTTTACATCCATCATTTTAATGAGATTTTCTATGCGCTCATTCCCTGTAAAAGTCGCCACAATTCGAACGCCCATCTTTTCAAACAGGGGTTTTATTGTTTTAAGGTCCCAATCCATGTTATATTCCCCGATTAAGCAGATATCATAAGGTGTTTTTTCCTCTTCCTTCATCTTAAGTTCAGGGCGGCGTTCTCTCAAAGCTTTAACCTGTCGGTAAAACTGCGTGTTAAAATCATGATGCCCCTTGGACTGGCTTACACCAGAGCAACCGGGTGATTCAGCAGCAAAAACGGGTAATCCTGTTTCGCTTTCTAATTCACGTGCTACAGCCTTTACGTCATCTCCTATTAGCCCTGTAGTACATGTTGTAAATATTATTATCCCTTTGGCTTCCGGAAAAAGTTTAACAGATTCCAAGCAAGCCTTTTTGAGCTTTTTAACCCCGCCAAAAACAACATCCTTTTCTTCCATATTGGTACATACGCAATACCTTCTATTTAATGCGGTATTGCTCAGCTTGTTAGGAGCAACCCATGCATACAAATCCGAAAGATTACGCCTTGAACCCCATGTATAATAACAACAGCCTATTGGTGCATGAACCATTTGAATTATATCTGCCATAGGTCCTCCTATAACCCCTTTGGCACCGGCAAAGGCACATCCTCTTTCTGTCATATCACCGGGTATTGTATTTATATTACATGCCGGAATAACAGGATTTTCCGGGTCATGTATATAAGTGTGTTTTTCCCTTTCAGGTATACATTCATCACATTTCAGTCTTACAAACGGCATAATATATCTCCTCCTTTAAATTTATAATAAACATACTCTTTTTTGTTCTTCCCCTGGTACACCTACGGCATCAGCACGGCACTGCCGGCAATTGTGAAACTGCTGTACAAATTTTTCACAGTTTTTTTGAGCTTCTTTCAGTTCTTCTGCTGTAGGTGCTGATAGGTCAGAAAATTTCCCCATAGGTATCAAAGGCATGATATTCATAATATATGCTCCAAGCTTTTGAACTTCTTTGGCTATCTCAATCACATGATTCTTGTTTATAGAAGGTATCAAAACAGTATTGACTTTCACAGTGATTCCAGCCTCTGAAGCCTTTTTAAGCCCCAGCAATTGATTATTTATTAATATTTCTGCTGCTTCTTTACCTTTATATAACTTACCTTTATAAACAACGTATGAATAAATTTCTTTTCCTATAGAAGGATCAACAGCATTAATGGTAATTGTTAAAGTAGAAACACCGCAGGATATTATATCTTCCAATCTATCTGTTAAAACCAAACCATTTGTTGATAAGCATTTTCTAAGATTTGGAAACTCTTTATGAACAAGCCTTAAGGTTACAAAAGTAGCTTCATTTGCTAATGGATCTCCTGGTCCAGCAACTGCTGCAACCCTTATGCGGGGTTCTTGTTCAATAGCTTCTTTAACCTTGACTAAAGCCTCCATAGGAGATATAATCTTAGTGGTAACACCCGGGCGGTTTTCATTGGCGCAGTCATGGCGTCTAACACAATAATTGCACTTTATATTGCAGCGAGGTGCAACAGGAAGGTGTATCCTGCCATATTTAAAATGCGCTTCATCATCAAAGCATGGGTGTCCATATACCTTGTTTTTACAGCTAACTCTTTCCATCTTTTTCACTCCTTCCTGTTAAGGTCTGGTGTGTAGGCAGCTTATGATTCATAAGCTGCTTACTATTTATTTACATGATAGCCTTCTTGCCATTTTCTCCTGTTCTTACCCTTACAGCATTATCTATAGGGCATACAAAAATTCTTCCATCACCTATATGTTCGGTTTTATTGACTCTTATTATAGTATCTACAACCTTATCCACATCCTCGCAATTTACGATTAAGGATATCATTCTTTTGGGTACATATTTCATACTGGTATTATTTGATTTTTCCACAATTTCCGGATTTATACTAAAGCTAACCTCTCCAGCTATACCTTTTTGTTTTCCTCTTCCAAGCACAGCGGTTGCCGTCATTCCGGGGAAGCCTATACTATCTAAAGCTTCTTTAGTTGCCGAGATTTTATTGGGTCTTATGATTGCAATTATCTCTTTCATTGAAACACCTCCTAAGTTTAAGGAAAAGTTAAAGACCTTTTGCAGCTGTTCTTATTGTATAGGCTTCTTCTACCGGGCTAACAAAAATTTTTCCATCACCATAATTACCTGTATAGGCTTTATAGTTTATAATCTTTATAGCTTCATCAACGCTTTCATCATCGACAACCATCATAATCATTGTCTTGGGAAGTTCATCATAATGAATTGTACCTATATCAATACCCTTTTGTTTTCCTCTTCCGAAAACATTTATCTTTGTCAGGGAAAAGTATCCTGCTTCTGCCAGTCCGTCTATGACGTCTTCTACCTTTTCAGGTCTTATTATTGCACGGATCATCTTCATGATTATCTCTCCTTTTCTTTAATCTAATAAGCCGTATTTGAGAACCATTTTTTCCAAATCATCCATAGGTAAAGGCTTAGGTATTACAAACATGTCGTTTTCGATGATTTTTCGTGCAAGTTCTCCATATTCCTTTGCCTGATTACATTCAGGGTCATATTCTATTACTGTTTTTTTGTTAAACTCTGCCTTTTGAACTATGTTATCTCTCGGAACAAAATGAATCATCTGGGTTCCTATGGCTGAACAAAATTCTTCCATAAGTTCCTTTTCACCATCAACTCTGCGGCTATTGCATATGATACCTCCCAGTCTAACCCCGCTTTGTTCAGCATATTTGATTAAACCACGGCATATGTTGTTTGCCGCATATATTGCCATCATCTCACCCGATGCAACAATATAAACTTCCTGAGCTTTTCCTTCACGTATGGGCATCGCAAATCCTCCGCAGACAACGTCACCTAAAACATCAAAATGTATAAAGTCAAGTTCCTCTGTATAAGCTCCCCGTTCTTCCATCATACCAATAGCAGTTATAACCCCTCGACCCGCACAACCTACACCAGGTTCAGGTCCGCCGGATTCAACACATTTAATGTCTTTAAAACCTTTTTTAACAACCTTATCTATTGTTACAGCATTTTCACCCTCTTCTCTTAGTGTATCCATTATTGTCTCTTGAGGTTTACCGCCAAGAATTAAGCGGGTACAATCTGCTTTTGGATCACATCCATGAATAAAAACCTTTTTTCCGTAAAAATAGGCCAATGCTGCTGCGGTGTTCTGCTGTGTGGTGGATTTACCAATCCCACCTTTTCCATAAAATGCTACTTTTCTTGTCATCTTTAAAAACCCCTTTCATATTTGTTATAATTTGTTATTTATCAATTTTTTGGATAAATCTTTATATCTCCTTCCTTATCACCTCCTTATAAATAAGCAAAGGCGCTTATCTGGACATTAGATAAGCGCCTTTGCTTATTTATAAAAAAAGATGCTTTCCGAAACGAAAAGCACCTTTGCTATCTTAATTAAATTACTTACTATTTTATTGTTAAAATAAACTGTGAGAAAAGTATACTATATATTTTCATAAAAGTCAACAAAAAAATTTAAAAAATTTTATTTTTTATTATTGTTTTTGTTTATGTCATATATTATAATATTTAAAGAGATAACACAAAAAGAATAAATGTTATCTAAAAACATATTTTAGGAGGGATTATATGAAAAACATATCATTAAAATTAAGAGCCTTCTTTGCTGCACTGCTCACAATCGTTATCATTACCACGGCATGCAGTTCTAAGGCACCTGTTCAACAAAAACAGGAAACAAAGGCACAAAAGATTACGGTTACAGACCTTGCGGGGAGGCAGGTTGAAGTCACTGTTCCTGCTAACAAGGTTGTAGGGATATGGCCTGGTGCTTTAAGGCTTATTACTTATGTTGATGGCGTTAAAAAATTAGCAGGTGTTGAAAATATTGACATAAAACCTGCGGACGGAAGGACATACAATATGGCGTATAGAGATGAATTATCGAAGCTGCCGGTAATCGGACAAGGCGGTCCTGATTCCGCACCTGACCCGGAAAAACTTGTAGAGGTAAAACCGGATGTTATTTTTGCAGCGTATGTAGACAAAGCAAAAGCAGATGACCTTCAGACAAAGACAGGTATTCCTGTTGTTGTTATAAGTTATGGCAAACTTGCAACATTTGATGAGGATGTATATAAATCAATTAATCTTATTGGAAAGATAACAGGAGAAGAAACAAGAGCACATGAGGTAGTGGATTATATAAAAAACTGCCAGAAGGATTTAAATGATAGGACAAAGGGAATCCCTAACGACAAAAAACAGACGGTTTATGTAGGAGCACTTGGCATGAAAGGAGTGCATGGGATAGAAAGTACACAGGGAGATTATCCTCCATTTAAAAATATAAACGCTAAAAACGTGGTGGACGAAACCGGACAAAAGGGAAGTGTCATGATTGACAAGGAAAAATTGCTGGCATGGGATCCTGATGTTATTTTCATTGATGAAGGCGGCTACAGCTTAGTTAAGCAGGATTATCAAAAAGAACCAAAGTTTTATCAATCCTTAAAGGCGGTAAAAGCCGGACATGTTTACGGATTGCTTCCATATAATAATTATACAACAAATATAGATACGGCAATCGCTGATTCATATTACGCAGGTAAGGTTTTATATCCGGAGCAGTTTAAGGATATTGACCCTGCTAAAAAGGCGGATGAAATATACAAATTTTTCTATGGGAAACCTTTATATGACAAGATGGTTGAATTATACGGCGGGTTTAAACAGATAACCTTAGGTCAATAAAATATCTAATATAAATTCAGGTAAGGGGATAAAAAGGTGAAACAGCAAGCGATGGAAAACATTCCAAGCAGTTATCAGAAATATACCGGAAGAAAGATTTTTATAATTTTATTGTGTGCATTTTTTGTTTTAGTTTTGTCAGTATATGCAATAAATGCCGGTTCTGCCGGTACCACCTTAAAGGAGGTATTGACGACCTTATTAAATAGAAGTGATAACAGGCTGAGTATTATTGTATGGAATATAAGATTGCCGAGGATTTTATCTGCGATTGTAGCGGGAGCTGGTCTTTCAATAGCCGGCTGTGTAATGCAGAGTATTCTTAGAAATCCTCTTGCCTCCCCTTTTACAATAGGTATTTCACAAGGTGCGGCATTTGGAGCGGCGCTGGCTATCATTGCATTTGGAGCAGGTAGCACACAAAACAGTGCATCTGAGTCAATAATCATCAATAATCCGTATATGGTTGTTATATTTGCATTTTTAGGAGCCATGTCATCAACGATAGTTATCCTTATGCTATCTTCAATTTTCAGGGTAACTCCTGAAGCCATGATACTGACAGGTGTCGCTCTAAGCTCCTTGTTTTCGGCTGCTACTATGCTGCTGCAGTATTTTGCAGATGATGTGAAGGTTGCTTCTGTGGTATTCTGGACATTTGGGGATATCGGAAGGGCATCCTGGCGGGACTTACTTATCATGACTATAATCATTTTAGCCGGATTTGTTTATTTCATGTTTAACAGATGGAATTATAATGCCTTAAACAGCGGCGAAGAAACCGCAAAAGGACTTGGCGTAGATGTAGAAAGAATAAGATTAATAGGTATGTTTATAGCATCCTTAATAAGTGCGGTAACCGTTTCTTTCTTAGGCATAATTGGTTTTATCGGATTAGCAGGTCCTCATATAATGAGAAGGCTGATTGGAGGAGACCATCGCTTTTTAATCCCGGCTTCAGGGGTTATTGGAGGACTGCTGCTTTTAGGTTCTGACACCTTAGGAAGAACGGTTATTGCTCCGATAGTGCTTCCGGTAGGAGCCATTACTTCCCTTTTGGGAGCGCCGCTCTTTTTATACCTGATTTCAAGGAGGCTTAACAGATGATATTAGAAGTAGATGGAATAGAATTCAGATACATAAGTCTACCCACATTAAAAGATGTAAGTTTCAGTCTCAAAAGGGGAGAACTGCTGTCTGTTTTAGGGAATAATGGTGCGGGAAAGTCTACACTTTTAAAATGCATTAACAGGATTTTAAAGCCGCAAAAAGGCACAGCATACATTGAAAAAAGGGATATTGCAAAATTAAGCCGCAGGGAAGTAGCACAAAAGATGGGGTATGTTGCACAAAGATATGAAAATGCCCGTTTTACGGTATTTGATGCCGTTCTTCTTGGAAGGAAACCCCATATCAAATGGGATGTTACAAAGAAGGATATGGATATAGTAAACAGGGTTTTAGAAAAATTAAACCTGCAGCAATTTGCACTGCGATATTTAGACGAATTAAGTGGTGGGGAGTTGCAAAAGGTTGTTATAGCAAGAGCATTGGCGCAGGAACCGCAGGTACTTTTGTTGGACGAACCGACAAGCAATCTGGATTTAAAAAATCAAATGGAGGTGCTGAGGATACTGAAACAGACAGTAGAAGAGGAAGATATTGCTGCAATTGTTATAATGCATGACCTTAATCTGTCATTAAGGTTTTCTAACAAATTTATGCTTTTAAAAGATAAGACAATTTTTGCCTGTGGAGGGATGGAAATCATGACATCAAAAAATATAGCATCTGTTTATGGGATTCCCATTGTTGTAGAAAAATTTCATGATATACCCGTGGTTGTTCCGTTATAAGCGAATGAAAAACAGTAGATAATAACGAGATGTACTGTATAATCGGTATTAAATAAATAGAAAAATTTTTATTGACATTTCTACAAAATATGATAAAATATGATTGTCAACTGGCCCCGTGGTCAAGTGGTTAAGACATCGCCCTTTCACGGCGGTAACATGGGTTCGAATCCCGTCGGGGTCACCATTTAATATATTGAATTTGCAAAAAAGCTGCAGTGGATTGTAGCTTTTTTTTATATTTAAGAAAAATGTGTCATAAAAAATTTTTTGCTATCACCAATTTTTAACAAATAATACTAAATTTGCATGGTACAATAAAATAAAAAACGGTGGTGGAAATAAATGTATAATTCAGATGTTCTTCCATATAAGAGGATTGCAAAGAAGGAAGAAAATATTAATACACAGAAAGATAATCTAAGGTTTATTCTAAACGTATTTGTTTTTACCATACTTGGTTTTATAATCGGCAGAGCGGAGATATTTGAAAATCTTCTGCCATTTGGTGTTGCATATTTTGCTGTGCTTATCATGTTTAGAAGGAGGTATTTTATAGCAGGACTTGGTATATATTTGGGTATTTTATCTTTAAACAATGTAAACAGCTTTAAATATTTGGGAGTATTTATATTGATACTCTTTCTTGAAGCAATTTTTAAAGTAAAACAAAAGGATGTATTTAAAGTTGCTTTAATAACATTTGCTGCATTATTTTTAGCAGGGCTTTTATACAGCAGTATATATGGCTTTTTATTTTTTGATATAATGATGACCTTTTATGAATCCATAACTGCAATGTTGCTGGTGTTTATATTTAACCAAGCTATATCGCTTTTAAACAGTACAAACAGAAAGGTAATTTCAAACGAAGAATTGATATCCCTGTGCATTATGATTGGGATTACAATATTGGGATTAAACAATATAAAAATATGGAAATTCACTTTAAACAGTACAATGGGTATTTTTGTAATTCTTTTAAGTTCGTACCTTGGGGGTATTGGTGTAGGTACAAGTGTTGGTACCACGATAGGTTTGATTGGAAGTTTGTCACTTTTTCAAGCTCCATCGGCTGTAGGACTTTATGGATTTGCAGGTTTATTGTCTGGAAGTATGAAAAAGCTTAATAGGCTGGGAATTACAATAGGGTTTATAATAGCTTTTGTGATAATGACATTTTATGTAAATGCTTCAACACAAATGCTTATAAATCCATATGACATCATATTTGCATCAGCTGTATTTCTTGTTGTACCGGCAGATTACATGAATAAATTGTCATATCTCATAAAAGGCAATAAAAATTTAAGTGAAAGAAATTATAATGAAAAGCTGAAGGAAGTTGTTACAGATAAATTAATAGAGTACTCACAGGTTTTTGATGAATTGGGTAAAAGTTTTAAAAAGTCAAATGAGAAGATAATTGCACATAAAGATATATCTTATTTATTTGAGGAAATTGCCAATAAAATATGTACAAATTGTGAAAGGTATAGAATATGTTGGGACAAGGAATTTTATTTTACATATAAAAGCATGTTTGAAATGGTAGAATGTCTTGAAGGTTCTGGGAATATTGAAAATAATAAGCTGTATAAAAGATGTGTTAGATTCCCGGAATTATTAAATTGTACCAAACATAATCTTCAGATATATAAAATTGATATGCAGTGGAGGGAAAGATTAAAAGATGCAAGGGGTATAGTATCAAACCAGCTAAAGGGCATATCCGAAGCCATATCGAATATGGCTGAAGACATAAGCATGAATATTACATTTAAAGATGACCTCGAACAGCATATAATGGTGGAGCTCGACAAATTGAATATAGCTGTTGAAGATGTAATAGTATATGACATTGGTGATGGAAATATAAATATAAAAATATATAAAAAAGCCTGCTATGCTGCTAAGGAATGTGAAAGGAAGATAATACCGGCGATATCCGAAATAATGGGGGAAAGATATGAAAGGAAGGATGCCATTTGTTCTATAGATTCAAAAGGAAGATGCACATTAAATCTTACAAAAGCGGAATCTTATCAGGTATCAACAGGAATAAGCAAGGTCAATAAGGATGCAAATAAGGTATCAGGTGATGCGTATTCGTTTATTGAGCTTGAGGGTGGAAAATACATGGCTGCGTTAAGTGATGGAATGGGATTCGGCTACAGGGCTGCCTCTGAAAGTGGTACGACAATATCTTTATTAGAACGGTTTATAGAGGCGGGATTTAACAAGAATCTTATAATTCAGACATTAAATTCAATACTTGCCTTAAGGTCTGCCGAAGAGATGTTTTCAACGGTTGATATAACATTTATTGATTTGTTTACGGGAAATGCAGAATTTATTAAGATAGGGGCTTCTGCAACATTTATAAAGAGTAGCGATAATGTAGATATCATAGAATCAAGTTCGCTTCCAATAGGTATACTTGAAGATGTAGAGGCGGATATACATGAAAGAAAATTAAAAGAGGGTGATTTTGTAATACTTGCGACAGATGGTGTACTTGATTGTTTTGAAGGCGATAAGGAAACTGCCATCTCAAAATTTATAAAAGGGATAGAATCAAGAAATCCACAGGATATTGCTGAGATTATCATAAAAAAATGCTTAGAGTTATGTAATAATACACCAAAAGATGATATGACGGTACTGGCTATAAAAGTATGGAAAAAACTTAAATAATATGTATAATCCTTCCACAAGTATGTAAAATAATAAAGCTGTGGAGGGATTTTTATAATTCAAAAAAATAGATTATTATAAATTTGTAGTGAAAATATTTGATTTGGAAGATGCTATAATGTATAATAATTTATAATATAGCACGGGGAAACAAAGAAAGATAGCATCAAAAACAACATTGTTTTAGGAGATTGAAATGGTTAAAAAGGTTTTAAACACGATAAAAAAATATGATATGATTCAAAAAAATGATACCATTGTTGTAGGGGTATCTGGAGGACCTGATTCAATTTGTCTTTTAAATATTTTATACGAATTAAAAGATATATACAAAATAAAACTTTATGTTGTTCATATAAACCATATGTTAAGAGGAAAAGAAGCGGAAAAGGATGCTGAGTTTGTAGAAGATATATGCCGCGGGATGGATATCCCATTTTTTTTGTTTAAAATAGATATTAAAAAATACGCCGTTGAAATGAGATATTCTGAAGAACAGGCGGGACGTGAAAAAAGATATAATGCATTTAATGAGATATTGAAAAAGGTTAATGCAGATAAAATAGCGGTAGCCCATAACAAAAATGATGCCGCTGAAACCGTGTTATTAAATATCCTTCGGGGTACAGGGACAACAGGGCTTGCCGGCATAAAACCTGTAAATGGAAATATAATAAGACCGTTAATTGAAATAAGCAGGAAACAAATTGAAGATTATTTGCAGGAAAAAGGGTTAAAATTTGTTGTTGACAGAACAAACTATGAAGATAAATATAATAGAAATAAAGTCAGACTAAGATTGATACCCTTTATCGAAGATACTTTCGGTGTTGATATTGTTGAAAATTTATATAGGACATCAAGAATAATCATGGAGGATAATGAATATTTAAACCTTCAGTCTGAAAAAGTATTTAATGAAATAGCAATACATTGCGATGGGGAAATAAGGCTGAAGATTGACGGCTTAATTAAACAGCATGATGCTGTAAAGAAAAGACTCCTTAGAATAGCTTATAAAAAATTAAAGGGAGATTTTGATGGACTTGAATATATCCATATAGAGGATATAATATTACTTCTAAGGAAACAAACATCCGCAAGAATTGATTTGCCTTTTGAAATTGAAGTAATAAAAAGCTATAATAACCTTATATTTAGAAAACATAAAGAAGATAAAAAGAATGAATACTGTGTTAAGCTGAAAATACCCGGTAATACAGAGGTTTCAAATATTGGGGTCTTTAAAACATATATAATTGATACAAAAGATATAAAAAAGATTGATATGGGCAAGTTTTGCAAGATGTTTGATTTTGATAAAATCAATGGCAGCATAAATATAAGGCAGAGGAAGACAGGTGATATAATACACCCTCTAAATATGAAAGGTACAAAAAAATTAAAGGAATTTTTTATTGATGAAAAAGTGCCGAAAGAAATGAGGGACAATGTACCCATACTTGCTATTGGTAATGTGGTTTTATGGGTTGTAGGCTATAGGATGAGTGATACTTACAAAATAGATGACGATACAAAAAAAATTTTGGTTATAAAGTACATCAAAAAGGAACCGAACTTAGGGAGGTAAAAGTGTTATGTCGAATCTTTCAAAAGATATTGAAGAAATTTTAATTACAGAGGAACAGCTAAAAGAAAAGGTAGCTGAAATGGGTAGAATTATAACAAAAGATTATGAAGGTAAAAATTTGATGCTTATATGCATATTAAAAGGTGCGGCAACCTTTATGTCGGACCTCTCACGAGCCATTGACCTTCCTTTGTCAATTGATTTTATGGCGGTATCAAGTTATGGATGTTCTACATGTTCTTCCGGCATTGTAAAAATCATAAAGGACCTTGATATGAGTATTGAGAAAAAGGATGTACTTATTGTTGAAGACATAATAGACAGTGGTTTAACATTATCATATCTTAGAAGGACCCTTTTAGGGAGGAAACCTAACAGCCTCAAGATATGTACAATACTGGACAAACCGGAAAGGAGGGAGACTCACGTCAAAGTGGACTACAGCGGTTTTAAAATACCTGACAGATTTGTTGTAGGTTATGGTCTTGATTTTGATGAGAAATACAGGAATTTACCTTATATAGGAGTATTAAAACCGGAATTATATAATTAAAATTTGGTTTTTTATAATTCATATGATATTATTAATTTATGAAAAAAGACCTTTGAAGGGAGGACCATACTTGAATAAAACGATACGCAGCATAGTAATTTTGATGCTGATATTTGTTGCAATATATGCAACAGTGAAACTTTATAATAATGATATAAAACAACCCAAAGTACTTACAGTTACTGAATTGTATAAAGAGGTAAACAATGGAAATATTTCTCGGATAACCCTTGCAGGGAATGACTATACAGGTGCTTTTAAGGATGGAACCGAGTTTAGCGGCAGGATTCCTGATGTTTCAGCATTTATGCAGTATATTCAGCCATATGTTGTTTCGGGAAAGGTTGACTTAAAAAGTGACCCTCCGGCTACACCGCCGTGGTGGCTGCAGATACTTCCAACTTTAATTATGATAGGTTTCTTTGTAATTTTATGGTATGTATTTATGCAGCAGGCGCAGGGCGGAGGTGGAAACAGGGTTATGTCCTTTGGCAAAAGCAGAGCTAAATTGGTAACAGATGAAAAAAGAAAAGTCACTTTTAATGATGTGGCAGGTGCTGATGAGGAAAAAGAAGAATTACAGGAAATTGTTGAATTTTTG
Organism: Aceticella sp. 75b-Ac; assembly: GCF_056032965.2. Classification (NCBI taxonomy): domain Bacteria; kingdom Bacillati; phylum Bacillota; class Clostridia; order Thermoanaerobacterales; family Thermoanaerobacteraceae; genus Aceticella; species Aceticella sp. 75b-Ac. Next base: position 1,889,301 of record NZ_CM190971.1, read on the forward strand.
AAGTATCCTAAGAAATTTTTAGATTTGGGTGCTCGAATTCCCAAGGGGGTATTGCTTATCGGACCACCCGGTACAGGTAAGACTCTATTAGCAAAGGCGGTAGCTGGTGAAGCGGGTGTTCCCTTCTTTAGCATAAGCGGTTCAGATTTTGTTGAAATGTTTGTTGGTGTGGGTGCTTCAAGAGTGAGAGATTTATTTGAGCAGGCGAAGAAAAATGCACCATCCATCATATTTATTGATGAAATTGATGCTGTCGGTCGCCATAGAGGTGCAGGTTTAGGCGGAGGACATGATGAAAGAGAACAGACCCTAAATCAGCTTCTTGTTGAGATGGATGGTTTTGGTGCCAATGAAGGTATAATTGTAATTGCAGCAACAAACAGACCTGATATTCTTGACCCAGCCCTTCTAAGACCGGGAAGGTTTGACAGGCATGTTACTGTTGGAGTTCCTGATATAAAAGGAAGAGAGGAAATATTGAAGGTTCATTCAAAGAATAAACCCCTTGCAAAAGAGGTTTCACTGAAGGTTCTGGCAAGGCGAACACCTGGATTTACAGGTGCTGATATAGAAAATCTTATGAATGAGGCTGCCCTCCTCTCCGCAAGAAAAGGATTGAGGCAGATTACAATGATTGAACTGGAAGAAGCAATTACAAGGGTAATTGCAGGACCTGAAAAAAGAAGCAGGGTAATGTCTGAAAGAGATAAGAAACTTGTGGCATATCATGAAGCAGGTCATGCAGTTGTTGCAAAACTTCTTCCAAATACTCCCCCTGTTCATGAAGTAACAATCATTCCAAGGGGAAGAGCCGGTGGATATACTATGCTTCTGCCCGAAGAGGATAAATACTATATGTCTAAATCAGAAATGATGGATGAAATAGTTCATCTTCTGGGGGGGCGTGTAGCGGAAAGCCTCGTATTAAACGATATAAGCACAGGGGCACAAAATGATATTGAAAGAGCAACAAGTATAGCGAGAAAGATGGTTACTGAATATGGTATGAGTGAGAAACTTGGACCAATGACATTTGGCACTGATAATGATGAGATTTTTATAGGACGTGACTTAGGGAGGACAAGAAATTACAGTGAGGAAGTTGCATATGATATTGACAAAGAGATGAAAAATATTATAGAAGAATGTTATAAAAAAGCAGAAACACTTCTTAAGGAAAATATGGAGAATCTTCACAGGGTTGCACAGGCATTAATGGAAAAAGAAAAGCTTAATGCAGAAGAATTTGAAAAATATTTTTCCGGTGAAAATTTAGAAGGTGGAGAACTATCTTAGTAATAAATAGTGTATAAAATGGTTTAAGATTTTATACACTATTTTTTTAAAAAATTTCCATGTAAAAAGAAGGATATTAAAGAAATATGTCTAAGTTATATTAATATTGATATAATTTTTTATTTAGAAAGGGAAAGGGGAATTTTCATGTGTGATATAAAATTCGAAACAGACGGAGACCAGAAGTTAAATTGGTTATATGAAATACTGGATTCCCTACATGAATTTTTTATACTTAAAAATCCTAATGGAGTAACTATATTTCTTAATAAAAAGCTAATAAATTTTTTAGGGTATGCAGAAAGCGATACAAATGGAAATTTCAACAAGTTTTTAAGAGATGTACTACATTATAGTGAGATTAAAGAAGGTGGTAATTTATATAAAATCGGATTAAAATCAAAATATGGTATAAAGTTTTACTTTAATATGACATGTAATTATATAAATAATAGTCAGAATGAGAAGATAGGCATGATTGGCTTTTTAAAATTAACAGAAGATTATAGTAAATCCTGCTTTAATTTTTTTAAAAACCGCTTTCAGATGATAGAACTGCTGGATATTGGGATAGTAATTATAGACCGGGATTTTAATATAGAATATTTAAATGAGTCGGCTTGTAGCTTGTTGAAAGTAAATTACATTGAAGCTGTTGGCAAAAAAATAAATGATATATTAAAGAGGCTGAATCATGATATTTCTGTTGAAGACATAATGATTAAAGATAGAAAGGTATTTTATGCAATAAATAGTAATGATGAGAAATTTTTATCCATTGAAAAAGGCAATATGTTTGACGGTTCTTCTTGTAGTATTATAATAAAGGATGTGACTCAGAATGTTAAGATGGACAGGATAATGGAACAGACGGAAAAATATAATATCATGGGTGAGTTAACAGCATCCATGATACATGAGATAAAAAATTCCCTTACACCTATAAAAGGTTTTATTAAAATATTGCAGACGAAATATAAGGATGATCAGATTTATTTTGAATCAATAAATTCTGAGGTTGACAGGATAATCGAATTGACAAAAGAATATCTAAGCATAGCAAAGAAAGAGGATAGCAGCAATAAAATAATTTTAAAAGATGTAATAGAAGAATACATGACAGTAATAGAGGCTGAGGCGGCACATAGGAATATAGAAATAATAAAAAGATACAATGCCACACCGGCTGTTAATATTGACCCAAATCACATTAAGCAATTGCTTTTAAATATTTTTCAAAATGCCTTTCAGGCAATCAATAAAAATGGTACAATTATATTAGTAACAAAATTCAATCCGGTTACCAATAAGGTAATTATAAAGATAGCAGATGATGGTTACGGTATAGAAAGAGAAAATTTAAAAAGAATAATGATGCCTTTTTATACAACAAAAAAGGAAGGTACTGGTCTTGGACTACCTATTTGCAAACGTATATTAGAAACCTATAATGGAAGTTTAAAGATATTAAGCAAAAAAGGAAAAGGTACGATTATAAATATTTATCTTAATGTTGCAATACCAAATAATTAAATGTGAAATTGCATAATGACACCGTGAATATAGACAAAGGAGAGATAGGAAATATGAGTATAAAGGAAAAGATAGAAGAACTTCAAAATAAAAGAAATATGATATTAACAGGCGGTGGAGAAAAAAGAATTGCAGTACAGCATGAAAAAGGCAAGTTGACAGCAAGGGAAAGGATAGATCGGCTTTTAGACCAAGATAGTTTTGTAGAAATTGATACATATGTCGAACACAGGTGTTTTGATTTTGGTATGGAAAATCAGAAAACCCCCGGTGAAGGTGTTGTTACGGGATATGGTACGATTGAAGGAAGACCTGTCTGTGTATACTCACAAGATTTTACAGTACTTGGGGGCTCACTTGGGGAGTATCATGCTAAAAAAATAACAAACATAATGGATATGGCATTAAAAATGGGTGTGCCGATTATAGGGATTAATGACTCCGGTGGAGCTAGAATACAGGAGGGTGTTGATTCCCTGTCAGGTTACGGAAATATATTTTACAGGAATACATTGGCATCTGGAGTAATACCGCAGATATCAGTTATAATGGGTCCATGTGCAGGTGGCGCGGTATACTCACCTGCCCTTACAGATTTTATCTTTATTGTTGACAAAACTGGACAGATGTTTATAACGGGTCCGCAAGTTATAAAAACAGTAACAGGTGAGGATGTATCAATAGAACAACTTGGTGGTTCAATGACGCACAATCAGATAAGCGGTGTTGCCCATTTCAGGGCGGCAGATGACGAAGAATGTCTTAATATGGTAAAAATTTTATTAAGCTATCTGCCTTCAAATAATCTTGAAGACATACCCCAATATGAAACAGGGGATGCTGTAAATAGATTGTCACAAAAGCTTATTGATGTAATACCGGATAATCCCAATAAGCCTTATGATATGAAAGAAATAATTGCGGAGATAGTGGATAAAGGCGAATTTTTTGAATCACAGTCCTTATATGCTCAAAACATTATAACGGCTTTTGCAAGGCTCAATGGCAAGACCATTGGAATTATTGCAAATCAGCCTAAGGTCTTAGCAGGCTGTCTTGACATAAATGCATCGGATAAAGCGGCAAGATTTATAAGGTTTTGTGATGCTTTCAATATACCGTTATTAAACATAGTTGATGTACCGGGATTTTTGCCGGGGACAAATCAGGAATATGGCGGAATAATAAGACATGGCGCAAAAATGCTCTATTCATATTCAGAAGCTACTGTTCCTAAAGTAACACTGATAGTAAGAAAGGCATATGGAGGTGCGTATCTTGCAATGTGCAGCAAAGACCTTGGGGCTGATATAGTATTTGCTTGGCCTACTGCTGAGATTGCTGTCATGGGTCCGGAAGGTGCTGCAAACATTGTATTTAAGAATGAGATAAAAGCATCGGAGAATCCGGCTGAAACAAGACAAAAGAAAATCCAAGAGTATAGAGACAGTTTTGCAAATCCTTACAGAGCAGCAGCAAGAGGTTATGTAGACGATGTAATAATACCATCTGAAACACGCCCAAGGCTTGTATCAGTATTTGATATGTTAGAAGGCAAACGTGAGACGAGGCCTTCAAAAAAACATGGAAATATTCCGGTATAAGGGGTGTAAATTATGAAAGATTTAACAAATATAACGGAAGGTTATGATGAAGAATTAATTGCTGTTATATCGGCGGCGGTTGCGGCAACAATTGGCGGCGATATAGGGAAATTCAAGGTAAAATCAATTGTCAGGATACCTCAAACATCGCCTGTCTGGCGAAGGATAGGTATTCAAGAACAGATGAATTCAAGATTATAGGGGGTAAGTTATAATTTATGAAGAAGTTTAATATAACTGTTAATGGTAAATTATACAAAGTTGAGGTTGAGGAAATAAGAGAAAATGTAACATATGATGTACCGGAACCTAAAAGTAAACCTTCATCATCATCAAAACCGGTGGATCTTCCGATAGGTATGAAGGCAGTACCTGCTCCAATGCCGGGTACAATTCTTGATATAAAAGTCAAGGAGGGGCAATCTGTTAAAAAAGGGGATGTATTATTAATACTTGAAGCGATGAAAATGGAAAATGAAATAGCAGCATCCTTTGATGGAATAATTGCTTCAATCAATGTATCAAAAGGCACATCTGTAAATACAGGGGATGCCTTAGTCACAATAAAATAAAAACAATAATCGTAAGTAAATGTAATATAAAATATTGAAACCATTAATTAAATCTGCTAAAATTATTGTGCCAGTATCTATTGAACTGGACTAAAATTAATGGCATGGATTCGACTGGTATCCTTATTATGGAACTAGATTGGAGGTGAAGAAATTGCCAGCTAAATTATCAGTAAGGCAGATGACAGTAGCAGGTATGCTTTCTGCAATATCTATTGTGCTTTCAGCGACACCACTTGGTTATATACCACTTGGCATTGCAAACGCAACAACAATGCATATACCTACAATAATTGGAGCAATCCTTGAAGGTCCATATGTGGGTGTATTTATTGGTCTGATTTTCGGTATATCAAGTTTTATAAGGCAAAATACACCGCTTTTTGCCGATCCAGTGATTGCGATTATTCCAAGGGTAATGATTGGTATAGTATCCTATTATGCATATAAATACACCAAAAATAGCGGTATTGCGGCAGCAGCAGGTACTCTTACAAATACAATAGGGGTTTTAGGGCTTGCAGTATTACATGGATATTTATCCTTGCCTGTAGCAATAGGGGTGGCAGTTAAAAATGGTATTTTCGAAATAATAGTGGCAGTAATCCTTACAACTATTGTTGTAAGATCCGTAAAAAAGATGAACATATTATAAATAAGCAGGCTTTTTGCCTGCTTATTTAGCAGTGTAGTATTGACCAGAAAGGGATGGAAGTAGGTATGTTACTTGTTTATGATGTTGGAAATACAAATATAGTTCTTGGGATATATGATGGTAAGAGGCTTCTGAATTCATTTAGAATAGCAACAGATAAAACAAAGACCTCTGATGAATATGGCATCCTTATAAATCAGCTCTTTGAGTATAATCATATAAATTTAAAGGATATAGATGCTGCGATTATATCCTCTGTTGTTCCGCCAATAATGCATACACTAGAATCAATGATGATAAAATACTGCAATGTAAATCCGTTGATAGTAGGACCAGGAGTAAAGACAGGTATAAATATAAAATATGATAATCCGAAAGAGGTAGGAGCAGACAGGATAGTAAATGCGGTTGCTGCATATGAATTATACGGTGGTCCTGTTATAATAATCGATTTTGGAACAGCTACAACCTTTTGCATGGTGTCAAAAAATTGTGAATACCTTGGAGGTGCTATTGCACCGGGTTTTATCATTTCAGCAGATGCTTTGTTTCAAAGAACTGCAAAACTTCCAAAGATAGAATTAATCAAGCCTAAGAATGTAATCTGCAAAAATACGGTATCAAGTATGCAGGCAGGTATAATTTATGGACATGTAGGTATGGTAGATTATATTGTTACGAAAATGAAAGAAGAATATTCAAAAAAAGCCTTTGTTGTTGCAACAGGGGGGCTGGCAGGATTGATATCTCAGGAATCCAAGGAAATAAATGTGGTAAATGATATGCTTACATTGGAAGGGCTTAGAATCATATATGAAAGAAATATAGAAAAGGATTAATATGCTGAAAGAATTTAAAAACTTGTTTTTGTTGTTGGATATTCTGATTATGTCCAGCTTTTTTTTATTTTTAAAAAACCTTATAATATTTTTGCAATATAATAGAAATAATAAATGCAGGAGGTTTTGTAAGATGGAGGTAATAGCATGGCAGAACCGAAGGATTTGCAGGAACATTATAAAGAAATGTCTTTGTACGATGAAATCGATAAAAATATTAATATATTAAAGATGCTGCTAAAAGAAAACAGCGATATAAATTTCAGGGAATTAACCATAGGAAGTAAAAAAACAAGAGGGTTTTTACTAAATATAGATGGGATGGTAGATAAAGAGGTCGTAAATAAAGATATCTTAGAGCCGATTATGGCAGAGACAAGAAAAATTGAGGGAAAGATTTTCACTAAAAAGCAGGTATATGAGACAATAAGGGACCACTTTATTATGGCAGCTGATGTAAAGGAGAAAAGCAAAATAGGAGAAATTGTCGATGGCATCTTAGAGGGTAATACCGCACTTATTATCGACGGGGTGGATAAGGGGATAATTATAAGCACAAAAGGTTGGCCCGAAAGAAGCATAAGCGAGCCGACATCAGAATCTACGATAAGAGGTCCGAAGGAGGGTTTTGTTGAAACCCTCCGGGTAAATACCTCTATGCTAAGAAGAAGGATTAAAAATCCTAATTTTATAATTGAAAGCATGAAAATTGGCAAGTATACGAAAACGGATGTAGTGATTTCATACATAAAGGATGTCGCTGAAGATAAGGTTATTAAAGAGGTCAGAAAGAGGCTGAATAAAATCGATATTGATGCTGTAATGGACAGCGGATATCTTGAGGAATTTATTGAAGACAATCCTTTTTCCCCATTTCCACAGATTGAACATACATTAAGACCGGATAAGGTTGCGGCAGAAATACTGGAAGGAAGAGTTGCTGTAATGTCAGATGGCTCACCATATGCATTGCTGGTACCGACAGTTTTCATTCAATTTTTACAGGCATCTGAAGATTATTACGAAAGATATCCGATATCCTCTTTTTTAAGGGTTTTAAGGATGATATCCATGTTTATCGCACTGCTCTTGCCGTCAATTTATATTGCTGTTACAACATATCATCAGGAAATGTTGCCAGCTCCCCTTATAATCTCCTGTGCTTCACAAAGGGAGAATGTACCGTTTCCTGGGCTTTTAGAGGTAATGTTTCTGGAATTTTTCTTTGAAATGCTTAGGGAAGCAAGTGTAAGACTTCCAATGCAGATGGGTCAGGCTGTAAGCATAGTTGGTGCACTTGTTATTGGGCAGGCAGCTGTGCAGGCAGGGCTTGTTTCTGCTTCTATGGTTATTGTCGTTGCAATGGCAGGTATTGCCTCTTTTTCCATACCTGCATTTAATTTAGCAATTACCTTCAGGATATTAAGATTTATAATGCTTTTTGCTGCAGGTACCCTTGGCTTTTTTGGAATTATTATGGTACTTATGGTTATACTTGTGCACATGGTATCCCTTGAATCCTTTGGAGTACCGTATATGTCACCGATAGCGCCAGGCAGGTCAGAGGAATTAAAGGACGTATTTGTAAGGGCACCATGGTGGTGGAAGGCGTTACGCCCATTTTCCATTGCAGATAAGAATGTAGTGAAACAGAGAAGGAAAAGATGATAATCCATCGTTTTAATAAGGAGGAATTCTTATGAAAAGGTTATTAATATTATTAATAATAATATTAATGTTAGTAACCGGATGTTGGGATAAAAGAGAGATAAATGAACTGGGATTTGTTCAGGGGATTGGTATAGATAAGACAAAAAATGGGATGGTGAACCTTACGATACAGGTTGTAAAGCCCAGCGTCCTTGCAGGAGCAGGAGGAATCGGAGGAGGTGGTGGAGGTGCTGCCGGTAAGCCATATGAGGTTTATGATTCTAAAGGTGTTGATTTTGCAAATGCATATGCAAATTTCAATACCGAACTGTCGAGAAAATTATTTTTACAGCAGAATGAGATTATTTTTTTAAGCGAAAAATATGCAAAGAGCGGCATATATGGTGCGCTGGATTTTATTACAAGAAATCCTGAGCTTAGAAGGACATCATATTTAGTTGTTGTTTCCGGTGGCAGCCTTGATGACCTTATGAAGATATCAAAGGGGATTGAGAGATATCCATATAAGGAAGTTCTTGGTATGATACAAAACCAGATAAACACCTCATGTACGTATGTATCTGACATAAATGATTTTATTGAAACCCTTGAAGCAGAAAAAAAGCAGCCTATGGTTTGCAGACTTGAAATAATTAAAGAGAATGGGAAACCCAGTCGGATGAGATGTGTAGGTGCTGCGGTATTTAAAAAGGATAAAATGATAGGAATCCTCAATGAAGATGAAATAAAAGGTATTATGCTGGTGTTAAATAAGATAAAGCGTTCAACCTTCGTTCTTGATAAAGGACCTGAAGAAGAAAAAACCCATATATCATTTTTGGTTACAAAGACTGATGCAAAAATTACTCCAATTATAAATGGAGAAAATGTGTCATTTAATGTAGAGATATATGTTGAATCAAATTTAGAAGAGCAGGAGGTAAAATACAATCTCTCAGATCCTAAAATGATTCTTAAACTTCAGAAGCTTCAAGAGGAAAAGCTTAAAGAAAAAGTTCAAAGAGGGCTTAATACAGTTCAGAAGAAATATAAGGTTGATGTTGTAGGATTTGGTGATAGGATACACAAAAAGGATCCCGCAGATTGGGAAAAATTAAAGGATAGATGGGAGGATATTTATCCTGAGGTTAAGATAAATATCAGCGTAAAGGCAAAAATTAAGCGGGTTGGATTAACATCAGAACCAATAAAAATGAAGTAATGTAAAATAGGGTTTCTTTTGATAATGAAGATATTATCATATATGAAAATTTTACTAAATGATGTAATTGCTATTGAAATATACTGTAGATGGTAGTAAAATTATATATGTCATGAACACATTTTGTGCACAATGGGGGAGCAAGATGAAATTCGTAAAAATTGGTGATAAAACTATTAATATGGAGAAATTGCATAATACGATAGATAAAATGATAGAAATGAGAAAAAACGGCTTTTCCCAGCAAAATACCGCAGAAAAGTTTAAAGTTGACAGAAGTTTTATATCAAGGCTTGAAAATATAGGCGAGGTAAGAAAAGGAGGGAATATAGCTGTTGTTGGTTTTCCGATAAAAAACAAGGATGAAATCGAAAAATCAATAAAAGAATGGGGGGTTGATTTTATTCTTTTGCTGTCTCAAAAAGAGAGGCTGGGTATTGCGGAAAAAATGTCCGGTGTAGAATTATTCAATACGGTTGTGGACCTTATAGCAAAAATACAGTCATATGATACTGTGATATTTATTGGTTCTGACAAGAGGACACAGTTGATTGAAGCTATATTCGACAGGGATATTATTTGCATAAATATAGGTCATTCACCCCTAACAGAAGATGTCTATGTAAAGCCGGAGATAATAACAGAGGTTCTAAATAAATTAAGGAGGTAAAATCGTTGAAAAGGATTGTTAGTGTTAGTATCGGTTCATCTACCAGAAATAATAAAGTTGAGGTTGAGATACTTGGAGAAAAATTTACTATAGAACGTATTGGGACAGATGGAGATGTAAATGCGGCAAAAAAGCTTATAAAAGAATTAGACGGAAAAGTTGATGCATTTGGCATGGGCGGCATAGACCTTTATTTATATGCAGGTAATAAGAGGTATGTCATAAAAGATGCTATTCCCCTTAAAAATGCTGCAAAAGTAACACCTATTGTTGACGGCTCGGGGCTTAAAAATACCCTTGAGAGAAGGGTTGTAAAATACATACAGGACAAAGGAATTATAGATTTGAGAAATAAAAAAGTTTTAATAGTTAGTGCGATGGACAGATTTGGGATGACGCAGGCATTTAATGAATATGGTGCGGACCTTACGATGGGGGATTTGATATTTGCACTGGGTATACCATTTCCAATCCATTCCCTTAAATTTTTATATGGTCTTGCAGCCATTGCGGCGCCAATTATAGTTAGATTACCTTTTAAGATGCTTTATCCAACGGGTGATAAACAATTGACAATAAACAGCAGCAAGTATGCAAAATATTATAATAATGCAGATATAATTGCAGGTGATTATCTTTTTATAAAAAAATACATGCCTGAAAACATGAAAGGCAAGATAATTCTGACAAATACCATAACAAAAGAAGATGTTAAAATGATGAAGGAACGGGGTGTTAAACTTTTAATCACTACGACTCCTAATTTAAATGGCAGGTCTTTTGGAACAAATGTTATGGAGGCTGTTCTTATTTCACTTGCAGGGAAAAAGCAAGATGAGATGAAACCAGAGGATTATAATTTACTTCTTGATAAAATTGGTTTTGAGCCGAGGGTTGAATACTTAAATGAAGTTACAATATCTTAAGGCGGGAGGTTTTAATGTGCATAAATTTGCTTTTATCATACATCCGATAGAGTATGAAGATGTTAGTCGTAAATATAAAATAATGAACAAATTGCCCAGAAAATTTGTTGAAGGATTTGTGAAAATGCTTCCGCCTCAAAAGGTGTCTGAAATAACCGGTGTTAAAAGCAGGTATTCAGAGACAAAGGGGTGGTTTGTGGCAGTACCTTTAATATCGAGTCAGATGATGAGTTTGCCGGAAGATTACGTCATAAAGAAAATTATAAAAGCAGGTAAAATGGCAGAAAAGCTTGGGGCGGATATAGTGGGGCTTGGCGCCTTAACATCCGTTGTGGGGGATGCCGGAATAACCATTGCCAAAAACTTAAATATAGCGGTAACATCAGGAAATAGCTATACAATTGCTACTGCTATTGAAGGTACTAAGAAAGCAGCCGAATTAATGGGTAAGGATATCAGGGACTCAGAAATTGTTGTAATTGGTGCGACAGGTTCCATAGGTAAGGTATGTGCCGAGATACTTTCGAGGGAAGCAAAATATATAACCCTTGTTGCACGAAATAAAGAAAGACTTGATGAGTTCAGGGAATATCTTTTATTAAAAACCGGTATTGCTGTACATACAACTTCAAATGTTGCTGATGCTTTAAAAAATGCTGATATTGTAGTTACTGTAACAAGTGCGGTTGATACTGTAATAAAACCGGAATATCTAAAACCCGGCGCTGTTGTATGTGATGTTGCAAGACCAAGGGACATATCAAAAGAAATCGTAAATTTAAGGGATGATGTATTCGTAATCGAAGGCGGAGTTGTTGAAGTGCCCGGTGATGTAGATTTTCATTTTAATTTTGGTTTCCCGCCAAAAACCAGCTATGCATGTATGGCAGAAACAATGATACTTGCTATGGAAGGAAGAATTGAAAATTATTCACTTGGAAGAGATTTGACTGTTGAACAAGTTGATGAAATATCAAAGCTTGCAAAAAAACATGGTTTTAAGCTTGGAGGTTTTAGAAGTTTTGAAAGAGCGGTTACGATGGAACAGATAAACAGCATCAAAAAAAATGCAGAAAAAAGATTGAAACAACATAAAAACAGCACAATTTAATCTTGACTTTATTTGTAAACTGTTTTATAATATCTTTCATAAAATATAATACACAAGCACTGCTACTGCAGTGCTTGTGTATTATATTAGCATATAAGCGCTTAAAACGACATAGAAAAAATAATAAATTTATTAATAAAGGAGATTGTACTATGGTTAAACCTGTAATATTAACATATGAGGGATTGAAAAAATTAGAGGAAGAACTGGAGTATTTAAAAGTTGTAAAAAGACCGGAAATTACAGAAAAAATAAAACAGGCCCGCGCCTTTGGAGATTTAAGTGAAAACTCAGAATATGATGAAGCAAAAAATGAGCAGGCATTTGTAGAAGGAAGAATAGCAACAATTGAAGCAATGCTTAGAAATGCGAAAGTTATTGATGAAGAAGATATTATGATTGATGCTGTTAATATTGGATGTAGGGTGAAGGTTTATGATGAGGATTCAAAAGAAGAGGTTGAATATGCAATAGTAGGATCAACTGAAGCAGACCCTATGAACTACAAGATATCTGATGAATCTCCAATAGGGAAAGCACTGTTGGGTAAAAAAGTTGGTGATGTTGTGACAGTTGAAGTACCTGCCGGTATTATTAAGTTAAAGATACTTGAAATACGAAAATAAAATTTGGAGGAATAATATGTCAAATACGAAGGACACAGAAAACATTAATGAACTTTTGCAGATTAGAAGAAATAAACTAAATGAGTTGAGAGAGCTCGGGGTAGAACCATATGGAATAGATAGATTTGAGAGAACAAATAATACATTTGATATTAAAAAAATGTATGAACAATTTGAAGGAAAGGTTGTTACGGTAGCAGGGCGGGTTATGTCTAAAAGAGGGCATGGCAAAGCCTCGTTTGCAGATTTGCAGGATAGGGAGGGCAGGATTCAGCTTTATTTTAAACTTGATATTGTAGGGAATAAAAATTATGAAATATTTAAGCTGCTTGATATAGGTGATATTATAGGGGTTACCGGTGAGGTATTCAAGTCCAAGACAGGTGAAATAACGTTAAGGGTGCAGGATTTCAAGCTTTTATCGAAATCCCTTCAGATACTCCCAGAGAAGTGGCATGGTCTTAAAGACCCTGATTTAAGATATAGGCAGAGATATACAGATTTAATAATTAATCCTGATGTTAAAGAAATCTTTTTAAAGAGAACTGCAATAATAAAAGTTATTAGAGAATTTCTTGACAATAAAGGGTTTATAGAGGTTGAAACACCAATGCTTCATACGGTGGCAGGAGGTGCTGCTGCAAGACCTTTCATTACACATCATAATGCACTTGATATAGATATGTATTTAAGGATAGCGCTTGAATTGCACTTGAAAAGGCTTATAGTTGGCGGATTAGAGAAAGTGTATGAGATGGGAAGGGTATTTAGAAATGAAGGGATGGATATAAGGCATAATCCTGAATTTACCCTTTTGGAAGTATACGAGGCATATACTGATTATTATGGTATGATGGAATTAACGGAAAATTTATTCGCATATGTGGTGGAGAAGGTCAACGGCAATACAAAAATAATCTATCAGGGAACGGAAATAGACCTTACACCACCATGGAGAAGGCTTTCAATGATTGATGCCATAAAAGAATATCTTAATATTGATTTTGATAAAGTCAATACAGATGAAGAAGCTATAGAAATAGCTAAAAAGCAGCACCTTGAGGTAAGGGAAGGGATGAAAAAAGGTGATATCATTGCACTGGTATTTGATGAGCTTGTTGAAAGCCATCTCCTTCAGCCGACATTTGTAATAGACTATCCTGTTGAAATATCGCCCCTTGCTAAGAGAAAGCATGATAATCCTGCACTGACATCAAGATTTGAAGCATTTATTTACGGCAGGGAAGTAGCCAATGCCTTTTCAGAGCTTAATGACCCTATAGACCAGAAAGAAAGGTTTATAGAACAGCTTAAGCAGAGAGAAGCCGGAGATGAAGAGGCGCATATGATGGATGAAGATTTTATAAATGCGTTAGAAGTAGGGTTACCGCCGACAGGAGGGCTTGGCATAGGAATAGATAGATTAATAATGTTTATGACAGATGCCTATTCCATAAGGGATGTCATACTTTTCCCGACTATGAAACCGAGGATTGAACAAAGTGAAGCCGAGGATTAATGATAAAGCTGTTGTCAATACAGTGGGAAGCCCCGCATATAATCTTAAAATTTGTGCAAGAGACTTCACATAATGTAATTGGTGTAATATAATTAGTTTATTAAAATTTTTAGGAGGTACAGCTATGATTGATAAAGAAAAAATAAGAAAAGCTGTTAGAGAGATACTTGAAGCCATTGGAGAAAATCCTGACAGGGAGGGGCTTTTGGAGACACCTGATAGAGTTGCCAGGATGTATGAAGAAATTTTTGCAGGGCTTCACTGTGATATTAGTAAAAGCATAAAAATATTTAAAGAAAATGAACACCAAGAGATGGTTCTTGTAAAGAATATACCCATGTACTCAATGTGTGAACATCACCTTCTTCCTTTTATAGGGGTTGTACATGTCGCATACCTTCCAAGGAAAGGCAGCATTTTAGGTATTTCAAAATTTGCCAGGATAGTGGATATGCTTGCTAAAAAACCGCAACTGCAAGAGAGGCTTACAAGTGAAATAGCGGATACAATTGTTGAAGCAGTAAATCCTCTTGGCGCAGCGGTTGTTATTGAAGCAGAACATTTATGTATGACGATGAGAGGCATTAAAAAGCCCGGTGCGAAAACTGTTACATCTGCATTAAGAGGCGTTTTTAAGGTTGACGAAAGAACGAGAGCAGAAGTTATGATGCTTATAAATACGAGATAATTTGAGGTGGTTTTTTTATGGATTCTGAGGTTTTAGAATTAAGGGGCAAAAGATTATTAATCGGCAAAAAAACATATATAATGGGGATATTAAACATGACTCCTGATTCTTTTTCAGATGGAGGGCAGCATAATACCTATGAAAAAGGAATTGAAGAGGCATTTAAAATGATAAAGGAAGGCGCAGATATTATTGATGTAGGCGGTGAATCATCAAGACCTGGTTATATACCTGTGGATAAGGAAGAAGAACTTAAAAGGATACTGCCGTCAGTAAAGGACCTCTGTAGTAATACAGAAACAATTGTTTCTGTTGATACCATGAAAGCTTATGTTGCTCAAAAAGCATTAGAAGCAGGCGCGCATATAATAAATGATATATGGGGGCTTCAGAGAGAGCCTGATATGGCAAGAATTATAGCAGATTATGATGCCGGCGTCGTTATAATGCATAATAAAGATATTGCAGAATACAAAGATGTTGTCAAAGAGGTAATAGAATTTCTGAAAAAGAGCATAGAAATCGGTGAAAAGGCAGGTATAAAAAGAAACAGCATGATAATAGATCCGGGAATTGGTTTCGGGAAAACACTTGACCACAATCTTGAGGTTATGAACAGGCTTAATGAACTAAAATGTCTGGGGCTGCCTATACTTATTGGTACATCCAGAAAATCCATGATTGGTAAGGTATTAAATCTTGATGTAAATGAAAGAATCGAAGGGACTGCGGCAACCGTTGCGGTAGGCATAGCCAAAGGTGCAGACATTGTAAGGGTACACGATGTAAAAGAAATGGTACGTGTAGCAAAAATGACGGATGCCATGGTAAGAAGATGAGTAGGGTTTATTTATCACTTGGTTCTAATCTTGGGGATAGGGAGGATTATCTATTTAAAGCAGTTGATATGATTTATAGAACACCGGGCATTCTTATAAATAAAGTATCTCCGATATATGAAACAGATCCAGTAGGTTATACCGAGCAGGATAAATTTTTAAATATAGTTGTTGAAATTGATACGGATATTCTTCCACATAAATTATTGAAAATATTAAATGATATAGAGGATAAATGTAATAGAAAGAGAATAATAAAATGGGGTCCAAGGACAATAGATATTGATATATTGTTATATGATAATATTGAAGTAAACGATAAAAATCTCCAGATTCCTCATCAAAGGATGTGGGAAAGGGCTTTTGTATTGATACCATTATGTGATGTAAATTCCCATATAAAGAAGGGGAATTTATTGATTTCGGATATAATAAAGGGTTTAGCTGATAAAGATGGTGTCAAGCTGTATAAAAAGGATTGGTATAAGGAGGTGACAATAATGAAGGTAACAAAAGTATTTACATTTGACAGTGCGCATAATCTTATTAATTACAATGGTAAATGTGAGAATCTTCATGGACATACGTATAAATTAGAAATTACTGTTGAAGGGAAACCTGACAAAGATGGTATTGTTATTGATTTTGTTAAGCTTAAGGAAATAGTCGATAAATTGATAATTCAAAAACTTGACCATCAATATCTTAATGATGTTCTTAAATTCAATACAACAAGTGAAAATATAGTTGTATGGATATGGAATATACTTGAAAATCCGCTGCATACGGAGTCTTATCAACTGAGCATGATAAGGCTCTGGGAGACAGCTACAAGTTATGTTGAATACACAGGTACCAAATAAGGTTTCTTGGTCAGGTGTTATGTCTATGCTTATAACTGTGATGTTGGGGATAATTATATAATACTTAAAGATGAAGTTAAAATCATATTATAGCCAGGAAAATTATATTCGATTATCCTGGCTATAATATTTTAAAATGCCGTTAAATATAGCTTGTGCAACTTTATTTCTATAATCAACATCCCTTAAATGTGCATCATCAAGCCTGTTATTCTCTATTCCCGGTATCACTGTTACAGGTATTATATTGTTGTTTTGTGAGGGCATCTCCTTTGGATACATACCAAGATTATCCAAAGGAGATTTTATTTCAAGGTCTTTTAAAATTATTTCACCAAGTCTTTTTGATTCCAAGTTTTTATTTGAATAATATATTTTAAATCCGCTTTCATTTTTTTCGGAAACATCTGTAGATATATTTATTAATATGTTACTATTAAGGTCGCTATTGATTTTATTTATATCATCAATATTTTCCCATGTAAGAACAGCTTCTGCTTTTGATAAATTTAATAAAAATTTCAATTTATTTGCTATGGCTTTCATAGGAATATGAGGCATAAGCGATGTAGGACTTTTTGTGATGCTTTTATAAATAGGATTTAAAATTATAGTTTTTCCTTTTAGTATATTAGATAAAGGAGACCTATCTATAATTACGTTTAATTTTGAAGGGATACCTTTTATGTACTCAATTTTATATATTGAGTTGTAATTTAATTTTATTGAAAATATTATTTCAGAACCCTCCTGCTTTAATTCAACATTTGAAATCAAGCCGTCTTCATCTTTGTATACACCCTCAGGCATGTTTAAAAATACATCTTTGAATATAATTTTAATAGTTTTCTCGATGCAATATGTTTCAAATATTGGAATATCCATAGTAAAATCGATACTGATATTGCTTTTTCCTTCTTTTATAAGAGGATTTTCACAATTTGAATCAAGCCTTACATTTGTTAGTGTATTTAACACTTTGAATCACTCCTATTTAAAAATTTAATATATTATTGGCAAAATTGTGATATAATTATAATGAATATACATATAATAACATATACAAGAATAAAAAAAAATATACTTATAAAAACGGGGTATGTGAATATGAGATCTGGGGAAATACCTATTAGAACACATATTATTACGGACAAGGATGATATATGCGATGTTGTGATAAAATATACAAAGGATATTGCCGAACCAGGGGATTTAATAGCAATAGCCGAAAGTGTTGTTGCAATTACGCAGGGAAGGGCTTATTTGCCGGAGGATATAAAAGTCGGTTTGCTTGCGAGAATTTTATGTAAATATACCGCAAGAAACGGAAGTCTTACATCGCCGCAGGCTATGCAGTGTGCTATAAATGAAGTCGGATGGTTTAGGATATTAATTGCCTCTATTGCAAGTGCTTTTGGCAAATTGATACATAAAAGCGGATTCTTTTTTAAAATTGCTGGAAGGAAAGTTGCTTTGATAGATGATGTTGCAGGTACGATGCCGCCGTACCACAAATATATTGTATTAGGACCTGCTAATCCGGATAAGGTATGTCAGACGATAAAAGAAGCTACCGGTATAGATACGGTTATTATGGATGCAAATGACCTCAATTGTGCTGATTGCATAGGTGCATCAGAGAGTGTTTCAAAATCATATGTTGAAAAATTGTTTTTAGATAATCCCTCAGGGAATTCTGAACAGCAGACACCTATAGTAGTAATTAAGGATTATCTTTCACAGAATGAAATAACCGAGGTATCAAGTGTTGAATGCAATATGCAGGAATGTAAAGAAAATACAAGTAAATGTCATAAAGATATTGTTTCCAGCAGTGAATAAAATATGAGGAACATATTAAATTTATGAAATAATGAGCATAAATGAGCATATGCAATTATTAAGTGTATTATTGGCGATTTTTAAGTAATATTGGCTAAAATAAGGTGTTGAAATAAATGTGGCGGCATGGTATATTAATACCTGTCGCCGAAAGCGGCAGAAAAATGACAGAAAAAAAGAGTTGACAAGAAGGAAGAGATATGATAATATAAACAATGTCGCCAAAGAGGCGAGGGAATGAACCTTGAAAATTGAACAGTAAGAAAGCCAGTAAAGAAAAAGAATGAGAAAAAGGATTTAAACATGAGAGTTTGATCCTGGCTCAGGACGAACGCTGGCGGCGTGCCTAACACATGCAAGTCGAGCGATTCAGAAGTCGGATATCAATCCGACCTCTGGATAGCGGCGGACGGGTGAGTAACACGTGGGTAATCTGCCCTACGGACCGGGATAACACACCGAAAGGGGTGCTAATACCGGATAAAGTCATCATATGGCATCATAAGATGAAGAAAGGAGAAATCCGCCAAAGGAGGAGCCCGCGTCCCATTAGTTAGTTGGCGGGGTAAAAGCCCACCAAGGCGACGATGGGTAGCCGGCCTGAGAGGGTGAACGGCCACACTGGAACTGAGACACGGTCCAGACTCCTACGGGAGGCAGCAGTGGGGAATATTGCGCAATGGGGGGAACCCTGACGCAGCAACGCCGCGTGAGCGAAGAAGGCCTTCGGGTTGTAAAGCTCAATAGTATGGGAAGATAATGACGGTACCATACGAAAGCCCCGGCTAACTACGTGCCAGCAGCCGCGGTAATACGTAGGGGGCGAGCGTTGTCCGGAATTACTGGGCGTAAAGGGCGCGTAGGCGGTCTAACAAGTCAGATGTGAAAAACCTGGGCTTAACCGAGGGAGTGCATCTGAAACTAAGAGACTTGAGTCAAGGAGAGGAGAGCGGAATTCCTGGTGTAGCGGTGAAATGCGTAGATATCAGGAGGAATACCAGTGGCGAAGGCGGCTCTCTGGACTTGGACTGACGCTGAGGCGCGAAAGCGTGGGGAGCAAACAGGATTAGATACCCTGGTAGTCCACGCCGTAAACGATGGATACTAGGTGTGGGTGTGACAACATCCGTGCCGGAGTTAACGCAATAAGTATCCCGCCTGGGGAGTACGACCGCAAGGTTAAAACTCAAAGGAATTGACGGGGGCCCGCACAAGCAGCGGAGCATGTGGTTTAATTCGAAGCAACGCGAAGAACCTTACCAGGGCTTGACATCCACAGAATGAGATAGAAATAACTCAGTGCCCTTAGGGGAGCTGTGAGACAGGTGGTGCATGGTTGTCGTCAGCTCGTGTCGTGAGATGTTGGGTTAAGTCCCGCAACGAGCGCAACCCTTGTTGATAGTTGCCAGCGTAGAGACGGGCACTCTATCGAGACTGCCGTGGAGAACACGGAGGAAGGTGGGGATGACGTCAAATCATCATGCCCTATATGCCCTGGGCTACACACGTGCTACAATGGCCTGAACAGAGGGAAGCGAAGGAGCGATCCGGAGCGAATCCCAAAAAACAGGTCCCAGTTCAGATTGCAGGCTGCAACCCGCCTGCATGAAGTCGGAGTTGCTAGTAATCGCGGATCAGCATGCCGCGGTGAATACGTTCCCGGGCCTTGTACACACCGCCCGTCACACCACGAAAGTTTACAACACCCGAAGTCAGCCAGCTAACAGTACTTGTACTGAGGCAGCTGCCGAAGGTGGGGTAAGTGATTGGGGTGAAGTCGTAACAAGGTAGCCGTATCGGAAGGTGCGGCTGGATCACCTCCTTTCTAAGGAGAAATACTATAAAACAAAGGCAAACTTACTGTTCAATTTTGAGGGTAAAATTCCTCAAATGTGAACCTTGAAAACTGCACAATGCGAAAAAAATGGGTAACAACAAAACAAACGAGTATAGAAGAATGGGGACACACCACTGCGTGGAATGTTCCCAGCCAATGAGAACCAAAAACTAACAGTATTTACAAAACACTGTCTATTAAATATTATTATAAGCGAACGATTAATGAAGCTTTCGTAATATATCACGATGAACGAAGCGAAGTTTGGCGTATAAAAGACGTCACAACGCATAGACGTCTTTAGCCAAACGAGAGAAGTGAATCGATGAAATATAGAAAGCGGAATTTGTGAGCGATAATAATATTTACGTAAAACATTGCAAAAAATACAAGTTAGGAGAATAGGTCAAGTTACAAAGGGCGTATGGAGGATGCCATAGGCACTTAGAGCCGAAGAAGGACGCAGCCAGCGGCGAAACGCTCCGGGGAGTCGCAAGCAGACCGAGATCCGGAGATATCCGAATGGGGAAACCCGCTTAAGGCAATACTTAAGCATCTGCCGATGAATAAATAGTCAGCAGAAGGGAAACCGCGTGAACTGAAACATCTAAGTAACGCGAGGAAAAGAAAGAAAACAATCGATTCCCTGAGTAGTGGCGAGCGAAAAGGGAGGAGCCCAAACCGGTATCATAGATACCGGGGTTTAGGACCACAAAAAGGAGTATCAAACGAAGCCGAAAGGACCTGGGAAGGCCTGCCAAAGAAGGTGAAAGCCCCGTAGGCGAAAGGAAGATACCCGAGTGGGATCCAGAGTACCACAGGATAGGCAACCCGGTGGGAAGACGGGAGGACCATCTCCCAAGGCTAAATACTACTAAGTGACCGATAG
Source organism: Aceticella sp. 75b-Ac (assembly GCF_056032965.2). NCBI lineage: Bacteria > Bacillati > Bacillota > Clostridia > Thermoanaerobacterales > Thermoanaerobacteraceae > Aceticella > Aceticella sp. 75b-Ac. The sequence continues at coordinate 1,910,482 of NZ_CM190971.1, forward strand.
CGCATAGTACCGTGAGGGAAAGGTGAAAAGAACCCCGGGAGGGGAGTGAAACAGAACCTGAAACCATATGTCCACAAGCAGTGGAAGTCAAGCGAAAGCAGACGACCGCGTACTTTTTGTAGAACGGACCGGCGAGTTATAGGTATGCAGCAAGGTTAAGCGAGAGCGGAGCCGAAGCGAAAGCGAGTCTAAAGAGGGCGGAAGTTGCATGCCATAGACCCGAAACCGTGCGACCTACCCATGATCAGGGTGAAGCCGGAGTAAGATCTGGTGGAGGCCCGAACCACGTTGACGTTGAAAAGTCATGGGATGAATTGTGGGTAGCGGAGAAATTCCAATCGAGCACGGAGATAGCTGGTTCTCCCCGAAATAGCTTTAGGGCTAGCCTCAGGGTAGAAGATATGGAGGTAGAGCACTGAATGGGAAAGGGGCCAGAAAGGCTACCGAACCCTATCAAACTCCGAATGCCATATCAAGACCTGGGAGTCAGACTGCGAATGATAAGATCCGTAGTCAAAAGGGAAACAGCCCAGACCGACAGCTAAGGTCCCAAAGAGCAAGTTAAGTGGGAAAGGAAGTAGGATATCCAAGACAACCAGGATGTTGGCTTAGAAGCAGCCATACATTCAAAGAGTGCGTAATAGCTCACTGGTCGAGAAGTCCTGCGCCGAAAATAAACGGGGCTAAAACATGCCACCGAAGCTTCGGATCAAGAGATGGTAGGGGAGCGTACTGTACAGGAAGAAGGCCAAGCGGAAGCGAAGCTGGACAGTACAGTAGAGAGAATGCCGGTATAAGTAACGAGAGTAAGGAGAGAAACCTTACCGTCGAAAGCCTAAGGATTCCTGGGGAAGGGTAATCCGCCCAGGGTAAGTCGGGACCTAAGCCGAGGCGAAAGCGTAGGCGATGGACAACCGGTAATGAATCCGGTACCACCAAAGACCGTAAAAGAGAAGCGGGGACGCAGCGAGATAAGAGGAGCGTGCGGTTGGTAGAGCACGTCCAAGCAGCGACGAAAAGAGTATGGAGGGAAGACCCCAAACTCATAAGAGCTGTGATGGGGAGCCGAAAGGCGAAGACTCAAAGGGGCTGCCAAGAAAAGCCGCTATCGAGGTTAGAGGTGCCCGTACCGCAAACCGACACAGGTAGGCGAGGAGAGAATCCAAAGACGAGCGGGAGAACCCTCATTAAGGAACTCGGCAAAATGACTCCGTAACTTAGGGAGAAGGAGTGCCGAAAGGCCGCAGAGAAGAGGCCCAAGCGACTGTTTACCAAAAACACAGGTTTCTGCTAAGTCGAAAGACGAAGTATAGGAGCTGACGCCTGCCCGGTGCTGGAAGGTTAAGGGGAAGTGTTATCTGAGAAGAGAAGCACAGAACTTAAGCCCCAGTAAACGGCGGCCGTAACTATAACGGTCCTAAGGTAGCGAAATTCCTTGTCGGGTAAGTTCCGACCCGCACGAAAGGCGTAACGACTTGGGCGCTGTCTTGATGGGGGACCCGGTGAAATTGTAGTACTCGTGAAGATGCGAGTTACCCGCGACAGGACAGAAAGACCCCATGGAGCTTTACTGCAGCTTGTCACTGGATTTTAGTAATTTCCGTACAGGATAGGTGGGAGGCGGAGAAAGTAGGGCGCAAGCCTTACCGGAGCCGACGTTGGGATACCACCCCGAGATTACCGAAATTCTAACATATAAGCCGTAAGCCGGCATATGGACACTGACAGGCGGGCAGTTTGACTGGGGCGGTCGCCTCCAAAAGAGTAACGGAGGCGCCCAAAGGTTACCTCAGCGCGGTTGGAAATCGCGCGAGAGAGTGCAAAGGCAGAAGGTAGCCTAACTGTGAGTCCAACAAGACGAGCAGGGACGAAAGTCGGGCTTAGTGATCCGGCGGTAGAGAATGGGATTGCCGTCGCTCAACGGATAAAAGCTACCCTGGGGATAACAGGCTGATCTCCCCCAAGAGTCCACATCGACGGGGAGGTTTGGCACCTCGATGTCGGCTCATCGCATCCTGGGGCTGAAGTAGGTCCCAAGGGTTGGGCTGTTCGCCCATTAAAGCGGTACGCGAGCTGGGTTCAGAACGTCGTGAGACAGTTCGGTCCCTATCCGTCGCGGGCGCAGGAAATTTGAGAGGATCAGTCCTTAGTACGAGAGGACCGGGATTGACGAACCGATGGTGTACCAGTTGCATCGCCAGATGCACAGCTGGGTAGCCAAGTTTGGAAGGGATAAACGCTGAAAGCATCTAAGCGTGAAACCCACCTCAAGATAAGATTTCCCACCTGAAAAGGATAAGACACCTTGAAGAAGACGAGGTAGATAGGCCGGAGGTGTAAGAGTAGAAATACTTTCAGCTGACCGGTACTAATAAGTCGAGGACTTGACCACAAAAAGCATTGTGCAGTTATCAAAGTTCATATATGAAAGCATATATGGAGAAAAAATCTATCAAAAGCGAACGATTAATGAAGCTTTCGTGATATATCACGATGAATGTAGCGTAGTTTGGCGTATGAGCGAAAGCGAAAGCCGTCACAGCGCATAGACGGCGTTAGCCAAACAAGCGGAATGAAACGATGATATATAGAAAGCGAAATTTGTGAGCGTTGATAAGATTTTTTCAGAATAATATGCAAAGCGAATGAACGAAAGATTTCCGGTGGCAATAGCGGAGGTTAAAAACCCGTTCCCATACCGAACACGGAAGTGAAGCCCTCCAGCGCCGATGGTACTGCGTAAGCGGGAGAGTAGGACGCTGCCGGATAAAATTTACATAAAGAGGTAGTCTGTTTTAAATGGACTATCTCTTTTATTTTTTTAAAAAAAGTCTTATAATAGAATTATTAAACAAACCATGGGGTGAAGATATGATAACAAAGGAAATGATAATCAGGATCAATGAGCTATACCATAAATCGAAAAAAGAAGGTCTAACTGAGGAAGAAATACATGAGCAGCTGGTATTAAGAAAAGAGTATGTAAAAGAAATACGTTCAAGGGTCAAACAAAAACTTGATAGTATAGAATTTATTGATGAATAAATAAATGGATGTTATCGGTTCACAAGAAAAATAATACTAAAAATAAAAGAGGGGTTAGAAAAATGGATAAAAGCATGAAGTATATGACAGTGGATGATGCCTTAAAATTAAATAGAGACCAGGTTAGGGATAATTATAAAAATTTTATAAATGCCAATTTTGTATCAATGCTTTCAATGCTGCAATTTGATAAGCTTTTTGTGAGGGCAAAAGGGGTATCTGTTTGGGATAGTGACGGTAATGAATACTATGATTTCTTAGGGGGATATGGTGCATTAAACCTTGGGCATAATCCAGATGAAATCTTTGAAGCTATAGAAAAGGTAAGGGATATGCCGAGTATTTTACAGGCAGCAGTTGGTAATTTGACGGGGGTTCTGGCACGGAATTTATCGATGATAACACCAGGTAATTTACAGAGGAGTTTTTTTTGCAATAGTGGAGCGGAAGCTGTTGAAGGTGCTTTAAAACTTGCAAAAATTGCTTCCGGAAAACATAAAATAGTTTATTGCAAAAATTCATTTCATGGTAAATCAGCAGGAGCTCTTTCTGTAACAGGAAGAGAAAAATATCAAAAATATTTTAAACCCCTTATACCGGATGCTATATCTGTTCCATTTGGTGATGAAGGAAAACTTGAGGAAATTTTAAAAAACAAAGATGTTGCAGCATTTATTGTGGAACCGATACAGGGTGAAGGTGGAATAAATCTACCTCCTGAAGGTTATCTTAAAAAGGTAAGAGAGCTTTGTACAAAATATGATGCATTCCTTATATTTGATGAGGTTCAAACAGGACTTGGCAGGACAGGAAAAATGTTTGCATGTGAGCATGATGATGTTGTACCGGATATAATGTGCCTTGCTAAATCCTTAGGTGGAGGAGTAATGCCGATAGGTGCATATATAACGACTGATGAGATATGGAAGCGTGGTTATGGTACTATGGACAGGTGCCTTTTACATACATCTACATTTGGAGGGAATGCTTTTGCCTGTGCAGCAGGAATTACAGCAATACAGTCTATAATAGAAAAAAAGCTTGCAGAAGAGGCAGCTGAAAAGGGTGAATACTTTTTAAATCATTTATATAGATTAAAAGAAAAACATAAGCTAATAAAAGATATCAGAGGAAGAGGATTGATGATTGGGGTTGAATTTAATCAACCTGAAGGAGGATTTTTAAATAAAATATCAGGTGGTGCTGTTTCAAAACTTTCAAATGAATATCTCGGTTCATTAGTTGCCGGCGAGCTTTCTAATAAACATCATATAATTACCGCATATACATTAAATAATCCAAATGTTATTAGATTAGAACCGCCTTTAATTGTTACAAAGGAACAGATAGACAAAGTAGTAGCTGCACTTGACGAAATATTGACAAAAAGCGGAAGTCTTCTTGGAATCACATTATCCAGTGCAAAAACAGTCCTTGGTTCACTATTTAAAAGATGACGGTAAATTTAGGTATGGAGGTATTTATATGAGAATTACGGATAATGCAAGGGAGGTTCTTGAAAGGAGATACCTTGCCAAAGATGAAAATGGTAATCCTGTAGAAACAGTTGAAGAATTGTTTGAAAGGGTATCAAAAACCATTGCTGAAATAGATCGTATATACGATAAAGATGCGGATATAGACTCACTTAAACAAAAATTCTATGATATGATGATAAACCTTGAATTTTTGCCGAATTCTCCTACTTTGATGAATGCAGGAAGACCCCTTGGACAATTATCAGCTTGTTTTGTTCTTCCTGTAGGAGATTCAATGGAAGAGATATTTGACGCAGTTAAATTTGCGGCTATTATACATAAATCAGGAGGCGGAACAGGTTTCAGTTTTTCAAGATTAAGACGTAAAGGAGCAACAGTTAGGTCAACGGGAGGGGTTGCATCAGGTCCCGTAAGTTTTATGAAGGTGTTTAATTCTGCGACTGAAGCAGTTAAACAAGGCGGCAGGCGTCGGGGCGCAAATATGGGAATACTCAGAATTGACCATCCTGATATAATCGAGTTCATACAATGTAAGAAAAATATTCAGGAGTTGACTAATTTTAATATTAGTGTTGGTTTGACGGAAGATTTTATGAGGGCTGTTAGAGAGGACAAGGAATACAATCTCGTAGATCCACATACAAAAAGTGTTGTAAATAAGCTTAATGCAAGAGAAGTTTTCGATCTTATTGTTGAGATGGCATGGAGAAACGGTGAACCCGGTATTATTTTTCTTGATAGGATAAATGAAAAAAATCCGACACCTGATGTTGGAGAGATTGAAGCAACTAACCCATGTGTCACAGGGGATACCTGGATAACTACTTCCAAAGGACCGCATCAGGTAAAAGAGTTAGTAGATAAGCCCTTTGCCGCAGTGGTTAATGGGAAATTTTACAATACGACTGAAGAAGGATTTTTTAAAACAGGTAAAAAGCCTGTAGTGAGATTACAAACACGTGAAGGCTTTAATCTACGTCTTACTCCAGATCATAAAATTTTGAGGGTTATTGACAGTAGTAACTCCAGTATTTTACATGAGTGGATCCCAGCGAAAGAACTAAAGCCAGGCGATAAAATAGCTTTACACAACCATCGGTCTTTATATAATTGGCCTGGCGAATTAACAGAAGGTGAAGGTTATCTTTTAGGCCTACTTGTTGGAGATGGCGTGTTGAAGAGGGATAATGCTGTTCTTTCTGTCTGGATAAAAGATAAGGCAGTCGGAAGTTTGAATGAAGTTAATGGTATGAGCTCTGTCATGGAGTTGGCTCTAAGTTATGCAAAAGCATTACCGCACCGTGTTGACTTTTCGGGTTGGTCAGAAGTTAAAGGACGTAATGAATTTCGCCTTAAGCTATCCAGCTTAAGAGATTTAGCGGAAAGAATGGGAATGCGTCCTGGTTATAAGACAGTAACACCTGCAATTGAAAAAGCTTCTTCAGAAGGTTACAAGGGTTTTTTAAGGGGACTATTTGATTGCGATGCATCAGTACAGGGCAATCCGCAAAAAGGTGCAAGCATTCGTTTGGCTCAAAGTAATCTTGAACTTTTACAGTCGGTACAGCGAATGCTGCTTCGGCTTGGTATTGTAAGTAGGATTTATACTGAAAGGCGCAGTGCACATATTAAGCTTATGCCTGACGGGAGAGGAGGCAAAAAGGAATATAGGATTAAACCACAGCATGAGCTTGTTATTAGTGAAGATAATATGGCGCTTTTTGCTGAAAGGATTGGCTTTGGTGATTCCAGCAAGATGGAAAAATTAAATATACTACTATCATCATATAAAAAGGGAGCGAGGAATGAAAGATTTATTGCAAATGTATCAGCCATAGAAGATGATGGCATTGAAGATGTATATGATGTACAGGTACCTGGTATAAATGCATTTGATGCAAATGGAATTTATACACATAATTGTGGCGAACAACCACTTTTACCGTATGAATCCTGCAATCTCGGTTCGATAAATCTTGTCAATATGCTTAAAGAAGAAAATGGCGAATATATTGTTGATTATGACAAATTGCATGAAACAGTATGTTATGCTGTACATTTTCTTGACAATGTCATAGATGCAAATAAATATCCTCTGCCTCAGATAGAAGAAATGACAAAAGGGACGAGAAAAATTGGACTTGGAGTAATGGGATTTGCAGATATGCTCTTTAAAATGGGTATACCATATAATTCAGCAGAAGCCGCTGAATTTGCGGACAATCTAATGGAATTTATCGACAATACATCAAAGAAAGCTTCAAAAGAAATTGCAGAGAAAAGGGGGGTATTTAAATATTATGATAAAAGTATTTACAAAGAGAAGGGATTAAAACTTAGAAATGCCACAACAACTACGATAGCACCAACAGGCACTATATCTATTATTGCGGGTACTACAAGCGGTATAGAACCTTTATTTGCTCTTTGTATCACAAGAAATGTACTTGATAATACTAAGCTTATTGAGATAAATCCGGTATTTAAAGAAGTTGCTTTAAAAAGAGGTTTTTACTCCGAGGCTTTAATGAAAGAAATAGCTGAGAAAGGGACACTAAAAGGTATAGATGGGATACCGGAAGATATAAAGAGGGTTTTTGTCACCGCCTTTGACATAGCTCCTCTATGGCATATAAAAATGCAATCAGTATTTCAAAAACATGTGGATAATGCTGTATCAAAAACGGTTAATTTCAGACATGATGCAACGGTTGATGAGGTAAAAGAGGTCTATGAGCTTGCATATAAGCTTGGATGCAAGGGTGTAACAATATATAGGGATAAAAGCCGTGATTCTCAAGTCCTCAATGTAGGTATTAAGAAAAAAGAAGAGGGAAGTGAAGAATTGAGGAAAAATATAGTGCCAAGGCAACGACCTTCGGTTACTAAGGGTATTACTGAAAAGGTAAAGATTGGCTGTGGGAACCTATATATAACAGTAAACTATGATGATGAAGGCATATGCGAGGTATTCACAAATCTTGGAAGAGCTGGAGGGTGCCCATCTCAGTCTGAAGCAACAAGCAGGCTTATATCAATAGCTTTACGGGCTGGAATGGATCCAAAAATTATCGTTGAACAATTAAAAGGTATAAGGTGTCATTCCACCTTAAGGCAAATGGCAAATAATAAAGATATAAAGGTCTTATCATGTCCTGATGCGATAGCAAAGGTCATTGAGAAGGTAATAAAGTTAAGAATTGCAGAACCTGCCCTGACAGATCAAGACAGGTCAAAAATGAAGCTAAATATAAATGAGGATGAAGAAGCAACAATTGACGAAGGTATATTCTTATGTCCTGAATGTGGCAGTAAAATTCAACACGAAGAAGGATGTATCGTATGCAAAAATTGTGGGTATTCAAAATGCCTTTAACCGTTAAAACCTGGAATATCAAATTTTTTCAAGAAGAAGCACACATGCCAGATTTCGCAAATATTCGATCTGTTCATTTGTCATATATTTTTCATATCGACGCCATTTGGCGGCACCAGGCATATCACGGTTAAGTTTTTTTGCTTCGTCTAATATTGAGTAGAATTTTATATTTTTCCAGCAATACCTATTAAAAAAGTCCTTTGGATTTTTAGGAGCGAATTTCATTGTCGCATCTATTAAGGATAATTTATCATTCCAAAGGTTTTGAAGCTTTTTAAGAATATCTTTTGATAAGATATCCAATACCCAATATTTTACAGATGGACAATTATAAAGGATTTTTGTTAATGAGATTACTTCATTTTCTGTTAAATAAACTAGTAGACCTTCTGTTAATATAATGGCACATTCGAAATTATTGCCTATTTTTTCAATGAAGGTTTTAAGCTTTGCTCCATCTGATATATCCATACTTATATAGTCTAAGTGACAAGATGGTTTATATTTTTTTAATTTTTCTTTTTTGTAAGATATAATATCAGGCAGGTCTATTTCAATCCAGCAGATATTTTTAGGTATTTCAAGGCGAAAAGGACGTGTATCAAGTCCTGAACCAATATTTATTACAACATCAATACTATATTCTTTAATAGAAGCAGAGATGATATTATCAATTATATATGTTCTTACAATCATAGACCAACCTGAAGATAGGGCATGGGGCATTTTTTGAAGCATTTTTTTGCCCCTATTCCCTGCTAATAATGATGCAAAAGGGTCATGAAATATTGCGTCAGGTTTTATGTTTTCAATAGCACGATAAATTGCTACCCAATAAGCGGTTTCGGATATGTTTTTTTTCACATTGCTTTGCCTCCTTATTCCCATCTAAATGTAAATATTGATATAAGCAAGGATATTGTCATTATTATAAGAAGAATCAATATATCATTTGTATAATCTGATAATTTTCCCCCGAGCCAAACCCCTTTCAGCAAATCTACTGAATATGTAAGGGGTATAAATTTTGATATTTTAATCATAATCTTAGGAAAAATTTCAAGCGGTATCGTAGCACCTGTTAAAAATATCATTGGGAAATATATGATATTTGCAATTATTTGCGCCGTTTTTATATTTGGAGACAGGCTTGCTATTAAAATACCAATAGAAAATATACTGAATATTGATAATAATAGTGCGATTATTGTAGGGAATAAAGCGCCTAAAAAGTGCAGGTTAAAAACGATTTTTCCTACCAGAAATAATAAAATCATACCGCAAATTGTCATTATAATATTTATTATAATCTGTGATGCAAGTACATGCCATGGGCTGATAGGTGTAGCTTCATACCGCTTTAAAATCTTTTGTTCCCTATAGCCGCAAACAGAAAGGGGAAGCGTCATAATTCCTGTTACGGCAATGATCATTGCGGTATAAGCGGGAAATGATACATCAACAACACCATGTCCTCCAAACATATTGCTAGGAGTATTTCCATATATGCCTCCAAACATCAGAAGCATTAAAGAAGGAAAAAAGAATGAGAAGAATACGGCAGGAAACAATCTTAAAAATAATTTAAATTCAATCTTTGTTATCTCATACATTGCTTTCATAATATGTCTGATTTCAATTTTGAAATCAGGGTTCATCTCCTTTCTTTTTGTATTATTTTTCAATTTTATAACCTGTTATTTTAAGAAAAACATCTTCAAGACCAGGATTGATTGTCTTAAGGTTTGAAAATTTAATTCCTTCATTTTGAAGAAAATTTATTAAATCTGTCAAATTATCTTTATTTTCACAATATACGTGAATTTCATTATTGTATTTTTCTACCTTCTTAATGAAGATAAGATTTTCAAGTTTGTTTATATCTATTTCTTCACATGTAAAAATTATTTTTACGCCTGAATCTATTAAATTTATCAGTTTATCAACTGTATCAATTGCAGCAATTTTTCCTTCATTGATAATTGCTACTCTATCACATAGGTATTCGGCTTCTTCCATGTAATGGGTTGTTAAGCATATTGTTAGTCCTTTTTCTTTTAATTCTTTTATATAGCCCCACATGGAACGCCTTGCCTGTGGGTCAAGTCCTGTTGTTAATTCATCAAGGAAAACAATCTTTGGATTTGGTATTAAAGCCAAGATAATAGAAAGCTTTTGCTTTTGCCCCCCTGATAGCTTTGAAATGTAACTGTTTTTCTTTTCCTCCAAATCAAATTGACGCAGCAAGTCATTATAAGAAACAGGGTTTTTATAAAATGAAGAGAATAATCTGCATATTTCCCATACCTTTAATCTATCAGGATAGGTTGTTTCTTGTAATTGTACACCTATATATTCGTACATTTTTTTTCTATCTTTGAGAGGATTAAAATTAAGAACCCTTATACTACCTGAATCGGGGATTCTTAAACCCTCTATGCACTCTAAAATGGTTGTCTTTCCTGCACCGTTCGGTCCTATAATGCCAAAAATTTCGCCTTCTTCAATATTAAATGACACATCATCAACAGCTTTTTTTCCTTCATAACTTTTTGTTAGGTTTTTTACTTCGATAATCATTAAATCATCACCTTACCTTCTTTTTTATTATTTGATTGTGTATAAAAACCGGCAAAAGAAGCATGAACAATCATTGATGAAATTATGCTTCCTGTTGTAATAAAAAGTAGTCCTCCAATTATAGATATTACAAAAGATGATATAGATATTACAAGAGCCTGTATTTTTGTATCTGTAAGAATTACCTGACCATACACAAAAAGTATTGTAACAATTGTTAAAGATAACCAAAAACTGAAACCATTTTTTATCAAAGCATTAAGAAGTACACCCCTGAAAAAAAGTTCTTCTGCACATGCGCTTAATGCAGGTACAATGACGGCAATATTTTTAGGTAATCTTTTTATACCGGAAATCCAACGTATTTTATTTATTTCTTCCACAATATCGATATGTGGGAAGATTATATAAAGCATAGAAAATCCCAAAGATGTAAGAGAAAAAGAAGCAAAAGCTCCTAAAAGAGTTATAGGTATAACTTTATAATTTCCATTTATTAAAAAAAGGGAAATTACATTACACCCTGAGTAAAGGCTTATAAGAATGCTTCCTGTAAGGGCTGCTGTAAGATAATAAAATGTTAAAAGCGACGATGAGACAACAGCCGGATTTATGTTTAATAATGAAGATACATACAAAGTAAATTTGTTTGTGAATCTTGGATTTGTATACAAAAATTTAAAACCTCCACTCCACACAATTTCTAATAAAAATGCTATTATAATTAAGATATAAGTTTGAATAGAAAGAGTAAAAATCATTGTTCACCTCCTATTACAGATATTAGTAAATTTTCAAGTCCATGTGCAATAAAACTTATAGCAACAGAACCGCCGCTGAGGCAAAATAAAGTTCCCAATAAGGCACCAGATATAATTTTTTGTAATACTGTATATATGCCAAAATACAAATGATTTAAGCCGTAAATCAAACTAGTCAAAAGGATTGTTGCTAATATAGAGAATCTAAAGGAGCTGCTGAGAATGTCAAACCAAATTTTTCGAAAAATTAATTCCTCGAATAAGGCAATTAAAATTGTAAAAACTGTTATTATGATGTTCTGCCTTTGCCAATATTTGTTTACAGAGATTCCTCTTGGGGTATTCCCAGAAAGTATGATACATATATAGCCGGTCATATATTCTAAAAAAATAAGCATTGGAGCAACTATTATTGCTATTATATACCAATAATAAGATTTTGGAAGGGTTATCTTTATCATACCCCGGGCAACAAGCCAAACCATACATATTAAAAAGGCATATGTTATTAAAAGTAAAAAAAGTATTTTTATCCGGTTATTTTTAGCGGAGTTTCGACTATTTTTTGTTATTATCCCTATAATCTGTGGTATATTGACGGGATATAATGTTGCGAGTAAAATTATAAGACTAAGGTAAGGGGTGGGGAAACTCATTTTTTATTCCTCCAAGTTTTTTTATGCGGGGATGATTACCAAAGGGGAAACCAGGAAGGCACATCCCACAGATTTCTGGTATGAATACCCTTATTACATGCCAACCCATTTCAGAAACTTCCGGGGGTGTCATATCAAGATAAACTGCATATTTACTAACCTTTGACAGTTCTTTTATTATATATTCAATCTGTGTATTGATGTCACTTGTTTTTCCCTGTGTTTTTAATGATGATAAGTTAATTTCATCTTTAATTAATTCATTTATTATATTATCTTTTTTTTCGTAGTTTTTTGGGCTTGCATAAAACAAGACGTTTGTATCAAGGTCCGTATATGCAGAATTATAGTCAGCCATATTGTACATTTGTGGGTCATATAAAGCATGATAATACCCGAGGGACAAGATTGCTGCAGACTCCATTGTTCCCCTTAACAAAGCATTATAAGCATCAAGGTCTCCTTGAACACCAAATAATATATAAGGTATTTTTTTATCTTTTCTTTTTAAAAACACACCAAATATAGGGATTTCAATATCATGAGTCAAATAAAGAGGGATAACCTCATATGATGAATCATCACCAAGTTTAATTTTTTTTAAGATATGTAATATTGTACTGTCATCAATTATTACTTTTTTAGAAGGCATCTTTGTATACCATTTTATAATAAATGCATCTATCTGTATATATTCTAACAAAGCATTGAATAGTGCTTCTTTAATTGTTCTGTGGGAGGCGGTGCCTGTAGAGAAGGAAGGTACAAACATTTTTTCGCCTTTTTCTGCATTTTTTTTGAAACCTACAAATATCATTTGTGATGGTACCCATATTTCTTCTCCGGGATTCATAAGAGAATAACATTTAACCCACCCTATAATATCTTTGTTTGTAGCATGTCTTGGTTCAATTGCTGGCAAAAGGTTTGACAGTTGTATCTGTTGTTCCGCTGTATAAATGTTTAAATATTCCAAAGGCATAGCGTTATTTTTTTTTGAAATATCTTCATAACTGGCGTATATAATTCTATCCTTTGCGAGATGTGTAGATACAACCGTTGAATACCTTTCAATGCTTTCTCCCATATATTTAACCATAGCTTCTTCGTAATACATTCCATAACCGCTTAAATGGTATTGCATTTCAGCAGTTGGGTTTTTAAGAATAAGTTTATGATAATTTGGCATTCTACCAGTTATTGATTTAAGGTAAGGATCTGGCGGTGAAGATACTACCGGGACGGTGAAACCCTGCATAATGCCACATTGATTTCCACCAAGAATGGTAAATTCTCTTAGCAAATGATTAAAAGAAGGATAATAATTAATCATTCATTTTTTACCTCCCCAAAGCCTTTGATATAATATCATCGATTATGACCCTTGTAGAGATATTAGTTTCTTCAAAAACAGATTTTGCTATTGCTCCGCAGGCAGGGCAGAAGGGTACACGCAAGATATCCTGTACTTGTATTTCTAATGTGGGTACATGAATATTTAAAGCTCTTCCCATAAATTTAGATGTTCCAATGGTACTTAATAAAAAACCTTCTGACAAAACAAGATTTGTTAAAATATTCAATAATGGTATAATCCCCTTTGTTTCATTACAATGATTAAAGGTACTTAAATTTAAAAAATTATTATATCCTATATGGTCCTCCATTCTTGCTAAGGACCTTTGTTCAAAGCATTCAAAGCAACCGGTATTTGGGGGATTTACACCAATCATAGAAATAAATGGTCCATCGATAAAAGATAATATCATAGGCATTTCAATTTCTACAATTATCCTGTTGATATTTCTTAAAAAATTTATTGAGGGTTGTCTTAAACAGCCTATAATGCCGGTATAATTTTTAAATATAGCAGCATATCTTTCAAGATTTTTTTCTGTTTCTAACCCATTTATTTTTTTGGTTAGATTAGAATTTGATATATCATCTTTTAAATCTTCGCTCATAAAATTTAGTTTTAAATCCATTTTTTCAACGAGTTCTTTTGCATTTTCGGTTGCATAAGGACTGTCTGTAAAAAATAAAAGAGGTTTAGATTCATTATTGCTATTATTTCTTGTGTAAAGGTCAAGATTACCTAAAAGTGCATAGCATATTTGCTCTTTGGACAATTTGTCATTTTCAAGGCAAACCATACCTGCTGCTCTTAAATTATTTAAGATTTGAAGGATATCTTCAGCGGATTCATTTGATATATTCATAGACTGAATATCATTAAACGTTACGGCTTCGCCTTTTATCATTCTTGCAAATATTTCTCTTATACCATTTGATAGGTCTTCTTTTAATCCATAAAGATTTAAAACAGCTTCATCGTAATTCCATATCCCTATTCTAAGTCTTATTTCATTTTTTGTATCAACAAACATACGAACATTTTCATTAAAGCAGTAAGCATCTTCTCTTTTCATATGATATTCACTCCTTCACCAACGATTGTAAAAAGTATTGCGTGTCTTAAAAATCCGTCAATTTCTATAAGCTTTTCTATTTTCTGTTTTTCTGTTCCGCCAATATCAGTTGCTCCATAGCCCATTGCAGTTGATGTCAATTGAATATTTTCAGAAATTTCTCCTGCCTCGATAAATGCGTATGCCATAGCTGAATTCCCATATTTTCTTGAGTTAACAATAAAGTCATATACATAAATAATTGAAAAATTTGACCGTTCAACCTGTATGTCGCCAAATCCTGCTAATTTACTGTATTCATCGATTGTTATCGATTTTTTCATAGGTTTTAATGAATGAGAATATGGATAATAAATGTATATTCCCTTATCAATATTTTTAATATTCCAAGCAATTACATAAAGGTTAATCGGATAAAGACCACCTCCAGAAGGAGCATTTCTAAGTTTAATGCAATCTGTATCATACGTTTCACCTTCCAAGTAGAGCTTCCCTGATATACCTTGAGCATAGTAAAGGATTGTTGATAAATCTTCAAGGGGCATTGTTCTTCCCGAGTATTCTCTCACACTTCTTCTTGAAGAGATAACCGAACCTAAAGGGGCCCTTATGTTTTTATGCTTTGGCAATTTTATTATTTCTTCTTTATCTTCTTTTAAGTTTCTGTGAGCGGCTGTTTGAACAGCGTCTGATGCCTGAAAACGTCCGATTCCCATTTCAAAACCTATAGAACGATTATCTGTTCGATAGTTTAAAAGATATTCTTCGCTCAAAAATCTGTTATACTTAGAAAACAGATACCCTCTAAGCATAAGCTCAGGAGATGCTATTACAGTGGTATCTGCGTATGGCGACATCATGGAATATTGGGTGTTGAAGGCGATAATTTCCTTTAAATATGGATGTTTTTTCATTTTTTCATCTAATTTTTTGTTTAACAAATTCTTTTCCATACTATTTTCCTTTCAAAAAAATTTTGTTAGGTACAAGGTTCATTTGAATCTTGTACCTAATATGGGGATTAGCTGCAGCAGCAGCTGGAGCAGCAGCAACAATTACCGCCGCCGCATGTTGTGCATGCTCCCGGGGAAATTTGTACATGCATATTTCCATAGCATGTAGAGCCGATGTGGGAGTTAAATTTAAGCATATTTTCACCACCTTTTAAATTAATGAATTAATGTATGTCAAATATTTAATAATGCTATTTATGTATTCGACATAATTTTCATTTTTCCTTTCAGAATCTAAAAAAATTTTTTTAAATTTTAAAAGGAAAATAAAAAAATATATAGAATATTATAAAGATAATAATAAAATAAGGGGGTTTGTATATGAAGGATTATAAAACAAATGACATAAGAAATGTGTGTTTTGTTTCACATGGGGGGGCAGGTAAGACTACACTGTCAGAGGCGTTATTATTTAATACAAAAACCATAGATAGAATGGGACGTATAGAAGAAGGAACGACTGTTTCAGATTATGACCCGGAAGAAATTGAAAGACAGTTTTCGGTTTCTACTTCGTTAATTCCTATTGAGTGGAAGAATTGCAAGATTAATGTGTTAGATACGCCGGGATATTTTGATTTTTTAGGGGAGGTTTTAAGCGGGCTTAGAGCAGCAGACAGTGCTGTTCTAATGGTATGTGGGACATCTGGTGTAGAAGTTGGAACAGAAAAAGCCTTTAGTTTAATAAGTAAAGACAGGATACCATCGTTGATTTATATAAATAAAATGGATAGGGAAAATGCAGATTTTTATAAGGTAATGGAGGAGTTACGGGATAAGTTCGGGAAAAAAATTGTCCCATTGACCTTGCCAATAGGAAGCGAAGTTAGTTTTAAAGGTTTTATAGACCTTCTCACAAAAAGGGCACAGGTTTATACAAATAATAAGATGGAAACGGTTGATATTCCAGAAGATATGCAGGATAAGATGTTAACTTTTAGAGATGAGTTAATTGAAAGTATTGTTGAAAATGATGAAATATTAATGGAAAAATTTTTAGCTGGTGAAGAATTAATGACAGGTGACTTGATAAATGTTTTAAAAGCAGCTGTAAAATCTTTTGATTTAATCCCTGTATTATGCGGATCCAGTTTGAAAAATATTGCTGTAGACAAATTGATGGATACAATAGTTGATATATTGCCATCTCCTTTAGAATTAACAGTTTCAGATAATAATAAATCTTTTTCAGCATTTGTATTTAAAACGATTACCGATCCATTTGTAGGTAAGCTATCAATTTTCAAAGTTATGTCAGGAAGTATATCGTCAGATTCAACTGTATATAATGCGACAAAAAAGATGAACGAAAAAATTGGGCAGTTGTATATACTAAGAGGAAAAAAACAGATAGCGGTTCAACAGCTTGGTGCAGGTGATATAGGCGCTGTTGCAAAACTTCAAGCAACAATGACTGGAGATACGCTTACAGATGGTATTAATAAAAAAATATTTGAATCAATTCATTTTCCAGCTCCTTTGCTTGCACTTGCAATTGAGCCAAAAGCAAAGGGGGATGAGGATAAAATAAGCAGCGGGCTTTCAAGGCTTATGGAAGAAGATCGTACATTTAAAGTAGAAAAAAATCTTGAAACAGGTCAGATGATTATTTATGGGATGGGAGAACAGCATATAGAAGTACTATGTAAAAAATTAATGAGCAAATTTGGCGTTGAATGTGAATTAAAGGATCCTATTATACCATACAGGGAAACGATTAAAAGAAAAGCAAAGGTTGAAGGTAAACATAAAAAGCAGACAGGAGGGCATGGACAATATGGGCATGTTTGGATAGAATTTGAACCAAATCAAAATGAGGATTTTAAATTTGAAGACAAGATATTTGGAGGTGCTGTGCCAAAACAATATATACCAGCTGTTGAAAAAGGTTTAAGGGAATGCCTTAAAGAAGGTGTACTTGCAAAATATCCGGTTGTTAATATTAAAGCAACATTGCTTGATGGTTCATATCATCCGGTAGATTCTTCTGAAATGGCATTTAAAATGGCGGCAGCAATTGCATTTAAAAAAGGCATGGAACAGGCAAATCCTGTTTTGCTTGAACCTATAATGCATGTTGAGGTAATAATTCCTGAGGAATATATGGGTGATATTATTGGGGACTTAAATAAAAGAAGAGGGCATATTTTGGGGATGGAGGCAAAAGATGAGTTTGAGGTTGTAACGGCAGAAGTACCTCAGGCTGAGATGATGAGATATGCAACGGACTTAAGGTCTATGACACAGGCAAGAGGAGATTTTGCAATGTCTTTTGCAAGATATGAAGAAGTGCCGCCTCCTATTGCGGCAAAGATTATTGAGGCAAGAAAAAAAATGAATAATCTTGCTTGATTTTATAAAAGCTTTACGATATGCTATATCTTTCTTATAAGAAAATGATATAGCATATATTTATATATGTGCTATAATAATTACTGTAAGGAGGGTTTTGATGGATATCAAAAAAGAAGCATTAAAATTACATAAAGATAAGCAAGGTAAAATCAGTATTGCAAGCAAGGTTCAGGTAAAAAATTCCAAAGACCTTTCATTGGTTTATACGCCGGGTGTTGCAGAGCCTTGTGAAGAGATATACAGGGATAATGAGCTTGTATATCAATATACAAGCAAAGGCAATCTTGTTGCGGTTGTTACAGACGGTTCTGCAGTGTTGGGTCTTGGAGATATTGGAGCATTGGCATCTATGCCTGTAATGGAAGGGAAAGCGGTATTGTTTAAAGAATTCGGAGGTATTGATGCATTCCCTATTTGCCTGAATACGAAAGATGTTGATGAGATTGTAAAAACAGTTATAAACATATCACCAACATTTGGAGGAATAAATCTTGAGGATATATCTGCACCAAGGTGTTTTGAAATCGAGGAAAAATTAAAAAATGTGCTTGATATTCCGGTTTTTCATGATGACCAGCATGGGACGGCAGTAGTTGTTTTTGCAGCTTTGATAAATGCACTTAAAATAGTAAATAAAAAATTAAAAGATGTAAAAGCTGTTATAAACGGTGCAGGAGCAGCAGGAATTGCAATAGCTAAATTGCTTATTAAAGCAGGTATAAATGATGTTATAATGTGCGATAGAAAGGGTATTATATATGTAGGAAGACAAGATGCAGATACTTCCAAGATTGCTATTGCAAAAATAACCAATAAAAATAAACTTACGGGAGCATTAAAAGACGCCCTTATCGGGGCAGATATATTTATTGGTGTATCTGCTCCTGGAATTATAAATAGTGAAATGGTAAAAACAATGGCAAAGGATGCTATAGTTTTTGCAATGGCAAATCCTGTGCCGGAGATTTATCCGGATGAGGCAAGAGAAGGTGGCGCAAAGATTATTGGTACAGGCAGGTCTGATTTTCCAAACCAAATCAATAATGTACTTGCATTTCCGGGGATATTTAGAGGTGCATTGGAAGTACGGGCAAAGGAGATAAACGAGGAAATGAAAATTATGGCATCATATGCAATAGCTGGATTAGTTTCTGATAATGAACTATCAGAAGAATATATTATTCCAAAAGCCTTTGATAGAAGGGTTGCCGTAAATGTAGCCTGCAGCACTGCAAAAGCAGCAATGGAAAGCGGTGTTGCTAAAATCAAAATAGATATTAATAAACTTAAGGAAAAAATGGAATCGAATTAAGGAATTAAAATACCTTCTTTACAAAAAATATAGGGTAAAGGAGGTATTTTTATGTTTTTGAACCGATTATATAAATTTAACCATTATGAAAGTGATGATGAATATAATATTTTTGAGGAAGAGATAAAAAACATATTACCATCTTTGAGGAAATGGGATATGTTTGAAAAACAAAAGGAAAGTGTTGAATATATTAAAGATACAATTGATAATGTATTAGAAAATTAAATAGAAAAACAAGGATATTTAAGTAATATTAACGTAATATAAGATATTTTAATATATTTTCTAATAATCATTAAAAAACGATATATTTGCTTAATAATAAAAATTGACTTAATTTTATTAACATCTAAAATAATAAGTAAGGTCAAATAAAGTCAAAGTTGAAAAGCGGTGGTGGGATGGCAAAGCTGAGTGATTTGATAGAAGATTTTCTCAAAAAATTGATTAATGAGGCGGATGAGGAATATATAGAGATACAAAGGAATGCACTTGCTAATATTTTTAAATGTGCCCCTTCACAGATCAATTATGTGCTTGAAACACGTTTTGATATTGATAATGGATATGTGATTGAAAGCCGGAGAGGAAGCGGCGGTTATATTAAAATTATCAAGAAACCAATCTCAAAAGAGTGGGTATCTGATATAATTGAATCAATAGGCGATAGTATTACTGAAAGCAAAAGCAGGATGTATATTGATACTTTATATAATCGCAATCTCATTACTGACAGAGAAGCAAAATTGATGAAGGTTGTATTAAATGACAAAATTTTGTCTGTTCCACAATATAAAAAACCGATTTTAAGAGCAATGCTGTTTAAAGTAATGCTGACGGAACTTGCAAATTATTAGCATGTAAGTCTTATAAATAGGGAGGAATAAATAAATGTTATGTGATAAATGCAAAGAAAGACCGGCAACAGTCCATTACACGCAAATAATAAATGGTGTTAAAACCGAGATGAATCTTTGTGAACAATGTGCGGCAGAGGAGGGTCTGTTGAACAACGAAACATTTGCTTCAGTTGCCAATTTCACTCCCTTTTCAGTACAAAATTTATTAGCTGGTCTTATGAATTTTCTGCCGGAGGTAGGAAATGCGTTTGTCGGGCAGCAGTTAAAATGTGATAATTGCGGCTTGACATATGATATGTTTAAACAGACGGGAAGATTAGGATGCAGTCATTGTTATGATGCATTGCAAGATGAACTTAATCCTCTGATGAGGAGGATACATGGCAGTATAGAGCACAGAGGAAAGATACCGAGAAAAACAGGCGGTATAATAAGGGCAAGGAGGGAAATAGACGAGCTTAAGGAGAAACTTGAGAAGGCAGTTAAGGAAGAAGCCTATGAGGAAGCAGCAGTATTAAGGGATAAGATAAGGGAGCTTGAGAAGGAATTCGGAAAGTAGGTGAAAAATTTGTTTGAACATGACAATGATGTTGTACTGTCAAGTAGAGTAAGGCTCGCAAGGAATATAAAGGATATTCCTTTTCCATCAATCATGAAAGACAGTGATGCAGAAAATGTCATAGATATTGTAAAAAAGGCTGTATATAGCAATGAAATCTTATCTGCACAATTTATTGAATATGACATGAAAAATATTAATCCAATTGAAAGACAGTCATTGGTAGAGAGACATTTAATAAGTCCTGACCTTGCTCAAAATACGAAAAACGGATATGCCCTTATTAAAAAAGATAATACGGTAAGCATCTTAATCAATGAAGAGGATCACTTAAGGATACAGACAATAATGAAGGGGTTAAATCTTAAAGAGGCTTGGAATGTAGCTGATAAGATAGATGACCTTTTAGAAGAAAATATTAATTATGCATATAATGAAAAAATAGGATATCTAACATCATGCCCTACGAATGTAGGAACGGGCATTAGAGCATCTGTTATGGTACATCTTCCTGCATTATCAATAACAGGACAGATTGGGAATATATTAAATTCAGTTGTGAAGATTGGGATAGCAGTAAGGGGTATGTATGGAGAAGGGACTCAATCACTTGGAGATATATACCAGCTATCAAATCAAGTTACACTTGGGCAAAGAGAGATAGAAATCATTGAAAATCTCGAAGGTGTTGTTAAGCAAATAATAAATAATGAAAGAAAAGCAAGAAATGATTTGTTTACTATTAGGCGGGTTCAAATGGAAGATAGAGTCGGAAGAGCATATGGGCTTATTTCAAATGCAAGAGTCCTTTCAACACAGGAATATATGAAACTTATGTCAGATGTTAGGTTGGGAGCCGTTTTGAAAATAATTGATATAGATATAAAAGAAATAGACGAACTAACTACTAATATTCAACCGGGAAATCTACAAAAGATATTAGGAAAACAGATTGATCCCTATGAGAGGGATATAAAAAGAGCTGAGTATGTAGTACAAAAAATAAAGAGATAAAAACAGGAGGTGTATTTTAATGGCTATGTTTGGAAGATTTACAGAAAAAGCACAGAAGGTTCTTTATCAGGCGCAGGAAGAAGCAAGGGTATTTTACCATAATTATGTAGGAACAGAGCATATACTGTTGGGTCTGATAAAGGAAGACGACGGAATCGCAGCAAGGGTTTTGAAAAATCTTGGTGTGACATATGAAGATACTAGGTCGAGGGTTGAATCCTTAATAGGTATGGGTAATATCCCCGGTGATGTTGTTGGTTATACACCGAGGGCAAAAAGAGTACTTGAATTAAGCTTTGCTGAAGCAAGGCGACTTAATACAAATTATATAGGGACAGAGCATATTCTGTTAGGTCTTATAAGAGAGGGAGAAGGTGTTGCCGTTAGAATTTTGATGGAAGCTGGTGTTGATTTTAACAGGGCAAAAGAAGAGATAATAAAAATGGTTTCGGAGGAGCCGTCTGGAGGTCAAAACAAAGGTCAAAAGTCAAAATCCACCAATACTCCTAATCTTAATCAGTTTGGACGTGATTTAACCGAACTTGCAAGAGAGGGAAAACTTGATCCTGTAATAGGACGTGAAAAAGAAATCGAGAGGGTAATACAGATTTTAAGCAGAAGGACAAAAAATAATCCATGTTTAATTGGTGAGCCGGGTGTCGGCAAAACAGCTGTTGCCGAGGGACTTGCAGAGGCGATAGTAGAAGGCAGGATACCGGAAATACTGAAGGATAAAAGGGTCGTAACTTTGGATATGGCATCAATGGTTGCCGGTACAAAGTATAGGGGTGAATTTGAAGATAGGCTTAAAAATATATTGAATGAAGTTATAAAAGCAGGTAATGTAATACTTTTTATTGATGAAATGCATACAATAATTGGTGCAGGTGCTGCAGAGGGTGCAATAGATGCATCTAATATTTTAAAGCCTGCTTTAGCAAGAGGAGAAATTCAAGTTATCGGTGCAACTACAATAGACGAATACAGAAAGCATGTAGAAAAAGATCCTGCTCTTGAAAGAAGATTTCAGCCGATAAATGTTGAAGAACCCACTGTTGAAGAAACTATCCTGATATTAAAGGGTTTAAGAGATAGATATGAAGCACATCACAGGGTTACAATAACAGATGAAGCAATAGAGGCAGCTGCAAAACTCTCTCATAGGTATATTACAGATAGGTTTTTGCCTGACAAGGCAATTGACCTTATTGATGAAGCAGCATCAAGGGTAAGGCTTAAGACTGTGACAGCACCTCCGGAAATAAAAGAACTTGAAGACAAGATTAATATGTTAAATAAAGAGAAGGAAGAAGCAATAAGGACGCAGGAATATGAAAAAGCTGCCAAGATAAGAGATGAAGAACAGAAAATTAAAGAACAATTAAATAATATGAAATCAAAATGGGAACAAAATTCCTTTGTTAAAGAAAAAAGCGTAGGACCTGAAGAGATTTCTCAGATTGTATCATTATGGACAGGAATACCTGTAAAGAAACTGGAGGAGGAAGAATCAGAAAGGCTTTTGCATTTAGAAGAAGTACTTCATCAAAGGGTTATAGGTCAGGATGAAGCTGTTGAAGCGGTGGCACGTGCAATAAGAAGAGCAAGGGTAGGGTTAAAGGACCCTAAAAGACCAATTGGATCATTTATATTCTTAGGTCCGACCGGTGTTGGAAAAACCGAACTTACAAGGGCTTTAGCAGAAGCCATGTTTGGTGACGAGTCTGCAATGATAAGATTTGACATGTCAGAATATATGGAAAAACACACAGTTTCAAGGCTTGTTGGTTCGCCTCCGGGTTATGTAGGCTATGAAGAAGGAGGTCAATTAACTGAAAAAGTCAGGAGAAAGCCATATTCTGTTGTATTATTTGATGAAATAGAAAAAGCGCATCCGGATGTATTTAATATACTGCTTCAGATACTTGAAGACGGCAGGCTTACAGATTCTAAGGGCAGAACAGTTGATTTTAAAAATACCGTAATTATAATGACATCAAATGTTGGAGCAAAGTTTATTATGAAACAGTCAACACTTGGTTTTATGCCGGCAAAGAATGCTGATACAACTTCATATGAAAAAATGAAGGAGAATGTCCTTGAAGAGCTTAAAAAGGTCTTTAGACCGGAATTTCTTAATAGGGTTGATGATATAATAGTATTCCATCAGTTAACGAAGGATGATATAAGGAAGATAATTGATATTATGATAGATGAATTAAACAAGAGGTTAAAAGAAAATAACATCATGCTTGAATTTACTGATGATGCTAAGGAAGAACTTTTGAAAGAAGGTTTTGACGTCACATATGGTGCGAGACCTTTAAGGCGTGCAATACAAAAAGTAGTAGAAAATGAACTTTCAGAATTGATGCTAAAAGGCGAGGTTAAATCAGGTGATAAATTACTTGTAACAGTAAAAGATGGGAAATTTGATTATGTAAAAAAATAAAGAAGATTAATACGGTAGCATGGGGAATAGTATAAAAAGCCCCATGCTTTTATATCTTTATATGGTATAATAATTGCAAGATATTATGAAAGCTGGTGATTCTATGTCGAAACCAAAGACAAAATTTATCTGTCAGCAGTGTGGATTTGAAAGTATTAAATGGATGGGTAAATGCCCAAATTGTGATGAATGGAATACTTTTGTAGAAGAAACCATAGCTTCAAATTTTAAAACAGGTTGTAATGATACAGAGCTTAATAAGGTTGAACTTTTAAGGGATATTCAGTCAAAAGATGAGGATAGAGTAAAAACAGGAATTGGTGAATTTGACAGGGTACTTGGCGGTGGTATAGTACAGGGTTCATTGGTACTTGTTGGAGGGGATCCGGGTATAGGGAAGTCAACACTGCTTTTACAGATTTCTGATTTAATGTCGCGGTATATGAAGGTTCTTTACGTATCTGGTGAAGAATCTCTAAGGCAAATAAAATTAAGGGCTGATAGAATTATAAAAAATATACAGGAAATTTATTTAGTATCTGAAACCTCAATACATAAAATAGAAAAGCACGTTGAAAGGATAATCCCGGGATTTATTATAATAGATTCTATACAGACGATGTTTACAGATGAAAGCAGCACGATACCAGGCAGTGTTTCACAGGTTAGGCAGGTAACACAGCATCTTTTGAGATTAGCAAAACAAAATGGGATAACTATTTTTATCATAGGTCATGTTACAAAAGAAGGAGCTATTGCAGGACCGAGGGTTCTTGAACACATGGTGGATACTGTCTTATATTTTGAAGGTGACAGAAGTCAGACATTTAGGATATTAAGGGCTGTAAAAAATAGGTTTGGTTCTACAAATGAAATAGGTGTATTTGAAATGATGACAGATGGCTTAAAGGAAGTAAAAAACCCATCGGAGCTTCTATTATCAGACAGACAGTTTAATGCTGCAGGTACAGCTGTTGTCAACTGCATGGAAGGGACAAGACCCATTATGATGGAGGTGCAGTCCTTGATATGTCACACTAATTTTGGTATACCAAGAAGGATGTCAACAGGTATTGAATATAACAAGTTTGTATTGCTGTTGGCAGTTATAGAAAAGAAACTGAGGCTTAATCTTTCGCAATCAGATGTTTATATAAATATAGCCGGAGGGATGAAGGTGCAGGAACCTGCGGTAGACCTTGGAGTTGTTGCAGCTATTATTTCAGGTTATTTAAATGTGCCTGTGCCTTATGATTGCTGTTTTACAGGTGAAGTAGGACTGACAGGTGAAGTAAGGGCTGTCGGTAGTATTGAACGCAGGATAATTGAAGCAAAAAAATTAGGTTTTACAAGAATTTTTACTCCGGAAATGAGAGTAAATAACATAGAAGGAATAGAAATTAGAAGGATAAGAGAAATTAAAGCATTATATGATTTTCTAAAAAAGTTATAAACATTAAAGTGGGTAATCCCACTTTAATTAAAACATATTAAAAACTCCCAATGTATGCAATTCCTTATTTTTTTGAAGAAGAATAT
The DNA here is from genome assembly GCF_056032965.2 of Aceticella sp. 75b-Ac. Taxonomy (NCBI): domain Bacteria; kingdom Bacillati; phylum Bacillota; class Clostridia; order Thermoanaerobacterales; family Thermoanaerobacteraceae; genus Aceticella; species Aceticella sp. 75b-Ac. Next base: position 1,935,938 of record NZ_CM190971.1, read on the forward strand.
CATAAAAATTTAGGTCAAGTTCATTGCATAATGCAATTAAATAAAACATATTGTTTGCGAGCTCAGCTTCAATTACTTCTTTACAGTTTTCACATAATTTTCCTTCTACATGTGATTTGATAAATTTATGCGCTTCTTTGAGGCTTGTCTCAGGGGGTATCTGCTGTTTTGATGCATTAATTTTGATACAACCGCATTCTGTAACAGATTTTGCAACAGCCCTATTTAAACGTGCACTGCTTTCCTGTATCTTTGTCATTATATCTAAAATGCTTTTGTGACGAATTAAAAATTCCTCAACGGTATTTTGAAGATCATCAACTATTATATCCTTCATAATATGCCCACTCCCGTATCATATTTTAAATTATAGTATTATTATAAACACTGTTTTTGCTAATGTCAATATTTACACGAAATAACAAATTTAATAAGAGAAATTTTATGTAAATTGACAATCTTTATATATAAGTAGTATACTTTTATTGTAAATGTACTATACATGTAAAATTTGTATTTAAATTTCAATTATTTTTTTGCATACTTATAATTTAGAGTTTTTTTGATAATAATAGAAATGGAGGTGAATATATGTTAGAAAAAATCATCAGAGTAGTTATTACAATCATTGGTCTGGGACTTGGGTTTGAGGTATCGTATTTATCTTTCAACGTTTATAAGCTTCAAGATATGGTAAATTTACAATTTAATAGTATTACTGTTATGATAATTTGTATATTAAGTTCAATTATAGGCGGTGTTATATTTTTTATTCTTTTTCCTAATTTTGTAAAACTGGCTAAAGACTTTGAAAAATGGATTGAGACAGCTCTTCAAAAGGTATCTATTTATGAAATCTTGATTGGGGGATTTGGACTTATCGTTGGTTTAATTCTTGCAAATCTTATAAGCATACCTATATACCAAATTTATATTTTAGGTAAAATTATACCTATAATTTTAAATATTTTTTTGGGATATCTTGGTATAAACGTTTTTTTAAAGAAAAAAGAAGAAATATCAAATTTATTTACCATGTTTAAAAAAATAGGACCTGCAAAGGTTCCGAAAATACAGACAATAGAAATACCTAAAATACTTGATACAAGTGTCATAATTGATGGAAGGATTTTTGATATTTGCAAGACCGGTTTTGTTGAAGGACCTCTGATAATACCGAATTTTGTGCTGGAGGAGTTAAGGCATATAGCTGATTCCTCAGATTCCCTTAAAAGAAACAGAGGCAGGCGGGGACTTGATATTTTAAATAAGATACAAAAAGAATTGGATATAAAAGTTCAGATAATTGAGAGGGAAACTGATGCAGCCGAGGTTGATACAAAACTTTTAAGGCTTGCAAAATTGATGAATGGCAAGGTTATTACAAATGATTATAATTTGAATAAAGTAGCCGAGTTTCAAGGGGTTCCTGTTCTTAACATAAACGAATTGTCTAATGCCGTAAAACCTGTTGTACTTCCAGGTGAAGAGATGATGGTACAGATAATCAAAGATGGAAAAGAATCAGGGCAGGGTATAGCATATCTTGATGATGGAACAATGATAGTGGTAGATAGCGGCAGAAAGCATATCGGTGATACATTAGAGGTAATTGTTACAAGTGTTTTGCAAACGGCAGCAGGCAGAATGATATTTGCAAAACCAAAGAATGCTGAACAGGAAAAAGCAATGTGAAAATATTTATAAAACATGGAGGGAACTAAGATGCGGTTTTACCATGTTTTATTTTTTGCTATGTGATATAATCAATAATAAAAATTATGCAATGGAAGGTGTATTAATGTATATAAGTGCTATAATTGTTGCCGGAGGTAAAGGCAGGCGTATGGGTAGTTCCATTAATAAGATTTTTTTAGATTTAAACGGAAAGCCCTTATTATATTATTCAATAAAGGCATTTGAAGGTATTCCGGAAATTGATGAAATTATAGTAGTATCTTCAAAGGAGGAAATGAAGCATTGTCAGATTGAAGTTATAAAAAAATTCAGATTAAATAAAGTAAAAAGGATTGTTGAAGGTGGGAAAGAAAGGCAGGCTTCGGTTTATAATGGACTGATGGCTGTTGATAAGAGATGTGAAATTGTATTGATTCATGATGGAGCGAGGCCTTTTATCAGCAGGTCAATAATTACTAAAGGTATTAAAGAAGCTAAGATTCATAAGGCAGTGGGAATTGCAGTTCCTGTGAAAGATACGATAAAGGTTGCTGATGAGGACAATTTTATCATAAACACACCTGAGAGAAAGACATTATGGGGGATACAGACACCTCAAATATTCGACTATGATTTAATTACAATGGCACATAAAAAAGCTATCGAAGATGATTTTATTGGGACAGATGATTGTGTCCTTGTAGAAAGATGCGGGAGTAGGGTAAAATTGGTTGAAGGAAGCTATAAAAACATAAAAATAACAACACCGGAAGATTTGATTATAGCTGAGGCACTATTAAACAACTTAGATATGGATAATTATAGTTAAGGGAAAAAATACTTTAATAACCTTTTTACTATGTACCTCATATAATTTATTACAAGGACCGATTATATGAGGGTGATATTTATGAAACTGCCATTGATTTTTATTCATGGTATTTTTGGTTCAATTTTTGTTCCTACACCTCTTGGGAAAATATGGACATTTGGACCTGCCGGTTATATTTATGAGCCATTTGTGGAGAATCTTAAAACCCTTGGATATACAGAGGACAAGAATCTTTTTATATGCTATTATGAATGGTGGAAGAAGGTGCCTGATTGCATAAATACACTCATATCAAAAATAGATCAAGCTAAGATAAAAAATGCTTCAGATAAAGTAGATGTGATTTGTCACAGTATGGGGGGCTTGCTTGCCAGAAGTTATGTACAAAGCTGTTATTATAGAAATGATATTGATAAACTTATATTTTTGTCGACTCCTCATTATGGAGCAGCGAATGCTTATTATGCATGGGAGGGCGGTGCTGTGCCACCTGGTGATGATGATGACTTTACAAATATACTTTTGAGAGGTTTCTTATGGACGATTGGTAAAATTAAAGGTGAAAAAGATGAACTTATGATAATAAGGAATTTTATTCAATCAATAAATAATTTGATGCCGACATTTGATTATGGTAACTATATATTCAAGTATCCAATCGTAAATAATAAAGTTATATTTAAAAATATACTTTATATGAAGGAAAAAAATCAATTCTTAAATCAATTAAATAATAATATTGATCTTTTATATGAAAGAGTAAAAAAAATATACGTATTTTCTGGGAATAATATATATACAAATAAATTTATACAGGTAAAGGAGCCTGTTGATGATATACTATGGCCAGATGGAGAGGCTATTGGAGTTGTAAGAGATAATAAGGGCGATGGTACGGTACTAAATAAAAGTGCTTTAGGTATCAAAGGAGAGCAATATACGCTTGATGTCGGACATGGTGGGATATTAAATGCCTCAATACCTATTTTGAAAGATATCTTGGGGGTTGAAAAAAGTCCTAAGATGAATATTTTAGAGAAGATAGCATCATTTATTAATATACTAACAGATAAGAAAATTGTTGTACTGGATAGGGAAAAACGATTAAAACGATTTAATGTTTTTGGCAAGATAAATTGGTATATGGATACAAATAATAAGGGTGAATATTATATTTCAGCAAAAGAACCCATAAAAAATGAAATTTTAATTGCAACAAATAAAGGACATATCCATAAAAAACTGAGAAGGTTGTCAAGATTAAGGTCTCATAAACTTACTGTTTCAGTGGATGAAAAAGGTAATTTTGAGATAAAAGATGTTTAACATTATAAGATAATGGGGGGTGTAAGTGTGAGAATAGGACTTGGATATGATGTGCATAAACTTGTAGAAGGAAAAAAATTAATCTTAGGAGGTATAAAGATACCATATGAGAAGGGATTATTAGGGCACTCAGATGCAGATGTGCTTACACATGCTATAATAGATGGTATATTGGGAGCGGCTGGACTTGGTGATATAGGTACGCATTTTCCTGACTCTGAGTGGGCTTATAAGGATATAGACAGCATGATTTTACTTAAAAAAACCTTGGGGATGATAAAAGAAAGGTATAAAATTAACAATATAGACTGTATTATTGTTGCACAGGAGCCAAAATTATTGCCATACAAAGAAGCCATAGAAAAAAATTTGTCTACAGCGTTGAATATAGGCATAGATAGAATCAATATAAAGGCGAAGACAGAGGAAGGACTTGGATTCACCGGCAGAAAAAAGGGCATTTGCGCATATGCTGTTGTAAGTCTTTTGGAAGATGATATTGACATATGTAAATAAATTAAATAGAATTTAAAGCATGAATAACGGTTAAGGAGGAAATGAATTGAGATTATCTAAACAACTTATACCAACATTACGGGAAATACCTGCGGAGGCAGAGATTTCAAGCCATCTTTTTATGCTGAAGGCAGCAATGATAAGAAAACTTGCATCAGGAATATATATATATTTGCCCATAGGGCAAAGGGTTTTAAGAAAAGTAGAACAGATTATAAGGGAAGAAATGGATAGAGCAGGAGCACAGGAAGTCCTTATGTCTTCACTTATACCATCTGAATTATGGAGAGAATCGGGAAGATGGGATGTATTTGGACCAGAGATGTTTAAGCTGAAAGATAGAAATGACAGGGAATTTTGCCTTGGTCCTACCCATGAAGAGGTATTTACAGACCTTATAAGAAATGAAATCAAGTCATACAGGCAGCTTCCGATAATCTTATATCAAATACAGACAAAATTCAGGGATGAAAGAAGACCCAGATTTGGTGTTATGAGAAGCCGTGAATTTATAATGAAGGATGCATACAGCTTTGATACAGACTGGGATAAACTTGATATATCATTTGCTCAAATGTATGAAGCATATTGCCGTATATTTGACAGATGTGGTCTTGAGTATACGGTTGTTGAGGCAGATTCAGGTGCAATGGGCGGCAAAGATTCTAAGGAATTTATGGTTACGTCAAATGTAGGTGAAGCTTCAATAGTATATTGCGAAAATTGCGGATATGCGGCAAATGAAGAAAAAGCAGAATGCCTTCCAGATACGGTAAGCAATGAAAAAATGTTTCCACCCGAAAAAATTAAAACTCCCGATGCAAGAACCATTGAAGAACTTGTTACATTTTTAAAAACAGTGCCGGATAGATTTGTTAAAACTTTGATTTATAAATTCAATGATAAGATTATTGCAGCACTTGTAAGGGGCGACAGGGAGCTGAACGAAGTCAAGCTGCTTAATGTGTTAAAAGCAGTAGAACAGGACCTTGAAATGGCTGATAGCAAGACTGTGGAAGAAGCAACGGGCGCAAAAGTAGGATTTGCAGGACCAATAGGCTTAAAGGGAGATGTTTTAGTTATTGTTGATAGAGAAATACCTGAAATGAAAAATTTCATAATAGGTGCAAATGAAACAGGTTATCATATTAAAAATATCAACTATGGAAGAGACTTCAAAGCAGATATTGTTGCAGATATAAGAAATGCGGTTGAAGGTGATAAATGTCCGAAATGCGGAAAACCGATAAAGATTAAAAGAGGCATAGAAGTAGGGCATATATTCAAACTTGGCACAAAATACTCCGATGCCCTCGGAGCAAATTTTATAGATGAAGACGGGAATGAAAGACCTATTATAATGGGTTGTTATGGCATAGGCGTTAATAGAACGATTGCTGCGGTTATTGAGCAGAATCATGATGAAAAAGGAATCATATGGCCCATGTCAATCGCACCCTATCATGTAGAAATAGTACCTGTTAATGTTTCAGACCATATCCAGAAAAATCTTTCCGAAAGATTATATAAGGAACTTCAGGATGCTGATATAGAGGTATTGATAGATGACAGAGATTTAAGGGCTGGGGTTAAATTTAACGATGCTGATTTGTTGGGAATACCAATCAGAATAACTGTGGGGAAAAAAGCAGGTGAAAATATAGTAGAACTGAAGCTGCGTTCATCTGATAAAGTTGAAGAAATTGCAGTATCAGAAGTTGTCGAAAAAGTAAAAAATCTAATAATAAAAAAATGATGTAAATATAGGTTTCACAATATGCGAAACCTATATTTGACAGTAAAGTTAATATTTTTCCATGTATAAAAAAGACGACAAATTAGAAGAATAAGAATAGTATTTATGAAAGGAGTGGGGTTGTGGCAATACATATTATGGGTGTATCAATTGATAAAAGGTCGGATTTTGTACCAAAGGTACAGGAGGTTTTGACAAAGCATGGCAGTAATATTCTTGCAAGGTTTGGCATACATGATGAAAGCGATGATAATGGTCTTATTACATTAAATGTAAGAGGTGATGAGAATTATATAAATCAATTTTCAAAAGAACTAAGCAGTATACCGACAGTAAAAGTCAATCATATGACTATAAAATAAGGTGCCGAAAACCCGGCACCTTATTTTTTTATTTATATCCTGTAATAAAAATATAAAATCTGGTATAATGTATTTGAAATAAACTTATGATGGAGATGACTTTATGATAGAAAAGAGAGTAAGATTTGCTCCAAGTCCAACTGGTGCAATACATATAGGTAATATACGTACAGCATTGTTTAACTATCTTTTTTCAAGAAGTGAGGGGGCAAAGCTTGTACTTAGGATAGAAGATACTGACCTTGGGAGGTCTTCAAAAGATTTTGAAGAACTTATTTTTAAAGAGCTTAAATGGCTTGGAATAGAATGGGATGAAGGACCTGATAAGCCGGGAGATTATGGTCCATATAGGCAGAGTGAAAGGCTTTCAATTTACCATAAATATGCTCAAAAACTTTTGAAAGAGGGTAAGGCATACAGATGTTACTGTACACCTGAAGAACTGGATGAGGATAGAAAAATCTCCGTGGCAAACGGTGATATTCCCAGATATTCGGGAAGATGCAGGAATTTGACCAAGGAACAGGAAGAAGAATATATAAAAGAAGGAAGAAAACCTGCTATAAGATTTATAATTCCAAATGATGTGACAATAGCATTTAATGATATGATAAAAGGCATGATAGAAATAAAATCAGATACCCTTGGGGGAGATATGATAATTGTTAAATCTGATGGTATGCCCACATATAATTTTGCTGTTGTAATAGATGATACCCTTATGAAAATTTCACATGTTATAAGAGGTGAGGACCATATATATAATACACCAAAGCAGATTTTAATATATAAGGCATTGGGGTTTGACATACCGCAATTTGCCCATGCTCCTCTAATACTTGGACAAGACAGGACAAAACTTTCCAAAAGGCATGGGAATACTTATATAGGACAGTACAGAGAAATGGGATATTTGCCTGAAGCAATGTTTAATTTTTTGGCTCTTTTAAGCTGGTCCCCTGGAGATAATGAGGAACTTATGACAAAAGATGAGATAATAGCAAAATTTAATTCTAAGAATATTCACAAAGCAAATCCGGTTTTTGATATTGATAAATTAAACTGGATAAACCAGCAGTATATTCAGAAAAGTTCGATTGAGCGCATAGTGGACTTATCGATTCCATATTTAAAAAAAGCAGGGTATATTGACGAAGTTGATGATATATTATATAATTGGTTAAAAGAATTAATAATGCTATATAAAGAGGGTCTGCATTATATAGCAGAGATTCCGGAAAAGACAAAGATGTTTTTTACAAATGAACTACATTATGATAATATTTTAAAAGAGAATATTTTAAGTTTACCGGCATGTAAAAAAGTATTGAAGGAATTTAAGATTGAAATGGAAGCATTAAATGAAGTTTCTCAAGAGACGGCAAAAACCATGATGAAAACCCTCCAAAAAAAGACCGGTGTGAAGGGTAAAGAATTTTTTATGCCTGTAAGATTTGCCCTGACAGGGGAAGAGCATGGTCCTGAATTGGTTAAGATAATACCTCTTTTAGGAAAAGAAAAAATAATAAATAGATTGGAAAAAGCATTAAATTTAATAGATTAAAGGCGATGAGCAGAAGAGTACCATAATATAAACCTTAAGAGAGAAGCCATCAAAGGCTGCAAGTGGCTTTAGGATATTATATTACGGGAAGTGCATCTGTAAGCTGTACTGCCGAAAAGTAGGCGGTTACCGGTAATCCGTTATAGATATAAGTGGAGTGCTCCTCAATCAGAGTGGAACCACGGGTAATTCCTCGTCTCTGCACATGATGGGGAATTTTTTATTTTTCTGATAAAAGTTAAATCAAAAGGGGTGAATTAATATGTTCAAGAATATAAAAGAAGATATAAAGGTTGTATTTGAAAGAGACCCTGCGGCAAACAGTGTACTTGAAGTCATATTATGTTATCCGGGACTTCATGCTATAATTATGCATAGAATTGCACATTATTTATATATGAAAAAATTAATTTTGTTATCGAGGCTTATTTCTCAGATCAACAGATTTTTTACAGGGATTGAGATACATCCCGGAGCAAAGATTGGAAAGGGATTTTTTATAGACCACGGCATGGGGGTAGTAATTGGTGAAACAACAGAAATAGGCGATAATGTTACCTTATATCAGGGTGTGACATTAGGCGGTACGGGAAAGGATAAGGGTAAAAGGCATCCTACCATTAAAAATAATGTTGTTATAGGAAGTGGGGCAAAGGTATTAGGACCTATTATAATAGGAGAGAATTCCAAAATAGGAGCAGGTGCTGTTGTACTTCATAATGTTCCGCCAAATTGTACGGTTGTAGGTGTACCGGGACATTGCGTAAAAAGGGAAAATATTAAAATCAAGAAGATAAGACCATATGTTGACCTTGAACATGGAAAATTGCCTGACCCAATTGAAGATGAACTGGACGGAATAAGAGAAAGGCTGAAAAAGTTAGAAATATTAATGAACGATATGGAGGGGAATGACGGTGAAATTATATAATACAATGACAGGAAAGAAAGAGGACTTTATACCATTACATGATAAAGAAGTAAATATGTATGTATGTGGACCAACAGTGTATAATTACATTCATATCGGCAATGCCAGGGTATTTATTGTATTTGATACCATTAGGAGATATTTGGAATATAAAGGATATAAAGTTAATTATGTTCAAAATTTCACTGATATTGATGATAAACTTATAAAAAGAGCATATGAAGAAAATACTACGGTAAAAATTCTGGCAGAAAAATATATAGAAGAATATTTCAAAGATGCCGACAGCCTTGGGATAAGGAGGGCAACAGTACATCCGCGTGCGACAGAAAACATTAATGAAATAATAAATTTTATAAAAAGCCTTATTGAAAAAGGATATGCATATGTGGTGAATGGAGATGTGTATTATAATACGATAAAGTTTAAGGATTATGGGAAGTTGTCCCATAAAAATATTGAGGAGCTTCTTTCGGGTGCCCGTATAGAAATTAATGAGGAAAAGAAAAATCCAATGGATTTTGCTCTGTGGAAAGCTGAAAAACCAGGTGAGCCTTCATGGGAAAGTCCTTGGGGAAAAGGAAGACCCGGATGGCATATTGAATGTTCTGCAATGGCTATGAAATATCTTGGCAAAACCATTGATATTCATGCAGGCGGACCTGACCTTATTTTCCCGCATCATGAAAACGAAATAGCCCAGAGTGAAGCTGTAAACAATGTTCCTTTTGCTAAATACTGGATGCATATAGGATATCTTAATATAAACAATGAAAAGATGTCCAAGTCTAAAGGCAATTTTTTCACTGTAAGAGATATATTAAATCATTATGAACCTGAGGTATTGAGATTTTTTATGCTGACGGCTCATTACAGGAATCCCATAAATTTTAGTCCGGAGCTTTTAGAGCAGGCAAAAAGCGGATTTATGCGTTTGTTAAATGCTGTGGACAACTTAAAATACCTTTTTGAGGTTTCCAAAGATAGAGAACCAGTAGAGGATGAAAGGTCTTTTATGGATAAGCTTAAAGAATATGAAAAAAGATTTGAGCTTTCTATGGACGATGATTTCAATACCGCTGATGCTATTGCTGTTTTGTTTGAAATGGTCAAAGATATAAACACAAACATTGATGGAAATTCATCCAAGGAATTGATAAGATATACACTGGATATATTTCTAAAATTATCGTCAATTTTAGGTTTTTTCTATAAAAAACCTGATTTAATAGAAGATGAAATAAAAGCATTAATAGACGAAAGAGAGAATGCCAGAAAAAATAAAAATTGGGCGCTTGCCGATAAAATAAGGGATGAACTTAAAAAGCAGGGTATTATACTTGAAGATACGCCAAATGGAGTAAGGTGGAGAAAAATTTGATGTTTTTTAATGAAGATGATTATACTTTTAATAAAGAGGAGGTAATGAGATTATCTCCGCTTATTTTAGCCTTTATTGGTGATAGCATTTATGATTTATTTATAAGAAGAAATATTGCGGTAAAGGGAAATAGACCTTTATATAAAATACATAAAGAATGTGTAAAATATGTAAAAGCTGAGGCACAGGCAGAAAGTCTGAAAAGAATTTCAAAGTATTTAACTGATGATGAGAAGGATATAGTAAGAAGAGGAAGAAATGTTAAAAGTGCAACAATTCCAAAACATGCAGATATAGAGGATTATCATCTTGCAACTGCATTTGAAGCATTATTGGGATATCTTTACCTATTGGGGAAAATAGACAGACTAAAGGAAATATTAGAATTAACCATTGAATCTAATAATGAAAAAGGAGAATAAAAATGGAAGACAGTAAAAACGTAATATTTGGCCGCAATCCTGTTGTTGAAGCTATAAAAGGCAATCGTGAAATAGAGAAGCTTTATGTATCAAAAACTGCAGGCGGCAATATAGCCAAAATAATTAAAATGGCAAGAGATAAGAATATAATAGTATCAACGGCAGATTCAAATACCCTTGATAAATTATCTGACGGAAAAAGCCATCAAGGTGTTGTTGCAGTTTGTTCTGTATATAAATATTGTGAAATTGATGATATATTGAGTTTTGCAAAAGCAAAAAATGAAAAGCCTTTTTTACTTTTATTGGATGGAATTACAGATACACATAATCTTGGAGCAATTATTAGGACGGCAGAAGCATTTGGCGTACATGGAATTATAATTCCAAGAAGGAGGGCGGCAGGTGTTAACAGTACTGTTGTTAAAACATCTGCAGGTGCTACAGAATATGTAAAGATAGCAAAGGTTTCAAATATAAACATCGCTATAAAGAAATTGAAAGAAGAGGGGATATGGATAGTCGGCAGCAGCATTGATTCAAAGACAGATTTTGATAAGGCAGATTATACACTTCCTATTGCCATAGTTATAGGAAGTGAAGGTGAAGGAATGGCTGAGCTTACCCAAAAGAATTGCGATTTTATTGTAAAGATTCCTATGACAGGTCACATAAATTCTCTGAATGCTTCCGTTGCAGCCTCTTTAATTATGTTTGAGGTCGTAAGGCAAAGGAATAAGTAAGGCGTGATTTAATGTACATGATATTAGATGGATATAATATTATAAATAATTGGTCGGAGCTTAAAAAAGTGGCAGAAGAAAATCTTGAAGACGCAAGGCTTAAACTTATTGAAATGCTGATAAATTTTCAGGGGTATTCAGGAATAAAGATAATACTGGTGTATGATGCATTGTATGTTAAAGGGAGCGTTGAAAAACATGAATATTATAACAATGTTGAGGTTGTTTACACAAAAGAAGGGGAGTCGGCAGACCATTATATAGAAGGAATAATTAAAACTTTGGCAGAAAAAGAACAGGTAGTAGTTGTTACCTCTGATTGGGCTTTGCAGCAGGTTGTGCTTGGAGAAGGGGCGACAAGAATGTCATCTCGGGAATTACATGATGACTTAATTAAATATTTTAATGAGAAAAAGAAATATTTTGTTGTTAATAATCTAAAAAACAATATTGAATCTATGTTAGATGAAGATGTCTTAAAAAAATTACGTAAAATGTCGGAATAATAATAAAACGGCTTGACTATCACATGTATTATAATGTATAATTATTTCGTAAACTTGCCTAATAATGGAGGCGATATTTGTGGAATCGGTAGCACGGTGCAATCATTATAATACATATGAGGTTATGGATGAAGGTGATGTTGTAACTGAAGCACAAAGTGGTAACGAAGAAGCTTTGGAATACATCATCGAAAAATATTGCAGTTTTGTAAAAGCAAAAGCACGTTCCTATTTTTTGGTAGGTGCTGACAAAGAAGATATAGTGCAGGAAGGGATGATTGGTTTATTTAAAGCCATACGTGATTTTAGAAGTGATAAGCTTTCTTCTTTTAAAGCATTTGCTGAATTATGTATTACACGTCAGATTATAACAGCAATAAAAACTGCCACAAGGCAAAAACACATCCCGCTTAATTCTTATATTTCTCTTAATAAGTCGATTTTTGATGATGAGTCTGATAGAACGTTAATGGATATAGTTTCAAATGAATGTATTTCTGACCCAGAAGAATTAATAATTAATCGTGAAGAATGCACTGATATCGGGAACAAGATCAGTGAAAAATTAAGTGTACTTGAAGCAGAAGTTCTTATTTCTTTTCTTGATGGAAAATCATATCAGGAAATAGCTGTTGAGCTTAATAGACATGTGAAATCAATTGATAATGCTTTGCAGAGAGTAAAAAGGAAACTCGAAAAATGTCTTGATGAGAAATAGTTGAGTGTTGACAATTTCGATTTTTTATAGTAAAATTTAAAATCGATGCTGTGGATACAAATAAGCTGTTGCCCATGTAGCTCAGTCGGCAGAGCGTCGCCTTGGTAAGGCGGAGGTCACCGGTTCAATCCCGGTCATGGGCTCCAAATTTGTAATTTTTATTTATATATTTAAATATGAAACACCAGGGTGTGTTTATTAGAGTGGGAGGATAAAAAATGGCAAAACAGAAATTTGAAAGAAAGAAACCCCATGCAAACATAGGGACAATAGGACATGTAGACCATGGAAAGACGACATTAACAGCAGCAATAACAGCAGTATTGGCGACGCAAGGTATGGCACAGGCGACAGCATATGACGAAATAGACAAAGCACCTGAAGAAAAAGCAAGAGGTATAACCATAAACACGATGCATGTTGAATATGAGACAGAGAAGAGGCACTATGCACATGTTGACTGCCCGGGACATGCAGACTATGTAAAGAACATGATAACAGGTGCAGCCCAGATGGACGGTGCGATATTAGTTGTATCAGCAGCAGACGGTCCAATGCCGCAGACAAGAGAGCACATATTATTGGCAAGACAGGTTGGAGTACCGTATATAGTAGTATTTTTAAACAAAGCAGATATGGTAGATGACGAAGAACTAATCGAATTAGTAGAGATGGAAGTAAGAGAGTTGTTAAACGAATATGAATTTCCTGGAGATGACACACCGATAATAGTAGGATCAGCATTAAAAGCACTGGAATGTGGATGTGGGAAAAGAGATTGCAAATGGTGCGGCAAGATATGGGAATTAATGGATGCAGTAGATGAATATATACCGACACCAGAGAGAGATATAGACAAACCGTTCCTAATGCCGGTAGAGGACGTATTTACGATAACAGGAAGAGGAACAGTGGCAACAGGGAGAGTAGAGAGAGGCAAGATAAAAGTAGGGGACGAAGTAGAGATAATAGGGCTTGCAGCAGAGTCAAAGAAGACAGTAGTGACAGGATTAGAGATGTTCAGGAAGGTTCTTGATGAAGCACAGGCAGGAGACAACATAGGAGTACTATTAAGAGGTATAACAAGAGAAGAAGTAGAAAGAGGTCAGGTATTGGCGAAGCCGGGTTCAGTAAAGCCACATACGAAATTTGAGGCACAGGTATATATACTGACGAAAGAAGAAGGCGGAAGGCATACACCATTCTTCAATGGATATAGACCGCAGTTTTACTTCAGGACAACAGACGTAACAGGGATAATAGACCTGCCGGAGGGTGTAGAGATGGTAATGCCAGGTGACCATATAACAATGACAATAGAGCTGATAACGCCGATAGCAATGGAAGAAGGCTTGAAATTTGCTATAAGGGAAGGCGGACACACAGTAGGCGCTGGTGTTGTTTCATCAATTATTGCATAAATGAGGGCCGGGTTGTTACCTGGCTTTTTTTAAGCATGTTATGTCTAATTAATTATTGACAGAAAATAATATTTGTGTTAAAGTTGAGAAAGTAGTTCAAAGATTCCGGGAGGTGGAATTGTTGCGGGTTAAAATTACATTAGCTTGCACTGAATGTAAGCAAAGAAATTATAATACGATGAAAAATAAAAAAAATGATCCGGATAGAATAGAACTTATGAAATATTGTAGGTTCTGTAAAAAACATACATTGCATAAAGAAACAAGGTAAAAAACTGGATATTTATAAGAGGATGTGATGTAATGGCCGATGAAACAAAAAAAATTGGAAAGTTTTTCAGAGAAGTAAAAGCTGAGATGAAAAAGGTAATCTGGCCTACAAAAAAAGACGTTTTAGTATATACAGAAGCTGTGCTGGTTGTAATGATTCTATTTACCATGCTTATTTTCGTAGCTGATACGCTATTTACTTATCTGTTAAAACTAATTATTAAAGGTTAAAGGAGGATAGGGATTTATCCCTATGTCGGAGATGGCGGAAAATAATATGACTAAATGGTATGTTGTTCATACCTATTCTGGATATGAAAATAAAGTAAAGGCTAATTTGGAAAAAGCTGTTGAAAACAGAGGTCTTCAAGATTTAATACAGCAGATTGTAGTACCGACTGATAAGATTGTTGAGATAAAGGACGGGAAAAAGAAGACTGTAGATAAAAAAGTCTTTCCTGGATATGTACTTGTGAAAATGGTTATGACTAATGACTCTTGGTATATTGTAAGGAACACAAGGGGTGTAACCGGGTTTGTCGGACCTGAGTCTAAAGAACCTGTGCCATTAACTGAGACAGAAGTTAAAGCACTTGGAATCAGGGAGGAACTTCCATCTGTTGATATTTCACCTGGTGACAGTGTCAGAATAGTAACGGGACCTCTTGAAAATTTCATCGGTGTTGTCCAGGAAATTTACCTTGAGAGGCAAAAGGTCAAAGTTCTTATTTCGATGTTTGGAAGAGAAACTCCGGTTGAATTTGACCTTGTCCAAATTCAAAAGATTCAATAATAATTATAATATTGACAGGAGGTGTTAATATGGCAAAAAAGGTAGCGGCGGTTGTCAAAATACAATTGCCTGCAGGCAAAGCTACACCGGCTCCACCAGTTGGTACAGCCCTTGGACCCCACGGGGTTAATATAATGGGTTTTTGCAAAGAATTCAATGAGAGAACTGCAAAACAGGCGGGTTTAATTATCCCTGTGGTTATAACTATATTTGCAGATAGGTCTTTTTCATTTATTACAAAAACTCCACCTGCAGCGGTACTTTTGAAGAAAGCAGCCGGAATTGAAAGCGGTTCAGGACAGCCAAACAAGCAAAAGGTTGCAAGTGTAAGCAAAGACAAAATAAGAGAGATAGCTGAGATTAAGATGAAAGACCTGAATACTTCAGATATAGAAGCAGCCATGAGAATGATTGCAGGTACAGCAAGAAGTATGGGCATAGAAGTTGTTTAAGAAATTAATAGATTTAGGAAACTCCATCCTTAAAAGGGGTGGTATTTATGAGTAGTGGGAGGATAAATCCGATATTACCACAAGGAGGTTTTAGATATGAAACATGGTAAAAAATATATTGAAAGTGAAAAATTAATTGATAGGTCTGTGTTATATGAACCACAGGATGCGGTAGAACTTGTTCTTAAGACGGCAAAGGCAAAATTTGATGAAACAGTTGAGCTTTCTGTAAGGCTTGGGGTAGACCCAAGACATGCGGACCAACAGGTAAGAGGTACTGTGGTACTACCTCATGGGACTGGTAAAACAACAAGGGTTTTAGTTTTTGCAAAAGGAGATAAGGCGGAAGAAGCGAAAGCAGCAGGCGCTGATTTCGTAGGAGCCGAAGATCTTATTACAAAAATACAGAATGAAAATTGGTTTGATTACGATGTGATTGTTGCGACTCCGGATATGATGGGAGTTGTAGGACGTCTTGGTAAGATTTTAGGTCCAAAAGGGCTTATGCCTAATCCTAAAGCAGGTACTGTGACTTTTGATGTGGGAAAAGCAATAAAAGATATTAAAGCAGGTAAAATAGAATACAGGGTTGATAAAAATTCTATCATACATGTCCCCATAGGGAAAGTATCCTTTGGGAAAGAAAAATTAACAGAGAATTTTAAGACTATAATGGATGCCATTATCAGGTCAAAACCTGCTGCAGCTAAAGGTCAGTATTTAAAAAGTGTAGTAATTTCTTCAACGATGGGACCAGGAGTAAAAATCAATCCATTAAAAGTTGTATAATCGGTTGACAGGATAAAAAAATAATTATATACTGTTTATGATAAAATTGAAAATGCACCGTAGACAGCAGGTGTGAGTTCCACATAAATCCTGCCGAGGTTTCTCATAATAAAGAAAAAATTTGTTTATAAGAGATCTCTATGTCTACGGGGATCTCTTATATTTTTCTAATAGGAGGTGAAATGATGGGTGCAGCAAAAGAAGCAAAAGAAAAAGTTGTAAAAGAGTTTAAAGAAAAATTATCAAAATCACAATCGGTTATTTTTACAAATTATAGTGGTTTGACGGTTGAGAATGATATGAATTTAAGAAGGAAATTCAAGGAGTCAAATGCTGAATATAAAGTATACAAAAATACTTTAATGGCATTGGCAGTAAAAGAGCTTGGATATGATGAAGCAATTAAATATCTTGAAGGACCTACCTCGGTAGCATTTGGATATGGTGACCCTGTAACACCGGCTAAAATAATTGTTGAGTTTAGTAAAGATAGTAAAGGTATCGAGTTTAAAGCAGGTATTGTAGATGGTAAGGTTATAGGTCCTGAAGAAGTAAAGAAACTTTCTGAGTTGCCGTCAAGAGAAGAACTTGTTGCGAAAGCACTTGGCAGCATGAAGGCGCCTATAAATAATTTTGTTTTTGTGTTATCAGGTATGTTAAGAGGACTTGTAGTTGCATTAAATGCAGTGAAAGAGAAAAAGGAAAATGAAGCATAATAAAAAATTAATGGAGGTAATGTGTGATGAATAAACAAGAATTATTAGATGCAATAAAAGGGATGACGGTATTGGAATTGGCAGAATTGGTAAAAGCTTTAGAAGAGGAGTTTGGTGTATCAGCAGCAGCACCTGTTGCAGTTCAAGCAGCACCTGCAGCTCAAGCTGCGCCTGCAGAAGAAAAGACAGAATTTGATGTAATATTAACAGAAATAGGTTCAGAAAAAATTAAGGTTATTAAAGTAGCAAGAGAAATAACAGGTCTTGGATTGAAAGAAGCAAAAGACCTTGTAGAGGGTGCTCCAAAACCTGTTAAAGAAGGCGTAAGCAAGGATGAAGCTAACCAGATTAAGGCTAAATTTGAAGAGGTTGGAGCAAAAGTAGAAATAAAATAAAAAAATAAACATAGCAATAAAAATAAAAGTATTCTAAAACTAAGGATACTTTTATTTTTATATTCGTGAGGTTTATTATACATAATTTTTAGATTTGGGACATAATCAAAAGTGGTATATCAAGACAATATCACAGAATAATAACACCGAAAAAATTTTCTGTTGACATTATTAACCCGTTGTGGTAGTATTATATATTGCATTAACAATGTCAAATTAATATTATATAATGACTACATTTATTAACATGTTAATAATTGAATAAATGTATACAATCTGGTAAATAATAATTATATCTTTTTATAATTATCCAAAGGTACTATTTTAGGGGTATCTTCTATGTACCCCATCTTGGTTATTTTAAATTTATAAGGGGTGAAGTGGATGTTACATCCAGTTGATGCCGGCAAAAAAAAGAGAATGAGCTTTGCCAAAATTGAGGAAGTCCTTGATATGCCAAATCTAATTGAGGTTCAGAAGAATTCATACAAATGGTTTTTGGATGAAGGTTTGAAAGAAGTATTCAGGGATATTTCTCCTATTGAAAGTTTTACAGGTAATTTATCTTTAGAATTTCTTGATTATAAACTTGACAATAATCCTAAATATTCGGTGGAGGAAAGCAAGGATAGAGATACTACATATGCAGTGCCGATGAGAATTAAAGTCAGGCTGACAAACAGGGAAACAGGGGAGATAAAGGAATCCGAAGTATTCATGGGTGATTTTCCGTTAATGACAGATAAAGGTACTTTTATTATTAACGGTGCGGAACGTGTAATTGTAAGCCAGCTTGTCCGTTCGCCGGGGGTTTATTATCAACAGCAGTTTGATAAGGTTGGAAAGAAATTATTTTTTGCAACCATTATTCCTAATAGAGGTGCATGGCTTGAATACGAAGAAGATTCCAATGACATTTTTTCGGTTAGAATCGACAGAACAAGAAAAGTTCCTATTACTGTTTTTTTAAGAGCACTGGGCTATGGAACGGATGCGCAGATAATCGATTTATTTGGGGAAGATGAAAGAATAAAGACTACTCTTGATAAAGATACGACAAAATCTGAGGAAGAAGGACTTGTTGAAGTATATAAGAGGCTAAGACCAGGTGAGCCTATAACGGTTGAAAGCGCAAGAAGTTTACTTTATTCATTGTTTTTTGATCCAAAAAGATATGACTTAGCAAAAGTAGGACGTTATAAATTTAATAAAAAATTATCTTTAAGCACACGTATAACAAATCAAAAAGCGGCTAAAAAAATTGTAAATCCTGTTACAGGTGAAATAATTGTAGAAGAAGGACAAAAAATATCGCGGGATATTGCAAAGAAAATACAAAACAGCGGAATAAATATGGTTGAAGTAATGGTTGAAGGCAAAGCTGTAAAAGTAATTGGTAATAATACTGTTGATATAAATGAATATCCTCTTAGTGTTGATGTTTCAAGTCTTAATATAAAGGAGAAGGTTCAACTTGATGTTTTAGAGGATATACTTAAAAACTTTTCCGAAGAAGAGGATATTCTAAATGAAATCAAACGAAGGATAGATGAGCTGATACCGAAACATATAACAAAATCGGATATTATAGCTTCTATAAATTATAACCTTAATCTTTCGGATGGTATAGGTTCTGTGGATGATATTGATCACCTTGGCAATAGAAGATTGAAATGTGTTGGAGAACTTTTGCAGAATCAGTTTAGAATAGGCTTGTCAAGGATGGAAAGAGTTGTAAGAGAGAGAATGACAATTCAGGACATAAGTGAGATAACTGCACAAAATTTAATAAATATAAGACCTGTAGTTGCGGCGATAAAAGAATTTTTTGGAAGTTCTCAACTTTCACAATTTATGGACCAAACAAATCCTCTTGCAGAGCTAACACATAAGAGAAGGTTAAGTGCATTAGGACCGGGTGGTTTAAGTCGTGAAAGGGCGGGCTTTGAGGTTAGAGATGTTCACCATTCACATTATAGCAGGATGTGTCCTATAGAAACACCTGAGGGACCTAACATAGGGCTTATTGGTTCTCTTTCAACATATGCAAGAATCAATGAATATGGTTTTATTGAGGCACCATATCGAAAGGTGGATAAAAAAACCGGAAAAGTGCTTGATGCGGTGGAATATATGACAGCAGATGTGGAAGATGAATATATAATTGCACAGGCTAATGAACCTCTTGATGAGGAAAGCAGGTTCATTCATGAAAAAGTTACTTGCCGTTATATGGATGAAATATTAGTTGTATCCAGTAGCGAAGTTGATTTCATGGATGTTTCTCCAAAGCAGGTTGTTTCTGTTGCAACAGCTATGATACCGTTTCTTGAGAATGATGATGCCAATAGGGCTTTAATGGGGTCTAATATGCAGAGACAGGCAGTTCCACTCATTAAGCCACAAGCACCGATTGTTGGTACTGGTATTGAATATAAGGCTGCAAGAGATTCAGGTGTTGTTGTTATTGCAAAAAATGCAGGAATTGTTGAAAAAGTGACTGCGAATAAGATTGTGATAAGAACAGATGATGGAAGACGAGATGAATATAATCTATTAAAATTTAAAAGGTCAAACCAAGGTACATGTATTAATCAAAGACCAATAGTTGTTGAAGGTGAAAGAGTAGAAAAGGGACAGATTATAAGTGACGGACCTTCTACAGAAGATGGTGAAATAGCCCTTGGGAGAAACATATTAGTAGGATTTATGCCATGGGAAGGGTACAATTACGAAGATGCTATATTAATAAGTGAAGAACTTGTAAAGGAAGATGCACTAACATCTATCCATATAGAAGAATATGAATCTGAAGCAAGAGATACCAAACTTGGTCCTGAAGAGATAACAAGAGATATTCCTAATGTAGGGGAGGATGCATTAAAGGACCTTGATGAAAGAGGAATAATTCGTATTGGAGCAGAGGTAACCGCAGGCGATATCTTAGTTGGTAAGGTTACCCCCAAAGGTGAAACTGAATTAACGGCTGAAGAAAGGTTGCTAAGGGCAATATTTGGTGAAAAAGCCAGAGAAGTTAGGGATACATCCTTAAGAGTGCCTCATGGTGAAGTAGGAATAATTGTTGATGTTAAAGTTTATACAAGAGAAAATGGTGATGAACTTCCACCGGGTGTTAATGAAATGGTGCGTGTATTTATAGCACAAAAGAGGAAAATTTCCGTAGGGGATAAAATGGCAGGAAGACATGGAAACAAAGGTGTTGTATCAAGGATTCTGCCGGTTGAAGATATGCCTTTTATGCCAGATGGTACACCACTTCAAATATGCTTGAATCCTCTGGGGGTGCCTTCTCGTATGAATATAGGTCAGGTGCTTGAAGTACATTTAGGTCTTGCCGCAAAAGCACTGGGCTGGTATGTAGCTACACCGGTATTTGATGGTGCTAATGAAGAGGATATTCAGGAGCTATTGGAAAAATCCGGATTTTCCAAGGATGGTAAGGTACAGCTTTATGATGGAAGGACAGGTGAACCTTTTGACCATAAGGTTACAGTAGGATATATGTATATGCTTAAACTCCATCATCTTGTTGATGATAAAATGCATGCAAGGTCGACTGGTCCATATTCTTTAGTTACACAACAGCCTCTTGGGGGTAAAGCACAGTTTGGAGGACAAAGATTTGGAGAAATGGAAGTTTGGGCATTGGAAGCATATGGCGCATCTCATATATTGCAGGAAATACTTACGGTTAAATCTGATGATGTAACAGGACGTGTTAAGACTTATGAAGCCATTGTAAAAGGAGAAAACATCCCTGAGCCTGGTGTTCCCGAATCCTTTAAAGTTCTTGTAAAAGAACTTCAAAGTTTATGCCTTGATGTCAAGGTATTAACAGAAGATAAACAGGAAGTGGAATTGAAGGAATTTGAAGATGATGATGATATCACTGATGACGAATCAGTAAATATCAACATAGAAGGTAGAGAAGATACACCTGAGATTAAATACGGCGAAGAATTCATTGAGGGATATGATGAAGATACAGAAAAGGAAAATTTTGACGATATCAATTTTGAGGTAGATGACCCTGATATAAATGAAGATTTAGATTTAAACGATGAAATATAATGATAATATAATAATGAAAGGAGCGAAACTCCTTGTTTGAGTTAAAAAACTTTGATTCTATTAAAATAGGATTGGCTTCCCCTGAAAAAATCAGGGAGTGGTCAAGAGGTGAAGTAAAAAAACCGGAAACAATAAATTACAGGACATTAAAGCCGGAACGCGAGGGCTTGTTTTGTGAAAAAATATTTGGACCTCAAAAAGATTGGGAGTGCCACTGCGGTAAATATAAAAGAATCAGATATAAAGGAGTAATATGCGATAGATGTGGTGTTGAGGTTACACGTGCTAAGGTAAGGCGTGAAAGAATGGGGCATATTGAGCTTGCTGCCCCTGTTTCGCATATTTGGTATTTTAAAGGGATACCGAGCCGTATGGGTTTAATTCTTGATATGTCTCCGAGGGCACTGGAGAAAATTTTATATTTTGCATCATATGTAGTAATTGAACCGGGTGAAACACCCCTTACCAAGAAACAGCTTCTTAATGAAAAGGAATATAGAGAAAACCAAAGCAAATATGGAAATGTATTTAAAGTAGGTATGGGAGCTGAAGCAATAAAGGAATTATTGAAGGAGATTGACCTTGAAAAACTGACCAAAGAGCTTAAAGCTGAAATAAAAAATTCTACAGGACAAAAACGAGTAAGGTCAATTAGAAGGCTTGAAGTAGCACAGGCATTTTTGGATTCAGGTAATAAGCCTGAATGGATGATACTTGATGTGATACCTGTAATTCCGCCAGATTTACGGCCAATGGTACAGCTTGACGGAGGTAGGTTTGCAACATCAGATTTAAATGATTTATACAGAAGGGTAATAAACAGAAATAATAGGTTGAAAAGGCTTTTAGACCTTGGAGCACCTGATATTATAGTAAGAAATGAAAAAAGGATGCTGCAGGAAGCTGTTGACGCATTAATAGATAACGGTAGAAGGGGCAGACCTGTTACAGGTCCGGGTAATCGTCCATTAAAATCTCTTTCAGACATGTTGAAGGGAAAACAAGGGAGATTTAGACAAAATCTTCTTGGAAAGAGAGTTGATTATTCCGGTCGTTCAGTTATAGTTGTTGGACCAGAGCTAAAGCTTTATCAATGTGGTTTGCCAAAGGAAATGGCATTGGAGCTTTTCAAGCCTTTTGTAATGAAGAGCCTTGTTGACAAAGGAATTGCACAACATATTAAAAGTGCTAAAAGAATGGTGGAAAAGGTTCGCCCTGAAGTTTGGGATGTACTGGAAGAAGTAATAAAAGAGCATCCTGTTCTATTAAATAGGGCTCCTACCCTTCATAGACTCGGAATACAAGCATTTGAACCAATACTTGTTGAGGGAAGGGCAATCAAGCTTCATCCTCTTGTATGTACAGCATATAATGCTGATTTTGATGGTGATCAGATGGCGGTGCATGTGCCATTAACCGTAGAAGCACAAGCAGAAGCAAGATTTTTAATGCTGGCAGCAAATAATATTTTAAAACCACAGGATGGGAAACCCGTTATGACACCTACTCAGGATATGGTACTTGGCTGTTATTATTTAACTGATGATGAGGATGGAGTAAAAGGTGAAGGAAGGGTATTTGCAAATTATGAAGAAGCCCTGATGGCATATCAGCTTAATCAGATTAATATACATGCAAAGATAAAAGTTAGGGTTGAAAAGGAAATCGATGGAGAAAAAAAATCAAAGATAATTGAAACAACCATTGGAAAAATGATTTTCAATAAGGCAATACCACAGGATTTAGGTTATGTTGACAGGACTGATCCTGAAAAAATGTTTGACCTTGAGGTAACTACTCTTGTTGACAAATCAAAATTGGGTAAAATACTTGATAGGGTATACAGGGTACATGGACCTACCAAAACAGCAGAAACCCTTGATAAAATCAAAGCTCTTGGCTATAAATATTCAACAAAAGCTGCACTTACAGTAAGTGTATCTGATATGAAAATACCAGCAGAGAAGGATTCCTTACTAAAGCAGGCAGATGAAGCAGTTGCTAAAATTGATAACCAGTTTAGACGCGGGCTTATATCTGATGAAGAAAGATATGAGAATGTAATAAAGATATGGAATGAAATAACTGAAAAGGTAACTGATTCTTTAATGACGAGTCTTGATAAGTTTAATCCTATTTTTATGATGGCACATTCAGGCGCAAGAGGTAGTAAAAATCAGATAAGGCAGCTCGCAGGCATGAGAGGACTTATGGTAAATCCCTCAGGAAGAATTATTGAACTTCCTATAAAATCCAATTTCAGAGAAGGACTTAATGTTCTTGAATATTTTATATCAACGCATGGCGCCAGAAAAGGTCTTGCAGATACTGCATTAAGGACAGCAGATTCGGGTTATCTAACAAGAAGGCTTGTTGATGTTAGTCAGGATGTAATAATAAGGGAAGATGATTGTGGTACAGATGATGGTATTTTTGTTAACGAGATAAGAGAAGGAAATGAAATAATAGAAAGGCTTTTTGATAGGGTAAATGGAAGGGTTGCAGCAGAAGACGTAATAGACCCGGATACAGGTGAAGTATTTGTTAAGAAAAATGAAATGATTACGGAGAGTGTCGCAGACAAAATAGAAAAATCTAATATTAAAAAGGTAAAGATAAGGTCATTGCTAACATGTAAATCAAGACATGGGGTTTGTAAAAAATGCTATGGCAGGAATCTTGCAACAGGAGAAGAGGTAGAAATAGGTGAAGCAGTAGGTATAATTGCAGCACAGGCTATTGGAGAACCTGGTACACAGTTAACCATGAGAACATTCCATACCGGAGGGGTCGCAGGCTCAGATATAATACAGGGACTCCCAAGGGTAGAGGAACTTTTTGAGGCAAGAAAGCCAAAAGGACTTGCAGTTGTATCTGAAATAGGCGGCATTATCAAAATAAATGAGACAAAGAAAAAGAGAGAGGTAGTTGTAACAGATAATGAAAACAACATATCAAAAACATATTTAATACCATATGGTTCGAGATTAAAAGTACAGGATGGACAGATTATTGAAGCAGGCGATGAACTGACCGAAGGTTCAGTAAATCCGCATGACATACTTAAAATAAAAGGATTATTTGCAGTCCAGACATATCTGCTTCAAGAAGTACAGAAGGTTTATAGGCTACAAGGTGTTGAAATAAATGACAAACATATAGAGGTTGTAATAAGGCAAATGATGAGAAAAGTAAAAATAGAGGATTCAGGTGATACTTCTATGCTGCCCGGAGAACTTGTTGATATGTTTATGTTCGACGAAGAAAACAAAAGAATAATTGATAAGGGACTTACGCCGGCTACGGGGATTAGAACCTTACTTGGCATAACAAAAGCTTCACTTGCAACGGATTCCTTCCTTTCAGCGGCATCATTTCAGGAAACGACAAGGGTTCTCACAGATGCGGCAATTAAAGGAAAAGTTGACCCGCTTTTAGGTCTTAAAGAGAATGTAATTATAGGGAAACTAATTCCGGCTGGGACAGGTCTGTCAAGATATAAAAACATAACAGTAAAAATAATTGATGAGGATATTGAAGATTCTTAAATAAGATTAAAAGAATGGTATAAATGGTTGACAGTCTATGTGTATAATGATAAAATTATTAGGCATGTTAAAAACAACTTCCTGCAGGGAGGAGAAGTAAATGGGTTTTGAACAAAAAAGCTCTTCTAAAAAGGTTATAGGAGCAAAACAAACCTTAAAAGCAATAACTAATGACAAGGTATCAAAGGTTTTTATTGCAAAAGATGCAGAAGAACATGTAACACAAAAAATAAGAGAAATTTGTAATATAAAATCAATTGATATAGTATTTATAGATACTATGGAAGAACTTGGTACAATGTGCGGTATTGATGTTGGAGCTGCTACGGCAGCAGAATTAAAAGAATAAAGATTTATCCCTTCTTTTGAAGGGATAAATCTGTGTAAAACTTGGAAGGAGGTGGAAGGATGCCGACAATAAATCAGTTGATTAAACAAGGCAGGCAAGTAGTAAAATACAAATCTACATCCCCAGCGTTAAAAGGTAATCCTCAGAAAAGAGGGGTATGTACTGTTGTAAAAACAACTACACCAAAAAAACCTAACTCAGCTTTAAGAAAGATTGCCAGGGTTAGATTAACAAACGGCTCAGAAGTAACTGCATATATTCCTGGAATAGGTCATAATCTTCAGGAGCATTCTGTTGTACTTGTTAGAGGCGGTAGGGTTAAAGACTTGCCTGGTGTTAGATATAAGATAATAAGAGGTTCCTTAGATGCAGCAGGTGTTGCCAACAGGAAACAGGCTCGTTCACAGTATGGAGCAAAAAAACCGAAAAAGTAAGGAGGGATGACAAATGCCGCGAAAAGGTTACGTAGAAAGACGTGATGTACTTCCGGATCCAATTTATAAGGACAAGAGGGTAACAAAACTTATAAATAAATTGATGTTAGATGGTAAAAGGGGAGTTGCTCAGAGGATATGTTACAGTGCTTTTGACATAATAAAAGAGAAAACAGGTAGAGATCCGCTGGAAGTATTTGAAGATGCCATGAATAATGTGATGCCTGTACTTGAGGTAAAGGCAAGGCGTGTTGGGGGTGCCACATATCAGGTGCCTATTGAGGTAAGACCAGAAAGAAGGCAGACCCTTGGCATAAGATGGATTACTAATTTTGCAAGAAAGAGAAATGGCAGAAGGATGGATGAAAAATTAGCTGCAGAAATAATGGATGCTGCCAATAATACAGGTGCAAGTGTGAAGAAAAGAGAAGACACCCATAAGATGGCAGAAGCTAATAAGGCTTTCGCACATTATAGATGGTAATTTATAAAAATAGATATAGTGTTAGCATAGGGGCAGGAAAGGAGGATAAAAATGCCAAGAGATTTTAGCTTAGATAAAGTTAGGAATATAGGTATTATGGCACATATAGATGCTGGTAAAACAACTACTACTGAAAGAATCCTATTCTATACCGGTAAAGTTCATAAAATAGGGGAAGTGCATGAAGGGAATGCAACTATGGACTGGATGGAGCAGGAACAGGAAAGGGGTATTACCATTACATCTGCTGCCACAACATGCTATTGGAAAGACCATAAAATCAATATTATTGATACGCCGGGGCACGTTGACTTTACAGTTGAGGTGGAACGGTCTTTAAGGGTACTTGATGGAGCTGTTGCCGTTTTCTGTGCTAAAGGCGGTGTTGAACCACAGTCAGAAACTGTTTGGAGACAGGCAGACAAATACCATGTTCCGAGAATAGCATATGTAAACAAAATGGATATAATGGGTGCGGACTTTTTTAATGTCTTAAATATGATAAAAGAAAGATTAAACGCAAATCCGGTTGCAATACAATTACCCGTTGGGAAAGAAGATACATTTCAAGGGGTTATAGATTTAATAAATATGGATGCAATTATTTACGAAGACGACCTTGGTACGCTATCAGAAGAATTTGAAATACCTGACAATTTAAAAGACGTTGCACAGGAGTACAGAGAAAAACTTCTTGAGGCAGTTTCAGAGGTTGATGAAAATATAATGGAAAAATATTTAGAAGGCGGAGATATAACACCAGATGAAATAAATGTGGCATTGAGAAAGGGAACAATAAACGGTGAAATAGTACCTGTACTATGTGGATCTTCGTATAAGAATAAAGGTGTTCAGCCAATGTTGGATGCAATTGTGAAATATTTGCCTTCGCCCTTGGATGTTCCTCCTGTCAAAGGAATGCAGTTGGATGGCAATGAAGAGATGGAAAGGAAGGCTGATGATAATGAACCATTCTCAGCTCTTGCTTTTAAAATAATGGCTGATCCATATGTTGGCAAGCTGGCATTTTTTAGAGTATATTCAGGTGTATTAGATTCAGGGTCATATGTTTTAAATTCCACTAAAAGGAAGAAGGAAAGAATAGGAAGAATACTTCAGATGCATGCAAATCATAGAAAAGAAATTGAGAGGGTATTTACGGGAGATATTGCTGCTGCTGTTGGACTGAAAGACACTACAACTGGTGACACTCTCTGTGATGAAGCAAAGCCGATTCTTCTTGAGTCTATGGAATTTCCCGAACCTGTTATTTCAGTTGCGATTGAGCCAAAGACAAAAGCAGCACAGGAAAAAATGTCAATTGCATTGCTAAAACTTGCTGAAGAAGACCCGACATTTAAGACATATACTGATCAAGAAACAGGTCAGACGATTATTGCTGGTATGGGAGAATTGCATCTTGAAATAATTGTTGACAGAATGAGAAGAGAATTTAATGTGGAATGCAATGTAGGCAAACCACAGGTTGCATACAAGGAAACAATAAAGAAGCCGGTAAAGGTTGAAGGCAAATTTATAAGACAGTCAGGCGGACGTGGACAGTATGGTCATGTATGGCTTGAAATGGAACCGACGGAAAGAGGTCATGGCTATGAATTTGTTAACAAGATTGTTGGCGGTGTTATACCTAAAGAATATATATCCTCTGTTGACGCAGGCGTGCAAGAAGCAATGGAGAATGGCATACTTGGAGGATATCAGGTTGTTGATATAAAAGTATCTCTTGTAGATGGTTCATACCATGAGGTCGACTCATCAGATATGGCATTTAAAATAGCCGGTTCTATGGCATTCAAGGAAGGCATGAGAAAAGGCGGCGCTGTATTGTTAGAACCATATATGAGCGTTGAAATAGTTGTACCTGAAGAATATATGGGTGATATTATGGGTGATGTCAATTCAAGGAGAGGCAGAATTGAAGGTATGGAAGACAGAGCCGGTGCAAAAGTTATAAGAGCAATGGTACCGCTTTCCGAGATGTTTGGATATGCTACAGACCTCCGCTCAAAAACACAGGGCAGAGGAACATATACAATGCAGTTCCACCATTATGAAGAAGTACCAAAAAGTATTTTAGAACAGATCTTAGAAAAGAAGTAAGGAGGATAAAAAAATGGCAAAACAGAAATTTGAAAGAAAGAAACCCCATGCAAACATAGGGACAATAGGACATGTAGACCATGGAAAGACGACATTAACAGCAGCAATAACAGCAGTATTGGCGACGCAAGGTATGGCACAGGCGACAGCATATGACGAAATAGACAAAGCACCTGAAGAAAAAGCAAGAGGTATAACCATAAACACGATGCATGTTGAATATGAGACAGAGAAGAGGCATTATGCACATGTTGACTGCCCGGGACATGCAGACTATGTAAAGAACATGATAACAGGTGCAGCCCAGATGGACGGTGCGATATTAGTTGTATCAGCAGCAGACGGTCCAATGCCGCAGACAAGAGAGCACATATTATTGGCAAGACAGGTTGGAGTACCGTATATAGTAGTATTTTTAAACAAAGCAGATATGGTAGATGACGAAGAACTAATCGAATTAGTAGAGATGGAAGTAAGAGAGTTGTTAAACGAATATGAATTTCCTGGAGATGACACACCGATAATAGTAGGATCAGCATTAAAAGCACTGGAATGTGGATGTGGGAAAAGAGATTGCAAATGGTGCGGCAAGATATGGGAATTAATGGATGCAGTAGATGAATATATACCGACACCAGAGAGAGATATAGACAAACCGTTCCTAATGCCGGTAGAGGACGTATTTACGATAACAGGAAGAGGAACAGTGGCAACAGGGAGAGTAGAGAGAGGCAAGATAAAAGTAGGGGACGAAGTAGAGATAATAGGGCTTGCAGCAGAGTCAAAGAAGACAGTAGTGACAGGATTAGAGATGTTCAGGAAGGTTCTTGATGAAGCACAGGCAGGAGACAACATAGGAGTACTATTAAGAGGTATAACAAGAGAAGAAGTAGAAAGAGGTCAGGTATTGGCGAAGCCGGGTTCAGTAAAGCCACATACGAAATTTGAGGCACAGGTATATATACTGACGAAAGAAGAAGGCGGAAGGCATACACCATTCTTCAATGGATATAGACCGCAGTTTTACTTCAGGACAACAGACGTAACAGGGATAATAGACCTGCCGGAGGGTGTAGAGATGGTAATGCCAGGTGACCATATAACAATGACAATAGAGCTGATAACGCCGATAGCAATGGAAGAAGGCTTGAAATTTGCTATAAGGGAAGGCGGACACACAGTAGGCGCTGGTGTTGTTTCATCAATTATTGCATAAATGAAGCGTAATATACAATGAAAGCGTAATATGCGATAAGCATCACGCTTTCATATTTATGCTCTTAGCATAAAAATTATTAAAAGTCAAGTCTTGAAATAATATGAAAAATAGCTTAAACTAATAAAGTTGGTTTAAAGTTCAATTTTATGTAACAAGGGAAAACACACGGATAAGTGTATATGAAATTTATAGTTATTGCAGGTAAAAGGAGGGGAAGTTAATGACAAAGCAAAAAATTCGTATAAGATTAAAGGCATTTGATCATGTAGTTCTCGATCAGTCTGCTGAAAAAATAGTCGAAACTGCAAAGAGAACCGGTGCTGAAGTTTCAGGACCTATTCCATTACCGACAGAAAAAGATGTTATTACAATTTTAAGAGCACCACATAAATATAAAGATTCACGTGAACAATTTGAAACAAGGACACATAAGAGATTAATTGATATATTAAGTCCGACGCAAAAAACGGTAGATGCATTAATGAGATTAGATTTGCCGGCAGGCGTAGATATTGAGATAAAATTATAAGAAGGGAATTATGACGCATGTGCGTTCGATGATTTCAGGAGGTAAAGAAGATGAAAAAAGCGATATTAGGTAAAAAGCAGGGCATGACCCAGATATTTACGGAAAAAGGTCATTTTATACCTGTAACAGTTGTTGAAGCAGGTCCTTGTGTTGTTGTACAGAAAAAAACTGTAGAAAATGATGGATATAATGCAATACAGGTTGGCTTTGGCGAAGTAAAAGAAAGAAGAGTTATAAAGCCTCTAAAAGGGCACTTTTTAAAAGCAAATGCTCCATTCAAAAAATATTTGAGAGAGTTTAGGCTTGAAGATATAACACCATATGAATCAGGAGCGGTAATCAAGGCGGATATTTTTAAACAAGGAGAAAAAGTTGATGTAATTGGAACATCAAAGGGGAAAGGATTTGCCGGGGTTGTTAAAAGATATAATGCAAATAGGGGTCCTATGTCACATGGCTCAAAATATCATAGAAGACCAGGTTCCATGGGAGCAAGTTCAGATCCTTCAAGGACATTTAAAGGAAAGAAATTACCCGGACGTATGGGCAATAAAAGAGTAACAGTTCAGAATTTAGAAGTGATTAAAGCAGACCCGGAGAAGAATATATTGTTGATAAAAGGTTCTGTACCGGGACCAAAGGGAAGTCTTCTTATAATAAAGGACTCTGTAAAAAAATAAGTAATGGAAGGAGGAAAATCGATGCCAAAGGTAGCGGTTTTTAATATAAATGGTGAGCAAACCGGTGAGATTGAATTAAATGATGCTGTATTCGGTGTTAATGTGAATGTTCCTGTTATGCATGATGCGGTTTTAAGTTATTTAGCAAGTCAAAGACAGGGCACACATTCAACCAAAAAACGTGGTGAAGTTAGAGGCGGAGGTAGAAAACCTTGGAGACAAAAAGGTACAGGAAGAGCTCGTCAAGGGAGTATCAGAGCACCGCAATGGATAAAGGGTGGTGTAGTCTTTGGACCAAAACCAAGGGATTATAGTTATGACATACCTAAAAAAGTCAAAAGATTAGCTTTGAAATCCGCACTATCTTCGAAAGTAAAAGACAGTGAAATAATAGTTCTTGAAGAATTAAAAATGGATGAACCAAAGACAAAGAAGATTGCAGAAATTCTCAATAATTTTAATGTTAAAAATGCATTGATTGTTGTACCTGAGGATGAAAATAACATCATATTATCATCAAGAAATATACCTAATGTAAAAACAGTTTATGCAAATACATTAAATGTTTATGATGTATTGAAATATGACAAATTTATCATTACAAAAGATGCAGTTAACAAGGTAGAGGAGGTGTATGCTTGATGGAGGCACGAGATATTATATTAAAGCCGGTTGTTACAGAAAAAAGTATGAATGAAATGTCCAACAAAAAATACACTTTTATAGTAAATAAAAATGCAAATAAAATCCAAATCAAAAAAGCAGTTGAGGAAATATTTGGTGTTGATGTTGAAAAAGTATTTACAATGAATTATATGGGTAAAATGAAGCGTATGGGCAAATATGAAGGCAGAACAAGCAGCTATAAGAAAGCAATCGTCAAATTGAAACCAAATAGCAAAGGGATTGAATTCTTTGAAGGTATGCAGGCTTAGTTTTTAAATAAGGAGGGAAAAAAATGGGTATAAAAAAATACAATCCTACTTCACCTGGAAGAAGAGAAATGACAGTATCTACCTTTGAAGAGGTTACAAAGGATAAACCAGAGAAATCACTTGTGAGAAGTTTAAATAAAACAGGTGGACGCAATGTTTATGGAAGAATAACAGTACGTCATCATGGCGGAGGACATAAAAGAAAATATAGAATAATTGATTTTAAAAGAGATAAAGATGGAGTACCGGGAAAAGTTGCTGCAATAGAATATGATCCAAATAGGTCAGCATATATAGCACTGATACATTATCTTGATGGTGAAAAAAGATATATAATTGCACCATATGGTTTGAAAGTCGGAGATTTAATACAATCTGGCGAAGATGCTGATATTAAAATAGGTAATGCACTGCCTCTTTATAGCATTCCTGTAGGAACAATAATACACAATATAGAATTAACAGCAGGCAAAGGCGGACAAATGGTAAGGTCAGCCGGTGCCCAGGCACAGTTAATGGCTAAAGAAGGGGATTATGTTCAGATAAGAATGCCTTCATCAGAGGTAAGAAAGGTTAGATCGAACTGCAGAGCTACAATAGGGCAGGTGTCAAATCTTGACCATGAAAATATTTCGATAGGTAAAGCAGGCAGATCGAGGTGGCTTGGAATAAGACCAACGGTAAGAGGTTCAGTTATGAATCCTGTAGACCATCCACATGGTGGTGGAGAAGGCAAAGCACCTATAGGTCATCCAGGTCCAATGACGCCATGGGGTAAACCTGCATTGGGATACAAGACACGTAAAAAGAAAAAGGTATCAGATAAGATGATACTAAAAAGACGTAAAGCTTGATATGAAAGGAGGCTGTAATTTTGAGTAGATCCTTAAAAAAAGGTCCTTATGTAAATGAGAGGCTTCTCAATAAAATAGAAGAGATGAATAAGAAAAATGAAAAAAAAGTTATAAAGACATGGTCAAGGAGTTCTACTATATTTCCTCAAATGGTAGGTCATACAATAGCAGTACATGATGGAAGAAAACATGTGCCTGTCTATATTACTGAAGACATGGTAGGACATAAATTGGGGGAATTTGCTCCAACACGAACATTCCATGGTCATGCAAATACGGAAAAAACTTCAAAGGTAAAGTAGGCAAAGGAGGTTATAGTGTGGAAGCAAAAGCTGTTGCTAAATATATCAGAATTTCTCCGAGGAAAGTTGGCTTAGTTTTAAACATGATTCGCGGTAAAGATATAGATGAAGCATTTGCAATTTTAAAATTTACGCCGAATAAAGCTGCTGGTATAGTTGAAAAAGTCTTAAAATCAGCAGTTGCAAATGCAGAAAATAATAATGGTTTAGATAAAGAAAACCTATATATATCAAAAGCTGTAGCGGATCAAGGGCCGATATTAAAAAGGAACATGCCCAGAGCAATGGGAAGGTCAAACCTTATGAGAAGAAGAACCAGTCATATAACAGTTATTGTTAATGAAAAAGAATAAAAAGGAGGGATATAATGGGTCAAAAAGTAAATCCTCATGGTTTAAGAGTTGGAGTAACGATAGATTGGGATGCAAAATGGTTTGCTAAGGATAAGGACTTTGGTGATACACTTGTTGAAGATATAAAAATAAGAGAATATATAAAGAAAAAGCTTTATACAGCCGGAGTACCGAAGGTCGAAATAGAAAGAGCTGCAAATAGAATCAAGATTAATATTCATACAGCAAAACCCGGTATGGTTATAGGAAAAGGCGGCTCTGGAATAGATGAACTGAGAAAAGAACTTGAAAACATGACAAAAAAGACAGTAATTATAAATATAGTTGAAGTTAAGAATCCTGAAATTGACGCACAGCTTGTTGCTGAAAATATCGCATCACAGTTGGAAAGAAGAATATCTTTCAGAAGAGCAATGAAACAGTCAATTTCAAGAGCTATAAAATTTGGAGCAAAGGGAATAAAAATCGCCTGTGCAGGAAGACTTGCAGGTGCAGAAATTGCTCGTACGGAAAGATATCATGAAGGAGTTGTACCGCTTCAAACATTAAGAGCCAATATTGATTATGGCTTTGCAGAAGCAAACACAACATATGGGAAAATTGGCATTAAGGTATGGATTAATAAAGGAGAGATATTACCACAGCCAAAGAAACGGGTAACTGCGGAAGGAGGCAAATAAGAGATGTTGATGCCTAAAAGGGTTAAATACAGGAAACAGCAAAGAGGTAGAATGAAAGGTAATGCAACAAGAGGTAATACAATTACTTATGGCGAATATGGCATACAAGCATTAGAGCATGGTTGGATTACTGCCAATCAGATTGAGGCAGCCAGGATTGCTATGACAAGGTATATTAAGAGGGGAGGAAAAGTATGGATAAAGATATTCCCCGATAAACCTGTTACAGAAAAACCTGCTGAAACTCGTATGGGCTCCGGCAAAGGTTCGCCAGAATACTGGGTAGCTGTTGTTAAACCTGGAAGGGTTTTATTTGAAATAGCCGGTGTGGCAGAAGATGTAGCAAGAGAAGCTTTAAGATTAGCAAAACACAAACTGCCTATAAAAACAAAATTCATAAAACGTGAAGAATTGGGTGGTGAAGAGAATGAAAGCTAAAGAGATCAGGGATTTAACAGATGAGGAATTAAATCAGAAACTTTCCGATTTAAAAGGAGAACTTTTTAATCTTAGATTTCAACTTGCTACCGGACAGCTTAATAACCCAATGAGAGTTAGAGATGTGCGAAAATCTATTGCACGAATAAAAACGATAATGAGAGAAAGAGAACTTGGCAAGTTGAATGCTTAATGAAAGGAGGATTTTTAGATTGGAAAGGTCATTGAGAAAAACAAGAATTGGAACAGTTGTAAGCAATAAAATGGATAAAACCATAGTTGTTGCCGTAGAAGATAGAATCAAGCATCCATTGTATGGAAAAATAATTAGAAGGACAAAAAAATTCAAGGCACATGATGAAAATAATCAGTGCAATATTGGTGATGTTGTAAAGATAATGGAAACAAGACCTTTAAGTAAAGAAAAAAGATGGAGACTTGTTGAAGTGGTTAAAAAAGCAGAATGACTGAAAGGAGGTAAACAAGATGATACAACCTCAAACAAGGTTAAAAGTTGCAGATAATACAGGTGCTAAAGAGATATTGTGTATTCATTTAATGGGTGGCTCTAAAAGGAGATTTTCCAATATTGGAGATGTTATAGTTGCTGCGGTTAAAAGTGCTACACCCGGGGGTGTTGTAAAAAAAGGTGAAGTTGTAAAAGCTGTTATAGTTAGAACGAAAAAGGGAATAGCAAGAAAAGACGGCACATATATCAGGTTTGATGATAATGCAGCTGTTATTATAAAAGACGATTTACAGCCAAAAGGAACTCGTATATTTGGACCAGTAGCAAGAGAATTAAGAGAAAAAGATTTTATGAAAATAATATCACTTGCACCGGAAGTACTTTAAGGAGGTGTAATAATTGAAGAAAAATAAACTGCATGTAAAAAAGGGAGATATAGTAACAGTAATCTCCGGTAAAGATAAAGGGAAACGCGGCAAGGTGTTAGCTGCATTGCCAAAAGAAGGTAAGGTTATTATTGAAGGTGTAAATGTAGTAACAAAGCATAAAAAAGCAGGTGGACCACAGCAGCAGGGAGGAATAATACATCAGGAAGCGCCGATATACAGTTCGAAAGTTATGCTGTTTTGCAATAAATGCGGTACAGGTGTAAGATATGGCATAAAAATACTTGACAATGGTGAAAAAATCAGATATTGCAAAAGATGCCAAGAGACGATATAGAGAGGAAAGGAGGTTTATCATGGCAAGACTTAGGGAAAAATATGAAAAAGAGGTTGTACCAGCTCTTTCAGCCAAATTTTCTTATAAAAATATAATGCAGGTACCGAAACTGGAAAAAGTCATAATTAACATGGGCATAGGAGAAGCAAAAGAAAATCCAAAGGCAATTGAATCAGCGGCTAATGACCTTATAAGTATAACAGGTCAAAAACCACTTGTAACGAAAGCAAAAAAGTCAATTGCAAATTTTAAAATCCGTGCTGGAATGCCCATAGGTTTAAAAGTAACCCTTCGCGGCGAAAGAATGTATGAATTTGTTGATAAACTTTTCAATGTAGCATTGCCAAGGGTTAGAGATTTTAGAGGTGTTCCTACAAAGTCCTTTGATGGAAAAGGCAACTATTCTTTTGGCATTAGAGAACAACTGATATTCCCTGAAATAGAATATGATAAAGTTGATAAGGTAAGGGGAATGGATATAATATTTGTTACAACAGCTAAAACTGATGAGGAAGCAAAAATATTCTTGGAGCTTATGGGAATGCCATTTGCAAAATAAAGGAGGTAAGAATAAATGGCTAGAAAGGCTTTAATTTTAAAGCAGAAAAAAACCCCCAAGTTTAGTACAAGAGCCTACAATAGATGTAAAATATGCGGAAGACCGCATGGATATATCAGAAAATATGGAATGTGCCGAATATGCTTCAGAGAATATGCACATAAAGGCATAATACCTGGCGTAAAAAAGGCAAGCTGGTAAAGAGGGGAGGTATAATAATGACAGATCCAATCGCGGATATGCTTACACGTATAAGAAATGCAAATGTTGTAAAACACGAAACAGTTGAAATACCTGCATCGAATATTAAAAAAGCTATAGCAATGCTTATGTTGCAGGAGGGTTTTATTAAAGCTGTTGAAGAAATAGATGATGGGAAACAAGGGATACTTAAATTAACAATGAAATATGGACCAAATAAAGAGAGGATTATATCCGGTCTTAAAAGAATTAGTAAACCAGGACTAAGGGTTTATGCAAAACATTATGAATTGCCAAGAGTTTTGGGAGGATTAGGTATAGCAATAATCTCCACTCCAAAAGGGATATTAACTGATAAAGACGCAAGGAAACAAGGAGTAGGTGGAGAGGTCCTCTGCTATATCTGGTAATTTTAAATAGGAGGTGTAGCGAATGTCAAGGATAGGAAGGTTGCCGATTGAAATTCCAAAGGGTGTAACAGTAACAGTAAATGATGATAATCTTGTTATTGTAAAAGGACCAAAAGGTACCTTGGAAAAGAAATTTTCAAAATTAATTGATATAATAGTTGAAGATAACAATGTAATGATTAAAAGGAAAAGCGATAGCAAGCAGGAGAGGGCATTACATGGAACAACGAGGGCATTAATTGACAATATGATAACAGGAGTAAGTTCAGGATACGAAAAGATATTGGAGATTGTCGGAGTTGGTTACCGTGTTGCAAAACAGGGCAAAAAAATAGTATTAACCGTAGGCTATTCACATCCTGTTGAAGTAGAAGAAGAAAATGGAATAGAGTTTGCTGTTGATGGAACAAATAAAATTATTGTTAAAGGTGCTGACAAGCAACAGGTTGGGCAGATAGCTGCAAAAATAAGAAGTATAAGAGAACCAGATGCATATAAAGGTAAAGGCATAAGGTATGCCGGCGAGTATGTGAGACTTAAAGAAGGTAAAACTGGTAAGAAGTAAGGGGTGAAAATATGATAACAAAACCGAACAGACAATTATCACGTCAAAGACGGCATTTAAGGGTTAGGAAACATGTATCAGGGACACCGGAAAGGCCAAGACTAAATGTTTATAAAAGTCTCAGCCATATTTACGCTCAGATAATAGATGATGTAGCAGGAAAGACATTACTATATGCATCAACAATGGACCCTGAACTAAAAGGCATTGTTAAAGGTGCTAATAAAGAATCCGCAAGGATGGTTGGCAAGCTTATTGCTAATAAAGCACTTGAAAAGGGAATAAAAAATGTTGTTTTTGACCGTGGAGGGTATATATACCATGGTACAATTAAAGAATTAGCAGATGCAGCCAGAGAAGCTGGATTAGAATTCTAAAAAAGGAGGGAAATGAATGGCACGTATTGATATATCTAATCTTGATTTAAAAGAGAAGGTTGTGAGTTTGAACCGTGTTGCAAAAGTTGTTAAGGGCGGTAGAAATTTCAGATTTAGCGCAACAGTTGTTATCGGAGATGCTGAAAAAGGTTATGTAGGCGTTGGAACTGGAAAATCAACAGAAATACCGGAAGCAATAAGAAAAGGTATTGAAGATGCTAAAAAGCATTTAATAAAAGTGCCTGTTGTTGGTACAACAATACCACATGATATTATCGGAATATTTGGTGCCGGAAAAGTATTGCTAAAACCTGCAAAAGAAGGTACTGGAGTTATTGCAGGGGGACCTGTTCGTGCAGTACTTGAATCAGCTGGTATAAAAGATGTTTTAACAAAATCTTTGGGCTCTGCAAATTCCACCAATATGGTTTATGCTACAATAGAAGGATTAAAATCCTTAAAGAGGGTAGAAGAAGTTGCAAAATTGCGGGGTATTCCTGTTGAACAGTTGCTTGGATAGGAGGATTAAAATGTCGAGATTGAAAATCACATTGGTTAGAAGTACAATAGGACGTGTAAATGCACAAAGGAATACAGTAAAAGCATTGAAGCTAAATAAGATAGGCAGCAGTGCTATATTGGAAGACACTCCACAAGTAAGAGGAATGATTAATAAAATAAAGCACTTAATAAAAGTTGAAGCAGTAAATGAATAAGGAGGTGTAAGCATTGAGACTTCATGATTTAAAACCTGCTGAAGGCGCAAGACGCGGAATAAAGAGGGTAGGAAGAGGTATAGGTTCAGGTACAGGTAAGACATCAGGACGCGGTCATAAAGGTCAAAAAGCTAGGAGCGGCGGTGGTGTAAGACCTGGTTTTGAAGGCGGTCAGATGCCTCTCGCAAGGCGTTTACCCAAGAGAGGATTTACAAACATATTCAAGAAAGATTATGCAATAGTAAATATAAGTTCTCTTGATAAATTATTTGAAGATGGAACAACTGTTACACCTGAGCTTCTTATTGAAAAAGGTTTGATTAAAAAAACCAAAGATGGAGTAAAAATACTGGGAACAGGCGAGATCAATAAAAAATTGATAGTAAAAGCAAATAAATTCAGTCAGACCGCAGTAGAAAAAATAGAAGCAGTTGGTGGAAAGGCAGAGGTGATATAAATGCTTAACACCCTTGTCAATGCTTGGAAGGTTCCAGACATAAGAAAAAAGATATTATTTACTTTAGCGATGTTAATTATATTTAGACTTGGTTCACATATTCCGGTGCCTGGAGTGAATCCTGCACAAATACAAAAGGCACTTGGAAGTGGAGCACTTTTTGGTTTTTTTGATATAATATCAGGAGGTTCCTTCAGTAATTTTACAATTTTTGCAATGAGTATTATTCCATATATTAATGCATCAATTATTATGCAGCTTTTAACCATAGCCATTCCTTCTCTTGAACAAATGGCAAAAGAAGGCGAAGAAGGCAGGAAAAAGATTGCACAATATACACGTTATTTAACAGTTGTTCTTGCATTGATACAGTCCATAGGCATGACTGTAGGATTAAGAAATGCATTAATAAGCAGGGGATTTTTTGATATGGCTATTGTAGTAATTACATTGACAGCGGGTACATCATTTTTAATGTGGCTTGGTGAAAGAATAACAGAAAATGGAATTGGAAATGGGAGTTCATTGATTATATTTGCAGGTATTATTTCAAGGATACCAAATATGATTTCTACTACGGTACAGTATGTTCAAGCAGGTACTTCAAATATATTTGGTGCTTTAGCTTTTGTAGTTGCAATACTTGTAATGGTAGTATCAATCATATTAATGTCAGAAGGGCAAAGAAGAATATCTGTACAATATGCCAAAAGAGTTGTAGGTAGAAAAGTATACGGCGCTAAAAGTACCCATATACCAATTAAAATAAACATGGCGGGAGTTATTCCGTTAATATTTTCTCTTTCACTATTGCAATTTCCACAGCAGATTGCAACATTTTTTCCTAAGACTGCTTTTTATGATTTTGTAACAAGATGGCTTGGAACGAACGGATGGATATATAATGTACTGAATGCATTGCTTATTCTGTTTTTTACTTATTTCTATACGGCGATAATCTTTAATCCGATAGAAATATCAGATAATATGAAAAAATATGGCGGTTTTATACCAGGGATAAGACCTGGCAAGCCAACAACTGATTATATAACAAGAGTTATGAACAGAATAACTTTTGTCGGTGGAATTTTTTTAGCAGCAGTTGCGATATTACCTGTAATATTAATGAATATAACTGGTCTGCAGTTATATTTTGGGGGTACCGCCTTATTGATTGCTGTTGGTGTTGCACTCGATACAATGAAACAGATAGAAGGTCAATTGGTTATGAGAAATTATCAAGGATTTTTAAAGTAAAAGAAGGGGGGACAAAACATGAGAATAGTTTTACTTGGTTCCCCGGGTGCAGGGAAAGGCACTCAGGCTTCAATGATTGCAGCGGCTAATCACATACCGCATATTTCAACAGGTGATATATTCAGGTACAATATAAAAAATGAAACGGAGCTTGGTAAACTGGCTAAACAATATCTTGATAAAGGTTTGTTGGTACCAGATGATGTTACGAACAAAATAGTTCAAGATAGACTTCAAAAAGAAGATTGTAAAAATGGATTTTTACTTGATGGATATCCAAGGAATGTTTATCAGGCCGAGTTTTTTGATAATCTTTTAGAAGAGAAAAATCTAAAACTTGATTTTGTTTTAAACATTAATGTGGATAAAGATATACTTATTAATAGGTTGGGTGGAAGAAGGATATGCCCTAATTGTGGAGCAACATATCATATTGTAACAGATCCACCAAAAATTGAAGGAATTTGTGATAAGTGTGGTGCTAAATTAATAATAAGATCTGACGATAACATCGACTCTGTATTAAAGCGGTTAAAAGTTTATGAAGATGAAACAAAACCATTGATAGAATATTATTCAAAGAAAAATA
Organism: Aceticella sp. 75b-Ac; assembly: GCF_056032965.2. Classification (NCBI taxonomy): domain Bacteria; kingdom Bacillati; phylum Bacillota; class Clostridia; order Thermoanaerobacterales; family Thermoanaerobacteraceae; genus Aceticella; species Aceticella sp. 75b-Ac. The sequence goes on from NZ_CM190971.1 coordinate 1,976,849, forward strand.
TTCTAATAGATATAGACGGCAATAAACCTGTTAATGAGGTTTTTGAAAGTATACAGGCATTAATGGGAGATAATAAATAATGATATATATTAAATCTAAAAATGAAATTGAGCTTATGAGAGTAGCTGGTAGGGTAACTGCAGGAGTTTTGAACGAAGTAGAAAAATGTATAAAGCCAGGAATCACAACAAAAGAATTAGACGAAATAGCAGAAGATTATATCAGAAGAAATGATTGTATCCCGGCTTTTAAAGGCTTATATGGATTTCCAGCATCTATATGTGCATCAGTAAATTGTGAAGTTGTACATGGAATACCTAATTCAAGAAAATTGCAGGAAGGCGATATTGTAGGTATAGATACGGGTGCAATTTATCATGGATTCAATGGTGATGCGGCAAGAACATTCCCGGTGGGCAAAATCAGCGAAGAAGCTCAAAGATTGATTGATGTAACAAAGCAAAGCTTTTTTGAAGGTATAAAAAAGGCTAAAGCAGGTTATCGATTAAGTGATATATCTAATGCGATACAAACATATGTAGAAAACAACGGGTTTTCTGTTGTAAGGGAATATGTTGGTCATGGTATAGGAAGAAAAATGCATGAAGACCCCCAAATTCCTAATTTTGGACCTCCTGGGAGAGGACCCAAATTAAAAGATGGAATGACGCTTGCAATTGAACCAATGATTAATGCTGGAGATTATCATGTAAAGGTAATGGATAATGAATGGACTGTAGTAACATTGGATGGCAGTTTGTCAGCACACTATGAAAATACAATATTAATTACAGATAATGAACCGGAAATTCTTACAGTGATTTAAGAGGTGAATTTAATGGTGGGTATGCCAATTGGTCGAATAGTTCGATCAAAGGCTGGAAGAGATAAAGATAGGGTCTTTGTCGTTATTGCTGAAGTTGATGATAAGCATGTATTGATTGCCGATGGAGATTTAAGGAAAATTGAAAAACCAAAGAAGAAAAAAATAATTCATCTTCAAAAATATAATGCAGTTGCTGAAAATGTAAGAGAAAAGCTATTAAATAAAAAAACCGTGACAAATTCAGATTTAATCGAGGCATTAAAACAATATAAAGAAAGTAATTAAGGAGGGTTTGATATCCTTGGCAAAGGAAGATGTTATCGAAGTAGAAGGTAAAGTAATAGAAGCTTTACCAAATGCAATGTTTCAAGTAGAGCTTGACAATGGTTATAAAGTACTTGCACATATATCAGGAAAACTAAGAATGAATTTTATCAGGATACTTCCTGGAGATAGGGTTACTTTAGAATTATCCCCATATGATTTAACGCGAGGAAGGATTGTATGGCGTGGAAAGTGATAAGGAGGTAATATTATGAAGGTTAGACCATCGGTCAAAAAGATTTGTGAGAAATGTAAAATTATAAAAAGAAAAGGTAGAGTTATGGTAATCTGTGAAAACCCGAAGCATAAACAGAAACAAGGTTAGGAGGTGTAATAATGGCGAGAATAGCTGGTATAGATCTGCCGAAAGAAAAAAGAATTGAGATAGGACTGACTTATATATATGGTATTGGTCGTTCACACTCAAATGAAATACTGTCAAAAACAGGTATTAATCCCGATACAAGGGTTAAAGACCTTACAGAAGACGAGGTTGCCAGACTGAGGGAAGTAATTGACAAAGAATATAAAGTAGAAGGCGATTTAAGAAGAGAAGTTTCGCTCAATATAAAAAGGTTAATGGATATTGGCTGCTACAGAGGTTTAAGACACAGAAGAGGGCTGCCGGTACGAGGACAGAGAACAAGGACAAATGCAAGAACAAGAAAAGGACCAAAGAAAACTGTTGCTAAGAAGAAGAAATAATAAGGAGGGAAATTAATGGCAAAAAAAGTCAAAAGAACGACAAAACGTCGTGAACGTAAAAATGTAGAACGCGGTACAGCACATATACATTCTACCTTCAATAATACAATAGTTACATTGACAGATGAAGGAGGAAATGCACTTTCATGGTCAAGTGCAGGAACACTTGGATTTAAAGGTTCAAGAAAATCAACTCCGTTTGCGGCACAGATGGCTGCAGAAGCAGCAGCAAAGGTTGCAATGGATCATGGGCTTAAAACGATAGATGTTTATGTAAAGGGGCCTGGTGCTGGCAGAGAAGCAGCAATCAGAGCATTACAAGCAGCGGGATTGGAAGTAAGTCTTATAAAAGATGTTACACCTATTCCACATAATGGATGCAGGCCACCTAAGAGAAGAAGGGTCTAAGGAGGTGCAAAAAAATGGCAAGATACACTAAATCAACATGCAAGTTATGCCGCAGAGAGGGCGTAAAATTGTTTTTAAAAGGTGACAAATGTTACAGCGATAAATGTGCTATGTCAAGAAGGGCATATGCACCGGGACAACACGGACAAAGCAGGAAAAAGATAACAAACTATGGTACACAGTTAAGAGAAAAGCAGAAGTTGAGAAGATATTATGGGGTATTAGAAAGACAATTTGAAAGATATTTTGAAGAAGCAGAGAGAATGAGGGGAATAACAGGTGATAACCTTTTGCAGCTTTTAGAGAGAAGACTTGATAATGTAGTATATAGATTATCAATAGCTGCTTCTCGTCCACAAGCAAGACAGTTGGTAAGACATGGACATATTTTAGTCAATGGTAAAAAGGTTGACATACCATCTTTTCTTGTTAAAGTTGGTGATGTAATTACTGTTAAGGATGAAAGCAAGTCATTGGAAGTCATAAAAAACAATATTGAAACTGCAACGAATATACCTGATTGGTTAGATTTTAATAGAGATACAATCGAGGGTAAAATTTTATCTCTGCCAGCAAGAGAGCATATAGACCTGCCTGTAGAAGAGCATTTAATTGTTGAATTGTATTCCAGGTAATAATCGGTTACCCTCATAAACATAATAAAGGAGGGTTTAAACAATGATAGAAATTGTTGAAAAATCTGAAGATAACACATATGCTAAATTTGTTATAGAACCATTAGAAAGGGGATATGGCATAACACTTGGAAATTCTCTGAGGCGAGTTCTTTTATCTTCATTGACCGGGGCGGCAGCTAAAACAATAAAGATAGAAGGGATATTGCATGAATTTACAACAGTACCCGGTGTTAAAGAAGATGTCATGGAGATTATATTAAATATAAAGGAGATTGCCGTAAAGCTATATACAGATGAGCCTAAGACAGGAAGAATTGAGGCAAAGGGGAAATGTGAAGTTACTGCTGGTGATATCATTACAGATGGTGATGTTGAAATAATGAATCCAGGTCATCATATAGCCACATTAAGTGATGGGGCTAAGTTAAATATGGAAATAGAATTTGTTAAAGGTAAAGGATACGTGCCATCTGATAAAAATAAAGATCCAAATCAGGCTATTGGCACCATCCCAGTTGACTCGATATTCACTCCTGTAAAAAAAGTTAACTATAATGTGGAAAATACCCGTGTTGGACAAATAACAGACTATGATAAACTTACAATGGAAGTATGGACAAATGGAACTATAAGTCCTAAAGAGGCTATAAGTTCAGCAGCAAATATACTTATAGAACATTTTAATTTATTTACCACATTTGTTGACAGCCATAATGAAATGGAAGCACTTGTTGAAAAACCGGAGTTAAAAACTGACAAACTGTGTAATGTTACAATAGAAGAATTAGATTTATCCGTTAGGTCATATAATTGCTTAAAAAGGGCAGGAATAAATACAGTACAGGATTTAGTGCAAAAAACTCAAGAGGAAATGATGAAGGTCAGGAATCTTGGCAAGAAATCCTTTGAAGAAGTAAAACAAAAATTGGAAGAATTAGGGTTATCCTTGCAAAAGAACGAATAGTAAGGAGGGTTGCAAATGGGATACAGAAAATTAGGACGTACCTCGGATCAACGTAAGGCGATGCTAAAAAGTCTTACAACGAGTTTTCTTAATTATGGCAGGATAGAAACAACGGAAACAAGAGCAAAGGAAGTAAAAAGCATTGCGGAAAAAATGATTACCCTTGGGAAAAAAGGCGATTTACATTCAAAAAGACAGGCTATATCTTATATAGTAGACGAAACAGTGGTAAAAAAATTATTTGATGAAATAGCACCGAAATATGCTGATAGAAATGGTGGCTATACCCGAATATTGAAACTGGGGCCCCGCAGAGGAGACGCGGCACCAATGGTTATTTTAGAACTTGTATAAACAATATAAGGGGTTAAGTTTGAAACTTAGACTTAATCCCTATTTTATTAAAAACAATACTTTTGAAGGATTAAAGCACAGGATGTTTTATTATGATAAGGATAATAAATCTTTAAAAGAAGGTATGTAGATGGATAAGATAATTAAGGTATCACATCTATCATTTAATTATGAAACTGATAAAAATAAAGTGCTGGATTCTATAGATGTTGAAATAAATAAGGGGCAATTTATAGCAATAATAGGTCATAATGGTTCGGGTAAATCTACCCTTGCAAAACATTTTAATGCATTATTGATTCCATCAGAAGGTAATGTATATGTTAATAATATGGATACAAAAGATATAACACATATATGGGATATAAGGCAGACAGCGGGAATGGTTTTTCAAAATCCGGATAATCAGATTGTAGCTACTATTGTAGAAGAAGATGTTGCATTTGGACCTGAGAATCTTGGAATAGAACCTGAAGAAATATGTAAAAGAGTTGATTATGCTTTAAAATCTGTAGGAATGATAAAATTCAAAGATTTTGCACCACACATGTTGTCAGGGGGGCAAAAACAAAGAGTTGCAATAGCAGGCATAATTGCAATGAAACCTGAATGTATAATATTAGATGAGCCTACTGCAATGCTTGATCCAATGGGCAGAAAAGAAGTGATTGATACCATTACAAAGTTAAATAAAGAAAATGGTATAACAATAATTTTAATAACTCATTTTATGGAAGAAGCAGTATTAGCAGATAGAATAATTGTTATGGATGAAGGAACAATTGCACTTGATGGGACTCCAAAAGAAGTGTTTAGAGAAGTAAAAAAATTAAAAGAATTGGGGCTTGATGTACCCCAGGTAACCGAACTTGCTTTTAAGTTAAAACAAGAGGGCATAGAAATTCCCAGTGATATTTTAACTGTTGATGAGATGGTGAGGTTTATATGTCAATACAGGTAAAGAATATTTCATTCATATACAACAAGGGTACACCTTTTGAGTCAAAGGCATTGAACAATGTAAGTTTTGAAATAGCAGACAACGAATTTGCAGGTATTATAGGGCATACAGGTTCGGGTAAGTCAACTCTTATACAGCACTTAAATGCTTTGTTAAAACCTACATCAGGGGAAATTTTCATAAACAATATTGATATTACAGAAAAAGTTAATTTCAAGGAAATCAGAAAAGAGGTTGGCTTAGTTTTTCAGTATCCAGAGCATCAATTATTTGAAGAAACGATTTATAGAGATATTGCATTTGGACCTTTTAATTTGGGACTTAGTGAAGATGAAGTAGAAAAAAGGGTATTTGAGGCAATGGAAATAGTAGGGCTTGATGTTTCATTAAAAGATAAATCACCGTTTGAAGTTTCCGGCGGTCAGAGAAGGCGTATAGCAATAGCAGGAGTTTTATCTATGAAACCGAAGATTCTAATCCTTGATGAACCTACAGCAGGTCTTGATCCACGTGGGCGTGATGAAATACTGAGTAATATTAAAAACATACATGAAAAATATAATATGACAACAATACTTGTCTCTCATAGTATGGAGGATATAGCAAAGCTTGTTGATAAAATAATTGTAATGCATGAGGGCAATATAGAATTGATAGGTACACCTAAAGAAGTATTTAAGGAAGTTGGAAAACTTGAAAGAATAGGGCTTGGCATACCTCAGATAACATATTTAATGAGGGATTTAAGACGTAAGGGAATAGAAGTTCCGGAGGATTTATTAACTGTTGATGAAGCAAAAGAGCATATATTAAAATATCTCAGGGGGTTAAGAAGAGATGCTTAAAAATATTACAATCGGACAATACATTCCGGGTAATACCTTTATTCATAGATTAGACCCTCGTACAAAAATTATATTATCAATAATTTTTATTATATCGTTATTTATTATAACAAATTTTTCCGGGTATATATTTATATTTGCTTTTATTCTTATCAGTATTTTAATCTCAAAGATTCCTATAAGCTATATTTTAAAAGGCTTAAAGCCCATCATTATTATTTTATTGCTAACAGTTACTTTAAATATATTCTTTACACCTGGTGGTACAATTTTGTTTTCAATTGGAGCTTTAAAAATCACCACAAACGGATTGAAACTTGCTGTATTTATGGGATTAAGGCTTATATTTCTTATTATAGGGACATCACTTTTAACCCTTACAACATCCCCTATTGCATTGACAGATGGTATTGAGAGTTTACTGAATCCTTTTAAAAAAATCGGGGTACCGGCACACGAACTTGCAATGATGATGACAATAGCCTTAAGATTTATACCAACCTTATTAGAAGAAACGGATAAAATAATGAAGGCACAAATTGCCAGAGGTGCAGATTTTGAAAGTGGGAATTTGATTAAAAGAGCTAAAAATCTTGTGCCTTTATTAGTACCGTTATTTATAAGCGCATTTAGAAGAGCTGATGAACTTGCAATTGCAATGGAAGCAAGGTGTTATAGAGGCGGTGTCAATAGAACAAAAATGAAGCAGTTGAAAATGCAAACTATTGACTTTACAGCAATTATAATAACCATTTTTTTTGTAATAATATTAATTTGGAATAGATTTTGGATTTGGTAATTCTGACGCTTTTGCATTTTTAAAAGTCATGGAGGCGTGAAAGTGCGAAATATAAGAATAATTCTTGAATATGATGGAACAAATTATCATGGATGGCAGTACCAAAAAAATGCATTGACAATACAGGAAGTTGTTAAAAAAGCAATTGAAAAAATAACTGCCGAAAAAATTAATTTAATTGGTGCTAGCAGAACAGATACAGGGGTTCATGCATATTATCAAGTAGCAAATTTTAAATCAAAGACAAAAATACCGGCAGAAAAAATACCCTATGCTATAAATAGTCTACTTCCTCGTGATATAACAGTGGTCGAAGCAAAAGATGTAGAGCAAGATTTTCATTCGAGATATTCTTCAAAAGGAAAAAGATACAGATATGTGATATTAAACAGGAAATTTTCATCACCAATTATGAGGAATTATTGTTGGCATATAAACTATAAATTAGATATAGAGAAAATGAAAGAAGCTGCTGACTTTCTTATTGGAACACACGATTTTTCAGCTTTTAAAGCATCAGGAAGCAATGTAAAGAATCCTATACGTACAGTAAAAGAAACTACCCTTAATAAAAATAAGGATATCATTACCTTTGAAATAGAAGCAGACGGTTTTTTGTATAATATGGTTAGAATAATAGTTGGAACATTAGTTGATATTGGATGTCAAAAAATAGAACCATACATGATAAAAAATATACTTGAATCAAAAAATCGTAACCTTGCAGGTAAAACATCGCCACCACAGGGTTTATATTTATTGAAAATATTCTATTGACATGCAGAACCATGTAGATTAAAATAATACTATGCATGATTATGCCCCGTTTATTGTAATTTTTATATATAAGGAGGTTTTACGAAGTGAAATCATACATGCCGAAAAAAAATGAAATAGAAAAAAAGTGGTATGTTATTGACGCTGAAGGCAAAGTTCTTGGAAGACTTGCAAGCCAAATAGCAAAAATACTTACAGGCAAAAATAAACCTGTATATTCACCAAGTGTTGATACTGGAGATTATGTGATAGTAACAAATGCAGACAAAGTAGTATTAACAGGAAAAAAATTAGAACAAAAATATTATAGGTATCATACAGGATATCCAGGAGGATTAAAAGAGATTCAGTATAAAACCCTTATGAGAACAAAACCGGAAAAGGCTATTTTTAAGGCTGTTAGTGGCATGATGCCAAAGAATAAACTTGGAAGGCATATGATTAAAAAATTAAAAGTTTATACTGGAACTGAACACAATCATGAGGCTCAAAAGCCTGAGAAATTGGAGATATAAGAAAGGAGGATATTATGATGCAAGGATTGCAGTTTTTTGGAACAGGTAGAAGAAAAACATCTGTTGCGAGAGTAAGATTGTTACCCGGAAAAGGTAATATAATGATAAATGGGAAAAGCTTAGATGAATATTTTGGTCTTGACACATTAAAGTACACAGTAAAGCAGCCTTTGATTCTAACAGAAAATATTGATAAATTTGATATATATGTAAAGGTAGAAGGCGGCGGATTAACAGGTCAAGCTGGTGCTATTAGACATGGAATTACAAGGGCACTCATGAAAGCAGATGCCGAATTAAGACCTGTACTTAAAAAAGCCGGATTTATTACAAGGGATCCAAGGATGAAAGAAAGGAAAAAATACGGTCTTAAAAAAGCAAGAAAAGCACCACAATTCTCAAAGAGATAAAAGAGCATATATGCTCTTTTATCTCTATATTATGCGATTTCAAGAGAAATTAAGCAAAAAGAAGAAAAAATGCGTATATTTAAAATAAACCATTTAAAAAGCGTAATATAAGTAAATTTTCGGGTTGAAGATCAATATAAAACATGGTATATTAATACCTGTCGCCGAAAGCGGCAGAAGAAAGACAGAAAAAGAGTTGACAAGATAGAAAAGATATGATAATATAAACAATGTCGCCAAAGAGGCGGGGGAATGAACCTTGAAAATTGAACAGTAAGAAAGCCAGTAAGAAAAAGAATGAGAAAAAGGATTTAAACATGAGAGTTTGATCCTGGCTCAGGACGAACGCTGGCGGCGTGCCTAACACATGCAAGTCGAGCGGTCTGATGTTCAATTTATTGAACAAAAGGCAGCGGCGGACGGGTGAGTAACACGTGGGTAATCTGCCCTACGGACCGGGATAACACACCGAAAGGGGTGCTAATACCGGATAAAGTCATCATATGGCATCATAAGATGAAGAAAGGAGAAATCCGCCAAAGGAGGAGCCCGCGTCCCATTAGTTAGTTGGCGGGGTAAAAGCCCACCAAGGCGACGATGGGTAGCCGGCCTGAGAGGGTGAACGGCCACACTGGAACTGAGACACGGTCCAGACTCCTACGGGAGGCAGCAGTGGGGAATATTGCGCAATGGGGGGAACCCTGACGCAGCAACGCCGCGTGAGCGAAGAAGGCCTTCGGGTTGTAAAGCTCAATAGTATGGGAAGATAATGACGGTACCATACGAAAGCCCCGGCTAACTACGTGCCAGCAGCCGCGGTAATACGTAGGGGGCGAGCGTTGTCCGGAATTACTGGGCGTAAAGGGCGCGTAGGCGGTCTAACAAGTCAGATGTGAAAAACCTGGGCTTAACCGAGGGAGTGCATCTGAAACTAAGAGACTTGAGTCAAGGAGAGGAGAGCGGAATTCCTGGTGTAGCGGTGAAATGCGTAGATATCAGGAGGAATACCAGTGGCGAAGGCGGCTCTCTGGACTTGGACTGACGCTGAGGCGCGAAAGCGTGGGGAGCAAACAGGATTAGATACCCTGGTAGTCCACGCCGTAAACGATGGATACTAGGTGTGGGTGTGACAACATCCGTGCCGGAGTTAACGCAATAAGTATCCCGCCTGGGGAGTACGACCGCAAGGTTAAAACTCAAAGGAATTGACGGGGGCCCGCACAAGCAGCGGAGCATGTGGTTTAATTCGAAGCAACGCGAAGAACCTTACCAGGGCTTGACATCCACAGAATGAGATAGAAATAACTCAGTGCCCTTAGGGGAGCTGTGAGACAGGTGGTGCATGGTTGTCGTCAGCTCGTGTCGTGAGATGTTGGGTTAAGTCCCGCAACGAGCGCAACCCTTGTTGATAGTTGCCAGCGTAGAGACGGGCACTCTATCGAGACTGCCGTGGAGAACACGGAGGAAGGTGGGGATGACGTCAAATCATCATGCCCTATATGCCCTGGGCTACACACGTGCTACAATGGCCTGAACAGAGGGAAGCGAAGGAGCGATCCGGAGCGAATCCCAAAAAACAGGTCCCAGTTCAGATTGCAGGCTGCAACCCGCCTGCATGAAGTCGGAGTTGCTAGTAATCGCGGATCAGCATGCCGCGGTGAATACGTTCCCGGGCCTTGTACACACCGCCCGTCACACCACGAAAGTTTACAACACCCGAAGTCAGCCAGCTAACAGTACTTGTACTGAGGCAGCTGCCGAAGGTGGGGTAAGTGATTGGGGTGAAGTCGTAACAAGGTAGCCGTATCGGAAGGTGCGGCTGGATCACCTCCTTTCTAAGGAGAAATACTATAAAACAAAGGCAAACTTACTGTTCAATTTTGAGGGTAAAATTCCTCAAATGTGAACCTTGAAAACTGCACAATGCGAAAAAAATGGGTAACAACAAAACAAACGAGTATAGAAGAATGGGGACACACCACTGCGTGGAATGTTCCCAGCCAATGAGAACCAAAAACTAACAGTATTTACAAAACACTGTCTATTAAATATTATTATAAGCGAACGATTAATGAAGCTTTCGTAATATATCACGATGAACGAAGCGAAGTTTGGCGTATAAAAGACGTCACAACGCATAGACGTCTTTAGCCAAACGAGAGAAGTGAATCGATGAAATATAGAAAGCGGAATTTGTGAGCGATAATAATATTTACGTAAAACATTGCAAAAAATACAAGTTAGGAGAATAGGTCAAGTTACAAAGGGCGTATGGAGGATGCCATAGGCACTTAGAGCCGAAGAAGGACGCAGCCAGCGGCGAAACGCTCCGGGGAGTCGCAAGCAGACCGAGATCCGGAGATATCCGAATGGGGAAACCCGCTTAAGGCAATACTTAAGCATCTGCCGATGAATAAATAGTCAGCAGAAGGGAAACCGCGTGAACTGAAACATCTAAGTAACGCGAGGAAAAGAAAGAAAACAATCGATTCCCTGAGTAGTGGCGAGCGAAAAGGGAGGAGCCCAAACCGGTATCATAGATACCGGGGTTTAGGACCACAAAAAGGAGTATCAAACGAAGCCGAAAGGACCTGGGAAGGCCTGCCAAAGAAGGTGAAAGCCCCGTAGGCGAAAGGAAGATACCCGAGTGGGATCCAGAGTACCACAGGATAGGCAACCCGGTGGGAAGACGGGAGGACCATCTCCCAAGGCTAAATACTACTAAGTGACCGATAGCGCATAGTACCGTGAGGGAAAGGTGAAAAGAACCCCGGGAGGGGAGTGAAACAGAACCTGAAACCATATGTCCACAAGCAGTGGAAGTCAAGCGAAAGCAGACGACCGCGTACTTTTTGTAGAACGGACCGGCGAGTTATAGGTATGCAGCAAGGTTAAGCGAGAGCGGAGCCGAAGCGAAAGCGAGTCTAAAGAGGGCGGAAGTTGCATGCCATAGACCCGAAACCGTGCGACCTACCCATGATCAGGGTGAAGCCGGAGTAAGATCTGGTGGAGGCCCGAACCACGTTGACGTTGAAAAGTCATGGGATGAATTGTGGGTAGCGGAGAAATTCCAATCGAGCACGGAGATAGCTGGTTCTCCCCGAAATAGCTTTAGGGCTAGCCTCAGGGTAGAAGATATGGAGGTAGAGCACTGAATGGGAAAGGGGCCAGAAAGGCTACCGAACCCTATCAAACTCCGAATGCCATATCAAGACCTGGGAGTCAGACTGCGAATGATAAGATCCGTAGTCAAAAGGGAAACAGCCCAGACCGACAGCTAAGGTCCCAAAGAGCAAGTTAAGTGGGAAAGGAAGTAGGATATCCAAGACAACCAGGATGTTGGCTTAGAAGCAGCCATACATTCAAAGAGTGCGTAATAGCTCACTGGTCGAGAAGTCCTGCGCCGAAAATAAACGGGGCTAAAACATGCCACCGAAGCTTCGGATCAAGAGATGGTAGGGGAGCGTACTGTACAGGAAGAAGGCCAAGCGGAAGCGAAGCTGGACAGTACAGTAGAGAGAATGCCGGTATAAGTAACGAGAGTAAGGAGAGAAACCTTACCGTCGAAAGCCTAAGGATTCCTGGGGAAGGGTAATCCGCCCAGGGTAAGTCGGGACCTAAGCCGAGGCGAAAGCGTAGGCGATGGACAACCGGTAATGAATCCGGTACCACCAAAGACCGTAAAAGAGAAGCGGGGACGCAGCGAGATAAGAGGAGCGTGCGGTTGGTAGAGCACGTCCAAGCAGCGACGAAAAGAGTATGGAGGGAAGACCCCAAACTCATAAGAGCTGTGATGGGGAGCCGAAAGGCGAAGACTCAAAGGGGCTGCCAAGAAAAGCCGCTATCGAGGTTAGAGGTGCCCGTACCGCAAACCGACACAGGTAGGCGAGGAGAGAATCCAAAGACGAGCGGGAGAACCCTCATTAAGGAACTCGGCAAAATGACTCCGTAACTTAGGGAGAAGGAGTGCCGAAAGGCCGCAGAGAAGAGGCCCAAGCGACTGTTTACCAAAAACACAGGTTTCTGCTAAGTCGAAAGACGAAGTATAGGAGCTGACGCCTGCCCGGTGCTGGAAGGTTAAGGGGAAGTGTTATCTGAGAAGAGAAGCACAGAACTTAAGCCCCAGTAAACGGCGGCCGTAACTATAACGGTCCTAAGGTAGCGAAATTCCTTGTCGGGTAAGTTCCGACCCGCACGAAAGGCGTAACGACTTGGGCGCTGTCTTGATGGGGGACCCGGTGAAATTGTAGTACTCGTGAAGATGCGAGTTACCCGCGACAGGACAGAAAGACCCCATGGAGCTTTACTGCAGCTTGTCACTGGATTTTAGTAATTTCCGTACAGGATAGGTGGGAGGCGGAGAAAGTAGGGCGCAAGCCTTACCGGAGCCGACGTTGGGATACCACCCCGAGATTACCGAAATTCTAACATATAAGCCGTAAGCCGGCATATGGACACTGACAGGCGGGCAGTTTGACTGGGGCGGTCGCCTCCAAAAGAGTAACGGAGGCGCCCAAAGGTTACCTCAGCGCGGTTGGAAATCGCGCGAGAGAGTGCAAAGGCAGAAGGTAGCCTAACTGTGAGTCCAACAAGACGAGCAGGGACGAAAGTCGGGCTTAGTGATCCGGCGGTAGAGAATGGGATTGCCGTCGCTCAACGGATAAAAGCTACCCTGGGGATAACAGGCTGATCTCCCCCAAGAGTCCACATCGACGGGGAGGTTTGGCACCTCGATGTCGGCTCATCGCATCCTGGGGCTGAAGTAGGTCCCAAGGGTTGGGCTGTTCGCCCATTAAAGCGGTACGCGAGCTGGGTTCAGAACGTCGTGAGACAGTTCGGTCCCTATCCGTCGCGGGCGCAGGAAATTTGAGAGGATCAGTCCTTAGTACGAGAGGACCGGGATTGACGAACCGATGGTGTACCAGTTGCATCGCCAGATGCACAGCTGGGTAGCCAAGTTTGGAAGGGATAAACGCTGAAAGCATCTAAGCGTGAAACCCACCTCAAGATAAGATTTCCCACCTGAAAAGGATAAGACACCTTGAAGAAGACGAGGTAGATAGGCCGGAGGTGTAAGAGTAGAAATACTTTCAGCTGACCGGTACTAATAAGTCGAGGACTTGACCACAAAAAGCATTGTGCAGTTATCAAAGTTCATATATGAAAGCATATATGGAGAAAAAATCTATCAAAAGCGAACGATTAATGAAGCTTTCGTGATATATCACGATGAATGTAGCGTAGTTTGGCGTATGAGCGAAAGCGAAAGCCGTCACAGCGCATAGACGGCGTTAGCCAAACAAGCGGAATGAAACGATGATATATAGAAAGCGAAATTTGTGAGCGTTGATAAGATTTTTTCAGAATAATATGCAAAGCGAATGAACGAAAGATTTCCGGTGGCAATAGCGGAGGTTAAAAACCCGTTCCCATACCGAACACGGAAGTGAAGCCCTCCAGCGCCGATGGTACTGCGTAAGCGGGAGAGTAGGACGCTGCCGGATTTAAAAATAAAAAAATAATGATCCTCAGTAGCTCAATGGTGGAGCAACCGGCTGTTAACCGGTAGGTTGTAGGTTCGAGCCCTACCTGAGGAGCCAAAACGTGGCCCCGTGGTCAAGTGGTTAAGACATCGCCCTTTCACGGCGGTAACATGGGTTCGAATCCCGTCGGGGTCACCAAAAACAAGGGCCTTTAGCTCAGCTGGAAGAGCGGTCGGCTCATAACCGATTGGTCCGGGGTTCGAGTCCCTGAAGGCCCACCATTATACATAGAATAAAGGGAAATTAGGCTCAATAGCTCAGTTGGTTAGAGCGCCAGCCTGTCACGCTGGAGGTCGAGGGTTCGAGCCCCTTTTGAGTCGCCATAATGATATATTAAAAGAGTTAATAATTAAGGATTTATAATTAGTATTAAAAATGCTTTCAACTTAAGAAGTTGAAGTTTTTTTATGTATAGATATATTGAAAATAATTTAATTACATGTTATATTAATATTGATATAAGATTCGTTATGTGCTGACATGGCTCAGTTGGTAGAGCAGTTGATTCGTAATCAACAGGTCGTGGGTTCAAGTCCCACTGTCAGCTCCATTATTTATGCATATTTTCAGGGTATCGACATTATGTCGATACCCTTTTTGTGTGCAAATTGTGTGCGAAATCGAAATTAAAAGGCTCTTTGTCAATAGTTGGGGTCGAAGCTCTATAATATCCTTAAATATTCTTGTTGCGAAAAACACTCTTATATCAAGCATTGCAATATAATATCCTTTTCCTGAATCGGTAAAAATTTTCATAGCCGTATAACAAGTTAGGTAGTGCTGGACTTTGTTTTATTATACAAATTCATCCATCCTAATTCAGCCTCTTATCTGGTTTTTGTTCTTCAGACCGATATTTTGCCTTGACCTTCCTTAAGATTCTATCTCACGATGTACACCCTTACTTTTGGATAGTGGTTTCCACGACCAAGCCCACAGCAGACTTTCACAGCTAAGCTATCGCTCATGCTATGTGCACAAAAATTATGCTCTGTATAGAGCAATTGCTCTATACAGAGCTTTTACATAAAAATTTAGGACCACTAATTTGTGATTTTGAGTTGTCGTATATTGTGCCTTTCACTCTGACGGTAATAGCGTCCGTCGCTGTTTTAACTCCTCCGCCTGCCAGTTGCTTATAAGCCGTAAACACTATCTTGTAAGTACCATCAGGCATATTTTTTTAGGGATAATTACCACCACATTTCTTCCTTCTTCCTTGGTGTGTTTAGTATGCCATGTCATTACATCCTTCGGTGTAGTAGTTAAAGGTATATTAGATACTAAAGTGGTCACACTGGAAGAAGTAAATTCATTCTTAGGATACCAAATCTTTGCTTCTACTCTGTAAGCTTTCCCTTCTGTACGTGTATATATAATCCAATGTTTTTACTGTTTTGTATTAGACTTATCGTTTCAGTGATTATATCACTGCTTTTTGTATATAAATATCTGACTAAAATAATAAATTGGTATTTTAAGATACAAAATCAAATATTAAACAGCTACGGTCTATAGATAAAAAACAAATATTAACGCGAATTTAACAATTATTTAATACTTACTTAACAGTAAGATGCTATATTTAAGATGTCAGACAGCTATAAAAGAGGGGAACGAAAATGCAAAGACTTTTATATGTAAATATTGCAGAAGACATAAAGAAAAAAATAAAAGATGGATATTTAAATCCGGCGGATAAGCTTCCTTCCGAAATAGAACTCGCAAAAGAATACAGGGTAAGCCGCTCCACATTAAGGGAAGCTATAAAAATGCTTCAAAGAGAAGGCATACTAATATCTAAAAATGGTGTTGGCACATATGTGTCAGAAAACGCCTCATTTATAATGGAAAATTTTTTAAATAACCTCATAAGCATAGGAGACCTTATCAAAAGCTTTGGGTTTGAGGATACCCAATCTCATATGAAGGTATACAAGGCTTCTCCTCAAATTGAGTGGAAAGAAAAATTAAACCTAAGAGAAAAAGAAGGAGTTACTATTATTGAGAGGCTAAGAGAAGCAAATGGAATAGGGATATCATATAGTTATCATATTTTCCCTGAGAGCATTGCAAAAGATTATTTTGATGAAAATTTCAAGGGTTCATTGATAAGGTATTTAAAAGAGGTTATGAATATAGAAATAGCATATTCGCTGACAGAGATTTGCGCGGTAGAAGAGGCTGAAAATGATAAAGTGATACATTATATTGGCAGAAAAATTGTTCTTTTCAAACAGCTTCACTTTGATAAAAAAGATACTCCTATATTTTACTCTCTTGATTACATGAACAACAATGTACTCAAATTCTTCATAAGAAGAGAAAATAATTTTTCATCATAAAAAGGAGGGCAAAGTTTGAGAATACCTTTTGTTACAGCTCATTCAGGCTGCATGGGTACAAAGATGAATTCTATAGAATATCTTGTAAAGGCTATAAAATTAGGAGTAGACATAATAGAGGTTGATGTAAGTATTACTAAGGACAAAATACCTGTACTTTACCATGATGAATATGTAGATATAAAAGGGGAAAAGAAGAGGGTAAAAGACTTAACATACGAAGAATTAAAGCAAAATTTAATTAATTTACTATTGTTAGAAGAAGCCTTTGATTATATTTCATCTGAAGAAGTTTTACTAAACATAGACATCAAAGACTGCCTCGAATATGAGGTTATAATAGATACAATAGCCAAAAAAGATATGTTAGAAAAGGTGTTTATAACTGGTTGTGGAAGCAAGATAGCTCAAAAAATAAAAAAATTAAATCCTTTGATTCAAGTTCTTTTGAATATTGAAAAAGAAAATACAAAAGATTTCCAAAAAATATGTAACATAGCTGTTGAAAGCTTGTGCTGTGGAGTAAATCTGGACTATAGAATGTGTAGTAAAGAATTTGTGGATTTTGCATATAAAAGAGGTTTGATGGTATTTGTGTGGACTGTTGATGATATAAAAGCAATGCGTGAAATGATAAAAATGGGTGTGGAATCAATTACCACTAACAGAGTAAAAGAGTTAAAAGAAATATTAATAAGGGTGTGGAAAGAATGAAAAAAGCTTTATCTATAATTAAATACATCTTTCTTGTCCTGATACTTGTATGGACACTTTTTCCCGTGTACTGGATGCTGGTGAATTCTTTTAAAGACAGGGTTGAGATTTTTTCGCAGATTCCTACTTTTATTCCTAAAAATTTAACATTGGAGAACTATAAAAAACTATTTATAGACTTAAAATTCGGCACTACAATTTTAAACAGCCTTAAAATAGCAGTATTTTCTACTACTGTAGTCATTATTTTGGCTGCTTTGTCTGCTTATGCGATATCGAGGTTTAACTTCAAAGGGAAAAAAGCTTTAAACCTTTGGATCATACTCGTTAGAATATTTCCGCCTGTGGCCTTCGTAATCCCCCTTTATTTAATCTTAAGAAATTTAAATCTTTTAAATACCCACCCTGGTCTGATACTTTTATATATCACTTTCAATCTCGCTTTTGCAGTATGGATGCTTATAAATTTTATAAACGAAATACCAGTAGAAATTGAAGAAAGTGGAATGATTGACGGAGCAAGCCCTTTGCAGATATTTTTAAGGCTCATACTGCCTCTTCTCCTGCCGGGTTTGGGAGCAACAGCAATCTTCACTTTTATCACTTCGTGGAATGAATTTATGTTCGCATTGATTTTCCTGCAGTCTCCAAAGCTTGTAACAGTTCCTGTTGCTCTTTCAAGTCTTATAACTGAATACCTTGTACTATGGGGACCTATGAGTGCCGGAGGGATAATCTCTTTAATTCCCATACTTTTACTCGCTATTTTGATGCAAGATTACATCGTAAAGGGTCTAACCCTTGGTTCTATAAAGGGTTGACATAAAATCTTTCAAATTTTAAAGGAGGCATAAAAATGTTTAAGAAAAAATCAAGTTTAACCTTTCTTTTAGCCAGTTTGCTGATATTTTCAATTTTATTCTCTGGCTGTAAGAGTCCTACACAGTCATCCTCACAAACCAAAGCTCAGAATGCACCCTCAACAAGCGCGGCTAAAGGAAAAACTCCACCACAGATAACACTTCACGTAGCAGCAAGGGCAGGTAACATCTCAGATGCTTTATCAGAAATGGGCAAAAAGTATAAAGAAAAGACAGGTATCGACGTTCAAGTAGTTGGAATGCCTTATGATGAGCTAAAAGAAGCAATTGTTTTGGACATCAAAAACAAAGGTGGAGCCTATGACCTTGTAACTCTTGATGACCCATGGATGCCAGAATTTGGAGGAGGAAAAATCCTGACAAATCTTGATAGTTTCTTTCCCAACGGACTTGACAGCGATTTTGTAGAAAAGAGTGTGGCATTGGGGAAACACCCTTATAAAACAGGCTCTTTATATGCGGTTCCAATGGTAGGTAATGTAGAACTTTTTTATTACAGGCAAGACCTCTTAGATAAATACAACCTTACCCACCCAAAGACCTGGGATGATGTTTTAAAAATAGCTAAAACCATTACTGAAAAAGAAGCTCCGAATGTATATGGATATGTCATAAGAGGACAAAGAGGTAACCCTATAGTTTCAGATTTTCTACCAGTCTTCTGGGCGTATGGTGGAGAAGTCCTTGATACAAACAATGTTCCCCATGTAAACAGTGAAGCCGGCATAAAAGCCATGGAAACATATCTTAAACTAAAAAAATACAGTCCTAAAGGGGTAGAGACATTTGATACTGACCAAATCGCCAATGCGCTCACTCAGGGTCAGGTAGCAATGACAATTGCATGGCCTGCTTGGGTATCAAAGGTGGACAATCCTCAAAGCTCAAAGGTTGTAGGGAAAATCAACTTTTCTGTTGTTCCCGGTCAGGTTAAAGACTCTGCTGCCATGATTGGAAATTGGCTTTTAGGCTTACCCTCCACTTCTAACAATAAAGAGGAAGCAGTGAAATTTTTACAGTGGGTAACAAGTAAAGAGGTACAAAAAGAAATGGCGCTTAAATTTGGAGTACCTCCCACAAGAAAGAGTTTATACAGTGATAAAGAATTGGTAGATAAGTATAGATATTATCCTACTCAGCTTGATGCTCTTGAACATTCTGTTGCTAGACCAAGAAGTCCATATTGGAGCCAGATAGAGGATGTGTGGGGACTTTACCTTTCACAGATTGTAAGTGGACAAATAGGTATAAAAGAAGGCCTTGATAAGGCCAATAGTGAAATAGAAAAGATATTAAAATAACTGAGGAAGAGGTTCCCCATGAGCCGGGGAGCCTCTGTAAAAATTACTAAATGAGGTGATAACGTGAGAAAAGCTGAAAAGTCAATATATTGGTTTTTATTCCCGTCCATCTTTTTACTCCTTATATTTACATTCTATCCCACAATTTATGAAATTGCAACAAGCTTCTTTAAAATTGATTATATAAAAAACATAACAAAATTTGTCGGACTAAATAATTACTTGCAGGGAATTTCAGATCCATTGTTTATTATAGCGGTAAAAAACACCTTTTACTTTGTCATATTGGCTGTATTTTTTGAAACATTATTGGGTTTAATCTTGGCTCTGTTCTTTAGTTCATTAAAATCAAGATATGAGAAATTACTAAGGAGCATAATACTTATACCTATGCTACTTCCACCTATCACTGTAGCACTGACCTGGAAAATGATGTATGATTATAATTATGGAGTCATAAATTTTATCGTAGAAGTATTTGGTGGAAAAGCAATAGAATGGCTTAATTCACCTAAAATCGCCTTGTTTTCGATAATCTTGACAGACATTTGGCAGTGGTCTCCTTTTGCTTTTTTAGTAATATTTGCTTATTTACAATCTTTACCACAAGATATATATGAAAGTGCAGATGTAGATGGTGCTAATTATCTTCAGAAATTAAGGTATATTACTTTACCGCTGATAAAACCCGCAATATTTTTAACAGCTCTTTTAAGAACAATAGATACTTTTAGGGTGTTTGACAAGGTTTATGTGATGACGGGAGGCGGACCCGGCAATTCTACAGAGACCATAAGCTTTTATATATACAGAAATGCTTTTAGATATTTTCAAATAGGTTATTCCTCTTCCATAGCCATAATAATGGTTGCAATTGTGTTATTATTTTCCATGCCATATATAAGAAATCTCATGAAGTCTATCTCACAACAAACATAGAGTTAATTACACAATTAAGGATTTTAGCAAGTATATTATAAAATATCAATTATTAAGTAATTTAAGGAGGAATTTTTATGAAAAAATTGATAATTTCTTTAATGTTAATAGCGTTATTTCTTTTGTCTTTAGTCCTTACACACACGAACGCATATGCTATTGATGCGAATTTTTACAAACCTGCTGTATACTATCCCTACTTATGGAAGCTTGGAGGACCTAATCTACATGATAATCCAAATAGCATTCAACTCCCAAGTCTCTGCTTGCATTTTTTAAGCAGAGGCATTCTTTATAACCTATTTTCTGAACTAGAATTTAATATATATTCAGGAAATCCCATATTTTTACGTTACAATAGAAAACAGTTTTGTATGAATATATAGATTATACCAAAACATTACATTAATATCATCTTTTTAAATTATCATGAAATTCAGCAAAAATTCGCAAATTATTTTAATATAAAGTGAAAAATTACGTTGTAGACTAAGGGACCTTATCAATTTATTGAGGGTTTTATCCAAATGGTTAAACCACTGGAAGGATGCATTGGATATTATCAAATCATACATATCCTTTAAAGGCATCTCTTCGATATCCCAGCATACAAATTCCACATTGCTGTATTGTAGGATAGACTTTGCATGTTCAATCATCCCCGGTGCAATATCAACCGCAGTAACATAGCCTCAGGGAAATGCTTTGCTACCGCCCGGGTTACATATCCCGTACCGCAGCCGATTTTTAAGATATTTTTGAAGCGCATATTCTCATTTATAATATTTTTAACAAGAATATCACCCATCTTATTTTGGACCTGGCATATTTATCATAATGCTTTGCATTCAAGGTATGTACACAGTGTTTCAGAAATAGTAGATAAAAATGATGTAGGAGCATGTATAAAGCTTTTAGAAAAACTTCTTGAAAAATATAAATAAAAAATATCCGCATATTTTTGCGGAGATTTTATTTATAACGAAATGACGGATGAATCATTTTTGTTAGTATTTGTTATCCAGTTTATTATAAAAAATACTATTGTAAGTAGGAAAACAGTAGCTAAAACTATTGTCCAAAGAGAACCGAACCTAAATCTAAACATTATATCCCTCCTTAAAAGAGGATTTTAAATATAAGTCTGTCTTATTTTGTCTAACTTTATTGTATATTATTAAATAAAAATTATCAACATTTATTTTCAAAAGGCTGTTGTTATTTTGTGATAACAGACAAAAGGAACCGTCCCCTTTGTCCCTTTGTCCGCTCTTTGTCCGCTTAGTCCGTCCCTTTTGTATGATGATTTTTAACATAGATTTAACCTTAACTTAATAATTATATAACATTGTATGTGTATAATAATAATCGACAAGTAGATAAAAAACTTTGGTTAGATAAAAAGAGAAACCTTTAATTGGATTAATATATCAAAATAAAAGATTATTATTCTTATTAAAGGTTTCTTTATTTTAGTTAACTGGAGGTAAGATAATGAATATACTGCCTTTTTTTAAAATGCTTGAGAAATTTAAGCTCGTAGCAGCAGTTAAAGATGAAAAACATATAGAAAAAGCTTTAAATAAAAATTTAAGCGGTATTTTTCTTTTAACAGGTAATATTGGTGTAATTAAAAGATATGTTGATTTATACAAGGCACATGATATTCCAGTATTTGTACACATTGAAAGAATAGGCGGTATAAGTTATGATCAGGAAGGTTTAAATTTTGTTTCACATTATGTAAAACCGGATGGGATTATAACAACCAAAACAAATCTTATAAAAATAGCTAAAAAATTAGACTTAATAACAATTCAAAGATGTTTTTTGATAGATTCTGATGCATTTAAAAAGACTATTGAATTAACTAAGGAAGTAAAACCTGATTTTGTTGAACTTATGCCTGCATTAATTCCTGAAATGATAGAAAGACTTAAAAAGGAAATAAATTTACCTATTATTACAGGTGGGCTTGTTCAAAATAAAGAACAAATGACAAAAGCAATTAAAAGTGGTGCAATTGCTGTATCAACTGGAAATCCAAACTTATGGGATATAAGTTTTAAAGATTTGGAGGCGATTTGATGTATCAAATTGGGACAACTGTTGCAAAAAAGAAGAAAGAATATATAAAAAGTCATAAAAATGCAAAAACATTTATAAAAAATTTTAAAAATGGTATTGAACCATTTTTATATATTCTTCCGGCTGCTGTTATTTTTATTGCTTTTACATTTTATCCCTTTATAAAAACCATATATATTAGTTTATTTATAACAAATCCGCAAGGCGCTTTAAATAAATTTATAGGCCTGAAAAATTATTTAGATTTATTTACCTCTCCTGATTTTATAAATAGTCTTTATGTTACATTAAAATTTGTTATTTTAACAGTCCCTTTATCTATAGTGTTTGCTTTTATATTATCTGTATTTGGAAATATGAAAATAAAAGGAAGCGGTATTTTTAGAACTATATATGCAATGCCTATTTCTATAGCTTCGGCTTCAGCAGCAGTAATATGGACTATATTGTTTAACCATTCAATAGGTTTTATAAACTATTTTTTAAGCTTTTTTAAAATATCACCTATTGGATGGCTTAGTGACACACAGTGGGGAATAGTTGCTGTTTCTATTGTAACAATTTGGCTTAATATAGGTATGAATTTTATATTTTTGCTTGGTGGACTTCAGAGCATACCGAAAGAGTTATATGAAAGTGCACAAATCGATGGAGCAAATATATTAATAAAGCATCTGAAAATAACAATTCCGATGCTTTCTCCGACATTATTTTTTGTTATGGTTATAGATGTTATAAATGCATTTCAGCAGTTTGGAGTAATAAATATTATGACACAGGGAGGACCTGTAGACTCAACAAATGTAGTTGTTTATTCAATATACAGGGATGCATTTTTTAATTTTAGATTTGGTGTTGCAAGTGCAGAATCAATAATTTTATTTATTATAATGCTAATATTTACCCTTGTGCAGTTTAAAACAAGTGAGAAGAAGGTGTTTTACAGATGAGCATATTTAAATATGGCGAAACAATAAAAAAAACAAGTATATATTTTATAAATGTTTTGATAGGATTTATAGTAATTTTCCCTATTTTATATGCTATAATGATTAGCTTAATGCCTGCAAGTGATATTTTTCAATATCCTCCGCGCATAATACCTAAAGGACTTTATTTTGGAAATTATATTGATGCATTAAGGTCAGTACCCATACTCAGATTTATATTAAACAGCTTTTTTGTTTCAACAATTGTTACTATAGGACAGGTAATAACAGCAAGCCTTGCTGCATATGCATTTACGTATTTTGAATTTAAAGGCAGAAATCTAATATTTATTTTATTCCTTTCAACAATGATGATACCTGGTGAAGCTACTATTATTGCAAATTACCTGACGATTAGGTCTCTTAACTGGCTTGATACATATCAAGCACTTATAATTCCTAATTTAAGTTCTGCTTTAGGGATATTTTTAATGAGGCAATTTTTTTTGACAATACCTAAAGACTATTATGAAGCTGCACAATTAGATGGTTGTGGGAAATTTGAGTTTTTGATAAAAGTGTTATTACCCCTTTCAAGACCAGCAATAGGTTCTTTAGCAATTTATAGTTTTTTGATGACATGGAACCAATACTTGTGGCCTCTTTTGATAACTAATAGTGATAGTATGAGAACAGTGCAAATAGGTATTAGTATGCTTCAAATGTCCGAATCACAGTCTTTTGGTCTTATAATGGCAGGTGTTGTAATGATTATTGTTCCAACCTTATTAGCTTTTATAATTGGGCAAAAGCAGTTGATTGAAGGTCTTAGCGCTGGTTCTTTAAAGGGTTAATATAAAAAAATTAAGGAGGAAATAATTATATGATAAGTTTAAAAAGATTAATCTCAGGGTTTATTGTTTTTACACTTTTGATTTCTGTGACAGCTTGCTCTAACAGTCAAAATACAGCTTCAAATACTAAAAATGATACTACACAAAATAAAGTAATAGAAATCACATACTGGCATGCAATGGGTGGATCCTTAGGTGAAGCAGTTAATAAAATGGTTGATAACTTTAATAAAACACATCCAAACATTAAAGTAACTGCACAGTTTCAGGGTAATTATGATGAAGAACTTAATAAATTAAGAACTGCAGAACAGTCAAAATCAGGTCCTGATATTGTTCAAGTATATGATATTGGAACAAGATTTATGGTAGACAGTGGATGGGCAGTACCAATGCAAAAGTTTATTAATGCTGAAAAATATGATATATCAAAATTGGAGCCGAATCTTTTAGCTTACTATACAGTTGATAAAGAACTTTATTCAATGCCCTTTAATTCATCTACACCTATACTTTACTATAATAAGAAAGCATTTAAAGATGCAGGACTAGATCCTAATACCCCCCCTAAAAATTTTGATGAAATAGAACAGTTTAGCAAAAAACTCACGAAAAAAGATTCATCTGGAAAAGTAACGCAATACGGATATTCAATGGCCATATATGGATGGTTTTTTGAACAGTTTATGGCTAAGCAAGGGGCACTTTATGCGAACAATGGAAATGGGAGAGATAAAAGAGCTACAGCCGTAGTATTTAATGATCAGGCTGGTCAAAACATTATAAATTGGTGGAAAAAGTTAGTTGATGAAGGTATAGCGGGGAATTTTGGTAGAAATTATGACGACACAGTAAATGCATTTACTGCTGGGCGTACTGCAATGTTTATAGCTTCAACTGCAAGCTTAAAGCAAGTTTTAGATGGTGTAAGCAATAAATTTGAGGTAGGCACTGGATTTTTACCTGCATTAAATAATAGCAAAGACGGTGGAGTTATTATTGGAGGAGCATCATTGTGGATACTTAATACAAGGTCAGAAGAATATCAAAAAGCAGCGTGGGAATTTGTAAAATATATGGTTGCTCCAGAACAGCAGCTTTTCTGGCATCAGAACACAGGATATTTTCCTGTAACAAAAGCTGTATATGATATGCCAGAAATGAAAACACACCTTGAAAAATATCCTCAATTTAATACAGCAATTAAACAGCTTCATTCAACACCTATAAATAGAGCTACAGAGGGTGCATTAATTGGAGTATTTCCAGAGGCTAGACAAACCGTAGAAAAGGCGATAGAAAAAGTCCTACAAAAACAGGTAGAACCAAAACAGGCTCTTGATGAAGCTGTGAAAAGCATAAATAGTGCGTTAGAAAAATATAACCAAACAATAGGAAAATAAAAAACTTTGAAGTGTCATTTTTATCAATTTTTACTAAATCTTGATATTTAGAGTTGTTTTTATTTTTCTTAATAGTCAAATTACTGCTTTTATGTCTAATATTTATTTTATATGTAGATAAATTGAAATCAAAAACAACTACAGAATAAGATTTCAGGGGATAAATATAAAATATTTCCCCTGAAATTTAAACATATTAGCCATAGAAGTTGTCAAAAATATTTTAAATAATATTAAGGAGATTAAAAGATGGCAGATGTTATTTTTAAAAATGTTTATAAGAGATATGACTGTGGGGTTACAGCTGTTAAAGATTTCAATCTTGACATAAAAGATAAAGAATTTATTGTGTTAGTAGGTCCATCAGGCTGTGGTAAATCAACAATTTTAAGAATGATAGCTGGACTTGAGGAAATAACAAGTGGAGAATTATATATTGACGGAAGGCTTGTTAATAATATTCTACCAAAAGACAGGGATATTGCTATGGTATTCCAAAATTATGCTCTTTATCCACATATGACAGTTTATGATAATTTGGCTTTTAGTTTAAAGCTAAGGAGAATACCAAAAGCAGAGATTGACATAAAGGTTAGAGAAGCTGCTAAAATTTTAGGTATTGAGGAATATTTAAATAAAAAGCCAAAAGTTTTATCAGGCGGACAGCAACAGAGGGTTGCTTTAGGACGTGCGATAGTGCGTAATCCAAAGGTATTTTTAATGGATGAACCTCTTTCTAATCTTGATGCTAAATTAAGGGTGCAAATGAGAACAGAAATATCTAAAATTTATGACAGACTTAAAACGACTTTTATATATGTTACGCATGACCAGACAGAAGCTATGACAATGGGTTCAAGAATAGTTGTCATGAATGAAGGAGTTATCCAGCAAGTAGATAAACCACAATTTATATACGAGAATCCTGCAAATTTATTTGTAGCAGGCTTTATTGGAAGTCCTAAGATGAATTTTGTTGATGCAAAGCTTGAAAAGAAAAATGGTAAAGTATGTGCAAATTTTAAGGATTTTAGTATTGTGCTTCCAGAGTTTATTTTAAAGAAACTTAAAGACGAAAGATATATTGGAAAAGATGTGGTGCTTGGTATAAGACCTGAAGATTTATATGTAGATAAATATTCTGAAAGTGTTGTTGAAGCAAAAGTAGAAATAATAGAATTTATGGGTGCTCTAACATATTTATATCTTAACCTTAAAGGAGATGTGCTGACAGCAAAAATTGATTCAATGTCTACAATAAAAACTGGAGATGTTATAAAAATTGCTTTTAATCCAAACAAATTAAACTTTTTTGATAAACAAACAGAAATATCAATTTTAAATAGCTAAAGGGGTTATATTGTTTTAACTTTTGAATATTAGCATAAAATTTTAGGAGGCGTGGTTATGAAACCATTAGTAATTGCTCACAGAGGAGATTCTAAAAATGCGCCGGAAAACACACTTTCATCTTTTAAAAATGCTTTAGAAATGGAAGCTGATGGTATTGAGATGGATGTTCAATTGACAAAAGATGCACAACTTGTAGTTATACATGATGAAAGGGTTGACAGGACTACAGATGGAATTGGCTTTGTAAAAGATTTTACTTTAAAGGAGCTTAAAAGATTGGATGCTGGTATAAAATTTGACAAAAAGTTTTCAGGGGAGAGAGTACCTACTTTATATGAAGTTTTTGAGCTTATTGGAAATAAAAATTTTCTGTTAAATATTGAAATTAAGAGCGGAATTATGCTTTATTCAGGGATCGAAGAAAAACTTGTAAAAGCAATAAAGGCTAATAAGTTTGAAGATAGGGTAATTATATCTTCTTTTAATTATAATAGCTTAAGAGATATTAAAATAATTGCACCAGAATTAAAAACTGGGCTTATTTGTCAATGTGGTATTGTAGAGGCATGGCATATGGCAATTAATATGCAAGCTTTTTCACTTCACCCTTTTTATTTAAATATAAGACCTAATATAGTTGAAGCCTGTAGGAGAAATAATATAAAATTGTTTCCTTGGACTGTAGATAGAAAAGAAGACATGGAAATAATGATAAATGATGGAGTAGATGGAATTATCTCGAATAACCCTGGGGCTTTAATAAATCTTTTAAAGAAGAAAACTAACATGTCTTAATATTGCATTCCTTATTTTTGTATACGTAGAAAAACACTCTCCGAATCTCTATATATTAACTTATATTAGTTAACTTTTCACCTTCCGATATTGTTAATCTTTAAAAAATTAAGCTTGCTAAATTATTATATATTTCATATTCACATAAAAAACTGCATTTCATTGCAGTTTTTTATGTGAAACTTATTATTATAATTTTATTATTTTAATCTATGCTATATTTTTGTTCTTTTTAAATGATGTAGTATTATAACTTAATAATTGCGAGATTAGCTCGGAACTAAATCCCATGCTTTTTAATTGGTATTTAGCCCATATTTGATTCCCAGTATCTCCGTTCTTTAAAAGCATTAATAGATACTCAGCTTCATTAGCCCATATTTTTGTGCCATTGCTGATATTTGGAGATTTTCTTAAATATTCTAAATAATTTATTTCTTTTGCAAATAAATCACTTGTTGGTTCTATTATTACGTTCGTTCCAGTCATGGAAGCTGGCGAAATTCTTCCATCCGTACTTACCATTATGTTTTTTTGTGCTTTAATTGCATCTATAAATGCATCCCTTACTAATTTCTGTGTGTCAATATAGCTTTTTGCAACATCCGGATCTGTAAATCCTTTAAAGCCATCTCCTCCTGTACCCATGAAGTTATTTGTTGCAACAATATATTTTTTATTCATATCAATAGGAGTACCATCAGATTGTCTCATATCAAATACTCTTTGCATTGATGGTTTAGATGGGTCATATTTAAATGTAAGTCCTGAAACTTGTATGCCTTTGCCATTATCTTGGACAGCCTGTTCGAGTACCTTTTTAACTTGAGAGCCTGTCATACTCATTGTGACAATTGTGTTATCAAATGGCATGAGTGTGTATATTGTCCCTAATGTAATATTGCCTTTGGGAATATCTATCCTCAGTCCTCCATTGTTTCCAAATCCAAAGTCTGCTTTAACAGCATTTTTTATAACCTCTGATGTCCAATTGCCAAGGTTAGAATCGCCATACGGTTTGGCAGATTGTGTTCTTGTCAAGTTAACATCTGCTGTGCCTATGACCTGGTCAAATATAGGTGATATTTCTTTATTTGCTTCGTCAACAATTTTTTGGACATCAGGATATACTATAGGCGTTTTTGTATTATATAGATTGTAATCATTAAAATATTTCATATCACCTGTCGAAATTGTTCCGTCAGGATTCAAAGTAATTTTTAAATCTATATAACCATATCCGGCATTATTTGCTACACCGATAGGGATTCCATTTACTTTTGTTGTAACTATTGTATGTGTATGTCCGCCAAATATTGCATCTACACCTTTTACTTGATTTGCAAAGTCTATTAAATTTCCGCTTGTGGCGCCGGATTTGTCAGTATATGCACCCATATGTGCTAATACGATAATTATTTTTACACCCTCGTTTCTTAACTTTTGAGCCAAATCATTTACTATAGGTGCCGGATCTTTGAAATCTATATCTTTGATGTATGCGGGTAATATTATGTTCGGGAATTCCTTGTTATCCACAATGCCAATTATGCCAATTTTTACTCCATCTTTTTGAAGTATTACATATGGTTTTGCGTATGTTACAGGTTTACGCGTTGCTTTGTCATATACATTAGCTGCTAAAACAGGTATTTGTGAATCCTTTAATGTCGCGTTCTGTATATTTATTATTTTATCTAATCCCCAGTCATATTCGTGATTTCCAAGTGCCATTGCATCAAAGCCTATACTATTCATCATTTGTATTATGGGTTTGCCATATAAAACATTTGAAATCGGTGTGCCTTGGAACATATCACCGCCTGATAGGATAATTGTATTAGGATTTGATGCTTTTATATCTTTTATTTGTTTTGCAAGGACTGCACCTCTTTGTTGTTTTATCGGAGTTCCATCATTTAGTTTACCGTCATCAATAAGATGTCCATGGAAATCAGTTACTTCGATAAAGTCAAATGTCTTTGATGCTGCTGCAAAAGTGGTCTGTGGTATACTTGAGACAAGCATGCTGACAACCATGATAAAAGCAAGGAATAAACTTAAGATTTTTCCCTTATTATTGGACATTTAAAATCCTCCTCTTTTTATATTTTATTAATTAAGAAATAAAAAAAGATGTTAGAAATGAAATTTCTATCAAATAAATTATAAGATATGTTATTTAGAGTAATGTTAAGCCTATGTTAAGCCTGAGTAAATTATATGTAAATTTCCTCTTGAACTTATATTGATAAGCATGTCAGTAATCCTTATTTTTTGTTCTAAAAAATAACAAATAGAATAAATTTATATATGAAAAGGCATATTAGAGCTTGCCTTGAAAATCAAAAATACATTAAGAAGAATATAAAAAAGGATGGATAGAATTGTTTAAAATAGTAAGAAATTTTATAAATCTAATTATGACTGCAATATTTTATTTGATAATAGTAACAACCATTTTGTTTATTATATTTACAGTAGTTAAGGTTTATTCAAATAATAAATCAAGCAATGAAATTGTTACAAGTAAAAATACAGATGAAGTTTATGGGAAAATTATAAACATAGAATCTAACAGCAAAAAAACCAATAAAGATTCTCATTCCTTTAATGTGGATATAAAAATTTTATCTGGAAAATTTAAGGGGAAAATAATCACGATTCCTAATCTTGTTGTAGGATTTATTAGCAATTCCCAAAGCAACAATCAGGAGTATGCGAAACTTGGAGATGAAGTACTCGTAAATCTAAATCAAGATGCTGATGGGAATATAAAGGATGCCTATATATATGAAATTGTAAGATATAAATATTTATATAAATTGAGTTTATTTTTTTTAATTTTATTAATATTATTTGGAGGTATAAAAGGTTTTAAATCAATTATTGCATTACTTATAACCGGATTTGCTGTAATAAAAATTCTTATACCATTAATACTCAATGGTTATAATGCAATATTAACAACTGCTATAATTTGTATTTTGCTGGTCATAATAAATCTAATTATTATAAATGGTTGTAATAAAAAAACATTATCAGCTATTATTGGTACTTCTGGTGGAGTACTTATAGCTGGTGCAATAGCATTTTTTTTAAATTCAGTAATTAGGGTGAACGGTTTTACAGATGAAGAGATACAATCAATGATTAATATAACACAAAATCAAAATATTAATTTAACAGGAATTTATTTTGCGGGTCTTATTATGGGTGCTTTAGGTGCGGTGATGGATGTAAGTATGTCAATAGCATCTGCTGTATATGAAATAAAAGCAATAAGACCTAAGATATCCGTAATAGAACTAATTAAATCCGGTATGAATGTCGGTAAAGACATTATGGGAACCATGACCAACACATTAATTCTTGCTTATGTTGGAGGGTCCATGTATATAATAATTATGGTTTTACCATATATAAACACGCTTTCTACTGTTATTAATCAGGATATTATTGCAGCAGAGATATTGAAAACATTAGCCGGAAGTATCGGCTTAATTATTGCTATTCCTCTTACAGTGATTGTATCAACATTTTTAAGCTTAGATTGAGGTACTAAGGAGACGTTTTGTTTGTCATAAGTATTTTGGTTGCTGTATACAAACTGCTTTTGATATTTATCTCGAAAAACAAGATGGAAAAAATAGATGGTGAATGTTATAATTATGAATATAAAAAAGAAAAAATCTTTAAGAAAATGGATGGGAAGATACATAAAATTAAAAATGATTTAATTTTTGGGAGGTTTTACAATGGAAGAAAACAATCAAAAATTATGCATTATAGACAGATTTGAAGGTGACTTGGTAGTAGTTGAATACGGAAATAAAACGTTCAATTTTCCAAAAGAACTTTTGCCTGAAAATGCAAAAGAAGGTGATGTAATTTCATTTAAGGTTCAAATAAACGAAAAAGAAACAGGAAATCGCAAGAAAATTATAGAAAATCTTGCAAAAGATTTATTTGTAGATGAATAGGAGGTATGTAACAGCTACCTTATTTCCGACAAACCTTGACAAAAAATAATAAATATAATATAATGAATATATGGAATTATTAACTATAAGCAAAGCAGCAAAGAAATTAGGCGTCCATCCCAACAGCCTGCGCAACTGGGAGAAGCAGGGTTTAATCAAGCCCATCCGTTTACCTAGTGGTCAGCGCCGGTACTCCATAGACGAACTCAACAGGCTTTTGCAGTCTGGACAGCTAAACACCGGGCAGGAAGACGTCGTTCTGTATGCTCGGGTGTCCACCAAAAAGCAGGCGGATGCCGGCAATTTAAACAGGCAACTGGAAAGGCTGAGGCAATATGCGATCGAGTCAAATTACCGTGTCGTTGCCGAGTTCACCGACGTAGCCAGTGGCTTAAATCAGAAGCGCCGCGGATTGACGAATGTACTTAAGCTGGCTGAGCGTGGTGAGTATAAGAAGCTCATTATCGAATATCCCGACCGGCTTGCCAGATTTGGGTATTTGTACATTGAACGGCACTTGCACTACTGCGGGGTAGAGATAATTGCCACAGCTGAGAAAGATTCGGAAGACACACAATCCGAGTTGGTCAGGGACTTATTGGCGATAATCACGTCTTTTTCAGCCAGGCTGTACGGCGCCAGGGGTGGTAAGAAGATAAGGCAGGGTTTCCGGGAACTGATAACGGGGGTGAAGTCAGATGAAGAAAGGGAAAAAGAACAAAAATAAATCGTACAGCCCTGACGATGGTAAAAATACCGTCTGCGGCGAATTTTTCCCGGAGGTCTATCCTGCTTTCCGTTCTCAAAAGTGGAGCCGTGGGATGGAGGACCCACTAAACACCGAGATGCGGTTGTTCTGCTCCTGCACGCGCTGGGCGTTCAACCGGCTGCAAGAAGATAAATCACGGGAAGAACTAAAAAAAGAAGGTCAGCAGGTATTTGGCTTAAATTCACGATGCTGTGATGACGCCATACTGAAGGCTAAAGCTATAACCGAATCCCAAAAAGAGCTTTTAAAGCTGGAAATAGAAGAAACAAAAACAAAATTAGCCCGTGCAAAGAAAAAACTCAGACAGGCAGAAAAAACCTTAGACGAAGCCATTAAGAAAAATGATCCGGCAAAAATCGGGAACCACAAGCACACCGTACATGGTCGCAAAGCCAGAGTAAAAAAACTATCTGACAAACTATCCGAACTGCTCTCTCACCAGGACAACAGCACCATACCAACAGTAGTCTTTGGCGGTCGTTCTTTGTGGAAGAAAGTTTGCAAAGGCAAGGTTTCGGCAGAAGAATGGCGTAAGGCACGTCAAGATAGGTTATATTCCCGTGGTGACAAGACCAAAGGCGGCAACCCGAACATCAAGATAAACTTATCCCACAGAGAATTCTTCTTATCAGTGACCATTTCTCATCTGTCTAAGCAAAAAGGTACGGATATTAAAGGCAGACCCATAATGACCAGAGCGCCCCGTGTAGAAGGAAGGCTCTGGTTGCCGGATAAATACCGTTCAAAGGTGTATGAGTTACTTTTATCCGGCGCACCCTATACTGTGGAACTTATCAAAGGCAAGGATGCTAAGTACAGGGTACATATCAGTTTCGTCTTAACACCACCTGATTTAGCAACCAATCCCGACTATGGATATTTAGGTATGGATACCAATCCTGACGGTATAGCACTTGCCAATGTCGGTTATACCGGTCAACCAGAACCATGGACAAAGAATTTTAACGTACCATACCCAAAAGCACTGCACAAGTTTGCTGGAGAGTTTCAGGTAACAGTGCATCCAAATGGTTTTCTTTATATCAAGATACCTGAACTGGCAGAAAGCCGTGGTTTCCGACGTACGTACTTAGTCGGTGTGTTAGCCAAGGTAGTAGTAGACATCGCCAAAGCTTTACGTAAACCCATAGCCCAAGAAAAGCTGGAGTTCGGGAAAGACCGCCTGGATACCAACAAAAAATTCAACCGCATGGCAGCCAATTTCCCTTTTAAGAAGATGGTCGAAGCTGTCATACGCAGGGCTTTCAAGGAAGGAGTAGGTATAAAGCAGGTTTGGCCGGCACACACGTCAACCATAGGTTACTGGAAGTACATGCAGAAGTATGGCATAATAATACACCATGCCGCAGCATTGGTAATAGCCCGTCGCGCAATAGGTTTCAAAGAGCGTATTACCAATGAATTAAAGCAGAAAATTCAAGTTTTTAAAGAGAAGCTGAATCAAAAGGCAAATTCCTTGCCTGGGGAAGGAAGAGGGATGACCCGAAAGGTGAAGCAGCTCTTCAAGAAACTGGACGGAAAGATTCTTACTTACAACGGTCTGACCCGTTTTAAACAGGAATCATTCTATTCCGTCTGGCGTGACTTGAAGCAGCTTGCTTTATCAAGTAGGTGACCCCGTTTAGCCGGAGTCCGGAAACAACCGGCAGGTCGCATTTAGCAGATCGCGGGAGGCAGAGCAGTAGACTTTCGCTTAACGGTTAACGCAAGTTGCGCCCGTAAAGCACCGTTCTCCCGTCCGGGTGGGACTCCCGGGACTAAGGTCTCCCTGTCACCCCAGGAAAAAATTTTCATGGAGGTGTAAAGCCTGGTCATGGGGAGGCCGGGTTTACAAAAATTAATTATTGTGAACTTT
The DNA here is from genome assembly GCF_056032965.2 of Aceticella sp. 75b-Ac. Classification (NCBI taxonomy): domain Bacteria; kingdom Bacillati; phylum Bacillota; class Clostridia; order Thermoanaerobacterales; family Thermoanaerobacteraceae; genus Aceticella; species Aceticella sp. 75b-Ac. The sequence goes on from NZ_CM190971.1 coordinate 2,011,148, forward strand.
GTGAACTTTTTTGAACCAGGAAATATAAAATGCTGAAAAAGAAATTATCTTTATTGCTTTTTGTCTTTGTTTTAATATTTACTTTTACCGGTTGTTCAAACACAGCAAATATTCAAGAATCGTCCAAAACAGCACAGACACATAAAGCAAATGATAGCGTGAGGCAACAAGCAAATACACAGGGAAATAATCAAACGTCTATATCTGGTAAACTTACCGTAAGCTTTATAGACGTAGGACAAGGCGACAGCGAACTTATACAAACACCTTCAGGTAAAACAATGTTAATAGATGCCGGAATACCGGAAATGGGAAGCAAAGTCGCAGACTACATAAGGAACCGTGGTGTAAGTAGAATAGACGTACTTGTCGCTACACACCCCCATAACGACCATATAGGAGGCATACCTGCTGTAATAAGTAATTTTGATATAGGCAAATTTTATATGCCGAAAGTCACAACAAATACAAAGGCATTTGAGAATGTTCTAACAGCAGCAAAAAATAAGGGGCTTTCAATAAACGTTGCAAAAGGAGGGGTAACTCTTGATCTCGGTTCAGATATAAAAGCAGAAATGATTGCACCTAATAGTCTACATTATGATAAGTTAAATAACTACAGTGCGGTAATTAAAATAACATACAAAAACATGTCATTCCTGTTTACAGGTGATGCAGAGGGAGAATCAGAACAGGAAATGCTTAATAAAAATTATAACTTAAAAGCGGACGTGCTTAAAGTAGGACATCATGGAAGTTCAACAGCAAGTACATTACCATTTTTAAAAGCAGTAAGTCCTAAGTATGCAGTTATATCATGCGGTAAAAACAATGACTACGGACATCCGCATAAAGTAACAATGGAAAAGCTTAAAAATGCAGGCATTACTGTATACAGGACAGATGAATGCGGTACTATTGTTGCAGTAAGTGACGGAAATAACATAAGTTTTAATGTTAATCCGGGAGATTATAAGTATGGCAGTCAATTTTAAGAATAGAAAAACAGAAGTGAATTTAACATATATTTAACTTTTAAAAATCTAATCTTCATTGTATAGTAATCTATTTTTTGATAAAATTTATATAGTAATTGAAGACAGAGAAGGGGAAACTAAATGAGACGAATAGGTATAATTGATATTGGTTCAAATACCATTAGGCTTATAATTGTTGATTTACATGATGATGGGTCATTTAAATTAGCCAATGAATTAAAGGAAAGTGTCAGGCTTGGAAGGGGACTGAACAAAACAAATAGATTAAAACCTGAAACCATGAAGAAAGCTTTACAAACAATTGGAGTTTTTAATGATTTTTGCTCAATTTATAAGGTGGATAAAATAATAGCGGTTGCTACTGCTGCAGTAAGAAATTCGGAAAATGGAAGGGAATTTATAAATACATTAAAGCTAAAGACTGGAATTGAAATCAGTATTATATCAGGTAAAAAAGAAGCATGGCTTGATTATTATAGCGTTATAAATACAATGGATATAAAAAATGCCTTGCTTATTGATATAGGCGGAGGCAGCATAGAAATTTTAAAGGTAAAGAACAGGCAAATAAAAAATTATATAAGTTTACCACATGGCGTTGTTACTTTAACAGAAACTTTTTTATTAGATGACCCTCCTAAAATTGAGGGTATAAAAAAATTAGAAGAATTTTTAGGAAAACAAATCAATAAATTGGATTGGATTAAAGATAAAGATATCAATACATTAGTCGGTATTGGAGGTACAGTAAGGACTATTGCTAAGATTGACAGAAGGAAAAAGTTGTATCCAATAAATTTAATACATAATTATGAAATGTATTCCGCTGATATTGATAATATTTTAGGATTAGTAATAAATAAAACGGTTAAAGAGCTAAAAAAGATACCTGGTCTATCAAGTGAACGTTCGGATATAATTTTGGCAGGTTTAATAACAGTAAAAGAAATTTTAAAACATACCGGAATAAGAAAGATAAAAATCAGTGGAAACGGTATAAGGGAAGGTATACTATATAAGAATATTTTAAATGACGATAAAATACTTGTTGATGTTTGTACATACAGTGTTTACAATATGATGAAGTATTATAATGTAAATGAGTATCATGCCCAAAATGTAAAACAACTTGCGATATGTCTTTATGATAATCTAATAAATCTCCATAGATGTGAAAATGAATACCGTGAACTTTTGGCTATTGCATCCCTTCTCCATGATGTAGGTCTAATCGTGAATTTTTATCATCATAATATTCATAGTGGATATATTATATTAAATAATGGTATAAATGGGCTTTCACATAAAAAAATATTAAAATGTGCTCTAATGACGATAATGCATGAAGGTAATGGATATGAAAAAATTATAAATGAGTATAAAAGCATGTTAACAATAGACGAGCTTGAAAAAATCCGCAAGATGGGATCGATTTTAAGAATCGCTGAGGGACTTGACATAAGTGAACTAGGGAGGGTAAATATAATTTCATGTGAAGTTGGGAAAACAGATGTTTTAATAGACCTGAAATCAAATGATGGGATTATAGAGTTAGAAAAATTCAGCGTAGATAAAAATAATGACATATTTCATAAAGTATTTAAAAGGAATATAAAAGTAATAGGGAGAGATTAGTGTGTTAAGAAATTTAATAAAAGAAATGCTCAGCAAATTCCATAAGAATGATTTAGGGGTGGTAGGTATGAATAATGTGTTTAATGATTGTAAGAAATATAAAGGGAAACTTTTTATTGTTGAGGGATGCGATGGTTCCGGTAAAAGCACTCAGCTTTATTTATTGAAGAGATATCTTGAAGATAAAGGTTATCCGGTATATTATACTGAGTGGAATTCATCAGAAGTTGTTAAAAAAGCTACTAAAACAGCTAAAAAGAAAAATCTTTTGACACCGACGACTTTTTGCCTTATACATGCTTCAGATTTTGCAGACAGATATGAAAAGCAGATATTACCGCATTTAAGGGCTGGCTATATAGTTTTAGCTGACAGATATATATATACGGCATGGGCAAGAGATGTAGCGAGAGGTGTGGATTTGGAGTGGGTAAAAACAATATATAATTTTGCAATAAAGCCAACAGCTGCTTTTTATTTTAAGGCTCCATTAGAAATATCTATAAGCAGAATATTAAATGGAAGGGCTCAGTTAAAATTTTATGAAGCAGGTATGGATTTAAAGTTAAGTAATGATATTGAAGAAAGTTTTAAAATTTTCCAAGGTTTAGTAAAAAAACAATATGATTTGATGTCGGGAAGAGAAGAATTAATTGTAATAGATGCAACGTTAAAGATAGAATCTCAGCAAAAAATTATGAGGAAATATGTTGATGAATTTTTAAAAGATTATAAAATTCCTGATTATTTACGAATAATAAACGAAGATAATGTTATCTAAAGGGGGATTTACAGTGAATGAAACAAAAAAGTTTTATGGTAAAGGACTTGCTAATATAAATGCTGATGAATTGATAGGTAAACTAATTGTGATAGAAGGTGCCGACGGTTCAGGAAGGTCAACACAGGTTGAATATTTAAAGTTATGGCTTGAAAGGGAAGGTTACGCTGTCCTGAATACAGGTTTAAAAAGGTCATCAATACTTGGAGATACTATTGATAAAGCAAAGAAAGGAAATGTGCTTGGAAAAACAACATTAGGTCTTTTATATGCAACAGATTTTGCTGATCAATTTGAAAATATAATCATTCCCGCACTAAAAGCCGGAATAATTGTATTAGTAGATAGATATATATTTACTTTAATGGCAAGAGATATTGTAAGGGGTGCAAAGAGAGAATGGGTCAAGGAAGTCTTTAGCTTTGCATTAGTTCCGGACCTTATTTTTTATTTACAGTTAGAGCCGGAATATTTACTTGGAAGAGTCTTTAAAAAACGTGGGCAACTTGATTATTGGGAATCCGGAATGGATTTAGACATATCAAGAGATATGTTTGAAAGCTTTCATAAATATCAAGGATTATTAAAAAAGGAATTTGATACAATGGCACAGGAATACAATTTCAAAATAATTGATGCCAAACAAGATATTATGTCAATTCAAGAAACATTAAGAAAGGATATAATAGAATTTTTAAATAATGATAAAAACTAACAAATATAAATTTGGATAAAGACATTATGGAAAATATGACCAATACCTTAATTCTTGGTTATGTTGGAGAGTAAATATTTTTAAGTTCAGGTTAGGCAAAAAGTATTAAAGCATTGATAAAAATTATAAAAGTATTGATAACATAGTGTAAAATTATCGTAGGATTTTTAGATGATAAAAGACAAGAGACAACCCCTGTGATAAAATAGAATTTTGGAAAAACAAAAAACATGAAAGGGGTGTCTCTTGTGAAAAAAATTAAGTTTGAAGATATTATACTACAAAATGCAACTAATTACATCAATAATGTAAGGGAAATTTTTAAAAAATTATTAGAAGAAGGGATGGATATAACAGAACTTTCATTAAAAGTTAGAGAAATGGTAGACAAATTAGGTATAGAAACAATAGTAGCAATTATAGAAGAATTAGATAAGATAATAAAAGAAGACAAGAGAAGGAAAGAGAAATGGGTAGTAGAAAGAGAAGATGAAAAGACTTTAATAACAACAGTAGGAGAAATAAAATATAAAAGGACATATTACAAATCAAAAGAAGATGGTAGATATACATACTTGACAGATGACGCATTAGGGATAGAGAGACATGAGAGAGTAGAAGAAGGAGTAAAAGTAAAGATAGTAGAAAAGGCGACAGAAGAATCCTATGAAAAAAGCAGTAAAGAAGCAAGTCCAGTAGAATTAAGCAGGCAGACAGTATTAAATACAATAAGAGAGATAGGAGAAGTAGAAGTAAAAAAAGAAATAGAAGAAAAGAAAGAAGTAAAAGTATTATACATAGAAGCAGATGAAGACCACGTATCCTTACAAGACGGGAGAAAAGAAATGCCACGACTTGTATACATACATGAAGGCAAAGAAAAAAAGAACGGTAGGTCTGAACTAAAGAATATCTATTACAAAGCATATGTAGATCAAAAGCCAGAAGACATATGGATAGATGTAGCAAATTACATAAATGACAATTACAAAGAAGAGAAAATAGAGAAGATATACATAGCAGGAGACGGAGCAAGATGGATAAAAGAAGGGATAGAATGGATACCAAAATCAAGATTTGTACTAGACAGGTATCATTTAAACAAATACATACTCACAGCAACATCAAGAGAAGCAAGATATAGAGATAGGATATGGAGAGCAATAAATGAAGGGAATGAAAAAGAATTAAAAGAGGCATTTAATGAACTATCAAAAATAGCACAAACAGAGCAAGAGAAGAAGAAAATAAGAGAAGTAAAGAAGTACATATTAAACAACTGGGAAGGGATAAAAATATACAAAGAAGATGAGGATGTAATAGGGTGCAGTGCAGAAGGGCATATAAGTCATGTATTTTCAGACAGGTTAAGCAGGAATCCATTAGGATGGAGTAGAGAAGGATTAAAGCTAATGGCAAAATTAAGAGTATTTAAGAAAAATGGAGGCAATTTAAGAGAAGTAGAATGGCGTAAAAAGCGCAAAAACAACAATGAAGGTTATAAATTAACAAAGAAGCAAATAAAAGAGGCAGTAAAGAGAGCTAAAACGTATACAAAAGAACAAATAAACAATATTACAGTGTTGGATATGGGCAAAGTAACACCAATATATAGAATTTTAAAAGCAATAAAATATGAAAAAGTGATATAAAAAACACATAATGCATGGAAACCTTGATTTAAGCAATTTCAGGGGTTGTCTTTAAAAAAAATATCCTACAGTATCTTGACACTATCGGCGAAAAAAAAGGTGTTGACATTTGAAAAAATATCGTGTATAATTTTTGCGTGTGAGGTTGTTAAAGATTAAGAATTTGATGTAAAAGAATATGCTGGCGTGGCTCAATCGGCAGAGCAGCTGATTTGTAATCAGCGGGTTGTAGGTTCAAGTCCTATCGCCAGCTCCATTATTTAAGCAGGTTTAAGGGTATCGATAAAAAGTCGATACCCTTTTTGTATGCGAATGAAAGTAAAAAACATCTTTAATTCTTTTTCAAAGTTTAACATAATCTTAACAATTAATTAATGTTAGTAATATATAATTAAACTAAGGAAGTAGAAGTTTTCAGATTTTTTATCGGGAGGAGAGGAAATGTATAACATATTAAAGGCTGACCTTCATCTTCATACGTTATATTCAGATAATATTGATAAACTTGATGTAGAAGATTATGAAAAACTTATAGACAAATATGATTATGATTTGCTTGCACTTACAGATCATCATTATTGTTTAAAAAACGGAAGATGGGATAAATTGTTTGACAAAATAAAAGATAACAAAAAATTTTTAAAAGGTTACGAACTTACTTTTTTAAATGGTCACATGCTTATTATAGGAAAGGACAGATATGATGTATCAAGCAAAGAGGATGCAGTAAAGGAGATGTACAACAGCAGCAACATCCGTATAATAGCACATCCTGATTATAACATATGGTCATGGAAAAAAAATATGCTTCCAAAGATTAATGGTATCGAAGTAATAAATGGTATAGTATATTGGAAACAGCCTGGTAAGTATACTGGTATAAAAACGTACAAAAAATACCTACTGATGAAACAGAAGGTATCTCCTTTTGCAAATACAGATTGTCATAGAAAAGCGGATTTTGGGCGTGTTTGTACAGGTATTATTGTTAACGAAGAAATGAATCCTTTGGATGCTATAAAGAAAAATCATGTATTTGCCACTACCGGAGGAATTAATATTGAATTTCAAAGTGATGATGGAAGCATAATGGGAGACATTGTGAATAAAAATATCAATCGAATCAATTGGTTCATAGATGGAGCAGCTGAAACAGCAGTTTATAATGGTGATATTTTGATAGAAAGGAATTTTAGCAATAAAGGCAAAATAAAACCATTGATGAATGGACCTTATTGGATTATAGGTAAAAATGGTTCTGAAATGGTCGTTACTTCACCTATTTGGGTTAAAGGGCTAAAATCTAAAACGTATTTTAAACAGATAATAAGTGACATATATTTAAATAAATTAAATAGAAGACTAAATATAATGCTTGAATTATTGTTTGATTTTCAAATACATGATACTCTTTGGAGTGATTATTATAATTGGTTAAAATTATTTACCTTAGAAAACTTAGAAGAGGAAGATTTGGTGGAAAAATCTTATGAGATTGCATATGAGCAAACTAAAAAGCGTCTTACAAATGCAATAGGAATAGCGAAAGGATTTATGATATATTTAATAAATTATTACATTGAGAGTAAAAAAAACAGATCGGCATTTACTAAATTATTATCTTATATCGTACCACAGCATATTTTTCACAATATAATATTAAATTAACAAAAATTTTTTAAATCATTTGAGTTAAAAAATATATGATTAAATAAATCCCCATACCAAATAGAATTACACGCTTTGTATCTAATTTAGCAAATTGCAAAGCGATAAAAGATATAATAAATAGTATTACAGTAATAATATCAACAAGAACATGTCTTCCCATATTTATTGCAAATATTGACATGAGTCCAACAAATGATGCAATCAATCCATTTAATCCGGCTATAACCCATGTTAAATGTTTAATTTTCCTATAAAGACCAAAGATTGTTACTACCAACAAGAAAGATGGTAAAAAGATTGACAGTGTTGCTACTAATGCTCCTATAAAACCCATAATTTTATATCCGATAAAGGTTGATGTGATTACAATCGGACCAGGTGTAATTTGCCCTAATGCTACTCCAGCCATAAATTGATTAAGAGTTAACCAATGATGTATATTTACTACATCATGCTGTATCAATGGAATCATTGTAAAACCATTGCCAAAAACCAATGCTCCAATCTTAAAAAATACAACGGACATTATTAGTAATTCATGGTTAAAAGAAATTGATAAAAAGAATAATATAAGTATAATACAAATAATAAGAGGGTCTTTCCATTGTATTTTGTTTTTTTCTGACAAAGCAGCTTCTTTTACTTCAGATGCTTTTGGATGAATTAATATAATCCCCATAATAGTTGATATAAATAAAATAAGAAAAATATTGTTATAGTATATCGAGATTAAAAAGGCTGTAACAGCAATAAGTATTGTAGGAATGTTCGTTACTGTTGTTTTTGCCAAATCAAATACAGCATTTAATATTATTGCAAGGACTATAGCTCAAAAACCTTTAAATAAAATAGTTACTATTGTAATATTCTGATATTTAAAATATAGCCATGATAATAATAGCATCATAAGAAATGAGGGCAGTATAAAACCTATAAAGCTTGCTATTGCACCTAATAACCCTTTTAGTTTATAACCAATGTAAATAGTAAGGGATGCAAAGGTTGCTCCAGGTATCAATTGTGCAAGAGCAAGACCTTCAAAAAATTCTTTTTCATTTATCCATTTTAATTTTTTAATTATGTTTTTTTTAGTTTCTATCATCATGGCAGGTCCAAAAGCTGTAAATCCTATTTTGAGGAATGTTAAAAATATTTTCCATATGCTGATATCATCTGCTACTTGTCTGGTGTTTTCATTATCCATATTTTCACCTTCCATATCATATTTATAGTCATATAATAAAATAATTATATACTAGGAGTCCACTCGAAATCATCAATCACAAATTAACAAATATGTTATTGAAAACCATATAATTTACAATAAAAAATACTCCTGAACACATATGAAATAAGCACTTAAGAGCTATTTTTATGATATAATATAAATAATATAATAAGAAAAATGTGGTGATAAAAATGTTAGGAAAAGCAGACAGACAAATGTCATTTTCAGATTATTGGTTACTTGGAAAAATTTCTGAAGATAGTTATTATCATAGATTAAGAACATGGGTATTTAATAATCTTAATGAAGAAATGTTTCAGCCACTTTTCTCATACTATGGCAGAGAATCCATATCTCCGGTATATACATTTACAGCGATGCTGATACAATTTGAAAAAGGATATTCTGATCGTGAAATGGAAGAAGAATCACGATTCGATGACAGAATTAAATATGCATTAACCGCACCACGGGATTTTGATGGAATAGATGCAGTAACATTATGTGATCATAGAAAAAGACTGTTTAACAGCGAAATAGGAAAAGAAATATTCATTAAAACAATTAGTCAGGCAAAAGAAGTAGGACTGTTTGATAAAGACAACTTACACATAATAGATTCATTCATGATTTGGGGTTCCTGTGCCAGACAAGATACTTACACTATGATATACCAAGGGATAAAGATGGTTCTCCGTTTCATGAAGTTTTACGAAATGGAAGATGAATCGAAAAAAATACTGAAAAGAACAGATTATAAAGAAAATATCAAAAAACCCAAAATAGCATGGGAAAACGAAAAAGAAAAAGCAAAATTACTCGAAGAACTTGTTAAAGATGCACTATCACTCGTAGAAAATATAAAAACAAAAAAAGATATAAAAGATGATTTAAAAAAAGCAATTGAATTATTAGAAAGAGTAGCATTACAAGATGTTGAAATAACAAACGACGGGCATGTAAAAATGATAAAAGGAACAGCAAAAGACAGAATAATATCAGTAGTAGATGATGAAATGCGCCATGGAAGAAAGACCTCATCGAAATTATCAGATGGATACAAAGCTGAAATTATAACAGGAGGAGAAAAAGGCTCAGTAGTAGTAGGAATAGAAGTTGATGGAGCAAATATAGCAGATGGAGAACATATGAGTGATCTTATAGAACAAAGCCGAAGAAACGGCGTTGATATAGATAAACTGTATGGAGATTGTGCATATAGTGACTTTGAAGAAATAGAAAAAAGGAAAGAAGAAGGAACAGATTTTTGCATTAGAGTGCCGGAAGCAACAAATCCAAGTGGAGGATTTTCAAAAGAAGAATTCAAAATTGATTTAGAAAAAGGAACAGTAGAATGTCCCAATGGACATATAAAACAATTTGATACTGAAAAAACACAAAAACATGAGCAAGTTACAGTGAAATTTAGAGCAGAAGAGTGTAATGATTGTCCGCTAAAAGACCAATGTACAAAATCAAAAAAAGGGAGAACAATAAATATACATCCGTATGAAAAAGAAATACAAGAACAAAGGGAATATCAAAAAACAGATGAATTTAAAGAAGACTATGCAAAAAGACCGAATGTAGAAAGAAACATATCAGAACTTACCAGGCATGGCGGACGTAAAGGAAGGTATAGAGGAAAATTAAAAATAAGATGGCAAATGATAATGGTAGCAATAAACAATAATATCAAAATAATAACGAAACATATTTCTAAAATTTGTAATAGACAAATTAAGAAGGGGGAAGTCTGCCCAAAAACGGCTTAAAGAATGGTTAAGGATATTAAAAATAGCAATAACAGGTCAATAAAGCCATAATATACATATTAAAATCAATAACAAAATCATATATATTTCTTTGAATAGAGATTATTCTGATAATTTATGCGATGATAAAAATTCTTAACCGGCAGATAAGTTATTTTCGAGTGGACTCCTAGGTTTATCTATATGTCAATTACAATTATATGATATTGACATATAGATGGTTTTATGGCATATTAAAAAAGGTGATAGAAAATGTGTGGGAAACATGAAAATTGTCATAATAACAATAATGACATGTGCAGTTGTACAGGAAGGCTAAATAGATTTGTACAGCCTAATTTATTGTTAGCCTTATATTCAAAGCCGTCCTATGGCTATGAACTTATCGAAAGAATTAGTAATTTCTATGATATAACACCGGATACCGCTGTAGTTTATCGGCAACTTCGGAAGTTAGAAGAAGAAGGATATGTAAAATCAGAATGGCAGGTTGGTGATATTGGTCCGGCAAAAAAGTATTATGAACTTACCCCTTCAGGTGTTAAACTTCTTCACAACTGGGTTATAGACCTTGAGAAGCAAAAAAAATTCTTAGAAAATTTTTTAAATGCTTATAGAAATTACTTTCCTGACAAATCAAATTAAAAATCTTTAAAGAACAAAGCGAAAGTAAAATTCAAGGGATTATAAATTTTTCACTCTCATGTTCTAATATCAATACATCTGTACTAAATATATAATGAAAAGTAAAGTATAGGAGCTGATAGAAGGATGAGAGGGAAAAAATTTATATTGATAGCAACTGTGGTTATTATAACGGCACTTGCTGTTTATTTTGCCCCATTTGGCAAAACAAATCTTACAACATATATAATGGATGTAAAATATGATGATACAAATAAGGTAATATCAGGATTAGAAACAGTGGATTTTATAAATACAGATGATACAGTATTAAATCAATTATATCTTCATCTTTATCCAAATGCATTTAAAGAAAAGGATAAGATTCCATTTACAAAGGAGGAGGTTGAACTGGCATATCCTGATGGATTTAAACCCGGATATATAGATATAAAAAATATAACTTTTGAAGGTAAAAAAATGGCTTCATATAAAATTGAAGGGGAGAGTCAGCAAATTTTAAGGATACAATTGCCGGAAAAATTATCAAAAGGCAATAGGATAAAATTTACAATAGATTTTAAAGTACAGCTTCCTCCTGCAACAGGAAGATTTGGATATGGGAAAAAAACGGTGCAGGTTGCTAATTGGTACCCCATATTATCTGTTTATGATAAGAAAGGATGGAATAATGACCCGTATTATGCACTGGGAGATCCGTTTTACAGTGATGTTTCAAATTATAATGTTAAGCTTACTGTACCCAGAAATATGGTGGTTGCATCAACGGGTACTATAAAAAATGAGAAAATATGTAGTAACCAAAAGACAATAATGATTAGTGCAGAAAATGTAAGAGATTTTGCTATGGTTATATCTCCAGATTTTAAAGTTGCCGAAACAGATATTGATGGAATCAAGGTGAAATCCTACTATTTCAGTGATGAATATGGGACAAAGGCATTAAAGTTTGCTAAAGATGCAGTTAAATTTTACAATGAATTTATCGGCAAATATCCATATAAACAGTATTCAGTAGTTCAAAGTGATTTTTACTTAGGAGGGATGGAATATCCCAATCTTGTAATGATTTCTAAGAGTCTTTATACAAAAGACAACATCTTCAATCTTGAATATGTTATTGCACATGAAACGGCACATCAATGGTGGTATGGGGTTGTTGGCAATGATGAAGTAAAAGAGGCTTGGCTTGACGAAGGTCTTACAGAGTATACCACAATCATGTATATAGAAAGGTATTATGGTAAAGCTGCTGCCGAGAGCCTTTATAATTATATAATTTCAGGCGAATTTAATAAATATATTAAAGTAAATAAAGATGAGTCTATGATAAAGACCTTAGGACAATTTAAAGGATGGAATGAATATACCAATATAGTATATAACAAGGGAGCTATGGTATTTCACCAATTAAGAGGGCTTATAGGCGAAAAAAAATTTAAGGAAGTTATGAATAAATACTATGATAAATATAAATATAAAAACGCCACTACGGAAGATTTCATCGACGTAGTGGACAGTGTTACTGGTAAAGATACAGGAGGGTTTTTTCAGGAATGGCTGAATTAAATTATTATTTTACTTTTAAGCCTTATATCTTCACCATAAAAGTTAAGCATCTTAAAGTTGCCAAATATCCGGGAATATATCCTTTCCGGGTATATTACCATTATTTCAGATATTGATAAATTTGTTGATATAATAAATTTCTTGCACATTAGCATGCGAGTATTGATTATATTAAAAATTTCCTGCAGACTAAAAGCAGTTATGGATTCGGTGCCAAGGTCGTCTATAATAAGGAGGTCGCATTGCTTCAGGAGCTCAAAATAACTGCTGTAGGAATTGCTATCGCTATTTAATTTATTTGCTCTTAAGTCCTCAATTAAATCAGAAGATGTTCTGTATAATACAACCTTACCCTTGTCTAAGAGTTCTTTTGCAATGCAATTGCATAAAAAAGTCTTTCCAAGTCCTGAATTTCCATAGAAGAATAAGCTCTCTCTTTCATTATTGAAATTTCTTATAAAGGTTAATGAAGTTTCAAGGATTTTTTTTATATTGCTTCGTGGGGAAGGTTTATCGCCAAGTGCTTTATCAGAATAAAAGTTCATATCAAAAGTGGCGAAATTTTCCCTTTTCACTATATTTTCAATACTTGACTGCTTATAATAAATATTTATTAATTTCTGTTCAAAGCAGTTACATCTTCTGCCATTTATATAACCTGTGTCTTTACATAATTTGCATTCATATTTTGGCTCCATGTAATCTTCAGGATATCCATTTAACTTAAGTAAATATGCTTTACGTTCTTTCAAATCAAATAATTTTTCTTTAAGTTTTAATAGCAGCTTTTTTGATTGCTGAGGCTCATTAAAAATTGATCGGGAAATTTCAAATCCTATATTCTTTATATCATCATCAATTTTTAATATTTCAGGTATTTTATTATAAATTTCTTCTCGTTTTTTGAGGTTTTCTCTTAAAGAATTATCCCGTTTGATTTCATACTGTCTTAATACTTCTTGAACTGCATTATTCACCGGATTCACCTCTTGAATGTGCTAAAAGTTTTTTTTCAAGTTCATCAACGTCATATGTTCTCTGATTATAAGCGTTGAAATAATTTTTTGGTGCCTTAAAGACAGTAGAAGTCTTCTTATGTTTTGGCACTTTTTTTATTTTATCCAGATCGTTTATCGTTTTTATACCTTCATTGAACCAGTTTATAAGTATTTGATTTATATAAGGAAAACTGGGTTCATTTATCTTTAAAGTACATTCATTGCAGGCTTTTATAATTACATCCACGTCAAAACCGAGGTCATTCATCCACCTGTCCATCATCTGCTTGTGGGCTTCCATGACTTCGTCAGTATTTAAACCAAGTGTATGTAAAATCTTTTTGTATTTTATCCATTTTTTGCTTTCGGTTTTAAGATATTCTTCAAGGTCGAGAGCATTTTTAATACCGGCATCATGCCATGCAATTGCTATTTTCTCCATATATCTCAAAGATGTTTTATTTTTTGTGACACAATAGCTTACGAGCATGGCAATAATTTCAAGCGAGAAATCATATTCGTCAATCCAGCTAAGATATGTATCCATTTCACTTGAAGATAAAGGTCTTCCCAACATTTGCTCTATAGTTTCAAACATCTGCCTGACTTCTGTATCATTAATAGACATGGTATGTTTTTTATCACCTGTATTGGCAAGTGGCAAATATTTTACTGTATACTCTCCATCAGTATAGCAAAGTTTAATTAATCCAGATTTTTCCCAAAATTTCAGTGCCTTTTCGATTTCAATTTCAGACATAAAAAGTTTATCTGCTAAAGAGTGTATAGAAAATTCCTGCCCATAATAACAGCATTTCAAGCCCAATAGGTAGACTTTAACGTATTCTCCAGGGGCTTCAAGCATAAAATGATTTATGAAAATATTGCTAACAGGGGTGCTTCCCACATCATCAAAATCAGATGAAAATTTACAAATGCTCATATACCCCACCTCTTGTTTTATTATAACATAGTATGTCATATCCTTCAATTAAAAAGAATATAATATATATTACGACAAATTTTAAAATTTCTTTAATAATAACAATTAAAATATATCATACTTCAGTTCTGTTGATTTAAAAAATATTTTGCAATAAAATTTAAAATAAGTTATAATACAACTGTATTACCTCATATTAATTAATATTTGTACATAGAGGATTTTGTTTGTGAGGTGATATTCCATGAAAAAGAAAAATATAACCATAATAATACTATTAATATTTTTATTAGGGCTTATATTTAATAATAAGCTTATGTCTTTTGCATATCCGGTTTATAAAAATATTGCAAAAACCAAAATAGAAAATAATGTAAAAAATTACAAAACAGCTTATAGCAAACATTTTATAATAAAATATACCGATAATGACAGCAAATATATAGATTTAATTATCGAAACCGCTGAAAAACATTATTATGATGTGGTTAATGATTTGGGATATATGCCAACAGATAAAACAATAATAATCGTATACCCAACCCCTTATAAAATGAGCAGGGATTTTTCCCTTGTTAAAGGGGATGATGCTATGGGGATTTATCTCGTTGGTATTATAAGTATACAATCACCGGCATTATGGATAAAGCCTGGACAAAATCTGAAAGAAGTTTTTGAAAAAGAGGGACCTGTTGTTCATGAGTTTACACATTTAATAGTAGATGATATAGCAAAGGGTAATTATCCTGTATGGTTTACAGAAGGATTAGCCCTTTTGGAAGAATACAGGCAGAACAAATATGAATGGGGAAAAGGATATAATTATTATGACAAGCCATATACTTTAAAGCAGTTAACTGATGATTTCGATACGTTAGATGAAATGCTTGCATATAAAAGGGCATTCCAGGTTACAAAAGCTATAAGTGATAAATATGGTATGAGTACAATCAGGAGCATATTAAAAGACCTTGGTAATGGCATGAACCTTAAAGAAAGCTTTTATAAAGAAACAGGAGAAGAACTGAATAGCTTTGTATTAAGCGTTAAGGGGTGAATGATTTGAAAAGCAAAATATTAATCGTTGATGATGAAAAACCAATTGTTGAAATATTAAAATTCAATCTTGAAAAAAACGGCTACAGTGTCTGCGAGGCATATGATGGCGAGGATGGTTTAAATACTGCTCAGAGTAAAAAACCTGATTTAATACTGCTTGATGTTATGTTGCCTAAGATGGATGGTTTTACGGTGCTTAAGCATTTAAGGCAGACAATGACGATGCCTGTTTTAATGCTTACGGCACGGGAAGAAGAAGTTGATAAGGTTTTAGGTTTGGAGCTTGGAGCAGATGATTATATTACAAAACCATTTTCTATGAGAGAACTTATTGCACGGATAAAAGCAAATTTAAGAAGGAGCAATGAAAACGGCGAAATAGAATCAAAGCTAATACATATAAAAGATTTAACTATTGACCTTTCTAAATATAAAGTAAGTAAATATGGAGAACCGATAGAACTTACTTTGAGGGAATTTGATTTACTTAAGTTTCTTGTAACAAATAAAGGTCTCATTTTTTCACGGGAAATGCTTCTTGAAAAGGTATGGGGGTATGAATATTTCGGTGATGTCAGAACAGTAGATGTAACAATAAGACGGTTAAGGGAAAAAGTAGAAGATGACCCTTCAAATCCTAAATATATCCATACAAAAAGAGGGGTTGGTTATTATTTCAGTGAAGAAGGACAAGTTTAAAAGCATAAAGTGGTTTCAAACTTTACAGTGGAAGATTATTTTAATATATGGTCTTTTAGTTCTTGTAGCAATGGGAATCATATGGGTATATCTTTATAATTCCCTTAAAAGTTATCACATGAAAAATTTTGACAGTTATATTCAGGCACAGGTTAAGGGAATGTCATGTACATTAAAAGACAATCTTGAATCTAATAAAAACCTTAACAATATTATAAGTATGTACTTAGGACCGAATTCAAATATAAAATATGTGTATATACTGGACAAGAATGGTAACATACTTGCAAGTTCAACAGGTGAGAGAGGTAAATTTTTGACAACCGCAGTTGTTAAAGCATTACATGGCAATAAAAGCAGTGAAACAACAAAAGACTATAATTCTAATGATGAACTCAAAAGTTTTGCAGTACCGGTTGTTAACAGCGATGGAAGCATTTCTGGCGTTGTATATATGAGTGGTTCATTAAATAGCGTGTATGATGTACTTTCAGATATAAATATGATTCTATTGAGTGCTACGCTTTTTGCAGTTTTTGTAACCGTAATACTCGGTTATTTTCTTTCATGTGCTATAACAAATCCAATTAAGGAAGTAACAAAATACGCACATGAGATGGCACTTGGTAATTTTGATGTAAAGATTAATATTAAATCAAGGGATGAAATCGGCAACTTGGGTTCTATGTTTAATTTTATGTCACAAAGATTAAAACATACCTTAGATGAGATGAGAAACGAAAAAAGCAGGGTTGAGGCAATCATCAGCTTTATGACAGATGGAGTTATTGCTGTTGACGGTAAAAAAGATATAATCCTCTATAATGATGCCGCGGAAAAGATGATTGGAGAAAAAATAAGTATCGGGCAGTCGGTGGAGAATTTGGCAAATGGGAAAATTAGCATTAATGGAGGTATATTTTTATGCAATGAGAAAATATTAACATCCTTTGTGACACCAATTAATGCAGATGAAAATATAGAAGGTTATGTATTTGTACTTCATGATATAACAGAGCAGCAGGAGCTTGAAAATATGAGGAAGGAATTTGTTGCAAATGTGTCACATGAATTAAGGACACCCCTTACAACAATAAAAAGCTATACTGAAACACTCTTAAATGCAGATGTTGACAAAGCATTTATTGATAAATTTCTCGGTATAATAGATAAAGAAGTAGATAGGATGGTGAGGTTGGTAAAAGACCTTTTATTATTATCAAAGATGGATTCAAATGGCAAATTGAAGCTGGAAAGTGTAAATTTAAATGAATTTGTTGAAGATATTATTCAGAATTTAAAAATAGAAATGGAAAAGAAAAATCAAATACTGTCATTATCTCTTAAAGATGCTAAAAAAAATGTTAATATAGATAAGGATAAAATGGAGCAGGTAATTATTAATATTGTAGCAAATGCCATAAAATATACACCTGAAGGTGGCTGTATAAGGGTTTATACAGACTATGATGAGGAGGCTGCGTATATTATTGTTCAAGATAATGGAATAGGGATACCAGAAAAAGACCTTCCGAGGATATTTGAAAGATTTTACCGTGTTGATAAAGGAAGGTCACGAGAGCTTGGAGGGACAGGCTTAGGTCTTTCAATTGCAAAAGAAATCGTAGAAGCACATAAAGGAGAAATAAATATAGAAAGCGAAATTGATAAAGGTACTGTTGTTAAGATAATATTAAAATATAATTAATTTCGTAATTATATTTTAATATTATTGTAATACTGCTGTAATATTAATACTTTATAATAAATATGTTATAAAAAAGAGTATTATATAAGGAGGTTATGCATGTGAAAAAAGTCATGGTCATGTTTATGACTGTTATTATGATAATGTCTTTTATGACATGTGGTTTTGCAGCAACTGATCTTATAACAGTAAAATCCAATATAGATAATGTTACAACAGAGAACAAGTATTTTGTTATTTCTGGAGAAGGTCAGCCGAATACGTATGTAAAGCTGATTTTAAATGACCAATTAAATGATAAATGGGTTATTGGAGATACAGGTTTGTTTGCAAGACTTATAAGATTGGTATTGGGCGATAACTATATTACACTAAAAGCAAGTAAAGATGGAGAAGAACAGATTGTAAAAGGACATATTAAATTAGAATATAAAGATGGAGTCCTTCAGATAACTGTGAATACACTTAAAGATTTACTTGATATACTTTTTAAGTAATATAAAGATTTATAATAAAGTCCACACATAAAAAGGTGGATTTTTTTATTGGTCTTAAAGCAGGTTATATAATATGCCTTTGAGGGAATTTTAAAAAGGTAAATATTGTTGTATAAAATAGTATGTTTTTGACAAAAAAAGCTTGTAAATTTATTAAAATTGTATTAAAGTATATAGTGTTATAAGAGATTTTATTATTGTTATTCTTGAAGGGAAGGTTAGACTGTGGATAAGTTTATTATTACTGGTGGAAATCCATTAAAAGGTACTGTACCTATAAGTGGGGCTAAAAATTCGGCTGTTGCAATACTTCCCGCTGCACTTTTGGCAGATTCTCCAAGCATAATTGATAATCTGCCTGATATTAGTGATATAAAATTGCTGTCAGAGATGATAGAATACCTTGGTGGAAAAGTAAATAGAAAAGGGCATGAGATATGTATAGAAGCGAATGGGATTAATTCATTTTATCCACCGCCTGAATGTGCTTCACAGATGAGAGCGTCTTATTACTTAATTGGTGCATTGCTTAGCAGATTTAAAGAGGCTGCAATAGCGATGCCTGGAGGCTGCAATATTGGAGTAAGACCTATTGACCAGCATATAAAAGGTTTTGAAGCATTAGGCGCAAAAACTTTAATAGAACATGGAATTATAAAAATAAAAGCAGATAAACTTATTGGTAATCATATATATTTTGATGTTGTAAGCGTAGGCGCAACAATTAATTTGATGCTTGCAGCATGTAAAGCGGAAGGTACCACTATTCTTGAAAATTGTGCAAAGGAGCCTCATGTAGTAGATGTAGCAACTTTTCTTAATGGAATGGGCGCTAATATTAAAGGTGCCGGCACTGACACCATAAAAATCATAGGAGTTCAAGATTTACATGGTTGCAGGCATTCGGTGATTCCTGATCAGATTGAAGCCGGTACTTACATGGTTGCAGCAGCAGCTACCGGTGGTGATGTTGTTGTAAGAGGTATAATACCAAAGCATTTAGAAGCTGTTATGGCAAAGCTGATAGAAATGGGAGTTGTACTTGAGGAAGGTGAAGACGAGATTAGGGTTAGAACAAAAGGAAGGCTAAAAGCTGTTGATGTAAAGACACTGCCATATCCGGGATTTCCTACAGATATGCAGCAGCTTATTGCTGTGCTTCTTGCTCTATCTGAAGGTGTTAGTATAATAACAGAAAATGTATATGAAGGAAGATTTAAATATCTTGATGAGCTCAAAAAAATGGGAGTCAAAGCAAAGGTTGAAGGAAGAACTGCAGTAATTGAAGGTGTTGAAAGGATTACAGGTGCACATCTTGTAGCTACGGATTTAAGGGCAGGTGCTGCAATGATTATAGCAGGTCTTGCTGCACAGGGTGTTACAGAAATATCACATATCGAGTATATTGAAAGAGGATATGAATCTATCGAAAAAAAGCTAAGAGCTCTTGGAGCAGACATAAAGAAAATTAAATAAGTCCATAAAATGGGCTTATTTTTACATATGATAAAGAATATTTTTTCTGCATGTATCACATGATAATCTTGAGGTGATATTATGCATGAGCAAAACGGTAACAATTTAAAAAAGCCATCATATATAGTAATTGTCATAATAACAGCGGTTATTACGTCACTAATATTTACATATATTGCTCCAAAATTTTTATGGGGCAAAATAATACCATTTCCATATATTGCTCCGGAAGCTGCTAAGAAAGAAGTAATTATTCCAAGGGCGGAACCCCCAACTGTTGCAGAGGCGGTTGCAAAAAAAGATACATCTGCGGTTGTAGGGATTTCTACAATAGAATTTGAGCGGAAGTATTATGTTCTTGAGAAAAAAGTAGAAGGGGTTGGGTCAGGATTTATAATTGATGAAAACGGATATATATTGACAAATAATCATGTTGCAAATCCAAATTCAAAAAAAATCACCGTATATTTAAGCAATGGAAGCACATTGCCGGGGAAGGTGCTATGGTCTGATTCAACATTGGATTTATCTGTTGTCAAAATTGATGCAAAAAATCTGCCGACAATAACCCTGGGCAATTCAGATAACAATGTTGTAGGACAGACAGCAATAGCTATTGGAAATCCATTAGGATTGAGGTTTGAAAGAACCGTTACAAATGGTATAATAAGTGCATTGAATAGAAGCCTTCCTATTGAAGAAGGCGGCAAACAAAAGATAATGGAGGACCTTATTCAGACTGATGCATCTATAAATCCGGGTAATAGCGGAGGACCGCTTGTTGATTCAAAAGGTGATGCTATAGGAATAAATACGGCAAAGGTGACAACGGCTGAAGGGCTTGGATTTGCAATACCTATAAATATAGCAAAACCTATAGTTAAAAAGGTTATAAAGACAGGTACATTTAAAGCTCCTTATATTGGTATTGTAGGGTATGACAGAGAAATTGCCAGTTATATAAATGCTGATATAGTTATTGCAGAGGGAATTTATATAGCAGATATTGACCCGGCAGGACCTGCTGCAATGGCTGGAATTAAGAAAGGTTATATAATATTAGAGGTAGATGGAAAACCTGTTAACACAATGACAGCTCTTAAAACGGTGATATACAGTAAAAATATGGGTGATAAAGTAATTTTGAAATACAGGACATTAACCGTAAATACAGGGTATAAAACAGTAACTCTTGGGAAATAGGTGAGGATATGTATGTTGTTTGTGAAAAACACCTTGAAGATGCGATAGAGGAATTTGTGGATGTATATGAACAGCCGCCGGATATATATAAACTTGATGAAGTAACATTTACTGATTGGCTGGTTCCACACAAATGTGATTTCTGTGATGAAGTGCCAAAATATCTTGTTGTCTGACAAACCATTAAAAGAGTGGGTAAAACCTGCTCTTTTAAAATTTATAGTTACGGAGAGGATTTACAATGAACATAGAT
This sequence comes from Aceticella sp. 75b-Ac, assembly GCF_056032965.2. NCBI lineage: Bacteria > Bacillati > Bacillota > Clostridia > Thermoanaerobacterales > Thermoanaerobacteraceae > Aceticella > Aceticella sp. 75b-Ac. The sequence goes on from NZ_CM190971.1 coordinate 2,032,653, forward strand.
ATAATTGCTGTCGGGAAAATAAAAGAAAGATTTTTTGATGAAGGTATTAAGGAGTATTTAAAGAGGCTTAAAGTCTATTGCAATATAAGGATAATAGAGGTCTCCGATGAAAAGGCACCTGAAAAATTAAGTGAAAAAGAAAAGCTTGAAGTTATGCACAGTGAAGGCATTAAAATTATGAATAAAATCAGAAAGGGAAGTTTTATAATCACACTGTGTATAGAAGGTAAGCAATTTGACTCATTAGAATTTGCTCATTATTTAGAAAATCTATCCATATCAGGGAATTCAAGTATAACTTTTATTATCGGAGGTTCTCTTGGTATATCTGAGGATATAAAAAATTTATCAAATTTAAAACTCTCCTTTTCAAAGATGACATTTCCACACCAGCTTATGAGACTTGTCCTTGTTGAACAAATATATCGTGTATTTAAGATAATGAAGGGTGAACCGTATCATAAGTAGTCGCAAACTTTTTATTTGAATCAAGAGCCTGAATTTCTTTAGACTCAAAATATAATTTTATTTTAGATAAAAAATACTTAAATAATAAATAAAAAATATTTAAATAATAGGATAAATTTATCCTAAATATGATATAATAAATATATAAAATATTTAAATAATAGGAGGGATAAATATGTTGATTAACATTCAAAAGATAGTGTCTATTTCGGAAGCTAATCAGAATTTTTCTAAAATAGCAAAATTAGTTGATGAGGATAAATCTGTAGTTATAATGAAAAACAATAAACCTAAATATATACTTTTAGATTTTGATGAATTTAGTAAAGAAGCAATATCAGAGGAAGAAAAGTTAGATGTAATTGCAGACAGAATATTGTATGAAAATGTGGAAGCATTTAAGGAATTAGCTAAATGAAATATATATCAATAGATTATATTTTGAAATTGCATGAAAAATTGATATTAGCTACTGGTGGTTTAACAGGGATAAGAGATATGGAACTTTTGAAGTCAGCAATTGAAACTCAAAAGCAACATTTGCAGGAGAGGATTTATATAAAAGTATTGAAGCAAAATGCTCTAATATTTGTTACAGTATCATAAATAATCATGCGTTTATAGACGGTAATAAAAGGATAGGCTTATATGTTATGCTAGGAGTCCACTCGAAATCATCAATCACAAATTAACAAATATGTTATTGAAAACCATATAATTTACAATAAAAAATACTCCTGAACACATATGAAATAAGCACTTAAGAGCTATTTTTATGATATAATATAAATAATATAATAAGAAAAATGTGGTGATAAAAATGTTAGGAAAAGCAGACAGACAAATGTCATTTTCAGATTATTGGTTACTTGGAAAAATTTCTGAAGATAGTTATTATCATAGATTAAGAACATGGGTATTTAATAATCTTAATGAAGAAATGTTTCAGCCACTTTTCTCATACTATGGCAGAGAATCCATATCTCCGGTATATACATTTACAGCGATGCTGATACAATTTGAAAAAGGATATTCTGATCGTGAAATGGAAGAAGAATCACGATTCGATGACAGAATTAAATATGCATTAACCGCACCACGGGATTTTGATGGAATAGATGCAGTAACATTATGTGATCATAGAAAAAGACTGTTTAACAGCGAAATAGGAAAAGAAATATTCATTAAAACAATTAGTCAGGCAAAAGAAGTAGGACTGTTTGATAAAGACAACTTACACATAATAGATTCATTCATGATTTGGGGTTCCTGTGCCAGACAAGATACTTACACTATGATATACCAAGGGATAAAGATGGTTCTCCGTTTCATGAAGTTTTACGAAATGGAAGATGAATCGAAAAAAATACTGAAAAGAACAGATTATAAAGAAAATATCAAAAAACCCAAAATAGCATGGGAAAACGAAAAAGAAAAAGCAAAATTACTCGAAGAACTTGTTAAAGATGCACTATCACTCGTAGAAAATATAAAAACAAAAAAAGATATAAAAGATGATTTAAAAAAAGCAATTGAATTATTAGAAAGAGTAGCATTACAAGATGTTGAAATAACAAACGACGGGCATGTAAAAATGATAAAAGGAACAGCAAAAGACAGAATAATATCAGTAGTAGATGATGAAATGCGCCATGGAAGAAAGACCTCATCGAAATTATCAGATGGATACAAAGCTGAAATTATAACAGGAGGAGAAAAAGGCTCAGTAGTAGTAGGAATAGAAGTTGATGGAGCAAATATAGCAGATGGAGAACATATGAGTGATCTTATAGAACAAAGCCGAAGAAACGGCGTTGATATAGATAAACTGTATGGAGATTGTGCATATAGTGACTTTGAAGAAATAGAAAAAAGGAAAGAAGAAGGAACAGATTTTTGCATTAGAGTGCCGGAAGCAACAAATCCAAGTGGAGGATTTTCAAAAGAAGAATTCAAAATTGATTTAGAAAAAGGAACAGTAGAATGTCCCAATGGACATATAAAACAATTTGATACTGAAAAAACACAAAAACATGAGCAAGTTACAGTGAAATTTAGAGCAGAAGAGTGTAATGATTGTCCGCTAAAAGACCAATGTACAAAATCAAAAAAAGGGAGAACAATAAATATACATCCGTATGAAAAAGAAATACAAGAACAAAGGGAATATCAAAAAACAGATGAATTTAAAGAAGACTATGCAAAAAGACCGAATGTAGAAAGAAACATATCAGAACTTACCAGGCATGGCGGACGTAAAGGAAGGTATAGAGGAAAATTAAAAATAAGATGGCAAATGATAATGGTAGCAATAAACAATAATATCAAAATAATAACGAAACATATTTCTAAAATTTGTAATAGACAAATTAAGAAGGGGGAAGTCTGCCCAAAAACGGCTTAAAGAATGGTTAAGGATATTAAAAATAGCAATAACAGGTCAATAAAGCCATAATATACATATTAAAATCAATAACAAAATCATATATATTTCTTTGAATAGAGATTATTCTGATAATTTATGCGATGATAAAAATTCTTAACCGGCAGATAAGTTATTTTCGAGTGGACTCCTAGTATTACTTGAGTATAATGGCATAAAATTATCTTTTACACAAAAAGAATTAATTGATTTAGGATTAGCAGTTGCAAAAGGAGAATTAAAGCAAAAAGATATATCAGAATGGATAAATAATCATAAAAGTTTTTTATAATAAAATCTTTATAGGTATAGTATGTTATAAACAAATTCCTTATTAAACATAAAAGCATTTAAGAATAGGGAATTTGTTTAATTTTAAATATAATGTGCAAAAAAGTGGTTATTTCAGATTAGACAGCATGGGGAAAAGAGATTGAAGTAAGAAGCTCTCTCCTTTCGTCGGAAGTAGAGGGTTCACTTTTGTTGATAGAATGTTGATGTGGAACCGTACCATAAATGAAAAATCTTGAGTCAGTATAACAAGCTTACAATTAAAATAGTTTCTTCAGTTTTTGTTCATATAAGGAAGGATAGTTTTTATAAGTTTTTTGATTAGCTCTAATTCTTTTGGTGAGCATTTATTTAGTAAATTGTCTATTTCGGTATTTTTGTTTCTATCAAAAGTATTATAAGAATCATGGGAATCATGTATATAATAAGCATTATAAGGGTTTTTCCCGAAAATCAGGTAATCTAAAGATATATGCAAACAATTAGAGACTTTAACTAAAACAGGCAGGCTCATTTGCCTTTCTCCACGTTCCAGCTGCCCTACATAGTAGTCTGAAAGTTCTATGATTTCCGCAAATTCTTCCCGCGAAAGACCAAGTTTTTTTCTTTCTTCTCTTATTCTCTGACCAATTGCTGCATTATTTATCTCTGTATTTTTCTCCACATTTAATCACTCCCTGCATAGGAATACTTTATATGACTTTTAACACTATAGGAATATGCAATTTGCATATATTTTATATTTGCAAATTGCTAATATTTAATATAAAATTATGTTTGTGGTGTTTTTTTAAGGAGTGAATAATAATGAAAGAAAAATATGGAATAGAAATAGCCAGAAAGATTCTTAATAATGCGACAAATATGTATATGAAAAAAGAAATCATCCTGAAAATAAGCCAAAAAGTAGACAAATATATTGTTGAATATTATCAAAAAGGCGAAGACCAAAAGGACAGTGGACTTAAATGAAAGAGAAAATGTATAAATATGCTCCTGCTATTTTATTGTTAACTGAGCTAATCTTATGTATTATCACATTTTTAATAGACAAATGTCAAAACTATAATCATGGTCTGGTATATATAATATTTGAATCAATTCAGGTGGTTATTTGCATAGTCTGCGGTATCTTGATTAAAAGATTATACCAACAGGGTCAAACCGATGTACTGACTGGTCTGCACAACAGGAAATATTTTAATGCAAAATTTTCTGAAGTAGATACAAAAAGACCGATTTCACTATTTTTAATAGATATTGACAATTTTAAAAGTATAAATGATACATATGGTCACATTGCAGGTGATCAGGTATTAAAACAATTTGCTGAAATTTTACAAAATTATACAAGAAAAAATGACATAATTGCCCGTTGGGGTGGTGAAGAATTTGCTGTAATTCTTCACCAAACTGATGTAAAAGAAGCTTTTAAGATTGCGGAGAGGATAAGAGCTGCAGTAGAAAACAACCTTTTTTCTTATAAAAATATTACTTGCAGAATTACTATCAGCATCGGTATAGCTTCAAAAAAAGAAGAAATGGATATTGATATAGAGCAATTCATTAAAATTGCTGATGCAGCACTATATAAAGCAAAAGAAAAAAAGAATTTTATTGTCACAGTTGGGGAGGACTAAAGTCAAAAGAAAATATTTGTTTTGGGTCAAAGATATTCTGCGATGACATAGACAAATGGGTTTCAAAATCATTATGTCAGGGAGCGTCTCCAAGGGTCAGAAGGAATTGAACAATGTAGCGAAACTGGTCATCGAGCAGGCTGTATGCTTGTTTGAGAGTAATCGGAATTGCCATTAAAAAAGCCTTTTATTTAAATGCTTTTTTGGAGTTGATATATTCGCAAAAATTGCTTACAATTTTATTATCAAATTGTGTTCCTGCATTTGTCTTTAATTCATCTATTGCTTCTTTATAGCTTAACTTTTTTCTGTAAACACGATTGCTTGTCATTGCATCAAAAGCATCGCATACAGCAAGTATTTTGCTCAAATCATTAATTTTGCTTCCATTTAATCCGTCAGGATATCCCTTGCCATCTATTCTTTCGTGGTGGCTTCGAATAATATTTGCTTCATTTTTTAAGTTTAACATATATTTTACTATTAGGTAGCTGATGTATGGATGGCACTTTATTTTTTTATATTCTTTATCATCTAGCTTTGTAGTTTTTGACAATATTTTTTTAGATATGGCAAGTTTTCCAACATCATGTAGTATTGCACTATATTTCAATGTATTTGTCGTATAATCTGATAAGCTGTAATATCGTGCATAGCCGACTGCAAGTTTCATAACCCTTATGCAGTGTTTGGCAGTGTATTGGTCTTTTAATTCCATTAATAAAATAAGTGTTTTAAAGAGCCATAATCGTAAAGAGGGAATAAATTTACATAGAGTTTTTGGTTTTTGCGATCTTATCAAACAAAAGCGCCTGTTTTTTGTATTATAGATTTTATACATAATTTTCATACCTTTAGTATACACCCCTTCACCGTATACATGTAACAATATTTATATATTGTTACATTATGATTTATTTTAAAAAAAGGAAAACACTAATGTTTTCAAGATGTTGCTTATGGAATGTATTTAAAGTATAATTTAAAATAATATATCATTTTTATAATAAATCATACACAAGTTACATAAAGGAGTGGCATTATGACTGTTGAACCAATCAAAAATAAAACAAAAACAATGCAGATGTATCAATATTTAAATAAAAAGGATCCAAAGTATGCTTTAATTTTTAAATTCGGACTGAATACTGGTTTAAGAATTAGTGATATTATCCCATTGAAGGTGAAAGATATTTTGAATAGCAATGGGCAATTTCGTGAATATTTAGTGCTAAAGGAAAAGAAGACAGGAAAGGAGAAGAAGATAAAATTAAACAATGCTTTAAGAGAAGCTTTATCGATATATATTAATAAGAATAATTTTACTGAAGAAAGCTATATATTTCCAAGCCAGAAAGGTGGTCATCTTGGGAGAATTCAGGTGTACCGTGTTCTTAAAGAAGCAGCAGGTGTTATTGGTATAGAGAATTTTGGAACCCATAGTTTGAGAAAAACTTGGGGGTATTGGACTTACAAAGCATCCCATTACAATATTGGTCTAATAATGGATACTTTTAACCATAGTTCGCAGAGTATTACACTACGTTATATAGGCATGAATCAAGAACAAAAAGATGAACTATACTCAATCGTCCAGTTTTAAGAGCAAGTAAATGGGTAAAAGAGGCAAATTACATATTGGTGTATAGTCGAAAAAACAAATAATTTTAGTAAATATTAAAATTTATGCAGGAAAAAATATATTAATGTCGAATATAATATATTAATATTGAATATTCCGTATACATGTAACAATATATAAATATTGTTACATGTATACGGAATATAAACATTATTTTTCATAATCTTTCATATAAGTTGAATTTTTCAACTTTATCTTTTCTTCTGATGATGGAGAAACCATTTCAATTATTAATTCTGAAATACCATAGTGTTTAGTATTTATTAATCTTATCTATCACATACAATAACTATATCTGGTTGAATAATATTAGTAGTGTTTTGATAAATGTCAACTTAATTATAAAATTAAGTTGACATTTATGATTTGTTGATATATTTTATATATGATATGAGTTATTTATAAAAATAGACAAGATAATTTTGGAGGAATTACTATGAAGTATATTTTGAAAAAGCTGACAGAGACAAAAGAAAAAGGGTTGTACCGCGGAGATTTTAAATATTTGGATTCTTGTCAGGCTCCCAGAGTTGAAATTGATGGAAGAGAAATAATTTTACTGGGCTCCAATAATTATTTGGGACTTTGTAATGATGCACGCTTAAAAGAAGCGGCGATTCAAGCTGTGAACCAATATGGCGTAGGGGCGGGAGGGTCAAGGCTTACTACCGGTTCATATGTGTTGCACAGAAAACTCGAAGAAAAGATTGCTGAGTTTAAAGGTACAGAGTCAAGTATAGTTTTCAATACAGGCTATATGGCTAATGTTGGAGTTATTTCAGCCCTATGCGACAGAAAATGGGTTATTTTTTGCGATAAATACAATCATGCCAGCATTATTGACGGCTGTCTGCTAAGCAGGGCAAGGCTTATTAGGTACAAGCACTGTGATATGAAGGATTTAGAGAGGAGAATCCGTGAATATAAAGGCGAAAACAATTTGATAGTGACTGACGGCGTATTCAGTATGGAGGGTGACTTAGCGCCGCTGCCTGACATTATAAAATTAGCCAAAGAACATGAAATGCTTATTATGGTTGATGATGCCCATGGGATGGGGGTATTGGGGGAAAATGGTTCTGGTACCGTATCATATTTTAATGCCAATGAGGATGTAGACATACAGATGGGAACATTAAGCAAGGCTGCGGCTTCAGTAGGGGGATATGTAGCAGGAAAGAAATACTTGATTGATTATTTAAGGAACTTTTCCAGGAGTTTTATTTTTTCAACCGCACTGCCTCCAGCATCTATTGCTGTTTCCTTAGAATCCATCGAGATTATTAGAAATGACGTAAACAGGAGGAATTATCTTAAGGAATTGACCCAATGGTTTAAAGAAGAGCTTGAATTTGCAGGTTTTCACGTCACAGATACAATTACACCGATTATACCAGTTATTGTGGGGGATGCCGGAAAAACTGTCGAATTCTCTAAAAACCTGCTTGAAGATGGAATCTATGTCCCGGCCATAAGACCTCCTGCAGTACCGAAGGGGAGCAGCCGGCTAAGGATTTCCTTGATGGCAACACATACCTATAATGATTTGCAGTATGTACTTGATAAAGTAAAATTACACGGAAAAAGACTAGGTGTTATAGAAGGATGATATGATGAAAAATTGTTTAATAATATTGACAGGTTGGGCAGTCGGCAAATTTGTCTGGAAGCCTTTGTGCGAGATGCTGAAACAAGATTATAACATAACTTTCATTGATTGGGAGGATGTGACTTCAGCAGATGGGTTTGAAGATAAGGTAAAGGCTTTAATAAGAGAAAAAGGAATTGAAAGATTTTCAATAATCGGATGGTCCCTGGGTTCTTTAGTTGCCATAGACATAGCGGCAAATTTTTTGTCACAAATTGACCGAATGATTCTTTTTAGTGCAACAAGCAGGTTTATACAGGATGAAACGGGATATTATAAAATTGGATGGAACAGAAAAATCATTGACAGGATGATTTTCAGTTTAAAGGAGCGTCCTGTAGAAATTTTAGATAGCTTTTATAAAAACCTTTTTACGAGTTCGGAAGTCAGCGGCGGCTATTATGAGTATTTTCTCAAAGAAATGCAGCATGTAAATAAAAATTATCCTGTACAATACCTATCCGCTGGTTTGGAATACTTGATTATGAAGGATTTAAGGGAAAATCTCGGCAGTATAGATATTCCCACATTATTGATACATGGCGGCGATGACAGGATTTGTCCCGTTGAAGCAGGGGCATACGTGAATAACTGTTTGAAAACGTCCGAAATGGTAGTACTTGCCGAAACAGGACATGCTCCGTTTTTTACAAAAACAAATCAGTGCTGGGAAGTAATAAAAAACCATACGGCGCATAGAGGGGGAAAGTATGATTGACAAGGAGAAATTAAAGAGAAGGTTTAGCAGGAATGCAAAGCATTATGATAAATATGCCGGAGTCCAAAAAAAGATGGGTGATATTCTTGTTAAAAATATTATAAATGAGAATATGCGCTTCAAAAATATCTTAGAAATCGGCTGCGGTACGGGATATGTAACCCGGGCGGTAGCAAAGCATTTCCCGGAGGCTATGATTACTGCGGTTGATATTGCACCTGGGATGATTGAACATGCAAAGTCTACCCTACAATACAGCAATGTGGAATTTGTATGCGGGGACATTGAAGAGATGCCTTTAAAGGATACATATGATTTGATAATATCCAATGCATCCTTCCAGTGGTTTAACCATTTGGATAAAACCCTCGATAAATTGATAAGGTCCCTTAGTCTACATGGAGTCTTATGCTTTTCAACCTTTGGGAAAAACACATTTAGAGAACTGCATGAAGCTTTTGCTAAAGCAAGGGAGGTACTCAAAATCAGCAAACCTGTTTACCCGGGGCAGCTTTTTTGTACCTTAAACGAATTGCGTGGAATGTGTCAGGATATTGCCGTTGAAAATAATCTAAACAATATGAAAATATCAGCGGAAGAATTTTATGATTATGAATATTTTGATTGCTGTAAAGATTTTTTGCATTCGGTCAAAAAAATCGGTGCAAATAATTGCCAAATTAACGGGAATAACATAATTCCAAAGTTTATAGAAAAAGTTATTGAAATTTATGACAAAGATTATATTGAAAATGGAATGGTAAAAGCAACCTATCATAATCTTTTCTTTTATTTGAAACTTTGATATATATAGAATAAACAGGAAGACAGGGAAGCATATGTCGAACTTCTTACGGGCTTGAGGGAAAATTTAAAGGAAGCTGAAAATCATAAAAAAGAAGATGTATAAAAATATGATAATTGTAGAAAAATAAATTATGTAAAAAACTAAAAATGGTGTTGCATTTTATTTATTGAAGTGTTATACTAATTAAGCGGTGGTATTTTTGATAATCGCTGAAACAGATTTAAATGATTATCACATTCCTCTTTTTAGGAACATGTGGATCAGTTTTAAATCTTATTATTCGAAAAAGGAGGAATGTTGAGATGGCAGATAAAACAATAGTTTGCAAAGATTGCGGAAAAGAATTCGTATTTACTGAAGGTGAACAGGCTTTTTATAAAGAAAAAGGTTTTGAAAATGAACCACAAAGATGTCCTGATTGCAGAAGAGCAAAAAAACAGCAACACAACAACAATAGAGGATTTAGAAGATAATTTTATTGCACCGGCCCTATAAGATTAATTCTTATGGGGTTTTTGTGTGTTTTAAATTATAAATAGGAAAAATATATATTGCATGCTAATATATATTAGAAAGAAGGTTAAAAATTGGAAGAAAGAAAATTTAATGAATTGGGGCTTAATGAAGATATCCTAAAGGCAATTGATGACATGGGATTTGAAGAGCCATCAAAAATTCAGGTTGAAGTAGTGCCGGTTTTATTAGAGGGATATGATGTTATTGGGCAGGCACAGACAGGTACAGGAAAAACACTTGCATATGGGGCTCCTATTTTAAATAATATGGACAAAACAGGGGGCAAGATAAAAGGTATAATAGTAGCACCTACCAGGGAGTTGGCGATACAGGTAAATGATGAATTGAATCGTATTGCAAAATATACTAAAGTCAAATTGCTTCCTGTTTATGGTGGACAGCCAATCGAAAGACAGATTAAAGCCTTGAAAAGAGGAGTTGATATTGTCGTAGGGACTCCCGGCAGGATTTTAGACCTGTGCAGAAGGAAGATATTAGATTTAAGCGGTATAAAATATTTTGTACTTGATGAAGCAGATGAAATGCTTAATATGGGTTTCATTGAAGATATAGAGGAGATAATCAAGCTTTTAAGTGATGAAAGACAAACAATGTTGTTTTCGGCTACAATGCCTGAAAAAGTACAAAGGCTTGCAAAGAAATATATGAAACCGGACCTTAAACATATATTAATTGCAAAAAACACCATGACAGTTTCTACCGTTCATCAATATTATTATGAAATCAAGCAAAAAGATAGATTCGAATCATTATGCAGGATATTAGATGTTGATGAACCGTCAACAGCAATAATTTTTTGCAAAACAAAAAAAGGTGTTGATGAACTTGTGAATTCAATGCAGGCAAGGGGATATAATGTTGAAGGAATGCATGGCGATATGAGTCAGAACCAAAGATTAAACACCTTGAAAAAATTCAGGGAAGGAAATCTTGACTTCCTTGTCGCTACAGATGTCGCAGCAAGAGGACTTGATGTAGAAAATGTATCACATGTAATAAATTACGACCTTCCACAGGATGTTGAATCCTATGTTCACAGAATTGGAAGAACAGGAAGGGCTAATAAAGAAGGCAAAGCATACACCCTCGTTACCTCAAGGGAATATGTAACACTAAAACAGATAGAAAAAATTACTAAAAGCAAAATAAAAAGAAGAGAAGTTCCCTCTATTGATGAGGTATTTATGTCAAAATATCAGAATATGGTTTCAAGGGTAAAGGAGATATTAGAGGGTGAAGAGTTTAAAAAATTTATTCCTTTCGTAGAAGAACTTGATGAAGATTACAGCTTAGTGGATGTTGCGGCAGCATTGATGAATATGGTTTATAGTAAGGAAATATGCCGAGACTATATAGATGATGGAGAAGAGCCCAAAGTAGTAAGACTTTTTTTGAATGTCGGTCGTAAGGATAAACTTAATCCAAAAGAGCTTATTGAATTCTTTAATAATACAGCAGAAACAAGCAAAGAGGATATCGGTGATATAGATATACTTGACAAATTTTCCTTTGCAGATGTCAGCGGTGATGCAGCAAAACAAATATTGAAATACTGCCCGGGGAAGAGGCTTTGCGGTAGAAAAGTAAATGTCGAGATGTCAAATAGAAGATAAAGCTATTCATATATGGAATAGCTTTTTTATTTATGCTATCATTATATTTAAGGAAGTAAATGTTTAATTTATGAAGAGGTGGTAATCTTGAAAGAAATAAATGCGAAGAAAATTTCCGATGTTGTTGAGCTTTTGTCCATTGAAGCTAACTACAACCTCCCGGAGGATATTCTAAAAAAAATAAAAAGCAGCCTGAAAACCGAAGAAAGTCCGATAGGAAAAGAAATACTTGAGAACATTATTAAAAATGCGGAAATGGCTAAAGACCAAGGAGTTCCCATATGTCAGGATACAGGTTTGGCAGTTGTTTTTGTGGAAATCGGTCAGGATGTACATATTGTAAATGGGAGCATAGAAGATGCTATAAATGAAGGCGTTAGAAGGGGGTATTACAGAGGATTTCTGAGAAAATCCGTTGTAGGAGATCCTATTATGAGGAAAAATACCGGTGATAACACACCTGCAATCATACATTACTCAATAGCAGAAGGAGATAAGCTTTCGATAACTATTGCACCTAAAGGCGCCGGCAGTGAGAATATGAGTACGTTAAAGATGCTGAAGCCTTCTGATGGCATAGAAGGCATAAAGAGATTTGTGATTGAATCAGTAGAAGCGGCAGGACCTAATGCATGTCCTCCACTTATTGTAGGTGTTGGTATAGGAGGAAATTTTGAATATGCACCATTGCTTGCCAAAAAAGCCCTTTTAAGACCAGTGGGGCGGAAAAACGGTGATGAAGAAACATCAAAGCTTGAAGAAGAATTGCTTGATAAAATAAACAACCTTGGAATTGGACCGCAGGGGCTTGGCGGTACAACAACAGCCCTTTCGGTAAATATTGAGAAATACCCTACACATATTGCATGTCTTCCTGTTGCTGTAAATATAGGATGCCATGTTACACGGCACGCCAATGCCATATTATAAAAGGTCCCGAGAAGATAAAAAAATTTATGGAGATGATTTAATGGGTAAAATTATAAAAACACCTTTAACGGAGGATACCGTTAAAGATTTAAAAGCCGGTGAATCCCTCTATATAACAGGGAAAATATATACCGCAAGAGATGCCGCACACAAAAGAATGATAGATACGTTAAATAATGGAGGAAATTTGCCGATAGATATAAAAAACCAAATTATATATTACGTAGGTCCATGCCCTGCAAAACCCGGACATGTTGTGGGAAGCTGTGGTCCAACAACAAGCGGAAGAATGGATTTATATGCTCCTAAGCTTTTGGAACTGGGGCTGAAGGGCATGATAGGCAAGGGATATAGGAATAAAGATGTTATTGATGCAATTATTAAATATCATGGTGTATATTTTACAACAATAGGTGGAGTAGGCGCCCTTCTTGCAGGCAAGGTAAAAAAAGCAAGAATTATCGCATATGATGACCTTGGACCGGAAGCCATACATGAATTTGTAGTTGAAGATTTTCCGGTTATTGTTACAATAGATATGTATGGAAATAATCTTTATGAAAGCGAAAGGGAAAAGTATAGAAGAAATTTATAAATATAAAGTTAAGGTGATTATAGTGTTGTGTCTAAAGGAACTATGGCTTGAATGCCAGAACTGCAATAAATGTCCATTAAGCAAAACAAGAAAAAATGTTGTATTTGGAGGAGGCAATTTAAGGTCAAAAATAATGTTCATAGGAGAAGGACCCGGGAAAGAAGAGGATATTCAGGGACGCCCTTTCGTTGGCAAGGCGGGGCAGCTTTTAAATAAGATGCTTGAGGCAATCGGACTTAATAGAGAGGATGTATACATAGCCAATATAGTAAAATGCCGTCCTCCAAACAATAGACCTCCGCTTCAAAATGAGATTGAGGCGTGTATACCTTATCTGAGAAATCAGGTTGCAATTATACGACCGAAAATTATTGTCTGCCTTGGTGCAACAGCAGCAAAAGCTATAATTGACAAAGATTTTAAAATTACTGCTATGCGGGGGCAGTGGACAGAGAGAAAAGGCGTAAAAATTATTGCAACATACCATCCGGCAGCACTTCTCCGGGACCCTGAGAAGAAAAAACCTGCATGGGAGGATTTTAAAGAAATAAAAGCACAACTTGAAAAACTGGAAGATAAAAACGAGGGATGAAAATGATTGACATTGCTTGTGGAGTTGACCTTGGAGGTACAAAAATCAATACAGGAATTGTCAACAGCAAGGGTGAAATATTGTATAATATCAAAATCCCGACAGAAGCTCAAAAAGGACCTTATGAGGTTATAGAAAGAATAATAAAGAGCATCTATGAGGTTGTAGACAAGACCGGCGTAAAATTAAAGGATTTATCGGGAATAGGTGTTGGTTCACCGGGACCTCTTGATGCTGAAGCAGGCATTGTTTTATGCCCCCCAAATCTTACTGGCTGGGTTAATATACCGCTGACAGAAATACTTAAAAAAGAATTTGGCATAAAGATTAGAATAAATAATGATGCAAATGCGGCGGCACTTGCTGAACATTTATTTGGGAAAGGCAGAGGAATAAATAATTTTGTATATATTACGGTAAGTACAGGTATTGGCGGTGGCGTTATTATAAATGGGAAGCTTTATAACGGGGCTAATTCAAATGCGGCTGAAATTGGGCATCATACAATAAATTTTGACGGTCCCAGATGCGGATGCGGAAATTACGGCTGTTTTGAAGCATTTGCATCAGGAACAGCCCTTGCAGGATTTGCAAAAGATATGGTTGACTCTGGGAAAGATACAATTATAAAGGATATAGCAGGAAATAGAGCTATTAAAGCTGAATATGTCTTTGAAGCTGCGGAAAAGGGCGATAAGATAGCAATAGAACTTATAGAGAAAGAGGCATTTTATCTTGGGATAGGTATCGCAAATATAATGTCCTTCTATAATCCTGAGAGAATAGCAGTAGGCGGCGGGATATCATGCCATTGGAAGGTGCTATATGATAAAATAATGGCAACAGTAAATAAAAGAGCCCTCAAACCGAACAAAGAAATATGTGATGTTGTAAAGGCACAGCTTGGCGAAAATGTTGGATTACTGGGCGCTGCATTACTTGTGTTAAGAGAATCAAAAGGAATTTTATGATTTTTTATCTTGAGATTATCATATAAGGCAAATGTATGTATATTATGCAAAAATTATGGCAATAATTATATATAAAAATATATAATAGAAAGATGGTGCATAATATGGAAATTATACTTAAGAGAAAATGCTTTATATGCGATCAGGAATCGGATGAAGGAATAGAAGTGCTTGGAAAGTTTTTGTGTACTGATTGCCAGAGAACAATAGTCAATCTAACACCGGATAATGATGCATATGGCTTTTACAAGAAAAAAATGGCGGAAATATGGGAGGATTATAAAAAGAGCTTGAATATAAAGAAAAAATATAGATTTTTTAAAATTATTTTATACATGATATAATTAAATCAGCTTGCATTTTAAAAATAAAAAAAGGAGGAAACAAATTGAAAAAATTTCTATCTTTTTTGCTTGCAGTTATAATTTCCATCAGCTTAACAATTTACATACCGGTTAATGCATATGCAGATACAAACCAAACACAGCAGTCAGATGAAGAACTTTATAAGAACTTATCAGAAATTGGAGAGGTAATGCAGTATATTAAAGAAAATTACCCCGGGAATATTACCTATGACCAGATGAAGGATGCGGCATTAAAAGGCATATTATCATCCCTTGATAAATACAGTGAATATTTTAGCAGTTCTGATTTAAATGCGTTTCAACAGTCTGTATCAGGAGTTTTCAGCGGGGTTGGCATGGTTATGCAACAAAATCCTGATGGAAAATTTGTCGTAATATCAACGATAGAAGGGTCTCCTGCAGATAAAGCTGGCATAAAAAGCGGCTATATCATAAAGGCAGTAGACGGAAAAGATGTAAAAGGCATGGATATTAACGATGTTGTTGACCTTATTAAAGGCAAAACAGGCACAAAAGTAAAGATAGTTTTTGAGGTAGATGGCATTGATAAAGAATATGAATTTACAAGGGAAGTAATAAAGATAAATCCTGTATCCTATAAAATAATCAATGGAATCGGGTATATCAGGATAAACGAATTTAATAAAAACACCACGGAAAATGTTAAAAAGGCACTTAATTATATGGATTCCAATAATGTAAAGAAAATTGTTCTTGACCTAAGGAATAATCCCGGAGGAATGTTGGAGGAAGCGGTTAATGTTGCAAATTTTTTCGTTCCTGAAGGTGTAGTTGTTTCAGTTGCCACAAAAAACGGGGAAGATGAAAAATATTATTCAAATCTTAAAAAGACGAAATACAAATTAGCTGTTCTGATAAATGGAGGTACGGCATCTGCCGCAGAAATACTTGCCGGTGCAATCCAAGATACTAAAACAGGTATATTAATAGGTGAGAAATCCTATGGGAAAGGTACCGTTCAGGTAATAGTGCCGCTTTCTGACGGAGGCGGACTTAAGCTTACAGTAGCCAAATATAAACTTCCCTCCGGAAGGTATATAGATGGAGTGGGATTGATGCCTGATATAAAAGTAGTAAATCAGTCTGGCGATGACCAGCTTAATAAAGCACTTGAAATTCTAAAATAATGTAAAACAGGAGGTTCTCTTTTGAGGATTCTCTTTTTTATTGCATCTTTATATTGCATTTTATCCTTTTATAGTTTATCATATAAAATAAATATTTATCGTGAGGTGAGTTAATGAATAAGAAAATTCTAATGACACCGGGACCAACGATGGTGCCAGAAGAGGTTCTTGAGATAAATGGTCGTCAGCCGATGCATCACAGGACACAGGAGTTTTATGAATTGTTTTCCGGTCTTAATTTGAATCTTAAAAAAATATTCAAAACAAAGATGGAAGTAATGACATTGACAGCATCAGGTACCGGAGCTATGGAGGCATCTGTATCAAATCTTTTTTCTAAAGGAGATAAGGTGCTTTTTGCAACTATAGGGCATTTTGGAGAACGATTCTATGATATTGCAAAGATATACGGTCTTGATGCAGAATTATTGGATTTCGGCTGGGGAAATGCAGTAGACCTTAATGTACTTGAGGATAAACTAAAAGATGGAGATTATAAAGCGCTTTTTATCACACAGAATGAAACATCAACAGGCGTTACGAACGATATAAAGGCGGCTGCGGAAACCGCAGGCAAATATTCAATACCTGTTATTGTAGATGCGGTAAGTTCTCTTGGGGGAATACCCCTTGAAATGGACAAATGGGGAGTTGATGTTGTAATAACATGTTCCCAGAAGTGTTTTATGTCTCCGCCGGGTTTAAGTTTTATATCTTTAAGCGAAAGAGCATGGGGTATGGCAGAAAAATCAACCCTTCCCAAATACTATTTTGACCTTAAAAAAGCGAGAAAAGGTGTCATGAAAGAAAAACCCGATACACCCTATACGCCGGCAGTATCAACCATTATGGCTGCCAAACGTGCTACAGACCTGCTTTTAAGCCTCGGACTTGACAATGTATATAAAAGGCAGGAGGACTTCGGGAAGAAGGTAAGGGATTATATAAAAGATATAGGGCTTCAACTGCTTCCAGAGGAATGTATAGCATCAAATCTGATTAGCGCGATAAAGGTTCCTGAGGATATAAGCGCATCTGATATAATAAACCATATTTTAGAAAAACACAATATTCTCATAACAGGGGGGCAAGGGAAGCTTAAAGGGAAGATAATCAGAATAGGTCATATGGGTTATGTTACGGAAGAAATGCTTGAAAAGACCTTAAATGCATTAAAAGAGGCTGTTTCAGAACTAAAAAAATAGATTCAAAGGAGGTTAGCAATTTGAAGGTAATTGTAACAGAAAGAATATCAGAAAATGGTATAGAATATCTTAAAAAATATGTTGATGTAGATGTCAAGCTTGGTTTAGAAAGAAAAGAACTTCTTGATATTATCGATAATTATGATGCGATTATAGTAAGAAGTGTTACAAAGGTTGACAAGGAACTTATTGAAAAAGGTAAAAATTTAAAAGTAATCGGACGAGCAGGCAACGGTGTTGATAATATAGACCTTAATACCGCCACAAAAAAAGGCATAATTGTTGTAAATACCCCGGAAGGAAATATCATTGCTGCGGCAGAACACACAATAGGACTCATGCTGTCAATTGCAAGAAATATTCCACAGGCATATAATGGATGTAAAAACGGTGATTTTAAAAGAAATAGGTATAAAGGAGTAGAGTTAAACGGCAAAACCCTTGGAATAATTGGGCTTGGCAGGATTGGCTCACTTGTGGCAACAAGGCTTTCTTCTTTCAATATGAATGTAATAGCATATGACCCTTATATACCTGACAGCCGCTTTGAAAAATTCGGCGTACAAAAAGTAACCCTTGATGAGTTATTAGAGCAGTCTGACTTTATAACGATACACACACCAAAAACGGAAGAAACACTGGGCATGATTGGTGAAAAAGAATTAAAAAAAGTAAAAAAGGGCGTAAGGATTGTCAACTGTGCAAGGGGTGGCCTTATAAATGAAGAAGCATTATACAATGCTGTAAAAGAAGGCACTGTTGCAGCGGCCGCCCTTGATGTACTCTTAATAGAACCGGTTTATGATAAGGAAAACAAAGACTTCCATAATCCCCTTTTAGAACTTCCTAATGTAGTTGTTACGCCGCATCTTGGCGCATCCACCGTAGAAGCCCAGAACAATGTGGGCATTGAGGTTGCAAGGGAAGTTGTAACAGCATTAAGCGGTAAACTCTATGGCAATATAGTTAACCTTCCGGATGTTAAGGCAGACGAATTTAATATGCTTAAACCCTATATGAGGCTTTGCGAGGCGATGGGAACCCTTTATTATCAGGTAAATGAAACACCTATAAGTACCGTTGAGATAATATACAGAGGCAAAATTTCAAAACACAATACAGATATCGTATCATTATATGCACTTAAAGGGATACTTAAACCTGCTTTAAAAGAAGGTGTCAGCATAATAAACGCAAGGATTAGAGCCAAAGAAATGGGCATTGAGGTTATTGAAGGAAAGGTTGAAGAAATAAACCATTATTCAAGCCTTGTGATTATTAAGATAACCGATACAAAAGGCAGCATGTCGCAATTTGCAGGTACAACCTACGGAGATGAAATAAGGATTGTAGAATGCTTAGGTCATAAGGTTAACTTTGAGCCCACCGATTATATGTTATTTGTAAGGAATAAGGATGTTCCCGGTGTAATTGGGCATATAGGGAATGTTCTTTCGGAATTTGGGATAAATATTTCATCAATGCATGTAAGCCCAAATAAAAGTGACGGAACTGCACTTATGATTGTAAATACAGACAAGGAAATACCCCATAAGGCGGTAGACGCCCTCAACAATCTTAACAGCATACTAAGGGCGAGAGCAGTAAAAGCATCCTAAACGGATGCTTTTACTCTATTCCTAAATCTTATACGGGGTTTTGTTTTTCTTGTCGAAATAATAAAGTGTATCTATTCCATATGATTTGACATATTCATATGCCCTGTCAAAATCCTTTCCAACATCCTCAGGCGTATGTGCATCGGAATTTACAACAAGGGGGATATTGTATCTGCTTATCATCGCCATAATTTCTTTTGAAGGGTATATTTCGCCAACAGGTTTTCTCCATCCTGCTGTTGAAACCTCGAGGCAAATACCTGTTTTAGCGATTTCTTCAAGATTTTTCTCAATCTTTTCAAAAACAATCGGGCTTGGTCTATATCCGAATATCTTAACAAGGTCGATATGTCCGATAATATCAAAAAGCCCTGTTCTTGCCATTACCTCAATCATATTGAAGTATTCCAAGTAAACAGAGTCAACATCGCAGGATTCCCATACATCAAGATGATCGTCAAGGTCAATTCCCCAATCACCGATCCAGTGTATAGAACCTATGACATAATCCCAAGGATAAGGCTTTAAAAATTCCTCAAGCTCTTTTTCCCTTCCGGGTATATAGTCTGCTTCAATACCAAGTTTGACAGGTAGTCCTATTGACTTCGCTTCACATATCAGTGAGACATATTCATCAATTTTCTGTCCGCTGTACTCTTTGACCCATTTACCTCTGAAGCCCTTACTTCCAAATGCGGCATATCCTTCATTAAATCTGTATCCGTGTTCGGATATGCCTATTTCAGTCAAGCCTTTATTTAATGCTGTATCTATAAAATTTTTCAACCAATCTATCGTATATGGACCTCTTTCGATGTGAACATGATAATCTGCTGCCATCTATTCTCCTCCTTAAAAGTATGTAAGCGATATTTTGCTTTATGTTTTTTAATCTAAGACTTATAAAATGATTATAATATTTTAAGCGAAGTATTGCAACTTATGTTATAATCATTTTGCCTCTTTACAACCTTAAGCAAATGCTATATAATAAATCAGTATTTATTTTCATGGGGTGTTTTTATGTATCAATATTATGCAGAAAAATTAAAAAAAACGGCAAAAAATTAAAGGGATAGAAGTCTCTATTTTTAACAAATAGGGATTTTTTTATTAAGAAAAAAAATTGAGAGGTGAGAAGATGGCAAAATATATATTTGTAACAGGCGGTGTTGTATCATCACTGGGGAAGGGCATAACAGCAGCATCACTGGGGAGACTTTTAAAAAGCCGCGGAGTAAACTTAACCGTTTTAAAATGCGACCCATATATAAACATAGACCCTGGCACAATGAGTCCATACCAACATGGAGAGGTATTTGTTACGGAAGATGGTGCGGAAACCGATTTAGACCTTGGTCATTATGAAAGGTTTATAGATATAAATCTTTCAAAAAACAGCAATATAACAACAGGTAAGGTATACTGGTCAGTAATATCAAAAGAAAGAAAAGGAGATTATCTGGGTGCGACGGTTCAGGTAATACCCCACATTACAAATGAAATAAAGATAAGGATACGCAGGGCTGGAAAAGAAAAAAACATTGATGTCGTCATTGTAGAGATAGGAGGTACGGTTGGCGATATAGAGAGTCTTCCTTTTCTTGAAGCGATAAGACAGATAGGGATTGAAGAGGGAGATAAAAATGTTTTCTTTATACATGTTACACTTGTGCCACATCTTGGCAAAACAGGTGAACTTAAGACAAAGCCCACACAGCACAGTGTAAAAGAATTAAGGTCAATAGGTATTCAACCGGATATGATTGTATGCAGGGCAGAACTTCCTGTTTCGCAGGAATTAAGAGATAAGATAGGCATGTTCTGCAATGTAAATCCGGAAGCGGTTATAGAAAACCGCGATGTTGATTCGATATATGAAGTACCGCTTGAACTTGACAGGCAAAAAGTTGACGAATATGTACTTAATAAACTTGATTTACCGATAGGACAACCGGATTTAAAGGAATGGAAAGCATTTGTAGAAAAAGAAAAAAACCTTAAAAAGGAGGTGGAAATAGCCCTTGTTGGAAAATACGTAGACCTTCACGATGCATATATTAGCGTTGTTGAGTCCTTAAGACATGCAGGCATATTCCATGATGCCTTAGTCAAGATAAGGTGGGTAAACGCAGAGAATGTCAATGATGAAACAGTCAATGTTCTTTTAAAAGATGTAAAAGGAATATTGGTACCGGGCGGTTTTGGTGACAGAGGCATTGAAGGCAAAATAAGAGCAATTCAATATGCAAGAGAAAATAAAATCCCATATTTAGGATTATGCCTTGGTATGCAGTGCGCCGTGATAGAATTCGCAAGAAACGTAGCAGGATTAAAAGATGCCCATTCCATCGAATTTAACAGTGGAACAATGTACCCTGTTATTGACCTTATGCCTGAGCAAAAAGACATAGATGAAATGGGTGGAACAATGAGGCTGGGGGTATATCCCTGCAAGGTTAAAAAAGGTACAAAGGCATATGAGGCATATAAGGATGAACTGGTATACGAACGCCACAGGCATAGATATGAATTTAATAATGAATACAGAGAGCTGCTTACATCAAAGGGGTTGGCATTATCGGGTCTTTCACCTGATGAAAGATTAGTTGAAATAATAGAGATAAAAGACCACCCATTTTTTGTAGCGTCACAGTTTCATCCTGAATTCAAGTCAAGACCATTAAGACCACATCCGTTATTCAGGGATTTCATAGGCGCAGCATTAAAATAATGTTATCTTGGGACGGATTGTTGCATATTTTTACGATTAAACAGCAAGGGGTTCGATATTCGAACCTTTTTTTATTAATTGTACATAAACCTGCCCTATGGTATAATAAATATTTAGAAAATGTATTAAAAAGGTGAGGCTGTCATGCGGAATCTGCCAGTCAACACCTAACTATATTAGAAGGCGCTATAAAATGGAAACTATAAAAATCGAATCAAGTATATCGAAGGATGTTTTGGTTGCCGCAGGTATATCAGAGAAATCTGCTCTTGATGAAATAAGAAGATTGCTTTCATTATTTTTATTTAAAAATAAAATCTTGTCATTTGGAAAGGCATGTGAATTAAGCGGATTAAATAAAATTGAGTTTCTCGAGTTAATCGACAAAGCGAAAATTTCCTTAAACTATGATATTGAAGATTATGAAGAAGATCTTATAACTGTTAGAGGAATAGTAAAATGATTATAGTTTCTAAATAAATACAGAGAAGCTTTAATTCGGTATATACTTTTAAAATTGTAAAAGTGGGGAAAGTATTTGATGTTTACAATTATAAGTTGTAAAATATAATTGATCTAAGAGAAACAGTTATAATAGTATTAATGCCAATGTTATTTCAATTATTACTTACTTGTGCCGAAAGAACAAGAAGCAAAAAAACAAAAGGAGAATATTCCTCTTGTCATAGAAAAGGTCAACTTATACATATGCACAAGTTCCAATATTATCTTAAGGAGGTATTAGTATTGGCAAAAGCGAAAAAAAACTTAGAGTTAGGCATTGAAGGATTTGAGCAAGAAAGGGCAAAAAATTTCCATAAAAAATGGATCGGAATTATATTAGCCATTATTTTTCTGATGATGTTGAGTATTGTAATAGTATATTGGGTTGAACAGCAGGATATCAAAAACTGGAAAAAATACCAGAATAATTATGACGGTTTTAGTCTTTCCTACCCGAATGACTGGCAACAGCAGGTTATACCTGGGGTAGCCACCATTCTATCAAAAGACGGAAACATTAAACTGACTATTCTTGCTCAACCGTTGGGTAAGATTAGTGCGGAAGAATATATTCTCTATAGCAATCGTAGTCTCCAGAAGGGGTGGGGCGGAATCAAGCTGCAAACTCAAAAAAAGACCAACTTACATGGTTATGAAGTCTGGCAGTTCGATTGGACCCGACCATTGCTGGTTTCCAACGACTTAAATTATTACCGTGAATATGACTTGGTAGTCGGACAAAGAGTTTATACCTTTATGTTAAAGACTAACCAGATCCATTTTTTTGCTGCAACAAAAGATTTGAGTCGCATTATCTCAACCTTTAAACCTATGCTTGCTCAAGCTGCTCCCACCCTTCCGCCGGCACTGCCGGTCCAACGAGAGGTTAACATTGTCGGTCAGTACCATCGCCTGTATATCCCAGCGGACAAAACCTTGTGGGGGATTCTTAACCCTCACAAGTTTGGTCGGGTCTCGTATTTTGATAAGTTGTTGCCTCTTGAGAAACAGCTGAATTTTAAATTCCAGTTTTTGATTACCTATGTTGCCTTTGATACAAAATTTGATCAAGCGGAATTACAGAAAATATATCAGGACAACCGTATCTTAATGGTGGCTCTACAGCCTTGGCTGTCTGATAAAAGAAACGATACTTCTCTAATTGGTCTAATCCAGGGTAAATATGATACCTTTCTGCGAGAATGGGCACACCAGTTTAAAAGCTTAGGGGATCCGGTCTTTGTTCGTTTCGGCAATGAGATGAACGGTGACTGGTCGACATGGTCGGCGTGGTATACTGGTAAAGATACCGATATTTATAAAATGGCTTGGGAGCATGTTTATAATCTTTTTAAAACTGAAGGCGCAAATAATGTAATCTTTGTCTTTAATCCTTATGATCGTTCTTATCCTAATTTTAAGTGGAATAATTATCTCTTGTACTATCCTGGCGATAAGACCGTTGATTGGATTGGATTGACGGGTTATAATATTGGTACTACTGATATCGGCAACGACTGGCGGGATTTTGACACCATCTATGGTCCCCTATATCAGGAATATATGCATTATTTTCCGGACAAGCCCTTTATGATCACAGAGTTCGCCTGCAATGAGAAAGGTGGCGATAAGGCGGCATGGATTCGCCAATGTTTCCGGCATATGGCAACTCGTTATCCTAATATTAAAATTGCAGTATGGTTTAACAAGGTAGATGGCAAGTGGACATTGGATTCTTCACCTTTGAGCTTAGAAGCCTTTAAAGAAGGTCTGCAGGATCCTCACTACTATTTCCAGAGCATTTACCCTAAATAAGGGAAGGAGAGTACCTGTTACCCGGCAAAAAGCGATGGATTAGTGCCGCTGGTTTTCTCTTTTTTTACAAATTACGCCATTAAATAAAGCTTGAAATTATCCTATGATATAATTTTATTATCGGGTCTTTCACCTGATGAAAGATTAGTTGAAATAATAGAGATAAAAGACCACCCATTTTTTGTAGCGTCACAGTTTCATCTTTTTACGATTAAACAGCAAGGGGTTCGATATTCGAACCTTTTTTATTAATTGTACATAAACCTGCCCTATGGTATAATAATTAAAAAATGTATTAAAAAATAGATATCTTAAAAGGAATTGCCATAATTGCTGTTTTGTTGATACACACAACAAGCAATGCAGTTGTGACATTAAACAAAACATCAATTTCTTATTTAGTGTTGGTATCAATAAATAGGCTTACACAGTTCGCTGTACCTGCATTTATATTCGCATCTGCTATGCTTCTTATGTACAACTATGGCGATAGTCACGATTGGGGAATATTCTATAAAAACGTTTTAAAAATGTTTTATTCCCATACATATTGTGGACTTTTATTTATGGCGCATATTCAATTGTACGTTATCATATGCCGCTTAAATCAATATTAACGGTGAAAAATTTCTTGCTTGGCGGTATGTTTTACCATATGTATTTCATAATAATAATAGTCCAGTTATATCTTTTATTCCCTATAATACTTTATATTTATAGGCTGATAAATAAGAATTTTTATACGGTAGCGGTATCAATAGTACTTTTTCAGATTACAGACATACTTATATTTAAGCATTTTATATTCAAGCATTTCACTGATTCATCAGTGTTTTTTATAACATATGTTTCGTACATTATAGCCGGTATGTATATAGGTGAAAACATAAAGTCATGGATTAAAAAATATAAGCCTACAGCTATTATAGCATTAGTAATATCAATAATATTTGGTTATTTCTTTACAGAAATATCATTTAGCGCATTTGCAGGTAAAATTATCAATGGGAATTTATATAACCTGTATTGGTATACATATACATTAATGGCATCAATATTTTTAATGGCATTATCAACGCAAATATCCGGATATCATAGATTAAGCAAATTTATGATAAATACAGGTAAGCTGTCATTCGGCATATATTTAATACATCCATTGGTACTTGACATAGCTGTACATTTTTTAAAAACAGGCAGACCATTTCTGTTTGATATCTATACGGTGGGGACATTTATAACGGTTTTTATTCTTTCCTATTATACTACAAGTCTTATTAAAAAGATGCCTTTGGGCTCATATCTTGTAGGAAAATAAAACAAGTCTTATGATATAATGCTATTAAAAGGAATTTAACATTCTAAAAATAAAAAGGGGAGAAGGTGTATTCTTACCCGTTTTAGGAGTACTGGGAAGAATGCCACGAAATGGAATGAAAAGATTTATATCGATTATTGTATTAACTATGATGATTATAAGTTTGCAATCCTTAAAAACCTCATACAAGGATAATACAAAATATATTCATAAAGACAAAATCGTATTTGTGCCGCTTGATACAAGACCCGTATCCCTACAAAATGTTGAAATAATATCGAAAGCAGGAGGATATGAGCTTCTTGTGCCGCCTTTTGATTCACTTGACAATTATATAAAACCGGGTAATCAGGATAAGCTGTATGATTGGCTTCAAGGTGCGGTTGTGAGACCTGATGTATATGCTGTTGTCATATCTACAAATCAATTTATTTCTGGAGGGCTTATCGCATCTCGAAACTATAAAAATGTTACAGGATATAAAAAAGCTATAAATAAATTAAAAAATATAATAAATCTTTCAAAGGATAAAAAATGTATTCTTATATCAATCATGCCCCGCGTTTCAAATACCTTAGAGGAACAGGACACTGTATATGCTGCGAATTCGTTAAATATAGGGTATTTTAATGCGATAAAAACCGATATATTGTCAAATAACATGTCGGATATAGAAGGATTAAAATCACGTATGCCATCAAACCTATTTAATTATATGTATGTCATTGCGCAAGAAGCGGTTATAAATAATGAAATAGCATCAAGCTTAAAATCGAATGTAATCCTGACAATCGGCATTGATGATACAACAATGAAAAGCATGCTTAATTATGCATACGATGACCTTAAAAATGGCATAAAAAAATATAAAAATATCTATATGCTTCATGGTGCAGATGAAATCAGCATGATGACGATTGCCAAACTTGCAAACGAAAATCAACAGGCAAAGCCTTCCTTTGAAATAGCATACGAAAAGCAATGGGATGACAAGATGAATCTTCCATATGAAGGAGGAACATTGAAAGAAATAACAGAGGGAAAGATACATTATATAGGCGGAGATATAGAGAAAGATGCAAAAAATATAATTTATATCCATTCAAATAAAGACAGCGGTATCACTATTAACAGTATAATAAATACACGCAAAAAAAAGAATCAAAATCTTGGCATTGCCGATGTTGCTATAACTAACGGTGGGGACCCTCATCTTGTGGAAGAAATTTTAACAAATGACAATTTCAAAAAAATAGATGCATATTCGGGCTGGAATACCCCAAGCAATACGATTGGCACTGTCATATCGGAGCTTAGTATAAACTCAAATCTTGATACGTTAAAAGATAAAAAGATATATAATGAAAGAGATAAGGCATATCTTACATTTCTATTCATAAGATATTCCGACGACTACATATATCAAAGCATTGTAAGGAATGAAATGTACAAATGGGCTCAATCACAAGGGGAGGATAAGTATAATCTAAAAAATTCCAATGAAGCCGATAGTGTACTGCAGCAAAAAATGAATCCGTATTTTGACAGATTAATAGATATATTTAATAGAAATACCATATTAAGAATAAAAAAGGCAAAGGCTGTTTTTCCATGGAAGAGGATGTTTGAGATAAAGGTTGAGGCAGAATAACATTATCTGCCGTATTTATTTATTTGATTTATAATATCCCTGCCTGTAAAAGAATTATTTATTATAATCCTTTTAAGACTCATGACATCATCACCGCAGCGAACCACACCCTCCCTTTCCTGTGCAAAAGCCATCTCAAAGCCGGCTTTTCGAGCTATTTCGTTGGATATATGATTTCCCGCTCCAAAAGGATATGCAATGGCAATGGGGGCTTTACCTACATGCTTTTTAATAAGGGTTGATGACAATATGAAATCTCTTTTTAGTCTTTCCTTATATTGAGATTCTGTTTCAAGCCTGCCGTTTACAAGTATGGGACCGGAAACCATAGGTATCATGGTTTTGCCGTTTGACGCAAGGTTGTGGAGGTTATATGTATGACTGTGAAGCCTCCCCATCTAAACATTTTGTGTTATAGATGGGGCTTCCTACTGCATTAACAGTAGAACTGCCTGTCATAAATACAGTCTATGTCACGCAATAACCACATCGTAGTTATACAGCTTTAACAAGACTAATTAATGAAGACAGGGTCTGCTGGCTTCTCGCTACAATCTCAGGAACTTTTGCCTGATACTGCAACCTCTTCTTTTCAGAAAGAGGGTTTAGGATTTCACGTATATAGTATCTTGCACCTATGTTATAGGATGCATTTAAATCTGCATGATATTTCTTGCCTGTGGAAAATTCGCATAAATCCTTCTTGCCGTTTCTTATTACCTTTCCTGTTCCATCATATGCTAATGCTGATGAGTTCTTTGGGTTAACCCATGATAAACGTATCCCATAACTGTGTGCCATATCAGCAACCTTGTTCTGTATTTTTTGCTTTGCCCAATATTGAAGCTTTATCCTCATTTTTCGTGCATAATTGCCTTTTGATTTTAATTTTTTAAGGTGCTCAAATACTATAACATCAGCATTATAATCTACAGCAAATTTAATTATTTGATGGACAGTATCATTGATGATTTGTCTGCTTAGATTGTTTATCTTTTTCCACAGATTAGGTTTTCTGCCGATACCTGATATTCTTTGTGCTTTTGCTAATTTGTTGATCTCATGAAGCAAACGGTCTTTTTCTATAGGCTGGTTTATAAATAATCTTCCTATGACAGTTCCATCATGCTTCATTGCACTGCAAACAGCAGATTTGTTTAAACCTAAATCAACAGATATTATTGTTCTGCCTTTAAGCGGTGTCTTGGTGAATTTAGCGGTCTTTTTATACGTGAAATGAAGATAATATTTTCTTCCGCTTTTTACTAACATCGGATTCATTTCTTTGAAATTCGTCATATCCCTATGCTCAAGATTTTTTGTTTTGAATTCTATGTTGTGCCACACCCAGTCATTGTTTTTATACACCTTGATTTTCGCTTTATTATTTCCTGTACGCTCAAACATATTATCTTTATAAAATACCGGATATGAATATCTTTTTGTTCCTAATACAGGTGGTTTATCTTTTAATATCTTGCCTTTTGCTTCATATTCCGCTTTTTTGTTAAGATAAGTTTTTAAATTTGAATGATAGCTTTTTACTGCACCAAGGGCTTCAGCAGTTGCCGCTCTTCTTAAGTATGAAGGGAATTTATAAAATCTATCGTCAAAGTCATATTTTGCTTTATTTTTCTTTGTACCGTGTATTAATTTTTCCATATAGTTTAACTGATCTTCCACAGATGACAGTATTGATATGGTATCCCATTCGGCATTTATTATGATGATTATATATGATAATGCTTTATTGTATATAGATATAGTATCATTGAAAGATTTATCTGCTGTTTTAATTTTAAACTTAACTGTTTTAATGCATTCCATATCAACACCACCTTTACAAATTTTTTCTTCCTTTATTATAATTATATCATAAAAATTTATTAAAAACTACAGCAGTAATGATGCCTTACTCCACCTAAATTTCCATTATAGGTGGAGACTGCGGCTACTGTCTTTTAGTTCAATTTCTATTACTCCGCTGTCTGACATCTCCTTTGCCTGTTTCCAGTCAAAATGCGGCACATGCACACAGGCTGGCTGTTTCTTGTAATCATTCGGAACATAGCTTACAATGATATTGATTACGGCATTCATGTGGAGCTTTTTCAATATTGGATACGCATATACATAATTACTGAGGTAACCGTCATCAAAAGTTAGAAGCATAGGCTTTGGAGGAAGGCTTTTATTGTACAGCACAAAATTTTTCAGCTCCTACAATGTTATAGTATGATAACCCTTGGATTTAAGGTATTTCATCTGCATTTCAAATCTGCCGGGGTCAATGATCAGACCGCCAAGTTTTTTATCAAAGGCGCCTTCTTTTTGAAGATGGTGATATTCAAGAACAGGCACATAGGAGGGACTTTTGATATTGCTTTTGGTTTGAGGCACAGAAAAATTTCTATCAATATTATTGGTTTTATGGAAATAGAAACCGGCGGTAAATATAAGAACTATTATAATGAATACAAAAAATTTATTTTTCATGTTTTACACCCTTAATCATTTATTGATTCCAAATATGATTTTAACATATTTTATAAAAAATTCACAAGGCCATTAAATAAAGCTTGAAATTATCCGATATATAATTTATAATGAAAAATAGATAAATAAGGGAAATTGTCCAAAAAATTATGAATAACATAATTTTATCGGAATATAAATTTCATAGGACAAATAAATATATCAATGAATGTTAATATAGTGTTACAGTTTTATTACAAATTGGTAACATTTATTGACCTTGGTAAAAATACCTGCTATAATAGAAGAAAAGTTGATGTTAAAATAACCCTTTGCAAAAAGTGGGTAGGCTTTTTGTGGATGGTAATAACAGAATGAATTTTTGGGAGGCATTTAACTCCTGAAATTCAGATAGATCAGCAATGAGAATTGCTGGAAATACTCCGATATTTAAAGGAGGAATAGAGATATTCACAACCTTAGATTTGTAAGAGGGGGGATGTAAGCCCGGTTTCCAGAGAAAAACATATGCGTAAGCAATTAAATCAATACTGTAAAGTAAGTATGCATATGTTAAAGCATGTTGAAAGGAAAACGGGAACATAAAAAGCATAATCCGGCATGAACATAGGGCGAAAGCCCCGAATGCGATATTTGCATTCAATCTTACTTAAGGTTAAGAATTACCTTCAAGCAAAATAAATTTTCTTTATGAAAGGAGAAATTTGAATGAAATCAAGTAAAAAATGGCTTTCTATGCTTATGGTATTAGCTATGATGTTGGGTATGATAGGTGCTATGCCATCTGCAGCAATGGCAGCTACTACCTATTCGGCGATTACTGCAATACCAACATTTAATGCAAATAGCAGTGCAGCTCAAAATCAACAGCTTGCGACAATAAATGCACAGATTAGTCCTGTATTAAGTGGATCGTCTTCGGCTCTTGTTCAGGTTGTGGATTCGCAAGGATCGCTCCTTGACATCAATTCTTTAAGTGTGTCTGGAGATGTATATTCACAACAAGTAACACAAGTTGCTTTAAATGTATATAAAGTAAGTTTAACTTTAAATTTAACTTTAAATAATGGCGATAAAGCAAATGTTAATTTTGATGTAAAAGTAAATGCGCAAAATTGCGCAGCTGGAAATATAAAAGTGCAATTCTTCAATGCTTCTGGTCAGTTGATGAACGGTGATGTTGTTGCGGGTGTTGCAAATACTGCATCACAGGTTAATTTAACGGCTGTTGATCAACCGGCATTCGGTGATTCAGGTGCAAAAGCACATATTCGTATTAACGAAGCATTGCCTGGCAGTCTTAAAGTGGGTGATGACAGTGTAAAATTGACACTGCCCGTAGGTTTTACATGGGATGTTAGCAATTCATCTATTGCAAATTTAACTGGAGATGCAGTTCTTTCAGTAAATCCAATTACATTGGATTCAGGGCGTACTTTGCAAATAAAATGCAGTCAAGCTTCTTCTATTAGTACTTTAGCTGATTTATACGCGCCTATTAAAGTTGATATCTCCATGGCTAAAAAAGGTGATGTAGTTGCTGTACTTAGCGGTAAGAGCACAGTTTCGCCAGGCACTTTAAAAGTTGGTACGTATGGTGATTATACGGTTACTGTAAACAGCGTAGAATCTAAGACCATCGATGCAGGAAAAGTAGACCAAGGGATAGGGAAATTTGCGATTAACGAGGCATTGCCTGGGACATTAGTAAAAGATCGTACAATTGTTTTGACATTACCTGACGATGCAAGGTGGATAAAAGGTAATTATCCGCAGTTTGACAACAATCTTTCAAAAGATTTCGGCGGTTTTGCTATCGATAGTTTTACACCGGTAGAAAGTGATGTATACGGCATTAAGACGCTTATGGCAAAAGTTACTGTCCCTTCAAGCGGGAATAACGCGCCTCATTTGGTATTTAGCGGTGGTAAAATAACGGTTAAAGCCGGTTATACTGGAGATATTGCTTTAACCGTAAGCGGTTCGGCAGGCGCAAACGGTACAGCTACGGTTGCGACAGTAAAGTCAGTAACAGCAACTGCTTCTAGTAAACCAGCGGTAATTATAGGACTTAAGAGCCAGCCAGCCGGTTATGTAACACTCACAGAAGCAATGGCAGGACAGATTAAATCAACGGATAACAATAATCAAACAGGGTATATAAAACTTACATTGCCATCAGGTGTAAGTTTCGCTGACACTCCAAAATTTGAGGTTACAAACGGAGACCTTGTGCTTGATTCTATAGTAACTTATGATATTTCGGGTAATCCACAAATTAAAGTTAAAGGTTCAAGCACAGTAGCAAGTACGATAAAGATTTCAAATATTAAACTTACTGTAGATCGTACAGTACCTGAAGGTAATGTTTCTGTAGGAATTAAAGGAAACGCTTTAGTAGAAAATGGCGGTACAGGCAATTATTTCCCGAATAATACTACAGCTGCCAGAGCAACAATAGCTACAGTTGTAACACCTGCTCCTTCAGAGGAAAAAACAAATGTAGTATTTACAATCGGTTCTACAACTTATACATTAAATGGAACAACTCAGACAATGGACGTAGTACCGTATGTAGAAAATGACAGAACATACTTGCCAGTTAGGTATGTTGCTAAGGCTCTTGGTGTATCAGATGATAATATTCTCTATGATGATGCAACAGGAACAGTTACACTTATTAAAGGGGATAAGATAGTAAAAATGACTATAGGCAGCAATGACATGGTAATTAACGGTACACATGTACCAATGGATGTACC
This sequence comes from Aceticella sp. 75b-Ac, assembly GCF_056032965.2. NCBI lineage: Bacteria > Bacillati > Bacillota > Clostridia > Thermoanaerobacterales > Thermoanaerobacteraceae > Aceticella > Aceticella sp. 75b-Ac. Next base: position 2,065,148 of record NZ_CM190971.1, read on the forward strand.
TGCAACATTAAAAAATGGCCGTACAATGTTGCCATTTAGGTGGATAGCACAAGTAGCATTCGGTGCCAAAGTCGATTATGATGCAAATGCTAACACAGTTACTATGAATTTGTATCCGCCAGTTGTCCAGACACAATAAAGCTTGATAATGAAAAATAATGAAAAAAAGAATCCGGTGTTTATGACCGGGTTCTTTTTTTGAATCCACTTTAAAAAAAGGGTTTTGGGATTCTGATTTTGTCATAAAGATGTAGTGTAAATTAACTTTTTTTCGTCTGTGTCCATAAATAATCCCATCTGTACAATCGGATCAGGACGATGTTCTTTAGAAACTCCTTTTTTACGCAAGTCATCCTGTTCATCTATTTCAAAATAATAATTTGTGACATCATAGTAAACAAGATCTGTGTTGCGATTATACTGAGATTTAATGTGTTCATGCAGCCAAAGCTGAAGAGCATCACTGTGTTTGTTAAACAGAGTAAGGCATCTGTATATATCATCCAAAGAAAAATTAAATTTTCCAAAGAATATATTCTTGTTTTCATAACTTTTTTTCTTAGAAGCAGGATAAAGCAGGCATGAAAATACAAGCAGTTTTATGATGGCATTTGCATCATATTTTTCTTTTGAATAACGTTGTCTGTTTCTTAAGAATGTATCTATATCAAGTTTATGCAACTTTAAAATTTGCTGCAAAAGTGGGGGAGGACTCTTTTATTTATTCTTTTTTTATGTTAGAATGTTTTTGGTATATTTTTCAGAATAGGAGAGAATTGTTTGTATAGGAAGGTTATTATTTATCTAATTGTTATGTTAATAGTTTTTAGTTTGATTGTATGTAGTTATATTGGAAAAAGAGATATTCTTTCAGGGAATAGGTATGACATCATTGTAGTAGGTGGAGAACCTGAGGGCATTGCTTCTTCTATATCTGCGGCAAAAAATGGCGCTAAAGTGCTCTTAATTGAAAAAAGAGATGGTTTAGGCGGACTTTTTACTTACGGAATGCTGAACTCTCTTGATATGAGTTATAGGCCTGATGGAACTTTGCTTACTCAGGGAACTTTTAAGGAGTTTTTTGAGGGAATAGGGTCCAAGTATTCTTTTGATGTAGAAAAGGCAAAAAAATTGTTTATGGAGATGATTAAAAAATATCCAAATATAAAACTTTCTTTAAAGGCAGACTTTGCAAAGCCTATTATGAAAGGCAATAAGATAATTGGAATTGTCGCAGTTAAAAATGGTAAAGAGGTAAAATATTACGGTAAAAGAATAATTGATGCTACACAGAATGCTGATGTTGCTGCATCTTCAGGTGTACCTTATACGGTTGGCGCGGAGGATATAGGTTTAAAGAATGAATGTCAGGCCGCTACATTAATTTTTAACTTAAAGGATCTTAACTGGTATAATCTTAAAAATATAATATGTGAAGAGAAAAAAATACAGGATACATATATAAATGACACTTCTGCATGGGGCTTTTTGAGTATAGCAAAACTTACAAGCCACATGATTCTATATTGAGATTAAGAGGATTAAATCTGGGAAGGCAGGAAGATGAAACAGTTCTTGTAAATGGACTTATAATCTTTGGAATAAATGGTCTTGATAAAGAATCTGTTGAAAAAGGAAAGCGAAGGGCAGAAAAGGAACTTCCATTTATAATAGATTTTTTCAGGAAAAACATTCCCGGTTTTGAAAAAGTGGAGTTGGCAGGAGTTGCTCCAGAGCTTTATATAAGAGAGACAAGACATATTAAGGGACTTTATACTCTTGACATAAACGATGTGGCTTTTAATAGGGATTTTGAAGATAGAATTGCTATAGGTTCCTATCCTGTAGATATTCAACCTACTTCTCCTGATAATTATGGATATGTTTATGGCGCTCCTATTGAATATTCTATACCTTTTAGGTGCATTGTACCACAGGAAGTTAGAAATCTCTTGGTTGTAGGTAGGTCTGCTTCATACAGCCATCTTGCGGCAGGTTCTGCAAGGACAATTCCGATAGGAATCGCAGAAGGTGATGCGGCAGGCGTTGCGGCAGCATATTCTATAAAACACAATATGTCTTTTGAAGAAATTGCAAGGAGTATAAAGGATATAAAGAAGATACAGGAAATATTAGTAAAACAAGGAGCATATTTAAGACCATTTAAAATACATAACAAATTAGAAGAAAATTGGTCAATAGAAGGTCTTAAATTTGTGCTAAAGTGGGGTCTTTTTCCCTCAGATTTTGATCCTGGATATGACAATAATTACAGGTTTAAAGAGCCTATAAATTGCTACGTCTATAATTACATGTTATACAATATGATTTTAAGAGTAATTCCTTCAAAAAAAGAAAATATATTAAGAGTAAAGGAGCTTTATGAAGAAAAATTATTGGATAAAAAGACTCCAATAAATAACTTAGATGCTATAAGGATGCTTTTATCCTATGCAGGAGAGAATGTAGACACAGAGAAAAAAGCACAAGACCTTTTAAATATTGCTTTTAAAAAAGGCATTATCTCGGAAAAAATTTATAATCGGCTTAAAAATACTGATATAATTACATGGGCAGATGCATATGATATTGTATACTCGTTATTTTTATATTTAAGCAGTCATTAGATTTTTAAATAAATTGATTTGGGAGATGAAGAAATGAGGGATAAAATTTTACTTATTATTCCAGCTTTAAATGAAGAAAAGACGATATATAATCTAATAAATGTGATAAAGCGTTCGGTAGATGCTGATATCTTGGTTATTAATGACGGATCAAACGATAATACAGAAATCGAGGCTAAAAAGGGAGGCGCGGTCGTTATAAATCTTCCTTTTAATGTTGGTATAGGCGGTGCCATGCAAACGGGGTATAAATATGCTTATATAAATGATTATGATATAGCTATACAGATTGATGGGGACGGTCAGCATGATCCTTCGTATATATACAGCCTAAGAGTCCACTCGAAAATAACTTATCTGCCGGTTAAGAATTTTTATCATCGCATAAATTATCAGAATAATCTCTATTCAAAGAAATATATATGATTTTGTTATTGATTTTAATATGTATATTATGGCTTTATTGACCTGTTATTGCTATTTTTAATATCCTTAACCATTCTTTAAGCCGTTTTTGGGCAGACTTCCCCCTTCTTAATTTGTCTATTACAAATTTTAGAAATATGTTTCGTTATTATTTTGATATTATTGTTTATTGCTACCATTATCATTTGCCATCTTATTTTTAATTTTCCTCTATACCTTCCTTTACGTCCGCCATCCTGGTAAGTTCTGATATGTTTCTTTCTACATTCGGTCTTTTTGCATAGTCTTCTTTAAATTCATCTGTTTTTTGATATTCCCTTTGTTCTTGTATTTCTTTTTCATACGGATGTATATTTATTGTTCTCCCTTTTTTTGATTTTGTACATTGGTCTTTTAGCGGACAATCATTACACTCTTCTGCTCTAAATTTCACTGTAACTTGCTCATGTTTTTGTGTTTTTTCAGTATCAAATTGTTTTATATGTCCATTGGGACATTCTACTGTTCCTTTTTCTAAATCAATTTTGAATTCTTCTTTTGAAAATCCTCCACTTGGATTTGTTGCTTCCGGCACTCTAATGCAAAAATCTGTTCCTTCTTCTTTCCTTTTTTCTATTTCTTCAAAGTCACTATATGCACAATCTCCATACAGTTTATCTATATCAACGCCGTTTCTTCGGCTTTGTTCTATAAGATCACTCATATGTTCTCCATCTGCTATATTTGCTCCATCAACTTCTATTCCTACTACTACTGAGCCTTTTTCTCCTCCTGTTATAATTTCAGCTTTGTATCCATCTGATAATTTCGATGAGGTCTTTCTTCCATGGCGCATTTCATCATCTACTACTGATATTATTCTGTCTTTTGCTGTTCCTTTTATCATTTTTACATGCCCGTCGTTTGTTATTTCAACATCTTGTAATGCTACTCTTTCTAATAATTCAATTGCTTTTTTTAAATCATCTTTTATATCTTTTTTTGTTTTTATATTTTCTACGAGTGATAGTGCATCTTTAACAAGTTCTTCGAGTAATTTTGCTTTTTCTTTTTCGTTTTCCCATGCTATTTTGGGTTTTTTGATATTTTCTTTATAATCTGTTCTTTTCAGTATTTTTTTCGATTCATCTTCCATTTCGTAAAACTTCATGAAACGGAGAACCATCTTTATCCCTTGGTATATCATAGTGTAAGTATCTTGTCTGGCACAGGAACCCCAAATCATGAATGAATCTATTATGTGTAAGTTGTCTTTATCAAACAGTCCTACTTCTTTTGCCTGACTAATTGTTTTAATGAATATTTCTTTTCCTATTTCGCTGTTAAACAGTCTTTTTCTATGATCACATAATGTTACTGCATCTATTCCATCAAAATCCCGTGGTGCGGTTAATGCATATTTAATTCTGTCATCGAATCGTGATTCTTCTTCCATTTCACGATCAGAATATCCTTTTTCAAATTGTATCAGCATCGCTGTAAATGTATATACCGGAGATATGGATTCTCTGCCATAGTATGAGAAAAGTGGCTGAAACATTTCTTCATTAAGATTATTAAATACCCATGTTCTTAATCTATGATAATAACTATCTTCAGAAATTTTTCCAAGTAACCAATAATCTGAAAATGACATTTGTCTGTCTGCTTTTCCTAACATTTTTATCACCACATTTTTCTTATTATATTATTTATATTATATCATAAAAATAGCTCTTAAGTGCTTATTTCATATGTGTTCAGGAGTATTTTTTATTGTAAATTATATGGTTTTCAATAACATATTTGTTAATTTGTGATTGATGATTTCGAGTGGACTCCTAATTAAACCTATTCAAGAAGGGAAAGCTGACATGGTGATAGGCTCAAGATACAAAGCTAAGACAAATTAGAAAGGGCCATTTATGAGAAGAATTGGTTCATGGTTTTTTACCTATCTTTTAATGCTTGTAACGGGACAAATTGTATATGACAGTACCTCAGGCTTTAGGGCGGTTGATAGGAATCTAATAAGATATTTTGCAGAGAACTATCCTCAAGATTATCCAGAGGTGGAGGTTATAGCAGCTCTAAGCAAAAGAGGCATTAAATTTATTGAAATACCTGTTGAAATGTATCAGAGAAAAAATGGTAAATCATCAATAAATTTTCATAAGTCAATATATTATATGATTAAAGTCAGTCTTGCTGTTATTTTAACTCCTTTAAAGAGTAAAAAGAATATGGGAATATAGGGGTGGTATATATGGGGTTTAATATTTATTTTTTTTCTTTGTTCGCCAGTATTATCTTTTTTATAATAGTAATTTCCCGGATTAGAAAAGGCATTCTTTCTGAAAGATATAGTCTTTTCTGGCTTTTGTTTGCCGTTGTTATGATAGCAATATCACTAAATGTAAATTTGCTGAAGAAATTAAGTGAAATTTTAAAGGTTTACTATGCACCTTCGGTATTATTTTTTTTAGGATTGCTTTTTATAGTGGGATACAGCTTTCATTTAACCATTATTTTATCAAAGCAATCTGAAGATATACTTAAATTAGCTCAAGAGATTGCGATATTTAAGAATAGATTGGAAAAGATTGAAAAAAGTAAAGAAGGAAGGAAGCCTGAATGATTTATTTTCTTGTTGCTGTAAATGTTGTTCTATTAGTATCTGGTCAGATTTTATGGAAAATAGGCATTGAAAATGCAGATGGTTTAAAAGAAGTAATCATGTCGTTATTTTCGCCGTATGTGATTTTGGGGATTATACTTTACGGCATAGCAACAGTCATATGGTTATATGTGCTTTCAAAAGGTAAATTCAGTATTGTATATCCTTTGCAAAGTACTGCATATATATTAGGCGTTTTTGCTGCATGGTTAATATTTAAAGAATACATACCTTTTACAAGATGGATAGGGATTGCTTTTATTTTTATAGGTATCTTTTTTATAACAATGGATTAAAAAGGGGGTAATATGGGAATGGAAATAAAAAAATTAGAAATTAAAAAAATAATGACGGTTTTTATATTAGTTACCATAATAGCTGCTGCTTTTTATCTGAGAATGGAATTTGTTTTTAAAATTGCACATCCGAGACTTATAGATTATTCAGCAGATGAATATAATTACGACCTTACGGCAAAGCAATTTTTAAATAAAGGTTATCTTGGGTATATGTCGCATAAACCTAATGCTTATGTAACACCAGGTTATCCTTTATTTCTTGCTTTGATTTATAAAATATTCGGTTATACTAATGGAAGCCCGCTGCAAGCTGTAAGGGTTATACAAGGCATATTAGGTGTGATGACTGTATTTGTTATATATTTAATAGGAAAGAAAGTAAAAAACAGTAAAGTTGGGCTTATAGCGGCATTTTTTGCAGCAATTTACCCTACATTTGTATGGGCACCGACCCTTATACTTACTGAGGTTTTATATTCCTTCTTCTTTCTTCTATACATATATTTGCAGTTAATTATATATGAACAACCTATGGTTTGGCTGAACATATTAACAGGTGTAATTTTTGGGGTATCTGTACTTATCAGACCAGCAGCTGTACCGTTGATTATTATTCCATATTTTTTGTACTATATAAAGACTAAGAATTTAAAAGATACAATTATAAATTTTTCTTATGTCTTAGCAGGTTTTGTTGTGATTATGCTTCCGTGGTGGATTAGGAATATCATAGTACTTCACCAGTTGATTTTGCTCGCCACACAGACTTGGAATCCTATGCTGGGAGGGGTATTTCCATATTTTCAAGGTGTGGAAAAAGCACCGCATAATATACATTCAACGATGGATGTTGTTAAATTTATCATTAAGAGTTTTGAAGTAAAACCCCTACTTTATTTTAAATGGTTTACCATTGGTAAATTCAGTATAATATTTGGGAAAATATGGTATGATCTTGACTCTAAATATGCATATTTAAGAAATTTATATTTTCTCCATGGTTTTATTATTAATGTTGGATGGCTTGGTGCACTTTATTCATTCAAGAAAGGAAAAATCCGCATTATTGGAATATTTTCATTTATTTTGACAGGTATTCAGCTTATGTTTATACCGGTAAACAGATATGCATTTACTATTATGCCTTTACTGATGATTCTTTCGGCATATATAATTGACACGCTTTTGTGTGAGAAGGAAACAATAAACAAATATTAAATCAAATGAATTTATTGATGGGATATTAGGATTTATGTTATTATATCAATATAGAATATTTCAAAAAGGAGAAAGATATGTACGAACGAAAGACAGGGAAAAATATTATTATATTCATTATATCACTTTTCATAATAAGCAGAGGAATTATGCTTTTTGAAGCTTACCTCGGGAAGAATCTTTTTAGTAATTATGTCGTACCAACTGAATATGTTGTTATTGATTATGGAACATGGCAGAGCAAGACGATGAAACTGCCGGATATGATAAAAGATATGAAACCACTCAATCTTAATGATTTTAATAAATTTGATGCCGGCTGTTATTTGCAAATCGTTGAAAAGGGCTATGATAAGTATAAAATGAACGAAAAGCATCCTGCCGCCAATTGGGTGTTTTTCCCGTTGTACCCTTTAACGGTAAAAGCTGTTCATGAGGTATTACCGTTTATGGATTACCGCTTAATAGGAATAATACTATCAAATATATGTTTTTTAATTGCACTTATATATTTGTATAAATTTTGTTTTGAAATAAGGGGTTTTCCAAAGGATACGGCTCTTAAGGTATTGTTCTTCCTGCTTATATATCCTGCATCACTATATTTTTCTATTATGTACACAGAAGGTTTGTTTTTGCTTCTATCTGTATTGACGATATACTATACATATAAGGGAAAATATTTTGTTGCACTTGTTGCCGCAGCCTTATCTGCCGGAACAAGGATTCCGGGATTTATAAATGTTTTTCTTCTTCTATCAACAATGCTTTATCAGGAACGAAAGAGATTTAATATGAGGTTATTAATTAAAGCAGCCTTATATGGTTTAATTGCAGGGATACCTTTGTTTATTTATTTTTGGTATTTAAAAGGGCTTACAGGGGATTTTCTTGCTGCAATTCATGAAGAATTCAATTGGGGCAGAAGCACTACATTTCCGCTTGCAGCGTATTTTAACTACTTTAGATATCCTTATTTTAATGCACCCGGCGGATGGGATAACGGTCTTATATCGTTTGTGATGTCAACGGTTTTGTTTTTAATCTACATAGGGACATTTGTTTACAGGTATTTTGAGGGAAGAATTGGTTTTCAGGAGATAATCTTCTTTATATATGGACTCTTGCTTCTTGTTATACCATATTCAACAGCAGACTATATGACAAGCATTGTAAGGTATATGATGGTTTCTGTACCGGTCTTTGTTTATATTGCTGAAGCGGCGTCAGAAAACAAACTGATTAATATTTTTTATACATGGTTATTTTTAGGATTAAATACCATATACGTTATCGCATTTATTAATAGTTATTTTTTTGTTGTGTAAGACAAGGGAAGACAAGGGGACAGGGACTTTGCCTGATGAAATTTATAAAAGGCACAAGGTTGGTAAATTGTACTATATCATACAAATGATATAATAAAGAAAGGAGATAATACACCATGTCAGAAGGTATTAAATATTCCATTGTAATACCTGCATTTAATGAGGAATCATTGATAGAGGAATCATATAAGAGGCTTAAGAATGTTATGGATACTACAAACGAGCCATATGAGCTTATATTTGTCAATGATGGGAGCCGTGACGGGACAGAGAAAATATTAACAGGGATATGTGATAATGATTCACATGTCAAGCTTATTAATTTTTCAAGGAATTTTGGTCATCAGATAGCTATAACCGCCGGTATGGATAATGCAAAAGGCAATGCTGTTGTTGTTATCGATGCTGATTTGCAGGACCCTCCGGAGGTTATTCTAAAGATGATAGAGAAGTGGAAGGAAGGCTATGATGTTGTATACGGCAAAAGGCTTGAAAGAAAGGGAGAGTCTTTCTTTAAGCTATTTACCGCAAGGCTTTTTTATAGATTATTAAAAAGCATGACAAATATTGACATACCGGTTGATACAGGAGATTTCCGTTTAATAGACCGCAAAGTCTGCGATGTGATGAATTCCTTCAATTCTGTCAGGGAAAAAAATCGTTATGTAAGAGGTCTTATAAGCTGGGCAGGCTTTAAGCAGACTGCTGTTCCGTATGTGAGGGACCCAAGGCTTGCCGGTGAGACGAAATATACCTTTAAGAAGATGTTGAAGCTTGCAATGGACGGTATAACGTCTTTTTCCTATGTACCTTTAAAGATTCCTTTAAGGCTTGGAGGTTTTTTATCGGCAATAAGCGCAATTTATCTTTTGGCTGTACTTATTCTAAGAATTTTTGGTATATCGCATATTTCGATGTGGGGAATAATGATTGCAGTAAACGGCTTTTTTGCCGGAATTAATTTTATGATTTTGGGGGTATTTGGCGAATATATCGGCAGAATCTATGATGAAACAAGGAACAGACCTCTATACATTATTTCAAAGAAAGTGGGTTTTGATAAAAATAATGAAGATAATAAAAGAGTATAAGGATGAAATAATCCAGTTTATAAAGTTTAATATCGTCGGTGTTGTTAATACATTAGTGGATTTTTCCGTTTTTACCCTTTTAAACTTTCTTGGAGTTTACTGTATGATTGCACAGGTGATATCATATAGCTGCGGTGTCATAAACAGCTTTATTATGAATAAAAACTGGACATTTGAGGCAAAAGGCAGATTGAAGGGTTCCGAGGTAATAAAGTTCGTCTTGACGAATATAGTATCACTCGCTGTATCTCTTTTTGTCTTGTATGTTTTGAAAGATTATTTTGGTGTGATGTACGGGAAAATTATTGCGACAGTTGTTTCCATGATAGTTAATTTTATGGGAAATAAATTTTGGGTATTTCGTTATGTTCACAAGGAAGATTCTTAAAGTTTTTTAAATTATTTATATTATGATGCAAAATTTTAACGGGGTGATATAATTGCAAAAAAAATATGTTAAAATATTACTTTCGATCGTTATTTTAGCAATTGTTGTTCTTAGCGGGTATTTTTATATAAACAGGGGCAGAGGCGGGCAAAATTTTGCCATAAAAAATGAGAAGCTGCCTTCACCGGAAAAAATGAATCTACCAGAGGATAAGTCAGGTCAATATGATGTGATTGTTGTTGGCGCTGAACCTGAAGGTATTGCGGCATCGGTTTCGGCTGCTAAGAATAATGCGAAGGTTATCTTGATAGATAAGCGTGACGGATTGGGAGGTCTAATGACATATGGAATGCTTAATACAATTGATATGAGCAGGGGACCTGACGGTACACTGCTGACACAGGGTACATTCAAGGAATTTTATAAAGGAATAGGTTCAGTTACATCCTTTGATGTGAACCGTGCAAAAGATGTTTTTATGAACCTTGTAAAGGATGAGAAGAATATTACACTCTCCTTGAATACGGTTTTTGAAAAGCCTATACTGAATGGAAATAAAATCATCGGTGTTGTGGTTAAAAAAGACGGGAAAGATATCAGCTACTACGGTAAAAGAATAATTGATGCCACACAGAATGCAGATGTTGCTGCATCAGCAGGTGTACCTTATACGGTTGGCGCAGAGGATATAGGCATAAAAGGCAGGGTACAGGCATCGACGCTCATCTTTAAATTAAAAGGGATAAATTGGGATAATCTTATAAAGTTAATCAAGGAAGACAAGATAGCTCATACTCATATTGATAATACCTCTGCAAGCGGATTTGCCGATATTACAAAAAATTACAAGCCATCAACTTCCATGTTGAGGCTGAGAGGACTTAATCTTGGGAAGCAGGACGACGGTACGGTTCTTGTTAATGCCCTGCTTATTTACGGTGTTGACGGACTTAACCGTGAATCAATCCAAAAAGGCATGGAACTGGCTAAGTCTGAGCTGCCGAGGATTGTGGAATTTTTCAATAAAAATATTCCCGGATTTGAAAATGCAGAACTTGACGGTACTGCATCAGAGCTTTATATAAGGGAAACAAGGCATATTAAAGGGTATTATACCCTTTCAATAAATGATGTGGTTTTTAACAGGGATTTTGACGATAGGATTGCCATTGGGTCATACCCTGTCGATATACAGGCTACATCACCAAACGATACGGGATTTGTCTACGGCAAGCCTATGATGTATGCTGTTTCATTTAGATGTATTGTACCAACTAAGGTTACGAATATGCTTGTTGTAGGCAGGTCTGCCTCATACAGCCATCTTGCGGCAGGCTCTGCAAGAACAATTCCGATAGGGATGGCGGAAGGAGATGCGGCAGGTGTGGCTGCGGCATATTCGATTTGCAAGAATAAAAGTTATGTTCAAATAATGGAAACTCCGCAGGATATTAAAAACATACAGTCGCTGCTTGTAAGTCAAGGGGCGTATTTAAAACCCTTTAAAGTAAAAAATGAAGCAGAAAATAACTGGTCGTTTGAAGGGTTGAAATTTGTCCTGCACTGGGGACTTATTGTGCCGGGATATAATAATGATTTTAAATTCAATAAAAATATCGAGAGTATTTCCTTCTACTATATGCTTTCAAGCATGATTAGAAATGCGATTCCAAGCAGAGCGGAGATTGTCAACAGCAATATACCGGATCTTAAGTATTTGATTGTTAATAAACCTATAAATAAAGAAGACGCCTCAAAAATTTTATTGATATACGGAGGATACAAGGATAAGATTGATGCCGATAAAGACAACTTATTTGAAATTGCTCATGAAAAGGGATTAATAAGCGATAAAGCATATAACCATATGGAAAATGAGAAATATGTAACATTTTCAGATGCGTATGATATGACATTATCCTTATATAATCATCTTAAAAAATAATATTTAAAATAAAATGTAATTTAAGTTAAAAAGCGGGAGGAATATTTAATTTTTTGTAGAATATTATAATATTGTGGGTATGAGCGAAACGGAGCGGAGGCTGAAGATTGTGCATAACTAAATAAAAAGGTGGATGTAAAAATATGGGGAGGCTCTTGATAGTTGATGACAATAGCAGTTTATGTTTTTTGCTGAAAGAGTTTTTTGAAATGGATGGGCTTGAGGTTATGACATGTTCTGATATCAACGGAATAGAGAACAGGTTCTCAGAATTTTTACCTGATATTGGGTTGTTTGATATTCATGTCGGAAAAGGTGACGTATTAATGTATTTAAACAGATTAATGCATATATACCCTGATACAGAACTGGTTTTAATGTCGGCAGATGAGCCTGACGAAACATTTAAAGATTATACTTTTATTATGAAGCCTTTTGATATTTTTAAGTTAAAAGATTTAATCAAAAAAAAATTAAAAGGGAATTTAGTTATATAAGGCAAGGAATTTTTTACCTTGCTTTATATTTTTTATTCGGGTAAAATAATTCTGAGGAGGTGCTTTTTATGTTAGTTACTGGGATAGATTTATTATCAAAAGCACATAAGGATGGTTATGCAGTTGGTGCGTTTAATACAAGCAATCTTGAAATAACGCAGGCTATAGTTGAAGCTGCCGAAGAGATGAAATCACCGGCTATTATAGAGGTTAGCGAAGGCGGCTTAAAATATGGAGGAATTGAGGTTATTTCTGCAATTGTCAGGACACTGGCTCAAAAGGCATCAGTTCCTATAGCATTGCATTTAGACCATGGAACGGATTTCAATATTGTGATGAAATGTCTGAGAAATGGTTGGACTTCTGTTATGATGGATGCATCTAAATTACCCCTTGAAGAAAATATAGAAGTAACAAAGAATGTTGTTAAAATTGCTCATGGCATGGGTGTATCTGTAGAGGCGGAAATCGGTAAAATCGGCGGTACAGAGGACAATGTAACTGTTACAGAGAGGGAAGCAGCCATGACAGATCCTGAAGAGGCTTATAAATTCGCAAAAGAAACGGGTGTTGATTATCTTGCAATATCCATAGGTACCGCCCACGGTCCTTATAAGGGTGAACCAAAGCTGGATTTTGACAGGCTTAAGACGATTAAAGGTATGCTCAATATGCCTTTGGTCTTACATGGGGCATCCGGAGTTCCGGCTGATTCCATTGAGAGGGCTGTAAGCCTTGGCATTAATAAGATTAATATTGATACAGATATCAGGCAGGCATTTACAGCAAAGTTGAGGGATATAATTGATAAGGATAAGGTTGTGTATGACCCAAGGAAAATTTTAGGACCTTGCAAAGAGGCAATGAAGGAAGTTGTAATGAATAAAATGAAACTTTTTGGTTCAGCCGGGAGGGGTTAATTTGAAATTTTTTATTGATACTGCAAATGTTAACGAGATAAAGGAGGCAAATGCCCTTGGCATAATATGCGGCGTAACAACAAATCCTTCTTTAATTGCAAAAGAAGGCAGGGATTTTGTGGAGGTTGTTAAGGAAATTACTACAATCGTTGATGGACCTATAAGTGCGGAGGTTATTTCGGAAGACAGCCAAGGGATGATTAATGAGGCAAGAAATCTTTCAAAGATTCATAAAAACATCGTTATAAAGATACCTATGACGGCAGAAGGTTTAAAAGCGGTTAAATGCCTTTCAAAAGAAGGAATAAATACAAATGTAACATTGATATTTTCAGCAACACAGGCTCTTTTGGCAGCCCGTGCAGGTGCCTCGTATGTCAGCCCCTTTGTAGGAAGGCTTGATGACATATCAACAGACGGCATTAAGCTTGTTGAGGATATTGTAAAAATTTATAAAAATTATAATATTAGAACAGAGGTCATTGTTGCAAGTATAAGGCATCCTATGCATGTGCTGGAAGCAGCAAAAGCAGGCGCGGATATTGCTACTGTTCCATATAAGGTTATAATGCAGATGATTAAACATCCGCTTACAGACATAGGAATTGAACGATTTTTAAAGGATTGGAAAAGCGTGCAAAATAAATAATAAAAGATGGGATAATGTCCCATCTTTTTAAATTTCTATAGTATAAAATACAATTATATTGTAAAAAATAAAAATAAATCAGTAAAAATTAGAATTTTTACTTGACATTTTATAAAAGTAAAAATAAAATAAATATATAGTGTATTTATGGAGGAGTAATAGTTATAAAAAAAATAATGTGCATTATCTAAAAATATTTAATGCCTGTCCTTTTTATTTTTTTCTCAATCAATTTAAAAATTCCATTGAAAATTTGAATTAAAAAATTAAAAAATCTTAGATAGGAGGTGCCTTTTATTTGGATTTAAAAGAGTTAGAAGGCAAGTCCCTTATGGAATTGAGGGAATTAGCAAGAAGCCTTGGTATAAAAAGCATTACAAAATACAGAAAACAGCAATTAAGAGATATTATAGAAGAAGAATCAAAACGGGTAGGTATTAAAGAAGAAACAAAAGAAGAAGCGAAAGAAGAAAAAGAGATTGAGAAGGAAGAAACAAGAGAGGATAATAATGAGATGTTGAATTTAAAAGTAGTTGATGAAAATGTTAAAGGGGCAGTGCAAGAAGTTGAGGACTTAAATCAAGATACAACGGTAAAGATAAAAGAAAAAAATGGTGAAAGAATAAATTCATTCATAAAAGAAGGGCTGCCATTAGTAGGGGAAGTTTCGGAGCCATTGAAAGAACTTATTGAGACACAAGGAGATATTGTGGCAGAAGGTGTTCTTGATATAATGCCTGATGGATATGGCTTTTTAAGGGTAGAAAATTTCATGCAGGGTTCTAAGGATATATATATTTCTCAATCGCAGATAAGGCGTTTTGGCTTAAAAATCGGCGATAAGGTAAGAGGAATCACAAGGATACCGAGAGAAGGAGAAAAATATTCAGCTATTCTTTATGTCGAATCAATAAATGATGAAAATCCTGAATTAGCAAAGAGAAGAATTCCTTTCGATGAACTTACACCTATTTTTCCACAGGAAAAAATCAAACTGGAAACAAATCCGACTGAGCTTGCGATGAGGCTTGTGGATATAATTGCACCAATTGGAAAAGGACAGAGGGGCATGATTGTAGCACCTCCTAAAGCAGGTAAAACAACCCTTCTTAAAAAATTTGCCAACAGCATTTCCAAGAATCATCCCGAAATTCATTTGATTGTTTTACTTGTTGATGAAAGACCTGAAGAAGTTACCGATATGAAGAGGTCTATAAATGGGGAAGTTGTTTATTCTACATTTGACGAACTTCCGGAACACCACACGAAGGTTGCGGAAATGGTTTTAGAATATGCTAAAAGACTTGTTGAATATAAAAAAGATGTAGTTATACTTATGGACAGTATAACAAGACTTGCAAGGGCGTATAATCTTGTTACGCCTCCATCTGGAAGAACCTTGTCAGGCGGTATTGACCCATCTGCGCTGCATCCCCCTAAGAGGTTTTTTGGCGCTGCCAGGAATATAGAGGAAGGCGGAAGCCTTACAATTCTTGCTACTTCATTAATTGAAACAGGAAGCCGTATGGATGATGTAATATTTGAAGAGTTTAAAGGGACAGGCAATATGGAGCTTCACCTTGACAGGAGATTACAGGAAAGACGTATATTCCCTGCGATTGATATTTATAAATCGGGAACAAGGAGAGAAGAACTTTTACTTACACCAAGGGAAATTGAAGCAATGTTTATGATTAGAAAAGCCATGAGCAGTGTGCCACAGGGAGAGGTTACAGAAATGCTTATAGAAAAATTAATGAGGACAAAAACAAACAATGAATTTATAGAGGGTATAAGGTCACAGCTGATGCAATTCTACAAATCTTGATATTATAAATCAGATATGATATAATTATTCAAGTGTAATTCGGTTTGAAAGAGGTGAAGACAGTGAAAGAAGGAATACATCCGGAATATTATCATGATGCTGTTGTTAAATGCGCATGTGGTAATACATTTTTGACCGGTTCTACAAAAAGAGAACTGAAGGTTGAAATATGTTCAAAATGCCACCCATTTTTTACAGGACATCAGAAGATAGTTGATACAGGCGGAAGGGTTGAACGGTTTAAAAAGAGATTTGATTCTGCAAAAAAATAATTTTAACCGTAGATACTAAAGAGGACGGTTCTACTGATATGCGTGAGGTAGAACCGTCCTCTTGATACAATAACATAGAGTAAAGGAGGGATAATATGAAAAAGACTGATATCGGTGGTCAGGCGGTAATAGAAGGTGTTATGATGAGAGGACATAACAGTGTTGCGATAGCAGTAAGGAAGGATAGCGATATAATTGTCAAAAAGGAAATGACTGAGCCTTTAACGAAAAAAAATAAATTCTTTTCATTACCTTTTATAAGGGGTACTTTTGCGCTTATCGATTCCCTTATTATCGGAGTCAAGGCTCTTACGTATTCAGCCGGCTTGATTGAAGATGAAGATATGAAACCGACAAGGTTTGATAATTTTCTCAAAAAATTGTTTGGTGATAAGCTAGATGATATAGCAATGTATTTTTCAGTCGCTTTATCACTAATCATATCTATAATTATATTTTTTATTGGACCGACATATATTGCAGGTTTTCTAAAAGAATTCACTAAAAATACTATATTAATCAATTTTTTTGAAGGTTTCATAAGAGTTGTTATATTTTTATTATATCTTGTGCTTATTTCTCAAATGAAGGATATAAAAAGGGTGTTTCAATACCATGGGGCAGAACATAAAACAATACATTGTTTTGAGTATGAAGAAGAATTAACAGTTGAAAATGCCCGTAAATATACGACACTTCATCCGAGATGCGGTACTAATTTTTTATTCATTGTTATGATAGTGTCAATAATTGTATTCTCATTTTTAAAATGGCCTTCACTTTATATTAGAATAATAAGCAGGATTTTATTGCTTCCCGTTGTGGCTGGTATTTCTTATGAGCTTATAAAACTTGCAGGAAGAAGCGACAACAGGATAATTGCTATGCTGACATACCCCGGTCTCTTGCTTCAAAAATTAACAACAAAAGAACCTGATGACAGCCAGCTTGAGGTTGCAATAACATCACTTAAAAGTGTCCTTGAAGACGAAGGAGGAAAGGCTTTTGAAAGTATATGAGGCTGTTTTGGCGGGAGCAGAAATGCTAAAGTCTGTCTGCGAAAATCCCCGCTTTGAATCAGAGCTTTTTTTAGCCTTTACTCTTGATACCGACAGGAGATATATAATTATAAACAGGGATACAGACCTTAAAGAGGAAGACTTAAAGCATTTCTTCGGATTAATCTCTGAGAGAAAAAAGAATATACCATATCAATATATTGTTGGGAAAAAATATTTTATGGGGCTTGAATTCGAGGTAAGTCCGGCTGTTTTAATACCGAGACCAGAAACGGAAATACTTGTGGAAGAAGTATTAAAAAGATTAAAACCAAATTCACGCTTCCTTGATATAGGAACGGGAAGCGGGGCAATCGCTGTAAGTATAGCTAAATATTCCATTAATTCAAAAGGATATGCGGTTGACATAAGCAATGATGCCCTTGCAATTGCCAAAAAAAATGCCAAAAGAAATGCTGTTGATGGGAAAATTAAATTTATCAAAAGTGATTTGTATTCTTCACTGCCTGACGAGGCAGAATTTGACTTTATTATATCAAATCCTCCGTATATAAGAAGTAAAGATATTGAAAAACTTCAGGAGGAGGTGCAAAAAGAGCCTTTAATAGCTCTTGACGGAGGCAAAGACGGGCTTTTATTTTACAGAAGAATTATAAAAGATGCCGGAAAATATTTAAAAGCTGATGGTTATATTGCTTTTGAAGTAGGTTATAATCAAGCAGGTGAAGTCAAGGATTTACTCAAAAACGCTAATTTTTTTAATTTAGAGGTAATCAAGGATTTACAGGGAATCGATAGGGTTGTTATTGGAAAAAGGGGATTATTTTCATGAGGGATATATTGTGATATAATCTAAATTCGAGGTGAAATTGAGATAATGATTGATAAAATTCAAGATATAGAAAACAGATATGTAGATTTAAGCAAGAAGATAAGTGATCCTGAGATTATATCGAACAGGGAGGAATGGCAGAAGTATGTTAAAGAGCATGCGGCATTAGAAGAAATCGTAACAAAATACAGGGAATATAAAAAGGTCATTGAGGATATAGAAGAAACAAAAGAGCTCTTAGGAAGCGATGACCCTGATATGAAGGATATGGCAGAGCAGGAGATCGAGGAACTTAAGAAAAAGAAGGAAGAAATTGAGAATGAAATAAAACTTCTTTTGATACCTAAGGATCCTAATGATGTGAAGGATGTAATTATGGAGATAAGGGCTGGCGCCGGTGGTGAAGAAGCAGCGCTTTTTGCATATGATTTGTTTAGAATGTATACAATGTATGCTGAGAAAAGGCGCTGGAAAACCGAAATAATGAGTTCAAATCCCACAGAGCTGGGAGGTTTTAAGGAAATCATATTTAATATATCCGGTAAAGGCGTATACAGCCGTTTAAAATATGAAAGTGGTGTACACAGGGTTCAGAGAATACCGACAACTGAAGCAGGAGGCAGGATTCACACATCAACGGCAACTGTTGCGGTGCTTCCTGAAGCGGAAGATGTGGATGTGGAGATAAATCCCAATGATATAAAACTTGATGTTTTCAGGTCAGGCGGACATGGGGGACAGAGCGTAAATACCACTGATTCAGCGGTAAGGCTTACACATATTCCGACAGGTATTGTTATAACATGTCAGGATGAAAGGTCACAGCTGCAGAACAGGGAGCGTGCCATGAAGATACTGAGGGCAAGGCTTTATGAAATGGCGCAGGAAGAAAAAGAGAAGGAGCTGTCTGAAACAAGGAAATCACAGGTAGGAACCGGTGATAGAAGTGAACGGATAAGGACATATAATTATCCTCAGGGCAGAATTACGGATCATAGGATTGGACTTACCCTTTATAAGCTGCAGTTTGTTTTGGACGGCAATCTTGATGAAATAATTGATGCGTTGATTACCGAGGATCAGACAGAAAAACTTAAAAATATAAATTAATTATCATATTAGAAGATATGAGGGAATACATTTAAGGTAGATAAAGTAAAAGGGAAAGAGGACTAATTATGGATGCCTTAAATGTGATATTATTAGGTTTTTTTATCGGGATAGTAGGTACCGGTTCAGGTGGGGCATTAACCTTTTTATATAGAAATCCCTCCAACAGGTTTTTAAGTACGATAATGGGATTTGCCGGGGGGCTGATGCTTTCTGTGGTTACATTTGACCTTCTGCCGCATGCATTTGAAGTACATAGTTATATGACAGGTTTACTTGGCATGATTATAGGTGTACTTATTGTGATAATATTTGATGATTTAGTATCTACATCAGGGCGTAAAAATAATGATTATCTTAAAGAAGGAATTATAATGGGACTTGCGATAGCGGTACACAATTTTCCGGAAGGTTTAGCTGTTGGTTCCGGCTTTATGGCTTCAAAAGCTTTCGGGATAAGCATTGCCCTTGTTATTGTGCTGCATGATGTGCCTGAAGGTATAGCGATGGCTACACCCTTGTCCTTAGGCGGTGTAACACCTCTCAAAAATGTAATATATGCAATTCTTGCAGGTATTCCTACGGGGATAGGCACGATAGCAGGTGTATATATGGGTGAGATATCACCCTTTTTTATTTCTTTGAATCTCGGGATTGCCGGCGGTGCAATGCTTTACGTTATATGCGGCGAAATGATACCGCAGTCAAGAGACCTGTACAAGGGAAGAATATCGGTTATAGGAATGATTGCAGGGGTTATTGGTGGTATAATAATAACAGAGCTTTTATGAAAGGAAGTACAGATATGACGAAAATTATTAAACTTGATAAAAATAATCCGGATATAAAATTAATTGAGGAAGCAGCGAAGGTATTAAGGGAGGGAGGGCTTGTAGCATTTCCAACAGAAACCGTATATGGGCTTGGGGCAAATTCCTTAAATGAAGATGCGGTAAAAAAGATATTTATTGCCAAAGGAAGACCGCAGGACAATCCTCTTATTCTTCACATAGCTGAATTTGAAGATTTACATAGATATGTTAAAGAGATTCCATATAAGGCAGTAATACTCATGAAAAAATTCTGGCCCGGTCCCCTGACTATGGTATTTGAAAAATCAGACATTGTACCTTATATAAATACGGCAGGGACAAATACTGTAGCTCTTCGGATGCCTTCAAACCGAATTGCCCATCTTTTAATAAAGTATGCCGGGGTACCCGTATCTGCCCCCAGTGCAAATCTTTCCGGCAAGCCCAGTCCAACGGAAGTTTCTCATGTAATACATGACCTTAACGGGAAGGTTGATGTAATAATTGACGGTGGAAGATGTGATGTTGGCGTAGAATCAACTGTTCTTGATATGACGGAAGAAATTCCCATCATTTTACGACCCGGCAGTGTAACAAAGGAAATGATTGAAAAAGTTATTGGTGAGATAAAGGTTGATTTGGCGGTATCTGAAGAATCATCAGGGGATTTAAAGCCAAAGGCGCCTGGAATGAAATATAAGCATTATTCGCCGAATGCAGAAATTTATATTGTTAAAGGCAATCTTGAAAGTGTCATAAAAAAGATACAAGAATTAACGGAAATCCAATTGAATAATGGGAAAAAAGTTGGTATAATGGCTACAGAGCAAACGTCGCCACAGTATTGCAAGGGATATGTTATTGTTGTAGGAGACAGGAATAATCCTGAAACAATTGCGAAAAATCTGTTTGATGTCTTGAGGGAATTTGACAATCAAGGTATTGATATTGTATATTCAGAAGGATTTTCATGTGACGAGATTGGACTTGCTATAATGAACAGGCTTGAAAAAGCTGCCGGTTATAAAGAAATAATAGTGTAGATATTTGGAGGTAAAAATGAAGGTGCTTTTTGTATGCACAGGTAATACCTGTAGGAGCAGTATGGCAGAAGGGATTTTTAATGCACTGGCAGAAAAGAAGGGGATAAAAGCTTTGGCACAGTCTGCGGGCACATTTGCCTTTGATGGGGATTCGGCTGCAAAGGAAGCAGTTGAGGTGCTAAAAGAAGATTATGGTATTGACATATCGGGGCATGTATCTAAAAGTCTCAAAAGAGAACATATAAAGGATGCTGATTTTATTTTTACAATGACGGAATCGCAAAAACGTGTTATAAAGTCTAAATATCCGGAATATAACGGTAAAATTTATACAATCAATGAATTCGTAAGCTTAAAAGGGGATATATCAGACCCCTTTGGGAAGGATAAAGAGGTATACCGTACTACGGCAAAAAATTTATATAATGCGGTTAATCTTATTTTAAAAAAGATTTTTGAGTGATTAATATTGAAATTTGGAGAATAGGAGCGTATTGATATGATTGCACTTGGCAGCGACCACGGCGGTTATGACCTTAAGGAGGTTGTAAGGAAATATTTTAATGAAAAAGGAATTGCATATAAGGATTTTGGAACCTTCAGCAGTGAATCTGTCGATTATCCGGATTTTGCATTAACGGTGGCTGAAGCGGTTATCGGCGGTGAATGTGACAGGGGTATACTTATCTGTGGTACAGGTATTGGTATATCAATTGCTGCAAACAAAGTACCCGGCATAAGGGCTGCAAATTGTTCAGATGTTTTTTCGGCGAAATATGCCAAAGAGCATAATAATGCAAATATTCTATGTATGGGGGGAAGGGTTATAGGACCCGGGCTTGCACTTATGATAGTTGAGGAATGGCTTAATGCCGAGTTTCAGGGTGGAAGGCACCAGAAAAGGCTTGATAAGATAAAAGAGATTGAGAAAAAATACGGCAGATAGGCTTAAGGAGGTAGGGGATAGATTATTTGGCACTAAATAAATTCACGCAATCATGTGCAAGTATATCGGAGGTGTAGGGTATGAGACCTTCTTGGGATGAATATTTCATGCAGATAGTAGATATAGTGAAAATGCGTTCTACTTGTTTAAGGAAGCATGTTGGAGCGGTAATCGTAAAGGACAGGCATATAATATCAACAGGTTATAATGGGGCGCCATCAGGTTTAAAGCACTGTGAAGAAACCGGATGTATGAGGGAGAAACTTAAAATACCGTCTGGCGAGAGGCATGAGCTTTGCAGAGGGATACATGCCGAACAAAATGCTATTATACAGGCGGCTTTAAACGGTGTAAGCACAAAAGATGCTACAATTTATGTGAATGTATGTCCATGTTCTTTGTGTGCTAAGATGCTGATTAATGCAGGGATAAAAAGGATTGTCTATCAAGAAGGGTATCCGGACGAGCTGTCGATGGAGTTTATAAAGGAAGCCGGACTTGACATAGTAAAAATTGAAAGGTAAAATAGCTTTGACAGGTGGATTTTTGATGCTCAAAAAGCTAAGGAGGTTTAACATATGAAAATATACTTGTTGTCGTTTGCTGTAGCATTTATAGTTGCACTTTTAGCTACACCTGCGGCAAAGAAACTGGCTTTTGTTATTGGAGCTATTGATATACCAAAGGATGGAAGGCGTGTTCACAAAAAACCGATACCAAGACTGGGAGGTGCTGCAATTTACCTTGGAGCCATTATCAGTATACTCCTGTTTTTGCCAAAGACAGAGGAAACTTTCTGTATAGCAGCAGGATGCACAATAATTGCCGTACTAGGAATATTTGACGATAAATATGAATTATCCCCGAAGGTAAAGCTTTTGGGTCAAATAATAGCTGCAACGGTGCTTATTATTGGCGGTGTTAAGATAGACTGGCTAACTAATCCCTTTGGAAATGGAATGATATATCTCGGAATATTTGCACTTCCGCTTACACTTTTCTGGGTTGTTGGAATTACGAATGCAATGAACCTTATTGACGGATTGGACGGGCTTGCGGCAGGTATTGCCATCATATCATCAGGCTCACTTTTTATAGTATCGTTAATAAATGGAAGATATGAAGCAGCAATTGTTACAGCAGCTGTTACAGGGGCAGCCTTAGGGTTTTTGCCGTATAATTTTAATCCTGCAAAAATATTTATGGGGGATACAGGCTCTATGTTTTTAGGGTTCGTGCTTTCAGCAGTATCCATACAGGGTGCTGTCAAATCTGCGGCAGCAATAGCAATAGCCGTACCTATTTTAGCCCTTGGGGTTCCTATATTTGATACAACCTTCGCAATAATCAGAAGAACAAAAAACGGCAAACCAATAATGCAGCCGGATAAAGGGCATCTTCACCACAGACTGCTTGAAATGGGACTTACACAGATACAGGCAGTTCTTGTTATGTATGGGGTAAGCCTATTTCTTGGTATAAGTGCTGTGGTTATATCATATATAAGCGGTGTAAAGGGATTAGTCATCCTTTGTATAGTGGTATTTATCGTAATGTGGGGCGCTGAAAGGATGGGGCTTGTGGGACGGCATGGTTCCAAACATATGAATGCAAATTAAGCTATTAAGCAGATGCTATCGAAAATATTAACTGTATGTAATGGAGGAATTCAATATGCTAAAAGTTATGTCAATATTTGGAACAAGACCTGAGGCAATTAAGATGGCACCCCTTGTAAAAGCACTTAACAGCGATAGTGAAATTGATTCTATTGTATGTGTAACAGCCCAGCACCGGGATATGCTTGACCAGGTACTGAGGCTTTTTGATATAAAACCACGGTATGACCTTGATGTAATGAAGGAAAAGCAGACTTTATCTTCCATAACGATGTCAGTTCTCAAGGGGCTTGATGATATCTTGGAGAAAGCCAAGCCGGATTTGATTCTTGTCCATGGTGATACGACAACGACATTTGCCGGCGCATTATCAGCTTTTTATAAAAAGATTAAGGTAGGACATGTTGAAGCAGGTTTGAGGTCCCATGACAAATGGTTTCCGTATCCTGAAGAGATTAATAGGAGGCTTACAGGCGTCTTGACAGATTTGCATTTTGCCCCGACTAAAACAGCAAAAGGCAATCTTTTATCAGAGGGTGTTAATGAGGGGGATATATTTATTACGGGAAATACCGTCATTGATGCCATGAAATATACGGTAAAGGATGGTTACATATTTAGAGAGGAAAGACTTAACAAACTATATTATGATAAAAAGCGGGTTATCGTTGTAACAGCACACAGAAGAGAAAATTGGGGCAAACCATTGGAAGATATTTGTAATGCATTGAGAAATATAGCTGTTGATTTTAAAGATACATATTTAATATATCCTGTTCATAAAAATCCGGTAGTACGTGATACAGTGCATAAGATACTTGACGGGATTGATAATGTTCTTCTTTTAGACCCCCTTGATACAGATGAAATGCATAATCTTTTGGCGAAATGCTATATGGTTATGACAGATTCCGGCGGGCTTCAGGAAGAGGTGCCGGCACTGGGGAAACCGGTGCTTGTCTTAAGAGATGTTACAGAAAGACCTGAGGCGGTAGAAGCAGGTACTGTAAAGATAATAGGTACAGATTCTGAGAGCCTGTATAATGAAGCAAAACTTCTTTTAGAGGATAAAGAGGAATACAATAAAATGGCGAATGCCGTAAATCCATATGGGGATGGAAATGCATCGGAAAGAATTTTAAAAGCAATAAAATATTCATTCGGTGTATTAAAAGAAAGACCTGAAGAATATAAAGGCGGGAGATAATTAAACCCCGCTTTTTTAATTTAAGCTTTTCTTTGAAACAAATTTTAAAATTTGAATAAAAAATAAAATACTGTTAATAATTATAATAGGATGGGCGGAAGATACGGTGAATTTATTATCCCCCTTGTGAATTCACTTGTATTATCCGCCCCCTTTTAATTTTATGGAATGGAGTTTTAAGATGAGCTTGATAAATGGAGGGTTATTATGTTTAAAAAGTTATTAATATGTATTTTAGCGATCATCGGAAGTATTGCTTTTGTAAATGCACAAACAGGGGTTTTTTCGGCAAAGAGTTATGATATATCACTTTTGAAGGAAAGTTTTTCATCAACCGGAGCACATTATGAATATTCAAATGTTAATGCATGGGCTAAGTTGAATGATAAATTTACAACTACTGATGTTATGAAGGGATATGCAAAAAAAATTATGAAAGACATGAATATCAATGAAAAAAAGGCAAAAATATCTGAATTAAAACAAGAGAATTTAAATCAGCTTAATGTAGAATATGATGTTTTGAATTCAAAAAAGATAAGTATTGCTATACAAAGTATTAAAAGCGGGGTATTATGTGAGACATATATTTTAATTGATGATTATAGCCTTAATAAGAAAGTGGATATACAAGATGAGAGGGATAATGTTAAGAAGGCATATGATAGATTCAAATTATCCCCTAAGATTGCAGTATGTTTTGTTGGTACCTTTGATGGTCAGTTGAAAAAAGAGAAGGTTAGTAGTATAGTAAAAAGAGTGATGGAAAAAATGTCAGCAGTAAAGATAGAAGGGATGGAGGATCAAAATGTTTTAAGTATTTCTGCACACACAAATAAAATTAAGGAATATATTGAGATTGGAAGTGAAAAAATAAATTTGAACATAGCTATGCGTTATAGCACTTATGATAAAAAAACCTATATCTGGGTAGCTACTCCAATCATAGCAATGGAATATTAACGATAGAAGGTGGTACCAACGAAAATAGTTGCACAAAAAAGCCCTCCCTTAAAGGGAACAGTAAGAATTAGCGGGGCAAAAAATTCGGTTTTGCCGATTATTGCAGCATCATTGTTGTCATCTGACGAGGTATTTATTGATGATATTCCTGAATTGCGGGATGTCAATGTCATAATAGAACTTATAAAATATCTTGGGGCAGATTGTGTGTATAAAGATGGCAAATTGAGTATTAAGGTTGATATCAAAGAAGTAGAAGCACCATATGACCTTGTAAAAAAGATGAGAGCCTCCTTCCTTGTAATGGGACCGTTACTTGCAAGACTGGGACACGCACGAATATCCATGCCGGGGGGATGCGCAATAGGAACAAGGCCCATAGACCTTCATCTCAAAGGATTTCAGGCATTGGGAGCCGATATAAATATAGGGCACGGATTTGTGGAAGCAAAAGCAGACAAACTGACCGGCAAAAAGATATATCTTGATTTTCCCAGTGTTGGTGCAACGGAAAATATAATGATGGCTGCGGTCTTTGCAGACGGGCTTACAGTGATAGAAAATGCGGCTGAAGAACCTGAGATAGTGGATTTGGCAAATTTCCTCAATAAAATGGGGGCAAATATAAAAGGTGCAGGGACTGATTCCATTAGGATAGAAGGGGTAAAAAAACTGAAAGGTACTGAACATACGGTAATACCTGACAGGATTGAAGCAGGAACCTTCATGGTTGCAGCAGCAATGACAGGTGGGGATGTATTGATAGAAAATGTCATTGTTGACCATGTGAAGCCGATTATTGCAAAGTTAATTGAATGCGGCATTACAGTAGTGGAAGAAGCCGGGGGTCTCAGGATTAAAGGATGCAATGATTTTAAAGCGGTTGATATTAAGACACTTCCATATCCGGGTTTTCCTACGGATATGCAGGCACAGATGATGGCAATGATGTCAGTGGCAAAGGGAACAAGTGTAATAATCGAAACGGTCTTTGAAAACAGGTTTATGCATGTTGATGAACTTAAAAGGATGGGAGCAGATATTAAAATAGAAGGAAGAAGCGCAGTTGTAACAGGAATCGGTCATCTTTCAGGAGCCGAAGTTAAAGCAACGGATTTAAGAGCAGGTGCGGCTCTTGTACTTGCAGGACTTGTTGCAGAAGACAGGACAGAAATAAATGATATATATCATATTGATAGAGGTTATGTAAGGATTGAAGAAAAGTTGAAAAACCTTGGCGCAATCATATATAGAGAATAAGGTGTACCAAATGGTACACCTAAAATTATTTAAAAATAAATTTTCCGTCTTCTTCATCAATTGTAATCTCAGAACCTTCCTGTATCTCACCAGAAATGAGCTTTCTTGCAATTAATATTTCCAGATTGCTTTCAATGTATCTTTTAAGGGGTCTTGCGCCATATACGGGGTCATATCCTTTTTCTGCAATGAATTTTTTGGCTTTTTCAGATAAAGCCAGTTTTATATTTTTCTCTTTAAGCCTTAAGTTTATATCCTCTAAGAAAATATCTACAATTTTTTGTATTTCTTCAATAGTTAATGGCTTAAACATAATAATATCATCAAGCCTGTTTAAGAATTCCGGTTTAAATCTGCTTTTAAGGGCATTTTGTACTTTTTCCTTGATATATTCGTCAATCGTTTTTCTATTGGTATTTTCCAGCAGGTACTCGCTGCCGATATTTGAAGTCATGATTAAAATGCAGTTGTTGAAATTGACGGTTTTGCCTTTGTTATCAGTAAGCCTTCCGTCATCCAATATTTGAAGAAAGATATTGAATACATCGTCATGAGCCTTCTCAATTTCATCAAAGAGTATGACGCTATAGGGTTTTCTTCTGACTGCTTCTGTAAGCTGTCCTCCTTCTTCGTATCCGACATATCCGGGAGGTGCACCGATTAATCTTGAAACAGAATGTTTCTCCATATATTCCGACATATCAATTCTTATTATATTTTCTTCGCTGTCAAAAAGAAGCTGTGCGAGGGATTTTGCCAGTTGTGTTTTCCCTACCCCTGTAGGACCTAAGAATATAAATGAACCGATTGGCTTTTTTGGGTCCTTCATTCCGGCTCTTGCTCTTATTACAGCGTTTGATACCGCATGAACCGCTTCTTCCTGTCCTATAACCCTTTTCTCCAGTTCTTCTTCAAGCATTAGTAATTTTTTCTTTTCACTTTCCAGCAATTTTGATACAGGAATGCCTGTCCACTTTGATACTATTTCAGAGATTTCATTTTCTGTAACCTCTTCTTTCAACAAAGCAGTGTTGTAATTTTCTTTAATAATGCTTTCCTTTTGCTGAATTTCTTTTTCTATCTGGGGAATTAAGCCGTATTTTAATTCAGATACCTTGTTTAGGTCGTAAGCTATTTCAGCTTTTTCAAGCTGTCCTTTTGCATCATCAAGCTTTTGCTTTAAATTTTTTATATCTGTTATCAATTCTTTTTCTTTTTCGTATTTTGCGGTCATCTCATGGTCAATATCTTTTAGATTGCCCAGTTCTTTATTGATTTGTTCCAATCTTTGTTTTGAAGCCGGATCATTCTCATTAACAAGTGCCTCTTTTTCAATCTCCAATTGGAATATTTTCCTTCTGATATCATCCAACTCTGCCGGAAGGCTGTCTATTTCAGACCTTATCATGGCAGCAGCTTCATCTATCAAATCAATTGCCTTATCCGGCAAAAATCTGTCGGTTATATATCTGTGGGAAAGTTTTACAGCTGCTACAATTGCACTGTCATGGATTCTTACACCATGATGAATTTCAAATCTTTCTTTTAAGCCTCTTAATATTGATATACTTTCTTCTATTGATGGCTCATCTACAATAACAGGTTGAAATCTTCTTTCTAAAGCCTTATCTTTTTCAATGTATTTTCTATATTCGTCAAAGGTGGTTGCACCTATGCAGTGAAGTTCTCCTCTTGCAAGCATGGGTTTTATAATGTTTCCGGCATCTAAAGCCCCTTCCGTTTTACCGGCGCCTACTATTGTATGAATCTCGTCAATAAAGAGAATAATCTTACCTTCGCTTCTTTGGACTTCTTTAAGGACTGATTTCAATCTTTCCTCAAATTCTCCTCTGAATTTTGCACCGGCTATAAGGGAACCCATGTCAAGGGAAAATATAATTTTATCCTTTAAACCTTCAGGGATATCTCCTCTTACGATTCTTTCCGCCAAACCTTCAACAATGGCTGTTTTACCAACGCCCGGGTCTCCAATAAGGACAGGATTGTTTTTAGTTCTTCTTAATAAGATTCTTACAACACGCCTTATTTCGTCATCTCTGCCGATAACGGGGTCTAATTTATGGGATTTTGCATCATCAATGAGATTTCTTCCATATCTTGCAAGTGCATCATAGGTTCCCTCAGGGTCTTGAGATTCCACCCTTTGATTTCCTCTTACCTGATTTAACACCTTTAAAAATTCCTCTTTTGTAATACCGAATTTTCTAAGGATACTGCCAACAGGTCCTTTAGCGTCAACATCCATTAATGCCAGCATGACATGCTCTGCACTGACATATAAGTCCTTGAAGGTTTTTGATATATCCTCTGCTTTTATAAAAATTTCCTCAAATCTTCTGGTAATATATATTGATGCATTTTTAGCCCCTTCACCAAAAACCTTAGGTAATTTATCAAGTTCAGCATCTATTTCTTCCCTTAATTTCTTTATATCAATACCCATTTTTCCGAATATATTTGGTATCAGCCCATTTTCCTGTTCTATTAAAGCTGCAAATAAATGTATCGAGTCTATCTGCTGATTATTATTTTTTATTGCTATTTTCTGAGCCTCATTTATTGCCTCCTGCACTTTTAAGGTAAGTTTATCAACATTCATCGCAATATCCCCTTTCTGAATATAGTCTTTATTATATGTTATAATATAATTATAACATATTCAACAAGATATTTTGCATATAAGAAGGAATTTTCAGATTTATGTAGAATATATATAAGGATGATTTAATGACCTCAATAGGTCTGATTAATATAAGGGGATGATATAAAAGTGAAATTTTGCAAATATTTATTATTACTTATTTGTATCTTTGGGGTAGTTATAGTACTGCAAAAATCCACAAATGCATATGCGGCGGATAATAATATTTTTTTAAAAACCAATGAACAGAGTATAAAAATTGATAAAGTAAATGAAGCTTTTTCATCAGACAATGAGATAATATTGTACACAAACAGCCAAAGCTATAAAAAACCTGACAAGTCCTTATCTGCGGCGACCGTTAGCAGACAATTCGATAAATATATAGTTATGAATGTTGTTTATAATCCGGATTCAATAAATATTTCTCCCGGCGGATTTGTTGTATCAGGCATAGGTGACGGAGCAAAATGGATTTCACAAAATCTTAAAGCAGGCAATGAAGTAAAAATAGAGGGTTTTACTTTACCGGAGGTAATAACCGGACCATCAATCACTTTGAGTAATGGAAATAAATATCCGATTGATATCATAAATAAGGACAGAGAAGAAAACAAAATTGCTGTATACACAAAAAACTTTGGGGATTATACTAAGCCATTTACTGAAAATACATGCGAATTTATTGTTGTAAATGGTATAGTAGCGTATAAAAACAGCAATGGATTGAAAGGTACATATATACCTGCAAATGGATATGTTATGTCATTTACAGGAAATAATAATGATTTTATCAATCAAATTCAGGTGGGGGATAGATTAGTAATTTCAAAGGTAGATATTCCCACAACAACCGATGAAAACTTTAAGGTAAACAGTATAACTTTAAATAAAATAAATGCCTTTAGAGGTCCTAATGAAATCATTTTATATGATTCATCATATGGCACATCCACAAAAACAAATTCATATGGATATGAGGTTGTTGTCGGCAGTGAAGGTAAAATAATTCAAACCGGAGGGAATGATTCAAATATACCTCAAGGAGGGTATGTTTTATCTGGGCATGGTATTATGGCATCGTGGCTTCAAAATTATGCCCTCTTGGGTTCAACGGTTGTAATAAACAAGGATAGGAAAGAAGCTGTGGTTATATTTACGCCGGATTCCTATATAGATATGGCAAAATACAGCATAAAATCAGCACAAGACAATCTCGACACAGCCAAAAGGCAGTTCCTTGACATACCCTATGATAAGGTACAGAGTCTTATAGATACGGCAGGACAGAAATTGCCGGCTTTAAAATCGCAAATAGATGAAGGGCAGTATAAAGATGCGATAAATACGGTTAATGATATTAAAAATGATGCAAACAATGCCTTTTTTATGGCATTTGAATCTGTCAAGGTTGAAAACAGGGCAGTTTGGGTAAGACCAAAAGAAACTACTGTTGATGAAGTGAAAAAGCACCTTGATATGCTGAAAGACTTGAATATTAATACGATATATCTTGAAACATATTGGGGCGGATATGCGGTATATCCTACCGGAAATGATATAATGCAGGAAAATCCAATGTATAACGGTTTTGATGTACTTGGGGCATATATTAAGGAAGCCCATGCAAGAGGAATGGAGGTACATGCATGGGTGGAGGACTTTGCTGTTGATAAACCTGTTCTTGATAGAAAGCCTGAATGGGCAAATTCAGATAGAAAAATGGATTCTAACGGAAATTTCTTAAATCCATCACTCAATGAGGTACGTGATTTTTTATCAGACCTTTATAAGAGCCTTGTTAAAAAATATGACCTTGATGGAATACAGTTTGACTATATGAGATATCCGTTACCGGGTGGTTATTCAGATGATTATGGATATGATACATATACAAGGCAGTTATTCAAAAATATCACAGCCGTTGACCCTATAACCTTACATCCCGGTGATGCATTATGGCAGAAATGGTGTGATTTCAGGGTAAAAATCATCACAACATTTGCATACAGAATAATTTCCGAGATAAGGTCAATTAAACCTGATTTGCAGATATCGGCGGATGTATGGCCAAATTATGACAAAGCACTAACGGATATTTTCCAAGATTCGAGGGATTGGACGAAGCGGGATTACATCAATAATCTGATACCGATGTCATACAATATTGACGTACCTCCTGTGGTTGAAGATATTCAAAATACATGGGCTTTTGCAAAGGGCCATTCAGATATTACGGTTGGAATTGGAACATATACAGGGATTGATTACAGGACTTTTTTAGAACAGATAAAGGCAATTAGAGATACAGGTACAAACGGTATAGGGATTTTTGAGTTTGAGTCATTATTTAACGGCGGATATGATAAGGCATTAAAACTTGGGGTGTACAGTATGCCGGCTATAACTACCGGCAATCCTGTTAATTCAATAAATGTTATGCTGGATGAGATGATAAGGAAGATAAACGACGTATACGTTAAGTATGGAGGTATGAATGATGAAGAGGCTCAAAGATACAAAGTATTGATAAATAAAGCAAAGCCTGCAAATGACGGAGATATAGGGAAAAGTATAGTAAATCTATTAAATACTATAAATTCTGATAATAGTTTAAATGCAGAGATTAAAAAAAGGATGTATAGTGATGTAACTAAAATGATAAATATAATTGACGGCTTTTTCTCCGGAAAAAGATTTTTTGATAACCATAAGGTTAAGGAGTTTCAGGTTGAATTGTCTTGCGACAATATTAAGAATAATAAAGAAACCCCTTTAAAGATAAAGGCTTTATTTGATGATAACAATTCACAAATAATGTATCTTGATAAAACACAGTATAGTATAAAATCCAGCAATCCGGAAGTTGCTTCAGTAGATGAGGGGAAACTTAAGATAGATGGGGATAAAGGTGAATCTGAGATTACTGTAGATATTCTGGATACATTTAAGTTTAATCTTGAAAGGGGTGTAAATAAAGAGTTAAGTTTTATGGTAAATTCCACTGCAAGGGATATTGTAAGCGCATCAATATACGGCAAATTGAAAACATCCGGGATATATGAAAATAAAGTAATGCTTGATTGGAAGACTAATGTACAAAATTCAGATATAGCTGGGTATATCGTATATCGCAATAATAATGAAATAGCAAGGGTTTCTCTCAATAAATTTATTGATGAGAATCTGCAGCCTGATATGGATTATGTTTATAAGGTGTCTGCATTTGATGCAAGCGGACAAATCATTGATGAAAGTAATGAAATAAGCATTAAGGCAAAGGTGTCAAATAATCTTGCCAATAAATTCACTGATATAGATTCCTGTTGGGCAAAGCAGAATATTTTAGCTCTTGCATCAAAGGGTATAATATCAGGTTATGAAGATAATACCTTTAAGCCTGATAAAGAAGTTACAAGGGCTGAATTTGTATCAATGCTTGTAAGGTCACTTGGACTAAATGGAAACAATCCTGCTGCACCTTCCTTTACCGATGTCAGTCCGAATGATTGGTATTATGGGGCAATTGAAGCAGGCAAACAGGCAGGACTCATATCCGGATATGGAAAGGAATTTAGACCTGATGCTGAAATATCAAGGGAAGAAATGACAGCAATGATTATTAATGCATTACAGAAAAATCATGTTCCCAAATTCCTCTCAAAAGCCAATATTTCTGTACTTGATAGGTTTAATGATAAGGACAAGGTACAGGATTGGGCTAAAGAATCCATGGCAATTGCCTGTGATACCGGTATCATCAGCGGGTCAGGTCAATGCAGCCTCATGCCTGATGCCGCATCAACAAGGGAAATGGCATCAGCCATGATATACAGGATGTTAAATCAGATGGGCAAGATATAGATAAAAATTAGTGACATTTGGGGACGTACCCCGAATGTCATATCTGATTTTATTTATTATTAGTAGCCCACCCTTAATGTTGGATTTGTAATCATGCCAGACCATTTCCATGCAATAATCCAGCCGGGAGAGTAATTCAACATATCGGTAATAATGAATGAGATAAAAATAGGGCATATCAGCCTTATTTTTTTTACAAAATTGTAATGGTTTTGTTACTTGATTGTAATGCAAAATTGTTATTATTAACATATATAAGATTAATGTCGATATATACAAATATAAGCAACATTAATATTATACAACATAACTAAAGGGGAGAAACAATCTGATGAAATCCAAAAAAGGTGTCGCATTTTTTATTTTGATCTTAATTTTTTTTATAAACAGTATACCTTTAGCTTTTGCAGCAACAAATATATCTTTTAAAGATATTAAAGGACATTGGGCGGAAGAGGAGATTTGCAGCTTTGTATCAAAAGGTTTTGTCAGCGGTTATGAAGATAATACCTTTAGACCTGATAATCTGATAACAAGGGCGGAATTTGTTGCATTAGTCAATAGAAGCTTTGGCTTTAAAGATGAGGCAAAGATAAATTTTAGGGATGTAAAATCATCAGACTGGTATTATAATGACATACAAAAGGGAGTGGCAGCAGGTTACATATCAGGATATGAGAATAATATGATGAATCCAGATAAATTTATCACAAGAGAAGAAACAGCGTCAATTATATCAAGATTATTAAAATTGCCTCAAGCGACAAATTACGATGCACTCAATAAATTCAAGGATTCAAATAAAATATCGGATTGGGCAAAAAACGCCGTTGATGCCGTAGCAACAAATGGTTTAATATCAGGGTATTCTGACGGTACATTTCAAGCGCAAAATTATATAACAAGGGCGGAAACGGTTGTTATTCTCCAGAGGTCAATTAATAAGGAAACAAATCCGGTGTACAATAATGAACCATCTCGAAGCCTTAACAATTCGCTAAATAAAGTTAAACCATTTGCAGGGAAGGGAATTTGGTGCAGTATTTATACAAACCTTCCAAACGGAGCCGATTTAAGCCGCTTAAAAAGCGGAGGTGTCACACATATTTATCTTGAAGTTGCAACAAGCACAGTGGGTTTTTCGGATCAATATAAAAATTGGATAGATACATTGCTTCCTACTGCACATAGAGCCGGTATACAGGTGATTGGCTGGATATATACCGATTTTAAAGATATTTCCTCTGATGCCCAATTAACGGATAAGGTGGCAAACTATACTACACCTGAGGGTTATCACCTTGATGGAATAGCAGCAGATATCGAAGAATTACCGGAAACCAATCAGGCAAAAGCGTCAAAAATGGTTGAAGATTATGCTAATCAAGCATTAAAGGGGTTACCGTCAAATATGCCTTTTGTTGCAATCACATATCCTCCGCAGCAAAGACCTCAATATCCATATGCGGCAATGAGCAGGTATTTTAATGCGATTGCACTGATGGATTATTGGCATACTTCAAATATTAACTATACATATGATGATACAAGAAAGTTTGTAAGTGATTCTATAAAATTGGTTAAAAATAGTGCAACTTCCGGTGTAAATATAGAGGTTGTATTACAGGGTTGTGTTTTATGTGATGGACTGCCGCTTCCCTCGGCTTCAGAAATGAAAGGAGCTCTTGATGGTGCGGTAAATGCCGACGGATATTCTGTTTATACATGGGAGACCTTAAATGAAGAATTGCGAGATATATTTGTCAAATATTAAGCAGATATAAAATTGTAACATTCCTTTGTTGGTGATATTAGAATAATTACACCAACTTTATTTTTTTTCTTGACATATTGTAAAATTTAGTATAAGATAACTACAATAGAATTCAATGCTTTATTGCTTTACAATAATAAAGTAAAACGTGAGGTGTTTCAATGTATTATTTACCAGATGGAGTACAAGATTTCATGCCTGATGAATACAGATTAAAGCATCATATAGAAGAGAAACTGAGGGATACCTTTATAAAGTGCGGATATAAAGAGGTTATGCCGCCGACTTTTGAGTTTTATGAAAACTTTACAGGTTCTACTAAGTTATTTGATGAAAATAACCTTTATAGGTTTTTTGACAAAAAAGGGAACATACTGACATTGAGACCGGATGTTACAACACAGATTGCGAGAATAGCGGCAACAAAATGTGAAGGTGTATCTCCGTTAAAGTTTTGTTATGTTGCAAATGCTTATAGATATGAGGACCCTCAAGTGGGAAAGATGAGGGAATTTACACAGGCGGGTATCGAACTTATAGGAGTAAATCGTGAAATTTCTGATGCGGAATGCATTTCCGTTGCAGTAGAATCTCTAAAAAAAATCGGATTAAAGGATTTTAAGGTTGATATAGGACAGGCGGAATTTTTTGAAGCTGTCCTTAAAGAACTGAACCTTGATGGTTTAAAAAGTCATAGATTAAAAGAACTGCTTGAACAAAAAAATCAATCAGGCATAGAGGAATTCCTTTGTGTTAATCACATAACAGGCGCTAATTATAGGTTAATTAGTGAATTGCCGCTGCTTTTTGGCAGTTATGATGTTATTGAAAAAGCGAAAGAGATATATAAAACAGAAAAGGCTCGGGAAGCCCTTAAATATCTTGAAAATGTATATGAGATTTTAAAAGATTATGGTATGGATGATTATATAATGTTTGATCTTGGTATGGTGCAGAGGATAAATTATTATACGGGGCTTATATTCAGATGTTTTGTTAAAGGGATTGGTTATGCGATATGTGCAGGCGGCAGATACGACAATCTCTTAAAAAATTTCGGTAAGGATATGCCGGCGACAGGATTTGCCATCAGCGTTGAAAGGGTAATGCTGGCGCTTCAAAAGCAAGGGGTAAGGTTCGATAATGAGCCATGCAGGATATGTATTGTTTATTCAAAAGGCAGTAGAGAAAAAGCATATAAATATGCCTTAAGCCTTAGGAACGAGGGAAATATTGTAGAATTAAGCGAAAAGAACAACGAAGCTTTCAGCAGAGAAAAATATGATAAAATCATAGAGATAGGTGATTAACATGGAATATATTACGATTGCACTGCCAAAAGGCAGAATGGCTGAAATATCCCTTAATATTTTTGAAAAAGCCGGATTTTCACATAATACCGTAGCTGATATTTCACGCAGGCTTGTTATTACAGATAAAAACAGCCGCTTGAAATTTATACTTGTGAAGCCTTTTGATGTACCGACATATGTTGAACATGGGGCTGCAGATTTAGGCGTCAGCGGAAAGGATATTCTTTTGGAACAAAAAAGGGACTGCTATGAAATTCTTGATTTGAAATTTGGCAAATGTAAAATGGTAGTTGCAGGACTTATGGATATAAAAGATAATTTTTTAAGCAATAAAAGGGTTGCCACAAAATTTCCCCGTATTGCGGAAAGCCATTATAAACAAAAAGGTGAAAATGTTGAAATCATAAAGCTGAATGGCTCTGTGGAATTAGCGCCGATCGTGGGATTATCGGAGGTAATAGTGGATATTGTCGAAACCGGCAGGACTTTAAAAGAAAACGGACTTATAATACATGATGAAATATTTCAATCAAGTGCAAGGCTTATTGTCAATAAAGCCAGTATAAAAACAAAAAGCGACAGGATTAAGGAAATAATATATGATATTAAAAAAATTATCGATAAAGATAATATTTAAAGCGTAAATAAAAGAGGAGGAGAAAAATGATAAGAATATATAATTTCAAAGAAGGTATTGATAAGGACATATATATGAAAATATCCAGCAGAACAAAGCTTGATAATAAAGAAGTCAACGGTGTTGTAGAAGGAATAATAAAAAATATAAGAGAAAATGGCGATACGGCATTATTTGATTATACTTCTAAATTTGACGGTGTTGATATAAACAGTAGTTCTATAAAAGTAACCAAAGAAGAAATAGATGACGCATATAAAAAAACAGATGAAAATTTTGTTTCCGCCGTAAGAAAAGCCATAAAGAACATTACGGAATTTCATGAAAAACAGAAACAAAACACCTGGATGGATTTTAAAGATGGGATAATTTATGGACAAAAGATAAGACCCCTTGAAAAAGTCGGTATATATGTACCGGGCGGAACAGCGGCATATCCTTCATCTGTTTTGATGAACGGGATACCGGCAAAGGTTGCAGGGGTTGAAAAAATTATAATGGTAACGCCGCCTAATAAAAATGGGATAAATCCGTATGTACTGGTTGCTGCAAATGAGGCTGGGATTGATGAAATATATAAGGCTGGCGGAGCGCAGGCGGTTGCAGCATTGGCATTTGGGACTGAGTCTGTACCGAAAGTGGACAAAATCGTTGGTCCCGGAAATATATATGTGGCTGTTGCCAAAAGGGCATTATACGGATATGTAGACATAGATATGGTGGCAGGTCCCAGTGAGGTACTGATTATAGCAGATGATTCGGCAAATCCGCGATATGTTGCTGCAGATTTGCTTGCACAGGCAGAACATGATGTTATGGCTTCCGCAGTGCTTGTAACGACATCTTATGAATTAGCTGAAAAAGTTGATAAGGAAATAGAAAGACAGACAGGGTATCTTGAGAGAAAAGAGATTATAAAAAAATCCATAGAAAATTATGGAGAAATAATTGTTGTGAAGGATATTGAGGAGGCTTTTAATATAGCAAATGCTTTGGCGCCTGAGCACTTAGAACTGGATATCAGGAATCCGTTTGAAATGCTTGGCAAGGTTAAAAATGCCGGTGCTGTATTCTTAGGAGAGAATTCACCTGAGCCTCTGGGGGATTATATGGCAGGACCTAATCATGTTCTTCCAACAAGTGGTACAGCGAGGTTTTTTTCACCCCTATCTGTGGAGGATTTTATCAAAAAGATGAGTGTTTTGTATTATGACGAAGGCTCTTTGAAAGAAGTATCCAGTGACATTATAAGGCTTGCAGAATCAGAAGGCTTGACGGCACATGCCAATTCCATAAAAATCAGGTTCACCTAAGGGTATATTCTTTCACTAATAAATCATGGAGGTAAATTTATGATCAGCGATCTATTGAGAGAAGAAATAAAGGGATTTAAAAATTATGAAGTAAATGATATTGAATGTAAGTATAAGATGGATGCAAATGAAACACCTTTTAGACTTCCGGAAAGGACTATGGAAGCTTTAAGCGAAATCATAGCTGCTGCAAATGTAAACAGATATCCTGACCCTATAGGCCGAAAATTAAAGAGAAAGCTTTCGGAATACTTAAGTGTATCCGAGGAAAATATAATGATAGGCAATGGCGGTGATGAGCTTATCCATCTTATAATGCTATCCTTTGTTAATAAAAATGACGGTGTTGTATATCCTCTCCCCTCCTTCGCTATGTATAAGGTATATTCCCAGATTGCGGGAGCAAAGCAGATAGAGGTTAGCCTCAATGAGGATTATTCTTATGATGTGGATAAATTTTCAAATGCAATTGATAAATATAATCCAAAAGTCATTATCCTATGTACTCCTAATAATCCGACAGGCAATGTAATGAAAAGGGAAGATATAATAAAAATACTCCAATTAAAAAAAGGGATTGTGGTAGTTGATGAGGCATATTATGAATTTGATGGTGAAACAGTTGTGGATTTAATAAATAAATATGAAAATCTGATTGTTTTAAGGACAATGTCAAAGGCTTTCTCTCTTGCAGGAATACGGGTAGGTTATCTTGCGGCAAATCCGGAAATCGTAAAAT